>JBOHNL010000001.1:0-154344 GCA_050730655.1 Phycisphaerales bacterium
CCCGCTACACATCTCCCCTAAGGCTGTTCGCGCTGTTCGTTCGGGCTTGCGTCGGGTCACCAACGTGAGCCATGCTTCCCCAAGCCGCGAGCTAGAACTTGGTTCGACCGCTCGCGAGTAATCTCCATTCCCTCTCGTTCTCTTCTTCCCTTTCGCTCTCGTTCAGAAATTCCCCTTTCGCCGCAAGTGATTTCAGTGCCACAAAGTCCGGATTCTCAACCAGTTGCAACACGCCTGCTCGAAGAGCAACGCAGATCCCACAAATGCCGCTGATCCCGATGGGGCGGGTTGATTTCACGTGAGTCAGGATCGAGCGCTATGCGCGAGCTGACTCGCTGTCTTTGCCGGGCACGATGTCGTTCACGTAGTGCGTGAGATTCATGTTTCGCCGTCGTGCTTTTTATCTGTGACTTATTTGAAAGGTGCTGGTTTTCTGATTAGACTCGCATTGTAAATTGGATTTATATTGGCGGGGTGGCGCAACTGCCAAGGGCAGAGAAGGTATCGCAGACATGGCAAAGAACAAGACAGCCTCGGACATGACGCTCGGCGAGTTGGAAGCAGCGTTGCAGGGCGCAAAGGAAAAGCTTGCAGGAATGGAGCAAGAGCTGGCTGACTTTCGCAAAAGTATCCAGTCTTATGTCTCGGAATTCGGAAAGCGGCAGCGTCAGTTCGAGAAGGATTTCGGAATGATGTCTTCTGCGCCGCGAAACGCGGGCGGCAGCACAAGCGTTGGCGGCGGCAGGCGAGCCGGCCGCGGAACAGTTGCAGATGGAATTCTCGCGGTTCTAGGCAAAGCCAACAAGCCGGTGAGCGTTGATGACGTTGTGAAAGCGACCGGGGCTAGTTCAAAGCCGAGCATCGCGCAGACGATCATGAAGCTCGTTCAGGCGGGCAAGGTTCACCGTTACAACGCCGAGGGGAAGGTAATTCCGCAGAAGGATAAGAGCCAGCGAGCTCGCGGCTACGCAATTGCGTGACTGAACGAATTTCCATTCTAGAAAATCGAAAGAGCGGTCTCTTGTGGGGCGGCTTTTTCATGCGCATTTGCGCGTTGACACCTGGCGCGGTGCGCGTGAAGGTACCGACCATGTCCAACATTCTTCATGAAATCAGCAGTGGCGCGAATCCCGCGACGTGCGTACAAATTCTTGAAAGCCGGGCGAGCGGAGAAAATGCCGCTTGTAGCTGTGAGGAGGCGGAGACAGAGTCGAGGGCGGCCGCAATAAGAGAGGGGAGTTGCTCATGAATCAGACGACGCGATACTTCGCATACGTTCGTAAATCGACGGACGATCCACTTCGCCAACAGAGATCCATCGGGGATCAAATCGAAGAGTTGAAAATGCTGGCCGAACGCGAAGGCATTCAGATCGTCGAGATCATCGAAGAAAAGCAGAGCGCGAAAATACCTGGTCGCCCAAAGTTCAACGAGATGCTCGTTCGCATTGAGCGTGGCGAAGCGTCTGCGATCATCGCGTGGCACCCTGATCGGATTGCACGCAATCCGATCGACTCGGGACGTGTCATCCACTTGCTGGACACAGGCAAGATCACCGACCTCAAGTTTTCGACCTATCGCTTTGAAGCGAATGCTCAAGGCAAGTTCATGCTCGCGGTGATGTTTGGCCAGTCTAAGTACTACGTCGACAACCTGAGCGAAAATATTCGACGGGGTATGAGCCACAAACTCAAGGAAGGTGGATGGCCGCAAGCTGCCCCGATCGGTTATATGAACGACGCGGAGGCTCGCACAATCGTTCCGCATCCTGTGAACGGCCCCATCATGCGGCAGATGTTTGAGCTCTACGCCACAGGGGATTATCCAGTCACCGAGCTTCGAGAAGTCCTTATTGATATGGGTCTGACTCTCGGTTTGAGAGGGCGAAACATTGCTGCCGGCAAGGTTTATCACGCTCTCCGAAATCCGTTCTATTACGGAGTAATGCGATATGGCGGTGAGTACTACGACGGAAAGCACAAACCTCTCGTCACGCAAGAGCTATTCGAGAAGTGCCAGCAGATGATGAAAAGAAGGGGCCGAGCCGGACGACGAGGCAAGAAGCTCAAGGTGTTCGCGTATCGCCGCCTGTTTCGCTGCGGTGAATGCGGCTGCATGATCTCAATGGAGGTCCAGAAGGGCCACCAATACCTGCGATGCACGCGGAAGCGTCGCAACTGCCGCCAGAAGTTCATCCGTGGCGAGGAAATGACCCGGCAGCTAAATGCCGACCTCCATCGCTTTGCCATGCATCCGCGAACCGCTGGGCGGCTGCTGGCCAAGATCGAAGGAATACGAGAGGAAGAATCCCAAGCCTCCCTTGTCGAGCAAGCGAAGCTCAAGCAAGAGATAGTCGCTTGCCAAGACCGTCAAGATCAATTGATGAACTTGTCTCTCGATCGGCTGATCACCGTCGATGAATTTCGCAAGACGAAGAACCGGCTGGTGCTAGACGAGAAAGCGGCGCGAGAACGTTTGGCCGCTCTCGCAGCCGGAAGTTGGGCAATTTGGCTCGAACCGTTCAAGCGGTTCGTAAATGCTTCACTCGAAGCCACTTCTGTGGCGGAATCGGAAGATGAAGCGGTAAAGGCCAAATTCGTCCGAACTCTTGGCTCGAATCCGACCCTTCGGGATCAGCGGCTCAAGTGGGATCTGCGTGGCGTGTGGCAACTGGTTGAGAATCCGGACTTTGTGGCACTGAAATCACTTGCGGCGAAAGGGGAATTTCTGAACGAGAGCGAAAGGGAAGAAGAGAACGAGAGGGAATGGAGCGGAGGAGAGTCGAACTCCCGACCTCGTCATTGCGAACGACGCGCTCTACCAACTGAGCTACCGCCCCGGTCAAATTGTGCCCATGGTGCCGCGGGGGCTCCGTGGGGTGGGGAGTGTAGCGCGGGGAGCGATGGATGCCAAGCGTGCGGGCGGGCGCGATCGCGCGAACAAAGGCGCCGCGGGATGGCTATTCTACTTGAGAATGAATTCTCAAATTGGATAGGGTTCCATCAGACGCCGGGGCCTCTGGACGATGAGCAGAATTACGTTGCGAGCACTCTTTGGATGGGCTGCGAGCGCGATTGCGCTGTGCGCGGCGTGCTTGGGTAACGGTGCTGCCGACAGTCTGCGCGTCGTTGTGACGATTCCGCCGGTCAGTGGGATTGTCCAGCCGTTGCTGCCAGCCGGTTCAACGGTCAAAGTGCTGATGGCGCCGGGGAGGAGCGAGCACAACTACGAATTTACACCGGCGGATATGGCGGCGGTAGGCGGCGCGGACCTCGTGGTGTTTGTGGGCGCGGGGCTGGAGCCGCAGGTCGCGAAATTTTTGGCGTCGCACCCATCGCCGAAGCGGGTTGATTTGAATTTGGCGGACGCGTCGGGGATCAAGTTGGAGGACGAAGACAAGCACGATCACAAGCACGAAGATTCGGATCACGATCACGGCGGCATGGACCCGCACGTTTGGCTCGACCCGGTGCTTGTGAAGGAGGCGCTGCCGCGGCTGGCGAAAGCGGTGCAGGCGGCAATGGAATCTCGGGGCGAGTGGAATGACGGCGCGAAACAGCGGCTCGATGAGGCTCTGTCGAACGAACTCAAGCAGGTGGATGAATTGAATCGCGCGTACCAGGAACGGCTCGGGCCGTTCAAGGGCGAGAAGATTGTGACGCATCACGCGGCGTTTGGGCGATTGGCGGCACGCTACGGCCTGGTAGTCGCAGAAGTGATCCGGATGAACGAGGGCGAAGAGCCCACCCCGGGCCGGATCGCGGCGATCGTGCAGGCGGTTCGGAATGAGGGCGTACGGACGATCTTTGTGGAGCCTCAGTTTGACGGGGCGACGGCGGAGCGGATCGCAAAGGCGGCGGGAGTCAAAGTCGTAACGATGGATCCACTGGGCGATGGAGATTGGTTCGCGATGATGCGGGGGAATCTGGATGCGCTGATGAAAGGGTTGCATCCGTGAAGGCCAATGCATTTACCACGAAGACGCAGAGGCACCGAGAGAGTGCATGGCGCGCCGATAGAGTGACGAGCAAATGACGCAGGATGCGGGCACAACTTCGGGTGGAGGCGGCACAGGCGTCGCGATTCGCTACAAGAGCGTGTCGTTTTCGTATGACGCGGGGACAGAGGCGCCGGCGCTTGATCGAGTTTCGCTGGATGTCCGCAAGGGCGAGCGGCTGGGGATTCTGGGGCCGAACGGCGGCGGGAAGTCGACGCTGCTGAAGCTCACGCTCGGTTTGCTGCGCGGGAATTCGGGAACGATTGAGATCGATGGTCTTTCGCCAACGGAAGCAGCGAAGCAGCGGCTGATTGGGTATGTCCCGCAGCGGGTGGAAGCGGAGTTGTCGTTTCCGATCACGGCGCGGCACGCCGCGTCGATGGCGGCATCGTCTGGATTAGGGCCGTTCGCGAGCGGGCGTGCCGCACGGGAAAAGGCGGATCGGGCACTCTCGGTCGTGGGGGCGTCGGCGTTCGCCGAAAAACCGGTGGGGCAGTTGTCGGGGGGGCAGTTGCAGCGCGTGATGATCGCGCGGGCGCTCGCGAGCGAAGCGAAGATTCTGCTGCTTGATGAACCGACGGTGGGAATCGATCCGGCGGGGCAGAGGCAGTTTTCGGAGTTGATTCAGAAACTGCACGACGAACTCGGATTGACGACGATTGTCGTGAGCCATGATCTGCGGACGGTGGCGGCGACGAGCGATCGGGTAGCGTGCCTCGCGCGGACCCTGCATTATCACGATTCCCCTCAGGGCTTGACGCCACACGTGCTGGCGGAAGTGTTCCGGCACGATGCCGCGGCGATCTTCGGGGATTTGCACGTCGATGCGCACAAGGCGTCGGAGTGCGGGCATGATCACTCGCACGACGGGCATTCGCATGAAGGGCACTCTCACGGGCACGACCACAATCATCGCGATGGTGGAGGTGGAGCGTGAAAACGTTTGAATATCTCTCCGATCCGGGATTGCGTTCGATCTTCCTGCCGGGGGTGCTCGCGGGGCTGGCCATTGCGATTTTTGGCGGCGTGCTCAGCGTCTTTGTCGTGATGAAGCGGCTCGCGTTCATCGGGCAGGGAATCAGTCACGCGGCGTTTGGTGGAGTGGGCGTTGCGTATGTGCTTGGGTTTGGCGGTGCGGCGGCGGGGGCGGCATTCAGTGCTCAACTCGGAATCGTTTTCTTGTTCTGCCTGCTCGCGGCACTGCAAATCGGGTTCTTGACCAGCGGTGAATCGGGCCGGCGCGGCGGAAAAGGAAACGCGCAGGCGGATACCGCGATCGGAATCGTGCTGGTTGCGTCGATGGGGCTCGGTTCGCTGCTGCTGCACATCGCGGAGAAACAGCACCGTGCGGCAACGGTTTCGTGGGAAAGCTTGCTGTTCGGTTCAATTGTGAGCGTCAGCGAAACCGACGCGTGGGCTTCCGGCGTGGTCGCGATCATCATTCTGGGCGGGCTTTTTCTGGTGCGACGGCCGCTGACGTTCTGGGCGTTTGATGAGCCGGCGGCCGCGGCATTCGGCGTGAACGTCAGGCTGATGCGATTTGTCCTGCTCGTGATGCTGGCGCTGGCAACGGTGACGGCAATGAAGCTTGCTGGCGTGGTGCTGGCGACGGCGATGCTGGTTTTGCCCGCGGCTGCCGCGGTGCAATTCAGTCAGCGCGCCGGAAGAGTTGCAGCGCTGAGCGTCGCCTTTGCGATCGCGGCAGTTGTGGCCGGGATGATGTTGAGCTTCGAGCTTGACTGGCCGACTGGGGCGAGCATTGTGCTGGTGTTGGCCGCGCTCTTTGCAGTGGGATGGGTGAAGGGACGAGTGGGGCGATAGCTTCTTTCGGAGCGGCGCCTAATCTGAATTGTGCGAGCACCCTTTCAGGGTGCGATGAAATTGCTGGTTGAGATTTCCGGGGGTGCCACTTCGTGGCGACCCCGGGTTATTGCAGTCCACGGCTTCGCCGTGCGGGAATGGACCGGAATATGAAAGCTGAAAATCTGCTCGCGGAATTGAACCGACTGCGCAAGGACATAGGCGAGGACAAGTCGGATCTTGAGTGGCTCGCGGTGCATCACGCGTTTTGCTTTATCAGTTATAAAATGGGAGAGTTTCAGAAGTATGTGGAAGAGCAGGACAAGGCAGGCGCGTTCGATGAGTACGAGCCGTAAGTCGGCGCATCGTGATGAGTGAGCAATTCGATGAGCGAGAACAAGGCGACAGTCAAGCATTACATGGACGGATTTCGTGCGAGCGATCACGCGAAGGTGCTGGCGTGTCTGACGGACGACGTCGTTTGGGATATGCCGGGCGCGTTTCACCACGTCGGTAAGCCGGCGTTTGACAAAGAGATCGAAAACGATGCGTTCGAGGGCCGGCCGGAGATCACTGTTGAGCGCATGATCGAAGAAAACGATGTGGTCGTTGCCGAGGGTGCGGTGCAGAGTCGCCTGCGGGGCGGTGCGCCATTTCGCGCCGTGTTCTGTGACGTGTTTTTCATGAGAGAGGCGAAAATTGCCAAGCTCGTCACGTATCTCATGGTGGTGAAATAGCCGGTGCCGATCGAATCGGAGCAGAATGTCCGCGCGACTTATCGCGGACGTGACGCCGGTTTTCGGCCTTGCAATCCGCCGCAGAAAATCTGTTGAACTGAGGCATCCAGAAAAAAATTGTTGCATCCGAACCCGGATTCGGCGATAATCGTTGTATTGGAGTGCTCGCTCTCGCTACGGACGCCAACGGCGCATCGAACGGGAGTGAGTTCCGACGACCGACGAGCTGGTGCTTGCCGGGCGATGTGCCGCGGGTGACGGCCTGCGGAGGGAAAGTGCGGCGGCGTGCAGTACATGCACGCGTCGGCTGCAAGGGCTTTCTCAGAAGGAGGTGATCCAGTGATAGATCCATGTACGCAGGGGCTGCGCTTCTAAGCGCGGACTCGACGGAGTCGCGCATTGCGCGGCCCTACTCCTACGTAAAATTGAACGTAGCGCCGGCGGCCCCGAAAGGGCCGCCGGTTGTTTTTTGCGTGCCGACCACCGAACTGGCGAGGGGGGCGCGGCCCGGTCATCATGTCCATTTCGCCGGACGAGCGGTTCATTCTCAGCGTCGACAACGACGGCATCATGCGATTGTGGGCCGGACCCGCGGCGGGGTGGAGACAAGACCTCCCCGATTCCGAGCGTTCGCCTCACGACTTGCGTTTGATCCCAAGACCGAGACGCTCTGGGCCGCGTGCACGAACGGAACGGTGGCCGAATGGTCGCTGAAAGCCGCCGCGAATCCGGCCGTCACGCGCGTTGATCCGAAAAACGCGTACACGATCGCCTATTCCCCTGTGATTGGCGTGCGCGCGGTTGCAGGGGAAACGGGCAAGATAACGTTGACGGGCGAGGGAGTACCGGAAAATCTTACTGTTGCGGATGGTGCGCCGGTCACCAACCTCCAGTTCAGCCCGGATGGCCACTTTCTTGCCGCGGCTTCCAAGTACGGCCCCGTGGTGGTCTATGAAACTTCATCGTGGAAGGCGGCGCACACGATTCAGGTGAAGATCGGACGGCTGGCCACGGTTCGATGGAATGCGAGCGGAAAGTTGCTTGCGGTGTCCGGTGCTGATGGCTTGTGCGAAATTCTTGGGGCGCCGGATTTCCATTCGGTCGCGCGATGGAAAGCGCATGTTGGGCCCTGCCGCGCCGCAGATTTTTCCGGTGACGGCAACACGCTTGCAACCGGCGGCGATGACGGCATGGTGCGATTGTGGGATACGCGATCGTGGAAACCCAGGGGCGAGATCCCGATCGGCAAGGACAATATTTTCTGCCTCGCGTTGCACACGGACGGAAACGTGCTTGCAGTGGGAGATCGGTCCGGACGCGTCACGCAGGTCGGTGTGGCCGAAGCGAAGGCTCTCGCGAGCTTCGTCGCGGGAAGTCCGGTGATGGCGCTCGAATGCGTCGGTCCGCGGCAGATCGTCGGAACCATCGACCGCCCGATTTGCGTCTGGGATTTCGGAATGCTTGCGCGCTGCGTGCGGGGCGACTCTGCGTATTGGAAGCAGAAACTAGAGCGGCCGGGCGAGGCGCCCTTAGCTCCTTGTCGGCGCAAACAAGACCCCCTGAGAAAAAGAAAAACGCCCGGCAAAGGCCGGGCGTTCAAGAGACGAAGGCGATCGAAAAACTCAGGCCTGCTGGCCGCTGATCCGCATGCCGTAGAAGGAGCGGTAGACGAAGAAGGCCGAAACGAGGAAGAAGGCGATCGTGAGGCCGATCGTCAGGTTGGTATGGATGTTGCCGCCGGTCTTCATGCTCACGGCGAGTTCAACGGCGAGGAGGCCGAAGAGCGTGGTGAACTTGATGACCGGGTTGAGTGCGACCGAGGACGTGTCCTTGAACGGATCGCCGACGGTGTCGCCGACGACAGTCGCAGCGTGCAGATCGCTGCCCTTGCTGCGGCCGCTGTTCTTGTAGACCGGATCGGTCTCGACGATCTTCTTGGCGTTGTCCCATGCGCCGCCGGCGTTGGCCATGAAGATGGCCTGATAGAGGCC
The DNA here is from genome assembly GCA_050730655.1 of Phycisphaerales bacterium. Lineage (GTDB taxonomy): Bacteria > Planctomycetota > Phycisphaerae > Phycisphaerales > UBA1924 > JAFEBO01. Next base: position 8,526 of record JBOHNL010000001.1, read on the forward strand.
GAAGAGGGCGATCGAGATGAGGTACCCGATGAAGAAGAACGACTCAAAGAACGCGAACGCGAGGGTTGCGAAGAAGATGCCGAGGAAGATATTGAACATGCCCATCTGCGCGTACTTGGTGCAGATGGTGACGACCTTCTGGCTGTCTTCAACGCTGGCCTTGGTCGAACCTTCGAGTTTGATATTGGCCTTGATGAACTCGACCGCGCGGTACGCGCCGGTGCTGACGGCCTGTGTCGACGCGCCGGTGAACCAGTAGATGATCGCGCCGCCGGTGATCAGACCGAGCAGGAACGGAGCGTGGAGGAGAGACAGGAACTTGAGGTACTGGGGCTCGAGTCCGTGCGTGAGGGCCACGATGATCGCGAAGATCATGGTTGTAGCGCCGACGACGGCGGTACCGATCAGCACGGGCTTGGCGGTCGCTTTGAACGTGTTGCCGGCGCCGTCGTTTTCTTCCAGGAACTCCTTGCCCTTCTCAAAGTTGGGGGAGAAGCCAAAGTCACGCTGGACTTCTTCCTTGATGTTCGGCATGGTTTCGATGGTCGAGAGTTCGAACACCGACTGGGCGTTGTCGGTCACCGGGCCGTAGCTATCGACGGCGATGGTGACCGGGCCCATGCCCAGGAAGCCGAAGGCGACGAGACCGAAGGCGAAGACGGCCGGGGCCATCATGATCGTTTCGGTCGCGCCCGCCGGGATCGGGAACATGGTGCTGACGTAGTACGCGATGCCCATCAGAATCACGATCGCCATGCCGAGCCAGTACGCCGAGAAGTTGCCAGCGACCAGGCCAGACAGGATGTTCAGCGAAGCGCCGCCCTGTTCAGATGCGGTGACGACTTCCTTGACGTGACGTGAGTGGGTCGAGGTGAAGACTTTCACGAGCTCGGGAATGATCGCGCCGGCGGCCGTGCCGCAGGTGATAATCGCCGAGAGTTTCCACCACCAGCTGTTGTCGCCGGAGATGGTCGGGATGAGCAGGTACGAAGCCGCAAACGTGGCGATGATTGAGATGAACGAGGTGAGGAAGACCAGGCTGGTGAGCGGGTGCTCGAAGTTCATCTTGTCGGCGTTGGCGTACTTGGCCTTGGCGAAGGCCTCGTTGATGAAGTACGACGCGGCGCTGGCGATAACCATCAGGATGCGCATCGCGAAGAGCCAAACCAGCAACTGAATCTGCACGGTGGCAAACTCGGGGCCGGCGGTCTTCTGATTGATCGCGAGCATGATGAACGTGATGAGCGCGACGCCGGTCACACCGTACGTCTCGAAGCCGTCGGCCGAGGGGCCGACCGAGTCGCCGGCGTTGTCGCCCACGCAATCGGCGATCACGCCGGGGTTGCGGGCATCGTCTTCCTTGATCTTGAAGACGATCTTCATGAGATCGGAGCCGATGTCGGCGATCTTGGTGAAGATGCCGCCGGCGATTCGTAGTGCCGAAGCGCCGAGCGACTCACCGATGGCGAAACCGATGAGGCAGGGGCCGGACAGATCCGGCGGCACAAAGAGCAGAATCGCGAGCATGATGATCAATTCGACCGAAATCAGGGCCATGCCGATCGACATGCCGGCCTTGAGAGGAATGGCATAGCAGGGGAACGGCTTGCCCCGGAGCGAGGCAAATGCCGCGCGGCTGTTGGCAAAGGTGTTGACGCGGATGCCGAACCACGCGACGCCATACGAGCCGGCGATACCGACAAGGCTGAAGGCGAGAATGATCATCACCTTGCCGAGGGGGAATTCGACGAGCAGGTGGAAGTAGCAGAAGACCGCGACGGCGATGAACGCCCAGAGCACCATCAGGAACTTGCCCTGCTGGATCATGTACGACTTACAGGTGGCGTAGATCAACTCGGAGATGTCGAGCATGCTCTTGTGGACGGGCATGTTCTTGAGCTGGGCGTAAATCATCAGTCCGAAGCCCATGCCCAGGATGCTGACGAGGATGCCGATCAGGAGCAGATTGTGCCCGTTGATCGCGCCGTTCAAGAACTTGACCTGACCGACGTCGGGGAGAACGAGGTTGGCCTCGCCACCCGGCTTATGGGCGGGCATGCCTTCTGCCGCCATGGCGGGCATGGCAGTGAGCAGGAGTGCAATGAAAACTCCCGCCAGGCGCGCGGGAGTTGAGTGGAACAGTCGGATGGCTGATTGCGAACATTTCGCGAGCATGCTGTGCATAATCATTTTTCCGTGAGTGTCGAGAAGGTGTGCGTTCCGGGACAAAACTCGCTTCCGGGTGATACCTCGACGAATTCGGTGCCGCCGAACGACGCGGCGGAATGCGATCAGAGAGACTGCCGCACTGTACCGCGATCGGCATTCGCCTGCATCGCGGTTGAACAAACGGGCTGATACGCAAAGGCCGGACCGGTCGGTCCGGCCTCGCGAATGCCTACTTCTCTTCCTTGCGGGTGAAGAACTCGCCCGTCGTCGCGAGGCGACGATTCAGGCTCTTGCGAGCGGCGCGACGGCGGCGTTCGCTGGGCTTCTCGTAGAATTCCTTGCGGCGGATGTCCTTGATCAGGCCTTCCTTCTCGCAAAGCTTCTTGAAGCGGCGCATCATCTGTTCGACCGTTTCGCCGCTGCGTGATTTGACCCGAATCGCCATCCGAACCTCGCTCTGTGCTGAGACTTCTGCCGCCATTCGCCCCGCAACCGATTGCGGGCGTGCGACCTGATTTTCCGGCCCCGGACTGGTCGTCTGGGGTCGGGATAATAGAACCCTGACCCCGGGAGTATCAAACTCCGGCGGGCGAGGGAGACGATCATTTCGTACCATGGCCCCGCACCGGTGGGCGAGGTCATCGCCGGTTGGGCCAATTCTGGAAGTCATCATGCCATTGTCTTTGAGCAGAAACGGGCGTTTTCGTGAATTCCGGTTGGTTGGCCTTGCGGCGCTGGCCGGGCTGGCGATCCTGTCGAACGGCTGTGAGACCGCTGCCAAGGTCCAAGGCAAGGCCGGCGAGATCATCGCCAACTACAAGGCAGGAACCCTGAACGCCACCCTGAACGCGACGCCAGCCTCGGTTCTGGCGGCCTCGGAACAGACTCTGCGCGACCGTGGCTACTCGATTGACCAGAACGCTACGACGGAAGAGCAGGGGGGATTGTTTGCGAGGCCCCCCGCGTACAACCTCGGGCGGACGATTCGGATCGACGTGAGCCCGACGACGAGCGACGGCTCGAACTTGGCGATCACGACGAACCCGTGGGACGAGTCGCTGGCGCGCATCACGCTGGATGGGATTTTGCAGCGGCTGGGGATGTGAACGGGAAAGCCTTCAGCTGACAGCTATCAGTTGTCAGCCAGACTCGAAAACCGCGGTGGACGACACAACGTGACAACGCATCGCCCGCCGCGTGAACGCGCGCATGCTTTCGATTTGTTTTTCTGGCTGAAAGCTGACAGCTGATCGCTGACAGCTCTGTTTTCCTCACCGCTTTTCGATGGGCGTGTACGCGACATTGTGCGGGCCGGTGTAGTCGGCGTCCGGGCGGAAGAGTCGGTTGTCGCTGAGCTGTTCAATGCAGTGAGCTGACCAGCCGCCGACGCGGGAGATCACGAAGCTCGGCGTGAACAAATCGAGCGGCAGGCCGATGCAGTGATACGTCGTTGCGCTATAGAAATCGACGTTCGGGTAAATGCCCTTTGCGGCCTTCTCGCGCGTCATCACGGCCTCGATCGCGGTGCTCTTCTCGAACAGCGGCATATTGCCGGTGTCCTGCGCGAGCTGCTTGGCCAGAACCTTGAGGTGCGTCGCGCGCGGGTCGTATGCCTTGTAGATGCGATGTCCGAAGCCGGGGATCTTGTCCTTCTTGGCGAGCTTGTCCTGAACGAACTTCTCGCAGTCGGCGACGGTGGGGATCTGATTGAGCATGCGCATCACGCCTTCGTTGGCGCCGCCGTGGAGCGGGCCGCGGAGTGAGCCGATGGCTCCGGTGATCGCGGAATAAATATCGCTTTCCGTCGAGATCAGCACGCGAGCGGTGAACGTGCTGTTGTTGAATCCGTGATCGGCGTGCAGAACCAGGCAGACATCCATCGCCTTGGTCATGGCGGCGGTGGGCTTCTTGCCGTTCAACATGTAGAGGAAGTTTTCGGCGAGGCTGAGGTTCTTGTCCGGGCGGATAAATGGCTTGCCCTGACGGAACTGATGGAAATAGGCGAGAAGCGTCGGAACCTGCGCGAGAATCGACAAAGCCTTATCGCGGATCGAGGGGATGTCGATGGCGTTTGGCTTGGGATCGTGCAGCCCGAGCGACGAGACGAGCGTGCGGATGGCGTGCATCGGCTCGGCGGTCTTTGGGAACGTGTTCAAGAGTTCTTCGACGCCCTTGGGGATTTCGTAGCGTGAGCGAACCGCACTCTCAAAGTCTGCGAGTTCTGCCTTCTTGGGCAGGCGACCGTTCCAGAGGAAGAAGACCGTTTCCTCAAACGTCGAATGCGACGCGAGTTCACCGATCGGGATACCGACGTATTCCAGAATCCCCTTTTCGCCGTCGATGAACGACATTTTGGTCTGAGCAGCGACGACGCCTTCGAGGCCCTTGGAGAACGTGGGTTTATCTGTCATGGAAAGAGTTCCGGCGGTCATTGGATGAAGCCTTGCGAAAGGCAGACATTGCGGAAATTTTGGACCAACCTCCCCGCGCGATCCCACCCCGCCAGGAAGGAGAGGACTATAGAAACCAGCGGGCTACCGGGCCAATGCGCGCGCACTTCTCGGTCCCAGAATTCCGCGGTTTTTGACGATGATCGGGCGGGGCCAAGCTTCGTCCCGTACCATCGGGCGTGATTTTCCCGATCGGTACCGACCGCCCGCTCCAACGCCCCACGCTGATTAACCACCTGCTTGTCCTGCTCAACCTCTTTGCGTTCTGCATCGTGGTGGTGGGGACCGGCATGGAGGGCAACGCGTACGACTGGGTCGTGGAGACCTTTGGCCTCTCCCGTGAGCACCACGAGTGGTGGCGGTTCATCACCTACACCTTCATACACGCTGGCCCGATGCACCTGATCGGCAACTTAGTCACACTTTGGGTCTTTGGTCCGAACGTGGAAGACCGTTTCGGCCGGGTTGGGTATTTGCTGTTCTATGTCGCGGGCGGCGCGATCGCGGGGCTGGCGCACGTGATTTCGGGGCCGGCGACTGTGATCGGCGCATCGGGCGCGATTTCGGCTGTGACTGGCGCGTTCCTCGTGCTGTTTCCGCGCACGGTTGTTCGCACCTTCATCTTCTTTTTCCTTGTCGGCTTCTTCAATATCCCCGCGCTCTACTTCATCTGCTTTGCCATCGCGCGTGATGCACTGGGTTCTGGCATGGGCGGATCAGGCGTCTCGTACGCCGCGCACTTTGGCGGGTACCTCTATGGCTTTTCGGTTGCGATGTTCTTGCTGCTGACCAAGATCCTGCCGCGCGAGGACTACGACCTCTTCTTCATGTTCCGACAGATGAAGCGGCGGCGTGAATTGCAGGAAGCAGTGGCCGAGGGGCAGAAGCGAATCCAGCGTGATCCGTCGAAGCCGCAGCGGGTTGTCGTCGAGGTTCCGGAAGTTCCGGTCGAGATTGCGCAAGCGCGTGCATCGCTGTCGCGTGCGATTTCAACCAACGACCGGACAAGCGTGCCCGCGTTGTATGCGAGCCTGATTGCCGCGGTCGAAGCGGGACGGAAGATCAACGCACACGTGCCGCAGACGCTGGAAGTGCTTTCAAGCCGGGCGCAGGTCGATCTTGCGAACCGGTTGTTCGAAGCGGGCGACCGGGCTGCGGCCGCGCGGGCATATCGCGGGTTTCTCTCGCTCTACGAAAAGGATTCCGAGTCGGGCGTGGTGCGTGTGATGCTCGCGCTTCTGATGGTCCGGTATCTGGAGCAGCAGCAGCAGGCGCGGGCGCTTCTCGAGACGGCGATCGGCGCACTCAAGGATCGCGACGCGGAACACACAGAACTCGCCCGTTCCCTGCTGAGCGAAATCGATCGATCGCCGGGAAAAGCGGCGGGAGCCTGACGCATGGGTCGCACGCGCATCAAGATTTGTGGAATCCGCGATATCGACTCGGCCTTTGCCGCGGTCGAGGCGGGGGCTGACGCAATCGGGTTCATTTTCGTGCGGTCGAGCCCGCGTTACATCGAACCGGATGCCGCGGCACAGATCATGGCATCGTTGCCACCGTTCGTTTCGACGGTCGGCGTATTCATGAATATGTCGGTCGAGGGCTTCAGCGATATCGAAGAAGCGTGCCCGACGACCCATACGCAGCTGCACGGCGATGAAAACGCGGAATTGATCGCGGCATGTGCGCCGGTGATCAAGGGCCTTCGATTTGCGCCGAGCTCGATCGGTGAGGATCTCGCGCGGTTCGACGCCGATGACAATGTCGAGTCGATCTTGATCGACGGACCCTCGCCGGGCGAAGGCGTGCCCTTTCAGTGGAGCGATCTCGAACCTCACATGGCGACGGTGTCGAAGCCGATCTTTCTCGCGGGTGGTTTGACGCCGGACAACGTTGGCGACGCGATCAACGAACTTCAGCCCTTCGCGGTCGATGTTTCGAGCGGCGTCGAGAGCGAGCGCGGCGTGAAGGATCACGAACTCATCCGGCGATTCTGTGAAGCGGTTCGGCGCGCGGATGCCGAGCTTGATCGGGATTGAGATTCGTCGCACGAACGTAAAGTAAATTATGCTGAACATCGGCGACCCGGCACCTGACTTCACACTGAACGACGACTCGGGTGAGTCCGTGTCGCTGTCGTCGCTGCTTGCGTCCGGTCCGGTCGTGCTCTACTTCTACCCGGCGGATTTCACGCCGGTCTGCACGGCGGAAGCGTGTATGTTTCGCGATTGGACCAGCGAACTCGCTGGCGCGGGAGTGCGCGTGGTCGGGATCAGCCCCCAGGGGACCGAGTCAAAGCAGAAGTTCAAGAAGAAGTACTCGCTGAGTTTCCCGCTGCTGGCGGATCCGGAGAAGAGCGTGATTCGCGCGTACAGCGCGAGCTTTTTGCTCGGGATCTTTACGCGGCGGGTGACGTATTTGGTGGAGCCCGCTCTAGCTGCGACTGGGACAATGAATCTCGGCGTCATCTCCGATCGCGCGGTGGCGGATCTGAGTGTGAAACCCCACGAAGCGTTTGTGAAACGCGTGCTGGAAAAGCGCACTTCAGGCGTGCGAGCCTGAGCGGACGCCGCTTCGCGGGAACCGCACCTTGGGCGTGCTCGCGCCGTCCGAGACATTGACAACCGAATCGTCGGTAATCGCGAAGACACGATCGCCGGCTTCCGGTCGAATCGTCGCGCCTGAGGACATGCCGCTGAATGCGGGGAGGAGCGCGGTCGCGTCGCTGAAGCAGAAGCAGGGCAGACGGAGCGAGTCGCCACGTGTGCGAAGGTGAACGAGCGGATGAATGTGTCCGCACCAGACGATGTTGCCGGCGCATGCTTCCGAGCCGGCGCTCGCGGGTTCATGTGTAAACGCAAATGGCGGCTCAACAAGAACCGACTCGTGCACGTGGAGGTTCCATTCGCGAATGACAAGATGCAGACGGCGATCGTGATTGCCGGGGATGAGCTCAAACGGCACCGAGAGCGACTTTCGCCAGGAGGCGACGTGGCCGATCATCTCCGTCGTTACTCCGCTCGGCGCGTGGAGGAGATCGCCCAGCACCAGCACGCGTGTCGCGTTTGTCGTGCGGGCGAGGCTGGCGAGTCGTGTGAGCGGTTCATCCAGGCTCGCGGTCGCCGCGGCGTCGCTGATCGGTTTGCCTTCGGCATGCCACGCGTGCTGCCTCCCCAGATGCAGGTCGGCGACGAGCAGCGTGCCGCAATCGGGCAAAAACGCTGCGCGCTCGGGCAGAAGGCGAACCGCCTTTCCCGCGACTTGGATTTCCAGCGTGCTCATCTCTTCTTCCCCTTCCCCGATGTCGCCCTCTCGGCGGCATCACTTTCCCACTCGATCTGCATCCGCTCAATTCTTGCCAGCAACGGCTCAGTCGACATTTGCCCGGCAACCCGCTCCACGATCAAGGGCAACGCCAGCGGAGTCGGCATCGTCGGCCGAACGAGGCGAATCCGCGCACCGTGAAGCCGCTTCAGAACACGCGCCAGCCGCGTTTCTTCGAACTGCCTTTCGAGAACCTCTCTCCGTGCCTGATGCAAAAGCAAATGTCCGGGATCGAACTCCCGCAGCACATCGTAGAGCAGGCCGGCGTTCGCCTGAATCTGGCGGCCGGATTTCTTTGCGCCGGGGTAGGTCTGCGTGATGAGGCCGGAAACACGGGCAACCTCGCGAAACTGGATCTTGGCGAGTTCGGCCATGTTCACGCTTTCGACGGTGTCTTCGAGCACCCGGTTGAGCGAGAACAGCTCTGTGGCGTCCGAGGCATCCAGCGCAACTGGCGTGGGCGAAAGCAACTCGAACCCGTAGTCGTTTGCGGAAATTGTGAACGTTGCGGGGGAACGCCGCGCGAGCCGCAGCGCGCAAAGCGCGGCAATTCCGGCGTGAACGAGCCGCCCATCAAACGGGAACACAAAGAGGTGGTGCCCGTCGCGTGTTTCGACCGACTCGATCAGAAGTTCATCGGAGCGGGGAATAACGGAAAGATGGGATTGCGCGCGGATGAGCCCGGCGGCAGCGCGGAGTTCGATCGAATCAAGCAGGCCTTCCTGCGCATGCTCGAGCGTCAGACGCACCGATTCCCCCAGCGACTCGGAAATCGGAAGTTTGGTTCCCGCCCAGTGGGGCGTGCGCGACGTCTTACCCGAAGCACGCTTCACGTAGGCGACCATATCGCGAAGGCCGACGAACGTGAGTGCGCGTCCCGCGAAAAAGACCTTGTCGCCGGGACGCAGATTCGCGACGAAGTATTCCTCGATCGAGCCGATGCGACGGCCGCCAACAAAGCAGAGGTCGATGATCGCTTCGCCGACGATGGTGCCGACGTTGAGCCGGTGCAGGTGCGCGATGCGCTTGTCGGGCACGGTTGCGCGCCCGTCGATAATGTGGACTTTGTGATAGTGGGGGTAGGCCCGCAGCGTTTCGCCGCCGCGGCAGACGAGATCGAGCGCCCAGTCGAACTCCTCGCGCGTGAGATCTCTGAACGATGTGGCGCTGCGAACCTCGTCGTAGAAGTAGTCCGGCACAAACCCGCCGCCGAGCGCACACGTCACCATGTGCTGCGAAAGCACATCGAGTGGCTTGCGTACGGGAGAACGTGATTCGATCCGCCCGTCCACGATCGCTCGCTTTGCGGCATCCAGCTCGATGAGTTCGAGTGCGTGCGTCGGCACGCAGGTGATGTGGCACGGCGCGCCGGGACGGTGGCTCGCCCGTCCGGCACGCTGGAGCAGACGCGCAACCCCCTTGACCGAACCGATCTGGAAGACACGCTCGACTGGCGAGAAGTCCACGCCAAGATCGAGCGAACTCGTCGCCACCGCGAGCTTGATTGATCCGTCTTTCAGCCCGCCTTCGGCACGCTCGCGATCCCGCTTGTCGATCGAGCCGTGATGGAGCGCCATATGCGGAGCCCATTCGGGCTTCGCGTGCAGAATGGCCTGATACCACAGCTCCGATTGAGCGCGGGTATTAGTGAAGATGAGCGTGGACTTCGCGGGATCGATGCTCTCGATGACGCGGGGCAGCATCGACATACCCATAAAGCCGGCCCAAGGCAGCCGCTGCCCCTCACGCGGCAGGAGCGCTTCGACGGTGACTTCTCTCGCGATGCTGCCGCGGACGATCGCCGGGTCCGGAGCGTGGGTACCGACCAGGACGCGTGCCGCTTCGGCAAGATTCGGCAGCGTCGCCGAAAGTCCCCAAGTCCGCGCATTGGGCGCAAACGATCGCAATCGAGAAAGACAAAGCTCAACCTGCGAGCCGCGCTTGCTGGTGAGAAGTTCGTGCCACTCGTCGACAATAATCGCGCGAAGATCAGCAAACATCTCCGATGCGTTCTCGCGTGTGAGGAGCAGGCACAGGCTTTCCGGCGTGGTGATCAACACCTCCGGTAGCCGCAGCCTCTGTTTCGCCCGCACCGACTGCTTGGTGTCGCCCGTGCGGCTCTCGACCGTGAATGGCAACGCCATTTCGTCGATCGGTGCGCGAAGCGCGAGCTCGATATCGCGTGAAACCGCCCGCAGGGGCGTGATGTACAGAATCCGTAGCGTCTGACGAGCAAGTGCCTCATCCCGCTGAATCCGTTCATCGATGAGCTTCGAAAGTGGTCCCAGATACGCGCCGTACGTCTTGCCGGCGCCCGTCGGAACCTGAATCAGTCCGTCTCGCCCCTCCCGAAAAGCCTTCCACGCTTCTTCCTGAAATGGCCATGCCGTCCACTGCCGCGCGGCAAACCAGCGACCGATCGCGTCGAATCCATCCTCCGCGTGTTCCCAGAAGTCCGAGTTACCCGAGACCCGCTTGGGAGCCCGGCTTGTTTTTTCTGCGGGCGGCGCGGTCAGCACGCGCAGTTGACGGCGCAGGCTGCTCGGCGGACGTCGCCGCGGCACGCTCTCCTGTGATTGATCCCCGCCTTCCAGCACCTTCGCAACTCCAACACGCCCGCGGCCGGAGCGGGCTTTGCAACGATAGTAATGGAGGCTTCGAAACAACCGGCGGCTTGGCATCAACACGCCGCTCGGCGCCGGGCCGACGTTCCTTCATTCCTTCCGTGGGTGTGCGCGGGAACAACGGCAATCCTTCCATCCCGATTCCTACACTCGCTCTCTCACGCCGCCCAGCTCCTTCCGGGAGCAGAAAGACGCGATGTCCCGCAAGCCTTCGAAAACCAAAACTGCAGTTCGTCGCAGCAAGCCCGCGAAATCCGCCGGCGTTGAACGCCGCATCCCCGACCACATCGTCCGCGTCGGGCTGACCCAGATGTCGTGCGTCGAAGACGTCAAGCCAAACCGCGAGCGGCAGATGGCCCTGATCGAAAAGGCCGCGAAGCAGGGCGCGCAGATTATCTGCACGCAGGAAATGTTCACTAGCCAGTATTTCTGTCAGGTCGAAGATCACGGCTTCTTCGATCTCGCGGAGCCGATTCCGGGCCCGAGCACCGATGCGATGTGCAAGCTCGCGAAGAAGTACAACGTGGTGATCGTCGGCAGTCTGTTTGAGCGCCGTGCCCGTGGTCTCTATCACAACACGGCGAGCGTGATCGACGCTGATGGTTCGCTTCTGGGCATCTATCGCAAGATGCACATCCCTGATGACCCGTTGTATTACGAGAAGTTCTATTTCACGCCCGGCGATACCGGCTTCAAGGCATGGAAAACGCGCCACGCGACCATTGGCGTGCTCATCTGCTGGGACCAGTGGTTCCCCGAAGGCGCACGTCTAACGGCGATGCAGGGCGCGGAAATTCTCTTCTATCCGACTGCAATCGGTTGGCATCCGAAAGAGAAATCCGAGTACGGGAAAGCCCAGCACGATTCCTGGGAGCTCATGCAGCGCTCGCACGCTGTTGCAAACGGTTGCTATGTCTGTGCGCCAAACCGGATCGGCCACGAGCTGGTTGTCGGTGCGGATGGCAAGCCGGTCAGCGAAGACGGTATCCAGTTCTGGGGCCAGTCCTTCGTCGCGCAGCCAAACGGCCAGGTCGTCAAACGTGCAAGCATCGATCGCGAAGAGGTGCTCATCGCCGATTGCGATCTCGCGAAGGTCGAATTCGCTCGCACGCATTGGCCATTCCTGCGGGATCGGCGCATTGATGCCTACGGCGACATGACGAAGCGATTCTCGGCTCCGCTGTAACCCGCGTTATTTCGCCGCCATCTGCTTCTCGTGATTGAGCAGCCATTCCTTGCGCCAGATTCCGCCGGCGTAGCCCGTGGGGGAGCCGTCTGCACCAATCACGCGATGGCAAGGAATCACAATGGCCAGGCGATTGTCGCCGTTTGACCGCGCGACCGCTCTCACCGCCGTCGGCGCGCCCATCTCTTTCGCGACCTGTCCATAGCTCCGCGTCTCACCGGGCGGAATCTGCCGCAGCGCATCCCACACCCGCATCTGAAAATCCGTCCCGGGCGCGGCAAGCGGAATGTTCAGCCGGTTCGACTTTCCGGCGAAGTATCGCTCCAGTTCTTTCTGCGTTCGATCCAACATCGCGTGCTCACCCGGCACGACATGCGAGTTGAACCGCCTTCGCAACACCTTGATTTGCTTCTCGATCGCCCGCCGATCGACAAACTCGAGCAGGCAAAGCCCATCATCACACGCAACCGCGAGCATCGGTCCCAGTGGCGTGGTCATCCACTTCGCCACCAGTGCCTTCGCCGCGTCCGCCTTGCTCGGCGGTGTGCCGAACAAATCCGCGAACGCCTCGCGCAGTCCACTCTCAGAGGCATACCCGCTCTGCTGCGCCGCGGCAGTCACCGTTCGCCCACTTCGAATCGCCTTGAACGCCACGCCGACTCTTCGCGCGCGGCTGTACGCCTGAAACGTCATCCCGAATTTCGCCTTGAAGAACCGCGAGGCCGCCGCCGGACTTACTCCCGCGCGGCGAAGGTCATCCGCCTTGAGATGCCGCGTGGGCTCGCGATCGACTTGCTCCATCAGTCGTGCTGCCCACGGAGGCGTCGTTCCATCCGGATCCATCGGGCGACAGCGTTTGCACGCTCTGTATCCCGCGTGCAGCGCCGCAGAGCTCGTCGCGAAGAATTCCACATTCCGTTTGAGCGGCTTTTTCGCGCCGCACCCCGGGCGGCAGAAAATTCCAGTCGTCTTCACCGCGACGACAAACACCCCGTCGAAGGTGGTATCGCGGCCGACGACCGCCTTGTACATGCTTTCCGTGCTGGGCAGTTCGCTGATCATGGAATCATTCTCGCTCGCTCCCAGAGCTTCGCCGCCACGGATTGATCGCCGAATTCAAATCGCAATCAAGCCTGACAAACCCTATCTTCACCCCTGCGCCAACGTTGGCGACCGATTCAAAGGGACTTTTCAATGCCTCCTCTCCGCGTTCTCACTGGCACCCCGCTTTCGCATGGCTTTTCCTTTCCGGCCGAATGGTCAAAGCAGGAAGCCACCTGGTTCAGTTGGCCGCGGCCCGAGGGCATTTCCTTCCCCGGCAAGTACCACGCCGCGCCCGCGAACATTGCCGCGTTCATCCGCGAAATCGCGCCGCGCCAGACCGTCCGCATCAACGTCCCCAACGAAAACTACGAACGCATCGCCCGCCAGCAACTCATCGCCGGCGGAGTCCCTTCGCGCTTCTTCGCGCCGCAGACAAAGTTTGAAGACAAGCCCAGCCGCAAGTCTCGCATCCAGTTCCATTACATCAAGACCAATGAGAGCTGGTGCCGCGATCACGGTCCTGCGTTTGTGACCCGAACGCACAAAGGCAAAAAGCAATTCGCAATCGTCGATTGGGGCTTCAACGCCTGGGGCGGCAAGTACCCGCCATTCGAGAGCGACGACGCGGTACCCACCCGTATCGCCGAGGAGTTCGCGGCCGCAAAGCGCGCCGACTTCGTTGGTATTTTCTATCCCAAGCATCCGCCCGCGAAAAACGGCGTCCCCGTGATCATGGAAGGCGGCGCGGTCGAGTTCAACGGTAAAGGCACGATCCTGACCACCGAGTCGTGCTTGCTCAATAAGAACCGCAACCCGAGTCTCACCAAAGCACAACTCGAAGAGTTTCTTAAGGACTTCTACGGTCAAAAGCACGTCTGCTGGCTCGGCGATGGCATCGTCGGAGATGACACCGACGGCCACATCGACGATCTCGCGCGCTTCCTTGAACCGCGCACGATCGTCGTCGCGCTCGAAACCAATAAGCGCGACGCGAACTTCAAGATCCTGAAAGAAAACTACGAGCGAGTTCAGGAACTCCGCGATCAGGATGGAAAGCCGTTTGATATCGTCGAGATTCCCATGCCCGGCGTAGTCGAACACGATGGCCAGCGCTTACCCGCGACGTACCTCAACTTCCTCTTCATTAACGGCGCCGTGCTCGTCCCGACCTTTGGTCACAAGAAGAACGACAAGCTCGCCCTCGCCATACTGCAAAAACATCTGCCCAAGCACAAAGTCATCGGTGTCGATAGCGTCGAACTGATCTGGGGCCTCGGCTCCATCCACTGTCTTTCGCAGCAGCAGCCGGCCTGATGCCCGGCTCGATCTTTCTTCTATTTGCGATTTGCCCCTTTGCGATTTGAGCCTTTCCCATGACCATCCGCAAACAACCCTCGGATTTTCATGTCGAGGAACTGCTCTCGCCCGACACGCTCGCATCCATTCGCGAGCGTGCGGAGGGCAATCACGTTCACACGCTGTACGAGCTTGAAAAAGCATCGCTGACAACGCCCGCCGCGATCAACGAGTTCTGCCGCGCCGTGAAGGCGCGCCCAGATCACGCGAGCTACGCCGGCCTCAAAGACAAACACGCCGAAACTCGCCAGCACGTCACCGTCAAACTCCGCACTCCTGCCGACGCCCCGCGCGACGCCGAGGGCAAGCAGTGGAGGGCCCGACTCCGCGGCTATATCGATCATCCGATCGTCGCCTCTGACATCGTCGGCAACCGCTTCGCAATCGTCGTCCGCGATCTCGCACGCCCCGCCAGCGAAGAGATGGACCGCCGGGCGACCCTCTTGTCTTTACATCCGCCATCCGACATCCCACGTCCGACATCCCTCCTCCTCACCAACTACTTCGGCGCCCAGCGCTTCGGTTCAGCCCGCCACGGGGCCGGCTGGATTGCAAAGTCTCTCATCACCGGTGATTTCGAAACCGCACTCAAACTCGCGATCGGAACACCCGCCCGCAAAGATACCGGCAAAACCCGCGACTTCACGCGAATCCTCGCCACCCACTGGGGCAACTGGAAAGCGATGAAGGAACTGCCGCGCGTTCCCGAAGCCCGAGCGATCGACGTCCTCGCCCGTGGCGGCGATTTCAAATCCGCCTTCGAATCACTCCCGTACTTCCTGCAATCGCTCTCGGTCGAGGCCTATCAGTCGCACCTCTGGAACCGCTGCGCCTGCGAAATCGTACGCGCCTTTTCAAAAACCCCCTCCCCGAGGGAGGGGGCAGGTGTTGGGCTGAGTAGCGGCAGCCGCGCGAGGTCATCGCTGGATTCTCAAACAGTTTTTTCGACCGACGACGAATACGGCGAAATGCTCTTCGCGCCCGCTTCCACAATTCACGCCCCATGGCGCAATCTCGATCTCCCTCTCCTCGCAAAGAATTCCGACTTGCTCGACCCTTGGAAGGAAACCTACGAACGAGTGCTCGCTTCCGAGCAAATCACCGTCGCTGACCTCCGGGTGAAAGGCCTCAAGCGCCCATTCTTCGGCGAAGCCCAGCGCAAACTCTTCATCGAGGTCCGGAATTGGTCGCTCACGAATCCCGAGCCCGACGAGTTGTCCAAAGGTGGCCGTCGAAAACGCATCACAACATTCGACTTGCCGCGCGGGGCCTATGCGACGGTCGTTCTCCGCGCACTCGGCCAGTAGCAATCAGGCCGCGGGAACCCCGGCCGCTTCATCCCACAATCCGCCAAGCGCCATCGCCTTCAGCGTCTCCGCCCGCGCAAGATCTCGATATTCATCGAGCACCAAAGCGACAAACTCCGCGCGCTCGCCGCCGGATTTCACCGCACGTTCCGCCCGCTTACGTAAATCAACAAACAGGTCCCGCTGCCGCCGTGCCGCTTCGCGAATATCCACATCCCCATGCCCCGGCACAACGACCGTCTTCTCGTCGCAGATCTCAAGAAGCCTTTCGCACCCGGCGATCCACCCCGCAGAATGCATTCCGCCGCTGCGATCAACATACGGCCACGCGCGATTGAAAATCAGGTCGCCGCTGTGCAGCACATCCTCTCGAGGCAGCCACACAATCAGATCGCTATCCGAGTGCCCGCTCCCCACATGAATAAACTCGATCGGCATTTCGCCGATCGTCAATGATTCAGAACCGCGCACGATCCGATTCGGCACGAAAGCCTCAAGCGCCGGTGCCGCGGCAACAAACGCCTCGACCTCGCGAGCCACTTCCGTCTTCCCCGGCTTCTCGCTCTTCGCAACCTGCAAGGCCGCGCTCTTCGCGGCCTCGAGCAGCTTCGCGCCCAGCGATGCAACCCGCGGCACGCCCTTCTCCTGCATCATCACCACGCAGTTCTTCGTGAACGCGTTGTTCCCGCCGACGTGATCGCGATGATGATGCGTGTTGATGACGGTCCGAATCGGTACGCCGCACACAAACTCCGCTTCGCGCCGAAGAATGCTTCCAAACCCCGGCATTTTCGTATCGACGAGAATGCCCTCGCCGTGGCCGGCAATCACAAGCGTGTTGCCCCCTTCGCCCTGTGCAACCCAGCACTTTGGCGAGATCTTCGACCAGGCAAACCAGGTGCTGTTCACCATGTCAAGTCGCCGGCGTTCCCGCCGCCTCGTCATACACCGCGCCCAGAGTTCGTGCCTTGATCGAATCTGCCGCGGCATAATCCTTGTACTCATCCCACGGCCGCGCGAGGAATGCTTCTTTCTTCTCGCCCGCTTTCAGCGCCGCCGCAGCTTTCGCACGCAATGCGATAAACATCTGCCGCTGTCGCTGCGCGATCTCCTTGTCGCCGACCTCGCCATGGCCAGGAACGACAATGATCTTGCGCTCCCCGCATATCTCCAGGATCTTCTCGCAGTTGACAATCCATCCCGCCGATTCACACCCACCAGCGCGATCCGGAAACGGCCACATGTTGTTGAAGAGCAAGTCGCCGCTATGCATCACGTTTTCGTCCGGTAGGAACACGATCACGTCGTTGTCGGTGTGACCCGGGCCGACGTGGAGCAACTCGATGTTCACTCCCGCAATCCGCAGTTTCTCGACATCGCCGACAGTTTTCGTCGGCTGCCACGATTCGGGTTTGTATCCGGTCGCCTCCATCACGCCGACATCCTGGATGATCGCGTCTTTCCCCGGCTTGGTGCTCGTCGCCAATCCGGTTGCCGCGTTCTTCCCACCGCTCTGAATCCGCGGCATCTGCGAGGCGATTCTCGCCTTGGCTTTCTCGTGCGCGATGACGGTGCAATCCTTGGTGAACGCCCAGTTACCCCCGGTGTGGTCGCCATGGTGATGCGTATTTATTAGCGTCTTCACCGGTGCGCCGCAGGTGGCTTCCGCTTCACGCCGCAGCATCGCGCCATACGCGGGGTTCTTGGCATCGATGACAATCACCTCTCCGTCGCCCCCAATCGCGAGAACATTGCCCCCTTCGCCCTGTGCGACCCAGCACCGGGGCGAGATCTTCGTCCACACGAACCACGTCGCGGGCTGAAGCATCCTCGCTCCCGCCCGCCGCGGCAGCGCTACCAATCCGGCCCCGGCGATCAGCCCCGCCGAAATTCCCATCGACAGCCCAAGAAACCCGCGCCGCGAAACCGACATCAGTGCCGCGCCAGATGGATCGATGTGTTGGTCGCTCATTGTGCTTTCTTACCTTCCGCGAAGCAGAACAACCTCCTCACAAGGTCGAATCCGCCCCTCAATCAGCCTATCATCCGCCCCTCGCCGCCGCGAACAAGCCGCGGCAAGGCACATTGACAAAGTCTTGCCAAATCGGCCCCGCAATCGCGGGAGCGGCTTTGGCAGCCTCTTTTCAGTCACGAACCAGCAGCAGGAACGAAGCGATGAAAGCAGCCGACATGCGTCCCGGGATGGGTTTCAAGATGGATGGCAAGATGTGCGTGGTGACCGGCATCGAGCACCGCACGCCCGGCAACCTTCGCGCGTTCGTTCAGCTCACCTATCGCGAAATCATCGCCGCCAAGACGCTCGACAAGCGCATGCAGCCCGGCGAAGACATCGAGATCCTCGATCTCGACCGCCGCGAAATGGAATACCTCTACTCCGATTCGCAGGGCGCGACCTTCATGGACACCGAAAGCTTCGAGCAGTATCAGCTCAATGACAAGCTCCTCGGAACGACACTCAAGTACATCCGCGCGAACAGCAAGTGCACCGTACTCCTCTTCGACGGCAACCCGATCACGATCGAGCTCCCCCCGTCGGTCGAGCTCACGATCTCCGACTGCCCGCCCGAAGTGAAGGGTGCGACGGTCACCAACCAGACCAAGGACGCGATCACCGAGACCGGCCTCATGGTCAAGGTCCCCGCTTTCATCAAGCAGGGCGAAACCATCCGCGTCGCGACTCAGGACGGCAGCTACCAGTCCCGCGCCTGAGCAAATACTCACATTCGCTTTTCTCAAACACCCCGGTTCGTTCCTGGGTGTTTTCATTTGGCCTTTCGTTTCTCGTCATCTCTCTTGCTTCCCTTTGTGTTTCTTTGTGCCCTTTGTGGTGAATCAACCACGCTCCGCAACTCCGCCCTCCCGCACAGCCTTCTTCTCCGCTAGGCTGTCTGCGGCAAGCTCATGAAAAAGCTCAAGAAGCTCATCGTCGCTCTCGCACTCCTTCTCGTCGTCGCGGCGGTCGGCATCGGGGCATTCGTCTTCATCTCGCTCCGCAGCGGCAGCGGCCAACTCGAGACCTGGCTCGGCAAGCAACTCGTCGGCATCGCCTCGACCTACATCGTCCCGACGATCGACTTCAAGAAGGTCCGCTACTCGTACCCTGGCACGATCGTGATGACCGACGTCACATTCACCGCGCAGGACAAAACTCAAGTCGTCTCGCTCGAGACTCTGACCGTCACACTCGCCGTAATCCCGCAAATCGGTTCGCCCCTCAAGATCGAACGCGTCGAGTTCGACAAGCCTGTCGTCAATCTCATCGCCGTTCCCGGAGGCGGCTTCAAAGGGCTCTTGCCGTTTGTCAAAGAACTTCCGGGCAAGGAGTCCGCGCAAACTCCAACAGAGTTCAAACTCTCAAACGTTCTTCAACTCCGAAAGTTCATCCTCACAAACGGCACGATTCACTACGACGCCGGAGGGGGCCAGCCACGCATGGATCTCGGGGGCATCACGACCGACATGGACATCAAGCCCGTCGCCGTCGGAACCGATACCGGCTGGTACGAGCTTGCATTCAACGCCGGCAAGGCACCGGGCGTCGAGATGGCGATGAAGGGCCAGATTAATGTCGATACTTCTGTCGCCAATATCTCCGACGCCACAATGCACGTCACACTCGATGACAAGAGCATTCAAGGCCTCCCGCCCCAGCTTCAGACAACACTGAAGTCAGCCGAAGCCCGTGGCAAGCTCGCCGGCCAGTTCTCCGGGACGGTGCCGATCCATACCTGGCAATCGAGCGAGCTTCAGGGCAAGGTGACACTCACGGATTTCAACTTCGCCGCCGGTCGCTTCAAGTTCCCGATCGACACCGGCACGGTTCCAATCGCGCTCAAGGGTGGCGTCGCCACGATGAGTCCGATTCAGGTCAATCTCCTCGCCGGGCAGTTCGCCTCGTCGATCACCGCGAATTTATCCGACACAAGCATTCCTGTGCGCGGCAATTGGCAGGCGACCAATCTCGATCTTGAAAAGCTCATGCGTGCCCAGCAGGACGTGAACGCACCGCCCGGCTTTCAGGGCCAACTCAACAGTTCCGGCAACTTCGGCATCAGCGCCGGCATTCCGAACCCGACCGCCAATCCGTACGTCTTACTCGGTACCGCAACCGGCGCCGGAACCTTGAATATCACCAACGGCCGCCTCTTTGTCGTCCCCGGCCTGATGGACGCAATGAATCTCGTCACCGGTAAAAGCAGTTCGCTCGTGAATGACGCGACCAAGCACAGTCTCGACGCAACATTTGATATCACCGGTCAGGGAGTTCAGGTCACGCAGTCACACATCGTCGCCAGCGCCCTCGATGCTCGCGCGATCGGTCTGATCGACTGGCACTTGAATCTCAACCTGTCGGCAACCGCAAACCCCATTGCCGCCGTCACGCAGCCGCTCGGCGCGATCGGCCGCATGATCGGTAGCGTCACAAAGGAAATGATTCAGTATCAGATCACCGGCACAATCAGCGACCCCAAAGTGTCGGTGAAGCCGTTCGGAATCGGCGGCAACTAACCACTTGCTACCGCGCCAGCCTCTTAACCGCCCCGAATTTGAGTTTCTCTTCTGCACTCATTCGGCCTTTCTCTTCCTCCTCCGCGCAACTCCGCAATCTCCGCAACTCCGCGTTCTCTCCCATCTTCAAGCTGAAATTTCAAATCTCCACTCTGTCTTTTCCTTCTCCGTGCATGTATGTCTTTGTGGTAAAGCCCTTCATGCCCTTCCCTCGCCTCATCCTCCTCGGCCTCCGCACCAGCGGCAAGACCACGCTCGGCAAACTCGCCGCCGCGAAGTTGCAACTTCCCTTCCTCGATCTCGACGATCTCACTTCCCGCGTTCTCAATCAGCCATCCGCTGGCGATGCCATCCGCAATCTCGGCCTGCCCGCCTTTCGCGCCGGCGAGGTTCGCGCACTCTCGACGCCCGAAGCCGGTTCTGTTGGAGTGCTGTCGCTCGGTGGCGGCACGCCCACCGATCCCGCCGCTCGTGCCGCAATTGAAGTTCTGAGGCGTGCAGGCGCCCGCGTGATCTATCTTCGAGCGACTCCCGCAACCCTTCGCGCCCGCCTCTCGCAGACCGATCTTTCAACCCGTCCCAGCCTCACCGGCGTCAACCCCGTCGACGAGGTCGAAGCGATCTTCCGCGAACGCAACCCGGTTTTTCATTCGGTTGCGGACGTCACAATCGACGTGGACGCAATGGACGAGCAGGCCGCCCTTGCCGCCGTCCTTGCTACATTGAGCTGATGTCCTCCGTCGCCCTTCGTCTTCAACCCTTCGGAACCACCATCTTCAGCGAGATGACGGCGCTCGCAATCAAACACAACGCGGTCAATCTCGCGCAGGGTTTCCCGGATTTCGACGGCCCCGAGCTTGCCAAGACCGCTGCGAGGGAAGCAATCGATGCGGGTCATTCCCAATACGCCCGCATGTTTGGTGTCCCGCGGCTGAACAAAGCAATCGCCGGCGCATTCGCTTCGCGTACCGGCCTCGCGATCGACCCCGACGCCAACGTCACCATCACCAGCGGCTGTACCGAAGCCCTTCCCGCGACATTCCTGGGCCTGATCAATCCCGGCGACGAAGTCATCCTCTTTGAACCCTTTTACGACTCGTACCGCGCGTGCGTTGCGCTCGCCGGTGCGACTCCCCGCTTTGTGACTCTTCGGCCCGCTGCGTCCGGTCGCTTCGGATTCGATGAGGCCGAACTTCGTGCCGCATTCACCAATCGCTCCCGCGCGATTCTTGTGAACACGCCGCACAACCCCACCGGCAAAGTGTTCACCCGCGCAGAACTCGATCTGATTGCCTCGCTCTGCCAAAAGCACAACGTGATCGCGATCACCGATGAGGTCTACGAACATCTCACCTACGAACCGTCACTTCCGCACATCTCGCTTGCATCTCTGCCGGGAATGTGGGAACGCACCGTCACGCTCTCATCCGTCGGCAAGTCGTTCAGTCTGACCGGCTGGAAAATCGGCTGGGCCATCGCGCCGCCCGATCTCACGGCGGGCGTCCGATCCGCACACCAATTCCTGACGTTCGCGACCGCAACCCCTTTGCAGTATGGCGCCGCCGCCGTCATCGAAAATCCCGGCGCGATCGTCGAGCAATACCGCACACTCTTCCGCCGCAACCGCGACATTCTCGCCGTCGCACTCACAAAACTCGGCTTCCGTCCATTCCCCTCCGACGGAACCTACTTCATCATGGCCGATCACTCCGAGGTGAGCGTCCGCATCGGCGCGAAAGACGATCGCGACCTCTGCCAGAAAGTCATCGAACGCTGCGGCGTCGCAGCGATCCCGCCGAGCGTGTTCTACGAGCACCGCGATCACGGCAAACCCTTCGTCCGCTTCGCGTACTGCAAACGGGCCGAGACGATCGATCAGGCGGTCGATCGCCTTGCGAAGCTCGGCGCGTGACGGACTTCGCGTCTATGGGTCTACTCGATGCCTTGATGCCTCATGCCCCGATGCCTTCTTCAAAATCACATCTCTGCTCGTTCTTCCATGTTGCACAGCGTGCGGCGGATGCACGTCGCTCGCTCCGACCTCATTGCGATCAGCTATTAGACCGAATGCCGCCGACGTTTCCGCTTCTCGCATTCGGTAAAGCCTCGTTGGAAATGGCCGACGAAGCCCTGCTGGTCTTCGGCCCCCGTATCTCCCACGGCGTCGTCACCTGCGTCCCCGAGCGTCTCGCGGCACTTCCCGCAGATCGCCGCGCCGCGTTTGAAGCATCTCGAGTCGAACTCCTACCCGCCGATCATCCGCTCGCCACGCAGCGGAACATCGAAGCCGCAACGCGCGTCCGTGATTTCGTCGCCTCGCTCGCACCCGCCGATCACCTCATGGTGCTCATCTCCGGCGGCGGCAGCGCACACCTCACACTTCCCGCGCCGGGTCTTTCGCTCGAGCAAGTACGAGATGTGACGCGTCTCCTTCACCGAGCCGGGTGTGATATTCAGGAACTCAACGCCGTTCGCAAACATTGTGAGCAGCTCAAGGGTGGTCGACTCGCGTCACTCTGTGGCGCTCACGATGTTCGGGTGCTGATTCTCTCCGATGTGCTCGGCGATCGGCTCGATGTGATCTCGTCCGGCCCGTTCGCGCCGGATCCAACCACATACTCAGACGCACTCGCAGTTCTCGAAGACATCGATGGCTGGAATCGCGCCCCGGAAGTCACTCA
The DNA here is from genome assembly GCA_050730655.1 of Phycisphaerales bacterium. Taxonomy (GTDB): domain Bacteria; phylum Planctomycetota; class Phycisphaerae; order Phycisphaerales; family UBA1924; genus JAFEBO01. The sequence goes on from JBOHNL010000001.1 coordinate 31,197, forward strand.
GCATCTTCATCGGGGCGAGCGGGGCGAGTTTCCCGAAACGCCAAAGCCGAACGATCCTTCACTTCTCTATGTGATGAACACGATTGTCGCGGGGAACTCGCAAGTAGTTGAAGCGATTTGCGAGCATGCCCGATCACTCGACATTCCGGTCGTTGCACGATGGGAGAGCGTGACAGGCGACGCCCGAAGTGTTGCGGATCGAATCGTGGCATTCGTGCGCTCGGCGCCACGTGCAAACTCTTCTCGAGCGCTGATTGTCGGGGGCGAGTGGACAGTCAACGTAGAGAATTCTTCCGGTTCCGGCGGGCCGAGCCAGGAACTCGCGTTAGCGCTCGCCATCGAATTCGCGAATTCAACAGCCGCGGCGCTCGTTTACTCGACCGATGGAATCGATGGCCCGACCGACGCCGCAGGCGCGATGATCGAGGGGCAGACGGCCGCCGCGGCCGCTGCCGCCGGAATCGACGCCTCTTCCGCACTTGCAAATCACGACAGTTACAAATTTTTCGCCTCTCTCCCTCCAACCGGTGTCACACATCTGCGCCCCGGCCCCACCGGGACCAACGTGAATCACATCGCAGTGATTCTCTTCTGAGCCGCGTTCGCAGCCATCGATCGACTCCGCGCGACGCGGATTCCGCGGCAGCGCACCCAGCGCCGGAGCTTTGGTATTCTGCTCTCATGATCACCGGAAGCCTCACCATCCAGCGTCTGCTCAGCTCAATGAAGAAGCTCGACGCTTCGGATCTTCATATCAAGGTCGGTGTCGCTCCAACCTACCGAATCGGTGGCCTGCTCCGCGCCATCGACTCGCCCCCGATCACGGAGGAAGAGGCCGACCACCTCCTCGACCCGATTCTCACGGCTGCCCAGAAAGAAAAGTTCGAGAACAGCGGCAATCTTGATTTCTCTTCCAGTCTCCCCGACGGCGACCGTTTCCGCATCAACATTTTTCGCTCCGGTGCTCACACGCATGCCGCGATCAGACGCGTGAAGGCAGAGATCCCGAGCTACGAACAGCTCAATCTTCCGGCGATCTACTCGAAGCTCGTGAACGAGTCGACGGACGGCTTGATCCTGGTGGTGGGGGTGACGGGCTCCGGTAAATCGAGCACGCTTGCTGCGATGATCGAAGAGATCAATCAGACCCGCGCCGAGAACATCATCACGATCGAGGACCCGGTCGAGTACCGCATTGTGCCGAAGAAGTCGATCATCAGCCAACGCGAGATCGGCATCGATGTCGTCGACTACCCGACGGCGCTCAGATACGTTGTCCGCGAAGACCCCGACGTCGTGATGATCGGCGAGTTGCGCGATCACGCAACGGTCCTCGCCGCCATCCAGGCCGCGGAAACGGGCCACCTCGTTTTCGGTTCGATGCACACCGCCGACACCATGCAGGCGTTCAGCCGCATGCTCGAGTTTTTTCCGCCGACCGAGCGTGGGTTCATCCGCACCGCCATCGCAAACACGCTGCGCGCGATCTGCGCTCAAAAACTGCTCCCCGCGCTCGATGGTTTCAACAGCAAGGTCGTTCCCGCCACCGAGGTTCTGCTCGGAACCGGCCTCGTGAAGGAAAAAATTCGCGAAGGCGAAGACAACGATCTTCCCGCCCTGATCAGTGGCAGCACCGGCTCGGACCCCGGCGAAGGCATGCACTCGTTCGCGCTTTCGCTCGCGCACCTCGTCAAGAAAGAAGCGATCAGCCGCCACATGGCGATGGATCACGCGCCAAATCGCGAAGCACTCGATTCCATGCTCAAAGGCGTCGAGGTTAAGGCTTCGACGCTTGTCAGCCGCCTCAAAAAGCCGGGCGGATGAGCGGCGGCGTTTGACCCGTGAGCGCCTTTTCACTCTGGCGCTCCGGCTATTCTGCACCTGATGTTTTCTTCTACGTGGCTCGGCATCGTCATATTCGCGATCGACGCGCTGATCCGCGTGAGCCTGATTCTGCGCGTAATCATGCGAGGCTTGAAGCCCTCGGTCGCGCTCTCCTGGATCATCATCCTTTTCTTCTTTCCGATCGCTGGCCCGATTCTCTACCTCATCATGGGCGAGAATCGCCTTGGCACGCGCCGAGCGCTGAAGTTCGAGCGCAAGACCAGAGGGTTCAAGGAAGAGGTTGAAGCGGTCTGGCGGAAGAAGCACCTCGAGTGGCACGCGGATGAAGAGTGCTTTGCCGTGCTTGCAAAGCTCGGCACCGCACTCGGAGGTATGCCGCCGCTGAAGGGAAACTCGCTCGACTTGATGGACGACGCCAATCTTGTCCTCGACAAACTCAAGGCCGACATCGACGGCGCGAAACACCACTGCCACCTGCTTTACTACATCTGGATGCCCTCGGGCCGAGGGAAGGATATCGGCGAGGCGCTGATCGCCGCGGCAAAGCGGGGTGTCGAATGCCGCGTGCTGGTCGACTGGGTCGGCGCGAAAGGTTTTCTCAGTTGCCCCGACTGCAGGCGCATGCGCGAGGCGGGCGTTCAGATTGTCGGCGCTCTTCCGGCGGGCTTCATTCGCATGCTCTTCGCACGCGTCGATCTCCGCAATCACCGGAAGATCACCGTCATCGACGGCACAATCGCCTACTGCGGCAGTCAGAATCTCACCGACAAAACCTTCCGCAATCAGCGGCGCGCAAAGGTCGGCCCGTGGATTGACACAACCGTCCGCATCACCGGCCCCGCCGTGCAGGCGCTTCAAACCGTGTTCCTGCGCGACTGGGCGGCCGAAACCGAAGAGAAACTCAAAGACCCCGACGTCTTCTATCCCTCCCCCCAAAAAACCGGCACGTCGATCGTCCACGTCGTGCCCTCCGGCCCGGGCCCGCAGCCCGACGCCATTCGGCAGGCGCTCCTTGCGGCCATTTTCTCTGCTCGCGAGGAGATCGTGATGGTCACGCCCTACTTCGTGCCCGACGAGGCGATGAAGATGGCGCTGATCAACGCCTCTTTGCGTGGTATTTCTGTCACGCTGATCCTTCCCGACACGCTTGATGCCCGCCTTGTTGAAGCAGCCAGCCGTGCCCAGTTTTCCGACCTGCTTGCGGCCGGGATCAAGATCGCCCTGCATCCCGAAGGTCTCCTCCACGCGAAAACCGCGACGATCGATCGCAAGCTGGGCATGGTCGGTTCTGCAAATCTCGATATGCGGTCCTTCTGGCTCAACTTTGAGATCACGTTGTTTATCTACGACGGTGAATTTACGGACGAACTGCGGAAACAACAGCGCCGGTACTTGAGGGAGTCGTGCGAGCTCAATGCCGAGAAGTGGCAGAAGCGACCCTGGGTGGCTCGTTTCGCCGACAACATCGCGCAGTTGGCGGGACCGTTGTTGTGAACGAACGCTTGCGAATGGAAATGCTTTTTGCCGCGGGAGCTACTGCGACTCAGTGAAGTAGTCGATCCCAAGGCCGCGTCTACGGCGGATTTAGCCAAAGAGACTCGTCTGCCCGCCCAGCATCGGGCGAAGAAACGCTTCATCGTTGAGCGCCTGCCGCGACTTGTCGAGCCCGTACTTTCGTGCGAAGAGTTTGAATGTCGCCGCAATCTGTTTCGCCATCGGCCCCTCACCCCGCTGGCGAACGAAATGCCGCGGGTCGTACAACTCGCCCCCGTGCATCTCGCGGATAAACGACTCGACTTTCGCGGCCCGATCCGGAAATTGTCGTCGCAGCCACTCGAGGAACAGGTCCTTGATTTGAAATGGCAGACGCAGCATCACCCAGCCGGCACCGGTCGCGCCCGCTTCCGCCGCGGCCTCGAGCAACGCGGGAATCTCGCGATCATTGATCCCCGGAATGATCGGAGCAGTCATGACCGTGACGGGAATCCCGGCCGAGGCAAGTTCGCGAACCGCTTGCAGCCGATCCCGCGGGCTTGCCGCGCGAGGCTCCATCTTCGAAGCGAGCTCATTATCCAGACTCGTGATACTCATGGCGACGCCCACCGCGCGGTGTTCATGTAACCGCTTCAACAAATCAAGATCGCGCAGCACGAGTTTGCTCTTCGTGATAATGCCGACCGCCTGGCGGCACTCGGCCATGACCTCCAAACACTTTCGCGTGATCTCAAGCTCGCGTTCAACCGGCTGATAGCAATCGGTCACACCCGACATCGTGATCGCCTCACCTCGCCACGAACGTTTCGCGAGTTCGCGCCGGAGCAGTGCCGGAGCATCGTGTTTCGCCAAAATGATCGTCTCAAAGTCGAGGCCGCTCGACATGCCGAGGTATTCGTGGCCCGGTCGCGCATAGCAGTAAATGCACCCGTGTTCACAACCTCGGTACGGGTTGACCGTCCACTTCATCGAGAGGTCGGGCGAGTCGACGGGATTGATGAAAGTCTTGGTCCGGTCGGGCAGCACTCTGGTTTGGACCTGCTTGCCACCGGGGCTTTCTGCACGCACTTCGTCGAGGTGTTCGCCGAGCACGTGCAGCCGGACATCCTCGAAACGGTTGCCGGGATTGAGCCCCGCCCCTCGTCCGCGAGCGCGGCCAATCGGCAAGGCGTCGCGATTTGTAAAATCTGGGTCAGCCACGCTTCGCAGTATGCCAATCGAAACACGAACAAGCAAGTCGTATATCGTACGTATGGCGCAAATCGCTGTACCTTAGGAACTTACGCGAAGAATTTTCCCGATGTGCGATTCCAGGACTTTGCTGCGATCGTCGCCGCAGGCCGTTTCCAATCGCTGCATCGGCTCCCCGCGCGGCTCCTCCCCAAGTTCAAAGGTCGAGTGGTGGACCGGCAACAGCTTGCGTCCCTTGAACTCGCTAAACATGCGCCAGACCTGCTCGGGCGTCGCGTGGGCCTGTTCCCAAGGCTCGTAGCTGCCGACGCCGAAGATCGCCAAGTCGATCCCGTGAAGCTTGGAGAAGGCGTCTGTGAGAGCGGTATCGCCCGCGAAAAGGACTTTTTGAGGGCCGACCGTGAGCACGTAGCTGTTGTACCCCCGGTGACGGTCCCAAGCGGTACGAGCGCCCCAGTGGCGAGGCTTGATGGACTCGAGCTGCAGGTTCTCGAGAACCGCTGTCTGGTGCCAGTCCATTTCGAGGACGTCGGCGAAGCCGCTTGGGATCAGCCGGCGGGAGGCCTTGGACGTGACAACCAGCGTCGACGGCGAGCGGAGTCGCTGCAGCGTCGGCTTGTCGAGGTGGTCAAAGTGGGGGTGGCTGATCAGGATGAGGTCGATCGGGGGCAGGTGCTTGGTTTGCAGGGGCGGATCGCCGATGCGCTTCAGCCCAACCGTTCGCTTGCCGATCTTGACTCCGATGCGGCGCGAGAAGACCGGGTCGGTGAGGATGTTCAGTTTCCCCAACCGCATCAGAACCGTGCAGTGCCCGAGCCAGCAGACGACAATGTCGTTGCCCGCACTTTCACACTCCTTCGCCCATGCTTCCGCGAAGTCGGCGGGGCTTGGCGTGTGGTCGTGAAAGTGACTGAGATCGGCGAGCTGCTTGACGTATCGACGCACGCCCGATCGCAGAACGCCTGTCCAGAACTCGAGTTTGGACTTGTGCTCCCGGGTCACACGCATGTCCAAAAGTATTGGCACGCGCGTGAAGGGGGCGTGAAATTGCATGTTCCCACCTGCTAGCCTTGAGGCATGCCCAGGGCGGTGGTCACCATTGGCAATTTCGACGGCGTGCACGCGGGTCATCGCGAGTTGATCCGGCGAGCCCGGAGTCTCGCGGCAGCTACAGGGGCGAAGGTTGTAGCCCTGGCGTTCGATCCGCATCCGACCAGCCGCCTGAGGCCGCAATCCACGCCGGCGCGCCTGACGTCCTTTACGCGTCGCTCCGAGTTGCTTCTGGAAGCCGGGGCCGATGAAGTCGTTCGTCTCGAACCGACCGACGCGCAGCTCGCGATGAGCCCAGATGAATTTCTTGAAGTGCTGGTGCGTGAGCGCAACCCTGTTGCGATAGTGGAGGGGCCCGACTTCAACTACGGCAAGGGCCGCGCAGGTTCAATTGAAACCTTGATCGACGAAGGCCGCGAAATGGGATTCGCGGTTGAAGTCGTGCAGCCGGTGGAGGTCGCGCTCTCCGACCTTTCGATCGTTCGCGCGAGCAGTACGCTCATTCGTCACCTCGTCGCGGAAGGTCGAGTGCGCGATGCTTCGCTGGTGCTTGGCCACGCGCACGAACTTTCCGGCGTCGTGACCCAAGGCGATCAACGCGGCAGGACAATCGGCTTCCCGACCGCGAACATTGTTCAGCCGACCGATCAGGCCGTGCTGCTTCCCGCGCAGGGCGTGTACGCGGCATGGGCGCGAATGCCCGATGGTCGCCGCCTCGCGGCAGCGGTCAACATAGGCGCAAGGCCGACGTTTGATGCGCCCGAGCCACGTATCGAAGCACATCTCATCGACACCGCCACTGGTCATGCGTCGACCGACGTGCCCGAATACGGCTGGACGCTCACAATTGAACTCGTCGGGTGGGTACGCGACACGGTTCGATTCTCCGGCCTTGACGCGTTGAAAGCACAGCTGGTGCGTGACCGCGCCGCGTGTCTCCAGCTTTTGAACTGCGCCGTCGAGCCCAAAATGTCCGATTTCGTTGCTTCTGATTTTCCAGCCCCCGCCGCAGCCGCGCCCGTCGCGGTTCGTGCGACAAGGACGTTCGCACGATGAGCGGCACGACCAACACAAAGACTTCCGCTTCTCCCGCCAAATGGGCGAGCAACACAGATCTGCCCGCAATCGCGGAGTGGCTCCGGACCAAGAACAAGATCGTGGTCGCGACACACGTGAAGCCCGATGGTGACGCCGTCGGGTCTTCGATCGGCCTGGTTCGCGCGCTCAATCTTGCACAAAAAAGTGCCGGCGGCATCAGCCTGCCGTCCCGTGCCCGCGCGTGGTATTTCGGCCCTCGCCCGTCGTGGATCAAGCGCGTCGTGGGCGAGACTCCGTCAGTCTCGATCGAAAACGCGAGCGAAATCGAGCACGAGGTTGCCGACGCCATTGTCATCGTCGACACCGGCTCGTGGGTTCAACTCGAGATGATCAAGCCCTGGCTGAAGCAGAACAATGCCGATGTCGCAGTGGTCGATCATCACGCTCAGGGCGACCCCGATATCGCGCCGCGCCGATTTGTTGACGTCTCAAGCGCTGCCGCGGCGCAGCCGGTTGCGGAACTCTGCCGCCTGATTCTGCAGAAAAAATCCCTCGCTGAATTGCCGAAAGAAGTCGCCGAACCGCTCTACCTCGGAATCTCGACCGACACCGGCTGGTACAAGCACAGCAACGTGACGCCGAAGGTCTTGCATGCCGCCGCGGACTTGCTCGCGACCGGCGTCGATCACGCGGCGCTCTACGTCAACATCGAGCAGCGCGAGCGCTTACCCCGCCTGAAGCTGGTCGGTCGCGCACTCGACTCACTCAAGCTTTACGACGACAATCGCGTCGCCGTGATGACGCTCACCAAGAAAGACTACACCGAAACCGGTGCGCAGTCGTCCGATTCCGGCGGCTTTGCGGATTACTCGCAGACGCTTGAAACCGTGATGGTGACCGCCGTCTTGACCGAAGCGGACGCGACCGAATTCGGAATGGTTTCAAAGCCCGGCGAAAAACTGACCAAGGTCAGCCTGCGGAGCAAGGCGACCTCTGGCTCCGTCGACGTCAACGCCGTCGCGAAGGAATTTGGAGGCGGAGGCCACGTTCGTGCCGCAGGGGCGAAAATCGCGATGGGGCTTGAAGAGGCAAAAACAAAGCTGCTTGAAGCGATTCGCAAGCACTGGGGCACGTGACTTCGAATTGCTGACCGCTGACGACTGAAAGCTGATCTTTTCCATGCGACCCATTCGACCCAATCGCGACGGCAGCAAAGGACGAAAGGGTGACGACACGCGCACCGGACCCGACGGCGCGGCCCAGCCCGCCCCTTCGCGCCCGGTCCGGCGCGCCCTTCCCCAAATGCAGATCATGACCACCACGCTCTGGGAATACCCCAGCCAGCACTACGAAGGCGCGTCCGGCGGCATGCAAGGGGACAAGCGATACGTCGGCGCGAGCCCGTCGTGGGTCATTTGGCAGTGTCTGCAGAGGTACACCAAGCCCGGCGACACGGTTCTTGATCCGATGGTCGGCAGCGGTACGACGATCGATGTCGCGATGGACCTCAAACGCCGCGGGATCGGCTTTGATTTGGCGCCGTCGAGGCCTGATATTCGCAAGGGCGACGCGCGGCGGATCGACCTTGCCAGTGCGAGCGTTGATTTCGTCTTCATCGACCCCCCGTACTCAACGCATGTTGACTACTCCGACGATCCCACCTGCATCGGCAAACTCGATGCTCTCGGCGACGACTCCGGCAAGGCCTACTACGACGCCATGCGCAAGGTCATCCGCGAGGTCACCCGCGTACTCAAACCCGGTCGTCACATGGCCCTCTATGTGAGCGACAGTTTCAGCAAGCCGGGCGCGAATTCGCGCTCCACCGGGTTCGCGCCGATCGGATTCGAACTTTTCGCGATGATGCGTGAATCGATGCAGCCGGTCGACATCATCGCGGTTGTGCGGCACAATCAAAAGCTGCAGCGCGGCAATTGGCACAAGGCCGCGGAAGAAGGAAACTTTTTCCTGCGCGGTTTCAACTACCTGCTCATCATGCGCAAGCCGTGAAACGGCGAGTCAAAATGCGAAAGCGGCGCTTCGCGTTGGTCGGGCGAAGCGCCGCATGCGCTGGGTAAGACTTTGAAAACTAGTGCTCGATCAGCGATAGCCGCCCGCGATCAGGATCGTTTCACCTGTCAGCCACGATGAGTCACGTGAGGCGAGGAACACGGCAGCGCCGGCGATATCTTCGGGTACGCCGATGCGTCCGAGCGGCGTCGTTGCGAGCACCTGCTTGTGCATGTCGCTGCCCGAAATGCCGGCGGTCTGCCAACCCTCGGTCTGGACCATGCCAGGATTGATCGAGTTCACGCGAATGCGCTTCGGACCGAGTTCCTTGGCGAGCGATTTGGTGATCGCGTCGACCGCGGCCTTCGTCGCGCTGTAGACCGACCCGTTGGGCGGCGCGAGCGTGCTCACAACGGAGCTGATGTTGATGATGTTGCCGCCCTCTGAACCAAACTGCTTTGCCGCGGCCTGCGACGCAAGCAGCAGCCCGAGCACATTCAGATCAAACTGCTTGTGGAAGTGTTCTTCCGTCACGTTTTCAAGCGGTGCAAAGTCGTAGATGCCGGCGTTGTTGACGAGAATGTCGAGACGACCGTACGCCTTTTTCGTCTCGGCAAAGAGCCTTTCGATGTCGGCCTTCTTCGCGAGATTTGCGCCGACCGCGACAGCTTTGCCCCCCTTGGACGTGATCTCGGAAACGACCTTGTCAGCGCCTTCTTTACTGGAGGCGTAATTGACGACGACGGACGCGCCTTCGGCCGCCAATTGCTTGGCGATCGCCGAACCAATTCCCTTTGACGCGCCCGTGACAATCGCAACCTGCCCTTTGAGTTTCTGGGACATTTCTTCGCTCCTTGATGTGCTTGGGTACTGGGCTTGGATTCCGCACTCAAGCAACGGGTACAAGATTCAATTGTTAAATCCAAGAGCGGCTTTCTTGGCACTATTGGGAGGCGTTCGGCTATTCTGCGCGAGGAGAATTCATGCCATGGAAGCGGCAGCACTGGAAGGTAAACGAGTTACGGTCATGGGCCTCGGGCGATTCGGTGGCGGCGCAAGCGTGACGCGCTGGCTGACCGATCAGGGCGCGACAGTTCTACTCACAGATATTGAGTCAGAAGAGAAGCTCGCGGCATCCGTTGCACAGATTGCCGATCTCGTCAAGCGCGGCGCTGTCGAGTTGCGTTTCGACGGACACAACGTCAGCGATTTCACAACGTGCGATCTTGTCGTCGCAAATCCGGCCGTGCCGAAACCGTGGGACAACCGATTTCTGCGCGCGGCGTGGGCGGCCGGAATTCCAGTCGCGACCGAGATCGGCCTCACAGTCGACCAGATTCCCGATCGCTCGCGCGTGATCGCGGTCACCGGCTCTGCGGGCAAGAGCACAACGAGTGCGATGACTCATCACATCCTGCGCGAAAATGGCTTCGCGGCAGTCTTTGGCGGCAACATCGGCGGCTCGCTGCTTGGAAATTCGTCGGCGAGCGATCGCGGCACGCACGTCGTCCTCGAACTTTCGAGCGCGATGCTGTGCTGGCTCGGCGGACTCGCGAAAGTATCGCCGAGCGAACTTGATCGCGCACCAGCGGAGCACGGCTGGTCGCCACACATCGCAGTCGTCACCAATCTCTCGCCGAATCACCTTGACTGGCATGGAGACCTTGCGCACTACCGCCGCAGCAAACAGGAAATCCTGCGATCGCAGCAGCCAGGCGATGTCGCGATTTTGCCTCCGGGCAGCGAGACCGGCGAGTGGGAGAGCAATGCGGGCGTCAAGCGAATCGCTCCGCGGGGCGAACTGCGCATCGATGGCAGACTGGCGATTCCCGGCAAGCACAATCGCCAAAACGCTCTCGTTGCGGTCGAAGCTGCGCTAGCCGCAGAGCCGACGCTCGCGCGTGCCGCGGCAGAGCAAGCCGTGCGGACATTCCCCGGCTTGCCTCATCGCCTTCAACTCGCCGCGACATTCAAACGGGGCGATGGTGCCGTTCGCTGCTTCAACGATTCAAAGTCCACGACGCCCGAAGCGTGCCTCCTCGCGGTTGCGGCGTTCGAAGAACCGGGTGAGGCCGGCGCAAACGCCGTGCACCTGATCGCCGGTGGTTACGACAAGGGCTCCGATCTCTCTTCGATCGGCGCCCTTGCTCCGCGTTTGGCAGGTCTGTACACGATTGGCAAGACAAGCAGCGCAATTGCTGGTGCATCGAGAGGCAAGGCGAAGGAGTGCGGTACGGTCGAGCAAGCGACGGCTGAGGCCATCAACGCCGCAAAGCCGGGAGACGTCATACTGCTCAGCCCTGCGTGCGCTTCGTGGGATCAGTTTGAGAATTACGAGAAGCGTGGCGAACTGTTCGTACGCGAAGTGCGCAGACTCGGAGGCGTTCAATGAACATCGCGCGACGCTGGAGATGGATCGCATGCTCCGCGTTTGTGCTCGCGGCGGGCGCTGGGCCCGAAGCAGAGCCCAAAGAAGCCCCCAAGCCTGCCAGCCAGCGTGAAGTCTTCCCCGGCGTTCGCGTCGATCTCGGCGCGAAGGTCGTTGAATTCGATGGCACGGTTCCGGTCAATGCGCACACCAAGGCAGACCTCAAAGTCTTTCTCGAAACCACGGTGTGCGGCTACGACAGCAAGGAGCACGAGTCGCTCGTTGTGACGAAAGCCAAGCCTTCGCAGGTGCATGCCGCGCTGCTTCTGCTTGGTCTAAAACCGGGCAAGCCGGGCGCGTGGAAACTCGAGGAAAAAGTCTGGGTCGGTATCCCGCCGACCGGCGACGAGGTCGAAGTACGTTTCGTGACGAAGAATGCAGACGGCACCGAGCGCGAAGAAGACGCGGCTGACTGGATCGTCGATAGCAAGAACGGCAAGAGTCTGAAGGAAATCGCGCCGCAGGCCAAGTGGGTTTTCGCCGGCTCAAAGCTCACGCCGGCAAAGCCTGCCGCACGGGCGCCCGGTGAGGCGATCGGCAACGAGCCCGCGCCTGCGAAAGCCGACGAGGGCAAGCCCGGGCCTGAGTTTTACGTTGCGGACGCCGAAGGCACGCTTGTCGGGTTAACCAGCTTCGGCACCGAGACAATCGGGCTCACGGTGATGTACAACCCCGACAACGACAAAGAAGCGCCGGAGTGGGTCGCCAGCCGCGAAAAGACGCCGGAGATCGGGACGAAGGTGGTGGTGAGAATTCGGGCGAAGAAAGTATGAATGTGAGGGGCGTCGGTTGTGGGATGTGGGATGTGGGATGTCGCACTATCCAATCCGAAATCCGAAATCCGAAATTTGAGATTTCAGATCTCAGATCTCTGAGATCAGATTACAGCTTCATCTCCGCGTCTCAATTCGGCTTCGATCGTCCGCCCCACAGCCGAATCGTCTGCGACCGCTCGGCTTCATCCTGAATGTTCCGGACCGCCAGGCGAATCGGCTTGCCCATATACAGGCCTTGATCGATCATCGCCGAAACTGCGTCACCGACCGTGGCCACTTGGAGTTCGCCGACCTGCGTGATGCGATCGCCTTCCTTCAAGCTGGCCTCGGACGCGTGCGAATACCCCGTCACGGCCGTCAGCACCGGGGCGCCGTCGAGCCGCCTGGTTCCTTGCGGCTCCTCAAACGTCAGTCCCAGATCATCCTGAATCTCCTCAAGCACCCCTGCTTGAATCAGTGCCGACGTTGGCATCTCGCCCATCACCACCGAAGCGACCAGCTTCTTGGTGCCACGCGAATAGCCTACCGCGAGAGTTTCGCCCGGGCGTGCGTTTGAAATCAGCGAACGCATGACCTGCACGCTCGAAATCGGCTGGCCGTTCAACGACAGGATCGTGTCGCCATCCTGCAGGCCGGCGCGCGATGCGGGCCCGTCGCTCGGAATGCGGATGGTCACCCCGGAATGGAGGCCGGTCTCATCCAGAAACTCACGCGGGTCGTACGAAATCCCAAGGAAACCCCGTGAGACCTTGCCGGTGTCGATGAGTTGCTGAACGACGTTCTCGATCGTCACGAGCGGAATCGCGAACGAGATTCCCGACGATTGTCCTTCGTTGCCAGATCCCTGGATGTCCTTCGCCGTGGCAATTGCGACGTTCATCCCCACGATGCGTCCCTTGACATCCACCAGCGGTCCACCCGAATTGCCGGGGTTGACCGCGGCATCGGTCTGGATGAAGTTTGTAAATCCGCCGGAGTCGATCGCCGGCCCTGCCGCGCGTCCCAGGCCTGAAACGATTCCCTCTGACATCGAGAACTTGAATCCAAACGGTGAGCCGAACGCAAAGACGCGATCGCCCTGATACAGGCGCTCGCCCGTCGCGCGAGGAACCGGCACGAGCGTGTCCGCGTCGATCTTCAAGACGGCAATATCCGTAAACGGATCGATCCCGACGATCGTTGCCTGGCTGGCGCGTCCGTCGTACAACTGAACGCGGATGAAGCGCGCCCCGCGAACGACGTGCGCGTTTGTGACGATGTGCCCTTTCGCGTTGAAGATCCAGCCCGAACCAGTGGCGCCAAGGAAGCGTCGGCGCGTGCCCTCCGGCGCGAGCACATCGATGTGAACCACCGAGGGCTCGACCGAATCCGCGACCGCGCGAATGGCCATGTTGAGTCGTTCGAGGATGTCGTCGGAGTCGATGGTGCGTCGCGCGAGCAGGATCTGTGCCTCGGTCTGCGATGCCGCGAGCGAGCGCAGGATCTGGGGCGAGAACCAGAGCAAAGACGAAGCGGTCGCAAGGACGATCAGTGCCGGTCCGAGCGAGATGATGCGACGCATGAAATGCCTTCCCGTTGTGGGACTCGAGTCAATGCAACGGACAAAACCAGAGACAACCGCCGAACGCAGTTCTTGGGAGTTTGATGCACCCGGATTCAACCGGATTCGATCGGTGTCCCCCAAGCCGCCACGCTCTGAACAGGCATGGGACGCCCCCGCGTTCAGGAATCAATTCGTCGTCGGGCGACCGCTGGTTGAGGCCGAGCCCGCGGATTTGGAAGTAGAGCCCGAAACCGGGTCCGTTCGGGTACCGATTCGACGGTCCGTCACCATCTGCACATACGTTTCTGCCGCATTTTGGATCGCCGAACCAAGCTGGGCGATCGGCCGGGCGAACGGTGGCGGGTTGTCCGTGAGCCCGAGCAGGTCCTGGAGCACCAGCACCTGACCGTGCGTCGCACTCCCCGCGCCGATGCCGATGACCGGAACCGTCGTGGCTTTCAACACCTCGTCGGTCACCGCGTCCGGAACGGCCTCGATCAGCAGTAGAACGGCGCCCGCCTGCTCGAGGGCCACCGCGTCTGCGACGATCTGAGCCGCCTGCTTCGGAGTCTTTCCGGTCGCGACGTAGCCGCCCGTGAGCGCGACCTGTTGGGGGCGCGTGCCGACGTGAGCGCAGACGGGGATCCCCGCGCGCGTCATCTTGGTGATGAGCGGAGCGAAGGACGCATCGGCTTCGAGTTTGACGATGTCGGCAAGACCTTCGGTTAGGAACCGGCCTGCATTTCGGATCGCCTCGTCATCGTTTGTGTGGTAGCTCAGGAACGGCATGTCGGCCATGACGACGGTGGAGGGGGCGCCACGCTTCACGCCGGCGGTGAGAGCAATCAAAACCTCCAGCGGCATATCGATCGTGCGGGAATACCCGAGCACCATCTCTGCCGCGGTATCGCCGACGAGCAGCACATGGACGCCCGCCCGCTGCAGCCATTTTGCGGTGGTTGCGTCATAACACGTCAATGCCGCGAAGGGCTCGCGATTGGAGGCCATCTTCCGCAAAGTCTTGATTGTGACCGGGGTCCGTGGCGGTTCGTGCGTGTTCACGGGAGGAATGGTACGGCGGGCGACCTTACCCGGAAATGCGTGCGAACGGTCGCCAACATCGCTCAAAACGGCCGCACGGCGCGAGTCAGCGTTTTGATTTCAACCACTTCAGCAGCTTTTCACGTGTCCACGTATTGACGCACAAATCCGGCGTCAGCATGCCTCGGCGCGCGGTCGCAACGCCAAACCGCAGGTTCTCGAAGTCCGACGGATCGTGATCATCGCAATCGATCGCGATGAACGCGCCCGTCTTGGTCGCGGCCCGCACATGGACATCGCGAAGGTCCAGCCTCATCCAGTGCGCGTTGATCTCGAGCGCCGTGCTGTGTTCCTTTGCCGCGGCAATCAACTCCTCCATCGCGGGATCGAGGCCGTGGCGCCGGTTGATCAGCCGCCCGGTCGGATGCCCGATGATGTGGACGAACGGATGCGAAATGGCCTTGAGCATTCGTTTGGTCGCAGTTGCCGGGTCCTGTGAGAGCCCCGCGTGCGGGCTCGCGACCACGATGTCGAGTTCGGCGAGCAAATCGTCGTCGTAGTCGAGCGAGCCGTCCGCGAGAATGTCGACCTCAGACCCCGCGAGCACGCGGATATCAATTCCTTCAGACTTCAGCGTCTTGTTGAGGTTGTGAACCTGCTTGATCTGCGCTCGCAGACGTTCGGGCGAGAGGCCGTTGGCGATCGCCGAGCTCTTGGAATGATCGGTGACGGCGATCGTGTGGAATTTGCGGTGCAGCGCGTTCTCAACAAGCTCCCGCATGGACATCTTGCCGTCGCTGTCGGTGGTGTGCGCGTGTAGGTCGCACTTGATGTCGGAGAGTTCGATCAGCTTCGGCACCTTGCCGGCTTTTTCAAACTCCGCGATATCCGCGGGATGTTCGCGCAGCTCGGGCGGGATGTACGGAAGCCCGAGCACCTTGTAAATCTCCGCTTCCGTCTTGGATGCGATCGGCTTCACGCCCCGATCCTGGGGCGGAGTCTTGTCATCGTCGTCCGGGAAGAGGCCGTATTCGTTCAGCGTCTGCTTCTGCGCGAGCGCACGCTGGCGGAGGACGACATTGTGATCTTTCGATCCTGTGAAATACATGAGCGCCGCGCCGAACGAGCGCTCGGGTATGACGCGCACGTCCACCTGCATCGTCGGCTCTTTCGGATGCTCGTCCGGGCCGCCGCCTTTCCAACGCCCTGAGTGCAGGTTGATCACGGCGCGAACCGAGGCGCGAGTCGGTCCCTTCGAAATGACCTGACGCACATCGGGCAGTGCGCAGAACGCTTCGATCACCGGATGCGGCTCGTCCGACTTCGCCTTGCCGGTGGCAGGCTTCGCGCCGGCCTTCGCCACGGAGCGCAGCTTGGGTGCAACGCCCTCAACGTCCGAAACCATGACAAGCAAATCGATATCCGCGATTGTGTCCTTGCCGCGGCGGAGAGAGCCGGCGACCTCAATGCCTTCGACTCCCTTGATCGCCCGAAGTTCATCCGCAATTCGCTCTGCCATCGGCAGCGCCAGCCCCAAGGCGATGCGCCGCGTTGCTTCCTCGCCGAGCGCGAGCCCGCTCTTGACCTTCTCGACCGCTTTTTCGCCCATGCGGGGCAGTTTCAGCAGGCTGCCGTTGTCGATCGCCTTTTTGAGAGTTGCCGTATCCGTGACTTTCAATTCCTGCCACATGGCGCGCACGGTCTTGGGGCCAAGACCCGGGATATCGAGAATCTCGAGTAACCCGGGCGGCACTTCTTTCAGCATCTTCTCGTGCTCGGAGATGCGAGGCTTGCCCTTCGCAGCCGAAGCGCAGTACTCAAGGACCTTGTCCGCGATCTTCTCCCCGATGCCATCGAGCGCGACAAGCGCCGCCTTGTCCATGCCTTCAACCGGGCTCGGAAGCGATTCGATGACGCGGGACGCGCGCGAATGCGCAATGGCCTTGAACTGGTTTTCGCCAAGCAGTTCGAGCAGTTTCGACATCTCGTTCAGGCGTTCGGCGACGGCCTCGTTCAGCGACATATGCGACCATAGGAGATTCGCTCACCCCACGGCAACGAGGCCGAGCTCGGTGCCGAAAGTCTTCATCATCCGCCGCAGAACCAGGGCTTCGTCGGGCCCGTTCAGCGAAGGCGATCGCTCGATCCACTCGCGGGCGTCGCGCCGAGCAAGTTCGAGCAGGGCTCGGTCGCGTGAAAGGTCGGCAACGCGAAGCGAAGAAAGGCCGGATTGACGGGTATCGAAGAACCCGCCCGACCCGCGGATTTCCCAGTCTCCTTCAGCAAGCTTGAAGCCGTCGGTGGTTTGGACGAGCAATTCAAGACGCGGGTTTGGTTCCGGGTGTTCGGCGGTCGGTTCGTCGGCGATGAGAATGCAGACCCCGGGCTTGTCGCCGCGCCCGACGCGTCCGCGAAGCTGGTGAAGCTGAGCGAGTCCGAAGTGATCGGCGTGTTCGATGACCATGACGGTTGCCGCCGGAACATCGACGCCGACTTCAACGATGGTGGTTGCAACGAGGCAGCGGATCTCGCCGGAGCGAAACCTTGCCATCGTTTGCGCGCGAAGATCTGTCTTCATCCGCCCGTGGAGGGATGCAATCGGAATCGAGTCAAGCGCGCCGGTTTCGAGTTCCCTGACAAGTTCGCGGACGCCGGTCACCGTCGCCGCGGAATCAGTCGCTTCGCGCGAGTCGATCGCCGGCACCACGACGAACGCCTGTTCGTCTTTGTCGAGACGCTGGCGAAGGAATGCGTAGACCTCGGCTCGCTTTGATCGGGGGACTGAGCGGGTTTTGATGCTCGCGCGGCCCGGGGGCAGGCCCTTGATGACTGTCACGTCCAGATCGCCGAACATCGTCAGCGCGAGCGTGCGGGGAATCGGGGTCGCCGTCATCACGATGACGTGAGGCGTCATGCCCGGCTCCTGGGATTTCGCCCGCAGAGCCGCCCGCTGATGCACACCGAATCGATGCTGCTCGTCGATGATCGCGAGCGCAAGGCTCTTGAAGCGCACGTTTTCTTCGAGGAGCGCATGCGTGCCGATCACGATCCCGGCTCGCCCCGACGCGATATCCGCGTGAATGGCGTCGCGATTGCCTTGCGAGCCCGTGACCAGGCGAATATCGACCTTGGAATCTCGAAGCAGATCCTGGATCGTCGCGAAATGCTGCTCGGCGAGAAGTTCGGTGGGCGCCATCAGTGCCGCCTGATGCCCTGATGCCACCGCCATGAGCATTGCGTACAGCGCCACAGCCGTTTTTCCCGAGCCAACGTCGCCTTGGAGAAGCCGGTTGGTCGGCGTGGCGAGCGAAAGATCGCGAGCGATCTCTGCAACGGCGTGATTCTGCGAAGGCGTGAGCGCAAATGGAAAGCGGGCCCGGATTCGCCTGTCGATCGCGTCGGTGTGTGCGAGCGCTGGTGAACGCAATTCCTGGCGCAGGTGCGCGCGTTTCATCTGCACGCCAAGTTGCAAGAGCAGCAGTTCGTCATACGCCAGTCGGCGGCGACCCGCTTCCGGATCGCCGTCGTTTTGCGGCCGATGAATCAGTTCGTACGCGCGCGGGAGAGTCGGAAATTCGCGACTTTCCAGAAGCGCCGCCGGCAAATGATCCTTCAGCAGAGGCAGCGCCAGATCAAGCACCGAATCAATCGCCTTTTCGATCGCCTGCGATTTGATCCGCTCGATCGCCGAATACACCGGTCGAATGCGCGACGATGCCTGCGCCGGCTCTGATTCATCCTGCAGAATCTCAAATTTGGGGTTTGCTATCTGCAGTCCGGGTCCGAAACGCGTGGCTTTGCCCTGTACGCGCAGACGCACCCCCGGCTTGATCTTGTCGCGCAGGTAGAGCGCATTGAACCAGACCAGATCAAGCCGCCGTCCGTTGTCCATGAGGGCGGCTTCAAACCTCGGGCGGGGCCGCCGCGGCACAATCCGCGTTGCCGTCACCTCGCCTCTCGCGCTGACAATGTGCCCGACCTCGAGTTCATCGACCGAAGCCTCCGCCTCGAGCCGTTCGTGCCGAATTGGAAGATGGGCGATCAGCTTTCCAAGGTTGCTCAACCCGAGCTCTCGCAAACCGGCGATCGAGCGCGCAGGAATGCCCGGCAGGTCTTCGATCTTGGTGCTGAGACTGATTGCGCGTTCGGCGGACATTCGCAGAGACGATACCCAACTCGCCCATCGTGCATGGTTGGAATCACGCCGGAGGCGCTGACGGCCGATCCGGATCGATCGACCGCAAGTAGACCCAAGAGTAGATTCCCGTCGCGTGGCCGTCGGAAAAGACGACCCGGATCGCGTAATTCCCGATCAGTTCAGCACTCGTGGCGACGACCGGTCCCGAATTCGGGCGCGAGGGCAGGACGGTGAGGGGGTTCGACGACATTTCTTCTCGAAGCTGCCGCATGTCGGCGGAAGGGGACATGCGCCGGAGGTAGGCGATCGGGTAATAGGACGTGGTTCCATCCGCCCAGCGGATGGTCAGCCCTTTATCCTTCTTGAGGTCGATGTCAGTCGGCGAATCCATGGGTGATGACCGACAATATGGTCGGCCAGACGCGAACAATCGGCAGCGCTGGAGCGCTTCAGGAACAGCATGATGCGAGCAATTCCGACAGTTGTACTCATCGCGGCGGGGCTTCTCTGCGGCCATTCGGCCCCGGCGCAGCCGCCCGCTCCCGCCGGCCCGGCGCTGTGGAAATCAATCAAGATCCAGAAGCCTGCGCCGATCGATCGATCGAGCATTGAGGGTCAGGGCAAGCTGCCGCTCATCATCATCGCTGACTTGGGTTTGAACGAGACGGCGTACGCCGACTTTGCGAAGCGGCACGCCGAGCGATTTACAACCCACACTCTTGTGCTTCCCGGCGCCGTCAAGGAGAGCAAGGGCCCGAGTTTGGATCGCGGGCAGGTGCGAGACCCCGAATGGCTCGTAAACGCTGTAGACGCCGTGCGCGATTACGCGAAAGACCACAAGCTTGAAAAGCCGCTGGTGCTCGGGCAGGGAGTCGGCGGCACCGTTGCGTACATGCTCGCGATCCGCGAGCCGGAACTTGCGACGGGATACGTCATTATCAATGCCTTGCCGGCGCCTTCGATCGGCGCTCCCGGGCGAATCCCGGCGAAGGACCAGCGCAGCACCGAAGTCGATAAGCTCGAACGAAGCAACATCGTCGGCATGTCGCAGTCGACGTGGCTCAAGCGAATCCGCTCGCTCGTACCGCTGCAGACCACCGATCCCAAGCGCGCCGAAGCATTGATCGCGATGCTTGCGACGGCTCCAATCGGTGCGGTCCGGCGCTACACGCTGGAGCCGCTCTATCTCGATCTACGGGAAGATCTGGATGGCGCGACAACTCCGATGCTCGTCTATGCCACGCTTCCCGACTGGGTGGGCGAGAGAGACAAAGCGATGCTCCGCGCATCGTTTCAAAATGTTGCGTTCAATCGGCCGGCCGTGCGTCTTGAGATTCTGGACGGCGCACGACAGTGGGCCATTCTCGATGATCCGGCGCGCTTCGATCCGCCCTTGCTGACGTTTCTGGGGATCGCGCCCGATGCGGCCCCGGCGACCCCGCAAGCGCCGGCGACGGATCCCATCAAGCCCGATTCAAGCTCTGAATCGGAGAAGAAGTGAGCACCTCTCGCGCGGCAGATCTGCTGCATGACGCAGTCCGGGCGTCCGGCTCGCCAATTTGCGTCGGCCTCGATCCCGTTGTTGAAAACATTCCCGCTGAAATTCAGGGCTCGAACGCGCCGGATCGGATCGAAGCGTTCTCGCGGACAGTGCTCGAAGCCGTGCGTGGTATCGCGCCGGTCGTGAAATTCCAGTCGGCGTGCTTTGAACGTTACGGCTGGGAAGGCGTCCGTGCACTCGAACGCTCGATGCACTTGGCTCGTCAACTCGGGTTTGTGGTCATACTCGACGCCAAACGCGGCGACATCGGCATCAGCGCGGCACACTACGCCGCCGCGGCATCCGCTTCGGGCGCGCACTTTGTGACTGTCAACGGATACCTCGGCGCCAGCGGCATCGAACCGTTCCTGAAGGAACAACTCGGAGTGTTCGTCCTGGTGCGCACGAGTAACCCGGACAGCGCGTCGTTTCAAGCTGTTGCCACGCGCGAGCACGGAACGGTTGCAGAACTGATGGCGCGGGTCGTCGCGAAACTCGGAAGCGAACGGATGGGACTGGCGGGATTAAGCGACGTCGGCGCCGTCGTGGGCGCCACGCAGTCAAACGAAGCGGCCGCGCTGCGGCACCTCATGCCCGAACAAATTTTCCTTATTCCAGGTTTCGGTGCCCAAGGCGGCTCGGCGGCGGACGTCCGCGCGATGGCGCGTCCCGGACGTCGTATCGAAGAATCTGGCGTGCTCGTCACGGCGAGCCGATCGATCATCTACCCAAAGCACGAATCAGGTTCGTGGCAAGTGGCGGTTCACGGCGCTGCAACCAGCTTCGCGGCGGAAATTCGCGAAGCAGTTGCTGGGGAATAGCTTCCCCAGGCCGACCGTCAGTCGCCGATCACCAGCGCTGCCATCAAACCCACTGCAGTCCACGCTACAAAGCGAACGTAAAACATAGATTCTCCTTCCTATTGCGTGAGCGATCCTCACTCCCGCGGCGTGAGGAAGTCCTCACGCTCAACTAATCGTACCAATCCTTACGGCATCCGCAAGGGCCAAGGGGGTCAAAAGTAAAATTTTCTTAACTTCGAGGTTGCCGAAGGTAATAGCGGACTCAGAGCTCTAATTCCGCTTCCCAGTCCCGAGACCGTTACATCGGTTTTTTATTGATCGTTACGTCGTAGATCTCAAGGAGCTTCTCCTTGTCGAAGATCATTTCCTGACGAGAACGTCCGACAATGTCGTATTCTGTGGTCAGTTCAATAGCGTCCACCGGGCACGCCTCTTCGCACATGCCGCAGTAAATGCAGCGGAGTTCGTCGATCTCGAACTTCTTGGGGTACTTCTCGCGGTCGTCCCACGGGCTCTCGGCCGCCTCGATGTGAATGCAGCGAGCAGGGCAGATTGTGGGGCACATCATGCACGCGACGCACTTGACGCGTCCGGCTTCGTCGCGATTCAGCCGGTGCACGCCGCGGAAGTTTGGCGCGTACAGGCCACCTTCTTCGACCGGAAGGTGTTCCCGGCGCTCTTCGGGGTACTGC
The DNA here is from genome assembly GCA_050730655.1 of Phycisphaerales bacterium. Taxonomy (GTDB): domain Bacteria; phylum Planctomycetota; class Phycisphaerae; order Phycisphaerales; family UBA1924; genus JAFEBO01. The sequence goes on from JBOHNL010000001.1 coordinate 52,786, forward strand.
ATCGTTCGGTTGGTCTTCACCGGGCTGAACTTTGACTGCCCGAAGCTTGTGAACAGGTGCTTCAGCGTGGTGCCGAAACCCTTGAAAATCTCGGGCAAATAGATGCTTTCCATCGCGCCAAGGGGCTTGGGGGAAAGACGCAGAATGTCTTCTTCGCGGACGGTCATGCGGGGGCATGATACGGGGAACGTCGTGCGATTGCGCGCCCGCAATTCAGGAAACGCTGGCCCGTTCGTTCCGATACAATAAGCGCATGCCGCCGGGCAAAAAACCACTTCCTTTGTTCGAGTTGGTGACCGCGAGCGAGAGCTCTGCGCGGCGAGAGCCAGTCACAATTGCGGTGCCGCCCGCGCCAATTCCGACCCGCGCGCCAGACTTCCAACCACGTGAACCCAAGCCTCTCCCATCGGAGACGCGTGCCCCGCGTTCGGCCGAAGGCGGTCCGACGCGCGTTCTGCCCGGGCTTGGGGGCAAGCCGGTTCTCTTGGGAACAACCGCTCTGTGGCTCGCCGCGGCCGCCGTACTTCTGATCGTCTTCCTGGTTTGGGTGGCTGGCAACGCCTACGGCCGGAGGCAGGCCGAGCGCCAGTTCGAACTCAGTTTCGGACAAGTGGGGGGGCAGACCGACCCTCAGGCCGGCACGCAAAACCCGGTGCCTCAGAATGAGATTCGTGCGGTTTCAGACGCGGCGAACACGCGGCCGTCCGGTGCGAGTACATCTCCTGCGGCCTCGATCGGGAAACCGCCAACTGAGGCTCCTGGGGCATCCATCGAGAGCGGGCAGGTATTGACTGCCAAGGGCGTCGGGGCCGATCCTCGCCAATCCGGGTGGAACTACCTGCTTCTCGGAATGCTTTCCCGGGAGGAAGCGACCGGAGCCATTCAGTTTTTCGCTAAAAATGGGGTTGAGACCGTCGGCGTACCCGTCGATCCGGTTGATCGCAAGTCGCCACGAGGCAATACTTCTCCCCGCTTTCAGCTCTTCGCGGCCAAGGGAATTCCGTCCACGGATTTCGCCACCAAGCAACTCGACCGCGACAAGCTGAAACTGGAGATCGTCCGCCTTGGGGCGATCTGGAAGAAGGACCACAAGGGGAGCATGTCGTTCTCCGACGCCTTCTGGCTGAAAAACGATTAGTCACCGGCCTCTTGCCGGAATTGGAGCCTGACATGAGCCTCGACCGTTCACTCAAAATCTCGACCACCGGCGCCGGCAAGCGCAGCGTTCTGACCCGCGGCGAGCGGATCAACAAGCTCACTGCCGACAAGAAGTTCGACGCGAAGAAGGACAAGGTCCTCGGCCTCGCGAAGACGCTCGCTGGCAAGGGCTGATTCACAGCCGCGCTGAGGAGATCTCAGCGCACCGCATCGTTCAAAAAATGAAACGCCCCGACCATCTGGTCGGGGCGATTTGTTTTTGAACCGAAGAGTTCGAATTCAGTTCCGGCGACGCCGGGCCGCGACAAGTCCGCCAACGCCCAGCAACGAGAGAGATGAGGGAGCCGGGACCGCGACGAGGAAGCCTCGAATTTCGCCTCCGCCGACAACCGACGTGTGAATGTTCAGGTAGGCCTTGCCGGCGGCGATGCCGCTCAGGAAAGCGGTTTCCGCGCTTGCCGTCGTGCCGCCGTTCGCGGTGACGAATGCCGGATTCCAACTCGATGCAAGCGTCATGTCGAGCGTGTTGTCATACACGCCGCTGGTCACACCGAGCGGGAAACCTGCGAACGTCGGGAGCGTGGTTGCCACGCCGGCCGTGCCCGTGCCTGGGGCGGCGGTCGCGCTGTGAATGTGGCTCGCCGTCACGTTGCCCAGAAGGCCGCTGAACGTCACATGAATGTGCATTGTGTGCAGCGTGGTATCAAAATCGATGGTTGCAAATCCCGTTCCAGGTGACGCGTTGGGCGGAGCCTCTGAAGGCCCGTCGAGGGTCGCCGTGTACTGAAGAAACGCGCCGTTGGCCGTCGCGCCCGCGAATACCACCCCTGCCGCGAGGCAACTCTTGGTTAAAACGTTCGATCGCATGAATATCTCCTTCTTTCCTCTGCCGTACCTCTAGCCGGCGATTTGATGTCCGCGCATCGCCACCGACGGCCTGAACTTCGGCTCGAAAGCCGATGTCGTTCCCATCAGCGCACCTTGCATTGAATTCGAGCTTGGGTGACAAACCGGAGCAAAAACCCTCCGGCGATTTCCCTGCGGCCCGATCCGCGATGCCCAAACAGCCTGAGTTGGGGACGTGTTCGTAGATGTTCGCTATTGTTTCAGCTTGATGAATATCGACAATCTGCTCAGCCAGCGCACGCTTGCGATGTCCGGATCCGGGATTCGGCGCGCCTTCGAATTGGGTGCCAAGCTGACCGATCCGATCAATCTCTCCATCGGCCAGCCTGATTTCCCTGTCGCACGTAGCGTGAAGGACGCCGCAATTCACGCGATCAACGCCGATCGCAATGGCTACAGCCTTTCCCGCGGCATTCCGGAACTGCAGGCACGACTCGCCGAAAAACTGAGCACCGACTTCGGATGGTCGTTTGCAGCAAACGGGGGCGAGAGCGACATCATCGTGACTCCCGGAACCAGCGGCGCGCTCGTCCTCGCGGCAATGGCGACGCTCAATCCGGGCGACGAACTCGTCATCCCCGATCCGTTCTTCGTGCTCTATCCGGCGATGGCGTCGCTCACCGATGCCAAGCCGGTCTACTGCGACACGTATCCCGATTGCAAGATGACGGCCGAGCGCGTGGAGAAGTGCATCACGCCGCGAACCAAGATGGTGGTCGTGAACTCCCCGGGCAATCCCGGAGGCGTGGTCAATACGGTCGACGAATGTCGCGATCTCCTGGATCTTTGCCGCAGGAAAAACATTCTGCTTCTCAGCGACGAGATCTACGACGAATTTACCTACACCGAATCGAGAACACAGAAGTCGGCGCGTCCGGAAAAAGATCCGGCGATGAAGTGTCCGAGCCCCGCGCGATTTCCCGGCGCGGAAGAAAACGTGCTTCTGGTGCGCGGCTTCGGCAAGACCTATGGCAACACAGGCTGGCGGCTTGGGTATGCCGCGGGACCGAAAAAGCTGATCGAGCAGATGATCAAGCTGCAGCAGTTCTCGTTCGTGTGCGCTCCAACGCCGCTGCAACACGGAGCAATCGCGGCGCTCGATGTCGATGCCACGATCCAGATGATGGAGTATCAGAAGCGTCGCGACATGGTTGTGAAAGCGCTAGCACCAGTCACCGGGCTGCAAGCGCCCGGAGGCGCGTTCTACGCATTCCCGAAGATTCCCGAAAAGCTCGGCATGAACGGCCTTCAGTTCCTTGAAGCCGCGATCGCCCGCAATCTCATTCTCGTCAATGGCGGCACGTTCAGCCTGCGTGATACGCACTTCCGGCTCAGCTACGCCGTGCCGGAGTACAAGCTGCAGGCCGGGCTCGATGTGCTCGTCAGCCTTCTTTCCGGAGCGTGACAGCCCGCACAGGAGTATTTACGATGAATCGACCTCGAATCATGGTTGGCGCGTGCCTGGTGCTTATGACATGTGCCGCGCTCGCGTTGACAGCGCCGGAACCCTCTTCACCCGAACCCAAGAGCAACGAGCCCGCGAAGGAGAAACCCGCCATGACGACGCTGCATGCAACCGGTCCTTTCGAAGTAAAGCTCCAGCCCGTCGGCGAAGTCGACAAAGGCGAGGGTTCCACGCTCGGCCGGATGACGATCGATAAGCAGTTTCACGGCGAACTCGAAGGCACGTCGAAGGGTCAGATGCTCTCTGCTATGACCGACACGAAGGGCTCCGCTGGCTACGTCGCGATCGAACGCGTCACCGGAACACTCAGCGGCAAGCGTGGCTCATTCATATTGCAACACAACGCCACCATGGATCGTGGCACTCCGGCTCTCAACATCATCGTCGTCCCCGATTCGGGCTCGGGCGAACTGGTCGGCTTGACCGGCACCATGAAGATCAATATCGACGGTGGCAAGCACTCATACGAGTTTGAATACGCATTGCCCCAAGGCAAGTAGTCGCCGTCACGCACCGACTGCATCGCACAGTTCGCGAAGCGATCGTACGTGGAAATTGGGCTTCGCACCATCACGCGTCGCATCGCCCGATGCACTCGATCCGGCCTGCCTCTGCACCCATGCAGTCTTGAACCCCAGCTTTGAAGCCGGTTCGATATCGTGAATCCTGCTCTCGGCTACATGCAGCACCTGCCGCGGCTCAAGCCTGAGCGCCGCGAGCAACGCGCGAAAATTCGCCTCCGCCGGCTTGTACGAACGCACTTGCTGCGCCGTCACCACAACGTCGAGCCTCACACCCAGCCGCGCGTGCGAGCACGCAAAGAGATCGTCATCCACGTTGGAAAGGACTGCCAGCGTGCCGAACTCCCGTTTGAGCCGACGGAGCGATTCCGCCGTATCCGCAAACGCCGGCCACTGCGCAACAGAACGCCAAAGCACCTCATGAAATTCGCACGGCCCCGCGATCCCGGTTAACCCAGCCGCGACTTCCCGCAAAACGTCCTTGTACGACGAGTACGGCGGCATCTCTGCCTGGCGTTCCAGTCGCGCAAATTCGCGAAAGAGTTCGTCCCCGCGGGCCATCGCAGGAATTCCCGCCCGCAGCGGCGCAACCGCGGCCTCGATGCCGCGCTGCCAGTCAATCAGCGTGCCGTAGCAGTCGAATGAAACGGCGCGGATGGCTCCGAGATCAATCATGGCGACGTGATCGACGCTTCTACTTCCTCACCGTCCGCTGCTCAATCCGCTTCTCCGCCTTCGCCTGCACAATCCGATCCACATAACTCCCCGGCGTGTGCACCGCCTCCGGATCAAGCGTCCCAAGCTCCACCGTCTGATCCACTTCCGCAATCACAAACGCCGCGGCAGTCGCCATCATCGGATTGAAATTCCGCGCCGTCTTGCGATAGACAAGGTTGCCGAAGCTGTCGGCCTTGTGCGCCTTCACAAGCGACAAGTCCGCATACAGCCCAGTTTCGAGCACGTACTCACGGGGCGTCGCGCCGGCGCGAGGGGTGGGGGCGAACTTGCCCGGAACTTTCCAGCCCGGGATCGTGCATCCGCCGACACCGTCATAGGGCCGGAACAACTCGCGCGTTTCCTTGCCTTCGGCAACTTTGGTTCCCGCGCCGGTCGCGGTGTAAAACGCCGGAATTCCTGCGCCGCCCGCGCGAATGCGTTCGGCCAGCGTCCCCTGCGGGTTGAACTCGACTTCAAGCTCTCCCGCGAGATACTGCCGCTCAAACTCCGCGTTCTCGCCCACATACGACGAGATCATCTTGCGAATCTGCCTCGTCTTGAGCAGCAGCCCAAGCCCAAAGTCATCGACGCCCGCGTTGTTGCTGATGCAGGTGAGATCTTTCACGCCGCTGTCGCGCAGGGCGAGAATCAGGTTTTCAGGAATGCCGCAGAGGCCAAAGCCCCCGACCATAACGGTGATGCCGTCCTTGAGCACGCCCTTGGCTTTGAGATCGGCGAACGTCTCGGACGCGGACTTGTAGGTCTTGTTGGCCATGTCGCGATCTTATCGACCGTGAGGCGAGCACGCCAAGCGGCCCCACACAGTTTGACCGCAAGCCACACCATTCAATATCCCAATTCCACTCCGCGAAACTCCGCCCCCTCCGTGCACTCCGCGTTCTCTCGAATTGCTTCCGCTCAAAACAACTTCTGCTGATCCTTCACATCCTTGATCCGCCCATTCAGCGCCTCGAGCTGCTGCATGATGTCGTCGACATTGCGGAACTTGTAGTACTCGCTCGCAAAGCGGATGTACGCCACCTCGTCCAGATCGCGCAGTTTCGCCATCACCCGCTCGCCGATCACGCGGCTCTCGACCTCGCGGTCAAATTCCTTGTGGAGTTCCTCTTCAACAAGGTCGGCAATTCGTTCCTTGGCCGGCTCCGGGATCGGCCGCTTGCCGCAGGCGGCAACGACGCCCTTGAGAACATTGTCGCGCGTAAACGGCACGCGCGAACCATCCCGTTTAACAACAACCAGTCTCGTCGCCTGCTCAACCCGCTCGTACGTCGTAAACCGCTTGCTGCAACCCACGCACTCGCGCCGGCGACGGATCGTCTTCCCCGCGTCGCTGGCGCGGCTGTCAATCACCTTGTCATTGTCGGCATTACAGAAGGGGCAGAGCACGGGGGGAGCATACCGGGTATGGGGCTCATGCGGCTGCCGGTTCATCCTGCTGGTATTCCCGGGGTGGGAACGTCAAAATAACCACTTTGCAAGCGAAGAGCTCCGAACGGCCGAAGTTGAGCGGCAGGGCACCAACCCCGCACCAAGGAGTTCACAGATGCTGAGCATGTTGATGTTGGGGCAAGATTCCGGCGGAGCCGGCGGAGCGATGGTCGGCGGGATAATCGTGCTGTGCGAGCTCGCGATCATCGTGCTCATCATTGCCGGCTGCTGGAAGGTCTTTACCAAAGCAGGTCAGCCCGGTTGGGCGTGCCTGATTCCGATTTTCAATATCTACATCCTGTTGAAGATTGTGGGACGGCCGTGGTGGTTCCTGCTTCTCATGCTGATTCCGTTCGTGAACTTCATTGTCTCAATCGTCGTTCACAATGACCTCTCGAAGTCCTTCGGCAAAGGAATTGGATTCACGGTCGGCCTTATCCTGCTGCCGATGGTTTTCTATCCCATCCTGGGCTTCGGCGAGGCGAAGTATCAAGGCCCCGCCGCAGCATAACCAGAGCGCTGGGCATCATGCAGAATTTCTTGCCCGATCCGTGCTGGACCGAAGAGTTGAAGCGTTGTCCCGTCTGCGGTTATTCGCGCGAAGGGCTCCCTGCGCTCGCCGCATGTCCTGAATGCAGCAGCGCCCCTCCTGGCAAAGCGTTCGTGGTGTACGGGGTTCCGAAAGGAATCGTCGGCGCATCACGGCGTTTTACCTTGATCGCTATTGGCCTTACAGTCTTTTTGCTCATCCTGATCCAGTTTTGGCCGTTCATCATTCTCCTTTTTGGAGTTGTTGGATTTTTCGTGCTGCTTGTGCTTGGATTGGTCGCAGGTGTGATCATGATCATCACCGGCCGCGGCAAACAATCTGGCAAGACCCGCTTCGTCTTCGTCTCCGGCGGCGCGTACTACGAGCCCATCACTGAGAACATCGGGGCGAAGATGACCATGGAGCGGTTCCTCCGGTGGACCGGCGCGGAGTGGGTCACGATCGACCGCGTCGGACCATACTGGCGCAAGCTCCGAATAGACCTTGGGCCAAGCTCGTCCCTGCTCGAAGCCGGCATTCGATGTCCCGACGAAGCGGAAGCCGCCGTCCGATTGGCGATCGAGGAATCAATCCTCGCAGCCGTGCCGGTGGCCGACGTGAATCAACCCGCGTATCCTTCTGCCCGCATGAACTCGACCCGTGCCACGACGACTACCAACGACTCCACCGCCTGAGCCGGCAGGCAGCGGAGTTTGTATCTGAACACTCGACCCGGCAAGAAGCCGGGTTTTTCGTTTTCTGGATCTCGCTTTCTCTGCTTTTATTTGGCCCTTTGGCAATTTGGCCCTTTGAAACTTTGGATCTTTCCCCATGCCCACCATCACACTTCCCGACGGTTCAAAAAAATCCTTCGACAAGCCGATCAGCGGCAAAGACGTCGCTCTCTCGATCGGTCCCGGCCTCGCCAAGGCCGCGCTCGGAGTGAAGATCGACGGCGAACTCAAGGACCTTTCGACCGTCATCGATCATGACGTTTCGCTTTCCATCGTCACCGAGCGCGATCGGCAGAAGGTGCTCGACAAGGACGGGCTCTTCCTCATTCGCCATTCTGCCGCGCACGTGATGGCGGAAGCGATTCAGGATGTCATCGGCAAGGAAGTGCAGCTCGCGTACGGGCCGCCGACCGACACCGGGTTCTTCTACGACATGTTCGTGCCCGAAGGCAAGAAGATATCGAGCGATCAGTTCGATGCGATCAACAAGCGCATGGCCGAGATCATTAAAGAGAACCGCGAGTTCTCTCGCTACGAAATCGCCGGTAGCGAGGGCTTGCAGAAGCTGAAGTCCGAAGGCAACAAGTACAAGGTCGATAACGCCGAGCGCGCGATGGGAATGCCGAGCAGCGTCTACAAGGGCAGCAAGCCGGCGTTCATTGCTCCTGCTTTTGGTGGCACTGGTCTCCAGACCAGTGATCAAAACGGTGAAAAGAACACTGCTCTGGAAAGCAGTGCCACCAAAACCCTCTCCTTTTACGCCAACGGCGCACCCGGTCAAAATTGGGAAGACCTCTGCCGCGGCCCGCACGTCCCGAGCACCGGCCGCATCGGCGCCGCGATCGTCACCTCGCTCGCTTCGTCCTACTGGCACGGCGATGAAAACTCAGATCGCCTGATCCGCGTCTACGGCACCGCTTTCCCAACGCAGGCCGAACTCGATACCTATCTCAAGCAGAAGGAAGAAGCCTCGAAGCGCGATCACCGCGTCATCGGCAAGGCTCTGCGCCTCTTCCACATCGATGAAGATGTCGGCCAAGGCCTCATCCTCTGGACCCCGCGCGGCAGCATCGTCCGCAAGGAACTTCAGAACTTCATCTCCGCCGAACTCGGCAAGCAAGGCTACACCGAAGTCTTCACCCCGCACATCGGTCGCCTCGAGCTCTACAAGACCTCGGGCCACTTCCCCTATTACAAAGACAGCCAGTTTGCGCCGATCGTTGAGCGTCAGGCGCTCGAAGAACTAAGCGCATCCGGCTGCACCTGCGCCGAGATGATGAACCGCGTCGAAGGCGTCAGCGCCCGTCTCGCGGCAGGCATCAACGAGCGCACCAAGTCGAACGCGATCGCCGCGGATCGTGTCATGCCCGACGACAAACTCGTCGAAGGCTTCATGCTCAAGCCCATGAACTGCCCACATCACGCGAAGATTTTCGCGAGCAGTCCGCACTCCTATCGCGACATGCCCGTGCGACTCGCCGAGTTCGGCACCGTCTATCGCTGGGAGCAGTCCGGCGAATTGAACGGCCTTACGCGCGTCCGCGGCTTCACTCAGGACGATGCCCACCTCTTCTGCACCGAAGAGCAGATTCCGGCGGAGATCCAAGGCTGCCTCTCGCTCGTCAAGACCATCTTCAACGTGCTGGGCATGAAGGACTATCGCGTCCGCGTCGGACTGCGCGACAAGGACTCATCCAAATACACCGGCAGCGCGGAAAGCTGGGATAAGGCAGAAGCCGCGTGTCTGTCCGCTGCGGAAAGCCTCGGCGTTTCGTTCAGCAAGGAACCCGGCGAGGCCGCGTTCTACGGGCCCAAGATCGACTTCGTCGTCAAGGACGTCATCGGCCGCGAGTGGCAGCTCGGCACCGTGCAGGTCGATTACCAAATGGGCAACCGCTTCGACCTTTCGTACATCGGACCCGACAACAAGTCGCACCGCCCCGTGGTCATCCACCGCGCCCCCTTCGGCAGCATGGAACGCTTCTGCGGCGTCCTGATCGAGCACTTCGCCGGCGCATTCCCGACCTGGCTCAGCCCCGAGCAGGTGCGCGTGCTGCCGATCAGCGATAAGACTCTGGACTACGGTCGCAAGGTGATGGAATCACTGAAGGCCGCGGGCGTGCGAGTTTCGCTCGATGAAAGCAACGAACGCATCCAGGCCAAAGTCAAAGTCGCGGCAGACGAGAAGATCCCGTACATGCTCATCGTCGGCCCGCGCGATGCGGAGCAGAATGCGGTAAGCGTGCGCGTGCGGGGTGTTGAGAAGGATCTCGGAGCGATGCCGCTGGAGAAGTTTGTGGCGGATATCGGAGCGGAGATTGCGTCGAAGAATGCGGTGCTCGGCGTGAAGCCGTAGTCAGCTGGGCCAGCGGGCCTTTGAGCAAAACCTTATTATCGAATCTTGTCGTTTCACCGCATATCACGCGGACAATGGCGCGTAACGCACCCTGGAAAATCCTCGATGTCAGTTTGCATCGTCGCGCATGTAGGCTCTTCCAGTGGAACTGGACCGCCCCCCGCGTGGGCGATATTGATGTTCTCGCTTTTCATGATCATCGTTGGGTTTTTCTGGCTCTTCAAGGCAATTCGCGGCACCTACCAATCAAGAGACGGCAGCACGCTTGACCTTCGAGGATGGGGTCCACGAATCGCTCACCGGTTCATATTGGGTGGCGCCTCGCTTTTTGCGATTCTTGTTGGTTTCGCGTTCTTGTTTGCCGTTCTTGTTTATGGTCGCCGCTGAGCTGTGACTCCCGTCCTGTGCGGTCCGTTCGTTTGGTCACCCACGCTCTACGCGCGGGGCCGTTTAGCCCGCTTCAGCGAGCTTGCTCGTTCTTAGGCCGCCGCTTCAGCGGCGGTAACGCGCCGCACGACATCCATTATTGTGTGTATCTGCTGCCAGCCCGTTTCAACGGGCTTCCCAATCGCCCGCGCAACGCTCCGCAAACACCGCATCACGCCTCCAGCACCAAATGCACCTCATCACACGCAACAAACCTCTCCGTCTCCGCCGACGGCTTGCAATCAAGAACCGCAAACCCGTTCTTCTGCAAAATGCGTAGTGACGCCAAATTCGACGCCGCGGCCCACGCGTGCAACGGCCGGCGCGTCACCTCCACAAGGAACAACGTGAGCGCCCGCGAAGCTATCCCTCGACCCCAAAAGGGCCGACCCACCATATAGCCCGCCGCAAGCAACTCTCCCCGGCGGTGACACCCGATCGAGCCGCACAGTTCATCATCGGCAAGAATCGCCTTTGCCACGATGCCCGAATCGCGGTTCTGGCGTTCCTGAAAGACCTTCTCCCACACAGTTTGAAAAACTTCGCGGGTGCGCGGCTTCACCATCGCCATGGCGCATGCCTGCGGATCGTTCTGATAGGCAAAGAATGCGTCAAGGTCGCGAGGCTGCACATCGCGCAGCGTGATGGAAGGAATGTGTCCGTCCGAAGAGTTCATAGCGACGCCATGCTAGCGAATCGGCAGGCCGTGCCAGGTGCCGATCTCGACGGGGTCACGTGAATCGAAATCCGGTCACTCCTGTCGCCCTATCTCCATAACCAAAATGAATTCGCCCGCGTCCGCTGCTTCCTCCGGCTTGGCATCGTCCATCCGCCGCGACAGCAAAGTGATCCGCGTCCCGCTCTTGATCCAATGTCGCTCGTCCCGGTCCCGCACCCATCCCGCCGCGGCAAGTTTCCCAATCACGATCGCCTGTTCCGCATCGCACTCCGGATGCGGTTTCTTGAATGGTGAAATGCCGACGTTGATCGAATTGATGTGCGGATCGTTGTTCGAGCCGGTCGTGATGAAGTAGTACCGGCACTGCTCAAAGCGTGCGCCGCCAATATCGAAATCGAACACAACGTCGCCGACCGTTTGCGTGCTGTGCGTCAGCGCGCTCGGAATCGACTTGGCAAGTTCGAGCGTCGAAGTCCCACGCACTTCATCCATCGTCATGCCGATATCGGCATGAAGGATTCCCTTGGACGTCGGAACAGCGGGCGTCTGCGGACCCAGCATGTCCTTCTTCATCGCCGGATACGCGATCGCCGTGCCGAGCAGCAAGAAAGCCCAGATGCCGATCGTGATCCCGGTCTCGGATCGCCTCGCAAAGGCGACCGGCCCGACATCAGCGTTCCCGATCTTGCCTTGCCCGATGATGAAAACGTGAAACATCAGACCGATCAGCGCGCACCCGAACATCACAAACAGAATCATGAGAAACGGAAGCGTGATGCGCCCGACGGCGGCGGCATCGCGGACAATCCCCCTTGTCTGCAGGAAGTGCCCGACAATCGCGAGGACGAAGAACCCAACGACGGCAAAGCCGACCATCGCAACTTCCACCTTGACGATCGTGGGCATGGGCCCTCCGGTGGCAAGCGGTCCAGACTCTCGAGCGATCGAAACCTTGCCGTACGAGCCCGAGCGAAGCGAAGCGGCAGTCGCAAGCATCGCCGCCGGATGCACAGCACCATGCCCCGGCATCTCCGAAATCAATCCGCCGCTAGCGCCCCTTTTTCCCCTTGACAGCCTTCGCAAGCTCGTCCGCCTGTGCCTTCGAATCCTCAACCCACTTTTTCAACTCCGGCGGATACTCCTTCATCCGCCCCGGCCTCAGCAGGATTTCCTGATTCTGCCGCACGTTTGAGAGCAGGCCCGAGGCGGTCGCATCGTCCTTCTGCGCATGCGCCGTTTCGGCGTGGTGCAAATTCACCCACAACTGCGCGAAGTTCGCTTCTTCCCACGGGACTTCAGGCGCAAACGACGTCGACCGCGGCGCGTTCGGATCGATCTTCGAATGCACGTCTTCGGCATGCTGCTTCATCTTTTTGATGCCGTCGTGATTCGGAAATTTCTGCGAGAGCTCATCGAGCCGCCGCATCGCGCCGGCAAGCTGTACGTCGATGTGTCCTTCCGGCTGGCGTTCCTTGAGCGCGAGATCCAGCATCATGTCGTCGAAGCGCGCCCACCAGTAGTCCTGATTGTTCAGGTCGCCGCTCGCGACATTGCTTTCGGGCTTCACTTCGGTGGTGCTGGACCCGTTGAGTTTGTCATGCACCATCTTCGTGAGCTTGTCCGCTTCGGGCTTCGCGTCGCGAACCGCTTTGCTGAGCTCGGGCGGATAGTTCTTCATCCGATCGGGCGCGAGCATGATGTTCAAATTGTCATTGACGTTTTTCATAAGGCCCGAGACGTTCTGGTAATCCTTTTCTTTCCACGCCGCCTGCGCCCAGCGGATATTCACCCAGATCTGCGCGAAGTTGGCTTCCTCCCACGGACATTCGGGGCTGAAAGGAGCGCCTCGATCGGCGTTCGGGTTGATCTTGCTGAGCACGTCGTCTGCGTGCTGCTTCATTTTCTTGATCTCTTCGTGTTTCGGATACTTCTTGGTGAGTTCATCCAGCCGACGCGTCGTGCTCGCAAGCTGCAGTCCGATTCGCCCCTCCGGCTGCTTGTGCTTCATCGCCTCGTCCAGCATCATGTCATCAAATCGTGCCCACCAGTAATCCTGATCGTTCAGCTCGCCGGAGGTGACGTCCTTCTTGTCCCCGTACAACTGAGCGGATGCCGCCGGTGCCCAAAACATGCCGACAAACATCACGAGTACAACCGCGAAGGCTCTCGCAAAGAAACTCATGTTGCGCTCCTTTTTCCCAATCATCCCTGCCCGGGTGGATACCCAAACCACTGCAACGAGGCTAACCGCGCGCAGCCCGCGGGAGAATCCCCTGTTAAGGGCAGCGTGAGATTCGCGTGGAAATTTAGATCAATTCTCGAATTCACCTTCGATTCACGGTGGATTCAAGTGCATCAATGTGTCGCTGGCTCAGCATCGCTTCGAATGCTGCGCGCGCTGCAAATTCTCGGGGTGAGATCCAAAGCTCATCCTCGCACGAAGACGAATCCCCTTCGAAATGGAGCGTTGCCGCGCGTGAAAACTACGGACATAGCAGCGCGTCGTACGCCGCGACAAACAACTGGAAATCCGCATCATCGACGACGCCATCGTCGTTGAGGTCGGCGGGACAAAGCAATGCAGGACAAATCAATTCGTCATACGCGACGACAAACGGCGCAAAGTCCTCATCATCCACGACTTCATTGTGCGTTAGGTCCGCCCAGCAGCTTTTCCGCGACCAGAGCAATGCTTCGGTGCGGCCGGTGGCGGAGTTCTCGCCCCACCCCGCTGCATAGGTGTTAAACCTATCGCTCCAGATTGCGCGAGCAGTTGAGGTAACAAAGCTCGCAGGCAAGAACGTCTGCAGATCGATCCAGGACGCGGCGCTGCCGTTCCAGAGGGCCGCATGTTCCTGGCTTCCGACGCGCACCAGGCCAACCTGCTGGCCTCGCCAAGCACCTTGAGCCCATGCATTCGACCGGTTTGCAGGCGTCAAGTCAATGGCCACGAGTGGCGAGCCAGTCCAAAGGAATGCTCGTCTCTGAGTTGTCTCTGCATACCCGACGTGCTGCCCCCGGCTGGTCATATCCACGTTGCAGCTGATCATGCTTGCAGGGACCGGCGGCAACGCGGGCGTAACGTCTACCAGTATCGATTCGCTCCACACCGTGCCGCGGAAGGGCCGTGGAGACGATCCTAATAGGTACCCCACCAACTGTCCGTCGCGAACACCATAGAACTCTGATTGCCGCACCAGATTTGGCGGCGGACCTGCAGGCGGATGATGATCGACGATCGACTCTGGTGTTCCTTTCCACGTGACGGCATGGAGACCGATCCCCACAGGACCGGCGGAACCGGCTTGGGTCTCGCCATCCACTCCATATGCGACCGACAGCGTCGAGTTTGCCGGATGGAGGTCGACATACGACCCCGGCGTAGACAACCACAGCGCGGCGTGAGGCTGACCCGATGTGTAACTTGCCGAACCGACCTGCCTGCCACGATCGACATCCCAGCACTCAGATCGGACTGATCCGGGCGGACTGAGATCAACCCACGTTTCCGCATCACCCTTCCATAAGCTGGCACGATTCGCGCCGTTGATCAAGGCGCGACCGACTTGCTGATTGCCGCTCACGCCGTGCGCCCGCGATTCCGTTGCGCCGACTGGATGAAGATTTGTTACAGTCCACTGGGCAACGCTGTGCGTTGCGCAAATTGCGATAGCAAGTCCAGTTGCACAAAATCGGGCGGATTGCATGCAGAAAGTGTACCGACTGGCTTGCTTCGGTGGCATCTGGAAGTGTTGCATATTGCGTGCTTTTCAATCTTCATTTGTCACATGACCGTCACAACCAGTTATCGCCCGCCACCCGCTGGAGTCTGACATGCTGAACATTGTCCTTTCCGGCACTCTGGCATCCGCCTTCGATCCCGTCGCCGCGACCAACGAATACCTCGCGAAGATCCCGCCCGAAGCGATGGCCAAATCCATCGCGTACAACGACGGCGAGCACTGGCTCACGCTCGGCACATTCGTTTTCACCACAGCGATCTACCTCGTGCTGCTCGTCAGCGGGCTCTCGGCACGAATGTCGCAGTTCGCCGAGTGCGTGGTGGGGGCCCGGACCAGCGATGGCGTTTCAACCGGTCGCCGCGTCTGGCTCGCGCCGATGATCTACATGGCGCTGTTTGTGCTCTTGAACACCGTCATTCAACTGCCTCTATCGATCTACACCGGATACTTCCGCGAGCACGGCTACGGCATGTCAAATCAGACGTTCTTCGAATGGTTCACGGACGAAGCCAAGGGATTCGCCATCGGCCTTGTCGTCGCCAGCCTCGGCGCGATCCTTCTCTACGCCGTGCTGCGTCGCGTCGGCCGAAGCTGGTGGATCTGGACCAGCGCGTTGCTCATCGGTTTCTCTGCCTTGGGCGCCATGATCGCCCCCGTCTATCTCGCTCCGCTTTTCAATACCTACAAGAGCCTCCCCGAATCCGAACTGCGCTCGCAGCTCCTCTCGCTCGCCAGGGCAAACCAGATTCCCGCCGACGACATCTACGTCTTTGATGCTTCCAGGCAGACCAAGCGCGTGAGTGCCAACGTGAGCGGCCTCTTCGGAACCACCCGCATCTCGCTCAACGACAACCTGCTCAACCGCTGCTCTCCCGCCGCGGTTCGCGCCGTCATGGCGCACGAGATGGGCCATTACGTTCTCAATCATTCCTTGAAGGGCCTCACGCAACGCGCTCTGGTCATCGCAGTTGGACTTGGTCTCGTCGCATGGGCATTTGAGCGTGTCGCGAAAAAATTCGGTACCACGTGGGGAATTCGAACCGCAGATGAACCAGCCCGAGGGGCATTTGGTGTCGCGGACCCTGCCGCCTTGCCGCTGCTGCTTTTGCTGCTTGGCAGCTACGGACTGGTCACGATGCCCCTGGGCAACACCCTAACGCGTACGGCCGAAATCGAAGCCGACGCCTTCGGAGTCAACGCCGCCCGCGAACCCGACGGCATGGCCGAAGCGCTGCTCACTTTGGTCGAATATCGAAACCCCAAGCCCGGCAAGTGGGAGGAGATCATCTTCTTCGATCACCCCAGCGGCTACAACCGAATCCTCGCCGCGATGACATGGAAAGCCGAACACCTTCCGCCAAATCAATGATGGCAGTCGATTCGTTGGATCGCGAACAACTTTGGCGTTCAGCGCCGATGAAACCCGCCAAACCGACCCGCGCCCCCGCCAAATCCGCCTCCCCCGAACCCGCCACCCCCACCCCACGAGCGCGATCCGCCTCCCGAGCCGCCCCAGGCTCCGCCTCCGCCGCTTTCGCCGCGGGCCCAGGAGTCGCGGTTGAGGCCGCTCATGGTGTCGTGATCCTGCCAGCCGCCGCCACCGGTGCTGTTTCCGCCGCCGGATTGGCCCCAGCGGTTTTGAAGATCCGAGGTCGAGCCTTCGCCGCTCTTCCACTGGTTTTGCCAGGAATTCTGTGATCGGTCCTGCCACGCGTTGGAGTTGCTGGCCTGTGCGGCACGGTTTTCCGTCTGATTCATCGCTCCCTGATTGCCACTTGAACCCAGATTTCCGTTCTGGTTCTTGTTGACGTTGTTCCAGCTTCCGTCGTTGTACTTCTGCCACTGGCCATCGTCGTCTTTGCGATAGACATTCCCATCGTGGCCTGCGTAAACGTCGCCATTGCTGGCCTTTGCGACGGTGGAATTGCCCTTGTGCGCGCCCTCGGCCCACTGACCGGAAGAATCTTCCGCCCAACCCTTGGTGACGCCGGTCGAGTTGTTTGTGCTGTGGCCCGCTTCAGCCCAGCGGTCGCCTTGCGAGACATAGGAATTGCCCCACGAGCCGTAGCCGTTCGAGCCGCCGGTGTGCTGGCCGTAGGTTCCGGTCCAAGGGTTGTACGCCTGCGTTCCGTGTACGCTGCCGTAGGGGCCGTAGGCCGAGCCGCTTCTGAAGTACGTTCCGGTCGCCGGGTTGTATCCGGCGCACCAGCCCGCGCCTCCGTACGGGCCATAGCAGCCCGCGCCGCGGTAGTACGTTCCGTACCCGTAGTGATACACCGGCGCGCATCCGTACGAGTAGTAGCAGGGGGGGCAGCCGTAGTACCAGTTGTTGTTTCCGGCGATGAGTGCTCCCGTAAGCATGCCCGCGCCGAACATGACCGCGCCGGTCGCGGCAACGTATTCCCCGCTGTAGCCGCTCGTGTAGCCGACAACAACGGTGTCGGGTGTCGTTGAGTACACCTTGACGTAGGTCACGTTGTAGAGCGGGCATGAGGGCGGGATTGTGTAGATGACGTCGGGGACCACGGAGCAAACCAGCCATGGTCCGGTGGGCGAGGTTGAGATAAACCAGACACCCTTCGAGCAGCAGTAGTACGCGCCCGAATACTGCACGATCTGAAAGGGCGAATTGACCGCGTAGGTCATCTGGGTATTTGGGATCGCAACGTATTGCGGCGCGCCGACGTAGGTGACATCGAGTTTGGTTTCGGCGATCTTCACGGTCGCCTTCTGCGGCACGCTTGCGAGCAGAATCGCGTCCTGCGCGGGCTGCGTGCCGGGAACGGAAACGAGCACGTACGCAAGCGGGCAATCACGCGGGATGCGCGCAAAATCGGCGGGCAAATTCGCGGATGCCGCGGCCCACGGGCCGTTCAGCGTCGGCGCGCTGAACCAGCGGCCGGCGACGAGGAAGTAGTACGTCGAGTTCGAAACATCAAAGAACGCCGTCATCGTCGGGTTGTTGATGAACATCAGCGAGGTGCCGGAGATGGGCGTGTAGGTCGGCGGCCCCTGCGTGATGATGAGTTCTGCGGGCTGGGTGCTCACGAAAACCTTCGGCACGGTTGTCGCCGGCTTGAGCGGCATGTTTTTCAACACTTCCTGCCAGCCGTCTGCCGGAAGGTTTGCAAAGTCCCCCGGAAGCGAACTCGCGGCGGTCCAC
This sequence comes from Phycisphaerales bacterium, assembly GCA_050730655.1. Lineage (GTDB taxonomy): Bacteria > Planctomycetota > Phycisphaerae > Phycisphaerales > UBA1924 > JAFEBO01. Next base: position 70,632 of record JBOHNL010000001.1, read on the forward strand.
GGACCGGCGATCGGATCCGGCGCGGTCATCCACGAACCGTTGTTGAGCAGGTAGTACTTCGTCGTCGTGCCATCCATCAGCATGAGCCAGTTGGTGTTGGCGGCGAACATGATCCTGGTGTTCGGGATGGCTTTGAAGTCGGGCTGGCCCATGAACATGACCAGAATCGCGGGCGTCTCGCTGTAGAAAATCGGCGGCGGCGCAATGTTCAACGTCACGCTCGGGGGCGGCGCCATGTTGCGCATGTAGACGAGCACACGATCGAGCGAGAGTGTCAGCGTGGACTTATTTGGGAGAGCTTCCTTGACGACGGCCGTCAGCGCGGCAGAGTCCATTTGCGATGCACCGGGGAACCGGATCACGGGCTGGATGTTGGTGAGCACAACGGTGTTTGCGTCGCGATGGACTTCGGTCGACGCTTCGGCCGCGATCACACCCATCTGGGCCGACGTCGCGCCGGGTACGGTCACTTCGATGGCGCAGCGGAATCGCATCGTGGTGTAGTTCTTCCACGAGTCAACCTGCGGCTGGTGGATGAGGACGGTCGTGCCGTCCTTGGAGAACGATCTGGGCCAACCCGGATCAACGGGGGCAGGCGTCGGGGCCGCTGTTGCCGCGGGCTGGGACTGAGCGAACGCGGCGGTTGAACTGACGAGAGCGACGACGGCGACGAAGCTTGCGAATAGCCTGTTGAGCATGTGATTCCTCGGGCGCTGATGGCCAGGCGGGCTGCGCTGGTCGCCTCGTTCCCTGCGCTCGAAACGCAGTGTACACAACGCGGAAAAAGCAATGGGCCGGCGGCCTCCGAGGGAGGTCTGCCGACGTCGCCACGGCGCAGAGTCGAACCCGCGGCCACGCCCGAAAGTGCGGCAGCCTCTCAATAACAAGTTATGTCCTGAGCTCCCATATCGCCGAAAAACGAGATCCCGTCCGAAAATCACCCTGATTTTGGGGAGGTCTGCAAGCTCGGAATCGCTTTCGCGGCTGTTTTTTGCCCCAAATCGAGTTGGGCCGGACTCGTGAATTTCGCTTCATCGATTGCGGTTATGATGGTGCGCCGTCAGTTGAGAATCGGGTGATGAAGACAACAAGCGGACCCATCCGGATTTTGTGTGTCGAAGACAATCAGCTTGTGGCGGATGCACTCTGCCGCAAGCTGACTGGAAACCCCGATTTCGAATGGCTCGGCTGGGTTGACAGCGCGCAAGCGCTCTACGAAAAAACGACATCGCTGACACCAGACGTTGTGTGCATGGACCTGAATGTGCCCGGGCAGGATGTGCTCGACATGATTCGACAGTTGAAGTCCATTGCGCCGCAGGTGCGTGCCATTATTTTGAGCGGGCATATGAGCGCCGAAGCGGTTGATGAAGCAATCGACGCCGGTGCGTGGGGTTATCTGTCGAAGGCGGAGGATTCTCGGGTCATCGTGGACAGTCTGCGCCGGGTCGCGGCCGGAGAATTTGTGCTCGGTCCACTCACCGAGGGCGGCCGGAACGCCCATCGAACTCCGCCAAGTCGCGCGCCCGCCAACAGCAGCAATTCGGGTGAACGTTCAAATTCATCCGATCGCGTCGAAGAACCAAAGCCCTTGCGATTTTTGCGACGGCTTTTTGGCGCTCCGGGGAAGCGCGAGGGCTAAAGACGTGTGCGAGCAGCCGGACGCTTATAGGTTTCTGTGAAGCGTGTGCCTCTGGACGATTTCCACCTCTTCGCTGACGGCAATTTCGCCGCGGGCGGCGCGCCGAATCGCATCCAGAAGTTTGGCGACGTCGTCGTTCTTTGATAAGTACCCCCACGCGCCGCAGTCAAACGCGCGATCGATGTATGCGGGGATGACGTGTCCGCTGAACATCAGCACCCGCACGTGCGGCGCGAATTCAGCTAGCCGCGCCACGATGGCAAATGTGTCGGTCATGGGCATGTCGATGTCCATGAGGACGATGTTCGGCTGCAGTTCGATCAGGCAATTGTAAATCGGATCTGTCTCGGTGATTACGCCGCACCAGATCATGTCCGGCTCGCGTGCGATCCGCCGTCCGAGCGCTTCGGCGACCATGAGATTGTCGTCCACGCACAAAATCCGCAATGGTGCGGCAATGTTCATGTGGATGTTGAATGTGTTTGCGGAACCATTCCGAGCGCCTGCTGAATTTGAGTTCGCAGGAGCGACGGCCGGAATTCCGGCGTGATGCACTTCACTCGTGTTGCGGCGGTCGCCCCGGCCGTGGGAGCGCCGAAGACCACAGCCTTGCGGGCGGGCCGTGAAGCCGCGAATTTGGCTGCCGCTTGGAAAGCCTTCTCGTCATTCGCTTCTGTAATCCAGATATCGGCATCATCGGTCGTTCCGCTCCGCACATCGAATTCGAGCGAGGCCAGAACAGAACGGACGTGCGCGTGGAATCGAGGATCCGTCAAGGTGACGACCGCAATGGTTCGGATGCCGTTGAGCGCCTGGGCCGAGGGCGTCGTCGGAGCGGCCGGCAGCTCAATCGTGAAAGTGGACCCCTGTCCAAGCTCCGATTGAATATCGATCGATCCCTGGGCGCGTTGCACGAGCGCAGCGACCAGAGTCAATCCGAGTCCGGTGCTTAGCTCGCGAGTTCGGGTTGTGAAATACGGCTCGAGGCATCTGCGTCTCGCGACATCGGTCATGCCCGGTCCGTTGTCCGCGACGGTGAGCCGGATGGAGTTTCCGGATTGCACAAGTTCGGCTCGCAAGGTAATTTGGCCATTCTGGCGCGATTTGAGCGCGTCCGCCGCGTTCTGCACAAGATTGAAAATAAGCTGGGTCAGACCCGCCTTGCCCATGCGAATCGGAGGAAGCTCGGGCGCGATCTCGGCGGTCAGCGTGGCGTGGCGAGAAACGATGGTACGAATGAGCGCTTCGGACTCCTGCCACCATTCGGAGACAGACGTCGCAGCGGCGCCGGCATCCTCCGATTTTGAATCGAGCGTCAGCAAACGCAGGCTGTTGGCCAGTTTTTGCAGATACTCGGAGGCTTTTCGGATCGCCGCAAGATCCTCGATCGCGGACTCCGGCAGCGCGTGCTCGGCGAGGGCATCCAGACGGATGCGGATCGGGAGCAGGAGGTTGCCCATATCGTGACCCAAGCCCGCGGCAAGGGTGCCGATCGTCGCCATGCGATCGGAAAACCGCAGCCGCTCCTGAGACGCATCCAGCTCGGCGACGCGATCCTTCAATTCCGCGTTGAGCGACTCGAGCAGGTTTGTCTTGCGGTAGAGCTCGGCGAAAACCGCTACTTTCGCCCGTAGAACATCGGGCACGATCGGCACCGGGATGTAGTCGACCGCGCCGAGGTTGTAGCCGCGTAGTCGATCGTCATCGGAGAGGTGAACCGCCGAAATGAAGATGATCGCCGTTCGCTGGAAGCGCGGATGGGTTCGGATCAGTTCGGCGAGCTCGAATCCGTCCATGTTCGGCATGCAGACATCCACCAGAACGACGGCGATCTCCTTCTCGAGAAGCTGCTTGAGCGCCTCGTCTGCCGAATTCGTCTTGACGATATTTTCCCCGATCGGTTCGAGGATGGTTTCGAGGCTCATCAGCTTTCCGGGCTGATCGTCCACAAGCAGGATATTGACCTTCTCCCTCTCGTTCATCCGACTGCCCTTCCATGGCTAGCGGTGCAACCACATGCGGAGAACTGACAGTAGCTGATCGGTGTTCACGGGTTTGGCAAGATAATCCGACGCCCCCGCATCCAGGCACTTTTCCCGGTCGCCCTTCATGGCCTTTGCTGTGAGCGCCACGATCGGCAGCCTTGAAAAAACGGGATTCTGCCGAATCGCACGCATGGTTTCGTAGCCGTCCATCTCCGGCATCATGATGTCCATGAGCACAATCGCGACATCCTCATCGGTCTCCAGAGTCGCGATGGCTTCCCGCCCGGTCGAAGCGGTGAGTACCTCCATCCCGCGTCGTTCGAGCACGCTGCTCAGGGCAAAGATGTTGCGGACGTCGTCGTCGACGACCAGCACTCGCTTGCCGACGAGATCGTCGTCGGAACGATGGAGTTTGTCCAGCATCTGGCGCTTCAGAGGCGGCAGGTGACCGACAACACGGTGGAGGAAGAGCGACGTCTCGTCAAGCAGGCGCTCGGGAGATTCGACCCCTTTCACCACAACGCTGCGTGCCAAGGTGTGGAGCCGGGCATCTTCTTCCGGCGACAGGGCCTTTCCGGTGTACACCACCACCGGAAGATCTCGCAGCATGGTGTCGTCTTTCATTTCCTCCAGGACCTGGAAGCCGGTCATGTCCTGAAGACGAAGATCGAGCACGACACAGTCGTACACCTTGTCGCGAAGCGCGCTCAGGGCATCGCTTCCCGACCCGGTAATGTCGATGTCGATGTCATCGTGTCCGAGCAGTTCCTTGATGCTGAGCTGCTCGGCAGAATTGTCCTCAACCACGAGAAGTTTGCGACGGCGGGGCGAGGCATACTCCTTAATTCGATTGAGTGCGCTTTCCAATCCTTCGGTGGATGTCGGTTTGGTGACGAAGGCAAAGGCGCCGCGTGAAAGGCCGTGCTGACGATCTTCGTCGAGCGTCACGATCTGCACGGGAATATGGCGGGTTTCCGGATCCTGCTTGAGTTGATTCAGCACCGCCCAGCCGAGCATGTCGGGGAGGAAGACGTCAAGCGAAATCGCGGCGGGTTTGAACTCGCGTGCCAGCTGGAGCGCATCGGCGCCGCGCTGTGCCACGAGCACCTTGAATCCGTTGTCGCGTGCAAGGTCAACGAGTATGCGGGCGTAGTGCGGATCGTCTTCGACAATCAACAGCGTTGTCTGGTCACCGGTCAGATCGTTGCGATCGTCTGGGATGAGTTCGACCGGCCGCTCCGACGCGCGATCCGGAACAGTCGCGGCGTGGCGCGACGAGAATATCTTGCCGGCGGGAGCTGCCGCGGTTGAAACGGTTGGTCCGGCGTAGCGAATCGGGAGAAAGAGCGTAAACGTGCTGCCGACACCGGAGACGCTGCGAAGCTGAATCTCGCCTCCAAGCAGATTCGCAAGCTCGCGGCTGATGGCGAGTCCGAGGCCCGTGCCACCATACTTGCGGCTGGTGCTGGCATCGGCCTGCTGGAACGCCTCGAAGATGATCTTTTGCTTTTCGGCGGGAATGCCGATACCGGTATCCGAAACCTCGAACGCGACGACCGTTCCTGCGGAATTGAGAGTGGGGTGGTCCGAACTCCAACCCGCGTCCGCCTGTGAAACGTTGAGCCGAACGTTGCCGTGCTCAGTAAATTTGAACGCGTTTGAAAGCAGGTTCTTGAGAACCTGTTGCACGCGCTTCGAGTCGGTCACGATGCTGCGGCCCAGACGCGGATCAAGCTGGATATCGAACGAAAGCCCGCGATTGTCCGCTTCATGCCGGAACGTGCGCGTCACGGTATCGAGCAGCGTGCCGAAGTAGATTTCCGCGGCATCGACCGAGACCGTGCCCGATTCGATCTTCGACAGGTCCAGAATATCGCTGATCAGGTTGAGCAAGTCGGTTCCTGCGCCGTGGATGGTGCGGGCGAATTCGACCTGCTTGCCGGTCAGATTGCTGTCCGGGTTGTCGGCGAGCTGCTGACCGAGAATCAGGATGCTGTTCAGGGGCGTGCGCAGCTCGTGCGACATGTTCGCCAGGAACTCGGATTTGTACTTGGAGGTCAGCGCGAGTTCGGCCGCCTTTTCTTCGAGGGCGCCGCGTGCTTGTTCGATTTCGCGGTTCTTTCTTTCGACTTCGACGTTCTGTTCGGCAAGCTGCTGGGCTTTCTGCGCGAGCTGCTCGTTGGTCTGCTGCAGTTCGCCCTGCTGAGTTTGAAGTTCCGCCGCGAGCTGCTGCGACTGCTTGAGCAGGCCTTCGGTCTGCATCGTCGCTTCGATGCTGTTCAGCAGGATGCCGATGCCCGCCGTCAACTGTTCAAGGAACGAAAGATGGGCGGGGGCGAATTCATTGAGCGTCGCCAAGCCCAGAACGGCCTTGATCTGGCCTTCAAAGACGACCGGGAACACGACCAGCCCGCGCGGCAGTGCGCTGAACAGAACAGATCCGACGGGCACCGTATCTTCGGGAATGGACGTGACGAGGATGCGGCGCTTGTCGACGGCGCACTGGCCGACGAAGCCTTCCCCCAAATCCATACGCGAGGGATAGCCTTCTCTATGCGAATTGCCGTAGCTCGCAAGCAGCTTGAGATACGGCGCGGCATCGTCGGTATCGAGCTGATAAATCAGGCCCTGGTGTGCATTCACCAGCGGCACCAGTTCTGAGAGCAACATGCGACCCACGGTGACCAGATCGCGCTGGCCCTGCAGCATGTTTGTAAAGCGCGCAAGGTTGGTCTTCAGCCAGTCCTGTTCGGTGTTGCGATCGGTGGTCAATCGCAGGTTGCCGATCATCGTGTTGATGTTGTCTTTGAGTTCGGCGACTTCGCCGCGGGCTTCGACCTGAATGGATCGCGTCAAGTCGCCCTTCGTTACGGCCGTCGCGACTTCTGCGATGGCGCGAACCTGAGTTGTGAGGTTCGCCGCGAGCAGGTTCACGTTGCCGGTGAGATCCTTCCAGGTACCCGCGGTGCCGGGCACGTTGGCCTGGCCACCGAGGCGTCCCTCCACGCCCACTTCGCGTGCTACGCCGGTCACCTGCTGCGCGAAGATCGCCAGCGTTTCGGTCATGTTGTTGATCGTTTCGGCGAGCGCGGCCACTTCGCCCTTGGCGTTCACGGTGAGATTCTGCTTCAAGTCGCCGTTTGCCACGGCGGTCACGACTTTCACGATGCCGCGGACCTGTTCGGTGAGGTTCGCGGCCATGACGTTGACGTTGTCGGTGAGATCCTTCCACGTTCCCGCGACGCCCGGCACGACGGCCTGTCCGCCGAGTTTGCCTTCGGTGCCCACTTCGCGCGCGACGCGGGTGACTTCTGCCGCGAAGGCGTTCAACTGATCCACCATCGTGTTGATGGTTTCCTTGAGCTGCAGAATTTCGCCGCTGACGTCCACCGTGATCTTCTTGGACAAGTCGCCGCGGGCGACGGCGGTCGTCACTTCGGCGATGTTGCGCACCTGCGACGTCAGGTTGCCTGCCATCGCGTTCACGCTGTCGGTGAGATCCTTCCAAGTTCCGGCGACGCCGGGCACGACGGCCTGGCCGCCGAGCTTGCCGTCGGTTCCCACTTCGCGGGCCACGCGAGTCACTTCTGCCGCGAAGGAGCGGAGCTGGTCCACCATCGTGTTCAGCGTTTCCTTCAAGAGCAGAATTTCGCCGCGCACGTCGACGGTGATCTTCTTTGAAAGGTCGCCTCCCGCGATGGCGGTTGCGACTTCGGCGATGCCGCGGACCTGAGCGGTGAGGTTGCCGGCCATGGAGTTGACGTTGTCGGTCAGGTCCTTCCAGACGCCGCTGACTTCGCGCACAACGGCCTGACCACCGAGCTTGCCCTCGGTACCCACTTCGCGGGCCACGCGCGTCACTTCGCCGGCGAACGCGTTGAGCTGGTCGACCATCGTGTTGATGGTGTTCTTGAGTTCGAGAATTTCGCCTTTGACGTCCACCGTGATCTTGCGGGAAAGGTCGCCTCGTGCGACGGCGGTGGTCACCTCGGCGATGTTGCGCACCTGGGCGGTCAGGTTGCTGGCCATGAAGTTGACGTTGTCGGTCAGGCCCTTCCATGTGCCTGCGACGCCGGGCACCTGGGCCTGGCCGCCGAGCTTTCCTTCGGTGCCCACTTCGCGCGCCACACGCGTCACTTCGCCGGCGAAGCCGTTCAACTGGTCCACCATCGTGTTGAGCGTCTGCTTGAGCTGAAGGATCTCGCCCTTCACGTCCACCGTGATCTTGCGGGACAAATCGCCTTCGGCCACAGCAGTGGCGACTTCTGCGATATTGCGCACCTGCGAGGTCAGGTTGCCCGCCATGGCGTTCACGCTGTCGGTGAGATCCTTCCAAGTACCCGCCACGTCGGGGACCTGCGCCTGTCCGCCCAGTTTGCCGTCGGTGCCGACTTCACGGGCCACGCGCGTCACTTCGCCGGCAAACGCGTTGAGCTGATCCACCATCGTATTGATGGTGTTCTTGAGTTCCAGAATTTCGCCCTGCACGTCCACCGTGATCTTGCGGGATAAGTCGCCTCGTGCGACGGCGGTCGTCACTTCGGCGATGTTGCGCACCTGTGAAGTCAAGTTGCCTGCCATCGAGTTGACGTTGTCGGTGAGATCCTTCCAGGTACCGGCGACGCCCTTCACGACCGCCTGCCCACCCAGTTTGCCTTCGGTTCCGACTTCGCGGGCCACGCGAGTCACTTCGCCCGCGAAGGCGTTGAGCTGATCCACCATGGTGTTAATGGTGTTCTTGAGCTCGAGAATCTCGCCCTTCACGTCCACCGTGATCTTGCGAGAAAGGTCGCCTCGCGCGATGGCCGTCGATACTTCGGCGATGTTGCGCACCTGCGCCGTGAGGTTGCCCGCCATGGAGTTGACGTTGTCGGTGAGATCCTTCCATGTGCCACCGACGCCACGCACCTGGGCCTGACCGCCGAGTTTGCCTTCCGTACCGACTTCGCGTGCGACGCGCGTCACTTCCGACGCGAACGCGTTCAACTGGTCCACCATCGTGTTGATGGTTTCCTTCAGCTGAAGGATTTCGCCGCTGACGTTGACGGTGATCTTCTTCGAAAGGTCGCCGCCGGCGATGGCGGTTGCCACTTCGGCGATGTTGCGCACCTGGCCGGTCAGGTTGCCGGCCATGGAGTTGACGTTGTCGGTCAAGTCCTTCCACGTGCCAGCGACGCCGGGGACCTGTGCCTGGCCACCAAGTTTGCCTTCGGTACCGACTTCGCGGGCCACGCGCGTCACTTCCGATGCGAACGAGTTGAGCTGATCGACCATCGTGTTGATGGTCTCTTTCAACTGAAGAATTTCGCCCTTCACGTCCACCGTGATCTTGCGGGAAAGGTCGCCTCGCGCAACGGCCGTCGTCACTTCGGCGATGTTTCGCACCTGAGAAGTGAGGTTGCCCGCCATGGAGTTGACGTTGTCGGTGAGATCCTTCCACGTACCCGCGACGCCGGGCACAACCGCTTGTCCGCCAAGCTTACCGTCGGTGCCCACTTCGCGCGCGACGCGGGTCACTTCCGATGCAAACGAACGCAGCTGATCCACCATCGTGTTGATGGCTTCTTTCAACTGCAGAATCTCGCCTTTTACGTCCACCGTGATTTTGCGCGACAAGTCGCCTCGGGCCACGGCGATGGTGACGTCGGCGATGTTGCGCACCTGTGCGGTCAGGTTGCTCGCCATCGAGTTGACCGACTCGGTCAGATCTTTCCAAACGCCGCTGACCTCGCGTACTTGCGCCTGTCCGCCGAGCTTGCCGTCGGTTCCGACTTCGCGTGCGACGCGCGTCACTTCCGACGTGAACACCGCCAGCTGCTGGATCATCGTGTTGACAATCGTCGCGGATCGCAAGAATTCGCCTTCGAGCGGGCGGCCGTCAACGTCCAGTCGAACCGTCTGCAGCAAGTCGCCTTGCGCCACAGCCGCGATCGCGCCGGTCACTTCGGCCGTCGGTCTCAACAAATCTTCGATCAGCGTGTTGAGGGTGACTTCCATGTCCACCCATGCCCCGGCGCGACCGCCGAACTTTGCACGCTGGCGTGTTTTACCCTGGCGACCCACAACTTCGCCGACGCGATCGAGTTCGGTTGCCATGCGGCCGTTCGCGGCCACGATTGAATTGAACGCGTCCGCGATCTTTCCATGCAGGCCTGTCCAGTCGCCCGGCAGGCGAACAGAAAAATCGCCGGCCTCAACGGCCTGCAGAGCGCGAAGCAAATCGCGAAGGTCGTCCGTGCCGGGCGGAGTCGCCGCGGCACCTGCCGGAACTTCCTGCGTGCGCGATTCAATCGAACTGTTCGCTTTCATGTGCTCCCTCAAGCTGTTTGTCAGCGAGCGAAATCCGAACGGAGGCCGTCAAAGTCGGTACTCAGCATAACGCAAGATATATTGTGCCGCACCTAGCAGTGTGCGAATTCCTGTGATCGGCCTGCTGGCCGGTGAGCGCCGCATGATGCAGAATTAAAACACCGCTCACGCACGGCGCCTCTGGCGGCGCAATGGGCGCGAGATGAAGTTCGCTGCGGAAGCCAACCCGACGCCATCGCCGCCGACGACTCCAGCGTATGAACAAGCATTTAGCCCAAACTCATGCGCCGGCGAATGTGCCGTTGCCACAATGCCTCACCTGACGATGGTGTCTGACTGCTTGTGATCGCACGCTTGCACGAGTCGCGCTCGGCGATCTGGGACGCTCGGGCGCGAGGAAAGACGGTGCATGATGCGAGCGCTTGTCATTGAAGACAACGTGAAGATGGCTCAGGGAATTCAGGCGGGTCTTGAGCAGGCCGGGTTCACAATCGATATCTCGCACAACGGCGCTGCGGGAGAAGATCTCGCCGCGGCAGAACCGTTCGATGCCATCGTGCTCGATCTCATGCTTCCGGATCGGGACGGTTTCGAGGTTTGCCGGAATCTGCGGCGACGCAAGGTTTCGACACCGATTCTGATGCTGACGGCGCTCACGACGACCGAAGACAAGGTGCAGGGGCTGGATTCGGGGGCGGACGATTACCTCGCCAAGCCGTTTAAGTTTGAGGAACTCATCGCTCGGATGCGCGCGATGATGAGGCGGCATCAATCGACCGAGACGAAGATACTTCGCTGCGACGACCTCGAGCTCGACATGTACACCCGGCGTGCGTCGCGGGGCGGGGAGCATTGGGACCTGGCGTCCCGCGAGTTCGGGCTGCTCGAATATCTCATGCAAAATCAGAACCGGGTTCTGACACGAGCTCAGATCGGCGAGAGAGTGTGGGATCTGAATTTTGAGCCGTCCAGCAATGTCATCGATGTGTACATCTCGGGGCTTCGCCGGAAAATTGACCGCGCTGGGTCGCGGCCGCTGATTCACACGATCAAGAACGTGGGATACCGGTTTGGCGTCGCCGACTGAGCGTGGGGCCATTTGCTGATCAGTGGACTGTCGAAGTCATTTGAAGCACCAACCCAACGGCGCCCGTTGCGAGCAGTCATCGGCCGATTATTCAGCGCTGGGTTGTGTCTTCGAGGTTGAACGAGTCGTGCGAGTCACGGGCTCGGCGGCGTCGCTTGTCCTTGCTTTCGCGCAAGCGCCCCGTGCATCGCCCGATCAAAATCAGCGGTGGTAAATGGTTTTTCAAGCAGAGCTCGGCCGCGATACGCGGCCGGAAGAAACGAGGAGGAGTAACCCGTCAAAAAGACATAGGGCACCGATTTGCGATCGAGTTCTTCGGCCACCGGGTAGACCGCTTCGCGGTCAAGGTTCACGTCGAGGAGCGCCAGATCAATCGTTGTGGCTGTCTTGATCGCCGCCATTGCTCCGCTGACGGTGGGGAAGGGTCCGATCACCTGACAGCCGCGCTTTTGCAACAGCATCTCGATGGTTGCTGCAACCATCTGCATGTCCTCCGCGACAAGGACGCGAAGGCCGGCAAAGGGCGAGGTTGTCGGGACGGTTTCTCTCATAAAAATGATCAACTGACTCCAGTAATCGGAACGTCTGTCCAGTGCATCACGATGGTGCAGCGCAGGCCTTCCGGCAGGAACTCGATCGTAGTTTTCCCTTGAAATTCGTACTCGACGCATCGTCGAAGCAGCGTGGACCCGAAGCCAGCCTTGGTTGGCGGCGTAACGGTGGGGCCGCTCATCTCCGTCCACGTGAAATGCAGTGTCTGCCTCGCACCCTCGGTTTTCAGGTTCCACGTCATCTGCACGGTGCCTTCTGAGGTCGAAAGCGCGCCGTACTTGGATGCGTTTGTGGCAAGTTCGTGCAGCATGAGCGAAAGAGAGAGTGCCGCGCGGGCGGGCAGGAGAACTTCACTCTCGCCCGACAGGCACTGCCGGCGCTCGCGACAGAGTGGGTGGACGACCTGCTCGATCAACTCGGCGAGTGTCGTGCCCTTCCACATGCGCTGGCTGAGAAGCTTGTGCGCTCCGGATAGTGCCTGAATCCGGCCTTCGAAGGCCGGCGCAAAGTCATCGAAACCTTGGCTCGTTGCAATCGTCTGCGTCGCGAGCGAGGTGACGACCGCAAGTGTGTTCTTGACGCGATGGTCAAGTTCCGCCACCAGCATGCGCTGGTGCTCTTCCGCCGCCTTTCGCTGGGAGATATCGCGAGCGATCTTTGATGCGCCGATGATGCGTCCGTTTGAGTCTTTTACCGGAGAGACCGCGACGTCGATATTGACTCGTTTGCCGCCCTTGCCGACACGCTCCGTCTCGAAGTGATCGACGCGGTGCCCGTGCCGAATGCGGTCCAGAATACTGATCTCTTCCGGCATCCGGTCATCAGGAATGATCATGTTGATCGATCGTCCAATCGCTTCCTGCTCCGAATACCCAAAGAGTCGCACGGCAGCGCCGTTCCAAGATGTGATGATTCCTTCCAGCGTCTTGCTGACGATGGCATCTTCCGACGAATCAACGATCGCGCCAAGCCGCGCCCGTGCCTCATCGATAGACGCCCGCTCCGTCACATCGACGAACGTGATGACCACTCCGTCGATCCGGTCTTGATCTGTGCGATACGGCAGCACACGGCGGAGATAGGACCGCCCATCGGTTGCGCGAATCTGAGTTTCGCGCGGCACAAGTGTCCGCAACACCTCGGTCGAATCTTTGATCAGATCGCTGTCACTGGCCATTTGCGCAAAATCCACGATCGGTCGGCCGATATCCGACGGCAGCAGCCGGACAATCTGCCGGATCGCCGGCGTGAAGCGGCGTATTCGAAAGTGCCGGTCGAGGAAAATAGTCGCAAGGTCGCTGCTCGCGACCAGATTTTCAAGGTCGTTATTCGCCTCTTCGAGTTCATCGACCTTGGAGTGAAGCTGGTTGTTGACCGTCGTCAGTTCTTCGTTCAGGGATTGCAGTTCTTCCTTCGAAGTCTCCAACTCCTCGTTCGAAGATTGGAGTTCCTCGTTGACCGACATCGCTTCTTCGTTCGCGGCCTTCAGTTCCTCGTTTGTTGTCTCGAACTCTTCGATGCTCGCCTGGAGATCATCCCGCGCCACCCTGATGTCGTATTCGAGCTGGCGGACCACGGACTCCTCGCCTGCCGCGAAGGCCTCGGCTTCGCGTGAATTCGCCGCCGCCCCAAGCTGGCGCTCGTCAAAGACAATCAAGAACAATGGGCTTTGCTCGCCGCTCTGGTTCACCGGGGTGATGCGAACAGACATGGGAAAATAGCGATCACCCCGGCGCACGCGCAGCTTGGTAATCGCAACCGAACGCAGTTTCTGAGCGGCAGCCCGCAGCCCCTCACGAAGTTTCGCACGCAGCCCAGGTCGCACGATCTGAAACAACTCGTTTGTCGGTGCGCCGGTCGGGTGAATGAGATATTCATGTGTCGGGCCGCAGTAGTAGTGGATATACCCCTGCGTATCCACAAGCACCGAGGCGGGCGCAAGCTGCTCGAGCACGAGTCGCTGCGCCATATGCGCAAGCCGCTCATGCGAAGACGTTGTGCGTGCTTCATGCGACGGCCCTGAAGTCTGCCGCGTGTTCGGACGTGCGGGAAGAAAACTGATCGCGGGAGAATCTCGATTGGGAACCCTTTGATAGATTCGCCATTTCTTGGAGATCGGCTGCAGCAGCGGCTCAAAGTTCCCGACCGATTCCGAGTTGCCCAGGAAGAGAAAGCCGCCCGACGCAAGCGCGAAGTGAAAGAGAGAAATCACTTTCCGCTGCGATTCAGCCTCAAGATAGATCAGCACGTTTCGGCAGCTGATCAGGTCAAGCTTCGAGAACGGCGGATCCGCTGTCAGGCTCTGCTCGGCAAACACAATGTGCTCGCGCACGTCCTTGGAAATGCGATAACCCTGATCTCCCGAAAGCTTGGTGAAAAACGTTCGCAGCCGTTCCGGCGAAACACCCTTCAACATCTCGCCGGAGTATGTTCCGTTTCTGGCAATTTCCAGTACATGCGGATTCAGATCAGTCGCAAGTATCTTCAGATCCGGCGGCTCGCGCAAGGATCGCATCTGCTCAAGGAAGACGATCGCCATGGAATAGGCTTCCTGGCCTGTCGCGCAGCCAGGTACCCAGACGCGGATTGCTGCGTTGGCGCCCGCGCGCTCAAGTATCTTTGCGATGGCAGACTTCTGAAGGGCGACCCAGCTCTCGGGTTCACGGAAAAACTCGGTCACTCCGATCAAAAGATCCTTAAACAGGTCGTCTGTTTCTTGGGAGTTGGCACGCAGCAACTTGGCGTAGCCATCGACCGACCGCAGTTGCCGCAACGCCATTCGGCGCTCGACACGCCGACGAATCGTTCCGCGCTTGTAGTTTGAAAAGTCATGATTCGTCCGCTCTCGCAATATCCGCTCGATCTTGGAAAGATCACTCTTGCCGCCGCGCGCGTGGCGCGGCATTTCCCAATGTTGGATCAAAAGCCGAGGCATTGCTTCGGGAGCGGCGACGTCGTCCGCCATCTCCATCGAGCTTTCCGGCATCCCCGTTGCCTGAGCGCTGTCGGGAGACTGCACCAGCACATAGCCGCCGGTTTTCTTCACCGCGCGAACACCCGCCGCGCCATCGCTCCCCATGCCCGAAAGCACAACAACAGTGGCCGCCGCTTTACATTCGCGTGCAAGAGATTCAAACAGCAGAGTCACCGGACCAGTCCGATCCTCGGCATCACGTGCTCGAAGCACGCGAAGCAGTCCGCCGGCCCGAAGCGTTAATACCTCTCCGGGTTGAATCATGTAGACGTGATTCGGCAGCACGGCGAGACCGTCCGCCGCCTGCACCACCGGCATCGCCGTCGTCTTCGCGATCAACTCGCCCATCGAACTTTTATGCGTCGGATCAAGATGCTGCACGAGAATGTACGCGGCACCCGAATTGGCCGGCATCGCGCCAAAGAAAGCACGAAATGCACTGAGGCCGCCTGCCGATGCGCCGATTCCAACGATACGAAGTGAACTCGTCGTCGCCGCGGCGCGCCGCAATACGTTTCGTATCCTCGGCTGTGCAGGACGCGCCGATTGACCTTTGTCCCGCTTCGCGGGACGCTTGGACATTTCGGCGCGACGTGTTCCTTTCCTCTTACGAGGACGCATGAATCTTTCCTTACCAAGTTCAAGTGTCGACCAGCCACTATACCCAATGCAAAGCAAAACTGCAGACGAAGAGCGGACGCGTGGATCGAAAAAAGGTGCCGAATGCGCGGCAAATGGCGCGCGTGATGCCGGATGGTTGAATTCTCTTGACGACAGAGCATCGGCAATGCGCTAATTGCGATTGTCGATCTGCGGCATGAATTGCCGGTCCGGATCAGCTAAGTCTCCGCTTAATCCCGCGACAGTTTCCGGAAAGAAAACTGTCCCCTCGCCCGTCACGGCCAGGGGACAGTTTGAGGAAAATGGTCGGCTTTCAAACAGCCGCCGGGTGTTTGCTACTTCTTGTTGCCAGGCGAATACGAATCAGTCTGCGAGCCCGACGCCGAACTCTTGCCGAAGCCTGAGCTCGAACTACTGCCCGAGGTGCTGCCGCTCACGCCAGTCGAACCGCCATAGCTCGCCGATCCGCTCCTGCTCTCGGTGATCTGCGAACGATTCTGGCTTTTGATTTTCAGCTGATTCTGCACGTCCGAAACGCCATTTACATCCGACGCCGCATGCTCCATGCGGTGTTTCACGTCGCGATTGCAGACGTCGCCTGAAAGCGTGACAATGCCATCTTGGCAAGCCACATCCATCTCGCTGCAGTCGTATCCCTCCTGCATCAAGCGCTCGGAGACGTCTTCGCGAATGCGATCGTCCGACTTCTTGTAGTTTCGCGGAGCCGAGCCCTTCGACGAACCGCCGCCAAAGCTGCCACCACGCGACGAACCTTGGCCGTAGTACGGATTCCCAAAGCTTGAGTTCGAACTTTGGCCGGACATGCCGGACTGGCCAAAGCCAGTCTGGCCATATCCGCCCTGCCCACCTTGGCCGTAGCCGCGCGACGAACCGCCACCGAATCCCCACTCCTGATCGCGGCCCGAGGCATTACCGTACGAACCTTCACGCGCCGGCATGTCGTACGAACCGCGGTCGGCGTCTTGGGCGCTCGACTGAGATCCGTTGAAACCATAACCAGTCTGTCCATAGCCTTCGCGGCGCAGGCTGCCCTGGCCCCACGCATTCTGACCATAACCGGCCTGCCCGTAGCCGCGCTGCTGGCCGCGACCCGAGTAGTTTTCGTCCTGATATGAGCCCTGTGACCCACTCAGATAGCTCTGGCCACCACTTTGGCTGCCGCTCTGGTAGCCACCTTGGAAGCCGCCCTGATTTCCACCCTGATATCCCTGCGATCCACCTTGGTGCTCGCTCGGATAGCCGCCTTGGTTCGCCGGGCGCTGGCTGTAGCCAAGATCGGCATCGCCCCGCATTCTTGTGGGCTGTCCGCCATATCCCTGATTTGCGTAGTCATCGCCGGGGTCAAAATCGCGGAATTGCCTCTGCTGCTGCGGAGCGCGATTGCCGCCTTGGGATCCCTGCTGCCAATTCTGTTCACGGTTCTTCATGATTCAGACTCCCGAAAAAATTTGAATGTCGTGTTCCACGACAAAGGTTTCTGTCCGTCCTGCGAAATTTGCCTCCTGCTTTCTTCGCGCGGGTGGTGATGTGGTTTCGTTCCCGTCTGAGAAAAATATCTCGGGCGCGTTGTGCTTCAGTGAACGCGGCATAAATTCATTTTTACGGCGACGCTCGTCACGTCTGGGACGCCAGCGGATGCAACGGCGCTCGCAAAGCGTGATCCCGGATGTGCATGATCACGGACTGACGAATTGCCGCGGTCCGAAACGACATGCTCCGCGCGAGAAAGATGCCGTCCGCGGCGTCGAGCAGAAATCCGAAGTTTTCCTTCCCCAGATCGAGCTTCTTGAACAGTCGCTCGTGCTGCGAGCATTCCCGCGTTCGTTCGATGGCATGGATCACATCTTGCCTGCACGAATGGATGTCGCCCACCAGCAGGATCGTTCCGTCGTTTTCACGCAATCGAAACCACCACCGGTCATTCCCCGCCGAAAAGACTGAGTAGTTCATCGCGTTGCCCCATTCCCGGACGTGAGTCGCGAAACCCGGCTCATGGATATCACCGAGGTTGACGTACCTAGCCGGTGAGCCAAACGTGAATATTGCTTCCGGCGATTTGAATGAAAAGGCGATCACGCTGCCTCTGCCGACTCAGGGCGTTCAGGGAACGGGGCGAAATGGTGGCAGCCAGGCAGCGCGTGGCTCGCGACATGCGAGGACGATTCGCGGCATGCGGCGGAATATTTCGGCGCGCAAACGTCGTCATGAAGCCGTTTTTAAGAGCCGTTGGGCGGCGATTTACACGCTTGTGCAAAATAACGGAGTCGAATTACTCAAAGGGGTTCGTCCATGCAAGTCGCTTCTCGTATCTCCAGTACGCATGCAGAACAGGATTCGACTCGCGCGGGCCTGGAGCGTCGCGGCGCCGCCGAAAACTCCGAATCTGCTCGATTGTCGCGCGTCGTCGAACGTGAATTGGGATGGGCAATTCTCAACGACAAGTGCGAAGCTGCTCGAAGCATGCTGATCGAGGCACACACGACAATGGTCGACCCGATCGCGCGCAACTACGCGAATCGGGGCGTCGCGATGCCAGAACTGCTGCGCGCCGGCAACGAAGGCTTGATGCGGGCGGTCGGGCTTTTCGATCCGGCGACGGGGAGGCGATTCAGCACCTTGGCGACTTGGTGCATCAAAGACGCGATTCGCACCGTGATATTTCAGACGACCCCCGCCACTGATCGGCCGGTGGCACGCCTGAACGCGATCGATCCGACGGTTCAGCCCACGCGAGCGTTCGGACGCTAGTGGTGAGGCTTCCGGGTCCACGTCAGTTCAGATTACAAACGCCGCGAGGAGTTCATTGCATGAAGCCCGCAAGAACGATCCTGGCGGCGGCTTCTCTGAACTCGGCGTGGATTGTGCCGGCGCTTGTCGTGCCGCCAAACGTGAATGCCGGAATCACAATCATCTGGAACGACACGGACGGCGCATTCGACGGGTATCGAGCAGACCTCACCAGTCACCTTCAGGCCGCCGTTGATCGCTGGGGCTTTCGCCTGCAGGGATATTCCGATTTTGTGATCTCAGTGACCCCTGCAGAGGAGAGTGAGCCGTTCACGTGCCATTCGGATTGCTGGTCGTACTACGACACCGTTGAGGGAGTGGACTTTTTCGAGCCAGGCCTTTCTACCCACCTTCGCAACGGTTTTCCCGCAAGCACCGGGCACCCCGATGTTCAGGTCACGCTGAATCCGGCTTACCTGCGTACGCATCTCTGGTTTGATCCACGACCGGATGTAAGAGTCGATGCAGTGGCGCCCGCAAAGGTTGACGCGATCTCGCTCTTCATTCGCGGCCTTGGTACGGCCCTGGCCTTCGACGGCGCACTTGGAAGCGGTCCACTTCTGCCCCGCGGCGGAATCTCGTCCTTCGATCGCAATACTTCGCTCGTGAACGGGGTATTGGCTTTCACCGGCCATCAGGCCGAACTTGCGCACGCGAGCCCAGTGCCTCTGAATCAGAGATCGCACTATTTTCTTCAGGTGGATGCGCCCGGCGGCACATTGAGCTCGGATGTCATGGCCGGAACGGAACTCGTGCCCGGAGCCCGCTACGACATCTCCAGCCTTGATTGGGCGATTTTGTCCGATTCAAACGTGCCGACAGTGCCGCCGTGTGGGGGCGATCTGACTCGGGATCACGTCGTTGATCAATACGATTTCGAACAATTCGCGTTTGCATACGACCTCTGGTCGTGCGACAGTTCCGAGATGCCGTTCCGCTGTCCCGCGGATTTCAACGACGACGGCGTCGTCGATGATTCGGATTTCAGTATGTTCGCAGTCGATTACGCGACGTTCTTCTGTCCATGAGATTCCGGGCTCGTGAAACCGGGGAAGCAGGAGACATTTCGCGATGCGAGCACTCGTGATCGAAGACAACACCAAGATCGCCCAAGGAATTCGAACTGCTCTGGAGGACGCCGGCTTTGCCGTCGACTGCTGCCCGACCGGCGCGGATGGTGAAGATCTTGGCGCTTCCACCCCCTTCGACGTAATCGTGCTCGATCTGATGCTTCCCGATCGAGACGGCATCGAAGTGTGCCGGAATCTCCGCCGCCGAAAAATCGCAACTCCGATCCTGATCCTGAGCGCTCTCTCCGACACTTCCGACAAGATTCAGGGGCTCGATGCCGGGGCCGATGACTACCTCGCCAAGCCGTTCAAGTTCGAAGAGCTCTTGGCACGTATTCGCGCGATGATGCGCCGGGGCGAAGTGCTTCCCGGCAAGGCGCTCAAATGCGATGACCTGTCGCTCGATTTGTACACCCGGCGCATGACCCGTGGAGGCCAGCACTGGGATCTCGGCTCGCGCGAGTTCGGTCTTCTCGAATATCTGCTCCGCAATCAGAACCGGGTCCTCGGACGCGCGCAGATCGGCGAAAATGTCTGGGACATCAACTTTGAACCGAGCAGCAACGTGATCGACGTGTACATCTCCGCGCTGCGAAAGAAAATTGACCGCGAAGGCTTGCGGCCGCTTATTCACACCGTCAAGAACAGTGGTTATCGATTCGGCCTGGTTGATTGATCGCGCCAGCGTCTTGCGGCCCCGGTTGCTGCCTTCCGCACGACGCACGTTCGCGAGAATGCTGCATCCGCTCGACGCAAAGGGCGGCCCAAAAAGCCAGAAGTCCCGCGATTTGCGGGACTCCTTGAAGCGAGGCGGACGGGAATCGAACCCGCAACCACCGAATCGACAGGACTCTGACTGGCACATCCTACCGCCGCGGGAGTCGGAGGAACCCCCTTGGAACCTCGAAGAACCGGGGTGTTGAGGGTTTCTGCCGAAGTGGCCGCGACCAGTTTGGGACGAGCCAGACGTGATTGCGGGGCTGGTCAAGACGCAATTTAGGACGCAATCACCATTTTGACACTGACGCTCCGGAGTTGCCTGTGCGGGCGTTGAACACTCGGACGATGGTAAATGCGGATTGCATAAATCGGGAATCGACGGCAAAGAGAGTGCTTTAGCCGCGATTGCCCAACGGGGAGCGTGTTGCGTTCCGGGATCGCTCCGGCTTCAACTTCGTCGTGACAAAACTGATTCAAATGTCGATCGTCGCGCTACCGACTGGTCTATGCCGCCCGCCGATACACCGTCGCGTTTCCTCGGTCAGAGAAAAGCGCCTTTGCATCTTTCGCCCGGTTTTGCGTGACCGCGGTATCCGAGCATCTCGCACTTGAAAGAACCATCCGTGCAGGCATTGTTCGCGGCGTCCGAACGTGTCCCGTGTCGACTCGGGCAGCTTGGGTGACTGCACCGAAACCACCCAGACCGACACAATGCTCCAAACACGTCATGGCCTCCGCAGGAACGGCTATCACAGCTGAATTGTGGTTTGGGTTTCATTGAATCTCCTCTATCAGTTGAGCCTGAACAAGAGGTTGTTGGGACTGAGTGCTGGTACCACGGCCAACATCGGCTTCGTTGCTATCGCTGCGTGGACCATTTCCCTTTTCAAAGTGGAATGGAAGATTGAGCGATGAATGGACTTATTAGTCACGGGTCGAAGGGAGCACATTCATTACCGTCAACAAGGCAAGCATTTCAGCAGTCAGGCTGCCAGCTTCACGCGTCCAGACAGCCACTTCAGCACAGCCTCGGCGGAAAGTGGACGCGAGAAGTAGTATCCCTGAGCCATGTCGCACTCGAGTGCCAGGAACGTGGCGACCTGGTCTGCATTTTCCACCCCTTCGGCGATGACTTTCATACGGAGATTGCGTGCAAGCGTGACGATGGCGTGCACAATCGCCGGATTGGAAATTGAAAAGCCCATTTGCCCCACGAAGGTGCGGTCGATCTTGAGCGCGGTGATCGGCAGTTGTTTCAAGCAGCTGAGCGACGAGTAGCCCGTCCCAAAGTCGTCCATGGCGATCCCGACACCCATCGCGCGCAGCCGGTTCAGCACTGCCAGCGAAGTGTCGAGATCGTCCATCACAGCGGTTTCGGTGATCTCAAGGGTGAGGCAGCTGGGTGGCAAGTCCGAGTCGGCGAGCGCCTTGCACACCTCGTCGACAAGTCCTGTGTGCACGAACTGTTTGGGCGAAAGGTTGACGTTTACCACTAGGTTTTCGATCCCCGAGATCGATTCGCGCCAGTGGCGGAGCTGGCGGCAGGCTTCCTGGAAGACCCAGCGCCCGAGCGAGATGATCAGTCCCGTGTCTTCGGCGATCGGAATAAAGACCTCGGGACCGACAGAGCCGCGCTCGGGATGCTTCCAGCGAACCAGCGCTTCGAAGCACGTCGCAGCCCCCGTCTCGAGGGTCACGACCGGCTGGTACTCGAGATAGAACTCGTTTCGCTCGAGCGCATGACGCAAGTCGGTTTCCAGCGATAGCCGCTCGACCGCCTTTTCGTGCATCGTTCTGTCAAACGTCGCGAATTGTGACTTACCCGCGCCTTTGGCGTGATACATCGCAGAATCGGCGTCGCGGATGATTTCATCCGCTGTTCGATAGCCGGGCGCATTCATCGCGATCCCGATACTTCCCGAGCAGAACACGTCGGA
The DNA here is from genome assembly GCA_050730655.1 of Phycisphaerales bacterium. Classification (GTDB taxonomy): domain Bacteria; phylum Planctomycetota; class Phycisphaerae; order Phycisphaerales; family UBA1924; genus JAFEBO01. The sequence goes on from JBOHNL010000001.1 coordinate 92,337, forward strand.
TCCCATCAGGTTAAACGAGGGTGCGAGCCGTTCGAGAATCCTCCGGGCCTCTAGTTCGGCATCTCGCAGATCCGTGATGCCCTCGAGAAGAACGACAAATTCATCCCCGCCCAGCCTCGCGATCGTTGTGTGACTGGAGCGACGGGCGGTTCCTTCGTCGGACCCGGTGGCAGTCAGACGCCCCGCGATACCGATGAGGAGTTGATCGCCCGCCTGATGTCCAAGGCTGTCGTTGATGATCTTGAATCGATCGAGATCGAGGAACAGCACAGCGAAAGTTTCGTCCGCTCCGCGTGGTCTCTCGATGACGCGCTGAAGTGTGTCCTTGAACAGCGTGCGGTTGGGAAGGCCAGTGAGACGATCGAAGAACGCGCCGCGTCGTAGCTCTTCTTCCGTCTGCTTGCGGGCGGTGATATCCGTCAATGATCCAGCGATTCGTACCGACCGACTTCTCTCATCGCTGACCGCGATGCCGCGGCAGAGAGCCCAGCGATAGCTCCCGTCCTTGTGCTGTATTCGGTGTTCGTTCTCGAGCAGCGGGGTCGTTCCGGTCAGGTGCGCGCTCAGAGCCATACGAAGCGCGTGAGCGTCGTGTACGTGGACGCGATTCAGCCAGACTTCGTGGGTCGAACCTAGCTCGTTCTCGTCGTAGCCAATGATCTTCTTCCACCGCGCCGAAAAATAAACTTCGTTGGTCGAGAGATTCCAATCCCACAAACCGTCGTGCGAGCCCGCCGCTGCCAGCGCGTAGCGCTCTTCGCTTTGGCGCAGCGCCCGTTCCGATTCCTTCTGTGCCGCCACAACGGATCGGAGTTCCTCGTTCGTGGTGCGCAGCTCGATCACCCGATTTTCCACGATCGCCTCGAGCTCGGTCAGTCGCAGATTCGCACGCTTAGTCTGGTTCCACTTTTCGGTCAACGCCGACGCGAGCTGACTGATCTCGGCCGGATCGAAGGGTTTTTTTAGAATGAGCAACCTATGGGTCGCGCCGAGTCGTTCGACAATTTGGTCGCGCGAATAGTCGGAATGAGCGGAGCAGATCACGACCTGAATGTCCGGATCCTTTTCCCACAAACGCTCAATCGTCTCGAGCCCGTCCCATCCTGGAGGCATGCGCATATCGACGAACGCGACCGCATACGGCCGCCCCTGCGTCACCGCCGTCGCTGCCTTGTCCACTCCCTCTCGTCCCTGGAGTGCTGAATCCAACTCGAACGTCCGCGCGCTCGCCTCGCCCTTCGTGCCGAAGAGGGCTGCTTCCAGAGCTTCGATTGAGCCATCGCTCGCCGCGGGCGCGAGAATCTTGCGGATATCGGCGTGAATCGCCTCGTTGTCATCGATGAGGAGAATCCGCCGATTGCTTGAGTCAGTAGCAGGCGGAGTCATGTCTTGCTCTCTTCCTTTTCCAGCGGAACGTCGAGGGTGAAGGTTGCGCCTCTGTCAGGTCCGTCGCTCTGGGCGGAGAGCGTGGCGCCGAATGTCTTTGCGGCGTTTGCAGCGCTGTGAAGGCCGAATCCGTGGCCGTCCTTGCGCGTCGTGAATCCATGCTGGAAGATGCGGGTGATATTTTCGGGCGCGATGCCGACCCCCTTGTCGATGACTTGGAGTCGCGCGAGCTTCGAATCGGATCCGTCCCGACCCAGCCGTACGACGATCGAGCGGCGCTCCTGCGTACACGGCGAAACCGCGTGCTTCGCATTGTTTATTAGGTTGATCAGGATCTGGAGAACGTGATGCTTGTCGACGCGCACCGGTGGGCACGCTTCAAATTGCCGCTCAATGCGGATGCCGTGCCGCCGCGCAGCTTCCGAGCACATCCGGATGGCGTCCTCGGCCAGTTCCTCGAGCGATTCCATCTCTCGCACGCCGACGTTCTTTGCATACGTTTGCTGAGTGCTCACAATCTCTTTGATGTGCTCAATGTTCTGCCGCAGGCTCTCGAGCTCGCCGAGCACGTCTCTCTGCTCCGTGGCCAATTGCTCCGCAAGACAGGACAGGTACTGCGGAAGCTGCCGACCGGTAGGATCGACCGACAGAAAAGCCGCCAGGTCCTTTGCGTGGGTCTGAAGAAGGGATGCAGCCTTGGCAACGCCCGAGACCTTCGAAGCCCGGATCTTTTCGTCCGCGAGGGTGGCGGAAACATTGACGCTGTTGAGCACATTGCCGACATTGTGCAGAACGCCGGTCGCGATTTCGGCCATTCCCGCCTGTCGGCTGGTCGCAACTAATTGCCGGTTGAGCTCCTCACGCTCTTTCTCGTGACGTTTCCGCTCGGTGATGTCCCGGAGCGTGAGCACCATGCCCGCGTTCTCTCCGCCCATCGGGCTTGCTGAAAAGACGATGAATGGTGCTTCCTTGTCGCCCACGATGAGCCTGAGCTCGTCGCTCGGAGAGGACGCGGAGCTTGCCGGATCGGCGAGAATGTCGCTGATCGTCCGTCCCTGGCTGTCTTTCAGTGTCACCAATTCCTGAAGCTGCTTTCCGACGCACTGCCGGTCGTCCAGTCCGAGCAGATGCGTGGCCACCGGGTTCATGAACTGCACCGCGCCCGTGTTATCCAGAACGCATAAACCTTCGGCCAACGAAACAATGACGGTCTTGAGCGCGTCGCGCTCGTCGGCTAGCATCTGATGCAGGTCCCGCATCTCCTGCGAAGACAGTGAAAGAGACCGCTCGAGCAGATAGCGGTCCTGGTCCGCTTCGGTATAGGCCTTGCTGACGTTCTGGAGAAACGGTTCCCAGGCGCCGAGCTCAGGAGTCGGGGAATCCGCCGCCAGCCCGGCGCGCTTCAAGTGACGCTGCAGGAGCGGGTGCAACATCATGACGCCCGCTCGGAGATGGTGGTGAGCGTCATAGTCTGGTTGTGCAGGTCGCAATGGCCGGTCGAGTAGGGCGAGATTTCACCGTACGAGTAGAATCCGATTTGTTTCGCGTCCGCCGGAAGGGTCTCCAGCGTTCGCTCAAGCTCTTCCTCCGCCCGCTCGCCGAGCACCAGGCGACGTCCGACGCAGCTCACCGCAACCGCAAGACATGGTCCGCTATCGTTCGCCCCGCGGCGAGTCATCAGCGCGGATTTCTCGGCGCCGTCGATGAGGCGGTCGAAATTCGCCCTCATGAGCTGCGCGAGCGAGCCTTGCGGTATGTCGCCGGCAAAGACCATCGCCTGGTTTTCTTCGTCGACGGCGAGGATGGTGCGGACCAGGCTCTTATTTTCTTTGCCATTCTCACGCAGCGCCAGCGGGAAAAGCAGCGCGGTCGCCGGTAACCCCTGCGCACGCTCACCGAGGTAACTCTTGTACAGCGGCAAAGCCGGCTTACCGTCCAACTCGTACAGCACGTTGCCTTTCGACCTCGTCACGATGCGTTCGGGGCCAAAGACGTCCCAGCCTCCTTTCGAACCGTGCCCGATGCGAACGTGGTCGCCACAGAATCCGATGGCCGACACGAACCCATCCGTCGGTGCGCCGTTTCGAATGACCCACGTTCTCTTGAAACGATCCCCGTCGCCTGCGAGCCCGCCCGTCACGATCACGTTGTCCGGCAGCACGCTGTTTAATCCCCGCACCAGTTCGCTGCCGTTGACTTTCAGGCCGTCGGAGAGAACAAGCACGCCTCGGAGCGAGGGCTGTTCGAGCTGACGCGCGATCGTGTCGCCCGCGTGGAACGAGTCGTCAGGGGAACGCACCGGAGCGGTCACCATTGAAAGTCTTGTGTGCGTGAATTTCATGATCGCGACGGACAGCGAAGCGTCGCGGAGTTCGCCTCCGAAAATCTCACCCGATGTCGAACAGCCCGCGAAGCAGGCGGTGGGAAAGGCGCGCCTCAACTCGGCTATGGGTGCCGGGTCATCGAGGAATTCGGTGGCACCGAACACCAAGACGAGCGTCCGGTCCGAGTCGAGATCCGGAAATTGCATGGACCATCCGGATTCACGCCGAAATGACAGTGTTTGAATTGCGGTTGTTGTCGTTTGCGGTGTCAAGGGAAGAGCCTCCTTGCTAATTCCTGGCGAATGAGATTTGCCGTGGCAGATCAGTATCAACGCCGCTATCGACGCTGAGTGAAAGCGTCTTCATCGTTGTTGAGGGAATTGTCTTCCGTGCAAAGGCTCGAAGTTGCCAAATAAGGTTCTCGGTCTAGGACGTTACTCAAGGTAGCGGTTCGCGAGTTCAAGTCACCGACATTTAGTGCATGCCGTGATATGTCCTTTCGCCATCGAGATCTCCCCAATTGCCGCGTGCGCAATGACTGGCGGAACTGCACGGTGGAACGATTGAGGCACACCACCCAGCCCGACCTTTCCCCCTGAACCCAGTCCAGTCCGAGTTTTACACTCGGGCTGGAGCAGGAGGATGAAAGTCATGTCGAGGAAGCGTCATACGGTGGAGGAAGTGGTCAACAAGTTGCGGCAGGCGGACGTGGAGTTGGCGAAGGGGAGCACGGTGGCGGCGACGTGCAAGCTGCTGGGGATCACCGATCAGACGTACTTCCGGTGGCGGAAGGAGTACGGCGGGCTGAAGGTGGATCAGGCCAGACGCTTCAAGGAGCTTGAGCAGGAGAACGCTCGGCTGAAGCGGTTGCTGGCCGATGCCGAACTCGATAAAGCGATTCTGAAGGAAGCCGCCCGGGGAAACTTCTGAGCCCGGCGCGGCGGCGTGTCGCGGTCGCGCACGTCCAGTCTGAACTGGACGTGAGCGAGCGGCGGGCGTGCAAAGTGCTGGGCCAGGCCCGTGCGGTGCAGCGGCACACGCCGCTGGTGCGTGATGATGAAGACCGACTGACGGGCAGAATCATCGAGTTGGCGGCGGTAGACGGGCGGTACGGCACACCCAGGATCGGCGCGCTGCTCAAGGATGAGGGATGGCGTGTGAACCACAAGTGCCTGTCGATCGACGTAGACCGCAAACAGAACAGCGACGATGTGCTGGAGCGGCTGGCGTGTCTGATGGTGACACGGGGGGTGGGGGTGTGCCTGAACACATAAGAAGCGACAACGGCGCGGAGTTCACGGCGACGGTCGTGCGCGAGTGGCTCGGCAAGGTGGGCGTGAAGACGCTGTATATTGAGCCGGGCAGCCCGTGGGAGAACGGATACGTGGAGGGCTTCAACGGGAAGCTGCGGGACGAACTGTTGAACGGCGAGATCTTCTACTCGCTGAAGGAGGCGAAGGTGCTGATCGAGATGTGGCGGAAGCACTACAACACGGTGCGGCCGCATAGCAGCCTGGGCTACCGGCCGCCGGCGCCGGAGACAAGTGCTGCTGGTCCGCCCTCCGCTGCGCTGCGGTCGGACCAGCAGCGGGGTGCAACGATCGAGAATCTCTCAAGGACTCTGGTACGCGAACCGGGGGACGGTCACGATGACGTGCGTCAGCCCGGCCACTTCATCCCGCGCATTCGCGTCCGCGGCCGATTTCGACATCAGCTTTCGCTGAACCAGACGTCCCGTTGCGGGGTTGATGCCTTTGACGAGAAACAAAGCCGCCACCCTAAACGTTACGCACCGTGTATTTTGAAACCCATCGAATTGGAATTGGATTTAATTGGCATCATCCGGCTTTCACGTTGTACATCAAGTGCGCGGGTAGCTTCAAGCATTCCATCGGATCGGGGACTGGAACTGTGTGGGTTTTCAAGTGGATCTGGTGGATGTTTATCGCGATGCTCGCGGCAATATTTGACGGTGACGACGAGTAACCGGCGACTGGGTCTGAGGAGGAGAGATGGGTCTTCCGCAAAGGAAGATCCATTTTTCTTTTCGAGATTCTCAAGTCAGCGTGGAGGCTGCCATTTGTCGGTGCCGATCCGCTTTATGAGCGTCGTGATCCGACCAAGGCCAAGCAGGAGCTCGGCTGGGTCCCGACGACGATGGTCGAACAGCTCGCGGCGATGATGGTCGATACCGACACGAAATGCCGGAGTTCGCCCGGCACGATCAGTGCGTCAATCACAAGCTCAACCAATGAAAACTCCCGCATGTGCGGGAGTTTTTTACGGCGTCTCTCGGGGTGTCTAACGCTCCATCTCGAGTAGCTTCTTCTCGATCGCTTCGATTCGCACTCGAAGCCGGTCGTTCTCCTCTTTGAGCTGCCGCATCTCCGAGGCGCGCTGCGTGTGTTCCTGCTTGATCGCTTCGACCGTCAGCGGCACGATGCGCGCATAGTCCATCGAAAGCGGCCTGCCTTCCGCATCCAGACTCACAAGACCGGGCAGAACTTCCGCCACGCGCTCCGCGATGAAGCCGAGGTCGCCGACATTTCCGTACTCCGGCTTCCAATCAAACGAAACGCCTTGGAGCCGAAGCAGAATTGCGACCGGATCGTTGATCGGCTTGACGTGCTCCTTGAATCGCTCCGAGGAATAGGTGTCCCATCGATTCGCAAGCCCGCGCCCCGAAGTGCCGGCGACGTTGGGCAGGGTGAGTACATTGACTGGAGTGACGTTGAGCCCAAGATTGCCTGATGCATCCAACGTCATGTGCTGAACGCCGCCGGTTCGAAAAGTCATCTGGCCTGCCGTGAGATACGCGATCTGTCCCGGAAAACTCTCGACGCTGTTCATGAAGTTAATGGCGCCAAGCGTTGTCGCGCCGGCGTTGTCACTGTGAAGTTCGAGGACGGCTGGGTTCGACAGAGAGCTGGTCAATCGCAGAACGCTCTGAAAGTCGGTGATCTCCATAGAAAGAACCGAACCGTCGAACATCTCCGCGTGGCGTTGACCATCCGTCGGAGCGATCGACAGTTTCCCCGCGACAAAGATGGTTCCGGCTCCCGAGCCATAGCTATCGATGTAGCCGGACTTCAGGTAGATATCTCCCGGCGAACCCGGTATGCCGGGTATGGGGTGACTGACGTATCCGGCATCTCCGGCGAGCAGAGTAATGTCGCCGCCGTTTCCCCCTTTTCCGGTTGTCGCGTCTCCGTGCCCTCCGGCGCCGCCTCGAATCAAGATTGCTCCGCCATCGCCCGCACCGAGCGAAGTTGTGAATGATTCCTGGCTTCCCCCGCCCGCCTCAATGAAGACAGAGCCGCCGCTCAAACCTGTGGAAGTCTGCAGTCCCGCGTGCCCAGCATTGACTCGAACCGAATTACCCGGAAATCCCGGAGCAGATCCAGGCGTCAAAACATCGAAGTAATTCACCGGAGTCGATGTCCCAAAACCAACGAACCCGTTCGAATCAACCGTCATTCCGCGCGTCGCGTGACTGAACGGCGTCCCGGTCATCCGCGAACGGGGCGACACCGTTGTATACGAGCCGACTCCCGATGGCGTGCGAAACTTTAGTTCGAGCCAGCGCGGGGTGCCTGAGAACAGCGACCAAGGACCGATCTGTGCCGCATCGTTCAAAACAAGCGTGAACGCGCCCTTCGCAACGACGACACCTGTCAATGTCTGGCTCGCGCCGAGTTGAGTGCCACCAGCAGCGCTATCCCAGATTGAAACCTGCACATCGGCGGTTCCATCAACGGGAACCCCGGCACTTTGAAGGGTTCCTTGATAACTGAATCCCTCTTGTGCAAAGGCCGGAATCGTTCCGAGTACGCACGCGAACGCCGCCACCCATTTCAATCCGCGCATGAACCGCTCCTTTTCAGTTGGAATTTCCAGCCTAACAGGGGCAACCTACATGTAGTGCGACAAATGCGGCGGGCGAAGATAAGCCGCCCCCTAAAAAACGGGCGTCTTGGCTATTGCAGACTACGCTGAAACATCCGTAAGGTCAGCCAGGCAAACGAATTGGCCCGGCCGTGCCATCATGCACGTCGACATGGACGCGTTCTTCGCGTTCGTCGAACAGCGTGACAATCTCAGGATTGCCGGGATGGTCGGCTTTCTCTGGAATTCTCCCCTACAGACCGCCCCCGGTTCTCTAAATTGGGACAAGCCCGAAGCAGGTTTAGGGGGATTCTGCCTGCAACCAGATGGCAAGGGTCAGCAAAATCCAGCTTCCGAGTACCGCCAGCACCGCTAACTCTTCCGGAGCCCAGCGATAGTGTGGGGAGGCGGCTCCGCGCTCCCATTGCAAGTTCTCGAACGAGGGAAACTTGTTTTTTCGGGCGGCCATTGTTTTCATTTTACAGAGCCTGTCAAGAACTCCAAACTAAGCATTTTTTATAAGGAGCTCAACTGGCGGGGTTCGCACCGCTCATCGCATGCCCTCCGTTACTCCTAGGTTCTGTCTGACGGATCACACGTACGGCGCGCGTTCGGTTGCGAGATGATTGAAGTGATGCGACACTGCGTCCTCTGGCAAGGAGGCTGCGGATGGGACGAGGCGACACCAGCGAATCGACGGAAACTTCGTTCAGCGTCAACGCAAATCCGTCTTCCGAGGAATAGGGTCAGCGGGAGATCAAGTTAGAGGTGTCACAACGGTTCAACGTACGCTTTTCTCTACTTTGAGATTCTCTTTTCCGCCGCCTTCTTGAAACAACCGAGCGCTCAATTCGAGATTCTCGACCTGAAGCACATCCTTGTAGATGTCGCGGATGAGCGCGAGTCTTTCCGCCTTGAGAGAAGGAAGTCTTGCTTCTGCTTTGGCGAGCGCGTCGGACTTATCTACGTCGACTCGCAGGTTCCCTTCAAGTATGGTTACGTCGGCGTAGAGATTGGGCCAGCGGTCTCGGATGTCTTTGGGCCATTTCAGGCACTTCGACATCGAAGTCCAAGTATCCATCTTGTGTATGAAATCCAACCACCTTTCCTCCTCGATCAGCTGCTCGCGGACGGCGGCGACCCGTTCCGGTGACGGCTGATCGATGGTGGCGGACGCCGCGACGGAGAGCACGACGACCGCAAGGGCAAGGGCTCCAGCGCCGAAGTTCAGGAATCGAGTGATCATGGTTCGTACTCCTCAGGGCGCGCTGTCGCGTGCGAATTCCTCGTTCCAAAGGTCGATATCCAACTGATTCCACACACCGTCGGAGTTGCGATCCGTCCTCAGGTCATGCACATTGAACGCCGTCATGAACGCCGCGAGGTCCGATGCGAGATTGTACACGCCGTCATGGTTGAAATCGGAGAAGGGCGAGCGGTAGCGCGGAACCAGCGAATCGACGGAAGCACCGTTCAGCGCCAGCGCAAACCCGTTTTCCGATGAATAGGTCAAGGGCATGTCGAGGTAGACGGAGTCCTGCATGATCGCGGCCCACGGTGTGAACGGGATGGAAATCTTGAACCACGCCGGAACCCGACCATCCCCGGATTCGAACGCTTCAATCGTTCGTGCCGACGTCGTGTCAAGGGTAAGCGTCACCGGGGGATACGTGGACCAGAGCCCCAGTTCGGCGCTGATGATCTGGCCGCGCAGCGTGCCCGGCTCGACCGTCGTGTCCCAGCAGACGACCATGCTGCCGCTCACGTAGGTCGAGTAAACAGAGTCGCCGCTGTCGGCCGAAACCCCGCCCTGCACATGGATTGTCTCGTAGATGCACGGTGGTTCGTAATGAACGCCGCCCGACCCGGTCGAAGTGGAACCGCCCTGTCCGCCGGATGCTCCGCGCTCGGGCGTGATGTGATCGGGCACGAGCGTGATGTCGGTCGTGATCAGCCCGCTCTTGAGGAAGTCCTTGATGTTGGGAAGCCCAATCTCCTTGAACTTCTGGCGCATCGACTCATCCCAGGCTTCGCGCGCTCGGCGGGCTTCGTCCCAGTTCTGATCGCGAGCCTTGTTCTGAGCGTCGTACAGCTCTTGCAGCTTCTGCCTGTACCAGGCTTCGACCTCGGACAGGCATTGGCGGGATTGGGCGAGGACATGCAACTCGCTCGCTGAAGATCCCGATACGCCAACAAATTGGCCGCGCGATGTTCAAAGTTGTCGCTGACCTCCTGCTGCGTCGGAATCCCCGTACATCCGGCGAGCGTCATCAACGCGGCAACGCCGATCCCCGCCAGAACGCGTCCTCCGGTTCTCCCAAAGAATTCCGAAACACGACCGCTTCTTGCAATATTTCTACTTTGCATTTTCATACCCCAATCTCCCCGCTTCGCGACAAACCATCCCAAAGGTCAGAGCCGCCGAAGTTCCAGAGTATGGCGTTGCTCAACGCTGTTGTGTGACAGAAATCCCGGAGTATTTCTAAAAATGAGGTCATGGGATCGTTTGAATTCCAGCTTTTCCGTCGCGCTCAAAGCACGCATAAACCTGCAAATCCACAAAATTGTGGAATGCGAGCAAAGGCCGTGACTGTCGCTCGAAATAGGGATTGTACTAAGTTCTGTCTGAGGATCGAAAACATCATCAAGTGGCTGAAGTGAACGCCCCGGAAACGCTGAAAACGCACGTGCCGCGCGAGCATGCGCCGTCCAAGTGATCCGCCAGACTAAAGCTAAGACCGTTTCGCCGGTACCTTGGCTCCCGCACGTCGCGCCTCCGCCAAGCCGATGGCGATTGCCTGCTTGCGGCTGGTGACTATTTTTCCCGAGCGGCCGCTGCGAAGCGTTCCTCGCTTCCGCTCCCGCATGACTTTTTCCACTTTCTTGGAAGCGGCTCTGCCGTATCGTCGAGCCATGGAAGACTCCTTTCTTGTTCGGACAACCCGTCGCCCAGCCCTTTCCGCGCGGGCCGGACTGGAGCTTTACTTCGAGAAGTACCAGTCTCAAGTGAATTACGGCTGAAGCTGTCTCATGTTTCCACGAGAGGCGAGCGAACTGTTGAAGTACTTCTTCTTTCCGGTAACCTCTCTCCCGAACCAGTCGGGCGGCGTAAAGCGTTTCATCATCGAGACTGATGCAAATTCCACTTCCGCGACCGCTAAGCCTCTGTGCGCGCCGCGATAGATGTCGAGCTCGATTGTCAGTCGACGGCGATAGGGAATTCTGTACCGCATCTTTGAAACACGTACCCCTTTTGTGAAGGGCCAGAGCTTCGTCGCGATTGGCGCCCGGAGTTGCATCTCGTTCTCAAGCCGGATAGATGCTGTTCCTTTTTTGATCGTCAAAGTCCATCGGTCGTCCGTGCGGCGGAGGCGAATCTCCATCGACCCGCGACCCGTTTCAACCGCTAGATATCCCTGGTCAATCAAATTGTGCCGATAGCGCGACAGGTCTGCCGGAAAACGCGACACCAAGAACTTGCGCTCCCGTTCGGTTGCCACCGGTCACACACGATCCCGCGCCGCGGGCTGGCCTTCTTCCCGGGCACAGTGGGCGCAACAAAAGAGTGTTCCCTTTGCTTCGACACCATGCCCGAGGATGCGACATCCGCAATGGCTGCATGTTGGCGCCAGCGCCTGAGCGGCGCATTCAAGGCTGTCGAAGACCATGCTCTTGCCGTTCTTGATAACCTCAAATGTCTTGTCGTACTCGTTTCCACATGTATGACAGATTGGCATGGAACGCTCCTTGCTGACCCTCAAATTCCCGGTTCAGCCGGGCCGAGTTCGTGGTGAAGCACGATCGGAACGTGGCGTGACTTGAATTTCCGCAGATGGACGACAAGGGTGTCTCTTTGATACTCGGCTGTGGTATGAGCCGCGTCGACATCTTCGGGGAAGGACATGGACGCACACAAGGATCTGGAATGACGTTCGCGCGCATAGTCGATGCGCTGGTCTTCCAGCTTCTCGGGTGACTGCGACGCGATCCGTAGTGTGCGCCCGCACACCGTCACGTCGAATTCCTTCGGATCGCTCGTTTCAAAAGAAATGCAGAGCGTGAATTCGCCCGGAGACTCGCGAAGATCGACGTGCGGCAATTCGGGCGGCTGATCCAGCGTCTCGATGTCGCTTAGATCAAACGCGACTTTGCCCACGATCGGGATCTGAACGATTTCATGAGATTCATGCGGGCTTGCCATTCGCCATTCCCGTCGATGAGGGGTCTATCCCGGTACGACACGCGATACAGAGTGTCTCCATCCGTAGAATCCGAGCAAAAGAGCGATCGCCGTGTTTACGACAGCCGCCACAGCATTCATCCGTGGCGTTACGTTGATTCCAAGGACAATGACCGTAGTGCCTGCGATCCAAAAAATACCGTGCGCCAACGCATGGAATGTCTCAAAGCCCGAAGCGAACTTGGCGAATTCCTTGAGGCGACTCATTACAGGCTCCCTTTTTCAAGCGCATAATCCGGCGTTACGGATCAACAACGACCCTCCGGGCTTTATATGAACTTACGCCGAACCGCTAAGGGCGCCGTGAATACGGCGTAAATCGCTTGCAATGATCCTTGCGAAACTTGGTTGAAAGACTCGAGTTCCAAAAGGGTCATGGCGCCGGAATCAGCCGAATTGATGTTCCAGAGTCAATGCTGCGGCACTGATGACAAAGATCGATGTGCTCAAGGCCGATTGCCGAGCTGTCGACAGATTCAAGATCCGGCAAACGAATGGGTCTTCCGTTGAAGAAGACTCATCCTCTCCCCTGCCAGACTCGCACCACCGGCTTATTTCTCATCGCGAAGAAAGATCACACACCAGATCCACTTGAAAATCCACACGTCCTCTCCGTTGCTGGAATCTGAACCGCATGAAGTGGAAGATACCCGCGCCCTCACAATTCACGTGAGTCCGGGATAATTACCTTTTAATTTCCGGATGCTGCACCGTGTGCGTGGTTTGACGATTCCACCCAGTCGAACAAGATTAGACCTTGTCATCCCGCCAGTTTCCTTTGGTGAGACTCGGCAATTCCAGCGTGCCATGCGAGAAGGAGGATGCGCGAGGGGAGCGGCCTCTACACCCGGCGATCGTGCAGCAGCGGCATCTGGTGAAGATAAGGGGCTATCAAAGCAAGTTCCGACGCTGTGAATTCATCGAACGTTCCGTCGAAATAGATCCGCCCCTCACTCAACATCGTCACCCGTGGTTGAAGCCTGCGTAGAAGTTCCGTGTCATGGGTAACGATGATCGATGTGCGCGCGACGTTCTGTGGCGTTTTTTCGCGATGGGTGCGCGCGATCAGATCCTGAATCTGCGCAGCCGTCTCCGGATCGAGACCCGCGGTCGGCTCGTCGTACAGAATCAGCAGGGGATTCATCACAAGCGCCCGCGCTATGGCGACGCGCTTCGCCATCCCGCCGGAGAGCGCTTCTCGTTCGGTTTGCATCACCTCGTCGGGGTTGAGGCCCACATCCTCCAGTGCTTTCTTCGCCACCGGCAAAATTTGCTCCTCCGACATCCGTTTGATTTCGCAGGGCCAGAGGGCGAGGTTCTCGAACACCGTTCCGCCGAAGAGTGCGTTTCGCTGAAAGACCACCGCCCAGTGAACACGGATCTCGTCCATCTGCTCTTCCGCTAATTCCGCAAGATTCATGAGCGGCGAATCGGGTTGTTCGTGGTCCGCGACGCGCACAGTTCCGCGGTCCGGCGCAAGGCTGCCCATGATGTGCTTCAGCAGCACCGTCTTGCCCCCACCCGACGGTCCGACGATTGCCACCATTTCACCACGATCAATGGTCAAGTCGATCCCGGCAAGAACAATATTTTCGCCGAAAGACTTGTGGACTCCTTCGATCGCAACTTCGGTCGGTGGGGAATTATGTGAAGTCACCTCGTCGGGCATTCCTTCCATGTTACGGTCTTCTCGCTCAATCTTTATATGGCTGCGAGAGACTGTCGTTCGCGCCAAGCGTGAGAGAACATTCGTTTAGACCTCATGGAGGTCTTTCCTGTCGTCTTTTTACTTCAATGGGTCGACACATGCCGGTATGAATAGCTGTGCATCGATCGACGCGATTTGAAAGGACTTCCAAATGGCAACGAGGTACGGCAGAAAGGCGTCCGAAAAGGTGGAGCGAGCCATGCGGGAACGAAAACATGGGACGCTCAAGAGTGGAGGCTCGGGTAAGCGAGTGACCAGTCGCAAGCAGGCGATCGCGATCGGACTTTCCGAGGCGAGGCGTGCCGGAGCAAAGGTCCCCCCAAAGCAGCCAGCAAAGGAAGGTGAAAACGTCCTAATGAGCGAGTTGACAGCCCAGTAAAATGGGATGCATGGCCGCGAGAAAGAGCAACACCCGCTCGTTCGAGGATATTCGCGACACGTTTAAGGCCCGTCAGGGATGGTCGCCCGAAGAAAAGTCGCTTCTCACAGTGCTTGCTACGTGGATTTTGTTGATCGCGGCAATGTGGATGTGGGCGAGCTTTCATTGAGTGACAGCGATGCTCAGTTCTCATCACCAGGAAAAATCGCTGCGAGCAAGGCGATCAATTTCCACCAAATCCACTTTGAAAATCTACACCGCGCGGGGAACGTCCCTTGATCACTATTGTCCGCCCTACTTCGTTCGGCGGTACCGGTCTGAGCGAAGCGTGCTCCGGATTCCTTCTTGGTTTTCGGCCGGTTTCGCCCGAAGCCACGAGGTCGATGCCTCGTATCGTGTCTAAGTGGTTCAGCGGTTCATTCGGCTCGGGTGGGCAACTGGCAGCGTCAGCGTGACGGTTGTTCCTTCACCAAGCCTCGACTCGATGTCGAGCCGGCCATGCACCCGCTCGCAGATCGCATGCACCATCGCTAGACCGAAACCATTGCCTGATGTTCCTGGCGTAGACCGGCCGTCTTTGGTTGTGAAAAACGGTTCGGTGCTCCGGCGCGTTGTGTCGCTATCCATACCGCAGCCATTGTCGATGATCGCGACTTCGACAAACTGCTCGGCAAGAGGTCGCGCCAGCACTTGTATGTGACCGAAATCCGATTGACCGCCGCGTTGATCGCGGGCGGCCAGAATCGCATCGCGAGCATTGTGCAGGATGTTGAGCATGGCTTGGGTAAGCCGGTGCGGAGCGACGCCGACGGCTGGAACGCTGGAAGGAATACTCCAATCGAGGCGTATTCCGGGCGTGCCGTTATCACCGCGCCCCGAGTCATTCATGAGCGCGATTTCCATCAGCCCTTTTACCTGCCTGCTCCACGAAGCAAGATCGGTCGTTCCGCTCGTGCCCTCGCGCTCGGGATCTTGAGCAAAGAGCAGAAGGTTTTTCGATAGCGCGCGCAGATGGTCTATAAGCGCCACCAGGACAACGAGGCTTTCCCGAGTTTCTCCTTGGATGCGCGGTGCTTCGAGCATCCGGTCGGTGATTGAGGACAGCGGAAGCAGAATGTTATTGATGTCATGCGCGAGGCTCGCCGCCATCGTGCCGACGGCAGCCAGGCGCTCCGAAGTTGCGAGCGATTTTTCCGCCCGCGTGACTTCTTCCGTGCGCTCTGCCAGTGCGGCCGCGAGCCGAACTTCGCTTTCACGCAGGGACGCTGCGGCCTGTCGCGCTCGATCCTGTGCGCGCCCCGAGAGCCACGCGGTGATCGTTGCGATCAGCGCGGCCGCCGCAAAGAGACCAATCTGGACATCAACAACGGGGCCGTCGATCCGCCATATGAACCGTGGGGAGATGAAGAGGAAACGCACGCCCGCGCACCCGAGCACCGACGCCACAAGGAACGGGCCAGGCCGCACGAGCAAAACCAGGGGGAGCAGCACCATGAACAATGTGACAAAGGGCAATTTGTCATCGAGAACAGGATCAAGCAGCCAGCGCGCACCAATCGCCCCAGCTACGCCGCAGATCGATAGCGCGTACTGCTTCCAAAGCGGCCACTCCAGCAAGGAAGACGACGCTTTAGCCGATCTCACGATTTGGATCGAACACCTCGGTTCCGACGGAAACCATTAGAGAGTAGCGTCGCGCTCCGAGTTCTGGCAATTCGCTCCATCGGCGGACAGAAATGATTGTCAATTGCGGTCGGTGTACTACTGGAAAGCCTTTCAGCGAAAGGATTGCAATTCCTGATCACGGCGGGACTTTGGTGAATCTTTGCCCGGCGTACTGAATTAAGGAGAGGGCATTTACCGTTGATTTACTTCCGGTTTATTGACGAGTCGTATTTTCAAGTGTCCGGATCGCGGAAGGGTTCGACTTGGACATTTTCCGCGACCGGACATTTTTCACGTTGGAGAAAGACAATGGAGCGCGGACCGGAAGAGCGCATTCGAAGGCGTGCCTACGAAATTTACCGCGCTCGCAACGATGCACCCGGCGATGAATTCTCCGACTGGAGGCGGGCGGAAAATGAATTGACCTTTGGACATCGAGGCTCAGCAGGCATCATCGAGGCATGCGCTGCCAGCGAGGCTGCTCAGTGCCAAGAGCTTTCCTTTGTTCGTGCTCCTTGGGGCGGTTAGTAGAGAGGGGTCGAGCTATGCAGCCGCTTGACGTACGAAGTTCGGCATTCAAGATGGGCGACCCACTTCCCAAGCGCTTTATGGCGGACGGCGACAACGTCTCGCCTCCGTTGGCATGGTCCGGCGAGCCGCCGGAAACAAGAGAATTCGCCATCATCGTTGACGATCGGGATGCGCCGAGCGCCTCGATGCCGCATAAGCGGCATCGTCGCAGTTTCAATTGAAAGGAGATTTTCATGAATCAAGTTGCGGAACGAGAATACGTCCACATCGGCGAAACCCAAGGCGCGAAGGATCACGATCACGATTTGGTCCACGAGTTGAGCAAGCGGCTCGACGCTCTCTGGCGACTCGACCAGTACATCGCCAACGCCGACGGGAAGCCCCAAATCCAAGCGTTCTGGCGACAATTGAAATCCGAGGAAGTCAAAGCGGTTGCCCGTCTGAAGGAACTTGTTGCGGAGGAGGTGCGGGCTGACTGCTTTTGAGCCGCGCTTTTAACAGCATGTCCAGATCATTTTGATAGGCGTTGAATCGATAATCGCCCCCCAACGAAGGCCGCACCACAAGAAAGGATCACAAATGAAAAATCTGATTTCAACCGCGACCGGGATTCTGGTGCTTGGGGCCGCGGTCGGTCTGACCGGCGCCAGCTTTGCTCAGAATCGCAGCGGGCGCATGGAGGAACGAACCGCTTCCGCCGACCCCGGCACGCAGCATCAACGGCTCGCCGCGCTCACCGGCAGTTGGAAAGCCGAGGGTCAGTGCTGGAAGAATGGCAAGGCCGAACCCGTGACCGGGGCAGCTGTTTCCAACTGGGTGCTGGGTAACCGCTTCATCCAATGCAAGGCGAACTGGTCGGAAGCAGGTAAAACGGTCGAGGCGATCGGACTGAGCGGATACGACAACCAGCAAGGCAAATTCGTGTCGAGCTGGGCGGACACGTTCGGGACGGGGATCAAAGCAGAAACCGGCGACTACGACGCCGCGACCAACGCGTTTACCTACACCGGCGAATTCAAGGACGATCAAGGCAGGACTGTTCGATGCAGAAAAGTTTTGACAATTCAAAGCGACAGCAAGCACACGATGACGGGATATCAGACCGAGCCCGGAAAGAGCGAAACCAAGATGGTTGAGATCACTTTTACCCGCGCCGGCTGATCAAGTTCGATTGCCCTTATTTCGCGTAGATGTCCGGGTTTGCGGATGAACCCAAACCGGACTTTGTCGCGCTTGGACATGTTGGCGGCGAGGCGAAGAGCCAGTCGCCGACTTTCGACCGGAGTAGTCATTCAACCCATTCTGCGCGTGCCGGAGCACGCCAAGTACCTGCTTCAAACGCCGCAAACAAGGAACCTCCACATGATCCGCAAGCTGAGTTCCGGCGAGTACCGCCTCTACTCCCGCAAGGCCAATTCCAAGACCGGCAAGCGACGCAATCTAGGCACATTCGGTTCCTTGCGTGCCGCCCGGAAGCACGAACGCGACATTCAGTACTTCAAACGTCATTGAATTTCAATCAACCCCCAAATACAAGGCGCCCCAAATGCCCGATCGAAAAACCATCGAAGCCGCCCGGCGCGACAAGGCCGAAGGCAAATCCCCTTCAGTCCAGGCCGGTGAGTTCGTCCGTGAGGAGATCCACAAGATTCGGCGCGGCGAGCATGGCGCTCGCTCCCCGGAACAGGCGATTGCCATCGGTCTTTCGGAGGCTCGGCGCGCCGGCGTAGACCTCCCGCCGCCCGCCAAGGGCAAGGTATCGGAGCGGACGCGCAAGAGCGCGGAGTACGCGTACAAGGCAGGTCAAGGTGAACGGCAACCCAGGCATAGCGAACGCCGGTCACGAGCTATCAAATCGGCCCTCAAGCGCGAGCCGCGCAGCTCCGCATCCCACGAAGCGCTTTCCGAGCATGCGCGCGAGGCCGCGGCGCGACGAACTCCGGCCGAGCGGTCCGCCGCTGCCAAACGCGCGGCAAAAACGAAAGGTCCGACGGAGCGCCGTGCCGCGGCCCGCAAAGCCGCTCAAACCCGCGCATCCGAGAGGAAATAGTGCGTCGTCAGCCGGTATGAGGGCATTCCATTGAGCAGCGCATCCGTGCAGTACGCCGAACGACTCATGAGCGAGTTCGCCGCACGTACTGCTCTGCATACCGGCGGCGAAGCAGCACGGAGGTATTTGTGGACGGATGCTTTCGCCGTGTTCGCTCTTGCGGGCCTTTATCGACGCACAGGGAAGCCAGAGTATTTCGATTGGATGTTGCGGCTCGTTGAGCTGGTCCATTCAATACTTGGAAAGCATCGCGCCGACGACTCCCGCTCAGGATGGATCAGCGGCCTCAGTGAGTCCGAGGGCGAGCAATACCCGACAGCGGGCGGACTGAGAATCGGCAAGCCCGTGCCGGAGCGCAAACCCGGTGAACAGTACGACGAGCAGTTCGAATGGGAGCGCGACGGTCAGTACTTCCACTATCTGACCAAGTGGATGCTGGCGCTCAATCGCGTCGGACAGGTCACCGGCGATCCGCGATACAACGACTGGGCCATCGAACTAGCCAAGGCTGCCTATCGCGGCTTTGTCTATCAGCCGCGCGGAGGCGGCGCAAAGCGCGTGTACTGGAAGATGAACGTCGACCTGTCGCGTCCAGCAGTCCCGTCCATGGGGCAGCACGATCCGCTGGATGGTTACATCACATTCGCCGCGCTTACGGCGAGAGAGCTGGGAGGAATTTCGGCTTCAAGTGCGCTGGCGCGGGAGACGATGGACATGCGCGGAATGTGCGAGGCTATTCCGGGGTGGGCGACAAGCGACGCCCTTGGGATCGGTGGTCTCCTGACCGAGGCCGCGCACTTGCTCCGGTTGATCGCGTCCGGCCACATCAAGTTCGATGATCTCCTGCCCCGCCTGTTGATCGACGCTCAGCGCAGCCTTCAGGCCTTTAACTCAGGGCGGGAGCTTGTCTTGCCGGCCGGGGCCCGCCTTGCGTTCCGTGAACTGGGACTATCCATCGGATTGCGGTGTCTTGACCCGATGCGCGCGATGCTCGAGCAATGTGCCGGGCGGTTTGATGGAGCGTACTCCACAGCACAGTTGGTCGCCTTGCTCGAATCAGTGGCGAGGTTTGCGCCGTTGGCGGACACAATCGAGAACTTCTGGCTTTCAGCAGATGCTCAAGAAAGCGCCACGTGGGAAGCGCATTTGGACATCAATTCGGTCATGCTCGCGGCGAGCCTTGTGCCGGACGCACTTGTGATGCCGGACGTACTCGGCTCGGCTCCCAACAAGCACGACGGGCCGGCGGTGGCGGCGCACACCAACTAGGAACTCTCATGGTCGCATCCAACACACTTCGGGAACGCATGGTTGACCGGCAGATCCGGTCGCGGGGTATCACGGACGAGCGCACGCTCGAGGCCATGCGGAAGGTTCCACGCGAGGAATTCGTGTCCGAAGGGCTCGAGGAGTTCGCCTACGAGGACTCTCCGCTCCCGATCGAAGAAGGCCAGACGATCTCGCAGCCGCTCATCGTCGCCCTGATGATCGAGGCCCTTGAAGTCAAGCCCGGTGATCGAGCACTGGAGATCGGAGCCGGTTCTGGCTACGCCGCGGCAGTACTCAGCCGGGTTGCCCGTGAGGTCTTTGCTGTCGAGCGCTTCGAGTCGCTGGCGGCTATGGCAAACGCGCGCATGAAGCGACTTGGGTACAACAATGTGCGCATCCTGCGCGGAGACGGGACGCTCGGCTGGCCGGAGTACGCGCCCTACGACGTGATCATGGTCTCCGCGGGCGGGCCGGAAGTTCCGGAGAGCCTGTTGAAGCAACTCGCCGTTGGTGGACGCCTGGTAATCCCGGTCGGCACGGATCAACGATCACAGAAACTTCTGCGTATTCGGCGAACCAGCGAACACCAATACCAACAGGATTCACTAGGGAGCGTGCAGTTTGTACCTCTGATCGGCACTGAGGGATGGTCGCTGGACGGCCTTCCCCTAGCGCCGCACCGCGCCCGGCGCCCTCTGCGCATCACGCATCCGAAGGCGGCGAATCTCACCGGGCTCATCGCTCAGAACGCCGAGCCGTTCTCCGAAATCGCGCAGGCGCCTCTCGATCCACTGATCGACCGCATCGGCGATGCCCGCGTGGTTTTGATCGGGGAGGCGACCCATGGCACAAGCGAATTCTACCGCATGCGCGCCCGCGTCACTCAGGAGCTGATTCAGCGCAAGGGATTTACGGTCGTCGCCATCGAGGGCGACTGGCCGGACACGCGAACCATCGACCGCTACGTGCGCGGACAACCTCGCGCTTCGGTGCCTCCTATCCGTGAACCGGCGTTCTCGCGGTTTCCCACCTGGATGTGGCGCAATCATGAGATGCGCGACTTTGTTCACTGGCTCGCCGAACACAACAAGGGTCTCGCGCCGGACAAACAGGTGAGCATTCACGGCCTCGACCTCTACAGCTTGAACAATTCCATCGGCGCGGTGCTCGACTATCTCGATCGCGTGGACCCGGTGGCGGCCGAGTCGGCACGGATCAGATACGGATGCTTCTCACCCTGGGAGATGGACCCCGCGACCTACGGCCGCGCTGCCGTAAGTGGCCGCCTGCGTTCCTGCGAAGATGATGTCGTGCAGGTGATGATCGACCTGTTTAAACAGCGGATGAAGTATTTGGCGGAAGACGACGAGGCATTCTTCGATGCGGAGCGCAATGCCACCGTCATCCGCGAAGCCGAGCGATACTACCGCACGATGTACTATGGCTCGCGCGATTCCTGGAACCTGCGCGACCGCCATATGTTCGAGACGCTCGAAGCGGTCCTCGCTTACCGCGGTCAGGGTGGGAGCGCCAGGGCGGTTGTCTGGGCTCACAATTCGCACATCGGCAACGCCGCCGCGACGGAGATGAGCGTGCGCGGCGAGTTCAATATTGGGCAACTCGCCAAGGAGCGCTTCGGCGTGGGGGATGGGGGGGCCTACGCGGTCGGCTTTGGCACCGACCACGGCACCGTGGCCGCGGCGTCCAACTGGGACGAGCCCATGCAGGTCATGACTGTGCGGCCATCTCATCAGGACAGTTACGAGCGGCTCTGTCACGACACCAACATGGCCGCGTTCCTGCTCCCGCTCGGGCGCACCGCCGACCCCGAACTGCGCTCCGAGCTTCTCAACCCGCACCTCGAACGGGCTATCGGCGTCGTCTACCGCCCCGACACGGAAATCGTCAGTCATTACTTCCAGGCGGCACTCCCCGCGCAGTTCGATGAGTACATCTGGTTTGACCAGACCATCGCCGTGCGACCGGTACAGACGCACGAAACGGCGGGCCTGCCCGAAACCTATCCGTTCGGGTTGTGACTTTGGATCTGAAGGTCGCAGGAACCGTTCACGCAGATTACGCGCCGAGGCGTTCGGGCCAGTTTTCAAGTGGCGCGGCGGCTGACGTACAAGTCGAAGTCGGCATTTCATCAACACGCATCGGGCATTCATCTTCCCGGCGCAAAGTGCCTGAACATTTTTTTGGGTCTCTTCAATGGAGCAACAAGTATGACGGACAAGGTTCTCGCGCCAGTCGCAATTTTTCGTGGCGCGTCGGGTTCAAACTCGCGAGCAGCGGGATTCGGAACACTGAAAGGACCTGGGGCCAGAGTGTTCGGGCCTTGTCTGTTGGCGTTCGTTGGTCTGAAACTCTTGGGGGGATTTTCGGCGAGCGCGGTGGCAGGTAGCTTTGCGGGTTTGTCCGAGGCGGTATCGCCGGGGGAGCCCTCGGTGACTTGGCGGTCGGCTTCATATCCGTAAGTACAAGCCGACGCCCGAACAAAATCCACAAAGCAGCGAAGGCCAACGGTTTTCTGAATCCGTCGGGCGAGTTGGCGACATCACCAAGAGCCAGGCGGAAACATTGCGTCGAGCAAAGGAGCTGGCGATCGGTGGAGGGCGGATCAAACGCAACCGGCCCAAGCCGATCACGCTTATTGAGTTCTTTGAACACGATTCGGAAACCGTTCGCGGCACGGTAAAACCCAACACGATCGAGGCCATGCGTCATTCGATCGCCCACGCAAGAAACGCCTTGGGCGACAGCTGCAAACTCTCCGGCATCGAACGGGCCGCGATCGCCGAACTTAAGTGCTATTTGCTCGACATGGTGAAACTATCCGAAACGACGATGGGAAAGACTTTCCGGATTTTGAAAGCGATGTTGAACCGGGCGGTCGCCGCGGGGTTCATTGAAGAAAATCCTTTTGTCGGCATTCGGCTTCCCAAGGCAGGATCTCGCGTGAAACGCATCTATTCGTCAGACGAAACTCGGGCAATGCGTCGGGTGGCATCAAGCCTTTGGTGGCAAGCGTTTATCTTGGTCGCGGAAACAACGGGTGCTCGAAAGGGCGAGTTTCTCAACCTGCACTGGCGCGACGTGGATTTCGAGGCCAAGCTGATTCGGATTGCCGCCAAGAAAGCGGACGAGGTCACGATTCGCGGCAAGACGTATCCGATCTTGCCGTGGTCGGCGACAAGCTATGAAGAGCGGGCGATTCCGCTTCCAGACGCGGCGCTAAACCTTCTTGCTCGGCTGCATGGGGAAAGCGATGCGTCTCCGTACGTCTTTATCTCGCTCAAACGGCTTGGGAAGATCGGGGAGGAGATTGCCGCCAAGGGCAAGCTGGGACCGAATTACGAGCCCGTAAACAACTTGAAGGCCCGTTTCGACCTCATCCAGAAAAAAGCTCGCATCCTACTTGCCGCCGAGCGTGGCGTGGCGGTTGAACAGGTGCCTTGGGTGGCAGGAACACTCCACGACTTGCGTCGCACTTATGGAACGCGTATGGCTCGCGTCATCCCCATGCACACGCTCAAGGAGTTCATGGGACACGCGAAAATCACGACGACACAAGAGTTCTACTTGGCGGCAGAAACCCAGGATGCCGACACCGCACGCGTTGCCATGGACAAGCTCCTCGCGCCGGACATAGTGGATTCAGGACGCAATAAGGACGCAATCGGGACAATAACTCGATTTCGCGAGGAGAACGAGTCTGACCCAAAAAGCCAGAAGTCCCGCATTTTGCGGGACTTCCAGAAGCGAGGCGGACGGGAATCGAACCCGCAACCACCGAATCGACAGTCCGGTACTCTAACCAATTGAGCTACCGCCCCGAAATGGCTCCGTTCGCGATGCCCTGAGGCCTCGTGAGCGGGAGGAACGATACGCGTCAGGCCGCAAAGTTCAAGTGGCCGGCGCATCGAATCAACAGACCGAAAACAAAGTTTGTGAACCGATCCCCCGGCAGTAGGGGCTTACGAGCGGGCTTTCTGGGGCAGCGAGATGCGACCTTTTTCCTGCATCTCGAACGCGTTCCCGTCCTTGCCGACCTTCGAAGCCGCGACCCACATCACGCCGCAGGCGATCGCCAGCATGACGACTGAGAGAAACGCGAGCACCGTGAACACGTCGAGCGACGATCCACGCTTGCCCCGACCACCCGGCATCTGCATTCCGAATTGAGACATGACTGGCTCCTGAGCCCGTTTCGATTACTGAAGACGCGTCGTGACCGAGTCGCCGTTGTGCACATCAACCTTGCGGCTGAGCGTGTCGACGCGGCCGATCGCGAAACGCATATCGGTCTTGACGATCACCAGATTCGCGACGAAGTCCTTGCCGCGGCTGATGAAGAGTTTCTGGTTCTCGCGGATGCGATCGTTGCTGCCCAAATTGATCTTGACGAGTGTCGCGCCGGTCGAAGGATCGGTCGTGACGTTCTCGATCGCGCCCGTGACCGGGATGCCCGTGTCAACAAACGGCTCCTTGGCCGAGACGAGCATGCCCATTGCGCCCGAGCCGCCTTCGCGGGCGAGGCGGGCTTCTTCGAGTTGTTCGCGCAGAGCACGCACGCTCTGGGTGAGCACCTCGTTCTGGCTCTCGAGATCGCTGATGCGATCGTCCGACTGCACAGCTTGTTCACGGAAGCGAAGTTCGTTCTTGCGGAGCGCCGTCACTTCATCGCGGTAGCCGGTGATGAGCTTCGCCTGGGTGCTGGCGGTCTCGCCCAGCTCAGCGATCTTCAGCGTGATGGCCTGCAGATCCTGCTCGGCCTTGGCCTTGGAGCGGGTGAGTTCAGCGTTGACGCGCTCGAGTTCGCGCGAGCGAGCGTCGCGCTCGGTCATCTGCGTTTCGAGCGAGGAGCGTTCCTTTTCCCAGCTCGCCTTCGCGGCACTCGCCTGCGTGGCGTTGTCGGCCACCTGTCCCTGTGCCGCCAGGCTGCGGGCAACTTCCGCGTCGCGATCGGCAAGGATGCGGTCGGTGTTAAACGAATACGAGATCACCAGCGCTGAAAGGAACAGGCTGAGAACGGCAGCGATGATGACAAGAACTTTCGTAAGGGTCGCCACGCGAGGCTCCTGAAGTCCGCCGAACCGGATGCGCATGCATCCTGGCCAGCGAGGGTCGAATCATTCGGGCCTACCCAGGCCCGATCAACAAACGTCCCCAACCCAACCCACGAATTCAGACCGAATGCCCGGAGGTTTTCCCTTCCGGCCGCACACAGTCTATCCGAAGGCGGCACCCGGTCTGTTCCGGCCGATTTCCGAGAGGGATGTCGCTCTCTCAACGGAATCGGGGGCATCTTGTACCGGGCATCGAAGCGACTGTCAAACGCGCTCGATCGAGGGCTACGGAAGCCTTTCGCCATTTAACCGGGCGTGTGCACGAATGACCGAGGACGCCGCGACGACGCGGACCATCGGTGACGGATCACTCATCATCGTTTCAAGCATCGTGAAATGCTCGGGCTGAGCCGTGTACCCGTAGACCGACGCCGCTTGCTGCCGGATGGTCGGATTCGGGTCTTTCGCGTATTCGTCGGCGAGGAAACTGCCGTGGTCGAGCCCGAGCTTGGCAATCGCCGTCGCACAGGCGAGGCGAAACTCCGCCGGCATCGGGTTGCCCCGGCCGTCGCGGTACTCGGACAGGTAAATCAACTGATCCATCGAGCGCTTGTCCTTGACCTCACCGATGATCTGGACGGCCAGCACTGCCGCCTCGAAATCTTCGGGTCGAGCCGGAAAGAGCGCGGCGCGAACGCCTTCGATCGGTTCGTTGTCGCTCAGTTTGATGCGTGCCTCGCCGCACTGGAGCTGGAAGATTTGTACCTCGATCGGACGGGCCTTCGCTATGTTCTCAACCGCGGCGGACCGCAGCATGGGAAGCGCTGAACGATTTCCGATCTCGCCGATCGCCCATGCCGCCTGGCTGCGAACCTGAAGAGTCTCCGAGCCGGCCAGGTATCCCGCGAGCGGCGATTGATCGACCGGCTTGCCGAGTTTGCTGAGTGCGTAGATCGCCGAGATTCGCACAAACGGCGAGGGGTCGTTGGCGATCGATAAGGCTTTTTGAGTTGCAGGCTGGTACTGCGTCCGGCCCGCAGAGATTGCTGCCATGGCCTTCACGCCGGGTGTCGGATCGTCAAAGCTCTTTAGTAGGACGCCTCCAAGCCTTGTGGGCACCAGCGACGCGCCTGCGCAGGCATATCCACGCACCTGCCCATCCGGATTGGACGCGGATTCCTCGATGACTTGGAGAGCTCTCTCGCGGATTTGCGAGAGCTTGATCGGGCTGGGAGACGGCACCGGGGGCGTCGCAGCGACCTGGCCCGCGACGGGCGCCGCAGGCGGCACAAGTCTCGAATCAACCGGCTTGGGCCCGGTGGCATGGCGCGAGGAGCTACAACCCGCCGGAGCGAGCACGATCAATCCAACAGCTCCCACCATAGAAAAGACGCGATTGCTCACTTGGTACCTCCGGTCGGCAGGCTGCTACCGAGCGCGGCCCCTGAATTGTTCGGCGATCGGCGGCGGAATGCGACAATCAGGAGGCTTCCGAGGGCAATTGGGAAGATCCAACAGAAGTCGCCGTATTCGCGGAAAAAGGTTGTGCCGCGGAAAAGGGCGACGTTGTCGACCAGAATCCCATCCACGCGGGAGGACTCACCCCCGATATCGATCAGGCGATTGCCGTTTGCCCGCCCGTACTCAGTGACGGACGAGATTCCGGTGTTTGCAGCCCGAACCACGGCAACGCCGAGTTCGAGGGAACGCCACCGGGCCGCCATCTGGTGCTCGATG
Source organism: Phycisphaerales bacterium (assembly GCA_050730655.1). Classification (GTDB taxonomy): domain Bacteria; phylum Planctomycetota; class Phycisphaerae; order Phycisphaerales; family UBA1924; genus JAFEBO01. The sequence continues at coordinate 118,583 of JBOHNL010000001.1, forward strand.
CGTGCCGGGTCAAACGAGCCGAACCAGCCGTCGTTGGTGATGTTGGCGATGAGCACCTTGGCGCGCCCCTGAGCAGCCCGATTCACCAGTTTGCGGCAGAGGCTCGATTCGGTGATCTCAAAGCAGATCGGGGTGACGACGCGGACGATCTCGGGCCGCTTCGCGAGCGAAGAGGGCGTGGTGACGGGGAATTCGAAGGCTCCGATCCGGTCGGGAGTTCCTACGGCGAGGTCGAAACTCATCCCTGAAGCGCCGATTGACAGCAGCTTCTCCTGAAGCCACGGCCACTTCGAGATGTACGGCATGGTCTCGCCGAATGGAGTCAGGCGGATCTTGTCGTAGCGGGGCGGATCGACTTTGCCCCCCTTGAGCAGGAAGACGCTGTTGAAGCGACGGTCCGAGGCAAAGTGCGAATCGCGATTGTCGGGATCGGGAACGAGGCGAAGGCGATCAGCGCCGATCGCGCCGACGAGCATTGGGATGTCCATTTCCTTCTGAAAGTCAAGAAGGGAGTTCGCGAAGGAGACGATCCGCTTTCCGAGCACATGACCCTGCGCATCCACATCTTCAAAGGGCTCGAGGAAAGTGCCGGGGAACATGGTCTCGGGCCAGAGGATGACCGAAGGCTTCTTGGCGGCGGCTTGGCGTGTCAGCTCAAGAAAGTGAGCAAAGTCTTCTCTTCGCTGCTCAAAGCTCCATGCGACTTTGTTGCTCTGCGGCAAGTTGGTCTGCACGATGCCGACGCGAATCTCGGGTTCGCCGAACGACGCTGCGATGAATACCCAAGGCAGCGTCAGAGCAAGGTATGCCGTGACGACAATCGCGCCGACCGCGACGCGAATTCGAGAAGCACGGGTGATGCCCCGCTGCGAGTTTGGAGCGCTGGTGGATTTCAGCACGAGGTCGAAGGCAAACCCGACGAACGCCGCCACAAACGCGCCCACGCCGTACGCTCCAACGGTCGAGCCGGCGGACGAAATGAAACGATTCTCGATGAGCGGATGCGCGACGAGAAACCACGCGTATCCATCCCAAACCACTTCGCCCCGAAGCCACTCAAGTCCCGTCCACGCGATCGGCACCAGCAGGCTGAGCGGCAGGCGCGGGAAGTGTCGTCTTGTCACATTCAGCACGTACGCAAACAGCCCCGGATAAATCGAGAGATACAAAACCAGCGGCACGTATCCGGCTGTCGAGATCTCAATCGCCCATTGCTGCTGATACCAGTAGAAGACCGACGCGCCGAGCGAGACGGCAACCGCTTCTTTCCATCCGACGCGCCCGGGTCGCACCGCCAACCAGACCAGTGGCGCGATTGCGAAAAGCGTGGCGAGCCACAACCCGATCGGCGGGAAGGCCAATAAGAGCAACAGTGCGTGCGCGAGGCCCGCGAATAAAGGCAACAACAGCCGCTTCACGGGTCGATCCTTGACCGCTCCAAGCTGGAAAGCAGGGGTCAGAACGTGGGTGTTGACGAAGCGGAATTACCGACCCGAGTAGTCGATGAGACGCGCGAGTTCGGTACGCATGCTCGCGCGGGGAACGACGCGATCGACCAACCCCGACTTCATCAGGAATTCCGACCGCTGGAATCCCTCGGGCAATTCCTGGCGGATCGTCTGCTGAATCACGCGCGGCCCGGCGAAGCCGATGAGCGCACGGGGTTCAGCGAGAATGACGTCGCCCAACATCGCGAAGCTCGCCGTCACGCCGCCGGTGGTGGGGTCGGTAAGCACGCTGATGAAGAGGCCGCCCGCATCATCGAGGCGGCCGAGCGCGGCGCTTGTCTTGGCCATCTGCATAAGGCTCAAACCCGCTTCCTGCATGCGTGCGCCGCCGGAGCAGCTCACGATGATCACCGGAAGACCGGCGTAGTTCTTGGCCTTGTTCGGCGTCGCGGCTTCGATCGCCCGCGTGATTGTCTCGCCGACGACCGAGCCCATCGAGCCCATCATGAACGTGAGATCGAGGCACACGAGCATTGCTTCGCGGCCCTTGATAAAGCACTTGCCGGCGCGGATCGCATCGATCTGCCCGGTTTTGACCTGCTCAGCGATTAGACGCTCGCGATAGGCCTTGAGGTCTTTGAACTTCAGCGGATCGGTCGGCTGGAGATTCGTGAACATCTCCTGGAAGGTGTCGGGATCGGCAAGCTGGAGGACACGCTCCGCGGCACCGATGCGGAAGTGGTGCGTGCACTCCGGGCAGACGTTGAGATTCGCTTCGAGATGCCGCCGGTAGACCATCTTGGCGCAGGAAGGGCACCGGAGCCAAAGGCCCTCGGGGATCGAGGCGCGGCGGGCAGGGCGAACTTCGCTCCAGGTTCTTGCCGGGGTGGAGGCTGGTCTTGCCGAACTGGCTGTCTTGGTCATGGGGTACTAGTTCCTTCGGTTTGCCCGACTCGGCGTTTCGGGTGTGGACCCGCTAGAGACAATCCCGGTCCGTTGGACGGATTCGGGTTTGGCCTATGCCTCCTCGAACAATCGACCTTGCGTGGCCGCTCGCACATCCGTGCTTTCAGCAGCAAACGACGCCCTCCGCGTCGCTCGGAACTTCCAGTAAAGGAAACTCCCGCGCTCCGAATCGCCCGACGGCTCCTGCCGACGACCCACGCGACCCGGTTGAATGAGGCCAAGTTTAGCCTAAATCGGTTCAGGCCGCGTCAAGGCTGGATCGGTTGTTGTTCGGGTCTGGTGGAAACCTGTCGTTTAGGGGACCGCGTCAACCTCTCATGGCGTTGATGACGACGAGCCGTTCCGACGCCGGTTTGCCGAAAATCGCGCTCGCGGAAACCAGCGTGTCGATTCCGGCGGCGCGGCAGTCCGGTGCGGTCTTGGGCGAGACACCGCCATCGACCTCGAGACGTTGATCCGGCCGAAGCAACGGCTTCACCCGGCGGGCTTTTTCCAAAACCTCTGGAATGAACGCCTGCCCGGAGAAGCCGGGATTCACAGACATGATGAGCAGCACGTCGAAAGAGCCCACGACGTCGAGTAAAGGGCCGACATCATGCGGCGGATTTACAGCCAGGCCCGCGAGGGCTCCGGCTTTGTGAATGTGGTCCGCGAGTTTCTCTGCCGCGGCTGCTTTGTGAGTCTCCACGTGGAACGTGAGGTTCGTCGCGCCCGCCTCGATAAAGGCATCGACGAACCGTTCGGGCTCTTCGACCATCAGGTGCACGTCGAGCGCGGCGGTGGGGAAGTACTTCCGCATCCAGCGGCACATGTCCGGTCCCATCGTGAGGTTCGGAACGAAGCGTCCGTCCATCACGTCGAGATGGAGATAGTCGCCGCCGCCTTCGAGCAACGGGCGGCAATCTGCCTCCATGCGGCCGAAGTCACCGGACAAAATCGACGGTCCGATGAGGGGCAGGTGCTTAGGCGACTTGAAGACCGATTGACCGGGGGTGGGAGGCATCGAAACACTGTACCCAGGGCGGCGGAAGGTGCGAACGCGCGGTAGCATGGCCACCCCGCTTTGTGCGCGGGAAGGAGAGCGGCATGGCGGGATATCAAGAGACGCTCGATCGCCTCAAACGCGTAGATCAGGATCATCTGCTTCGCTTTTACCCGACGCTGGATGAGAAGCAACAGTCAACGTTGCTGGCACAGATCGAAGCGCTCGATGTCGAGGCACTTCCCGCGATGGTCGAGCGATATGTCCAAAATCCGGCGAAGCACGTGCCTCCGGCAGGATTGCAGCCGGTCGATGCGTATCCGAATGACCAGACATCGGCGAAAAAGCCGTGGGACCGCGCCAAGTACCGAAAGGTCGGCGAAGACCTCCTGCGAGGCGGCAAGGTTGCGGCATTCATGGTGGCGGGGGGACAGGGAAGCAGGCTCGGGTACGACGGGCCAAAGGGCTGCTTCCGCGCGGGCGAGGTGAGCCGGCGTTCGCTCTTTGAGTTTTTCGGCCTGGGAATTCGGCGCGCTCAGCAGCAGTATGGGCGGCCGGTTCCGTGGTACATCATGACCAGTGCGCAGAATCACGCGAGCACGCAGGCGTATTTCAGCGAGCACCGCTTCTTTGGGCTCGATCCTGCAAACGTGATGTTTTTTCAGCAGGGCATGCTGCCATCGTTTGATATCCGCAGCGGCAAAGTTCTGCTTGCGCGTCACGATGAAGTCGCAACCAACCCCGATGGCCACGGCGGATCAATTGCCGCGCTGCAGAAGAGCGGCGCGATCGCCGACATGAAGCGCCGGGGTGTTGAGCATCTTTCGTATTTCCAGGTCGACAACCCCATGGTGCGCACGCTCGATCCGGTTTTTCTTGGGCTTCACGTGAGTGCCCCTGATTCGTCGGGAGAAATGTCGAGCAAGATGATTCCAAAGACCAATCCTGATGAGAAGGTCGGCGTCTTTGCGAGCGTTGAGAAGAACGGCAGGCGCGTTGTCGATGTGATCGAGTATTCCGACTTTCCGGCCGCGCTTGCCAAGGACAAACTTCCAGACGGCTCGCTGCGTTTCAACGCCGGTTCGATCGCGGTGCACGTGCTCGGTGTTTCGCTGCTCGAAAAACTCGCGAACGACCCAAACTTTGAATTGCCGTATCACCGTGCCGAAAAGAAAGTGCCATACATCGATCTAGAGACCGGCGAGCACGTTGCGCCAACTTCGAACAACGGTCTGAAGCTCGAGAAATTCATCTTCGACGCGATCCCGCTTTGCAAGGCATCGATCGTGCTGGAGACCGATCGCATCGAAGAGTTCGCGCCGATTAAGAATGCGACGGGCGTTGATAGCGCCGAATCGTGTGCGCAGATTCAGACACTCCGCGCAGCACGGTGGCTTGAGGCCGATGGCGTGAAGGTGCCGCGAAAGGCGGATGGAACACCCGACTGTGTACTCGAGATCGATCCGTTGCACGGGGCGGAGCCGAACGATTTGCGCGAACGGGTGAAGGCCCTCGTCATTGCCCCCGGCGATAGACGCGTGATTTAGCACGAATTGAGCGAGGGGCTTCCAATCGTTTGGGGTTGGCCTTGTTCATCGAAGCACTCGCTCCCGTCGCTTCGCTCGGACTCGTTCAGTCAGTCGTCGGTGAAACCGAACGCAACGCGCGGATTCGTACACCCCTCTTTCACTCCGCGAAACTCCGCCCTCTCCGCGCACTCCGCGTTCTCTCGCGCCTTTCCAATCCGTACTCCCCATCTCTACCCTTCATCCGTGCCCCTTCCCTCCCAATTTCCGCGTGACCTTGCCGCCGTCGCGCGCATCGAGCGACTCGGTCCAGACGTCCCTGCCTTTCTCGCGCATCCGGACTGGAAGACTCCCGCGCCGGTCGTCCTCTGGATGCACGGGCGAACCGCGAACAAAGAACTCGACCCCGGCCGCTTTCTCCGCTGGATTCGTGCCGGAATCGCCGCGTGCTCGATCGATCTTCCCGGTCACGGCGAGCGCGGCTGGACCGGCGCGCACGAGCCCGATGCAAGTCTGAAGGTGATCGGCCAAGCCGTTGACGAAATCGACGCGGTGGTCGAAGCTCTTGCCGATCCGCGTTTCGCCGGGGTCTTCGATCTCGACCGTCTCGCCATCGGCGGCATGTCAATGGGCGGCATCGTCACGCTCCGCCGTCTCTGCGATCCGCATCCGTTTGTCTGTGCCGCAGTCGAAGGCACAACCGGCTGGCTCGAAGGACTCTATTTCCCCGAAGACCGCGGCGAAACCACTTCGCCCCGCTGGGTCGCACGGCACGAGCGCGATGCCGTCTCGCGCGTGAGCGCGTCGGCACACCTGAGCACGTTTCGCCCGATCCCGCTCCTCTCGCTCCACTCTGAAGCAGACCGCATGATGCCATTCTCGGTCGCAAACGGCTTCATCGAACGCCTCCGCCAGCACTACATCGAGGTCGGCGCTGATCCCAATTTGATCGAGTTCAAAACCTGGCCCGAAACCGGCGCGCCCGAAGAACACATCGGCTTCGGCCGCTTCAGCAACGACGCGAAGAACTTGGAGACAGCGTTCTTTGTGAAAGAGCTAAAGCCCGTTGTCAGCGATCAGCTTTCAGCTGACAGCCAAACTTGAGGCGGGATTTGTTTAACGCTTTCGCCCCTCCGCCATTCCGCATTCCGAATTCCGAAATGTTTCCGGCTGGAAGCTGACGGCGAATAGCTAACGGCTCCTGCCTTCCCCTAGTAATCCTGCCCCCGCACCCCGTTCTTCGTCGAGTGCAGCTTGATGTTCCGGCCATCGCGCATCACGTTCGGCACGCCGTCCTTCGCGAGCACCGGGTTCTTCGCATCGCCGTGTCCATCCGCAAAGACCATCGGCGCCGGCGCGTCGTAGTGTGAGTCCTTGATCTCCGGTCGCTTCGTGTAATACGCGACGTGCGCATCAAAGAGCATCACCTTGCTTGACGGGCTGAGCACATCCTCCGGCTTCACCGGCGCGATCATCGTCGGATCGTCCTTCGGATTGTCGCCGAAGAGTTCCGGTTTCGCGATGAACGCATTGGATAGCCTGAGCGAGATCTGCTCCTTCGCTTCGATGTCGTCTCCCTCGGGCATTTTCTGAGGAAGACCGGGCGAAACCCAGATCGGGTAGTTCTCTTCCGGATTGACAAAGCGAGAGACCGGCCCGGCCCACATCCACTCCATCTCGAACGGATCGCTCGTGATCATCATCGAGTTTGGGTTCAGCCACTGCGTCCCGATCATCCCCTCCGGCACCGGAATGACGCCGTGTGCTCCCTGAATCGGAGCGCCGGGTTCAATAAACGGATACGTGCGATACTGCCCGGCATACTGCGAGAAGGTCATGCCGACCGAGCGCACGTTGGCCATGCCTTTGGTCTGGCGCGCCATCAGTCGCGCCTTGCCGAGCGCGGGGAGCGCGAGCGAAATGAGCAGGCCGATGATGCCGATCGCGATGAGCAGTTCAATGAGGGAGAAGCCGCGGTTCTTGCTTTTCATGAAGGTCTCGTTCGTGCTGGTTCGGATAGTGGAGAATCTGAAATAGTCCAAATCAAGTGAGCCGCTTAACGCCGATCGCTCGGTGCCTTGGGCGGCGGAGCGCCGTCTCCCACGCTGGCCGAGGCCGGCCGAAGCATCTTCGACAGAGCCTTGATCGTCTCGCCGTTGTTCGAGTGGAATTGCAGCGTCTGCGGCACCCACGTATTCAACTTTGCATTCTGCGCCAGCACGATGCAGAGTAAAAACTTCTTGTCGGCGAACTGTTCACCCTTCAATTTCGCCGGCATCGTGACTTCAACGCGCGGCGCATCGGCCGGAATGCCAGCGAGCGAGCCGTCGAGCAATCCGTTCAGCGGCATGGTGAGGGTGCCGGTCTCGTTTCCGTCATCCGAGCGATTCTGATTGATCATCATCGGGACCGCGCCGGCCGGAAGCCCCGCCAGAATTGTCGCGAGCGACCCTTCAGGTTTCGCGGCCTTGCGCACCTTCATGTTCGTCGTGTCGAGTTCGCAAAACTTGAGCAGCGCCGCGATCTGCTGCACGATTCCGGGAATTGTGCCGGATGCCGGCGGCTTACCTCCATTTGCGGTGATGAAGCCGGCCCCGTCTTTGATTTCACCCTGTGCGAGCGGCCCGAGAAGGCGGGTCAGCGCGGCGCTGATCTGGTCAGAAGTCTGGAGCGGTGTCGCAGTAAGCCCCTCAATCTTCGTCGAGCGTTCTCCTGCCGCCGCCCCCAGCGACGCCACGGCCTGCGTTGCGTCTTCCGAGTTGTTCACCGGCGTGAACTGCGGATTCTCAATGAATGTCGGGAGCATCTGCTCGCCGACCATCGCGCGGGACCGCTTCGCTCGCGTCTGACTTCCAGGTGAACCGGCCTGTGCGACAACTGGGGCGGAACTGTCCGCCTTCGGAGCCTCGCGATTGTTCTTCTGCTCGGCGCGAACCACGTCGCTGGCCGATTTGGGTCGAGGTGTCGGGCGGGTGTTCTCGTACAGGCTCCAGCCCGCAGTCGAAAGTCCCGCGATGGCAACGACAATGGCAATTGCAGCGCCAATCGGCCCGTACGAACGCCGGGACCGAGATTCCGAAACTTTGGAAAGATCACGGTCGAGTTCGTCCGTCAGGCTTGTCATACACGCACACGATGCGCACGATGCCCTCGCCCGTCGCGCTTCGCTCGCTTTTGCACGCGAAAACGCGCCGAGGCCGTCCCTGTCATACTCCGCCCATGAGCGATCCGGCGCCAACCCTGCCTTCCCCCCCTCACGCCCCTCAAAGAGTGGCGCTGATTTCCGTGGCATTGCTGCTGCTGATCAACCTTTTCAACTACATCGATCGTTACGTCCTCGCAGCGGTAGAGCCCCTCATCCGCGCCGAGTTCTTCCCGAAGGGCGCAGCCGATGACAAGACCGCCGGCCTGCGGATGGGGCTTCTGGCAACGGCTTTTCTCGTCTCATACATGATCGCGGCCCCCGTCTTTGGCTGGCTCGCCGATCGATGGAAGCGCTGGGCCATCGTCGGAATAGGCGTGACCGTCTGGTCGATCGCCTCCGGCGGCAGCGGCATGGCCACTGCCTGGCTGGCGATGCTGTTGATGCGAGTGATGGTCGGAATCGGTGAGGCCGCGTATGGACCGACGGCGCCGACGCTGATTTCCGATCTTTTTCCGGTGCAGCGCCGTGGAGCGGTGCTTGCGTGGTTTTACGCCGCGATTCCGGTCGGCAGCGCGCTCGGGTATGTGATGGGTGGGCTTGTCACGCAGCACACAACCTGGCACTGGGCTTTTCTTCTCACGCTGCCACCCGGGCTACTGCTCGGTGCGATGTGCTTCTTCATGAAGGATCCGGCGCGAGGTGTTTCCGACGGCGCGACGCATCATCGCGCCGGGATACGCGACTACGCCGTTCTCGCGCGAACACCTTCCTATGTACTCGCCGTCGCGGGCATGACGGCCTTCACCTTCGCAATCGGCGGTATCTCGTTCTGGATGCCCACGTATCTGCACGAACATCGCGGTCAGGCCGATCTCGGCCACGTCAACCTCATTTTCGGCGGCATCACCGTCGTCGCGGGCCTGAGTGCCACACTCATCGGTGGCTGGCTTGGCGACAAATTCCGCACTCGATTCAGCGGCTCCTACTTCCTCGTTTCCGGTGGCGGCATGCTGCTCGGCTTCCCCTTCTTCCTCGCGTCGCTCTACGCCCCGATGCCCATGGCTTACGGCTTCATCTTCATCGCGATCTTCTTCCTCTTCCTCTCTACCGGCCCGAGCAATGCCATTCTTGCCAACGTCACGCATCCCTCCATCCGCGCCACCGGATTCGCGCTCTCGATCCTCTTCATCCACGCCCTCGGCGACGCCATCAGCCCGCCCATTATCGGTTGGGTCACCGATCTCACCAAGACGCCAACCAACCCCGCCGGTGACATGACGCTCGGATTCCTCATCGTCGGCGGGATGATCGTGCTTTCCGGTGCACTTTGGATTTGGGGCGCCGCGTTCCTGAAGCGAGATACCGAACTCGCCCCGACTCGCTTCGCCGGGACGCCTGCCTCTCCGACCTAAACTCGCTCATGACCACGTTTCAAGCCGACCCCAAGGCTCCGCCGCCCAAACTGAGCGATGTTCCCTCGCGCGAGGGTCGCTTCGGCGCCTTCGGAGGCCAATACGTTCCCGAAACGCTGATGGCCGCCCTCGCGCAGCTCGAACAGGTGTACGAATCTGTTCGCCAGGACCGCGGCTTCTGGGATGAGCTCCGCGCCCTCTTCGCGACCCTTGTCGGCCGCCCGACTCCGCTCTACAAGGCCGACCGCCTGACCGCGCACGCCACCGAAATCTCGCGCCGCACCGGGAACAACGGCCAAGCGGCCACCATCTGGCTCAAGCGCGAAGACCTCGCACACACCGGCGCTCACAAGATCAACAACACGCTCGGTCAGGGTCTCCTCACCAAGCGCATGGGCAAGAAACGCATCATCGCCGAGACCGGCGCGGGTCAACACGGGGTCGCGTCCGCCACCGCCGCAGCACACCTTGGCCTTGAGTGCGATGTCTACATGGGGTCCGAAGACGTGCGCCGTCAGCGGCTGAACGTGATCCGCATGCGCATGCTCGGGGCCCGCGTGATCGAGGTGGACTCCGGCTCCAAGACCCTGAAAGACGCCACCAACGAGGCAATGCGCGATTGGATGGGCTCGGTCGAAGGCACGCACTACATAATCGGATCAGTGGTGGGGCCACACCCCTTCCCGATGATCGTCCGAGACTTCCAGTCCATCATCGGCACCGAGGCCAAAGCCCAAAGCCTCCGCTACATCGGCCGCCTTCCCGACGCGATCGTCGCCTGCGTGGGCGGCGGGTCGAACGCCGCGGGCATCTTTTACCCCTTCGTAGATGACTCAAAGGTGCAACTCGTCGGCGTAGAAGCCGGAGGCCGGTCGCGCTCGCCCGGCCAACATGCCGCCACGCTTTCGTTTGGCTCTCCGGGCGCCCTGCACGGCACGCTTTCGTATGTGCTGCAGGACCAAAACGGCCAGACCGCCGACGTCCACTCGTGTTCCGCCGGTCTCGATTATCCGGGCGTGGGGCCCGAGCATTCGTACTGGAAAGACTCCGGCCGCGTGACCTACACCGCCGCGAGCGACGAGCAGGCGCTCGAAGCGTTTACGCTTCTCGCCCAGACCGAGGGCATCATTCCCGCGCTCGAAACCTCGCACGCAATCTCAGAAGCAGTGCGTCTGGCGTCCACGATGAAGAGTGATCAGCACATCCTCGTCTGCTGCTCAGGTCGCGGCGACAAAGATGTCGAAGAGGCCTCGCGCCTGCTCGCGCTCCGCGACGCACGGACGTAAAGCGCGCCGAAGCGAAGCACTTTTTGCTGCAAGTTCAAACTTTGGCGAACCGCTTCGACATCGAACGCGGTAGGATGAGCGAACCGGTCGGTTTGATAGTTCAAAGTGGTGTCGCCGGAGCTTCTCCCGTGCGTCGTGGTTGGCTCATTTCTGGTTTGGCCTGTGCCATGGCGGTGCAAATGCTGCCGGTGCACGCACGCGCCGCCCAGCCCGCCACGCCGGAAACTACCAAGCCGACAGCCAAGGCCGCCCCCGACCCCGCGATCGCCGCCGTAAAGTCAAATGCGGAGGCCCTCGTCGCCAGATCCGGCCAGACCGATGCCGATGCCGAGATCCGCCACCTGCTCTCTTCGCCCGCGGATTCGGTCAATTTCCTTGCAATCGTCGATGCGCTCGCCAGCGCCCCCCGAGTCCGGCAGGAATTGCTCCCCGATCTCATCGTGGCATGCAATGGCCTGACCGCTTCTCAGAAAACCGCTGTTCTCAAGGCCGTTTCCTCGGTGCGCGAACGCGCCGCCGCGCAATACCTCACCTCCCTCCTCGATGTTCCAAGCGCCGACACCACGCTTCGTCGCGCCGTGGTTGACGCCCTCGTCCGCCAATCCGGCCGCGACGATCTGGGATCCGACCCGTCCAAATGGCGTGAATTGCTCGCGACGCTTTCGACCGATCAGGCCTGGTGCGACGCCGCCATTCGCGCCCTTGCTGCCAAGGCCGATCACGAGCGCGACCAGAAGGTCATCGTCCAGACAAAGCTCCTCGAAACGCTCCGTGCCCTGCATCTCGCCACCCCCAGCGACAAGCGTTGGCCCCTGATCACCTCGATGTTGGGCGATCCGCTCTCGTGCGTAAACCTGCTCGGCCTTGAACTGATCTCGCGCGAACTTTCCGCCGGAAATCGCCCCGACAGCAAACTGGGCGTGCAGATCATCGCGTTGCTCGGCTCGACCGATCCGGGCATTCGAGAGCAGTCCGCGATTCTCGTCTCCAACCTCGCTCCGGAAGGTGCCGACAAGGCGATCCGCGACGCGCTCGATAGCGAAACGGTTCCCGCGACCGCCGCCGCTCTGCTCAACGCCGCCGCCCGTTGGCCGAGCATCGAAATCGAGGAGTCGGTCCTTCACTGGATCGATCCCGCTGTCTGGGCCCGCACAGGCACAACCGTCCGCGACGCCTCGATCGACGCGGCATGGGCGCTCTACCGGGGTGGCATGCTCCGCACGGAAGAATCCTCTAGCCGCGTTCTCGCCGCGCTCCGCACCGTCAGCCTCGCAGACCTCACCGGCTCGGGGTGCCGCCTCCGCGCCGAACTCGGGGATCAAACCGATCTCGACGCGATCGTCGTGCTGCTCGGATCCAAGATTCCCGCCCAGCGCCTTGCAACCGCCGAGGCGCTCGTGACCTCGCCCGAGTACCTCCCTCGAATTCTCGCCGCGGCACGCGAAGACCAGCTTCTGATCGACGTCGCCGTCCGTGGCGTCGTCACGATCGCGCCTGACGTTTCAAATTTCTGCGCAATCGAAGAGGCGACAAGAACCGTCCCCGATCAGCGCCGCGCCGCACTCGTACTCATCGCCGGCGTGCTCGAAGAAGACGAGATTCTCGAAGCCAGCCGACGTCTCCACGCCGATCCGACCCTGCGCGAAGCTGTTCTGGCGACGCTCGCCGATCCGCGCCGCGTGATGGCCGAACGCACCGATCCGTCGCGATTGAGCTACACCGCCGAAGCGCTCGTCGAACTCGCCGAACTCCGCATCGAGCTCGGCAAATACGGCGAGGCGATCGCGGCGCTCGATGCCCTTCCCGAGCTGGACAAATATGTTCCTGTCGATCGTCTTCGCGATCTGCGCACCATCTCCTTCATCGGCGCGAACCGCCTCGATCAGGCCCGCCTGCTCGGTGCCAAGCCCGACGTCTGGCTGCACGCGCTCGAACTCAGTTCGGATCAGCCGCAGGCGGCACAGATTGCCTCGCTCATCGAAACCGGCATGGCCGCCGCGCTCACCGCGCCCGAACGCGCCAAGCTCGAGCAGCTCAAAGGCCGTATCGTCTCGAAATCAAAGTAGAAGTTCGCGACCGATTCAAGGGCACACGAACAAGTCGTACGCCATCGCGAACAGCGCGAAGTCAGAGTCGTCGACGAACCCATCGCCGTTGATGTCGGCGGGGCAACCGGCCGGCATCGAGCGGCTCGCGCAGTCGAAAATGTCATATGCCTCGGCGAACAGCACAAAGTCCGAGTCATCCACCTTGCCGTCGCTGTTGAGATCCCCCCCGCACGGCGGCGCCACACCGGTCGCACGCACCATGAACACACCCTGAATGATGTTGTTGTTCATGCTGCCAGAAAAAGGCGCTTGGCTCAGAGGCATGTCCAGATACGAATCCGCCCCGAAGAACCATGAGAGAGCAGAACTCGCGGCGCCGTCCTTGTCATATCGCGCCGGAATCACGGTCGCGTCGCCGAACACCTCCATCGACGCCGCGGCAAAGAACTGACCGTGCACCATTGTGGGCGTGATCGGGTAATCAAGAAACGTGTTCGTCCGGGGCAGGCCGCTGAGCCCAGTCGCCGTCGCCACCAGCACGGCATCCGTCGGGTCGTTCGCCGTCACCATCTGATAGAGATACACGCGGACCGGCCGCGCCTCGGGTGTCCCGAGCGTGCCAAACGCGACCGAGATCGTTGAAATCACCTCCGCGCCGGGCTGAACATCGTAAATGTTTCCCCACATGAACTCGCAGGCAAAGCTCGGGCCGAGGCTGTTGCTCCCGACCCCGTCATCCAGTTTGTACGTCGCACCCATCGACGCCGCCGACGCCAGGCTCGCCGCGGCAAGCACTGAAACTCGCAGCCACAAATTGCCAACTGTTGAGTCGCCAAACGTCGCGCCGATCCGGCGCGAGACGGGGGAAGCAGTGTTCAAGTGTCGTCTCCTCAGAGAACGGTACACTTCGTCGAGCCTCAAAGGAGCCCGGGAATGGAAGAGCAGTCCGAAGTTTTGGATCCGCAGATCGAACTCGCTTTCACGTCATGGCCAAAGGTTGTGGGAATTATTTCGATTGTGTGGGGAGGGCTCGGAATCACCTGCCTCGCGTGCGGCGTCGGCGGAATCTTTTTAGGGACCGCGTTCCTCCCGCCCGAGATGCGTGAAAAGCCATTGCCGCCGACAATGCACATCGCGCCCTGGCAGGCGGTGTTGTTCACGATCGGCTTCTTCATGGCGATCGTTCTGATCGTCGCCGGCGTCCAAACGACGCGCCGCACCATGGCCGGCCGGAGTCTTCACCTGTTTTGGGCAGTGGTGTCGTTTATCACCGTCGCGATCAGCATGTACTTCGCATGGCGTCAAACCATCCAGATGGAACAATGGCTGAACGACAATCCCGACAGTCCGTTTGCGAAGGGTCCACGCCTCGGCCGAGGGGCCAGCATGGCGATCGCGCTCTGCCTAAACGCCATCGGCCTCATCTGGCCAACGTTCTGCCTGATCTGGTTCGGCTTGGTCAAGCGCACGAAGGAAAGCTTCGGCGCCCCACCCAACGCCGACTTCATCTAGCGCAGCTCCACTCCACACGCTGCGACCTCGAATAGGTCAGCGAATTTTCCCTGCCCTTGCCGTACGAGCCCGAGCGAAGCGACGGGTGCAGTTGCAATTCAGGTCTTACTCGCGATCCGGCACACCGGCGACCGCCGAGCCCGTCTGAATCTCCGCGATCTGGGCCGCCGCGAGCGCATTCTTCGGTTCAAGACGCAGCGCTTCGTCAAAGCACATGCCCGCGTCCTTCGCATTGCCGAGCTGACGCTCGATCATGCCGAGCAGAACATAGTTCTCAGCAGTGGGGGCGATCGCAACCGCCTTGATCGCGTTGTCGTGCGCCTGATCCATCGCGCCGCTGCGCCGGAAGACCATCGCGCGGAGCTGATATCCCTCGGGCCGTTCGGGAGCGATCGCCACCAGCCGTGCCGCGGCAGTCCGCGCCCGGTTGGTGTCCTTCAACTTATAGCTCAACTTGCCCAGCTCGATCCACGCCTCGACGTCCGACGCGCCGCCATCCGACGTGGTCAGCTTGACAAGCACCTCACGCGCGTCCATCGGCCGATCGAGTTCCACAAGGCATCGTGCCTTCTGCAGACGCAGATCGCGACGATCCTCGTAACCCTTCTGCTTCATCAACTTGTTGATGTTGTGTTCCGCATCTGCAAACTTCTTGCACGCGATCTCCGCGCAGATCAGGTCGTTCTGAATCGCCGGGTCGTCCGGGGCCGCGAGCCGGGCCTGCTCGAAGTAGTTCATCGCATCTTCGTTCTTGCCGCGGATCGTCGCGATATGGCCCAGCGTCTGGTTGACGCCCGGGTTGTTCGCGAAGCTCTCGCGATGGCTGGTCAGTTCGGTTTCCGCTTCTTCGAGCTTGCCCTGATCGATCAGGATCTCGGTCGCCGCGATCACATACTGCGGGTTGCTCGGCTCAAGATCCGAAGCGCGACGATACCGCGCGAGTGATTCCTCCGGCTTCTTCAAACGCTCGTACACCACGGCGCTGTAGTACTGCGCCTCGACGTTTTCAGGATCAAGTCCTTCCGCCGTTCCGAACCAGTTGACCGCGCCCTCCAGGTCGCCCTGTTCCATCAGGATGCGGCCCTTGAGCACGTGGCTCTTCGCGACGTTCGGATTCAGCCCGAGCGAGCGGTTGATTGATTCAAGCGCCTTCGTCGTGTTTCCCGCCAGCAACTGCTGCTTGGCGCTCTGCCATTCCATCGCAGACTTCATCGCGGCAAGACGTTCCTTCGCCGCGCTGCTTTCTCGCCGGGTCGACATGCCGTGTCCATTGCAACCAACAAGCACCAGCGAGATCAGAACAAGAAGGGCGTACCGCATGATTCTCTCCGTGGAACAGGCAAAGGGCGGGCAGTCTGGCGCGGAAGGGGTTTCCGCACCGGGTTCTCGGTCTCATCGACCCGGATCGCACGCCACTTTCGTCAAGTCCGGGAATACCGGAGGGACAGCCTGCAATGTGGGCGGATTCGGCTCGGACGACCCCTTGAGGAGCAAGGGCACAGGAATGTGGTGGGTGGTTGGGGCCGCGTCACAGTTCTGATCGCGAGTCACACCGTTTCCGCGCGAAGCGGAGAGGTACGAATCGCAATCAACTTGCCGCACGCTTACTTCTGCTCGGGCGGGTTCTCGCTCGCCGACGAGACGCTCTCGTTCGCGGGCTTGGCCGTGCCGAACAACTTGCCGAACGCCGAGACCTTCGCCTGCTTGTTCGCCGGAGCAGCGGTGCTCTGGGCGACCGGAGTCGAAGGGTTCTGGCCCGACGATGCCGTCGCGCCGCGACGAACCATCTGATCCCAACGCATGGTCGCGTACGCCACCGCAGGCTTGGCAGAGGCAGCAGCCTCGGGCGCCGGGCTGGGCGTGGCGATTGTGGCCTGCGTGCTGTTCGTCGCATCCGGAGTTGCGGTTGCGGCCGCGACCGGTGCAACCTCAGCAATCGGAGCCGACACCGCCGGCGAAACTGACTCGGAAACCTGTGCGCTCGAGGGGCTCGACGTCTGCTCTGCTGCCGCATCGTGTTCTGCAGCCGCGGCAATGTGATCGGACGTCGCCTTGGGGGCCGCCGTCGCTTCCGGTGCCAGCGCACTCGGGAGCACCGACGACGAACTGCTCTTGGACTTCGCGCGCTCGGAGTCGAGCAGATCATTCAGCATGCTGCGATCAGGCCAGACATCCTGCTTGCCCGACAGCTTTTCCTTCAGCTCGATCGCTTCGGGCTGCTGCGGGTTGATCGAAAGGGCCATCTGCAGCTTCCACATCGCCTGCTCGGTGTGGCCTTCCGCCGCGAGCTTGCGTGCATCCATCAACATCTGAGCCGTCATGCGCTCGCGGCTGAAGGGCAGAAGTCCTTCGCGTGTTCCGGCTCGAACGCGGGCGATCATGTCCTGCGTCTTGTCGCCGGTTTCAGCGAGGAACGTGTCGGTCACGACTGTCGGAGTGATCAGGAAGATGATCTCCTGGCGATCGATCGTGTCTTCCTGGCCTCGGAATGCGTAGCCCACCAGCGGAATATCACCGAGCAAGGGAACCTGCTTGCGCGAAGTCTGGGTCGACTCGCGGAAGAGGCCGCCAAGCACCACGGTCTGGCCATCGCGGACGATGACGTTGGTGGTCAATTCATTCGTGATTTCATCGGGGACCGTCACGGTCGAACCCGAGCTGTTCTTCACATCGCGCACGACCGCCGACGACACGCTGGGCTTGAGTTCAAGCCGGATCGTGTTGTCGTTCCCGACGAACGGACGGAAGTAGAGCTGAGTACCAGTATCCAGGAATTCAACCGACTGCGTCGTGGCCGTGTTCGTGCTCGTGGTGTTCAAGTAGCCGACGCGTTCACCGATCAGCACGCGGGCCGCCTGGCGGTTGAGCGCGAGAATCTTCGGATTGCTTAGAACGGTCGTGTCGGTCACTTCATCCAGCAGGCGGACAAACACGCCCACGTCATTGCTATACAGGCCGAGTTTCAACGTCGCGGGACCGGCGGTGTTGCCCGGGCTCGATGCGATGCCGAGCGCGCTGTCTTTTCCGGTGTTGCCTCCGACGATCGGCTGATCGCCCGGCGAACCGTTGATCAGCTTCGTCGAGTTGTTCACGATCAAGGCATCGGGGATCCGCAGGGGGCCGCCCACGCCAAGGAAGTCGCCGAAGTTCAGGTTGCCGATGACCGCGAAATCCACGCCAAACGCGTTGTTTTCGTTCACTTTCGCCTGCAGAATCGTCGCCTCGACCAGCACCTGCGCCGGACGCGAATCCAGTTCCTTGATCAGCTTCTCGATCTGCTCCACCTGCTCGGGGAAGTCATAGACCATGACCGTCGACTCGCCCGGATAATCCTCAGCGCCGTTCGGGGTTTCGCTCTTGCCCGGGAAGTTGCCGATCTTGGCGTTGGTCTTGATCACCGAGTCTTTGCTCAGCAGAGCCTGCGCGAACGACGCGGCATCGACCGCCGCGAGATAGTTCAGCTTGATCACCTTCCACACGCGCTGACGCGATTCCTTCTCGAGCTTCTGCAGATCCTCGAGCGTGTACACATAGATGAAATTGCCGCGCTCGACGTAGCCGTAACCGTTCGCGTGCAGCAGCGCATCGAGCGCCTCGTAGAACGTCACGCCGTAGAGGTTGGCAAAGACCTTGCCGTTGACATTCTTATACGGGATGATGTTCTTCTGGCTCTGGAGGCTGAGCATCTCGAGCACGGCCGTGATTTCTTCACCGTTCACGCGCAGATCGACCACGCCGTTGTCGTCCACTTTCACGGCGTTGGCGCGGATGCTCTTCACCCCGTGCACCTCACTCGACGCACCGCCTTCCATCGTCCCGCCTGCGGGCTTGCCCGAGAAGGGATCGGCCACGGTCTGCTCGCGAACCGTCGATTCGGGCTTGGCTTCAGGCTTGGTTTCGGGTTCGGCCTGCGTCGGCTGCGCCGTCCAGCTGTTGCCAAGTGTCGTCGGCGCCGTAGTGGTTGACTGGCTCTTGGAAGCCGAGTTGAGCGACGCATCGACCGGAGTCGTGGGCGCCGGAGCGGTGGAACCACTCGAGTTGTTCTTGTTGTTCGCCGCGTTCTGCTGCGCCGGCTGGTTGGCCTGAGCGTTGGTCTGCCCGTTCGTCTGCGTCGATGTCGGCTGGCTGCCGCTGGTAAACGTGCCGACCTGTGCGCGGCCGACGGCAGCGCCGCAGATCGAGATCAGGACCGCCGTCGGCCATGCGAGCTTCGACCAGTCCGTTCTCGCGAGATTCGCGGGAACATTGACGAGCATGGCGAAGGCGGGGCGGTCGTTCTGGGTGGCGGTGCGGGTGCGGGTGGGGGTGGGGGTGGTCATGACGAATTCCTCTCTTGCGGGCAACTTCTCGGTCGGCTCCGATCACTCTCGGACGCACGCCCCGACCTTTGATCCGTGCAAGGCCCAATAGCCCGTGCACGGGATGCCGTCTATTTCGACTGCTCCGCAAGGTGACTTTGGCACGAAGTTCCAGCCAACACCGTGCACGCGGGCACAAACGCGCTAACCGCATCAGGGGACGCGTTGGCGCGGGTTTTTGAGTCCGTGTGGTCCGTCTGTGCCGTCTGGGCGTTTGTGAAATCGAGAAATGTCCCGACCCAATAACCCATCGACTTACACTTTTCGCCTCGGGCTGGCACGGTTGTTGCCTTCTCGAGCGATTGGAGCAGGCACCATGGATTTCTGGAAAAAGCTGAAGGGTGAACTGATCGACATCGTCGAGTGGCTCGACGACTCGCGCGACACGCTTGTCTACCGCTTCGAGCGGATGAACAACGAAATCAAGTACGGCGCCAAGCTCGTCGTGCGCGAGGGCCAAGTCGCCGTCTTCGTCGATCAGGGCAAAATCGCCGACGTTTTCCAGCCCGGCCTCTACACGCTCGAAACCAAGAACCTGCCGCTTCTCTCCACGCTCCTGGGCTGGAAGTACGGCTTCGAATCTCCGTTCAAGGCCGAGGTCTACTTCGTCAACACCCGCCAGTTCACCGACTGCAAGTGGGGCACCGCCAACCCCATCATGCTCCGCGACGCCGAGTTCGGCCCGATGCGTCTGCGCGCGTACGGCACCTACGCGTTCAAGGTCGGCGACGCCGGCATGCTCATCAAAGAAGTCGCGGGAACCAGCGGCCGCTTCACCGCCGATGGCCTCACCGATCAACTCCGAAACTTCATCCTCACCTGCTTCTCCGACGCCCTGGGCGAAAGCAAAGTCCCCGCGCTCGATCTCGCCAGCAACTACGAAGAGCTCTCCTCGCTGATCGCCAGCAAGATCAAGCCCCCTTTCAAAACCTACGGCATCGATCTCACCGCTTTCCTCATCGAAAACGTCTCGCTCCCGCCCGAAGTCGAAGCCGCGCTCGACAAGCGCACCAGCATGGGCGTGATCGGCGACATGGGCAAATTCACGCAGTTCCAGACCGCGACCGCCATCGGCGACGCCGCCAAAAACCCCAATGGTGGGGGCGCAATGGCCCAGGGAATGGGCATTGGCGCAGGCTTCGCGATGGCCAATCAGATGTCGGGCGCGATCGGCAACGCCCACGCCGCCTCAAACGCTCCGCCTCTTCCCGGTGCCGCGGCAGTCAAGTACTTCGTCGCCATCGACGGTAAACAGGCCGGCCCCTTCGACATGAGCACGCTCGCCCAGCTCTCAAGCTCCGGCAAACTCACGCCCCAGTCGCTCGTTTGGAAACAAGGCATGTCCGCCTGGACCGCCGCATCCGAAGTCTCCGAACTCGCGCCCACCTTGGGCAGCAATCCACCCCCGCTCCCCTAGCGCAACTCCGAAGCCCCCTCCCCGAGGGAGGGGGTTGGGGGTGGGTGTCATACGCGCCGTTCGCGCTCAGTCTGCCAGCGCGCCCGCCATCCCTCACAATCAATTCCGCATTCCGAAATCCGAAATTTCAAATGTGAAATCTGACCTCCCTCCGCCCTCCCATGCCCGACCCCGAACCCATCGAATCCATCGCTCCTCCCCCCGGCGTTCACCGCACATTCCCCTGCGCCCAGTGCGGCGCCGACCTCGTCTACTCCCCCGGCGAACGCGCACTCAAATGCACGCACTGCGGCACAGTCAACCCCATCCCCGTTTCCGCTGCCTTAGTCGAAGAGGTTGACTACTCCCGCGCACTCCAGGATCTCGAGCACAACGCCGACACGATGGAGCGCCTCGAAGTCCGCTGCGACGGCTGCGGTGCCAACGTCGAGTTCCCCGACAACGTCACAAGCCGCACCTGCCCCTTCTGCGGCAGCCCGATCGTCGCGCAGGCTGTCTCCAAAAAACGCCTCAAGCCCGCCGCAGTTCTCCCCTTCTCCATCACGCGAGCCTCCGCGATCGAAAGCTACCGCGCGTGGCTCAAATCTCGCTGGTTCGCGCCGAGCAAGCTCGCCCGCGAGGCCTTTCTCGACGGCGCATTCGTCGGTGCCTACATGCCCTTTTGGACGTACGACTGCGTCGCAACCACCGATTACGAAGGCCAGCGCGGCGAAGACTACTGGGTGACAGAAAGCTATACGACAACGGTCAACGGCAAACTCACCACGCAAACCCGCCAAGTCCGCAAGACCCGTTGGTATCCCGCTTCCGGCACAGTCGTCGATGATTTCAACGACGTGCTCATCCCCGCCAGCACATCGCTCCCCCTGAACAATCAGGCCGATGCCGAGCCCTGGAGTAAAGACGGGACCCTGAAGGAACTCGTCCCCTACGACGACGCCTATCTCGCCGGCTTCCGCTGCGAAAGCTACAGCATCGACCTGCAAAACGGCTTCGAAGGCGCTAAGCAGCGCATGCGTCCGACGATCGAATCAACAATCTGCGCCGACATCGGTGGCGATCACCAGCGCATTTCGTCGATGCACTCAAACTACGACCGCATCACCTTTAAACACATCTTGCTCCCGATGTGGGTGAGCGCGTACCGCTTCAACCGCAAACTCTTCCGCGTCCTGATCAACGGCCGCACCGGCGAACTGATCGGAGATCGCCCCTACAGCCGCTGGAAGATCGGCACGCTGATCTTCATCGGCGTCCTCGCGATCGCCATCATCGCGCTCATCGCCAGCCTGCGCTGATCGCGCGTGCGGCATTCACCACAAAGAACACCGAGAGCACAAAGAAAGGCAAGAGAGTGGCAAAGCCCATTGCCGCACACAAGCGCGCTCGGCACCCTGGTGTATCAATTCCGCATTCCGCATTCCGCATTCCGCATTCCGCATTCCGCATTCCGAAATCCGAAATTTCAAATTTAAAATTCTCTCTTCCCCCTGTCCTTCTCTTTGTGTCCTTTGTGCTCTCTGTGTTCTCAGTGGTAAATACCCAGGCGTCGTGCGCGAACCGCGCAAAGAAAAACGGAGGGTCTCCCCTCCGCATTTGGCACTTTGAAATTTTGGCCCTTTGGCCCTTTGTCAGTGCGTCTGCGTCGCATCCGCCGTCTGCCGCTTCATCGGCTCGGCCTTTACAGGTTCAACCATCTTGCGGTCCGGCTCCGCATACGCAGTCCGCGGCACATTCGTCACCAGGCGCAGTTTCACCCAGATCAGCATGCCCAGGCAGAGCACCATGGCCATCGAAACGGCCGCGCTCTTTAGCGTGATTCCGCCGCCGAAATCGCTGCTGCCTTCCATCCCGACGTCCGGCTTGTTGTTCGCCGCATCGTTCACGTTGTTCGTTCCCACTCGCCCGTCCATGCGCACCTCGCTTGCTTTCGTGGCACCGCCCGCGATGCCTTCGCTTTTCACTCAATCTCCCGCCGTCTTCGTCACCGTCACCCGCCCGGTATATCCCTGAACCGTGATCTTGAACGTCTGACCAGATCCGATCACCTCAAACGAACCGTCCGCCGCCGGCGTGTTGCTTCCCGCGGCAGTCACCGGGGCGCCGAGCTCATCGAATATCAGCGTCTGGCTGTTGTTGAAGTTCACATTCCTGATAATCGCGTTGCCGTACGCCGATCCGCCGATCGTGGTGGTCGAGATCGCATCCACCGTCGGATCAACAGTCGTCCCCGGCACGCGGCAGAGCGTGTACGAGTTGTTCGCCGTGTTAAACACGATCGCCCGTCCCTGCTGCGTGGCGAGCGCGTCCGATTGCATCTCCGTAATCTCCGCCACGATCGTGCGGAGCGAAGCCTGCACCTGAAACACACCGGTCTGCTTGAACGCCGGCACCGACATCGCCGCCGCGATTCCAAGCACCGAAACGACAATCAACACCTCGATCAAGGTGTATCCTGCTCGAACGGTCCGACGTGTGGAATTGTGCGGGCGATTGTTCAATGGTTTTTACTCACGGAAGCGGTTTGTCACTTCCGTCAAAAGAGGCCGCCCACACGTCGCCCGTTGCGGGGTTGTAAATCCAGCCGTAGGAATTAGTCTTCGCGCTGTCCGGGCCGGTTCCGATTGTGATCACGCCGCCATTGGCGCCCGAAACATGCAAGTTCGTTGGCGAGTACTTGAAAAACCCGCCCGTCATCAACTCGCCCCAAGTGCCATCTCCGGCAGTCACCGTCGGGAAACGAGAATTGTTCTGGTAGTAGTAAATGCTGACGGCCTGACGCAGCTTCACGAGCTGATCGACGGTCGCAGTGGCCTTGGCGCTTGCGGTTGCGGTCGAATACTGCGGAACGACAATCGCGGCCAGGATTCCCAGAATCACAACCACGATCAGGATCTCGACGAGTGTGAATCCCTTGCGTTTCATCGCTCGCTCCATTCCTTAAAACGCCCCCCAGCAAAGCCGGCCGATCCCTTTCCAGGAATCGGCCGGTCTGAAAATTCAGTTCACATCATCCGAGGCCAATCAACTCAGGGAGTGCCCGGAGTGATCTTGCCGGTCGAGCGATTGAAGTAGCAAGCATTCAAGGTGTTGGTGGCCGCATCCCAGTACCAGCCGTCCGTCGCTGTGCCGGCCGAGGCGAACACGACCGACGACGAGCCGTTCACCGGATTAACCGGCGGAGCCTTGACATAGCCGCCGTCGATCATCGTGCCCCACATGGTGTAGGCCGTGTTCGTCGTCGACGGAGCCGCGTATTCCGCAGCGGTCGGATAGGCATTCGTGCGAGCGCGGAACAACTCGATCTGGTTGTTCAACGTATCAAGCTGAGCCTTGATGTTGCCCGCCTGCGCATCCTGCGTGGCGTTCGTGAACTGGGGGACGACGATCGCCGCCAGAATGCCCAGGATGACGACCACGATCAGAATTTCAACCAGCGTAAAACCCTTGCGAACGGTCTGCTTCAACATGCCTGACTCCTTGCTTGTGGGCCGCGGCCAAACGGCCCGCCCAATACCCTGAGTGCTCCACCTCGCTCAACCCTGCTCCTGCACCCCGTTGCCGGAGTCCCACGCCCGCCCCGAAGGCAGACCCAAAAGCGAGGAAACCAGATTCATCCCCTCCCGAGACGCGAACCCGCGTCCGAGGGCCGACGTTGCCCGTCAAGGCATTGCCGGTCAGAGTTCAACATCGGAAACACATTGCCCAAACGTCACCCCACTTGTTCGAGTTGACGGTTTCCCGCGCCCGTCTGTGCCGCCTGCGCCGCGCACGCAACGCCCGGAAAAAACACGCGGGAATTCCAACGCGCACAATTCCGAAACCCCCTCCCCGATGGGAGCGGGGGCAGGGGGCGGGCGTCGTTCGCGATGAGATGTCCCAATCCACCCCCCGCGCGACAATTCCGACATCCGACATCCGACATCCGACATCCGACATCCGATCATCCGAAATCCGAAATCCGAAATCCGAAATCCGAAATCCGAAATCCGAAATCCGAAATCCACTATTCTGCCCCCATGCTCATCTCCACCACCTTCCATCTCGAGGGGTACCGCATCGTCGAATACAAAGGCATCGTCCGCGGCATCATCGTCCGCGCACCGACGATCAAACAGGGCATCCTCGGTGGCCTCAAGTCCATCGTCGGCGGCAACATCGGTGCCTACACCGACATGTGCGATCAAGCGCGCCAACACGCCTTCGACATTCTCATCGAACACGCGACCGCCGTCGGTGCCAACGCAGTCGTCGGTCTCCACTACGACGCGTCCGAATTAGGCGGCGCAGCCGCAGCCACCGAAGTCCTCTGCTACGGCACCGCCGTCATCATCGAAAAAGACGACAAAAACTAATTTGACAGTGGCTCAGTTGAAGCGTTCGCGCATCGGGCTTCCAATCGCCCATTCGCTGACCGTACGAGCCCGAAGCGCAGCGAGGCGCCGTTGCAGCCAATCTCGCCGCCAGCACGCGACGCCTGATTCCTCACTCCAAATTTGGCGCTTTGAGAATTTGGCCCTTTGGCCATTTCTTCCCTCGGCCATTTCTCCCCCTTGGCAAAATCCGTAGTTACTGCTTTTTTGGGCCATACGTCTTCGACAACGGCGCCCCACTTTCAATTTTTCAAAATTCGCATCATCCTCCCGCCGCGCAACGACTTAGACCCAATTCCGCAAAGGTCGCAGTTACGGTTATTTCGGGCCACTGGCGCTTCGGCGTCCCTTTGTGGATCGCCGCTTCTCGCCGCAGACACCGCATTCCGCAGGCCCCACTATGCAAAACCTCCCTCACGCCCTCCTTCACGATCTTTTCGAAAAGAGCGATTCACTCGACATGATCGCCACTCGCTATCGCATGACCATGCGCGAGCTGGTCGAGTTGCTCAGCACCGACGTATCGCGAGCGCTCGTGAACGACATGCTGCGCATCGAAGCCCTCCGCCAGCAGGTTCTCGTCTCCCGGTCGCGCAATCGCGCGATCGTCAACCTCTTCGAGTTGATGCCGGAAAAAGGCGAGACCGTTTCCGCCTACGAGCGCGAAAACTCTCGTCGCGCCAGCGAATCGATCCTCAAGGAGACGCGAAATGTTTTCCCGGCCTCCAAAGTGCCCGTGGCCGGCGACCCCGACTCAGTTCCAGACAAAACAGGGGATAGGGTCGTCGATCCCCTCGCTCTTCCTCGCGCGAAACCTCCGGTGCTTCCATCCGAATCCCAACCCCAGCGCGTGCGCAAGAACCAGCGCTCCGAGCGATCTCCGCGACCCGGCGCGCAGACCACCGCGCCGGCGAAAAGACTCCGCGACCGTGCCGGAGCGGTGCTAACTCCGCTCAACAGAAACCCCGCTCCATGAACTTGTTTTCATGCCGATTCGGTGAATTGCCTGATGAAACATACCGCACCGAATCCGTCCGATCGACGCAATACCCTCAGCCCTCCAACAGTTGTTGTTCGTAGGACTGGTAGGACTGGTGGGGGTGCTGGGGGGTGCTGGGGGGCGAGGACGGTCGGAGCGCTGGATGAAGAAGATTGTTGCTTGGCTCATTGTGATTGGTCTGCTTGGTGGCGGCGGTGCATACGCGTGGCAGCTCTACAAAGCTCGCGCCAAGCCCGATTCGTCTGTCTACCGCACCGCGCAGGTCCGCAAGGTCGATATTGTCTCGAGCATCTCCGCGACCGGAACGATTGTTCCTGAAGACGTCGTTGACATCGGCGCGCAGATCAACGGCCTGATCGCCAGCTTCGGCAACGGCAAAGACGGCAAGCCGGTGGACTATCGATCGGAAGTCGATGCGGGCATGGTTCTCGCCAACATCGATGATGCGCTCTTCAAGGCCGACGTTTCGACCGCCGAAGCACAGCTCGCCCAGAGCAAAGCCCAAGTTCTCGTCGCCCAGGCCAACCTCGCACAATCCAAAGCCAAGCTCGATCAGGCCGAACGCGATTGGGCCCGCGCCCAGAAACTCGGACAAAGCCGCGCCATCTCCGCCGCGGATTTCGACGCCGCCAAGTCCGCCTACGAACAAGGCACCGCCACAATCTCCTTGTCCGAAGCCTCCATCGCACAGGCGAACGCCTCGGTCGCGATCGCGCAGGCCTCGCTCCTGCGCGCCAATCGCAATCTCGCCTATTGCACCATCATCTCACCCGTCAGCGGCGTCGTCATCGACCGCCGCGTCGAAATCGGCCAAACCGTCGTCGCCAGCCTCAACGCGCCGAGTCTCTTCCTTCTCGCCAAAGACCTGACGAAGATGAAGGTGCTGGTTCAAGTCAACGAAGCCGACGTCGGCCACGTGATCCCCGGCCACCCCGTTACCTTCACGGTCGATGCTTTCCCCGGCGAAACCTTCAAGGGCGAGGTCCGCAAGGTCCGCCTCAACGCGACGATGACCCAAAACGTCGTCACCTACACCGCCGAAATCGCGACCGACAATCCTGATAAACGCCTCCTTCCTTATCTCACGGCCAACGTTCGTTTCGTTGTGGACCAGGCCAAGGACACGATGGCCGTCCCCAACGCCGCTCTTCGTTGGGCCCCGACCGCGGCAACTCTTCCCGTCGTCGCCGCGGCCCCGGCAACAACGCCGCCCGCCGCGAGTGCGTCCAATCCGGCTGCTCCAAACGTCTTGCCGACACCTCCGGGCGCTTCCGGTACAACGCCCCCCCGCACGGATGATCCGAATCGCCCCCGCGGCCAGCGTCGCGCCAACCGAGAAGGCGGCGCGGTACCTGTGGAAGCAGCGACGCGCACCGAGCGGTCCGCCGAACGCAAAGGCACCGTTTGGGTCCTCGAAGAATCCGGCCTCCGCGCGGTTGAAGTCCGCGTTGGTATCTCCGATGGCCTGATGACCGCCGTGATGAGCGACAACCTTCACGAAGGCGACCAAGTCGTCGTCGGCGAAGTCGTCGCCGGATCAACCGCTTCCAGCGGCACAACCAACCCCTTCGCCCCCGCCAATCCGTTCGGTGGCGGTCGCCCAGGCGGCGGTCCGGGTGGTGGCGGCGGCAACCGGGGTGGCCGCTGACTCGCGGTTCGCACTCGATGCCTTGATGCCCCTTGCCACGATGCCTTCCTTTCCATCGAATCTGTTTTCCAGTTTCGTTCCTCTCCAATGCCCGACGACCTTGTCAAACTCAACGACATCCGCCGCACGTTTCGCGTGGGCGAAATCAGCGTGCATGTACTCCGCGGCATTTCGTTGCAGATCGAACGCGGTGCGTACGTTGCGCTCACCGGATCATCCGGCTCCGGCAAGACCACGCTGATGAACCTCCTCGGCTGTCTCGATCGCCCCACCAGCGGCGAGTTCTGGCTCGACGGAGTCGAAGTCTCACGCATGTCCTCCGACGCCCGCGCGATGATCCGCAATAAGAAGATCGGCTTCGTCTTCCAGAATTTCAACTTGCTCCCGCGCACGACGGCGCTTGAGCAGGTCATGATGCCGCTTGCCTACACCAACGCCGGGCTCAGCGAACGTGCGGGCCGCGAACGCGCAACCGCTCTCTTAAAGATGGTCGGCCTGGGTGAACGCATGGATCACCGCCCAAGCCAGTTGTCCGGCGGCCAGCAGCAACGCGTGGCCATCGCGCGTGCGCTGATCAATCAGCCCCCCGTGCTCTTCGCCGACGAACCGACCGGCAACCTCGATTCGCGCACGACGGCCGAAATCCTCGAGATGTTCGATCGCCTCAACCGCAGCGAAGGCATCACGATCATTCTCGTCACGCACGATCCGACGGTCGCCGGCCACGCTCGACGCAACATTCGTCTCCGCGACGGCATGATCGAATCTGATACCGTGCGCGAAGGTCCGCCCCCGACGTTCCCGTCGCACGGCGATCCGCTCCCAAATCCCCAGCCCGATCCGCATCCAGAGTCGACCACGCAAAGGCAGGTCGCATGACAATCAAGAAAACGCTTGGCACCGCCATCCGCGCGCTCCGACGCAACATCACGCGTTCCGCGCTCACGGTCCTGGGTATCGTCATCGGCATCGCCGCCGTGATCGCGATGATGGAGATCGGCAAGGGTTCGTCCGGCTCGATCTCCAAGACCATCGCCAGCATGGGCGCGAACAACCTGCTCATCTTCCCCGGAACCGCCTCGACCGGTGGCGTCTCCTTCGGTGGTGGTAGCTCTCTCACGCTCACCGCGGAAGACTGCGACGCGATCCTTCGGGAGTGTTCTTCTATCGCCGCCGCCGCTCCTCTTGTCCGCGCTCGTCCCCAACTGGTCTATCAAGATAAGAACTGGGTTCCGACGTTCGTCTACGGATCCACCCCCGCCTACCTCACCGTGCGCGACTGGACGCAGATGGCCGACGGCGACATCTTCACCGATGCCGACGTTCGCAACGCCTCGCGCGTCTGCGTAGTGGGCCAGACTCTCGTGCGCGAGCTGTTCGGCGGCGAAAACCCCGTTGGCAAAGAGATCCGCGTCAAAAACGTCGCGTTCACCGTCGTCGGTGTGCTCTCGCCAAAGGGAGCAAACGCCTTCGGCATGGATCAGGACGACATTCTGCTCGCGCCCTGGACGACCATCAAGTACCGCGTCTCCGGCAGTTCAGCGACGAGTACCGCCACCGCCAGCACGACGACATCGACATCGTCCGCCAATTCTGCGGACTCAACCTACCCGGGCGCGACGGCCGTATTTCCGGCAAAGTCTTCCACGCAGGCCGCGGATGCACCCATGCCCGTCCGCTTCGCCAACGTCGATCAGGTCATCATGTCCGCGACATCGACCGACCAGATCAAGCCCGCGATCCGTGAAGTGACGTCGCTGCTCCGCGAGCGTCATCGGCTGCAATCCGGCGAGCCCGACGATTTCAGTATCCGCGACATGACCGAGAGCGCCAACGCCCTCGCCAGCACGACCAACATGATGACGAACCTGCTCCTCGCCGTCGCGCTTATCTCGCTGGTGGTGGGGGGCGTGGGCATCATGAACATCATGCTTGTTTCGGTGACCGAGCGCACCCGAGAGATCGGCCTCCGCATGGCCGTTGGCGCCCGCTCCCGGGACATCCTCCGGCAATTCCTGACGGAGGCGACGCTGCTCTGCCTGATCGGTGGCCTCCTCGGCCTCGCGCTCGGCCGCGGTGCAGCGCTCATGGTTCAGAAATTCCTCCGCTGGCCGGTCGAAAGCTCGATCGAAGCGATCATCGCCTCAATCGTCGTCTCCGCCGTCGTCGGCATCGTTTTCGGTTTCTACCCCGCGTGGAAAGCCTCCCGTCTCGATCCGATTGAGGCACTTCGGTACGAGTAAAGCAGTTCACCACAGAGACACAGAGGCACAGAGAAATCAAAAGAATGGATCGATTGCGGACAACCACTTTCACACGCTACAAGGCATCCAATGCCCTGTTCTGTCTTCCTCTGTGCGCTCTGTGCCTCTGTGGTGAACTCTTCTTCTCCTCCGGCTGCATGGTCGGCCCCGACTACAAAAAGCCAGAGACCAAAGTCTCCGGCCAGTTCGCCGGACTCGACAAGAAAGTCTCACCCGACGGACTCGCCAGCAAACCCAACGACGAGCCGATCGAGATCTCGCGCTGGTGGCGCGAGTTCGGCGACGACCAGTTGACCGGGTTGATCTCCAAGGCGCAGCGAGAGAACCTCGACGTCGCCATCGCCATGGCCCGTGTCCGTCAGTCCCGCGCGCAGCTCACGATCGCAGTCGGCGGGCTCTATCCCTCCGTCAGCATCGGCGCGAACGCCACGCAAACTCGAAACCCGCTCGGCGGCGTCGGCACCGGCGGCAACGGGCGCATCTCCGAGTTCTATCAGGTCGGCTTCGATGCAAGCTGGGAGATCGACGTCTTCGGTGGCCTCCGCCGCCAGGTCGAGGCTGCGAAAGCCGGGCTCGAAGCATCATTCGAAAATCGCGACGATGTGTTTGTGACGCTCTCGGGCGACATCGGCACCAACTACATCAACCTGCGCGGCGCGCAGAGCCAGCTCGCCATCGCCCGCAGCAATCTTGAAGCGCAGGAAACAACGCTCTCGCTCACGCAGGAACGATTTGAGGCTGGTTTTGTTGCCGCGCTCGACGTTGCGAACGCGCAGGCGCAGGTTGCTTCGACGCGGAGCTCGATCCCCGTTGTCGAAGCACAGATCCGCGCGTTCATCTACGCGCTCGGCGTGCTCCTCGGCGAAGAGCCCGCTGTCTTGCTCGCGGAATTGACACCCGACAAAGCGATCCCGCATGCGCCGGCCACCGTGCCGATCGGCCTGCCGTCCGAATTGCTCCAGCGCCGCCCGGATATCCGCCGCGCCGAGGCAAATCTGCACGCGGCAACCGCGCAGATCGGCGCCGCAATCGCGAATCTATATCCGCAGTTCAACCTCAACGGCTCGATCGGCCTGCAAGGTGGCAACGCGAGCGACTTGGGGACCCTCGCCAATCACTACTGGTCGTACGGCCCCGGCGCGAACTGGCTCGTCTTTGATGGTGGCCAGACCCGCGGCGCGATCGAGCTCCAAAGGGGAGTCACCGACGAATCGTTCGCGACCTACAAAAAGACGGTGCTCGTCGCACTGCAAGACACCGAAACCGCGCTCGTGAATTTCACGTCGCAGCAGCAGCGCCGCGTCTCGCTCGCCGAGGCCGTCGAAGCAAACAAAGCCGCCGTTGATCTCTCGATGCAGCTCTACAGCAACGGCCGCACCGACTTCCTGAACGTGCTTTCTGCCCAGCGCCAGCTCTTCCTCTCCGAAGATGCGCTCGCGCAGAGCGAAGCCAACGTCTCAACAAGCTTGGTCGCGCTCTACAAAGCACTCGGTGGCGGCTGGGGTCTCGAAGACGGCGAACCCGGCGTCGGCCCACCCGAGTCACGCCCCGTCGCAGTCAATTCAACGCCCGATCCCGCGCCGACCGCAACGCAGTAACCCGCAAGTTGGTCGACTCGAGTCTGTTTGTTCCGTCGAACTCATCGAGCGTTCTTCAGCCCCAAAGGGGCGATTCAATCAAAGCCCAGGGCAACGCCCTGGGTACGAGCCCGAGTGATTTCAGAGCCCTGAAGGGGCGACCCAACAACTACCGTAACTCGCCCGCCATCGCCTCAATCGCACGCGTCAACACTCGAATCGAACTCAAAAACTCCGAAACCCGGATGTGCTCATTCGGCGTGTGATCGAGCGAACTGTCCCCCGGCCCATACGCCGCGATCGGACACTTCCAGATCGGCCCCACGACGTTCATGTCCGACGTCCCCGTCTTCAACTTCGGCGCCGGTGTCATTCCGGAGCCCCCTCCCCGAGGGAGGGGGTTGGGGGTGGGCGAGTCTTCTTGGCGAATTGCTGTCATCAACGCTCGCACAACAACATTACTCCGATCCGCAACATGCGCAACCTCATGTCCGGCGAAATGCCAACTCACCCGCGCCGCGATCCCATCCGTCGCCGTAGCGCAAACTGCCTCGAGCTGCGACGGCGTCACGGACGGCGGAATGCGAAACCCAATCGTCATCGTCGCGCGATCCGCAAGGCCATCGTGATCGGAATGAATCGATCGCAATCGCGACTGCACCCGATCGAACACACGTGCTGCGTTGGCTGCCAGCGCATCACTTGCTGAGCGAACCCGCGACCAAACGTCAAACGCCAACTCTGCCGCGGTCGCCTCCGGCCCCGCCGAGTGAGACGAATCCGTCTCCAAAACCAGCCGCGCGATCAAGCGGCCCTTATAGCCAAGCGTGACGCCCTCAACGCTGCTCGGCTCTCCGATGATGCACGCATCCGCGCGATAGTTGACTGCCGCAAACCGCGCACCTTTCGAAGTCGCCGCCTCCTCTTCGACCGCACCAATCACCCGCACGCGCACCCCGGCAGGCAGCGAAGCACGCGCCGCCGCAATCGTGAACGCTGCCAGCGGTCCCTTGGCATCAACAGTCCCGCGCCCAAAGAGCAAATCGCCTTCCTGCCGCACCGGAACAACCCCCGGTACCGTATCGATATGCCCGAGCAAAACGATTTCCTTCGCCGAGGGCGAATGATCGCCCCGCACGCCCATCGCGCTGCCACTGCCGTCGATGCACGCGGCAAAGCCCAACTCACTCATGCGAGTGGCGAGCACCTCTACACACGCGCGCTCCTGCATGCTCAGGCTTTGCGTGCTGACCAACTCAGTCAGCAGCGACACGGCTTGCGCGTCGGTTGCCGCCAAAGCCGGGATGGAGCTTGCTTCGGTCAGGCTCATTCGATGACTGTCCCCACGCCGAGCAACGCTTCGGTGATCGGGCTTTGGCGACGCGCATCACCGATGACCACGCGGCGGACGCCCGACTGGAGTGCTTCGCTCGCGCCGAGCACCTTCTTCTTCATTCGACCTTGCGCCGCGGACTGCGCGGCTTCGATCTGCGACTTGGGCAGTCGATTGATCAGCGAGGATTCATCCGGGAACTTCGCGAGCAGGCCGGGGACGTTGCTCAAGAGCAGGAGGTCTCTCGCGCCGAGTGCCGCGGCAGTCATCGCCGCGGCGCGGTCTGCATCGACGTTGATTGGGTCGCCACCAAAGCTCAGCGCAGGCGGCGAGAGAACCGGCGTGAAGCCCGCGTCGAGCAACTGGCGGATCAGCGTTACGTTCACTTCGCTGACCGTGCCGGTGAAGTCGTCGCGAACAACCGTCACGCGGCCGTCAACTACCGCGCGGATCGCTTCCTTGCGCTCGCCCCGCCAGATGCCGCCGTCCATGCCGGAAAGGCCGACCGCGCGGACGCCGTTGCGAAGCAGAAGTTCCACGATCTGCTGGTTGAGCAGGCCGCGGCAGGCCATCTGCATGATCTCGAGCGTGCGCCGGTCGGTGCGCCGACTGGTGTGCCCGCTCGGACTCGTGATGAACTGCGACGGATGGCCGAGTGACTCGGCCAGTTCGTTGGTGTGTTCCGAACCGCCATGCACGATGACGAGGCGCTGGCCACGGCCCAGCAGTTCTGCCGCGTCGCGACAGAATCGCCCGGGGTCCTTGCCCACACTGCCACCGAGCTTGACGACTGAGATATCAGAATGAGAGGTGTTCATGGTTTAGATCGGATGGAGACCGGGGAAAGTGAGACCCTGCGTTTCTTCGAAGCCGCACATGAGATTCATGCACTGAACGGCCGAACCCGCGGCGCCCTTCATGAGGTTGTCGATTGCGGAGAGGACGACGATGCGATCCGAGTGCGGATCACATTCAAAGCCGACATCGCAGTAGTTGGTGCCGGCGAGGATCTTGGGTTCGGGGTAACGGTGAATGCCCGAGCGATCCTTGACGAGGCGAACAAACGGTTCGTTGCGATAGGTTTCGCGAAAGAGCTTCCAGAGCGCCTTCTCGTCGAGCTTCTGAGTCGGCGTGATGTGCGCCGTGCAGAGCACTCCGCGAACTAGCTCGACCGACGTGATGCTCATGTGAAGTTCGAACTTGCCGTGAACGTCCATCAGTTCCTGCGAGACCTCGGCCTGATGCCGGTGACCCGTCGGGGCGAAGGAGCGGACGCTGCCTGAGCGCTCGGGGTGATGGCTCGACGGGGACGAGGCGTTCCCTGCTTCGGACGAACCCACCTTCAAGTCCGCGACGACGGACTTGATGAGTCCGGCCTTCGCGAGTGGAAGCAGCGCGAGGTTGATCGCGGTCGCGTTGCACCCGACGCCGCTCGCGAGACGTGCGTTCGCCAGTTGCGAGCGACGAAGCTCGGGAAGCCCATAGACGAATCGATCGAGCCACGCGGGCGATGGGTGCGGATCGGTGTACCAGCGCTGGTATGCCGCGGCGTCGCGGAGGCGGAAATCGGCAGAGAGGTCGATCACGCGGTGCGCGAGGGAGGTGAACCGATCGATCTGCCCGCTCGCTTCACCGTGCGGCATGCAGAGAAGGAGCACATCGCACTGCTCGAGTTGATCGGGCGTCGTGAACTGCAGCGTGGTGCGGCCCCGCAGATTTGGATGGGCGCTGTAGACGTAATTGCCGGCTTGCTGGCGCGAAGTGATCTGTGAAACAGTCACGCCCGGGTGGTCGAGGAGCAGCCGCAGGACTTCGCCACCTCCGTAGCCGGAACCACCGACAATCGAAACTCGCAGGGGCGAACTCATGCGGCCCCCACGGGTGTAACGGCGGTCGAAGCGATTGCCGCGGCCTGCGATGCACGCGTCAGACTGCGGCGTTCGGCAATGCCGAGGACGTAATCAACCATCCGTGCCGGGATGTCAACTCCCGTCGTCGTGATGGAGTTGCGGAACTCCATCGTGTGGTTGACTTCGCTCACCAGCGCGCGGCCCTCTTCGTTTTCAAGCAGGTCGATCGCGAGCAGCGCACCGGCTTGACCGGCCATCGCGCGGGCGGTGCGCCGGCACAGGTTGTCGATCTCGGGGGTGATCTGGAATCCTGCCGCCTGTCCGCCTCGTGCGGTGTTGGTGATCCAGTGAGCGCTGCGGCGTTCGATCGCGGCGATCGGTGTTGTTCCGATCACGAAGACGCGGAGGTCGCGACCCGGCTTGTTCACGTGCTCCTGGATGTAAAAGACGCCGTGCTGAACCGAGCCGAGCGTTGCCTTGTGCTCAAGAATCGCTTCCGCGGCATCGCGATCATTCACGCGTGCGAGAAGTCGACCCCAAGAACCGACGGCGGGCTTGAGGACGACCGGGTAACCCATGTCCTCGATTGTCTCGAGCGCGGTTTCCGGGTTGAGTGCCACGCGCACGCGCGGCGTTGCGATCCCGTTGCGGGCGAGGATGAGAGAAGTCGTGAGCTTGTCGCCGCAGGCTTCAATGACCGCGCTCGAATTGATGCACGGAATGCCGAAAGCTTCGAGCACGCGCACGGCGGTGACGGCCTGCGTCTGACTGACGCACCGTTCAAAGACAGCATCGAAACGCTGCCAAGGCGTGGGATCGTGAATTTCGGCCTGGAACTTGTTGACGTCGAGCAGTTCGAGCTCGATGCCGCGGCGTTCGAACTCTTCGATGAGAAGACGCTCTTCGACACGAACGCGGGAGTAGAGAAGGCCGATTCGCATGGGGGCTCCGGAAGACGAAGACGTTCACCACAGAGGCACAGAGGCGCAGAGACACGGAGAAAGGCGGAAGGAAGTGGGGGAAAGGCATCAAGGCATCGAGTGAAAGGCCGGCGCGATTACTCGCCCCAGTCTTCCTGGACTTCGGGGGCGAGTTGGAGTTGGACGGGGTCGAGGCCGGTGACTTCGAGTTCGGCGTTGCAGTCGGGGCAGCGGACGACTTCGCCCTGGAGCGGGCGACGCGCGAAGGGGACGTTGGCTTCGCATTCGGGGCAGTTGGTTGTGGCGGTTGTGGTCGGGGTTGCGGACATCGGGAAGCTCCTGAAAAGTGGGGTGGTGGGGGTGGAAAGGAAAACAGCCGCGGTTTCCCGCGGCTGCAAAAGCAGTGCGGGCCAGCCTTGTCGGCCGGCCCGGAATCGTCAGTGGATCAGGATGATCTCAACCGCGCGAAGGGACAGCCGACGAGCTTTTCAGCTCTTTCGATTTGCCCTGTTTGCTGCTGGTGAGAGTGTTGAAAAACATGGTGTGCTATCTATCGGCGAATTTCGGACAGCAATACAAGGCGCGTTTGTTGCCGGCGTCAAGTGCAAGGTTGCTGAAAACCCCCTCCGTCATCGCTTCGCATGCGCTGCGCGATGCCACCTCCCACTTTGGGAAAGGGGGAGGTCCAAGATCACGC
>JBOHNL010000002.1:0-44442 GCA_050730655.1 Phycisphaerales bacterium
CCCGCTACACATCTCCCCTAAGGCTGTTCGCGCTGTTCGTTCGGGCTTGCGTCGGGTCACCAACGTGAGCCATGCTTCCCCAAGCCGCGAGCTAGAACTTGGTTCGACCGCTCGCGAGTAATCTCCACTTTTTCGAAAAATGCCCTGTAATTCAGGGCTTTTTTGCTTTTTGGTGGGTGACGGGCCTGACGCCGCCATTCTGGCCATTTTCGTGGACTTTTGGCAGCGAGGCGGCGGAATCTGAATCACCCGCTGATGACCCGTTTTTTGCGAGATCTATCACGGTTTCAATCGCCTGCTTCAGGTTGGTCGCGATCGATTCCTTTGAAACCCGCCCGAGCCGCTCTCGCACGCTTTCGATGTCCGGCTTGTCATCCCAAAGCCCGATCACGACACGATGCCGCGGACACCTGGCCCGCAGTTGCTGCCAGAGAACCCGGGAATGCAGAAGCGCATTCGGCGGCAACGCGCAAATGCACAGCACGGATCCCGGCCGCTCGGCCAGGTGTGCGACGAGTTCCCGGGCGGACAATCGCGAGGAAATCGCCTCGGCGCCCATTCCCCGCTCGTTCAGTGCCTTCTCCATCATCTTTGCCGTTAGTTCGTCAGCGAAGTCGCGCGCGGGAACACACAGAACCGGATGTTCTGCTTGTGCGATGCCGATCAGTCCGTCGCTCGACCGAGATCCCATGTCTTCGATTATCGCGCCCAAAATCTCACGTACCGCAAGTTCCTGCTGCTCATCCAGCTCTCCACGATGCCGATCGATCTCGGCAAGCCGTAGCGCCGGGATGAGCAGCGAGTCGTAGACCACAACCGACTCTTTGCCCTTTGCGAATTCCTCGACAATCCGCGCTGACTCTTCCTGGTCACCTGCAAGCAGGCGCTGATAGAAACGCGCCTCGGGCGTCAAAACAGGTTCATCTCCTAACAGCACGTTGAGAAACGAAAGACTTCGAACATGCCTCCCGAGCACCGAAAGGCACACCGCGATGGGAGTCGACAAGATCAACCCGATCGGGCCCCACAGCCACGCCCAGAAGACGGCCGACGTCAACACCGCGAGCGGCGACAGTCCAGTGCCTGAACCGACCAGCATCGGCTCGACGAAACTGCCACCCAGCGTTTCGACGGTGATCACCAGACCCGCAACCAGCAGCGGCTGGGTCCAGCCATCGGAAATTGCCAGCGATAACGCGATCGGAAATGCAGCACCGATCCAGGTTCCGACGTACGGAACGAACCGCAGCATCGCAATGATAAAACCCCAGAGGGCTGCATTCGGCATACCCAGAAGGAACAGGCCGGTTCCGATGACAGCCCCCACACTGGCGTTGACCACAGATTGCGTGAGCAGATAGCGACTAAGCCGCTGCGCCGCATCATCAAATGCCGGCGTCGTGAGGTGCATCTCGCGCTCGCCGATGAGACGAATGAGCCTGTCGCGAAGATCTTCTCGCCGTAGCAGCATGAATATCGCAAAGACGATCACCATCGTCGCCGTGGCGACCCGTGCGAGCATCGGTCCCAATATGTCACGGGCGTACGTAATCGGCGGTGTCGGTTCCTCCAAGATCTTAACGTTGATGGGTTCACGCGGAGGCTCCGGAATTGCCACTTCCGGCCCCGTTTCAGCAACCGGCTTGGAGATTTCTTTTCCGAGCTCTTCGATGGCCGTTCCGGCCTTGCCGAACGCGCTGTGCTTAGAAGGGCGCAGCACCGAAAGCTTGCGGACGATGTTCGCCTTGTAATCGTGCAAGTTTGCCGCAACCTCAACCGCTTGCTGCTCGATCAGCCACCCTAGCGCACCGACAGAAACTGTCGCGATCCCCACCGTCAACGTCACTGCAAGCACCCGAGGCAAACGCAATCGCTCGAGTTGCCGCACAATCGGCGCGAGCATGAAGGCGACAAAGATCGCCAGCGCAATCGGTACGAGGACCTCGCGCGCAAAGTACAAAACCAGCGCGATCAGAAAAACGCTCGCGATGAGCGGTAGCCGGTTCTGGGGTTGCCGGGGTCTCGCCATGCTTCACGCTGCGGAAAACAGAAAGCGCGAAGCGCACCCAGGGGCTGCGCTCCGCGCTTGGTTGTTTCAGATCACAGCCGTGCGGGACGAACGTCCGTGGTACGTGTCACCACCTCAGGGTTTGTCTTGGGCGCCGACTTCTCCGATGTGCTCGTGATATCCGACGCTCCGGCCAATTCAAAGATCTCCTTCGCCTTCTTCACTTCTTCATTCGTCTCGGCGTGAACCGAAATCAGAATGTTTCCGCCGCGAATCTTGTCTTCATAGCGCTTCGCTTCGATCTCCGGAATTCCCAGCCCGATGAGCGCGCCGGCCAAGCCGCCCGCTGCAACGCCGACGGCAATGCCGCTTAGCGAGGCCATGATGGGACCCGCTGCGATAAACGGGCCTACGCCTGGAATCGCGAGCATCCCAATCCCGGCGAGAAGCCCCAGCGTGCCGCCGACGATTCCGCCGGTAGTCGCGCCCGCCGCAGCGCCCTCCGGCGCCTTGGTGTTCTTCTCATGCGCGAAATCACGCGTGCTCCGCTTGTCCGGGAAAAGGACGGAAATGTCGTTGTATGAAAATCCCGCGTTCTTGAGGTTGTCCACGATCGTGTTTGCGGAAAGTTCATTCTGAGCGATGCAAAGTACTGACGTTGCCATTTGGAATGCTCCTGAAAAGTGTGTGAGTGCGTCGCTGTTCAGGCGCGCGTGTTTGAAATTCACAATTGAAATCGATTCCGTCCTGCTATTTGGTCTTGACTTCGAGTTGATTGTCCACGCGCGTCACGCCGGCGACGCTCTTCGCCTTGGCTTCGATCGCGTCCTTTTCTGACTGGCTGTTCACCGGACCGCGAAGCGTCGTCACGCCGCCTTCGGTGATGATCTTGCAGTTCTGAGCGTTCGTCGACATGGACTTATCTTCCATGATCGCCCGCCGAATCGCCGCGGTGATGTCGATGTCGGCCTTCGCGTTGGACTGATCCATCGGCGTCTTCGTGGCCATGTCGCGATCAACCTTGTTTACCGTGGTGTTGTCCGGCGCGGGCGCCGTCCGCGCCGCGTCGGCTTGCCGAACGGGAGCAGGCGCAGGCACCGGTTCAGTTCGACGTTCGCAAGCAGCCGTTGCGAGGAGAAGGCACAGACTCGCGTTTGAAAGATCGACTCTCGGTGTCATTGTTCTTTTCCGATCTGGGACGAATATGGAGTCGTCCACGGATCAGATAATGCGATTGCGATGTGACCACCTTGTGAGCCGTTGCTGAATTAGCACTCACAACCGAATTTGCGGCAAATGCGATGCGATCTCGTCGATATTCACCAGTTCGCACGTTCCGGTCTCCCAGCGCGCTGCGCCCGCCGTACCCGGCCCCCGACTCGTATACTCCAACCGAATCGATTCTCGATACCAACACCCGACGCGAATTTCGGAATAAGCCAATGGATACCGTCACCATCTCCAAAGAACAGATCGACACCGGAACCGTTGGCACCCGCGCCTGCGAGGCGCTCGAGGCCGGAAACATCGTCGTGTTGCCCGACAACATGCTCTTTGACAAGCAGGCAGATATCGATTTCCTGCTGAGCCTTCAGCAAAACGCCTCAGCCCTCCACAAGAACGTCGCGTACAAGCCCGCGGCACACAAAGTGACCGGCGCCACCACCAATACTCCTCGGGAAGCCGACCGCCTGCTCGAAGTCATGTCCGGCTTCTCGAAGCGTGCGCTATCGCTGCTCGCCCGGGTTTGTCCGGCCTATGCCGGAAAGTGGAAGACCGATTACGCCTCCTACCGCCCCTTCGAAGAGCAGGGCCGTGATCTCCCGCTCAAGCAGCGCAACGACCTGATGCATGTGGATGCCTTCCCCTCGCGCCCGACGCACGGCGGCGGAATTCTCCGCCTCTTCACCCAGATCAATCCAAGCAAGGACCGCGTCTGGCGCGTCTCGGGTCCGTTCGATGCACTCGCGGACAAGTACGCGCTTCAGGCCGGCCTTCGCGAGGTGAAGGGCGGTTCCGCTGCGATGAAGCGTGCCGCGGCCAAGCTCGGCCGCGCCATCGGCATCCAGGTGCCCGATCGCACCGCGTACGACCAGTTCATGCTCGGCTTCCACGATTTCCTCAAGGGCAACGAAGAGTTCCAGCGCGCCCCGCAGGCACGTCAACTCGCCTTCCGCCCCAATCAGGTCTGGATGTGCTACACCGACGTGCTCGCGCACAGCGTGCTCTCCGGGCAGTACGCGCTTGAACAGACCGTGATTGTCCCGGCCGAAGCAAAAGTGAAGCCG
This sequence comes from Phycisphaerales bacterium, assembly GCA_050730655.1. Classification (GTDB taxonomy): domain Bacteria; phylum Planctomycetota; class Phycisphaerae; order Phycisphaerales; family UBA1924; genus JAFEBO01. The sequence continues at coordinate 4,297 of JBOHNL010000002.1, forward strand.
GACATCGCACCGGTCTCCGTGCTCGAGCGCATCGCGGGTTTCCCCCTGACACCGGCCCGTGGCCGCTCACTGCAACCAGCCTGATCGATCGACGCCTTGCGGACTGCTGAATCGAAATCTTGCGGTTTTCCGATTCTCGCGAAGCAATCGGGGCTCTGTCGGTGCGTAGAGGACTAGCGAGGCAACAACTGCTATCTTGAGGATGGCGGTTGTCTTCTTGCGTTCCGCCTACCTCACCGCGCTCGGAGGCACCCATGTCCAAAGCCGTCGTTGATCCAGCCGAACTCCGCCGTTTCGCGCTCGACCTCAAGCGATTCAATACGAACCTCATTGCCCAGATGCAGGCGCTGCAGGGCCGCCTGGTCACGCTCGGCCAGACCTGGCGCGATCAGGAGCAGGTCAAGTTCGTCGAGCAGTTTGAGGCGACCATGAAGACCCTCAATCGCTTCACCGACCTCTCCGAACAGCACGTGCCCTTCCTTCTCCGCAAAGCCGAGAAGATCGAGGAATACCTGAACCAGCGCTAGATCAGCCGCTGCGTGCGCGCCGCTTCGAGTTTGGCGCTTTGGCCCTTTGAAAATTTGACCCTTTTCCCATGTCCGACTCCGCCCGCATCTCCTCCGTCGCTCCGCTCCGCGATCTCAAGGTCGCGCTGAACGAATTCATCGAACAGATCAATGTCGCGTTCGCATCGGTTGATTCCGAGATCGGGCGCATGGGTCAGTGGCTCCAGCAGGAGCGGCCCGCGTACTACAAGGCCGCGGTCCGCCGCGTCGAAGACGCCGTGACCCGCGCCAAAGGCGATATCAGCCGCAAGCAGTACATGCGTGCTCCCGAGCCCGTGAGCGTTGTGGAAGAGCGCAAGGCACTCGAAAAACTCAAACGCCGACTTGAGGAACTCCAGCGCAAGCAGGATGCGGTCCGCAAATGGGCCCCGCGCTGGGAGCGCGAGGCGATGATGTACAAGTCCACCTGCCGTCCGCTGACGGAGTTTGTGTCGGCCACGCTTCCTCGCGCAATCGATCGCCTCGAAAAAATGGCGACCGCGATCGAGGATTACCTTCGCTTGCAGGCCGCTTCGCCCGATCTCAAGCCGGTCGATGCGTCCGCCTTCGGCGAATCCTGGACCGACCAGGCCGACGCCTTCGTCGTCCGCTCGACGGTCGAAAAATACTCTCACCTTCGCGCGATGATCATTTCCCCCGAAGCCGCGGCAGAACTTCGTCCATCCCCCCTCGAAACTCCGTGGATCGCTGGAACCCTCGCCCCCTCCGACGCCGAATCGATTGCGAAGCTCTCCGGGGCCGACGCCTCGCCAAGCGACGAGGACGTGATCTATATCGCATGGCGGGCTGTCTCCTGTGAGGCAGTGTTTTTGGCGCGCCGCGCCACGCCGGCTCCTCTGCCAGACGGCCGAACTGACAGCGGGTGGTTTGTTGGACCGCTCGACAAACCTGAGTCGCCCGGCGGCTACGCCTGCACAACCATCGCGTCGTTCGCGCTTGTTGTGCCCACTATCCGCGCCATCCTCGGCCTTCGCCCCGGAAGCCTCGCCGTTCTCGCCAGCGGCACAGTCCGCAGCATTCTCGACGAAGGAGATCGAGAATTGTGGCATTCCGACCCCACGTAGTGCGTTAGCCACTTGCCCCTTTTCCTGCTTTGCCATTTGGCCCTTTGCAATTTCCCCATGAGCACCAAAGTCGCACAAGCCAACGTCAACGACGCCGTCAAGGAACTCCGCTTCCGCTGGGAGCGGGCGCGCTCCGAATGGGATGATGCTGCGAGCCGCCGCTTTGAGAAAGACGTGCTCGCGCCGCTCGAGCCGATGGTGATTGCGGCCCTCAAGGCACTCGAACATGTGAACGAACTCATGATCCAGGTCCGACGCGAGTGTGAAGACCAAGGCAGGGACTGAAGCGCCGTCCGCAAGGTCCTCCTGGCGCCCCCCGCCCCCCTCGCGACTCCCCGCCCCGATCGAATAAACTGAAGCACGCATGACCGACCCGACCCGCCTCCAGCCCGAACGAACTCTGCTGCGTTCCCTCGTTCCACTTGTCGCGCACCGCGCCGAAGTCGAGCAGCAGATCGCGTCGGGACTGCGCCAGTCGATGAGCGAGGCCGAATCGGCAGCAAAGCGGGCTCATGCCAAAATCACCGAAGACGCCGATCGCGATCTCGCCGAACTCGATCGCAATCACGCGGCAGGGATCGAGCAGCTTCGCGCCCGGCTCGATCAGCTCGTGACCGAGACCGGCGAACTCCGCGAACGCGAACTCTCGAAATTCTCGATCAATCTCTCGGAACTTGAGCACAAGGCCGAGCAGCAGGCGGAAGAGGCGCTCTGGCTCTCCGAAACCGTCGGCGAATCGACGCTTCGAAAAACCAAGCTTGCGCACGAAACGACGACCAAAGCCCTGAAGGTCCGACGGGACGATCTCGAAGTCGCCGCCGACCGCGTGCGGGTGCTGCTGTCGAAAAAGGGCCGAACGCTGCCACCGGCGCCGACCGATGTGAGCGCACCAAAGTCCGGCCCGGTGACGAACGCCGATCTCGATGCCGCGGCGGTCAACGTCGCCAATCACGTGCATTGGCTCGAGAGCGCCCTCAATCCGTTCTTTCTTCGAGGCGAAGGCATCGCACTGCTGCTGCTTGTGATGCTTGCGCTCGGCGCAGGCGCGGCCTGCATCTTCCAATGGCCGCCGGTCACCGCCGATGTGCTCAAGGGAGTTGGCGCGGGATTCATACTTTCCGGGGTCTTCCTCATCTTCGTCCGTGCGATGTCGCGCAAGCGCGTCAAACCGGCCTCCGAATCTTTTGTCCGCAACTTCGAACTCGCAAAGCAACAGCTCGATACCGCACAGACGGAAGCCGATCAGGCACGCGACCGGGTTCTTCACGAGGTTCATGCGGTCAAGAAGCGAGAAAACCGCTCCGCCGAGACCCGCCTGCTGGAAGCCCGCGAGTTGTATGAACAGAAGCGGAGCGTCAAGGAACCAAAGCTGCGAACGGAGCTGGACTATCGCGTCCGCAAAGCCGAAGAGCGGCGAGGCAGCAAGCTCGAGCGGGCCGAGAGCGATTTTCAAGCCGCCCGCGCACGCCGTGAAACAACGCGGGACGAGCAACTCGCAGCGGCCGCGTCCAAGCGCGAACACGCGATCGCCGAGGCGACGGAGCTGGCCGCAAAGCGAGAGGGCGATCTGCAGACGCGCTGGCTCGAAGAAGGGAATCGGCTGCTCAACGACGCGAAGGCAATTCACGCGGAGAGCGCAGCCGACCAGCCCGACTGGAACTCGCTGCTCGACCGTCCAGCGCGAGAGAGCAGCAACGACCTCATCCGCGTCGGCTGGGTCAACGTCGACCTCGCGGAGATGCCGGGCGGATTGCCCTCCTCCGAAGGCCTGAAACTTTCCGGCGAAACCGCGCTGCGCCTTCCGCTGAATCTGGATCTGCGCGGGCTCGGCTCCCTCGTCATCCACACTACGCCAGAATCGCGTGCGAAGGCTCTCAGCACCATACAGGCGACCATGCTCCGGCTGCTGAGCCAGCTTCCGCCCGGAAAAGTCCGCTTCACGATGTTCGACCCAGTTGGTCTTGGCCAGAGCTTCGCCGGATTCATGCAGCTCGCCGACTACGAGCCACTGATCGTCGGCGATCGCATCTGGACCGAGCCCCGCCACCTCGAACAGAAACTCACCGATCTGACCGAGCACATGGAGCAGGTGATCCAGAAATACCTGCGAAACCAGTTCGCGAGCATTCAGGATTACAACCTGCAGGCCGGCGAAATCGCCGAACCATTCCGCTTTCTGGTCATTGCCGATCTGCCGGCAAACTTCAGCGAAGCCGCGGCCAAACGTCTCGCCGCGATCGTCGCCAGCGGTCCGCGCTGTGGCGTCTTCACGCTCATCATGGCCGACTCGCGCGCTCGACCGCCCGCATGGCTTCCGATGTCCGACATCGAGCGCGGCGCGATCACGATGACCTGGAAGAGCGACCGCCTCGTCGTGAAGGACGACGATTACGCGCGCTGGAACATCGACCTCGAACAGGCTCCACCCGATGACCTCTTTCATGTTCTGATCAAGCGGCTGGGAATGCTCGCCAAGGACTCTGGACGAGTCCAGGTTCCTTTCGACACCGTCGCGCCAAAACCCGGAGAGATGTGGACGCGAAGCTCGGCAAAAGAGCTCGACGCACCGATCGGCCGAGCGGGTGCGACGAAGATCCAGAGCCTCGTTCTTGGCAAGGGGACCGCGCAGCACGGGCTGATCGCCGGCCGCACCGGCTCGGGCAAGTCCACTCTTCTGCACGCCATCATCACCAGTCTTGCGATGTGGTACAGCCCCGAAGAGATTGAGCTCTATCTCGTGGACTTCAAGAAGGGTGTCGAATTCAAGACGTATGCGACGAATCAATTGCCCCACGCCCGCGTCATCGCCGTCGAGAGCGAACGCGAATTCGGCATCAGCGTGCTCCGCCGGCTCGACGCCGAATTGACCAGCCGCGGCACAATCATGCGCGACCTCGGCGTGCAGGACCTGGCCGGCTATCGCAACGCGACCAAGGACAACCCGGATCGCGACCCGATGCCGCGCGTTCTTTTCATCGTTGACGAATTCCAGGAGTTCTTCGTCGAAGACGACAAGATGGCACAGGAAGCGATGCTGCTCCTCGATCGTCTCGTGCGTCAAGGCCGTGCTTTCGGCATGCACGTCGTGCTCGGCAGCCAGACCATCGGCGGTGCGTACAGCCTCGCGCGCAGCACGATCGGGCAGATGGCCGTCCGCATCGCGCTGCAGTGCAGCGAATCGGATTCGTATCTGATCCTCAGTGAAGACAACCCCGCTGCCCGACTGCTCACGCGCCCGGGCGAAGCAATCTACAACGACGCGAGCGGATTGCTTGAAGGTAACAGCCCGTTCCAGGTCGTGTGGCTGCCCGACGACGCACGCGATGAAAAGCTGCGTCAGGTGCGTGAAAAGACTGCAACCCTGAAACGCAAGCCGCCGCCCACGCTCATCTTCGAAGGCAATCTGCCTTCGAACATGGAGCGCAATGCGGGGCTTCTCGCTCTGCTCTCCGGTGAAGGACGCTCGGCGCGCGTGGCCCCGAAGGTCTGGCTCGGCGACGCGGTTTCGATCAAAGAGCCAACTGCGGTCACATTCCGTCCGCAAAGCGGCGCGAATCTGCTCGTCGTCGGCCAGAGCGAACGAGCCGCTTTTGGCCTGCTCGTCGGCGCGACCATTGCACTCGCGGCGAGGCTTCCGCTGCCGCCTCGCGAAGGCAGCGCACCCCGCATCACCGTCATCGAAGGCCCGAGTCCGGAGTGGGACGGCGCGACGCCGTTGCTCGATGCTTCTACGCGGCTCGCCCCGACCGTGAAGCATGCCGCGGCACGCGGAGCAGACGAAGCGCTCGCGGCGGTTCACGCCGAACTCGAGCGTCGTCGCAAGATCGAACAGGGCGAGTTCGAACCGATCTTCCTGATCGTCCACGGCATTCATCGTTTCCGATCTCTTCGAAAGGCTGAAGACGATTACGGCTTCTCGGGTAACGGCGAAGAAGCGGTCACCAAGCCCGACAAGCAGTTCATGTCGATCCTGCGCGAGGGCCCCACCGTCGGGATTCACACCATCGCGTGGTCCGACAACGTGGCGAACCTGGAACGCGCGATCGATCGTCGCGGCGTGAAGGAATTCGATCTTCGCGCCTTGTTCCAGATGAGCGGTGCGGATTCGAGTGCGCTCATCGATTCGCCCCACGCGCAGGCGCTCGGCCAGAACCGCGCGCTGCTGTACAGCGAAGAAACGGGAACGTTCGAGAAGTTCAGGCCGTACGCGCCGCCAGAAGGCGAGGCTCTCACGCGACTGCTCGCGCCGCTCGCGAATCCCCCTCAACGCGTCTGACACTTCCCATCAACTTCAAAGCGGCGTGCGGTAAGGTCCTCAAGCCCCATCGGGCCGTAGGTGTGCAGCTTGCTCGTGCTGATTCCGATCTCGGCGCCCAAGCCGAGCTGGAACCCGTCGTTGAACCTGGTCGAGGCATTCACGATCACGCACGAGGCATCCACCCCGGCGCGGAACGCGGCGATCGACTCCTGCGACTCCGAGAGAATCACCTCTGTATGGCGCGATCCGAACCAGTGAATGTGCTCGATCGCCCGGGCAACATCGGGAACGACCTTGATCGCAACAATCATGTCGAGAAATTCGCAACCAAAATCGCTTTGCTCCGCAAGCTGCGCGTGCTTCGTGAGCGGGAGAGCGTCGATGTGGACACGCATCTCGACGCCTGCGGCAATGAACGCATTTTCGAGCTTTGGAAGGAACTCGTGCGCGATCTTCTCGTGAATGAGAATGCATTCCGCGGCATTGCACGTCGCGGGCGCCGACACCTTCGAGTTGACGCACACCTCGATCGCACCGACCTGATCGGCTGATTCATCGACGAAGATGTGGCAGACGCCTTTGTAGTGCTGTATTGTGGGAATTCTCGAATTCGCCGCGACGAATCGGATCAGGCGTTCGCCACCCCGGGGGATGACAAGGTCGATGCAGTCATCACGATGGAGCAGGTCTTTCAGTTCGCTTTCGTCCCGGGGCGAGACAAACGTCAACGCCGCACGTGAAAGCCCGTGCGCTTCCAACACCTGATGAACGATCGAGATGAGCGCGACGTTCGAGCGCACGGCTTCGCGTCCGCACTTGAGGATGCACGCATTTCCCGCCTTAAAACAGAGCGCAAATGCATCAATCGTGACCCCCGGCCTCGCTTCGTAGATCATCATGATCACGCCCAGCGGCACGCGCACCCGGCGGACTCTCAGCCCCGATGGAACGACCCGTTCGTCGGTCACCAATCCGACGGGGTCGGGCAAGGCGGCTACCTGCCTGACGCCAAGCGCAAGCTGCGCGAGCGACTCCGCGGTCAGTTCGAGTCGCTTCAGTTTGGCGGCCTCAAGGTGGTTCGTGCGCGCCGAGTCCATATCTTCGGCGTTGGCTTCCAGTATCTGCGGCGTCTGCGCAATAATCTCAAAGGCGATCTCTTCCAGCACCGCGTTTTTCATCGCAGTGGAAAGCGATGCGAGCGGGCGCGACGCGTCGCGGGCGTCGCGTGCGACGTCATTGCGCTCCATCACTCGCCCCCTTTCTCGATCAAGAGCAGATCATCGCGATGGATCACTTCGTCACAGTGCGAATAGCCCAGCACCTTCACAATCTCGGAGGCCTTTTTGCCCCTGATCCGGCCAATCTCCGCCGACGAGTACGCCGAAAGGCCCCTCGCGAGCGACCTGCCGCCATCATCACGAACTTCCACCACTTCTCCCTGTTCAAAGGTTCCCTGTACCGAAGTAATCCCCGACGGAAGCAGGCTCGCACCCCGCGTGCTGAGCGCCTTCGCAGCGCCTGCGTCGACTGTGACGCTGCCGCTTGCTTTCGCCGCAAGGCCGATCCAGCGCCGCCGCCCATCCGGAGCCCCGGCCTGCGCCTTGAAATACGTCCCGATCACCTCGCCCGCGAGCAACTTCGGAACTGCACGAGCCATGCTCCCGGACGCGATGATTGCGGGAATGCCGACGCGCGTGACGATCGCCGCGGCATCCAGCTTGGTCGCCATTCCGCCGGTGCCGACCATCGACTTCTCGGCGCGAACATGCGCCCGCGCATCTTCGACGCGGTCGAACTGCGGAACCACATTTCGCGAGCCCGTTCCCACAACACCCCGCGCCGAACTCAGCATCACAAGCAGATCGGCCCGCAACATCGCAGCGGTCAGCGCCGAAAGCCGGTCGTTATCGCCAAGCTTGATCTCATCGAACGAGACGCTGTCGTTCTCATTGATGATCGGGATGACTCCACGTTCAAGCAGCGTTTCGAGCGTCTGGCGCGCATTGAGGAATCTCGCACGCTGCTCAAAGTCTTCGGCCGTGAGCAGCACCTGAGCCACGGTTTGTCCGGTTTTCTCGAGCACCGCGGCGTACTGCGTCATCAGTCGTTGCTGCCCGATCGCTGCCGACGCCTGCTTCAGGCGGATTGTTTTCGGAGGCGTTTTCAACCCCAGAGCACGAAAGCCCGAAGCCACCGCGCCCGAAGAAACAACCACAATCTGCTTCCCTTCCGCGGCAAGTTCGGACAGCTGCGCGCACAGACGCCGAACCGACTGCACCGACAATTCGCCCTCGGGCGCAAGCACCGCGCTCCCGACTTTGATCACAATCCGGTGAACGTTTCCGAGTTGGCGGCGAGATTCTGGCATCGCTGGCGTGAGACTAGGCGTGAGAGGCAGCCTCAAGGCAGCCGCACCCGGAGGATCGAAATCTACCGGATCACCGCCACCTTCCGAAGCTGTGACTGAGCGGTGCGTGCCGTGCGCAGGTCCGTCGCCAGCGCGCGGGCGCGTTCCGCAATTTCCGCGTTGCGATCGGTCCCGACAAAATCAAGAAATGCGAGAACTTCCGGGGAACGAGATTCCACATCCCGCCCGATCGTCGACAATTGAGCCATTGCTTCAACCCTGAGCCCGCCGCTCGCGGTTAATGCAAGTTCTTTCAGGTAGCCCAGCAACACGCTGGAGGCGCCGTCACCGGGAACTCTCGTCACCGGCCAATAAATCGAGGCGAGGTCGGGGCTGCCAATCGTTGCCTGCCGGCGAAGGACCGCGATGAGCGACTCTGCACCTTCACAGCGTGTCTGTGATGCGCCGAGTAGCGCAACCGCGCCCGCAACCTCGAGCGTCGGTTCGCCACAGCCAGCGAGCGCGCGGAACGACACGGCAAGTTCCTCCGAAGGTTGAACATACCGCGCGATCGCATTCAGCACCCGGGGCTGCTCAATTCCAGGAAGGCACGCAAACGCGCGAATCGCGGCTTCTGGCGCGTCCGGAAGTGTCGGCGAGAGCATGGCGAGCACGGCGGCGGAATTCGCGCGTCCCCCGTCGGACTCCTCCAGCAGAATCCGCTGCTCAAGGATTGGAATAACCGGTGCCGCCGAATCTCCCGCCAGCGCGAGCAACCGAAGTGAGGCCCACCACTCTTGGCTTCGAATCTGAGCGCGGGTCACGCTCGCGATCAGATAGGGAGCAAGCTCTCGCAGCTCGTCGGCGCTTTTGACCGGATCGGTCGCGTTGCTCAGGCGCGCGGTCGCCGCGGGCAAACCCCTCGCGCGAACGTAGCAATCGGCGAGATAGGCAAAGGCTTCCCCCGAACCCGGCACCTGGTCGACGCAAAGCAATCGCACGGAGGCCTTCCACGCTTCGAGCGGGATTTCACCTTCATATTGGCAACGATTCAGAATGGTGCACGCACGCGAAACCGCGTCGGGGTGATTCGCGCGTTGGATCGCATCGACCGCCTTGCCAATTGCCCAGGATTTCTGCCAGCCTGTCGAGTGGTTATTCGCAAGGCGTCCGGCGAGTGTCGTCGCGTCGAACGGGCTCGGCGGCCCGATGATCGACTCCGCCGGCAACGAGAACATTCCCGCAACCAGAACCGTGGTAGGCACAAAGTTCTGCACGCCCCCGTGGTCGGCTCGGATCACCTGATACCAGAACTGGCCCGCCAGCTGGAACGCGACCGCGAGCGCGATGAGCACGGGCCAGCGTTTTCGATGAATGAGATCGGAGGCGGCCGAAACTCGCGTCCCGCACTCCGGACAGATCAGTTGCCCGGGACGCTGCTCCTCAACACCCGACATCTCGTACCAGCAGCGCGGACAGAGCGGGCTGTTTCGAGTCGATCGACCGACGGCCGCAATAAAACCGATCGCAATTCCAAATGCAACAAGCGCGCCGGCGCTCGCGATCATGAAAACAGTGATCGATCCACCGTCGACCCCTGCCCAACCTCTCACACGCTCGCGACAGTAAAACAGAATCCCGGTGCAGATGAACAGCCAAATCGCCGCGAGCGCACGCGACCGACGCAGCCCTGGAGTCTTCGTGCGCCAGGCACGCACGCCGAACAGGAGCGACGCGAACGCCACGATGATCGGCAGCGGCAGCAAAATGGCAAAGAAAATCCGGTCGATCAATGGTCGCCTCGCGATCCTTCCGGAATGACTGTACCGAATGCGTTCGGCCCGGGTTCCTGCCGCTTCGCAGACAGGGAAAGGAACGCCACGCGGAGATCGGAAAGGGCGGACGCAAGTTGAACAATTCGGCCGTTCAATTGGCTGAAATCCCCTGCGTTTTCACTTCGAACACGGGCAATCGCCCCAGCGTCCTCCGCGACGCGGGCAAGCCGGTCCGCCAATTCTGAAATGGCGGTAGCACTCGGGACCTGCCTTGCTTCTGCCTGCGCGCGAATCGCGACCAATTGCGATGCGAGCGAATCGAGCGCGCTCGTACGCAAGGCGATTTGTTCGATCGCGCCATCGACGATACGATCGGCCAATTCGTGCGCCGCGGCCGACGCAACCCGATCAAGTTGCCGAATCTCATCGGTTCCCGGCTGAGAGGCCGCGATGAACGCATCGAGGCGGCGCACAACAGCAAGACGGGAATCACCATCGCCATCCGAAGCGACGCGCGCGGCGTCGAGCAATTCCGCGAGTTTGGCAGACCAGTCGGCGAGCGTAGAAAGCGTGTCATATTCGGAAGTCATGGAAGGCTCCAGTAGAAATAAACAACACAATTCAGTTTTTCGTGCGCAGGATGAACGTCGATGAAGCGGCTGCGCGCCCTTTACTTTGCGGCAAGTGAGGATTTCGGGGTGATGGAGGAGGCGAGCGAGCGATGCGCAGCCGCCCACGATTCGATCGCATCCCGGGCTTCATTGATGGCATGAATCGCATCGGACTCTTGCCGATCGATGGCCGCGAGTTTCTCGAAATACGGCGTCAAGTCGGCCTGAACCGATGACCTCAACGATTCGATTCGCGCCAGTTCGTCCAATGCGGAAGGCGTCAATTCGGCGTACGACGCGCGGCGGATTTCGTCGCGCCGGCGATTGATCGACTGGGAAAAGGCGAGCGAGTCATTGAATTTCTCCGCGAACTCCAGACGTTCGACCGCGGCGCTGGCGCGAATGATCGTCTCGATGTCGCTCGTATCGGCTATCACGAACTCAGCGATACGGTCGATCACAGGCTGTGCTCGTGTCATCGCCTCGTCGATCGTGCGCGAGGCTGCAACAAGCTCGATCTGCGCGTGGATGAATGCGATCGTGTCGGCGCTTGCAACGAGCATCCCCACCGCCGCCCCCGCGCCGGGGTTGATCGCGCCGCCCACGCCCAAAGCGCTCGCGAGGCGCTGCAGGCTGGTTGAAAGCGATGACGGCTGCACGGCCTGCGACTGCTTGAAGACGACGACGAGCGAATTCCCATAATCGGTCGCCGCGGCCATCGCGCGATTTCGAGCCGCCCAGTGCAGCTCGAATTCGGACGCCCGCGCTTGATTGGCTGGGTTCCCATCGAGCGCGTTGCGGGTTTGCGCGCCCGCGGCACGAACAGACGTCGCGGCGGCGCGGGTCGAATCTGCAAACGGGGTCGGATCAGTTGTTGCGGCACATCCGCTGAGGCAAACAGCGATCCAGACGCCGACGAGCGCGCGGACGAAAAAGCCGATTTCGGCTTTTGGATTCCAGTGTTTGTCGGAGGCGGAGACGGCAGCCCGAATGGCGGCGAAACGGACAAATTGAATGAACAGCAAGGGTGGGCCTTTCGTGAGGTAGGGCGGCAACCGCCGCGGGTAGGAGAATGCGATTCGTCACTCGAACCGCAAGACGGCATGTCTGATGCGTCAGAATACTGGAAACGCACCCGGAATGATAGTGTTTTGTTTGGTTTTTGATTGTATTTTGGAAAGATAGCCGTAATCCCCGTCAACGCAGGGATTTACAGCTTGTGACCCAATTGAGTTGGTTTCTTGGCAGTTGTCGAGGCACCGCCCGGGTATGGCAGTTACCGCGGCGAGCGGCCGGGTTTAGAAATGCACTGCCGTGCTGCTCTCGCGAATCAGGAGCTTCGTAGGCAGCTTTGTGCAGTGCACCTCTGCGTTCGGATGCTCAATGCGCCGGACGAGCGTGCGAACGGCCAAGGCCCCCATTTCGGCCATCGGGAGCGAGACCGTCGAGAGACGCGGACGCACCAGACGCGAGATCTGCGAATCGTTGAAACCAATCACGCGGAGCTGATCGGGGACAGCGACCTTGAGATCACCCGCGGCATGCATGATTCCACAGGCGATTTTGTCGTTGGCAGCGAGAGCCGCACCGGCGAGCTTCCCGCGCCGGGACATGCGGATGGCCCATTCCTTGCCCCACTCGATCGAGTAGTCGCCCATTTCGATCTGATCGGGCGTGACTTTCCAGCCCCGTGCTTCGAGCGCGGACGTGAAGCCCTTCGCTCGCTGCTGCGTGTCGTAGTTCTGGGGCGGACCGCCGACAAAGTAGAGCGAGGAAGGTTCCACCCAGCGGAGCAGGTGATCGACCGCTTCGCGCGTGCCGCGCTCATTATCGAGGATGACGCTGTCGAGGCCTTGGGCGCTCATGTCGGTATCGAGGACAACGGTTGGCACGCCGGAGGCGAGCACGTCTTCAGCCAGAGGATCATCCTGTTCGGTGATGACGACCAGGAGCGCATCGATGAGCAACGAACCGACAATGTGGCTGCGTGCAGAACCGTCTTCTGACTTCGCGATCGTGGTCATCATCAGGTGGTAGCCGAGCTTGGTGGCTTCCTCGTCCGCACCGTGGAGCAGCCAGGTCATGAACTCGCCGTGGAAGCGAGGGAGCGCAAGACCGATGATGTGGCTCTCGCGCGAGGAGAAGACCTTCGCCATCGGATTGGGCACGTACCCGAGTCGTGCAATCACCTCACGCACTTTGGCGGCGGTAGTCGCGGCAACAGCGGGCGAGTCGTTGATGACTCGGCTGACCGTGGCGATCGAAACGCCGGCGGTCGCGGCGACATCGCGGATAGAGATAGGGGAAGAACCCGTGCTGGTGAAGTCTTCTGGGGGCACGGGGGGAATGGTAGGGAAAGGAGGTAGCCGTTCCATCTGCACAAGGTCTGCAACGCATCGTTTCAGCGCCGAAACCGGCTGAAAACGCGAATGGAACGTTTCATTCCGGCGTTATTGGCGCGCGAAATCGAGAAGCAACGCAGACGACATCGTTCAGCGCCGGTTCATTTTCTTGATGAGCTGACTTTGCCCGGCGTGGTAGACATCATGTGCCGCAATTCCGGTGATGAGTTGGCGCGCGGTCCACGTGCGTCCACCAGCTGGAATGCGGTCAAGTTCAGATTCCGCGAGAGCCGCGATAGCGCGTTTGAGTCTCGCATGCGTTTCGCGCGCGAGCGCGAGATCGGCCTTCCAGCTCTTCCCAAGTTCCGCGGCCGTGAGCGAAGCCAAGGGAGTCTTCGGCCAGTTGCTGGGCGAGCGCGGAAAAGTGTTCGGTTCTGCGGCTCCCAGCCTGACGAGAATGGTGTACTTCCAGTAGGTCGTGTGGAGAAGCAGATCCCAGAGGCAGTGCGCGCAGCCTCTGGGCTTTCGAAGCGCTTCTGCGGGCGACACGCCGCGGAGCGATCCGAGAAGCGTGGGGCCGTGCCAGCCTCTGCCGGAGAAACTGCGGTCGAGTTGAGCAGCAAATGCGTCCGCGTGTTTCATCGCAAGAGCGTACGTATTTCGCCGCTCCGACACCCTCTGCGAGGCACACCCCGGGCCCGAGCTAAGTGCCCGATTTTTCAGGCCAACGGCCTGCCCAGATTCGAGCCGAGGTGGAGCAAGTCTTCGAGCGACACCCTCGGTCGCCGCGCCACGATCCGCCGCACTCTGAAAGAGTGCAATTCAGTCCCACGCGTAACGCTCATCCAGCGCGACGTGATGCTTGCGGCAGAGAGCCCGAAATTCATCCTCGAACGGCATTCTGGCGTGATGCTTCTTCTGGTTGGCGATGTACTTCTCAACGCTCGCAATCGAGGATTCACTGACGGAGAACGCGCCGTAGCCATCCTGCCATCCAAATTTTGAACGCCTCGCGCCTTCATCCATTTCGACGAGTGGCGTTTGATGTTCAGGAGGAGATCGGCAATCGTGATCGTCCTCCCTAAATCGACGAGGAGGTGCACGTGATTTGTCGTCCCGTTCGCGGTGATGAGAGGCGATTTGAGGTTCCTGCAGATGCCGCCGAAGTATGCGTGTAATCGAGGATCGAGCTCGGGAGAAACGAGATTAGCGCGGTGCTTGGTTGCAAAGACGAGGTGAAGGAGCACGCGCGAGAGTGATTGCGACATTCGCGGCAGAGTACCAACGCGGCGCGGCGAACGGGTTGCACCCTTTCAGGGTGCGCGGAATCCGTATTCAGTGACCGAGGGTGTCGCTCGCAAGCTCGCTCCACCCTCGGCTCGAATCTCGGCACGGCGTTGCCGTGAAGATTCGATCGAGTCTGGCGGGTCTACCCCCGCGCCGGCCCAAGCAACTGCTCAGCATCCTGCAACAACTTGACGATTTCCGCGAGCGCGAGTGCGGCGGTTGCGCCGTCCACGACTCGGTGATCGCACGCGAGGCTGAGTGGCAGCATCTTGCCGACGCCGATCATCCCGTTGCGAACAACAACGCCATCCTTCGCGCGGCCGACGGCAAGGATGCCGACTTCCGGATAGTTGATCACCGGCGTCGCGAAGCGGCCGGCATGACTGCCGACGTTGCTGATCGTGAACGTGCTGCCCATCAACTGCTCGCGGGGGATGGAACGGCTGCGGGCCATTTCAGCGGTCATCGCGATCGCGCGGCTGACTTCGAGCACGCCCAGGCGATCGGCGTCGCGGATAACCGGGACCATGAGGCCGGTCTCGGTGTCGGTCGCGATGCCGAGATGGACCGAGCGGTGCTGGATGATGAACGCGTCGGCGCTCGGGTTGCCCGGGTCTTCTTCAACCGTTGCGTTGAGTGCGCGGAACTGAGTTTGATTCAGCACGCGCGCGACTGCGGAGGCGACGAAGGGGAGGAACGAAACCTTCTCGCCGCTGGCGGAGGCGAGCTTGCGCCGGAGCGTGTCGAGCGAAGTGACATCGGCCTCGTCCATCACCGTGAAGTGGACGGCCTGATTGATGGATTGGCGGAGACGCTGTGCGATGGTGCGGCGAACGCCTCGGAACGGAATACGAAGGTCGTTGTCCGAGCCACCGGCCGCAGGCGCAGCTTGGCGTGCGGGGGCGCTTGGTTGAGGAGCAAACTTTGACGGAACTTCTTCGCGGCCGGGAGCGGGGCGAGAAGGTGCAGGTGAACGCGCGGCGGGGGCTTCGACCGGGCGCGATGGGCGTGCGGGAGCAACTGTGCCCTCGCTTGCGCTTCGGGCTCGTAGCGGCGCGGAGCCGCCGGCCGTTGCGGAACGCACATCCTTCTCGGTCACGCGGCCGCCGATGCCGGTGCCGCCGATGGTGTCGATGTCAACAGCGAGATCGCGTGCGAGGCGACGAACGGCGGGCGTCGCAAGCGCCTTGCCCGGCGCGGCGGACATTCCCGCGAGTTCGCCTCCCATCTTGCCGACGACCGTGCCGGCATCTTCGGTGCGCTCCGCGACGATGATGTCATCGTGTGCGGCGCCGTTGCGTTCGTCGGCCGCAGGGGCCTCGACGCCCCACTCCTTCTGGCCGGGCGCGGGTTGCGATGCCTGCGCGGACTGGGATTTCGCCGGTGCCGCGGCTCCGCTTCCCTGATATGTCACCAGGATGATCCCAACCTTCAGAACTTCGCCCTCTTTGCCGTTCAAAGAAGCGATCACGCCTTCGCGTGGCGAAGGAACTTCGACGAGCGCCTTGTCAGTTTCCATCTCAGCGAGGATGTCGTGTTCGTTGACATGATCGCCGACGCTGACGCGCCACTTGATCAGTTCGGCTTCGTGCACGCCTTCACCAAGGTCGGGAAGGATGAATTCGTCAGGATTGGCGGATTTTTGGAGCGACATTGATTTGATCCGGAGATGGAAGAAGCAGAATTCGGTGGGTGATGAATGGGAGGCTCGTACAGAAAACTTCGCCCATCCCCAGCCCCCTCCTCAGGGAGGGGGCTTCAGAAGCAGAATTAGTACGCGAGTGTCTGGGTCACGCTTTCGACGATGCGCTTCGCATCGGGGAGATAGTCGAGTTCGAGTTTGTAGTACGGCATAACCGTGTCGAACCCGGCGACGCGCTGGACGGGGGCCTTCAGATGCAGGAAGCAATGTTCCTGAATCAGGCTTGAAATCTCAGCACCGAACCCGCTGGTCTTGGGGGCTTCGTGCACGATCACGCAGCGGCCAGTCTTCTGCACACTTTGCACGATCGTGTCGAGATCAATCGGATAGATCGTGCGGAGATCGATGAGTTCGATTGAGACATCTTCCGGCAACTTATCGATCGCAGCGAGGCATTCAAAGACGCTCGCGCCCCATGTGACGACCGTGAGATCGGTGCCTTCGGAGACAACCTTCGCGTGGCCAATCGGAATCGTGTATTCCTCTTCGGGGACTTCTTCGCGGAAGCTGCGATAGACGCGCTTGGGCTCGAAGAAGACGACCGGATCAGGATCGCGAATTGCTGCGGTCAGCAGGCCCTTCGCATCCACCGGCGTGCAGGGCATCACAACCTTGAGTCCCGGTGTGTGTGCGTAAATCGCTTCGGGCGAATCGCTGTGCAACTCCGGGGCATGGATGCCGCCACCAACCGGAACGCGGACAGTCAGCGGGATCGTGATCGCGCCGCGGGTTCGCGTGCGATAGCGCGCCGCGTGATTCGTCAACTGGTCGTACGCCGGGCCGAGGAATCCATCGAACTGGATCTCGGGGATCGGTCGCATGCCCGCCATGGCGAGGCCGATCGCCGTGCCCATGATGCCGGATTCGGCAAGCGGCGTGTCAATCACGCGATCCTTGCCGAAAATCTTCTGAAGACCTTCGGTCACGCGGAAGACGCCGCCGTTGGCGCCGACGTCTTCGCCAAGGAGAACAACGCGAGAGTCTCGCGTCATTTCCTGCTCGAGTGCTTCGTTGATGGCGTCAACGAGCGTCAATCCCTTTTGCTTCATCACATCGGTACGGGGCATGGGGTAGTTCCAAAGGGCCAAATGGCAAAGAGGCAAATGGCAAATAAAGGCAAAGAAAAGCTTCAGACCTTTTGTTTCAGACCGTTTTTCCGAGTTCGAGAAATGATTGCTCCGCAGATGCTTTTGAGTTCTGCCGCTTCAATCTGAAGCGGACCACTATCCGAAGGCGCGAGCCATTCTCGCCGCACACACAATCGCAACCAGAATCGCGACTCGTTCAGTTCCTTCGCAACGATGCACATCGTTTTCACGAAGTCGGCCCTGCTCATCGCTTCGTCGGCCTCATATGAATTTGCTCCGACCGACGTGCCGCACGCCGTTATTTGATCTGCGACCCGAAGAAATCTCTTGTCGCGAATGAGCCTCTCCGCAACGTCAACCATGGCGCTGCTGAAGTCCTCGACTCGCATCAGGAAAGTTTGTTGCAGACGACCCACTCGCGTTACTCCATGCCTTTATTTGCCATTTGCCTCTTTGCTATCTGGCGATTTCACTGATGTACCGGCTCGGTTGCCAACCCCACCTGCGTCGGATCCTGACCCAAACTACTCGTCCGCGCCGTGCGCTTCTGCTTCTCCAACTCCGGATTGATCGCCGCAAACGTGTAGTCGAAGATGTCATCAAACGACGGCTTCTCGATTCCTTCCGCCGTCTTGACGACTTCGGCCACGATCGCCTTGTTGCGCTCTTCCGCGGCCTTCTGCTTGGTTTCGTCCCACAGGTCTTTCGTCTCGAGATACTTGCGAAGGCGGATGAGCGGATCGCGGCCGAGCCACGAATCCACTTCCTTCTGATCGCGATAACGGCGTGCATCGTCCGCCGTCGTGTGATCGGCAAGGCGATAGGTCACGGCTTCGATGAACGACGGGCCGCCGCCGGCGCGAGCGCGATCTACGCATTCCTTCGCGATCTTATAGACTGCGAGCAAGTCGTTGCCGTCCACTTGGTACGTCGGCATCTCGTACGCCAGTGCCTTCTGCGCCACCGTCTTCGAACGCATCTGCGTCTCGCGCGGCACCGAAATCGCCCATTGATTGTTCTGGCAGATGAACACCAGCGGTACCTGGAAAACGCTCGCGAAGTTCATCGCTTCGTGGAAGTCGCCTTCGCTTGTTGCACCGTCACCGAAGTACGTCAGCGCAACCTTCGGTTCCTTCCGCATCTTGAATGCCCACGCGATTCCGGTTGCGTGGAGCATCTGCGTCCCGATCGGGATGCAGAGCGGGAGCTGCTGAACACCTTCGGGGATCTGGTTGCCGCGCTCATCACCCATCCAGTGGAGGAGGACGTAGTGCATGGGCAGGCCGTGCATGAAGAGTGCCGCGTTCTCGCGGTAGCAGGGAACGAGGAAATCCTGTCCCTTCTTCGCGGCGTACGCCGTGCCGATGGCGGCGGCTTCCTGCCCCTTGTTCTGCGGGTAGGTTCCCATGCGACCGGAGCGCTGGAGCTTGAACGCGATCTCATCGAGCTGGCGGCACTGCTGCATGAACTTGAAGAGTTCGAGAATCTCCTCGTCGCTCAGCGTGTTCCGCGACTGCGCGGCATCGATCACGCCATTCTCATCCATGACCTGGAGGTACTCGATTTCGGCTTTGTAGACGGACTTTCGGGGCATCGTCGCGGCTCCGGAAGGGACACAATTTCTGACTCTCTCTAGGGTATCAGCAGGTGCCCGAACGAGCCCGCCGAAAGGCAAAATTTCAGGCCCCCACTTCATTCGCCGTGGCGGACGATTGGGAGCGGCGCATCTGCCAGATGCACACCGGAGATCGCATCATGCTCACCTTCATCGCGGCACTGCTTGTCGTTTGCTGGCAGGGGGCGGAATTGCTTCAACCGGATCACGCGGCCCCTGCCTCGGCGCCAAGCGCCGCTCCGCTGCTGCCCAAGTCCTTCGAACGACACGAAGCAACCGACGCGTACGGCCGCACGATTACCTACTACATTCGCGCTCCACTGAACGAAACCGATCGCCTTCCGCTGGTGCTCTACATCGGCGGATCGGGGGCGCAATCCGCTTGGCAAACCGTCAAGGACACGGCGGTTCTGAGTTATGGCGCAAACTCGATCGCGGGGGCGGCGCGCGGCAGGGCTCGAGTGGTCGTTGTCGAGCGGCCAGGTGTGCAGTTTCTCGGGGCGGCAGAGCGGCCCGGGAGCGCTGAAGGATCGAGTGATGAGTTTCGCCGCGAGCACACGCTCGATCGCTGGTCCGAGGCGAATCGAGCGGCGCTCGATGCGGCGCTAAAACTGCCCGGCGTAGATCCCAGCCGCGTGCTGGTGGCCGGCCATTCAGAAGGCGGATTGGTCGCTTGCCGGGTCGCAGCGCTTGAACCTCGTGTAACGCATGTAACGAGTGCCGCGGGAGGCGGGGTGACTCAGCTTTTCGACTTGATGGTGCTCGCGAAGAGCGGAGCATTCTGCAACGGCGCACCCGGTCCCGAGTGCGAACAGAATCTGATTGATGGCTGGAAGGAGGTTCTCAAAGACCCGGAAAGCTCGGAAAAAATGTGGCTTGGGCACGCTTACCGACGCTGGAGTTCGTTTCTCGCGAGTTCGCCGCTCGAAGAGCTCGCGAAGACGGACGCGAAGATTTATCTCGCCCATGGTTCTGCAGACCAAGCCGTAGCACCCGCTTCGTGCGATGCGTTATATGCGCAGCTCCTCAGCCGCGGACGCGACGTCACGGCCAATCGAATGGACGGCGCGGATCACAGCTTTGGGCGTACTGATCGGGATGGCAAACGCATCGACGGATGGCAGCAACTCTGGACCGACGTCATCATCTGGTATCTCGGCAAGCCCGCCGAACCAGAAAAGTAAACGTCAGACCGCCCCACCGGCACGCGCAGGTTCACCGGGCCGACCAACTGTCGGTGAACCGGGGAATTGCTTGATTCCGTCCTGCTTGACCACCTTGCCCGTGCCCTTTGCCACCGGCGAGCGCTCGGGAATCGAGAACTCGCTGTTGGGCATGGCATCGCTGTGCTTGATCGATGCCGCGGCGGCCTTCAGCATCGTGTCGTCGGCGTTTTCCGAAAGCTCGCGGATGTTTGCGTAGAAGAACGTCTCCGCGAGATCGAAGAAGTGGAGCGCTGCGGCGCGATCACGTTCGAATTCCGCGCCATCGCCTCCCCGGCGGAGATCCTGATCGAGCTTGCTCAGCGTGCACGCGAACGCATGCAGCCACATCGCGTTGTCGGCGAGGCGGGCCTGCACGCACTGGCGATGAACGATCGCTTCTTCGTACCGTTTGCTCGCGCGTTTGAACTGGTGGCTGTGTTCGCGGATGAGCCAAGCGAGCCGAGCCGCCTGCGTGCGGAGCGATTCGTGAACATGCGGCGCGGCCGGCAACTTGCGCCGGATTCCGAGGAAGATCTCAATTCCCAGCGGCACGGCGGCGCGAACCAGCTTGAAGTTCGTCGAGTTCTTCAGCACGCGCCCGACGTTCGCGCCAAAACCCTCATCCTTGTTCCAACCAAGCGCGTTCTTCACCGTCAGCATGCTCTCCGCAAGCTGCTTTCCGCCGTATGCGAAGATGAACGACTGCATGACCTCGTTCGCGCCTTCGACGATGAGATTGATGCGCGAATCACGGAAGACGCGCTCGACCTCGTTCTCGGTCATGTAGGCCTCGCCGCCCATGATCTGAACGCCGTCGTTCACGACGCGCCAGCCCATTTCCGAGCAGAAAACCTTGCAAACTGCCGTTTCGAGCATGATGTCTTCGTCGTGGCGATCGAGCATTCCGGTGGTCATATACAACACCGAGTCCATCGCGTAGTCGTACGCCGCCATGCGCGCCAGCTTCTGCTGGACGAGTTCAAAGTCAGAGAGCGGGCGCTGGAACTGAAAGCGCGTGCGCGCCCATTTGGTGGTTTGATCGCGCACCTTGCGCGCGCCGCCGATCATGCCGGCGCTCAGCGTGCAGCGCCCGTAGTTCAGGCACGTCAGCGCGATGTTGAGACCGCGCCCTTCCTGGCCGAGCAGATTCGCTTTGGGAACGCGCACGTCGTGGAAGCGGATGCGGGCCTGCCACGTGCCGCGGATGCCGCACTTGCTGCGATTCTTCTGATAGATCTCGATGCCCGCCATGTCCGGGTGGCAGACCAGCGCCGAAACCCTTTCTTCCTCTTTGCCCGTCTTGGGGTTGATGATCTTCTGCTTGGCCATCACGGTGAAGAGTCCGCTGATCGCGCCGCTCGTCGCCCACTTCTTCTCACCGTTGATGACGTAGAACTCGCCGTCGGGCGTCTTCTCGCAGCGCGTTTCCTGACCGCCCGCGTCGCAACCGACGTTGGGTTCCGAAAGACAGAACGCACTCACCCAGTCTTTCGCGAGGTGAGGCAGCCAACGCTTCTTCTGCTCCTCGTTGCCGAACAGCATGACCGCTTTACAGCCGATCGACTGGTGCGCTGAAACCAACACGGCCGTGCTGCCGCACGAGTAGCCGATGCGCTCGAGCACGCGGTTGTAGCTCGTGATGCCGAGCCCAAGTCCACCGAACTCTTTCGGGATGGTCATCCCCATCACGCCAAGTTCAAAGAGCCGGTCGATCACCCACCTGGGTATCTCCTGCTCCTGATCGATCTGAACAGCCGGGTGTTCCTTGTGCAGGTACTCGTCAAGACGCGCAAGCAACTGATCGCACGCGGCAGTCTCTTTCGCCTCCGGGATCGGATATGGGAACACCAATTCAGTCCGCAGGTTGCCCCAGAACATGTTCTTTACAAAGCCCATCTTCGAGGGCTCTGGTCCCAGCAGTGCTTCCGCGTCCTCGATGAGTTTGCGGTCCTTGTCGGACATCTTCATCGATTTCAGGTCGGCCATGAAACTGCTCCTGGGGGGTCGATCGCAACCGACGAAAGCCGGCGACGCGCGAATTGCGTTACATGCCATTCTTTCCGCGCTTTGGGTGCGCGGAAAGGGCCGGCGGTTGCCAATCTTCGGCCTTTTTGGAGCCCCCCAACGCGTCGTTTCGAGGGATCGGGTGGAACCCGGAGATCTATTTGCTCTTGGCAAAGAATGCCGCGAGCGCCTGCTTGGCTTTGGGGGTGTGCCGCAGGCGGACCAAATGCTTCCGTTCGGCCTCCAGAGCGGCCAGATACCCCCGGGTCAAACCGATGTTGAGGCACTCCAAAACGGCCTGCGACTCTTCCGTCTGAGTCAGCTCACCCCGCATGCGATCGATCGAAAGAAGCGTCTTAGTCGCCTGCGCCGGAGAACGCTTCCAAGGGTCAAGTTCCGAGTAGTTTGTCACGGCCGCACTCGCGGCGGCTGACTGCAGCCAAGCCTTCGCAACACCCAGCAATTCAGCCTGCGATGCAGCGATTTCCGCGAAGAGACCAGACGCCGCGGCCTCGTCGTAGAGCATGGGCTTGCCCTCTGCGCAGCGCCGAATTGCCTCTGCCGGATCGTTTAAACTCAGCGGGTACAAGTTCGTTCCACCCCAGCCCGGGCAGAGACCGAGGGAGCACTCCGGCAGCCCGACCGGATACGGCCTTCCGGGCTGCCCGTCGCGGCCCGCAGGCGGCGAAGCAACCAAGGCGTCGCAGTGCATCGCCAGTTCCAGGCCGCCCCCCAAAGCCGCTCCGCTAATGGCGGCGACCGTCGGGAAGGGCAGGGTCGCCAAAGTGCAGAAAACGCGCTGCCCAAATTCCAAATACTTGTCGAGTTGCTCGTCGGACCACTCTGAAATCGTTTTCAGGTCTGCTCCGGCGACAAAAACCCGCTCGGACGCGGACCGGACGATCAGGCCCCGAATGTCGCGCCCATCCGCGCCCGAGAGCTTTTCGAGGGACGCCGCCAGGCGCTGGAGCAGTTCGAGATCAAGGACCACGACCGGCTTTCCGGGCTGCTCGAGCGTGAGAGTCGCGAACCCGTCGGGCGTGAGTTCGATAGGTAGTGGTTGGGCGTTGCTCAATCGATTCTCCATGCAGAAGTTCAGGTGAGCGTAGGAAATGTGAAACATCGAGGTTGTAGCACTCGCGTGTCGAAAGGCAGAGAACCGATTGACCAACGACTGCGCTGAAAGTTGGTATTCTCTAAACGCCTGGGGGCGAGGACAGCACGTGCTCGACGACAAGAACTGCGTGATTTGCGGGATTGATGTCTCTAAGAAGCGCCGGGTGAAGGACAAAACCGGGCGCTATGCGTGCATGGAATGTGCGACGCGTGAGGGCATTGACGTCCAATCCGGAAGCTCGGCTGGCAGCCGCGCCGGAAGCAGCGCCGGCAGCCGCGCCGCCTCCGGCGCCTCGACGGCCGCCGGAATCGACTACTTCGCGACGATGCATCAGGATTTCTGCCCGCAGTGCGGCACGTTGCTCGGCAAAGACTCCACCATCTGCGTGGGTTGCAAGTTCAACACGGCGCCGGAGTCAGAGCAGTCGTTGCAGGTGAGACAAGCCGACACGCTCGGTCCGATCGCGAGGCGGATCACCGACGAAATGTCAGCCTTCATTCCGGGCTTCTATTTCGGCCCGCGTAATCAATTCATCGCGTGGTGCACACTCTTTATCGGGATGTGGGCGATCGGATCGAGCAATCTCCGCACGATGTACCTCTATATCGCGGCATGGGCGATTTTCCTCGCGGTCACCTACATCATCACTATCGCCACGACGCTCAACGACAAGAAGCCGGTGTGGGCCGCCATGGGGATTTTTGGCGCCGTCTTTCTTCCGCTCGGGGTCTCAATGCCCCTGTATGGGTTTTGGAAGAGCGATCGGACCTGGCTCAAGGTGCTTTGGGTCGTATCGATTCTCGCACTCTTCGGCGGCACGGGTCTCTACTTCTCGATGCATCACGATGAATGGGACATCGTTCGCGCCAAGCTCGCGACGTTGCCCGTGCTGCAGTCTGTGCTCAAGTAGTCACGCCCGCCCCGGGGTATCGAACTCCCGGTATCTAACTTCCGAGCTTGGCGCGGAGCCGTGCTTGCGCGTCGGGTGTCGCGAGAACCGACGCCGAGAGCTGGGCGCCTTTCAAGACAATCGACTCATCAAGTGACGAATCGAGTTCATTGAGGAGCTTCTTGGTCGCGGCCAGTGCCAGTGGCCCGCCCGCCGCCAGCCGCTTGACAACTTCGTCGGTCTTCGCATCGAGTTCTGACGGCGACTCGCACAATACATCGACCATGCCGCACGCGTGTGCTTCGCGCCCGGACATCAGACCACCGGTGAGCAAAATCTTGCGGGCGCGCCCCGCCCCCACTTTGCGGACCAGCCATGATGCGACGACCGCCGGGCAGACACCAAGATCGACTTCGGGGTAGCCGAGTTTCGCATCCGCGTGGGAGATAGCAAGATCACACACGCACGCAAGGCCGCAGCCGCCGCCGATCGCCGCGCCGTTTACTTTGGCGACGACAACCATCGGAAGGGCGCGAAGCTTGATCGTGAACCTTGCGAGCGATGTCAGTAGATCCAGTGCGAGCGCGTTGTTCCCGAGCACGGCTTTGAGATCCATTCCGGCGCAGAAGGCTTTGCCGGCGCCCGTCACGACGAGAACATGCGGCGCGTCAGGCTTTGTGGCGCTCGCCGCAAGCTGTTCGACCGCGGCAGTCACATCGCGCAGCGACTCCACCGAGAGGGCGTTGCGTGCTTCCGGACGATTAAGCGTCAGCGTTGCAATTGGGCCGGAGGTTGTCAGCGTTGCGCTAGTCATGTTGTTACGCATTCTTGTCTTGATGAGGCGCTACCGCGTGGTCGTCCATGCCGCAGGAAGCAATCGACGCTCTTCTTCGCCCCCGACGAGCGCCAGCGAGGCTTGCAATCCTCGCTCGGCGAGCGAAATCGGCGCGATTTCTCGAAGCCATCGTTTGGTCGCCGCCATGGCGCCCGCTGGCTTTGATGCCAGGTGCTGCGCGATCTGCAAGGATCGCTCGCGAACATCCTCCGCCCGATCGAGACATTCGTGCGCCAGTCCGCACGCGAGCGCCGCGCGGCCGTCGATCAAACCGTTTTCAAGCTCGCGGACACGTGCGACGCCGTCCCCCGCCAGATTGCGAAGAAACGGAGCCGAAACCGCCGGCGAAACGCCCAGCCTCGCAACCGGGTAGCCGAGTTTCGCTTCCGCGTTCGTCACGACGACATCTCCACCGCCGAGAATCGCACAGCCGCCCGCGATCGCGGCGCCGTGCGCCGCGATCACCACCGGCATATCGAGCGCAAAAAGCGCTCCGATGCAACTATGCAAGCCGGTCAACAGCGATCGCATTACTTGGCCATTGGGCGAGTCTTTGCAAAGCGAGAGATCAAAGCCGGCGCAGAACACGTTTCCGTCGCCCGAAAGAAGCAGCGTCCGCACCGACGGACCAATCTCGCCGATTGATTTCTTCAGGTCGACCAGCATCGCCGGCGTCATCGCGTTGCGCTTTTCCGGACGCGCGATCGCGATCTCCAGTATCTCCCCGTGCATCTGGGTTCTGATCACGCCGCACCCCCGCCCCGATTTGCCGAGACGCGCGACTTGGCCACGATCTCCCGGGCGAACGCCGCGGCTTCGTTGAGCGCTTCGAGCTGGACGTTCGTGCGATACCCCGCTTCGTGGACCGTTTGCATCAGAAGTTCGGTGGAGATGTTGCCGGGAGCACGCTGGATCGTGCCATCGGGAAGAGTCTTGCTCGCGTACGGACAGCCGCCGAGGCCGGCGACGGAGCCGTCGAAGGAGCGAACGCCGAAATCGAGCGCGGCACGGACACACTCCGCCGCATGGCCGAATGTGTCGTGAAGATGGAGCGTCGAGGCAATCCGTCCGTGCTCGATGGGGATTACTGCTCGCACCTGGCTCAACAGAGCGGCCATCGTTTCTGAAGTGCCGGCGCCGATCGTGTCGCCGTAGTCGATCTCGTCAACTCCAAGATCGAGCATCTGCTTCGCAACTTTAGCGACCGCACTTGGCGCGATCGGCCCCTCGAATGGGCAAGCAATCACGCACGAGATGTATCCGCGAACATCCAGGCCATTTGCATGGGCCGCGGAAACGACCGGCCGAAACCGCTCGATCGACTCGCCGATCGTGGCGTTGATGTTCTTCTGGCAGAAGGTCTCGGATGCAGCGGTGAAGACAGAGACTTTCTCGATTAAGTGGCGGTGCGCAAGTCTGTTGCACTCAAGCGCAGACTGCAATCCGCGCTCATTCGGCACCAGCGCCGAGAATTCCGGAATCAGGAGCCCCCTCCCCGAGGGAGGGGGTTTCAAAAGCTGCGCAAACACCTCCACGCCATCCCCCAGCTGCGGCACCCACTTCGGGCTCACAAAGCTCGTCACTTCGATCTCATCCACGCCGGTCTTGCACAGCAGTTCGACGAGCTTCGCCTTGTCCGCCGTGGGGATCACGCCGGGCTCGTTTTGGAGACCGTCGCGAGGGGAGACGTCGGTGATGCGGACAAGGTCGGACATCTGGCTGAGGATACACCGGATCGACAAAAAGAAAGACACCGGGCGGAAGCCCGGTGCCACGAAGATCGACTCAAAGTTTTTCGATTCAGCGACGACGACGCGATGCCGCGAGGAGGCCGAAGCCGGCAAGCGTCAGCGTGCCCGGGGTCGGAACGTTGCCGACGAAGTTCGGAAGGTGTACTTCGCCATTCTGATTGAAGATGTCGGCGAAGACGCTGCCCTCGATCGCGGTCGAGTTCGACATGACGGCGTTCGGAGCGAGGATCGCGCCGAAGAAGTGGCGGTCGATGTTGAGGGTCGTCGCTTGGTAGAAGTTCCAGATGATCTTGGAGGCGTTGGCGACGTTGAAGCCGCCGACCATGTTGCCGCCGTTGTAGGTGATGTTCGTGCCGGAGACATTGATCACGACGACGGCTTCTCCGTTCGCGTTGATGTCCATCTGCTGCACGTTGTTGTTCTGGAAGAGCGAGTTGCCGTTCACGCTGAACACGGCGACGCCGCCCGGTCCGGCGATCGAGTTGAAGACCACGCCGGCGGGCTGGCCACCCGGG
Source organism: Phycisphaerales bacterium (assembly GCA_050730655.1). Taxonomy (GTDB): domain Bacteria; phylum Planctomycetota; class Phycisphaerae; order Phycisphaerales; family UBA1924; genus JAFEBO01. The sequence goes on from JBOHNL010000002.1 coordinate 31,268, forward strand.
AGCGTCACGGTGTTGGTGGCGCTCAGGCTTGAGCAAAACGTCGAAGCATTGGTGACATCGGCCCACGCGTTATTCACCGTCGCCGTCACACCGCCGTCGTTCTGGATCAGCGCGCCGCCGCCGTTCATGTTGAAGTTTGCCGAGCCCTTCGCACCGAACAGGCGAGCGCGGCCCGAGTTGACCTGGTAGTTGTTTGCCGCGACCGTGCCGCCGACGACCAGGGAATCGATGTTTAAGTAACTCGACGTCGGCAACAGCTTGACGCCGTAGTTCGACGTTCCCGCGAGGTTGCCGCCGACGAGCGTGCGACCTTCGACTTCCGAAGAGCCCGAAGTCAGATTGTGGTGAACGATCAGATTCCAGTCGTTGAGGGCCGAAGCGCCCGCAAGCTGGACCATGACGCCGGCCGCAACTGCGGCAGCGCCCAAATACGAAATCTGCATGTCTTGCCTCTCTCAAAAAAACGCACGGAATTCCCAATGCGCCGACGCCTCCTACAGCATCGACGAGGGGAGCACTATAGAGGTTGCGCGTTCCGTTGTGCGCGCCCGCCGCAGATTTCCGCGCATTCTTCACAACTTGGTTATTGGCCCCATTACTTCCCGGTGCCGACCATCATTAAGTCTGAAGCACACCCGTCTTGAACGGTCTCGAATAGTCCCAGCCTTGCTCTGCTGTTGCGAGTGCCTCAATCAATTCATCCCTTGTTTTGTGCGGCTCGATGATGCGATCGAGCCAGCCGCGGGCGGCGCCGTGGCGGATGTCGGCCTGCTCGGTGTAGCCGGCATGTATCGCGCTGTAGATCGCCTTGTGCGTTTCCGGATCGATCGTCTCGCCCTTGCGTTTGCGGCTGGCTTCTTCGATTGTTGTGAGAACGCCGGTTGCCTGATTTGCGCCCATCACGGCACACTTGGCGCTCGGCCAGGCGAACGACAGGAACGGATCGAAGGCGCGGCCGCACATGGCGTAGTTGCCCGCGCCGTAGCTGCCGCCGGTGATGACGACGATCTTCGGCACGATGCAGTTGGACATCGCGTTCACCATCTTCGCGCCGGCGCGGATAATGCCGCCTTGTTCGCTGTCGCGCCCGACCATGAAGCCGGTGGTGTCGTGCAGGAACACGATCGGAATCTTGCGCTGGTTGCAATCCATGATGAAGCGCGCGGCTTTATCGGCGGAGTCGTCGTAGATGACGCCGGGCATTTGGACAGCTTTGGTCGGGCCGGTCTTGCCCCCGGCGACAGTGCGCTGGACGAGTTTTTTCTGGTTGGCGACGATGCCGCAGGAGTAGCCGCCGATTTTGGCGTAGCCGCAGACGATGGACTGGCCGTAGTCGGCTTTGTATTCGTCGAAATCGGGGGCAAGCGTCTCGGTCGTGCCCTCTTTCCGCGCTGCGATATCAACGAAGCACGCAATCACATCGCGAACGTCATACTGGCTGCCGGAACCTTCTTTGAACTTTGCGTACACCTCTTCCCCGGCGTGAAAGGGTCTGGCCGCTTTCGAGAGATCCGCGGTTCGCTGACTCGCGGTTTCAGAGACCTTTCCGTACTTTGCCGCCAAGTCGCGCAAGCGTGCGATGCACGCATCATCATCCTTCTCTTTGAAATCAATCGTCCCGCTCACGCTCGCGTGCATGGCCGCGCCGCCGAGTTCCTCATCCGTCACCTCCTGCCCGATCGCCGCCTTCACGAGCGCGGGGCCCGCAAGGTAGAGACCTGAGCCTTCGGTCATGAGGAGCGTGTCGCACAGAACCGGCAAATAGCCGCCACCCGCGACGCAGTAGCCCATGATCGCGGCGATCTGCGGTATTCCTTCGGCGCTGATCACCGCGTTGTTGCGGAAGATCCGCCCGAAGTCATCCGTATCCGGAAACACATCTTCTTGCAGGGGCAGATACACACCCGCGCTGTCCACCAGATAGATCAAGGGCAATCGCGCCATCATCGCGATCGTCTGCGCACGGATGATCTTCTTACACGTCATCGGGAAAAACGCCCCCGCCTTCACCGTCGCGTCGTTCGCAACGATCATGCAGCGTCGCCCCTGCACCACGCCCACGCCCGTGACAACTCCCGCCGCCGGCGCGCCGCCGTGCTCCTTGTACATTTCAAACGCGGTCCAGAGCCCGTACTCCAGAAAGAAGCTGCCCTTGTCGATCAGTTTCTCAACGCGCTCGCGCGCGGTGAGACGGCCCTTTTCGTGCTGGCGCTCGATCGCCTTTTGTCCGCCGCCGAGTTTGATCTGGCTCTCGGCCTTCAAATACGCGTCGTTCAACTCGCGAAGAGTCTGGCTCTTGGCTGCGGCATTCGCGGGTTGGGCGGACTGGGAAGCGGTGCTGCTCGGTGTAAACATCGTGGCTCCGGTTGCGCTTGGTCAGGATAGCCGAAGGCCAGAACAACGCTCGCTCGTCGGAACGGTGGCGTTCTCAGGCGCCAGCCTGCGCCCCATGCCACAGTTCCACCGCGGCGCGTGTCGCAATCTCCCACCCACCGTCAACTCCACGAAGATCAATCACGACCGGCGCTCCAGCAGCTGCAATCGATGCCGAAGCAACCAGAGCTCGCACATCTACTCCGCCCTTGCCAACGGCCACACGCCGGGATCCGCTCCAATCGCACAACCGAATCGCCCGCGGCGAATTCGAAGCGACCGCAACTGCCGGATCCTGCCCTGCCGCGATCGCCTGCGCACAGTCCACGCCCGGTGCAATCGACATCGGAGTATCCGCCGCGGCAGGCAATGAAAAATCGACCACCGTTACGCCCCGCTCCAGCCCTGCCGCCCCGATCGCCTCGACCGCGCTCGCGATGGGCTTGGGCGGCAGTGCAAGGCACAGCACCTTCGATTCGATCGCGCCCAGCAAACCGAGCTCGGAAATCAACTCGATCGCGCTGGTGGTCGCCGCCACTGCGCGGTCGACATGTGCTGCTTCTGCCAAATGCTGCGGCGGCAGGAACAAATCCATCCCCGTCGCGCCAACGCCATTGCGCTTCAATATCGATGCAAGATCGCGCCGACCAGAACGATCAAGCTCGCGAGGGCGGATGCCGGCCAGCGTTGCATCAAGATGAAGCCGGGATTCGCCCAGCGAGGTCATGACTGCCGCCGCAAGCCTAATCGCTTCACGCGGGTCGGGGGAAATGCTCGCGATAGAAAGGGAAAGCGGCACCAGCTATTCAAGGCGGGAAAAGGAGCGAATGCGCCTTGGCACGGCTTCGCCGTGGGGATTACCCGTGCTTCTTCTCAAACTCGCGCATGAAATCCGCCAGCGCCGCCGCGCCCTCACGTGGGAACGCGTTGTACATGCTGGCGCGCATGCCGCCGGTGTTGCGGTGGCCCTTGATCTGGTCCATGCCGGCCTTAAAACCTTCTTCGACGAAGAGATCGTCGAGCTTCGCGCTTGGCGTATGGAAGGTCAGGTTCATCAGGCTGCGTGAGTCGGGGCGGGCGTGGCCTTTGAAGAACTTGGTGTTGTCGAGAACGTCGTAGACGAGCTGCGCTTTTTCGAGGTTGCGCTTTAAGAGCTCGGCTGTGCCCCCCTGCTTCAGGATCCAGTTGAAGACCAAGTTGCACATATAGATCGGGAAGACGGGCGGCGTGTTGTGCCGGCTTTCGTCTCTCGCCATCACGTCGTAGCGGAGCATGTTGGGCAGCTTGCGCGCGGGCTTGAGCAGGTCTTCGCGGATGACGACGATCGAAATGCCCGCGATGCCCACGTTCTTCTGCGCACCTGCGTAGACGATTCCGAACTTGTTCCAGTCCACCGGGCGGCTGAAGATGTCGCTGCACATGTCGGCAACGAGGAACGAGCCGTCGGGCACCTTGGGGAGCCGGATCGAACCGTCCGGGCTGCGCCACTGCGTTCCGTAGAGCGTGTTGTTCGTGCACATGTGCACGTAGACCGGCTTGTCCTTGTACGAAATCTCGGAGTCGGCGGGGCAGTGCTTGTAGCCCTCTTTCTTGCCGTTGAAGGCTTCGTAGGCGCGGTCGGTGTAGACGCCGATTTCGTCCCATGTGCGCTCGGCCCAATAGCCGGTCGTCAGAAACGCCGCCACGCCGTTCTCGGGGAGCACGTTGGCCGGAACCTGAAAGTTCTGGCTCGTTGCGCCGCCGGTGGTGAAGAGGATTTTGTAGTTGGCCGGGATGTTCCCGACCTTGCGGGCTGCGGCTTCGGTCTCGTGCAGGATGTTGTCAAAGAGCTTGCCCCGGTGGCTCAGCTCCATGATGCCGATGCCGCTGCCTCGGACGTTCCAGAGTTCATCCTGCGCCTGGCGCAGCACGTCTTCGGGAAGCATGCTCGGACCGGCGCAGAAGTTGTACAAACGGCCGAGGCCGGCGCCGGGCATCCCCACAGGAAATTGGGCGGATGCGAGGGGGGAAAGCGTCGAAGCAACGGAAACAGTCATGGCCGAACTCCGCAGAGGTCTGCAAGGGTACGGCACTCCAGCAGATTCATCCCGGCTACGAATACGAACAAAGCTCGCATCAGTACGCGTTCGAATCCGTCGTGTCGAGTTCGTTTTCGACCTTGGGTGACATAGTCCCGTTGGCGAACACGACTGAACGCACGCCGCCGCGGGGAACGTCCCAGCCCCGCAGACCGCCACGCGTCATCTGGAACCAGCCCGCGGGGGCATTGTAACCAAGCTTGCCGGTAGGCGAAGTCGTGGCGTTCGCGATCGGCGGGTCATACTCGCTCTGCTCCTGGAACCAAGAGAAACGCTTGGTCATGCTCTCGCGATTGCTTTTCCTGTCGGGCATCCAGCCGGGGTTGGTTTCACCGGTCATGAACACTCGGATCGAGTTGTCATAAAAAGCGAGCGGCTGGCGGCACTGGGGGTCGGCGAAGTAGTTCGCCTTCCTTCCGAAGTGCCGTCCGTAGTCGTCAGACATCCAGGTCTTTTGCGAAGGAAACCGGATGTCGGTCATCTTCTTGTTGGCAAGCGAACCCATCGGCATTGAATTGGGCGTTGCATTATCGGAGAGATATACGAAACCGTTTGCGGCGTACACGATGCCCGCGACCTTGTTCACGGTGCCGCCCAAACCAGTCGCTTCCGACACGTTGTAGGTCTTGTCCGGGCTGTAGTGCGCGGAGTGGATGGTGTACGACAACCGGAACGGAAGGCGCCAGCGCGCGTCCTTTTCTCCTGAAATTGGCGGCACGGGGACGCCCGCGTTGTCCACATTTAGATACGACGCCTGAAGCGCCTGTAAAGACCTGTCTTCCGGACAGGCACCCACTTTGAACGGGAGCTGCGCACTCATGTAGTCAAGCAGTGGTATGTGCGCGTAGTGAACGTATGGGAACCAGCCTTCCGGCGTTGCAAATTTGTCGGGGTCGGTCAAATTCAGTCGACGCTGCATGATGTAGGTGAACTGCATCGCGGCGCCATGCATGTCGTTATCTGCATATTGCGATGCGACGGGAAGGAATCGCGCAAAATCCGGCGGAATCGGAGTGCCGCGGGTCCACGAGTAGTTGAAGAGCTTGTCTCTGTTCTCCGCGGCATAACTGGCGGTCGCGATGGCGAAGTTGCGCATGTTGCTCATGCACACCGTCATCCTCGCCGTTTTGCGCGCGCCACCGATCGCCGGGAGCAGAATCCCGATGAGCAGCGCGATGATGGCAATAACGATCAACAACTCGATCAGCGTGAACGCCGACCGGGAACGCCGGGACAAGCGAAGTGTCATGAGATTCCGAACCTCCTCAGAACGAGAACGTACACCAGAAGCTTAACAGAACCCTCGCGAACTTGCAAGGCCGGATAGGGCGCCGTTGCGAGTCTTTTCAACCTTTCCGCACCATTGCCGATTCGCCCAGCGACCGCCGCCAGCCGAGAAAATCCGGCCAAAATCGGCCCAATTCGGACGCTTGACAACACACTTCAGTCACCACAACCCCGTCGTCGTGTCCAATTCGTTTTCCGCGATTTGGGAGAGCGCCTGATCGGACGTGCCCGCCTTGGTCAGAAGCGCGCGAGCTCCGCCCGCCCCCACTCCCCGCGGCACATCCCAACCCAATAACCCGCCCCGCGTATAACGAAACCAGCCCGCGGGCACGCGATACTGCTTTTGCCCGGTCGATTTGTCGAGGCCGGTTGAGCCACTGATATCAGGGTCGTACGCCTGGCACTGCTTGGTGTATTGCAGGCGCTGCTGCATCGACTTTGCGCCTCCTCCACGGCTGCTGGAGCTTGAAGGGTCCCAACCCGGATTGGTCTCTACGGTCTGATAGATGCGCACCGAGCCGTCGTAAAACGGTAGCGGCTGACGGGATTCGGGCGCGGCAAAGAAAGTCGTCCGCTTGCCAAAATGACGTCCGAATTCATCGGACATTATCACCTTCTGGCTGGGGAATCGCACGTCGGTGAGTTTGTTGTACCCAAACTGACCGGGCATTGACGAATCTGCGCTGCCCTCCTTGGTGTAAAAACTCCCGCCCCCCTTGTCGGTCGGGTACCAGATGGCGGTCAGGTAAAAACCGGGCACACGGGCCGACGGGTTGTAACGGCGCTCGGCACGCGATGGGCCCCAGTGCGCCTGATGTATGTTGTACGACGTGCTGAACGGCCATCGCCACGTCGAGGCCGTGTTGTCGCCTCCGTTCTCCGGATACGCCAAACCGGCGTCGTGCGGAGAAGACCACTTGCGCTGGATCGCGATGCGCCACGAATCTTCCGGACAGGCGGCCACCGGGGAGGGTGTCGTGCCACCGATGTAATCCGTCAGTGGCACGTGCGAATAGAGAATGAATGGAATCCAATTGTCCGGAACGGGCGCAACCTCATCGTTCAGGTTGGTCTTTTTGCGGATGATCGAAACCACTTGAAACGATGCCGCAACCAGATCGTCGGCGAAGTACTTGCCACGAAATTTTTCCCATCCGGGCAGATCCACCGGATACGGATCGGAGCTGCGCCAATCCATCGCCGGTAGGCGATCTTTCTTCTCCGCGGCATACGACCCGGTGGCGGTCGCGTACGAACGCTCGTTGGCGGTACAGATGACAAGTTTGCCCTGGCGACGGACGTTGCCAAGCGCGGGGAGCAGAATACCGATGAGCAATGCGATGATCGCGATCACGATCAACAGTTCGATGAGTGTGAATCCGATCCCGCGGCGAGTTGACGCCATGATCGAGCTCCATCTCCCACGATGACCAACGTAACCACGCAGGACTACCGGCGAACAACCGGTGCCCTTCAACATGTCTGTGTACCGGCCGAGTCTCGCCCGATTTCAGTTCAATCAAAAAGAAAATCGCCCGGGAAACCCCGGGCGATCATGAGATCTTTGATTACCACACGCCAGTATTGATGCCGGTATCGAGTTCGTTCTCGACAACCTTTGTCATAGTTCCCTGCGAGGTAATGGTGGCGCGCTGGCCCTGCTGGCCCGGTGAGGAGGAAACGCCACGCGGCACATCCCAGCCCATCAAACCGCCACGCGTGTACTTGAACCAGCCCGCTGCAACCTTGTAGTTACGAAGACCAGTGGCAGCATCGGTCCCGGTGAAGGGGTAGAGCAACGGGTCATAGGCCTGCTGAATCTTGGTGTAGTTCAATCGCGTGTACATCGCAGCGTTGTTACCGCCACGGGCGCTGGCAGAACTCGGATCCCAGCCGGGGTTTGTGTCGCCTGTCATATAAACGCGGACAGAGGAATCGTAAAATACCAAGGGCTGCTTCGAGTCGGGAGCAGCGAAGAAGGTTGTCTTGCGGCCGATGTGACGACCAAATTCGTCGGACGCCATGACTTTCTGCGAGGGAAATCGGACATCGCCCTGGCGATTCGAGCCAAACTGGTCCTTAATCGTGTTGTCGCCTGTCCAATTCCAAGTATTACCACCACCGTCCTTGACCGGATACCAAATTGCGGCATTGCCAGTTTGGCCCTTGGGATTTTGACGCACGTCGCCACGGGAAGGCCCCCAGTGCGACTGGTGGAACATGTACGACGCGCTGAAAGGCCACCGCCAAGTCGTTGTGGTGTTGTCACCACCAGTTACAGGGTATGGAAGACCGGTTAAAGCAGGATCGCGCCAGTTGCGCTGGATGGCCATACGCCAAAGGTCTTCCGGGCAAGCAGCGGTCGGGTTGGGCAGCATGCCACCGGTGTAGTCAACGCCGGCGATGTGTGTATACAAAATGAACGGAATCCAACTACCCGGCACCGGAGCCTCGCTATCCGACATGCTTTGCTTTTTGCGGATGTTGTACACCACTTCGTCCGCAAACGCCTCTTGGTCGGAGGCGTAATACGAGCCCGCCTTGCTCTCCCAACCCGGCAAATCCGTGTGCTTGGGGTCGCCCGACTTCCACTTGTTCGCGAGGAGGCGGTCGCGGTTCTCGCTCGCGAACGTCGCGTTCGCGATGGCGAGCTGGCGCATGTTGCTCTGGCAAATCGTGAGCTTGCCCGCGCGGCGAGCTTCGCCCAGCGCCGGCAAGAGGATGCCAATGAGAAGTGCAATGATCGCGATGACGATCAGCAATTCGATGAGTGTGAAGCCTGCGGTGCCACGCGACTTGCGGGCGAACACGTCCTTCAGCATTTCGATCTCCCAGACTGGTCGCGGAATCGCGACCGTTTTACAGAACGACCCGAGTTCGATACGCAGATCCGGAAACCCCGGCTGCGGCGAATCGGAGATTTTTACCTCCGCCGGCGAAAGGTCAACCCATGACCCTCCTCCAAACGGAGAAGCCCATCACTCCAACACCCTCACAAGTCGTTCTTCACCAAAGACATAGGACCAGAACACTTGCCCTGCCGCAGGTTGCGGCTGCCAGAATAGGCACTTCGAGCATAACACAACTTCGAACATCTGGACGTTTCAGATGCAGGTTTTTGCCCGGCAACTTGAAAAAACCGGACGTTCGGGAGCAGATTTTTTGCGGATAGCCCTCGCCCATTCCAGAAACTACTTACGCAATCCGAACATCAAACTTGCTGCGGATCGTGCGAAGCTGGTCTCGCCCATTGCGAGCTGTGCCCGGCAATTTTCAGCATATCCGACAGCGTCAGATTCACCCGGTGTCGCGTGCTGCCGTAAAGCGAAAAAATCACGGCCAACGCGTCGTTCGGAGAACAGCCAAATCCTCGGTGGGGCGCGCGTCAGAATCAGGCTTCGGTGCGGGATTGGACGGTTCTTGAGGGCGATCCGATGAGGCGGGCGAAACCGCGGCCGGCGGTTCTGTCTCGTGTGCACTCGGTGCGATTAAGTCTCCATCAGCTGGTCGGCCGGCGCGACTCGGAACCGTCGGAGCTCCAATACCGCCCGAAGCGAGCGGAGTCGCCTCCCCGCCGCCTCCCAAAAGCAACGCACCCGAGGCGATAATCCAAATTGCGACAAGCGCTGCGATTGCACACCCCGATGCGACTCCGATAAGAATTGCCACACGTCGCCGAAGCCGGGCGATTTCGGAATCCAAGTTCGAACCCGTCGGAGAGCGCGGCGTCTGCGTGCGGGCGGGAGCGGAAGCCGGGCGTAAGGCCGCGGGCTCAGGCGATCGCGTGGTCTCATGCGCCTGCATCGGACTGCCTGGCAGCGATCGCACCGGCATGAGGCCGAGAAACTGGCGATCGGGGTCGGCGTGGAAAACCGCGCCGCACTTTGGACATTCGGATTCGTTCGTCACTGCCTGCTGACACGAGTGGCAGACGCCGAGCTTGTGCGCGACGCCCGGGACGCGTTTTGCCGGATACCAAAACTGTGATGTGCTTGGGCCACGCAGGATCGTTTCTGAAGTGATCTTGCCCCGCGCGACCAGGTTGAGGATCGTCTCGTACGAACACCCCGGGCGGAATGGCTGCTGCTCATCACGGACAAACCAGGGTCCCATCGCGTTCTGAGTGGCTTGACGCGAGAGGGGATCGATCGGACCAGCGCAGTGCACACAGCGCGGCTGATCGGGGGTTGTGCCGCCGCAGAAGGGGCAGACGAACGAAGCAGCCGACGTGATGGAGGGAGTCGTCTCGGTCATGCTGAACTGTCCGCGAATCAGGGGGACTCGGTTCGGCCAGAATAGTAGAGGGATGGCGGATGTGGGATCCGACATCCGACATCACCTCGCCACTTCGATCGCCCGCGTCTCGCGCAGCACCGTGACCTTGATCTCGCCGGGGAACGTCATTTCTTCGCTCACGCGTTTGGCGATCTTGTGCGCGATCAGGTACGCCTCGTCGTCGTTGACTCGATTCGCATCGACCATCACGCGGACTTCGCGTCCGGCCTGAATCGCGTGCGCTTCGTTCACGCCTCGGAAGCCAAGCGCGATGTCCTGCAGCTCGGTGAGGCGCTGGACGTACTTCTCCATGCTCTCGCGGCGTGCGCCAGGTCGAGCCGACGAGACCGCATCCGCGGCCATCACGATGGGCGTGTAAAAACTCGTGCTGGGAATATCGGCGTGGTGGCCACCGATCGCGTTGAGCACGGGCTCCTTTTCGCCGAACTGACGCGCGAAGTCCATGCCGATCTTCGGGTGGCCACCTTCCATTTCGTGATCCATTGCCTTGCCGATGTCGTGCAGGAAGCCGCATCGGCGCGCGATGGTGCCATCGAGCCCGAGCTGATCCGCGATCACCTGGCACAGGTATGCGACTTCGATGGAGTGGCGGAGCACGTTCTGTCCGTAGCTCGTGCGATACGCGAGCTTACCCATCGCCTCGCTGACCTTCGGATGAATGCCTCGCAGATTCACTTCGAGCACGGCTTCGCGTCCGAACTTGAGCACCTTTTCGTTGATCTCGCTCTTGACCTTTTCGACAACTTCTTCGATGCGCGTCGGGTGCATGCGCCCATCGGCGATCAGGCGCTCGAGCGACTCAACCGCGACCGCCTGCCGAATTTTGTCGAAGCACGAAACCACGATCACACCGGGCGTATCGTCAACAATGATGTCCGCGCCGGTCACCTTTTCGATCGCGCGAATGTTCCGCCCTTCGCGACCGATGATGCGGCCCTTCATGTCATCCGATGGGATCGCCACGGTTCGAACTGTTGATTCCGATGTGTGCTCGGTCGCGTACCGCTGCACGGCCATCAGCGTAATTTCCCGCGATTTTTCCTTCGCCTCGGTCTCGGCGGTTTCGATCATCTTGCGGACGATCTTCGCGGCATCGTGACGCGCATCTTCCTCGACCTTGACGAGCAGCTCGGCTTTTGCCTGGTCCGGCGTCAGACCTGTCATCTGGAAGAGCTTGTCTTTCTGCTCCTGGATGACGCGATCCAGTTCGTTTTCCCGGCCTGTCATCGCCTGCTCGCGGCCCTTGAGCTGCTCAGTCTGGCGTCCGAGCGTCTGATCCTTGAGCGTGAGGGCTTCTTCCTTGCGGTCGAACAGATCCTCACGCTTTTGCAGCCGGCGCTCGGCCTCGCGGACTTCGTTTCGCCCGTCTTCGATTTCCTTCTCGATCGTCGCCTTGCGGTCGAGCAGCGCCTTGTCGGCTTCCACGCGGACTTTCTCTGCCGCGGCACGCGCATCGGCCTCGGCCCGCGCGATCGTGTCGGCCACCTTCGCCCGCGCGCTCGCCTGCGACTGGGCCGCGATCATTTTGTCGACCGCGATCCCCACCACCAGACACACAACCGCCACGCCGGCGATCACGCCGTACAGCGGCCCACCATCAAGTGCAAGAGTCAGCATCGGACGATCCTCCTATCGAGGACCGACCCGGAAACGAGTTCAGGAAAAGGCGATCACCCACCATGTGCGGCTGCGCGCTTCCGCGCCCGGAATTCAGCTCTACTCGTGCTTTGCTTTGAACCCGCCGAATACTCCGATTGGCCGCTTGTCCTTCCGGAACCGCCGACTTCGGAAACCGTGTGCGAGTCTCAAGCCTGTCGCCCGGGCCGCGCTCAAAGGAGCGGCGCCGAACTTGGCAGGAACTTCGCCGTTGGCTGCCGAACCCGGATCTCCCGGCTTCGTTCTATCGCTTCGCCTATCCCTGATCTGATCCCAAGTCGTTTACTGGTTGAGAAGGTCGGACTTTGTCCGGCTCGCGCCGGAACTCGACTCTATCGTACCGCGAACTCCGCGCTCGTGTTCCTGATTTCGGGGCGTCACCCGAGATTGATTCTTGGGCAGGGTTCCATCGCCGGGCGGAAATTGCCGAAGACCCCTATCCCTGACCGATTGCTACCAGGTCAGAAGGAGACTCGCCGAATGCGCAGCCTTGTCCGAGTTGCACGTCAGTTTGCCCGCGATCTGTCCCTGCGTCCAATGCCGGTGCTTTCCGCCGCCTTGGCCGGAGCCCTCTGCGTCGCGCAGGGCGGGTGCTCCTTGCGTCCGGCCCCCGTCACGATCAGCGGAGTCGAAGTCCTTGAGCACACGCCGACGATTGCGCTCGATGTCGAGAACGATCGCGGAGCGGTTCTGATTACGGTCAACCCGAAATTGACCGCGCCGCGCATCAATGCCAATGCCGGCACAGTGCGAGGCGAACCGGTCGAGAACTATCAGGCCGACAGGTGGGTCACGGCCGCGATCACCGAAACCGATGGTCGCGCGGTGTTCACGGTCCGCAACACGCCGCTGGTGGCGGAAACAAGTCGCTGGGTTCAGATGACGATCGAGGTGCCGTCCTGCGACGGGCTTCGCCTCAAGAACTCGGATGGCTCGATCGAAGTGCGGGGCGTCAACGGCGCGATCACGATCGAAAACGGCGGCGCGGGTCGCCCAGGTGGCCATGTCTTCGTCGAAGCTGCCAAACCCAATACCTCGCCCATCATGATCACGAGCGCCTCGGGGGACATCGAACTTCTACTGCCGACCGATTCAACGGGAGAAGTTCAACTGATCTCGGGCAACAACGCGCTGGCCGCGATGATTGCGTTTACCGGCCAGGTCAGCAACAGCGTGATCAAGCCGGGTTGGTATTCGGGCATTCTGAACTGGGGAACCAACCCGGTCCGCATCAAGAGCACGGAGGGCGAAGTTAAGCTTCGCGTCGGTCCGTATCGCGTCGGCAATCCGCAGATCAAGTACTACAAGGAGTGGTACTTCTCGAAGCGGGAGCCGGAAGCGACCAGCGTCACGCCCGGCTAGGTTCTGTCTGACGGATCGAAACCAGCGGAGATCGTCAGGGGTGAACCATGCGGAAACGCTAAAAATGAGCACGTCGCATCGAACATGCGCCGTACGAGTGATCCGTCAGACAGAACCTAGAGC
>JBOHNL010000003.1:0-21911 GCA_050730655.1 Phycisphaerales bacterium
GCGCGATGCCACCTCCCCCTTTGGGAAAGGGGGAGGACCAAGATAACGCAGACGAGCGGAAGTATGCGGCGTTTTCTTAGGTACGCACCGGTCATGCTCGCCTCTTTTCGGTAGACTGACCCACCCCGCAATCCTTGCTGTCAGGCTTCAAATCCGCATGATCACTGACTCACTCAAACAACTCCGCCAGCACCTGCTCACCGGCGTTTCGTACGCGATTCCGTTCGTCGCCTGCGGCGGAATCCTGATTGCGGCGGCATTGGCGTTCGCGCCGCTTGATCCGGTGACGCATGCGCCGAACCCGGGCAATGTGCCGCTCTTGAAGTTCCTGCTGAATATTGGTGTGACGTCGTTCACGCTGATGTTGCCGGTGCTGGCGATGTACATCGCGTACTCGATCGCGGGCAGGCCGGGGCTGGTTCCGGGCGCGATCGGCGGGTTTTTGTGCAACGACCTTCGCCCGCTTGTTCTGTTTCAAGAGCCGCCGAAGGACGCGATCAGTGCGGGCTTTCTTGGGGCGATCGTTGTCGGGCTCTTTGCGGGATATGTGGTCGCGCTGATCAAGTTGATTCCGACACACCGGCTGGTGAAGCCGGTGATGCCGATTCTGATCATTCCGATTGTGTCGTCGCTCTGTGTCGGCGCGTTCTTGATGCTGATCGGGCCGCCGATCGTTGAGTTCATGAAGTGGATGACGCTTCAACTCGACAACATGCAGACGGGGAACGCGATCGTGCTTGCGGCTGTGATCGGCGCGATGATTGCGTTTGACATGGGCGGGCCGGTGAACAAGGTGGCGTTCTTCTTTTCGGTGGCGATGATCGCAAAGGGAAACTTCCTGCCCATGGGCGCGTGTGCTGCGGCGATCTGTACGCCGCCGTTGGGGATGGGATTGGCGACGCTGCTCTCGAAGCGGCTGTGGTCAGACGACGAGCGCGAGCTGGGTTTGGCGGCGCTGGGGATGGGGACGATCGGAATTACCGAGGGCGCGATTCCGTTTGCCGCGGCGGATCCACTGCGGGTGATTCCGTGTCTGATGTCGGGTTCGATCGTTGCGAGCGTGATTGCGATGCTGGCGAAGGTGGGCAATCACGCGCCGCACGGCGGGCCGATCGTGCTGCCGGTGATTGACAATCGCGTGATGTACATCGTCGCCATTGCCGCGGGGACAGTGACGACGGCAATCTTGATCAATTCGTTGAAGGCGGTTTCAAAGTCACGACCGGAGGCTGTGTTATGAAGATTGTGGCGGTCACGGCGTGTCCGACGGGCATTGCCCATACGTACATGGCTGCGGAACAGCTTGAGAAGGCGGCGAAGGCGCTCGGGCATCAGATCAAGCTTGAAACGCAGGGCTCGATGGGGATCGAGAACGAACTCTCCGCGGCGGACGTACGAGGAGCGGACGTCGTGATCTTCGCGGTGGATATCGAGGTGGAGAAGAAAGAACGGTTCGAAGGGAAAAAGCTGGTCAAGGTCGGGGTGGCGGAAGCGATCAAGAATCCGAATGGCGTGCTGGCCAAGGCGAGCACATAAAAATCCGAGTTCGTCCCCGTCCCCTTCAAAGACTGCACGAGACCGCTTTGGCGACCACACTGAAATTTGCCTGCAACCTGCGCCACGGACTGCACGCCCGGCCGGCGAGTCTCATCGCGCAGATTGCGGAACGATCAAAGTCGCGGGTCGCGGTGAAGAAGACGGGCCTCGGTGAAGCAGATGCGCGGAGCGTGCTGTCGGTGATCGCGCTTGATATTCAGCCGGGCGATCCGTGGGAGATCGTGGTTGATGGCGCGGATGCGGCGGTGGTGTCGCAAGAACTTGATTCACTGGTGAAATCGCATTTCGGGGAGACGCTGGGAGGCGACCTCGACGACGATGCGGCAGTTACGCCGGCGCGAATTCCTGCGGCGCTTGCGCGCATGGCGGTCGAGGTGATTGCCGGAAGACCGGCCTCGCCGGGAA
This sequence comes from Phycisphaerales bacterium, assembly GCA_050730655.1. Lineage (GTDB taxonomy): Bacteria > Planctomycetota > Phycisphaerae > Phycisphaerales > UBA1924 > JAFEBO01. The sequence continues at coordinate 1,963 of JBOHNL010000003.1, forward strand.
TCGGGAAGGGTCGCGTTGTGCTGCTGCGTTCGCGATCTCTTGCGGAGAACATCCCGAATCGAGGGGCGGACAAGCCGGAAAGCGAATTGGCAAAGTTTCGGCAAGCGCTCGTCGTGGCGGGAGAGGATCTTGATAAGCGTGCGCGAAGAGCATCAGGCACGGGAGCTGATGTGCTCGCGGCGCATCGGGTGATGCTGAGCGATTCGGAATTGATCGCATCGGTTGAACAGAGAATTGCAAAGGGCGCGACGGCGGAACGCGCTGTCGCAGAGGCTGCAGAGGACTTTGCGAATCGGCTTCGTGCCGCGGCGAGCGCGGTGATTCGTGAGCGTGCGGCGGATGTGCACGATCTGGCGATTCAGATTCTGACTGGGATGGGGACGACGATCGGCGAGGATGTGCCTCGGCTGACGGAGGCGACAATTCTGGTGGCGGAGTCGATGGCGCCGGGGCAATTGCTCAAGCTGGACGTCGTGCACCTGGCGGGATTGGTGCTTGGTGAAGTCGGATTGACTTCGCACGTCATCATTCTGGCGCGGTCGATGGGGATTCCGACGGTAGTCGGTGTGCCGGCGAACTTTGTGCGCGGGACGTCGGCAACTCGCGCGTTGATTGATGGCGGGTTTGGATTTGTCCTTCCGGATCCGGGAGCGCCGCTGCTTCGGCTGTATGACTTCAATGATCGGGCCCAGCAGCGACGGCGAACGTTTCTTGCTTCGTTTGGAGCCAAGAAGGGCGTATCGCGAGACGGTACGAATCTTGAGATTGGCGCGAATGCTTCATCGGCGGCGGATGTTGAGCGGGCGATCGGGGGCGGCGCGGACGGAATCGGGCTCTTTCGCACGGAATTTCAGTATCTGGGTCGAACGCATGCGCCCAGTGAGGATGAACTCTTCGTGGTGTTTGCCGCCGCGGTGAAAGCGGCGGCGGGGCGGCCGATTATTTTCAGAACGTTTGATATCGGCGCGGACAAGCCGGCGCCGTTTCTGCATCAGGCGAACGAGGCGAATCCGTTTCTTGGTGTGCGGGGTGCGCGGCTGTATCTGAAACATGCGCCATTGCTGCGTGCGCACGTGAAGGCGATTATTCGAGCGGCGGCAAGTGAGTCGGCTCCGGCCGGCGCGGTGCGGATCATGGCACCGATGATTACGAATGTCGCGGAGATGAAGTGGTTCAAGGATCACGTTCGCGCGGCGGAGAAGAATCTCGCGAACGCCGGGTTAAAGGCTGCGCCGCTGGAAATCGGCATGATGGTGGAAACGCCTGCCGCGGCGGGGTCGATCGCGCGGTTTGCGGAACACGCGGACTTCTTCAGTCTTGGAACCAACGACCTCTCGCAGTACTGGTTCGCGGCGGATCGCGGAAATGTTGATGTGTCGGCGCTTGCGAATGAATTGGATCCGTCGTTCATCGGGCTCGTTGATCGTGCGGTGAAAGAGGCGCATGCCGCGGGAAGGTGGATCGGGCTGTGCGGCGAGATGGGATCGGTGGCGGCGAATTTGCCGGTGCTGCTCGCGCTCGGGCTTGATGAGATCAGTGTTGCGGGCGTGAGCGGTGCGGAGATGAAGTATCGGCTGGCGCGGCTGGATCGGGCGGAGTGCCGCGGAAAGCTGGATGAGGTGATGAAGTCGGCGGATGCGGATGCGAAGCAGGTGCTCGGTGCGTTTGCGGCACGCGGGCCGGCGTTGTCGCCAATCGCGAATGAACTGATTCAGCTCTCGTGCGAGGCGACGACGAAGGAAGAGGCGATCCGCGAGATGGTGGGGATGCTGTTCAGCGCGGGAAGGACGGATCGGCCGGGGGAACTGGAAGAAGATGTGTGGGCGCGGGAGGCGACCTATTCGACGGGATTGGGGTTTGGGTTTGCTGTGCCGCACTGCCGGACGAAGGCGGTGGATGGGGTATCGGTTGCGGTGGGAAGATTGGCGAAACCGATTGATTGGGGTTCGAGCGATGGGACGCTGGTGAGGCATGCGGTTTTGCTTGCGGTGCCGGCGGAGGGTGATGCGAAGGTGCATTTGCAGGTGCTCGCGAAGTTGGCGCGGCGGCTGGTGCATGAAGACTTTCGGAGTTCGGTTGAGAAGGCGGAGAGCGCGGGGGCGCTCGCGAGCATGTTGAGGCGGGAGTTGGGGCTGTGATTGATACGGAGAAGTGAGATGATGCTGAACATGAGTGCAAGCCGCGCAGACTCTCCCACCCCCAACCCCCTCCCTCGGGGAGGGGGCTCCGGAGTTGTGCTTGCTGCGGTGCTGGCGTTCGCCGGACTCGCGCGCGGTGCAGAGCCAGTGTCGCCTCCGAAGCCGCCGGAGGTTCAGCTTGCTTCGAAGCCGACGCTGTATGTGGTCGGGTATGCGCACCTTGATACCGAGTGGCGCTGGGCGTATCCGCAGACGATTCGGGAGTTCATCGCGGACACGCTGCACAAGAACTTTGATCTGTTCGAGAAGTATCCGGACTACGTGTTTAACTTTTCGGGGTCGCGCCGGTATCAGATGATGCGGGAGTATTACCCGGCGGAGTACGAGAAGCTGAAGCAGTATGTTGCGGCGGGGAAGTGGTTCCCGTGCGGATCGTCGGTGGATGAGAATGACGCGAACGTGCCGTCGGCGGAATCGTTTACGCGGCACATCCTGTACGGGAACAAATTCTTTCGGCGTGAGTTTGGGATCGCAAGCGAAGAGTTCATGCTGCCGGACTGCTTTGGGTTTCCGGCGGCGCTGCCGACCTTGCTGAATCACTGTGGAATTCTGGGGTTTTCGACGCAGAAACTGACGTGGGGTTCGCCGGTCGGGATTCCGTTCAAGGTCGGGCGCTGGATCGGGCCGGACGACAGCGAGGTGCTCGCGGCACTTGATCCGGGCGCGTATGTCGGGCAGGTGAAAGAGAACCTGGCAAACAGCGAGAGCTGGAAGACGCGCATCGACAACAACGGCAAGAAGTCGGGCGTGTTTGTCGATTACCACTATTACGGAACGGGCGACACGGGCGGCGCGCCGACACCGGAATCGGTGGCGATGGTGCAGCAGAGTGTGAACACCGACGGCGCGATCAAGGTGATCTCGGGGCCTGCGGATTGGATGTTCAAGGCGATCAATCAGAAGCCGGAATTACGCAAAGACTTGCCAACGTACAAGGGCGAGTTGCTGCTGACGGAGCACTCGGCGGGGTCGATCACGTCGCAGGCGTACATGAAGCGGTGGAACCGCAAGAACGAACTGCTTGCGGATGCCGCGGAGAGGGCGGCGGTTGGGGCGTGGATATTGACGGGCGAGGCTTATCCTGGGCAGAGATTGGAAGAGGCGTGGTCGCTGGTGCTCGGGTCGCAGATGCATGACATCTTGCCGGGAACGAGTTTGCCCAAGGCGTACGAATACGCATGGAATGATGAAGTAATTGCGGGGAACCTGTTCTCGCAGGTGCTGACGCATGCGGTAGACAGGATTTCTTCGCAGATGGATACGCACACGCAGGGGACGAGTGTGCTCGTCTACAACTCGCTCGCGATCGAGCGGACGGACGCGGTGGATGCGGAGATTCCGTGGAAGAGCGAGTGGCGCGCGGTGCGGGTGATCGGTCCCGATGGGAAGGATGTACTGGCGCAAGTCAATTCGGTGGAGAATGGGCAGGCTCACATCGTGTTTGCGCCGACTGTTGAACCGATGAGCCTTTCGGTGTTTGATGTGCGACCGATAGCGGAGGAGCCGCTGCCGTGGGGAAGGTGGGGTAGAGATCGGGGGGGCGTACGACTGGATCCGCTCGGACACGGAATTACGAGCCAGTTCATCAGCGTGACAGTGAATGAGAGCGGAGATGTATCGTCGGTCGTTGATCGAGCAGCGAGCCTGGAAATGCTCGCGGAGCCAGCGCGCCTGGCGCTTCTCTACGAGAAACCCCGGGATTGGCCGGCGTGGAACATGGATTGGGCGGACCGTCAGTTGGCACCGAAGAGTTTTGTGGGTCAGGCGGGCGACAAGCCGGCAGAGATCACGGTGAGCGAAAGGGGGCCGGCGCGAGTTGCGATCAAAGTGAGACGCGAGCACGAAGGCTCGGTTTTCACGCAGGAGATTCGCCTGGGCGGCGCGGGCGATCGGGTGGAGTTTCAGACGCATATTGATTGGAATACGCAGGAGCGGAGTCTAAAGCAGACGTTCGTGCTTGCGGGGGCGAACCCGATTGCGACATACGACATTCAAGCTGGAGCGATCAAGCGGGGCAACAACAGCGAAAAGCGATACGAAAATCCGTCGCACCAGTGGTTTGATCTGACAGAGCCATCGGGCTCGTACGGCGTTTCGGTGCTGAGCGACAGCAAGTATGGATCGGACAAGCCGGATGACAAGACGCTTCGATTGACGTTGCTCTACACGCCGGGCGTGCGCGGCGGATATCAGGATCAGGGGACGCAGGACATCGGACGCCACGAGATGCTGTATGCGCTCTATCCGCATGCGGGTGACTGGTCGGTCGCCAAAACCCCGGCGCAGGCGGCCCGGTTGAACTCGCCGCTGCGGGCGTTCATTGTTCCCAAGCACACGGGGCCTTTGGGTAAACAGGTTTCGCTCGGGTCGATCGCGGGAGAGTCGGTGCAGATTGTGGCATTGAAGAAGGCAGAAGCGGCCGACGAGGTGATCGTGCGATTGCGCGAGACGCAGGGGAAGAAGTCGAGCGCGAATGTGCGAATTGGCAATGGGATTGTGAATGCGCGGCAGGTCGATGGACAGGAACGCGAGATGGGAGCCGCAACGGCGAGCGATGGGTCGCTCAAGGCGGAACTCTCACCGTTTTCGCTGAAGGCGTTTGCGGTGAAGCTTGCGCCAAAGGCTGACACGGCGCCTTTGCCAGTGGCCAAGCCGGTTGTGCTGACGTTTGACACGCGCGTTGCGACGACGAATGCAGATCGCGGCGCGGTGGCGATTGATGGGGAGAAGCGGTCGCTGGCCAAGGAGCAGATGCCCGCGGAACTTGTGATCAACGGGGCGCCCATTCAGTTTGGAGACGGTACGAACGATGCGGTTTCGTGCAAGGGGCAGAGCGTGTCGCTGCCGTCGAGTGCGGGGGGCACCGTCTATGTGCTCGCCGCCGCGCGGAATGGAGATCGAACGGTGGAGTTTGCGATCGGGAACAGGAAGCAGACGCAGAACGTGCAATCGTGGCGTGGCTACGTTGGACAGTGGGATAACCGGCTTTGGAAGGGCGAAGTTCCGGAGATGGCGTTCCAGTGGAAGAACGAATGGGCGGGATTGGTGCCGGGATACATCAAGGCTGCGCCGATCGCCTGGTACAACTCGCACTATCACGCGCCGGGTGGCGATGCGCATTATCAATACTCGTACGTGTTCGTGCACACGCTCGAAGCGCCGGCGGGCGCGCCGACGATGACGCTTCCGAATGATCCGGAGGTATTGGTGTTCGGCGCGACGATGGTGGAAGGGAAGAATGGAAGCGCTGCGGCGGCGTGGCCGTTGTTTGATACGTTGAAAGATCACGGCGCGTCGGGCGACGGTGGTGCGCGCGTCGCGGTCTCTGGCGATCCGAATGATGCGATGAGTGTGCGGCTTGCGCCGGAGTTGTACTGGCGCGAAGGAGCGATTCGGTATACGACGGATGGAAGCGACCCGACGGCGACATCGTCGGTGTATGCGGCGCCGTTCATGCTGAGCGAATCGAAGACGGTGAAGGCGGCGATGGTGGGGGCGGATGGGAAGAGTGGAAAGGTGAGTTCGCTGGATGTGAAGGTGAATGACACGACGGCGCCAACTCTGCTTCGAACAGAAACCTGCTTTGGCAGCCGACGCGTGATTTTCACATTCAGCGAGCCGCTCGATCCAAGCGTCGTGGCACGCGAGAACTGGTCGGGCCTTTGGATTGTTGGAACCACGAGCGGCTTCCAAGACGATGTCATTCGCTCGATTGCGCTTTCGCCTGATGGTCGGAGTGTTTTGCTCGATCTGGGCTCGCCGCTCACGGTTGAAGTTCCGTGTCAAATTTCGGCGGCGGCGATTGTGGATCGTGCGGTAAAGCCAAACCGCCTGAAGCTGGAACAGTTATTGCGCGTGCGGGGACCGCTGTACACGCTGGAATCGTTCGTGCCAGGATCGCCAACAATTGAAGTGAAGGATGTCGTGGGGCTTCCGGTGAAGGGTTCGCAGCCGTGGACGATGAACTGCTTCGTCAAGATGGACAAGCAGCCGGAGAATCGGACGCTGATTGCCGGTTTTGGGCGGACGGCGAAGACAACCGGCGGAGATGGTCGGTATCTAGCGAAGTTCTCGGGTGGCGCCCACTTCTGGAGCCATCACGGGGATTTGTCGAGCAAGTCGCCGCTTGAAGTCGGCAAGTGGCAGATGCTGACGGCGACTTTTGATGGGAAGACCGTGCGGCTGTACAAGGATGGGGCGCTCATCGGCGAGAACGAGGGCGAGCTTGTTGATGATGAGAATGTTGTTCGAGTCGCGCCGCTTGATCCTTGGGAGAAGGAACGGCGGTTTGAAGGCGAGATCCGCGCGTTCACGATCTGGGATTCGGCTTTAAGTGAGGATGCGCTGAAGTCGCTGCACGATGAGGCGAAGTTGCCGTGAGCAGGTGGGCCGGAATCGTCGCCGCGATGGTGGCGGTGATTGCGGGCTGCCGGAATGTGATAGCGCATCCGGCGGTTCGGTGCGCGGCACAAGTGGAAGTGGATGCGCAGCGGCACGCGACGGTCTCGGTGCGGTTTGATGTGCTCTCGTTTGCCTTGAACGAGGAGCCAGCGCGGGCGGGGGATGACGCGATCTGGGGGCTTGTTGACGGATCAGCCGAGGCAGCGGATCAGGCGCTGAAGAGCGCGGGGCAGCGGCTGGCGCGGCACACGCTATTGCGCGCGGATGGGGATGCGGTTCCCGCCGCGCTCGGTTCGTTTCCCTCTGGAACTGACTTGCAGAGGTGGAAGCTGGATGTGCGGACGCCGGGTGAGAAGCCTCGGTTGCCTTGGATTGCGGAAGCGGTGATGGGGTTTGAATTGCCGGCGGCTTCGCACCAGTTCACGGTGCAGTTTCCGGAGGTGCTGGGGGACTTGGTGCTGGCTGTCGACGTTCCGGGTGCGGAAACGAGGGCGTTTTCATTGAAGGCGGGGGAGCGGAGTCCGGGTATTGCGATTGATCAGGCGCGGGGCGATGAGAGGCCGGCGACAGACAAGAGTGAGCACGGCTTCTTTTCATTCATTCGGATGGGTGTTGAACACATCGTGCCCGGGGGCATTGATCATGTGTTGTTTATTTTCGGGTTATTTCTGGCCAGCCCGAAACTGAAGTCGCTGCTGGTGTTGGTCACGATGTTTACGCTGGCGCACACAGTGACGCTGGCGCTCGCCGCGACGGGGATGGTGGTTGCGCCGCCTCGGGTGATTGAGCCGTTGATTGCGTTGTCGATTGCGGCGGTGGCGGTTGAGAACATTGTGAGTTCGGGGGGCAAGGGAGAAAAGCGAGCCCACCCCCCAACCTCCTCCCTCGGGGAGGGGGCTTCAGAACGGATGCGTGCGGCCATTGTGTTTGGGTTTGGACTTGTGCATGGGCTTGGGTTTGCTTCGGCGTTTGCGGAGATGGAACTGCCGCGGGCGGTGTTGGTGCCGGCGCTGGTGGGGTTCAATGTTGGAGTGGAAGTGGGGCAGTTGATTGTTTTGTGCGGGGCATTTGTTGTGATTGGGTGGGCGGCGCGGAAGGCGTGGTATCGGAAGGTGGTTGTGATTCCGGCGTCGGTCGTGATTGCATGTGTGGGGTTGTATTGGGCGGTGACGCGGGCGATTGGTGCGTGAACGCGCGGAGGGGAAGCCCGTTGAAACGGGCTGGGATGCGCGAGAAAAAGATAAATCGGATTGGCGCGTTGGAACCACGGCTGAAGCCGTGGCCTATGAGCGAGCAAGGCCGCTGAAGCGGCCTGAAAAGCATGGGCTCGGTCGGTGGGCCGTGCGATGATTGGGAATTGAATTGCGATCGGGAGCGAAGGCGATCTCTCGCTTACGCGAGCGGCTCTATTGCGTGAGCGCGTTGCGGAGGCCTTCGACGGTCTTCTTCGCGTCACCAAATAGCAGCAGCGTGTTGGGCCTGAAAAACAGGGGGTTGTCGATGCCGGCGTATCCGCTGGCCATGCCGCGCTTCATGACGATGACGGTGCCGGCTTTCCAGACTTCGATGACGGGCATTCCGGCGATGGGGCTGTTCGGGTCTTCGTAGGCGCTTGGGTTCACGATGTCGTTGGCGCCGATGACGAGGACGAGATCGGTCTCGGGCATGTCCTCGTTGATTTCTTCCATTTCGAGAACGATGTCGTAGGGGATGTCGGCTTCTGCCAGCAGGACGTTCATGTGACCGGGGAGGCGGCCGGCGACGGGGTGAATGGCGAAGCGGACTTTGACGCCGCGCGACTGCAGCGAACGTACGACATCGGAGAGCGCGTGCTGGGCCTGCGCCACGGCGAGGCCGTAGCCGGGGACGATGACGACGGTTTTGGCTTGCTTGAGTTGTTCGGCGGCACCCGCGATGTCGATCGAGCGGACTTCGCCTTGCGGGGCCGAGGCAGTGCTTGTGCTGCCTTCGGCCGTGCCGAAGCCGCCGAGGATGACGCTTACCAGAGAGCGATTCATGCCGCGGCACATGATGAGGCTGAGGATCGCGCCGCTGCTGCCGACGAGTGCGCCGGTGATGATGAGCAGGTCATTTCCGAGCATGAAACCGGCGGCTGCCGCGGCCCAGCCGGAGTAACTGTTGAGCATGGAGACGACGACGGGCATGTCGGCGCCGCCGATGGCCATGACGGAGTGTGCACCGAGAATGCCGGTGACGACGATCGCGAAAATGAGCGGCCAGAGGCCGTTGGGGCCGGTCTCGGATGTGCGGAAGAACCAGACGCCGATGCAGATCGTGATCACGACCATCATGAGGTTGATGAGGTGACGCGCGGGAAGCAGCAAGGGCTTGCCGGACATTGTGCCCTGCAGCTTGAGGAACGCGATGACGGAGCCGGTGAAGGTGACTGCGCCGATGCAGATACCGATGAAGATTTCGCCGAGGTGGATTTTGTGCTCGGCGGGGGACATTTCGCCGGTGTGGCCGAGGTAGGTGGCGAGGCCGACGAGGACTGCCGCGGCACCGACGAAGCTGTGCAGGATCGCGACAAGCTGGGGCATGGAGGTCATCTGCACGCGACGGGCGAGGACGCCACCGATGATCGCGCCGGGGACGAGCGCGGCCATGAGCAGCCCGTAACCGCTGAAGTCGGGCCGCATCGCGGTCGCGAGCAACGCGATGAACATGCCAGCGATGCCCAGGGCGTTGCCGCGGCGGGCGGATTCTTGTTTCGAGAGACCTGCGAGGCTCAGGATGAAGAGGACGCTGGCGGCGATGTAGCCGATGTTGGAAAGGCTGAGTCGGAGTGCGTCGCTCATGGCAGGCGGGCTCCGTGCGGCGTATGCGCTGCGGCGGGAATCAAAGCAAGTGGACTTCCGAAACCCCCTCCGTCATCGCTTCGCAGAGCCTGCGCGATGCCACCTCCCCCTTTGGGAAAGGGGGAGGACGAAGGCAGAGGCAAGGAGGATGTGCGCGAGAGTTGTTTCACGCATTCCTCCTGAACATGGCGAGCATGCGCTGGGTGACGAGGAAGCCGCCGGCGACGTTGATGGTCGCGATGAGGACGGCGATTGCGCCGAGGATTGCGGCCGCAGAAGTTGGAGGGCCGGAAACCTGCAGCATTCCACCGATGAGGATGATGCCGCTGATGGCGTTGGTGACGCTCATCAATGGTGTGTGGAGTGCGGGCTTGACGTTCCAGATGACTTGCCAGCCGACGAAACAGGCGAGGACGAAGACGGTGAAGTGAGAGAGGAATGAAGGGGGCGCGATCCAGGCGATGCCGACGCAGAAGAGTGTGGCGAGGAGGAGCCAGATCCACATTGTCGAGGCGGAAGTCGGAGCTGCGCCGTTTGCCTGCGGCGCGGTGACTTCGGATTTGGTTGTGTTTGCCGCGACGCCGGGCTCGGGCGGGGCGACCGGCGTTGGAATTGGTAGTGGGGGCGGAGGCCAGGTGATCTTGCCGTCGTGCGTGACCATCGCGCCGCGGACGACTTGATTTTGCTCATCAATCTTGATCGCGCCGTCCTGCCAGACTTCTTCGAGGAGCGCGGCGACGGTTGCACCGTAGAGCTGACTTGAGAGGCTTGCGACGCGGCTTGGGAGATCGGTATAGCCGACGATCGTGACGCCCTTGTGCGTGACGACTTCGCCGGGGCGGGTCATGGCGCAGTTGCCGCCTTGTTCGGCGGCGAGATCGACGATGACCGAGCCGGGCTTCATGCTCTCGACCATGCCGGCGGTGATGAGTTTGGGTGCCGGTTTGCCGGGGATCAGCGCTGTCGTGATGATGACATCGACTTCCATGGCCTGAGCGGCGAAGAGCGCCATCTCGGCCTTGAGGAAGGAGTCGGACATCTCTTTGGCGTATCCACCTTTGCCCTCGGCTTCTTCTTGAACGTGGAGTTCGAGGTAATCGGCACCCATGCTTTTGACTTGATCGCGAGTGGCGGCACGCGGGTCGAAGGCGCGGACGATTGCGCCGAGCGCGCGGGCTGCACCAATCGCGGCAAGGCCGGCGACACCGGCGCCGATGACGAGGACTTTGGCGGGGTCGATTTTTCCGGCGGCGGTCATCTGGCCGGTGAAGAAGCGAGGGAAATGCTGCGCGGCTTCGATAACGCTGCGGTAGCCCGCGATATTGGCCATCGCGGAGAGGGCGTCCATCTTTTGGGCGCGGGTGATGCGCGGGACGCAATCCATCGCGAGAGCGGTGACTTTGCGTGCGGCGAGCTTTTCGAGGAGAGCACGGTTCTGCGCGGGCCAGACGAAGCTGATGAGGAGCGAGTTGGGAGAGAGCAGTTCGGTTTCGTCGATGGCGTGGCTGCCGCCGGTTTCGGGTGGGCGGACTTTGAGAATGACACCGGAGCCGGACCAGAGAGCCTTGACATCTTCGACGATGGTCGCGCCGGCTTCCTGATACGCGCTGTCGGTGAGATCGGTATTGAGTCCGGCGCCGGCTTGGACGGCGACTTCAAAACCCATTTTGCGGAGGCGGAGGACGGTCTGCGGGGTTGCCGCGACGCGTTTTTCGCCGGGATGAATTTCTTTGGGGATCGCGATTCGCATGCTGGTTTGGTTCCGGGGGCGAGGAGTGTATCGGTTGGATGCGGGCGGGTTCGTTGGACGAAGAGGGCAAGAAGTGGTCTACTAGCAGGTCGCGCCGAGGCCGGCGCCCGCGGGAGAAGCCAGTGGATCAATACAGAGGATTGCTCGGCGTTCTGGTGATGATCCTGCTGGGGTATGCGCTTTCGACGAATCGCTCGCGGGTGGCGTGGCGGCTGGTGATGGTGGGAGTGGTCGTCGAGATTCTGGTTGCGGGAACGATTTTGTGGGTTCCGGGGATCAAAGAAGTGTTTGAGCTTTTGGGGCAGATCGTCAATCGCGTCATCCAGATGTCGGACGCGGGGACGGACTTTGTATTTGGCTCGGCGCTGCGCGACCCTTCGAAACCGTGGGGATTTATCTTCGCGGTGAAAGTACTCCCGATCGTTATTTTCTTTTCAGCGCTGATGAGTGTGCTGTATTACGTGGGAGTGATGCAGAAGGTGGTCGCGGTCCTCGCGTGGTGTCTGCGGCACACGCTGCGCGTAACGGGCGCCGAAGCGACCTGCATGGCGGCCAACATGTTTATTGGGCAGACAGAAGCGCCGCTGACGATTCGGCCTTTGATCCCAAAGATGACGCGGGCGCAGTTGATGCTGGTGATGCTCGGGGGCTTCGCCCACATCGCCGGGTCGGTCTTCGGCGCGTATGTGATGATGCTGGGCGGTGACAACGACGCGAGCCGCGCGATGTTTGCGAAGCACTTGATCGCGGCGAGCGTGATGAGCGCGCCGGCAGCGTTTGTGATGGCCCGCATCATTGTGCCGGAGACGCAGACGCCTCCAGCAGAAGACCCGAAGAGTTTGCAGGCGGCGACGGAAGAGGATCACGCGAATATTTTCGATGCCGCGGCGAGCGGGGCGACGACGGGGATGAAGCTCGCGGCGAATATCGCGGCGATGTTGATCGGGTTTGTGTCGTTGCTGGCGCTTGTGAATCTCGGTCTAGCGACGATCTTTGAGAATCTGCACATGATCGGTTGGCTGCGGGCGCACGGGATTCCGGATCCGTCGTTGCAGGCGTTCCTGGGGAAAATCTTCGCGCCGCTGGCCTGGACAATGGGAATTGATTGGAAGGATGCGCCGCTGATTGGGTCGTTGCTCGGCGAGAAGTTGATTCTGACGGAGTTCGTCGCGTACTTGCATCTTGCGGATGCGATTCACGCGGTGCCGGGCGTTGCGGAGCAGGGAGAGATCGTGGGCAAACTCTCGCCAAGGTCGGCGCAGATTGCGGCATATGCGTTGTGCGGGTTTGCGAATTTCGCTTCGATCGCCATTCAGATCGGCGGACTTTCGGTGCTGGCGCCGTCGCGTCGGCGCGAGTTTGCGCAGCTTGCGCTGCGCGCAATGCTGGGCGGAGCAATTGCGACGCAGATGGTCGCGAGTGTCGCCGGACTGTTCATTCCGATTTGATTTTGACAGCAATCGAAGTCTGTCCCTTGCGAACGCGCGCAATAAAAAACGCCCCCTTCGGAAGGGGGGCGTTCGCTGCACAATTCAGAAGCCTCGGTTCTGGGCGTTAGGGCTGCGGGACATCCGACAGCCACGTGACCTTGCCGGTCGTGATATCAATCTCGGCGATCGCGACTTCAACAGCGCCGCTCTTGACCTTGTCGCGGATGAGCGGGCTCGTGGCGTAGAGCTCGCGAAGAGTCTGACGCACGTTTTCCTGCGTCACAGCTTCTTCGAACGCGTCGCCGGTCAGGTTCGGCTGAGCGGCACGAACCTTCTGTACGGCGGGCTGGATGCTCGCGAGGAAGGAATCGATGTTTGGCGTGACGGGCTGGCCGGCGATGGCCGCCTTGATGGCGCCGCACTTGTTGTGACCCATGATGACCAGCAGCGGAGCCTTGAGCGCGGCGAGGGAGAACTCGATGCTTCCGGTCTCGTGTTGTGCCGTCACGTTACCCGCGACGCGAACGACGAAGATCTCGCCGAAGCCGCGATCGAAAACGCGTTCAACCGGCACGCGCGAGTCGCCGCAGGTGAGGACGCTGACGAAGGGCTTCTGACCGTCCACGGCCGCGATGCGGATCGTTTCCGGGTCGGTGGCGGGGCTATGTGCATCGCCAGCCAGGAAGCGGGCATTGCCTTCCTTGAGGAGCTGGAGAGCGTGCTTGCCCCCCTGAGGTTCTGAGATGATCTTTTCAGCCAGTGCGGCGTCGGGGGCGCGGTTGTTCGCACACCCGGCGGTTGCTCCGAGCACAAATCCGATGGTTCCGATCCAGCAGAGGGTCTGACGCGTGATCTTCGGCATGGTCCTGATCTCCTTGGTTTCCTGAACGGGCAGAGCTTACCGAATCGGCGGGCGCCTGCAGGAAGGGGGGTGGCGGTGAGGCGCAACAAGTGCCCAATAACCCGGTTGGGCCTAAACGCTATCTGAACGTGGCGGAGGGGTCGGCAAAACACCTTGGCAACAGGCTCCTTCCCTGTATACTGGCGTAACGGAAGGATTCCGGGTTTGAGCGAAGCACTCCTTGCGACAAAGACGACGACGCGTCTTCTAGACGCCTTATTAGAGCCGGCTAATGAGCCGGCGTGGGCTCAGATTGACGCTCGATATCGACCGGTCATCGCGGGCCTCGCGCGCCGACTTGGGCTGCGCGAGTCAGACGCGGATGAGGTAGCACAGCAGGCGCTCTCCGAATTCGTACGCGTCTATCGAGAAGGTCGGTACGACCGGAACAAGGGCCGGCTGAGTTCGTGGATTTTGGGGATCGCGCATCACACGGCGCTGCGCATCGCGCGGAACAACAAAAAGAATCTGCTTCCCGGCGCGACGATCCTCTCTGAGGCGCCCGACGAGACCGCTCTTCGCAATATCTGGACTGATGAACGCGATCGAACGATTCTTTCGCGCGCGATTGCGATGCTGCGAGATGAGACCGATGTCGATGATCGCACGCTGCAGGCCTTTGAGTTGGTCGCGCTTCGCGGTGTGCCTGCGACTGAGGCCGCAGCACAGTCGGGCATGACGGTCGAACAGGTGTATGTGGCCAAGAGCCGCATGACGAAGAAGCTGCGCGAAGTCGTGCTGCAACTCACAGAGGCGTTCGAGGAGGATGTGTAGGTGACGCCTCCATCTTCCAGTTCCGTTCCCACGCCTGAGCCGATCCCCACCTCGCCGCCCGATTTCGGTCCCGCGACAATCGGAACTTGCCCGACGATGGGCGAGATCGAGATGCTCGCGAACGGGGAATCTGCGAGTCCGGAAGTGATGCGGCACATTGGCACATGTGCCGAGTGCAAGGAACGATTGCGGGCTTCGAAAGAAGACGCGAGCTTTTTAACTCGGGTTCGGTCGCTGGCGGAAGACGGATTGCCGCCGGTTGGGTCGCCTCGGATTCCTGGGTACGGCAACCTGAGCGTGATCAGCTCGGGTTCGCAGGGCGTGGTGTACAAGGCGGTTCAGGAGACGACGTCGCGGACGGTTGCGATCAAGGTGATGATCGCGGGCGACACTGCCTCGGCGCGCCAGCGGGCGCGGGGCGAACGCGAGGCGGAAATCTCGGCACGTCTGCGGCACCCGAACATTGTGACGGTCTTTGAATCACGCAAACTCGGTGATGGGCGCGTGGCCGTCATCATGGAGTTTATTGATGGCGTGCCGATCGATCGGTGGTATCCGAAGGGACCGACCGATGAGGCGCGCCGGCGCATGCTGCTGCGGGTTTTTCTTGAGATCTGCAACGCGATCCACCACGCGCACCTAAACGGCGTGATCCATCGCGATGTCAAGCCCGACAACGTGCTTGTGACGCCCGATGCGCGTCCGGTCGTGCTCGACTTCGGCATTGCGAAGGCGGGCGGCATCCGCACGACGCTAACCGGCGAGTTTGCTGGCACACCGGCGTATGCGTCGCCCGAACAGGTCTCGGGCAAGTCTGATCTTGTCGATGCGTTGACGGACGTTTACTCGCTGGGAGTTGTTCTTTACCGCCTGCTCTGCGGCCACATGCCGTACAACATCGAAGGGTCGATCTTCGATATTGCCAAGACGATCAGCACGGTTGAACCTGTGCCGATGCGATTCCACGATATTTCGATCTCGGCGGATCTTGAGGCCATCGTGCGCCGCGCGATGCGCAAGGACAAGATTCTGCGGTATCAGTCTGCCGCGGCGCTCGCGCGCGATATCGAGCACTATCTTGAAGGTGCGCCGGTCGATGCACGCAGCGGCTCGGGCTGGTATGTGCTTCGCAAGGCGATCTCGCTCAATCGCAGGCGGCTGTATCTTGCGGCGGCGGCGACGACGCTGATCCTCGGTGCCGGTGCGGTCGTCGGAGTCAGCCTAACGAAAGCGAGCAAGTCGGCGCGCTCGGCCGACCTGCAGCGCGAGCAGGCAAAGGCGGAGAACATTCGCGCACGCGCCGTCGCCGAATTGCTGCGGGAGGCGCTGCCGAACTCTGATCCGCAGCGACCGGAGATTGCCGCGGCAATCGGCGCGGGGCTGGGACGTCTTTATTTCCGACTCGAAACCGGCGCGTTTTCTGACAATCCTGAGGTGGATCAGGCGCTTCGTCGCATGTGGAGCGGCGTCTACACGGGCCTTGCGAATGGCAAGCCCATCGCGCAGATCGAATACGCCGAGGTCTCGCTGCGCAACGGCTTGATGAATCTGCGGATGAAGTACGGCAAGGAGCACGCGGAGGTCGCTGCGACGATGCAAGAACTTGCCGCGGTGCTGCTCGTCCGCGATCGGTGCGGCGAAGCGGAGCAATACTGCCGCGACGCGCTCGACATGCGAGAGAAATTGCTCGGTGCCAAGAGCATCGAGTGCGCCGAATCGCGAACGCTGCTCGCGAAGATCCACCAGCGGCTGAACAAGCCCGACAGCGCGATGTACGAAGCGGGTATTGCCCAGACAGCACTGAAGGAGTTTCCCGAAGAGCAGGTCGATCTTCAGGTCGCGGCGCTTTCGTCGCTGCAGGCTCAGATACTCATGTCGAGCGCGGATTACCGCGCTGCAGAGCCCAAAGTACGCGACGCACTCGTGCGCCGGCTCCGGCGGCTTTCGCCTGACGATGTTGAATTGCATTCGGCGCTGGGGACTGCCGCGGAATTGATCGCGAATTGTCCGGATTGCGAGTTGACGGTCGATCTGCAGAAGGCGTGGGGGACATCGGATATCCCGCTGGTTGCCGCGATTCGACGCGATATTCCCACGCTTGGGACGCCCGATCGAGGCAGCGCCTTCCGCCCGATTAACTTGGGCCGCACCGAAGCGCTCGGCAGATTGATCCGGCTTCAAGGCCTGATGCTGAGCGAGAACGACCCGGCGATCGTCCGGACACTGATCGCCCAGATCCGCGCCGCCGAGGGCGAAGCGAGACAGGATGTACGCTGGGCCGCGTCGCTGCGTGCGGCCGACATCCTCTCAAAGAAGTTCGGGCCCAACGACTCTTCGGTGCTGGTCTGCGTCGAGCAGGCGGCCGTGAGCCTGGCGTTCTCCGCCGAGGGCGAGCAAGCGGTGCGACTCCAAAAGCGGGCGCTCGACATCTGGCAATCAAGGTCGTCTGAGTACCGGGATGGATTGCTTTCCGCCAACTGTCGCCGGCGGCTCGGCTGGTACATGATCGCCGCGGGTAAGTACCCCGAGGCGCTCGAGCAACTGGCGACCGCGCAGAAGGAGTTCGAGCCCGAAGTGGGTGGCCGCCACTACCTGGTCGCGCTCACGCGTTCCCATCAGGCGATCTGCCAGTCAGAAACGGGCAAGCTGCGCGAGGCCGACGACAACTCCCGCTTCGCAGTCGAAATCCTCGCGCTCTGGCCGGCGACGCCGGTCGATACCGCCGCGCACATCCGCTTTGCGCGGGGCCACGTTCTCCACAAGCTCGGCAAAAACGCAGAAGCCCGGGAGTTTCTGCTCCAGGCGTGGGAGTTTGTCTACCGCCGCGACAACATCATTTCGCCCTGGCGGAAGATGCTGCAGGACGACATGATCGGGATTCTGCAGGACATGGGAGATCAGGAGAAGGTCGAGGCGTGGACAGCGGTGAAGGGGAAAGAAGGAGAAGAAGCGACGAGGGGGATGAAGTAGGGCGAGTAGTCGAAGTCACCGGCGGAGTGCGACTTGTCGAAAAGCGAACTTTCTTGATGATAATTGCATAGCACATCATATCCTAGAATCAACCAATCGCGTCATCGGCGATGTTGAAGGCGATGAAGTCGGCGTCGAGATCGTCCGAAGATGGTGCACATTTGACCGTAAGAGTCGCAGAAATAAGTTTTGCGGGTTCTGTATTGGGAGGCGGGGTAACTTGTTCTCGTAGATATGTCGCTCAAGAATCAATTTTCAGACTTCGCGTGTCCAATAGCAAAGCGGTGTGGGCGTCTTGCAGCGTTGAAGTAGATCCGTGAGGAATTTGAGACAGCACAACAACAGAGCTTAGTGCCGAAGGACCTCCAGGTTGGCGTCCCGCTTGCACCAGAAACACCTTTTTTTTCAGCGTCATCTGCCGAGACACAAAGCCTCAACGCCCGAGATGTGTGAAGTAAATTATGGGGATAAACGCAAATTGTCTCATGCGAAACGCTCGTTACCGATCACAATTATTCCTCCGTATCTTGTGTCTGCCCCATAGCTGTAATGTCTTTCATTACATAGTGATTATAAAATGCGATTTGGCTGAGCAACATATCAATGACATAACGTCTCCAACTGGACGGCATCAGCGAGGATGATGGATTCCTGGAAAACAATCTTTCGAGGGCCAGTGCCTAAGTGCTACTGTATGTAAGAGATGTGTCGTTTAGGTGCGACCTAGTTTTGAGCATTCCCATAACTTCCCCATCCATCTATTGAAGCACCGAACCGTGCGCCCGCCATAGCCAGTTCTTGTTGAATTAATAAAATAGCAGCATGTGATGCAAGCATGGTCTTGGTGCAGTAGCAAGTCCAGTCGCCTGAGTCGTCATCTTTGTCAATGTCCGCACGAAAGCCGAAGCCAATCGCGACAGCAGCAAAAGCTCGGCCACTTTGCTCGTCAGGAACCGCCATGCAGAATTCTATTTCCATTGGTTTTGATAAGTCCGATCCGGCGGCAACTAAACGTCTCAGCGCGTCTCCGTCGGCATCGTGTGGTAAATCAATTTGCATTGCACTGGGTCCCCAATTTTTTCCCGGGTGAATTAATTTTATTGTACGTGGTTCCGCCAGGACCTCCGTTCAATTCAATGCGTTTCTGTTCAGCTATAAAAGCCTGCTTTGCGTCCGGCGCGATGGCGTGCTCCTGGGAAACGACGGGGTCGTTGTGAAGCTTCTCTATTCGACGTGCAGATTTATTCATTCGATCAACGCTTCCTTTGCCGCTATACGAGTTTCCGCTTGCGTGTTCATTGGTGTATGAGCCGGTAGGCTTGCGGGCACAGCCTCCTGCGTTGTGACTGACGACCTTTAGTTCACCAACGTAGAACTGATGATCTCGATCAACCTCAAGGTTGAAAACCTCCTGCGATTGCCGCGAGCGCGTCACAGATTCGACAAGCGCCCGCCCATCAGCCGTCCGAACCTGCTCCCCGGTAATAAGAGTTCCGAGCGATACAAAGCAGTTTCGGTTTGCGCTAAAAATAGGGTGAGTCCAAGTGCCACACAAGGCTTCGGCCGATCCGACTAAATGCAATTCGGCAAAATCGCCTGTGTATCGCGTCTTGCTCTTCATAAGAACCAGTCTGCCAGGTCCGGGTCGAATCTCCGGACACGAAGCGACTGCTATCACCTTTGCGCGACCACTTAATTGCCACTCGGGGATTGAGAGCCTGATCCAGTGCCCCGGCCGCTCGTCATCAATTCGGTTGTCGGTGGCCCAGGCGGCCGGTCGCAACAGCTTCAAAGTGCCATTGCGCTCCGGCGCTCCAACAACCTCTACTTCGAAGCATCGCCATTCTTCCGGAGCGATTGAAGTGTCATCAACGGTATTCTCGCTCATCCCAAGGACACGATGGCCGATTTCGACTTGCTCGATAGGCACTGGACCAGACGATGTCCAAACCGTTGTTCCCGCAACGAAGCACATCCCACCGGCAGCATCCCCAAGTGTGCTCGTTTCCGCGCTAATCAATCGTTTAAAGCTGCTTTTGGCAAATTGCATGCCGCTTTCCGCAAGAACTGTGGCGCCTCCAACGGCGGGCAGTGTTGTGGTTACAAAGCCAACGGTCGCATCGCCCATTGGATCGCCGGTTTCGTAGGAATTGATTCCGGCGCTGATGAATTCCTTGGACGCTTCGTACGGCGCAACAACTGGCGCCGCTACTGCGTTCGCGAGGTTGCCGGTGGCATTTTCTGCGAACGTGCCCCGACTTTGGCCTTCCATCGTTGAAGAGTGCGACGGTGCCGCAAGCATGTCCTGATCATTTGTCGCAAGTGCATAGCCAGTTTGCGCTACATCCGCGGCAAGGTTTGCGCCTTCGACAGCAGCGTTCTTCACGAGTCTGCCAGTTGCAGCATGCAGATCAACATATCCCTCGGCGCCGCCAGTAACAAACGCGGCGCCAATCTGCCCCCACTCACCCCATGTATACAGCCCACTCGGATCCCTGAACAAGAACGGATTTCCTCTAACGTACAAATACAAACTCAGGCCGTCCACATAGCCAGCAGGATCTCTGGTAATCCATCGCCCACCCACCGGATCAAACCACCGGTTACGGCTGAGCCAAAGTCCCGTCGCCGGGTCGTACCAATACCCGTTCCAGCCCGGACCCCACTCGAGCGCACCAGCCGCGGCGTTTCCGCTCACCAGTGCAT
>JBOHNL010000004.1:0-229196 GCA_050730655.1 Phycisphaerales bacterium
GACTGTTCGGGCAACACCAGAAAAACGCCGACGGGATCGAGCTCCGTGACGGTCATTGAGACCCAGAACCACCGGATCACGCGTCGGTGCTGAAACATACAAGAACCACGGAGCACCACGGAGGGGACACGGAGGACGGCGGGAGGGGAAGAAGTAGAAGAAGGCATCGAGGCAAGAGGCATCGGGGCATCAAGCTGGACATCAAGTTGGGGCATCAAGCGGCGATGTTGATACGCTCGCGGCATGCATCCACTGCTCTGGTTTTTCGGCGCGTGCGTGGTCGGGCTCATGCTGTCGGCGATTGTGTTTCATGTCCTGGCGCGCATGGGCAAGCTTGGCAATGCAATTTGCGATTCGTGCGCGAAGGGGTATTTGCTCGATCTGACCGTGTTCTATTTCACGCATGGGCCGTGGGTGGCCGCGATCGTTTTGTGGTGCAGGTCTGATCGCCCGATCCCCGGCGTTCCTTCGCATTCGTTTGGTTCGTTTGCCGCGTGGCTCGTAACCGCGATCGTTGCACAGTGTGTCACGCTTGTGCTCTGGTCGTGGATGCACGAGGCGATGAACCCCGGTATCCGCAAGGGGCCGCGGATCGTGAGCACGCTGAACCGAAGAGTCGGCTGGTTCCGCAATCACGCCGCGGTGTGGTGGACGGCGTGGGCCGTTCCGTTCTTCACGTTGGTGAGGCTCGGAGAAATTCTGATCTATCCCCCACTGCACTGGCTGGTGCGGCTGCCGAAGTACAACGTGAACGAGTGGGTGAATATCAGCCGCCACAAGTTCAGTGGGCTCGTCGGCTACGACCTCATCTGGTGTCTCTACTGCGACTGGATGACGGGCGTCTGGAGCCTTGGCAGCGAGATGCTGCGGAACGTTGAATCGTTCTGGTGCCCGATCAAATACACCTCGCCGGAGAAGTGCGAGAAGTGCTGCGTGGATTTCCCCGACATCAACGGCGGCTGGGTGGATGCGCGCGGAAACATTTCCGACGTCGCGGCACTCCTTGAAAAGAAGTACCCGGGGCCGGGCGGCGAGAACGGATGGTTTGGGCATCCGTCGCGTGTGGACTTGACGATTCGGAAGACGGATTGAGTTCGCGGCGAAAGTCGGTCACCATAGAGGTCAGAAAGCGCACAGAGAAGCACCCACGAAGAAACGGAAAGCAAGGCGAGGGAGAGTGAGAAAGCCCTGTCCGGCGCTCACATCGCCCCTGAACGAGGGGCGAATGGTGATCGCCGACAGTTTGAAATCTTTCAAGATGCCTTGAACGGGGTCCGCAATGGTGCGGGATTCTCTGGTCGGAGACTTCGCCAGCATTTCATTGAGCGTTTCGGCCCGGGAATTGCGTCGATCTCTGCGTAAGCCGCGGCGGTCGCTTGGATGCTCCTCGCGACGGTCTGAGAAAACGGCTACACAATCGGAGATCGGCCATGTCATCGATTTCGGGAGTTTCATCGTCCACGGCCTCACAGGCGGTTCGCCAGAACGATCCGCAGGCACAGCAGCGCAAGGCGGAGTTTGAGCAAGCGCTGCTCGCGGGCGGGGCAGATTCGTCGCAGGTCCAGACTATTCAGTCGCAGATTCAGCAGGCGATCGCGGACGCCGTAAGGAGCGGCGGCACGACGAACAGCCAGCGCCCGAACCCGAGCACGATCAAGGATGCCGTGGACGGCGTGCTCAAGGCGAACGGGATCGATGTCACCAAGTTCAGCGCATCGCTCGACGCGTCGAAGGCGGCGAACGGGAGCCAGAAGGCGCACCGGCATGGGGGCCATCACAAGGCCGGAACCGAGCACGGCGTGCCGGAAGTTGCTCCCGCGCCGATCCAGGATGATCCGGCGAAGGGCAATCAGATCGATACCGCGGCCTAGGCCACCGCGACTGTCGCAATTGAATTTACGAGGAGCATTGCCGCGGCACGATGAGTGCCGCGGTTTGTTTTTGGGTTAGTGACGCGAAAGGAAAGACGCAACCTGATTCAGTTCGCTACTCTGCCGGGCCGTGCGATCGAAACACACGCCAGCGATTGGTTTCATCTTCCTGACGTTGCTGCTCGACGTGCTCGGGTTTGGTGTTCTCATTCCGGTGGGCCCAAAGCTCATCCAGAGCCTACTTCACAGCGGCGCCGGCGGCACAGATTCCGAAGCTGCATACGCCGTGGGCTGGCTGTCAGCGACGTACGCGATTATGCAGTTTCTGTTTTCGCCCCTGCTCGGCGCGCTTTCGGATCGCATTGGCAGGCGCCCGGTGCTGCTGGTCGCGATTCTCGGATCGGGCCTTGACTATTTCGCGATGGCGTTTGCTCCGACGCTTGCGATTTTCTTTGTGACGCGCGCGATCAACGGCCTTTCGGGCGCGAGCATGACGGTGTGCAACGCGTACATCGCTGATATCACGCCCCCGGAGAAGCGGGCCGCGGCTTTCGGCATGATCGGTGCCGCGTTTGGCCTGGGCTTCATACTGGGGCCACTTGCGGGCGGCATTCTCGGCAGTTACGACATTCGGCTGCCGTTTTATGTTGCCGGTGCTCTCTCGCTCGCGAATTGGGCTTACGGCTACTTCGTACTCCCCGAATCGCTTCCCGCGGAACGGCGATCGCATCTCAAGCTGACGCGAGCGAATCCGATCGCGGCATTCCATGGTCTTGGACGATACCCCATGGTCGCGGGCCTCGCGGCGGCGATGTTCCTGCTCAACCTCGCGATGTTCGGGCTGCACATGACGTGGGTGCTGTACACGACGCATCGGTATGGCTGGTCAACGACAAAGGTGGGTTTGTCGCTGTTCTGTGTCGGGCTCGGAGCGGTGATCGTGCAGGCAGGGCTGGTCCGCAAGATCGTGCCATGGCTCGGCGAGCGCCGGTCGCTCCTGATCGGGCTCTGCATTGGAATTCTCGCGTACTTCGGATACGGATCAGCGACTGAGGGATGGATGATTTATGTGATCATCGCATTCGCATCGCTCGGAGGCATCGCGCAGCCCGCGGCACAGGCGATGATTACCAAGACAGTTCGCCCGTACGAACAGGGCGAAATTCAAGGTGCGCTGACGTCTCTTCAGTGCGTTGCACAGATCTTCGGACCGATTGCCGCGACGCAGGTTTTTGGGATATTCATTGCGGACAACGCGCCGATTTACATGCCGGGCGCGTCGTTTTATCTCGGCGCCATCTTTTCCGTACTCGGAACGATCGTGGCGGCATGGGCCACGCGCGGCTACCCCGCCTCAAAGCCGCACGAAACTATCGCCGCGGCGGCCGCGGAAGCCGCTTGATCCGTGACCCGAAACCGTGCGTGGTTATTTTTTGCTCTTAAATATGCTTCGGACGCGTTCGGCAAGCGTGAATTCACTTAGGTCTTTCAGTTCACCGGCATCGAGCAAGACACCACCGCAGTCACGGCACAGATCGATTATGACGTGCGGCTGACGCGGGTCTGGGACTTGAAGCAACTTGGTGTGATCACGCGGACATTCGAGGAAGTCATCACGCAGCACCTTGTACTCGTAGTTGCTCTTGGCGGTTCCGTAGTCAACATCGTCGAGATTGACGCCCTGCTCCTTTGCCTTGAGCGCTCGCTCGAGTTCATACGCATCAAACCAGATCGCACCGCACCGCCCGCAGTGATCGACCACGAGATCGCTGCTGCCCACCGTCAATTTTTCCATGATGGTGGCATCTTTTGGACAGCGGATTTTGCCGGGAGGTGTTGTATGCATGAGTGTGCCTTGATTCGATCGCTCAATCAAGCCAGTCGCGTGCCTTGAGACGTTCGGGAACGTATTCCTCGGTGACGTAACTGATGCCTTTGTTGATCATGGCTTCGACTTCCATCTTGAAGCCGTTCTCAAGGAGCTTTTGAATCTCTTTCTGCCAGCCTTTGTGACCTTCGAACCACGGGTATGCCGCGATTTCCTTGGCGCGTTTGATGTCGTTCTCGGTGAGATCGATTTTGACGGCATCACCCAGGTCGCACTCGTCGTAGTCCTTGGCCCGAATTCCGAGGAACTTGGCGTCGGGAATCGCAAGTCGCGTCGATTCAAAGGCGAGTGAGATCGAGCCCTGCTTGATGACGCTGTAGATGTAGTGTCCCCACGGATCGCAATCGAGGACGCAGATGATCGGGAGTTTGAGTTCCTGATTGAGGCGCTGCAGCAAACGGCGACAACCGCGCGGGGGTTGACCCGCACCGTGCGTCAATATGCAGTTGTTTTCTTCCCAGAAACGGTCTTCGTTGAAGCGGTTCCAGACCGTGCCCTTTTCGACGTGGAGCACGAACTTGGCCTCGCATTTTTTGAACTGGATGACGTCGGGCTCGACAATTGAGGGAATTCCCCAACCACCCGAGCCCATGCGACGGGCGTCGATCTCGTCCCCTTTATCGACGATTGTGATATTGCCGACGAGGGTGCCGCGGTTTTCGGCGAAGATGTGAAGCTCTTCGCGGAGCGCGCCCAGCGTGACTTCGAGATCTTCGAGAATCGGGTCGGACTCTTCCTGGGTATCGAAGGTATTTTCCTTCGTGCCGGCGACGGTGTGCTTGGCCTTGTAGAAGACACCTCGCAGGCTGGAGGTCTTTCCGGAGTCGATCAGATCCTTGATCGTGCTTCCGTGCAGCATGGTTTGCATGAACTGCTTGGCGGTTTTGAGATCGAAGAGCGGACGATCGGCCTTGCCGTCGCCCATTTCGAGGATGCCGCGCTTCTTGTTCCAGATCGTGTTCGACTTCGCTCGGGTCGGGATGTGGAAGATCGGCTCTTTGCCGCCGAGGGTCTTCTTGGAGACATCATCGGCGAGATTCACGATCTTGCCGAGCGTGCGCTTGTCGCGCTCTTTGGTCTTTGCCGAAACAATTGGCTTGGCCTTGGCCATGGGATCATCCTTGAAAACACGGAGGGCGAGAAACGAGTGAGCGATCCTAGAAATCGGCCGATCGGGTGATCAGGACTTGGACTTTTCTTCCCCGAGTTTTTCGCGAAAGATCTCTTTCATCATGACCCAGGATCGCTTCGCGGCACTTGCGTTGTATTTCGCACCGGGGACGCCCATCTTGTCGACGCCCGAATTCGTGAACGAGTGGACCGCGCCGCTGAACGAAACAAGCACAAAGTCGACGCCCGCTTCCTTCATCTGAGCCTGAAACTTGTCGACCTCGCCCGCGGGGACAAAGCCGTCTTCGGCGCCGTGGCAGATCAGAACGGTGCCCTTGATCTGCTTGTTTTCTTCGGGCTTGGAAGCCGTGAAGGTGGAAGCGTGGAATGCAACGACTGCCTGGAGATTCGCGCCTGTGCGGGCGAGATCGACAGCCAGCGTGCCTCCCATGCAATAGCCGATCACGCCAATGCGGGCCGTATCGACGCTCTTTTGGTCCTGAAGAATCTTGAGGCCGGCGGTTGAACGTGCTCGACGTGCCTTCTCATCTTTCATGATTTCGCCCGACCACTGACCGGCCTGTTTCGGATCGGTTGTGGTCTTGCCCTTGCCATACATGTCGATGGCGAACGCCACGTAGCCGAGTTCGGCAAGCTGCTTGGCGCGGCCGCGGGAGTAGTCGTTGTTCCCCCACCATTCGGGAATTACGAGCACCCCCGGCGCGGGCTTGGCTTCGGAAGCAACGGCGTCATCCCACGCGAGGAAGCCCTCCAGCACAGTGTCGCCGTCTTTGTACTCGATGACTTTGGTCTGAACCGCGCCGAGCGCGAATTGAGCGAACAGGCAAGTTCCGATCAAGAGAAGGAAGTGTCGCATGGTTGCATGCCTTTCACCGGATAAACGAAGACGAGTAGGACGCGAGGAACAGGAGCAAAGTCACAAACACCGCTTCCGGCAGGAACCGGATATCCACAGTATCTCGGATTCGGACAGGGTGGCGCCAGCGAAGCGCGAACATGCCAAGGACCATGGCGGCGGACCAGGCGCAGCGGGCCACGAACGGGAGCGGCGTGGCAATCAGCAAGGCCACGGCGAGCGGGAAGCGGCCAAGTCCGGCCCAGTTCCAGACCCGCGAAGACCCCAGGCTGGTAGCAAACGTCTCGGTGCGAAACTGCCGATCGGTTGGCTCATCGTCGATGTCGCAGAGCGCGGCATCAAAGAAGATTCGCAGCGCGACGATCGTGAATGCGATCCCCAGGACGGGCTGCAAGTTCATGGCGCTGCGAATGGACTCTTCCACGGATCCGGGGTGCACCGACAACACGGCCAAGACTGCCGCAAATGTCGCCATCCCGACGGCGACGTACGCATTCTTCAACCAGAGGCGATCTTTGACGCGGGCAATCGCGTTTCGTGGTTTCGGGGCATATATAACGGTACTTGCGGCGGCGATCACAACCAGCAACGGAACAATCGCGCCGATCCGAAAGCCGACCGCAGCGGCGGCGACCAACAACACGAATGCGAATGCCCGGACCAAACCGGTTCGGCGAGTCAGAAACTGATAGCGCGCGGGCTGCGCTGCAATATCGGCGGGATCGAGCCATCTTGAAATGAGCTTGACGCGATCGACCGAGTACACCGCGGTGGCAGTCAGCAGCAGGCACGCCATGGCCTCCCAGCGCGGCAGGAACCCGCCGGGCGTCAGTCCGGCGAGTTGGCAAAGGCAAATAAACGACGCCAGTGCGTACAAACCGGCCCAAACACCGAGATGGCCGAGAATGGTGAACACGCCGAGCCTTGATTGGTGAACTAGCGCGGGGCGAGCCGAGGCGAGATTGCCTTGAACAACAGGGCAAGGACGAACGCAACGCCGAGAAGAATCATGCCGCGCCAGAAGGCACGTTCGACCGCGGCGTTTCCGGAGGCCGCAATCGCGGCGACCTTGGCATCGGCCAGCTTCGAGAGATCGGAGATTGCGGCACCCGCTTCGCCCGGCTTCGTCAGCGCCTGAAGCGTTGACATTGCGGAATTAAACTTTTCGGCGGCGAGCGCCAGGTCGGCGGTCGTGTGGCCCATGCCATCGCCGGAGACGGGCGTGCCGGGTGGATAAAAGCGCTGTGACATGGCATTCACTGTTGCGACTGCCTCGCGTAAATCGCGAGCAGCGGTCATGGCGGATTCCGCGACCGAGCTGCGCTCGGCGGCGAGCAGGCGGGCCTCTTTCACGACAGAACCCGCGAGCGCGACAACGTCCTTCGCTTGATCGATCATCGGGCGAATCGAGCGCTCTGCATCGGTGATCGATATGAGGATCTCCGCGCGTTGGCGGTCCATCTCAGCAGCGGCGGTCTGGACATGTTGGCTGAGCTGGTCAACGGCGTGGGGCAAGGCTTCGGTTGCGGTCAATGCCTGCTGCACCTGGGGTACATCGAAAGCGGAGACCAAGCTTGCTTCGGTTGAAAGCCGCACCAACATCGGAGCGCGCGATGCGAGCCAAAGCGAGCGTTCGCCCAAGAGGCGGAATTCCTCGGCGGATCGGACCGCTTCATCCAATACGTCCATCAGCCCCTGGGATCGGGCGACATCTGCTTCGAGCTTGGCGTCAAATCCGGAGTCGATATCGCTCAATCGTGCGAACGAGACGGACCGAATATCTGGAGATTCTCTCATCCAGCGATCGATGCGTTCCTCGAGTTCGGAGCGCTCGCTGGCACTGAGCATCCCTCCAGCGATCTTCCAGACCTTGGCGTCCGCCGAGGCGAACGCAGCGGAAACGGTTGGCGCGGACGTTCCGAAATAATCATCCACCCGCGGCCCGGGCCCCCAGGATTGCTTCAACAGCCGCGACAGCACCATCATGTCGAGCATGCCGCCCACGGGATCAGAAGTCACACCGATCGTGTATCCGGAAACGATGCAGCGGAGTTTTTGCTCCACGAGAGAAGATCGAATGTCGTGATCGGTCGCGTCATCGATGAGCGGATCGAACGTGCTCCTGATCAGACTCGCCCAAAGGTCGCACAGATCAAAGAGCCGAGTCTGCAGCTGCAACTTGGTCAATTCCTGCACGACTTCGCCAGTCTCGGGATTGCGCATCGTGACGTGCGGGCGCTGGTGGGACTGGTGCGACATCGCCATGTCGGGCGAGAGGCAACCGCTCAGCACCGTGCATAGCAGGGCAGCGAATGTGGCAATCGTGGTACGTCGCACGCTTCCAGAACAGCTTGTTGTTCGCACCAGCACCACGCTCCCCCCTGCTTGTTAGAAGAGTCCCGGTTGATCAGCGGGAACTAATTTACCATTGACCAGCCTCATCTTGGGCTTGGCTTTGGTTTCGGAGGCAGAAGCGCCCTTCGGCGAGGTCGCGGCTTCCTTGGCCGCTGGCTTCAAGGACGCGGGTTTGGCGTTTTTTGTCGATGGTTTTGGCTCGGGCTTGGTCTTTGCGCCCGCACGCTTCCCGGCCGGACGAGCATCATCCTCCATGAGCTTGGGCTGCGCATCCTCGTCCGCTTGTTTGCTTCGCGCGGCGACTTCCATCATCGCCTTCTCGGCTTTGGATTGGCGGCCGACGGGTGGTCCATCGCCGTCTGACTTCGGATTCGCGATCGGCGCCATCGCGTTTTCGACGATGATGACTCCGTCCTGATCCGCCGGATCCTCGTCCTTGACCTTCTTGCCTTCCTCGTCGAGCTGTAGATCCGCGATCGCGGTTCGCTTCTTGGCTTGGGCGAGCATCGCTTCGTACATCTTCTTGGCGTCGGCACCATTGATGGCGTTGCAGGCTTTGGCGATTTCGCCGATGTAGCGTTCGAAGACGTCGCGTCGTTCGGACTCGCGGCGCATCTTGAGGCGTTTGTTGAGGTACGTGCCGAGTTTTCTGCCGCACTCCATGAGCGCGAGCTTCATCTCCTTGCGGATTTCGTCGTAGTCTGCGATCGCCTCTTTGCTTTCGCTGGTGAACGGCACCCACACGCTGGCCATGTGAATCATGATCACGATCGCGCCGACGGGGACGGCGCCGCGGGGCTGCTGCAGGTCGTAGTTGCGCCAGTTGGTTTCGATGACTGCCTTGAAGCTTGAGCACGCGCTCTGCTGAAAAAGGAGCGGGACGCGATTCGCAAAGCGAATCACGCGACACGGCTCATCGCCCGGAAGTTCGCCACCGAACGCGATCGCGGACTCGATCAGAAATGGGCGACCGCGATAGATCGCCGGTTCGCGGCTGCTCGCGGCGTAGAACTCGGCGCGAACACCTTTGAACATGCCTTTGAGCAACTGCTGCACGCCGATCGGCGCGAGGCAATCGGTCGGCGGCGGCGGAAGCTTGGCATCCTGCAGCTCGCGAAAAAGTTTTTCCGTGGAGTCGTGATCCATGTCGGCGACGCGCGTGCGCGCCGTCTTGCCGATCTTTTCGCAGAGAGTGCTCGCCGTCGCGGCGCTCACGCGGCTGAAGCGATCCTGCAGAAAGTTGTACAGGGTGTATCCGCCCTTTTCGATCTCGGCTTCCTTCAGCATCTGAAGCAGAATTCCGAGCTCGATGCCCTTGGGGTGAGGCTGAATTTCTTTGGTCTCGGGCGGGAGGTCCTCAACCGCTCGCGGGAAGACCATCACGCCGCCGGTTTCGGTCGTGACCTGAGGTTCAACAGGTTTTGGTGGCGGCTCGATGGTCGCGGTTGTCTCAATGATCTTGCCGTCGTCTCCCGCAACCTTGAACTTGCTGCCTGCTTTTGGCTTCAGAAGCGGCGCGTCTTCCTTTTCATCTTCGCTCACCTTGCTGGGCGGGACAAAGGTGAATCGCGCGTGCGGATTTGCGATTGCCGTGAGCTCGAGGAACTCGTCGACGCTGCCGCGGCCTTTTTGGTAGCGGCCATCAAGTTCGATGCTGACGCTGGTGCCGGTTGGATAGACGTCGGGAGAGAGAATCTCGCCCCGCTCGCTGAGCTCGCGCGTGCCGGAAGTCAGCTTTGAAAACCGTTCGGGCGGAAAGTCCTTCGTTTCGCGATCTTCGGTCACCTCTGCGCGATTGGTCTTGGTGTTCATCGCCAGCTCAATGTGATGAGCCGGCTGCTTCGCGCTGGGCTTTGTGTGGATCACCATCGGCTTGCCGGTGGTGATGAGGCCGTACATGCCCGCGGCGGAGATACCGATGCCCTGCTGGCCTCGGCTCATCTTGAGCCGATGGAACTTCGAGCCGTAAAGCAGGCGGCCGAAAATGTTTTCAACCTGCTTACGGACGATGCCCGGACCATTGTCAACGACCGAGACGCGATAACGGGCGGACTTCGCACTCGCGGGGCGATCGGGCTGCAGGTCTTCGATAAGGACCGTGATATCGGGTAGGATGCCGGCTTCTTCGCACGCGTCGAGCGAGTTGTCGACGGCTTCCTTCACTGTCGTCAGCAGCGCCTTGCGCGGATTGTCGAATCCGAGCAAGTGCCGGTTCTTGGCGAAGAACTCGGAAACGGAAATATCGCGCTGCTTTGTCGCCATCGATTCGGCGGTTGCGCGCGGAGCGGCTTTGCTTTTCATGGTTTTCGATTTCGGAGAGGAAGCGGATTCTGCTTCCTCCAGAAGCGCTGGCTGCGACATCGCGGCCCTCCTTGGCTGCGGCTTGCGAAATCCATTCTACATCGATCAGGCGATGCGCGGCCAGAAGAAACCTGTTTCCGGGCCGGATCTGCAGCGTCTACTTCTGAAGCCCCGCGAAATCGTCGCCGGGAAAGAGCTCTTTGAGTTCTGCCTGGATGTGTTCGATGCGGTTTCCTGGGTCGGGGTGCGTGCTCATGAATTCGGGCTGGCCCGAGCCGCCCGACGCCTTCTTCAGAATTTCCATGACCTGAATCATCGCTCGCGGGTCGTAGCCGCAGGCCCGCATGAAGCGAAGACCCAGCCGATCGGCCTCGAGTTCATCCTCGCGGCCGTATTTCAGATTGATGAAGCCCCCCACCATCTGCGCGATCTGGGCGGCGTTCTGGGCGCCTTGGGCGGAATCTGAACTCGCGACGCCGACCGCCTGTACGAGTCCCTGCGTCAGTTGCCCCTTGGCCATTTGTGCGGCCGAGTGGCGGGCAAGCACGTGGCCGGTTTCGTGACCGAGCACGCCCGCGAGCTGGCCTTCGGTCTCAAGACGAGAGAACAACGCCTCGGTTATAAAAACCTGGCCGCCCGGGAGTGCAAACGCATTGACTGTTTTTTGGTCCGCGAGCAGGTGGTACTCGAACGGATAGGGCGTGGCTTCTGGCGGCAGTTTCGCCACGAGCTTCTGGCCGACACTCTTGACGCGAGCGGTGGCTTCTCGATCGGAGCTCAGCCCGCCAAACTCTTGCGCCATTTGCGGCGCAGATTGAAGGCCAAGCACGACCTCCTGTTGGGGCGAAATCGAAATATGCTGCGTGCGCCCGGTGATCGGGTTCTTTGTTGAGTTCGCGAAAAACCCGACGACGGCGATCAACGCGATGATCGCACCGATGATCAGCCGAGGCGGGATTCGAATCGACGGGCCCTGACGATCGATGGGATTGTCCATGTGGAAAGCTCCTTCCACAGCCTAACGCGCCCTGCAACCTGCTGATTTTGGGTCTTCAAAGCCAGAAACCAGCAAGACGGATGTGCACTTGGGAACAGAGTCAATCACACAAAGCCGGACGAGCTAGTCGGCGTTCCGCTCAATCGGTCGCGCTTCGCATGAGCTTCTTGAGCAGGGGCGTGAAGATGAGAATGACGATGCCCGCGCCGATGCTCGTGACAACAAACAGCATGAAGAAGTCGGCCTGACCACCAAAGTTCCAGGGCAACTTCAGCTCACCGGACTCGACCTTTTCCACCTGCGCCGCGATAAGACCGCCACCAAGATTGGCGATAAACGATGAAACGAACCAGATTCCCATCAGGAGCGAGACAAAGCGGACGGGTGCGGCCTTTGTGACATACGAAAGCCCAGTCGGCGACAAGCAAAGCTCGCCCACGGTGTGCAGGAAATACGTCACCATGATGAACATGACCGACGCCTTGGCAACGGCCTGAGCGCCGGGCACGCCAGCCTTGGCAATCATCGCACCCCACACCATGAACACGAAGCCAAGACCGAGGAAAATCAGCCCCAACGCGATTTTGACCGGCTGTGACGGATTCTTTCCTCGCCGCGCCAATCCAACCCAGATCATTCCGAAGATCGGCGAGAGAACAATGACAAAGAACGCATTCACTGACTGAAACAGTGGAGTATCAATCGTCGGCGTCCATCCGAAGAGATAGAGCTGGCGTTGGGTGTACCGATCGGTGAAGAGATTGATCGACGAGCCGGCTTGTTCAAACGCGAGCCAGAAGAACGCGTTGAAGAACATGAAGATGAAAATCGATGCGACCGGACCGCGATCGCCCGGCGGCATGCTCAAGCTGAACCAGACTGCTGCAACGACGGAAGCGACAAACAGGCCCGTCGCGATGCCCGTCGCGAGTTTGGGCTGCGACCGTGTAAAGTCGCCGATCGCACGCTGAATGTCGCCAAACACACCCATGTGAAAGAGCATGCCGGCGAACGCTGCGAGAACCAGTCCAGCCACAATGAACATACCCGCCCATCGCGCTGTGCTTGCCCTCGGAGCTTCGCCGATGTCGCCCAGATAGCGAGGTCGTCCCCACATATACAGCGCGAGACCCGCCAGCATGCCGACGGCGGCCGCGCCGAAGCCCCAATGCCAGCCATAGCGATACGCGAGCAGGCCGCAAACGATGTTGCACAGGAATGCACCAAGGTTGATACCCATGTAGAAAATCGAGAATGCTCCATCGCGCCGCGGATCGCCCGGCGGATAGAGCTGGCCGACCATCACCGACACCGAGGGCTTGAAGTGGCCCGTTCCGAACACGATCACGGCCAGGCCGAAAATGAAGACCGACATGCCGAGAGGCGTGTGGTTGAGGTTGCCGAACCCGGACGCGGCAAGCGCGATGTGCCCGCACGCGATCAATAAGCCGCCGACGATCATGGAGCGATGCGTGCCGATCAGTTTGTCAGCGATCATGCCGCCGAAGATCGGGAAGAGATACGCAAGTCCGGTGTAAAGCCCGTAGAGCGTGGAGGCATCCGCGTCGCTCCAGCCTCGACCCGGGTTGTACCCATCGGGTCTTCCCGGAGGCGGATCCGTCATGCCCACGGTCGGACAAACGAGATACAGGACGAGCAACCCGCGCATCCCGTAGTAACTGAACCGCTCCCACATTTCCACGAGAAAGAGAAGAAAGAGGCCGATGGGATGTCCGAGGAAAGTCGCGTTGGAGCGAGTGGCGGTGCTGTGCATGCGGCGAAAATGTAGCAAATCACACGCTCGAGCGGTATGGCCAATCGTCGACAAGGCGAATCTCGGCAAAGAAAAACCCCAGCGTTGCAGCGCCGGGGCTTTCGAAAGCAGTTTGAAACTCGATCCAATTACGACCGACGACGACGAGCGAGGCAGAGGCCGCCCAGCCCCGCGAGCGACAGAGCGCCCGGGGTAGGAATCTGCATGCTGAAGATCAGCATCTCGCCGGCACTTGTACCGCCGCGAAGCGGGTCGGCCGCGTCCGGATTGTTCCACCACATCCAGCGGGCGTTGGAGGCGATCTCGGGGATCGTTCCCCACGGACCGACGCCGTTTTCTTCGCCGATGTACGTCGATTCCCAAAGGTTGAGCGTGTCGGCCGTCAGAACGTGGCCGGCGATTTCTTCGATCGCGGGATGCGCATCGCCGTCACCGCGATTGATGTTCGTGCGATAGACCTCCCACGCCGGATTGCCGGAGTGAAGAGCGCTCTGGTACTGATCGAAGACCTGCGCGAGGACGCCCTGCGCGACGGAATCGTCCGACCAGGCGGCGATGAACAGGCGATCGCCGGAATCAAAGCTGTATGTCTCGGGAAGCGACCAGTTGTAGTCGCCCGGGCTGCCGCCCGATCCGAGTTCGTTGCCGCCGTGATACGTGAACAAGCCACCGGCGCTCGTGTACAGAGCGTAGTGATTGTCGGCGGTGATCTTGATATCAAGCATCTCGGCCGACGCAACACCCGACACACAAGCAACCAGACCCGCAGCGATAGCAATAGACAAATTCTTCATGTGTTCTCTCCCGACACACCCAAGTGTCAATTCGAGTGTGCATCACACGATGCTGCATGGCCACTGGTGCGTGAGCTGGCTTATGACTTGAGCACGCGTGCGCCGACGCACTCGTTACACGCGCTGCGGACGAATCGCGCCGGGAGCGAGAACCTCGATTCCGTTGACGCGAGACTGGAACCCAGCGGAGTACGGTCCGGAAACCGGGGAGTTGTCTCTCGTCCACGTAAGGGCGATACCCAAGTCATCGGTGTGCAAATCGTGCGAAGCTGTGCAACGCACCCCGTGTCGTGCAGCACAATATTGGCTGCCGCCGATTGCGAACCTCGCTCTGTCCGCCATCAAGACGTGAGATCGCTCTCATCTTGCAGGAGAAAAACCATGGGTGTTCGCGACCGTCAGCAGTAATGCACGGATATACATCCGTGCGCAATCGTGCTCAAGCGCATGGAGACTTTTATTGCCTAAACCCCGACCAATTGTCATCGTCGCAAACCGCCTTCCCGTGCATCGAGTGGGTGACCGCTTGGTGGAGAACGCGGGCGGCCTAGTGACGGCGCTGGTTCCGGCGCTGAAGGCGCGAGGCGGAGCGTGGGTCGGCTGGTCGGGATCGTCGCAGGAAGCAACCCGCTCATTCAAATACGAAAACTTCCGCATTCAACCTGTCCAGATTTCTGACGCGGAGATCGAGGGCTTTTACAACCAGCTTTCGAATCGCACGCTGTGGCCTCTCTATCACGACGCGATCCGCACGCCGGAGTTCGATCACAGCTGGTGGCGCCCGTACGTCGTCGTCAATCACCGATTCGCCAAGGCCACCGCGTCCCTCGCTCCGCGGAACGGGCTGGTGTGGATACACGATTACCACCTTCAACTTGTTCCGGCGATGCTTCGCGCGATGCGTCCAGACCTGCGGATCGGCTTCTTCCTCCATGTTCCGTTCCCGCCCGAAGAACTGTTTGCCTGGTTGCCCTGGCGAGAACGGATATTGGAAGGCCTGCTCGGAGCGGATGTTGTCGGTTTCCAAACGCAGGCTTCAGCGCGAAACTTCTCGCGTGCGGCCCGCGAGTACAGCCCCGCAGAAGGCACCGACACAGAACTCCACTTTGACCGGCGCCGAATCAAAGTCGCGTCCTATCCGATTTCGATCGACTTCAACTGGTTTGCCGAGGCCGCCTCCACGCCCGAAGCGATACACGAGGCGACGCTGCTCCGCCGCCGCGTGGGCGCGGGCCGCAAGATCCTTCTGAGCGTCGATCGGCTCGATTACACCAAGGGGATCGATCTGCGTCTCCTCGCGTTCGAAGCGATGCTCAAGCGTCGTAGATCACGGGCAAACGACTGTGTCTTCATCCAGATTGCCTCCCCCAGCCGCGAGCCGGTGCACGAGTATGCCCAGATGCGAATCCGCATCGAGGAGTTGGTGGGGCGAATCAACGGTGAGTTCAGCGAACCCGGTAAGGTGGCCGTCCATTACTTCCGGCGCGGCTTCACCCGTGAACAACTCGCCTCGTATTACCGCGCCGCCGACGTCATGGTCGTCACCCCTCTTCGCGACGGGATGAATCTGGTTGCCAAGGAGTTTGTCGCGACGCGTTCCGACTACTCCGGCGTTCTGGTGCTCAGCGAATTTGCGGGCGCCGCCCGCGAACTGCGCCAGGCAACCATCGTCAATCCGCGGAATATCGAGGGCATGGCCGACGCCTTTGAATCTGCGCTCACGATGAACAAGCGCGACGCTCGCCATCGGATGGCGGTCCTTCGTACCGTTGTGCGCCGCCACGACGTCTTTGAATGGGCGGACGACTTTCTCAGGGCACTCGCGGAATGAATGAGTTTTCGGAAGGCATTGCCGCTCTCGTCTCGGCTCCGATCCTGCTGATCGCGAGCGACTTCGACGGCACGCTGGCCGAACTAGTTTCGACGCCCGATGTCGCCCGACCAAACCCGCAGGCGCTCGAAGCTCTTCGTCAGCTTGGCGCGATGCCCCGAACATTTGCCGCAGTCGTCAGCGGGCGAGCACTCGCAGACCTTTCGCTGCACCTGCCGGATGCCAAAGAACTCAAACTCTTTGGAAGTCATGGAGGCGAAGGTCTCGGACGAGTGCCACCGCTTTCCGAAGAGCAGGAACGCACACTCGAAGCGGTAAACAACCACTGCCGCACCTTGGCGGAACAGTTCAAGGGCGCGCTGGTCGAATCCAAGCCGTTCGGCGTCGCGCTGCACTATCGAGGCGTCGATCGCACGGCGCTTCCTCGCCTCTTGCAAGAGATTCACTCGCTCGCCGAACGCTTTCCCGGCGCTCGGCGACTCCGCGGCATCGAGCTCGCCGAATTCATGGTGATCGATGCGGACAAGGGTCGCTGCCTGAAGTGGCTGCGGTTCCATGCCGGAGCGCAGCGCACGCTGTTCCTCGGAGATGATTTCACCGACGAATCCGCTTTCGCGGTACTCGGTCCGCTGGACATCGGAATCAAGGTCGGTCACGGTGAATCTGTCGCCGGGAAGCGAACGCCGGATCCGGCTGGCGTGGCATCAATCCTCGTGGCACTGGCAGCGGCTCGAAAAGAGGCGCTTGCGAAGCGCGTGGTTGTCCCCATTCAAAATTACGCAATCATCGCCGACCAGCGCACTGTTGGTCTTCTCGCGCCCGATGCATCGATCCAGTGGCTTTGCCTTCCGCGACTGGACTCGCCCTCGGCGTTTGCGTCTGCGCTCGGTGACGACTCGCTTGGCTACTTTCGCATCGCGCCGGTTCGGTCGAACGCGGCGCCGCGTCAAACCTACATCGGTGACACGCTGATCGTGCGCACTTCCTGGCCCGAAGCCGACGTGATCGATTATTTCGACTGCGGCGAGGGACGGCCTTTCCAGCGCGCCGGGCGGACCGATCTGCTCCGTGTTGTCGCGGTTCGCGCGCCGGTACGAATCGAATTCGCGCCGCGCATGGGGTATGGCCAGAGCCGCATCACAATGACCGAGCACGATCTCGGACTGGATGTTTCAGACTGGGCAGACCCGATGAGCGTCTTCTCGCCTGATGTGGATTGGACGATCGAAGAAACTCCGTCCGGTCCGACTGCGAGTGCCATGCTTACGCCGCGCGATCGGCCATACGTAGTCGAACTTCGTTACGGCGTTGCGTCGCTCCGTCCCGCGACCGAAGAACCGATTCGACGTACGCGGACGGCGCAATACTGGAGCGCATGGGCTTCAAGCCTGCGGTTGCCCGCGGTCGCGTCTGAACCGGTAAAACGCAGCGCGCTCACGCTTCGCGCCTTGCTCTACGGACCGACTGGCGCAATCGCGGCTGCGGCAACCACGAGTTTTCCTGCTCCAATCGGCGGGGAACGAAACTGGGATTATCGCTATTGCTGGCCGCGCGATGCGTGTTACGCGGCGCAGGCATTGCTGCGGCTCGGCAACACGGGGATGCCGATGAAGCTGCTCGATTGGCTCTGCGGAGTCGTCGATCAACTCGACGCCCCCGATCAATTGAGGCCGATTTATTCGCTCGCGGGGCGCGAACTCGGAGCGGAAGCAACGCTCCCGCAGATGCAGGGATACCTCGGCAGCGCGCCCGTGCGCATCGGCAATGCCGCGGCACATCAGGTCCAGTTGGACGTTTTCGGTCCCATCGTGGATACGGTCGCCAAGGTCGCCGAAGCCGGCGCGCCGGTCACCCCGGAGTACTGGCGCCTGGCCAGCGCGATGGCGGAAGCAGTCGTCGGACGCTGGACGGAGGCAGACCACGGAATCTGGGAAGTGCGCACGGCGAAACGGCTCCATACGCATTCGCGCGTGATGTGCTGGCTGGCGCTTCAACGCGCATCAACCGTCGCCGAACTGGTGCTCGGTGCTCGCCGCGCCGAATGGGATGCGCTTGCCGAAAAGATTCGGCAGGACACGCTCGCACGCGCCTGGAATTCGCAGGGAAAGTACTACGCGGCGCATCTCAACGGAACCGAATTGGATGCAGCAGTGCTGGTCATGGGGCTCTGCGGCTTTATTGACCCCAAGGAAGAGCGATTCGCGTCCACCGTGAATGCGATCCAGCGCGAACTTGTCGAAGGCAATGTCGTGCGCCGTTACCTCTACGACGACGGTCTGCCCGGCGTCGAGGGTGGATTCCTGCTCTGCACCGCGTGGATGATCGAGTCGCTCGCCCTAATGGGCAGGATGGACGAAGCTCAAACTATGTTTGGCGCGTATACCACTTTCCAGGGCCCGACCGGCCTCCTGCCCGAGCAATGGGACCCGATCCACAAGATCGCCATGGGCAACTTCCCGCAGGCCTATTCGCACATCGGTCTTATTAACTGCGCCTGCACGATTTCCGACGGTCTGCGCGAGAAGCATGCGGGCTAGTATTGCCCCCGATTTTTCGGAGCCAGCCAGGAGCCAGTTCAATGGAAACGACTCTCATCATCCTCAAGCCCGACGCCGTTCAGCGTGGCCTTTCCGGCCGCATCATCAGCCGCTTCGAGGACAAGGGCCTGCAGGTCGTCGGCATGAAGCTCATGCAGATCAGCCAGCAGCTCGCCGCGACCCACTACGAAGCCCACCAGTCCAAGCCGTTCTACGCCGGCCTGGTCCGTTTCATGACCAGCTCCCCTGTCGTCGTTCTTGCCCTTCGTGGAAATGGCGCCATCGCCATCGCCCGCAACCTGATGGGTGCGACGTTCGGCAGCAAGGCCAACCCCGGCACGATCCGCGGCGACTTTGGCGTCAGCAACTCGTTCAACCTGATTCACGGCTCCGACAGCCCCGAAGCCGCCGAGCGAGAACTCAAGCTCTTCTTCCAGCCCGGCGACGTCCTGAACTGGAACCGCGCGAGCGAGGCCTGGGTCTACGACATGTCTGGCGGCAAGCCGGAGTGATCCGTTGAGCAATTCGCCCGAGGCATTCAAACGCCTCATCTCGTCCGATTCGACATTCGAATCGGAGATTGGTTACTCACGCGCGGTCGTCGTGGGCGATCAGATTTTCGTGTCCGGAACAACGGGGTTCGACTACGCGACGATGACAATTGCGCTGGATATCGAGGCGCAAACGGAGCAGTGCCTTCGCAACATCGTCGCAGCGCTCCGCCGCGCGAACTCGAATTTGAACGACGTCGTTCGCGTCCACTACATCCTGCCCGATGCGGGCGAGTTTCCAAAGACGTGGCGCATCCTGCGGCAATATCTGGGTGAGTCCCGGCCTGCCGCCACCATGTTCCAGGCCGGCCTCGCCGATCCGCGCATGAAAATCGAAATCGAAGTCACCGCCCTCCGAGGCAGCGGCAAGCGCATCGAGCAAAACTAGATTGTGAGTGGCTCAGGCCGGTGTCGCGGGACGAATCGTCCCCACCACTGCCGGTTCCTGCGTGGCGATCTGGTCGGCGATCTCGCGCCGATGAATCTCAACCTGACGCGGGAAATCAAACGCGACGCGCACGCGCTCGCCCTTGATCGAAGCGATGCGAACCACACCGATGGGGTTCCGCGGGTCGCCGATGACGATCTCTTCTCCCTCGCGACGTGTAATCACCAACATGAGACCACTCCCTGGCTCGTGTCCCCGGCTCGGGCAAAATCCTTCTCGGGGTGCCCAACCCCCAACCATCCCCCAAAACCAAATTCAAACCCGACTCAACTTTCGAGGCCCCCACCACGGAGCCTCGAGAAACAAACCACCGAGTAATG
Organism: Phycisphaerales bacterium; assembly: GCA_050730655.1. Classification (GTDB taxonomy): domain Bacteria; phylum Planctomycetota; class Phycisphaerae; order Phycisphaerales; family UBA1924; genus JAFEBO01. The sequence continues at coordinate 19,655 of JBOHNL010000004.1, forward strand.
GTATACCAGATCCGGCACGAATCAGGAAAGCAGAATCCCACGGATTCCCGGATGGCACTTTCTCTAAGTCTGTCTGAATAAAGCAATTGGAGACCTGCGAACGGTGCCCCGTCGCTCAGGAAACGGCCCGAACGCCATGCACTTCGGGCACGTGTGCCTTGAGGTTGCGTTCGATGCCCAATTGCAGGGTCATCCGACTCGACGGGCAACCAACACAAGCCCCATGGAGACGGACTTCCACCGTCCCATCGGCGGTGATGCCGACCAACTCCACGTCGCCCCCGTCGGACTGAACCGCGGGTCTGATAAGGCTGATGACCTTGGCAACCCGATCGTGGATCGGATCAGAAGTTGGGACTGCGCTGGTGCTCAAGAAGCAATCCTAGGAGGCTGGCTGCTGCCGTGCTGCGACGCCCGTGCACGCCGCTCGTAGACTCCCGGACATGAAGATCCCGGCTTGGCGTTTTAGCGTTGTTTGCGTCGCGCTCGTGCTTACGGCGGCCGCAATCGGTTGCTCATCGTCGGCAGCCAGCCGCGTCGAACGCGAACCTCTCACGGTCCTTCGCAATCCGCAGCGACCGACGCGCGAGCGCGAGGAAGCCGCGGACGTCGCCTGGAAGCAGGCCGCAAAATCTCCGCAGGACAAGGCTGCGGTTCGCGCGACCTTCAAAGAAATGGTTTGGTCGTCGTCGTTACCTCCCTCGCTCCGGGGCAAGCTGTACAAATATCTCGCAAGCGACACTGATCCCGAATCCATCGAAGACACGCGCACGCTCACACGGCTGATGATTCCGCGCGAGCCCAGCCGCGAGATGGAGCTCTATCTCTGTCAGACTGCCGCCGCAAAGGGCTGGTCCGACTGCGTCCCGGCCCTCATCCGCAGCTACTCGCGGCCGGTTCCACTCGTGAAGGATGAGGATCGCGCCGAGCGCATCGCGTTGATTCAACTCAGTGGCGGCACGCCGCTCGTTGAAACCGTTTTCGCGGTCTTTCTCAACCCGCCGGATGAAGACCCGGATTCGCCCGCGGAATTCAAAGCACGCACGCGCGCGGATGCGTACGACGTGCTCGGGCGGCTGGATGTTTCCGGTGCGTATCGCAAGCGCTTGCTTGAAGACCCGACGCTCACTCCGGGCGACCAGTCCATTGTCTCGCTTCTCCGCCGCAGCGTCAACGAACTCAAAGTCCTCCCGATCAGCGGCGAGGAACTCCGCTGGCTCGAACGCCTCGCCGATCCGAAAAATGCACGCAATGCCGCGTGGTGGGCCGAAGTGCGTGGGATCGTCGCAACATTGCCGCCGGAAAAGCTAGATGGCCTCCAGATGCGTCACCTTGAGCCCGTGCGCGTCGCATCTCTCTATCACCAGGATCTCGTTGCGAAGGACCGCGCCAAGCTCCTTTCGGATATGAAGACCGCCATCGGGGGACGCAAGACTGTTCAACGATCGAACGAAGCGCAGGGCACAGTCAAGGCCGTGAAGGAACAGCTCGACGTGTGGGAGCACGGTCTTTCCTGGGGCGATGCGCTGACCATTTCGCTCCTGGATCGCGCCGTCCGTCAGAAGGATTTCGTCGACCGGACCTTCGTATATGTCGGTCTCGATCGCGAAGACACCACCACGGAATACGGGGGCCTGATCCTCACGACCCAAAATGTCGGCGACGGTAAAGCCACCTCGGGCGATCCGGGCAAGATCGTCGCGTGGCTCTTCCCGCCCCGCCCGGGCCAGCGCGCAAACGACACCGAGTTTGTCGCACCCGAAGAAATGCTTCTCTCGAGCGATCGAGCCATCTCCCACTTCCATTTCCACGTGCATCGCCCCCGCAATAGCGAAGTCGCCGGACCTTCCGCCGGCGATTTGGGGTACGCCGCACGAAGCGGACGCGATTGTCTCGTCTTTACCAGCGTCGGCACCGACGAACTCGACGTGGACTATTACCAGCCCAACGGCGTGGTCGTCGATCTCGGCACCATCGAGAAGAAATAGACTTCCCTCGTGTCCGGCGACATCGCGCCCCACAACCCGCCGCCTCAAGCCCCAACCGGCATCGTCCCCGATCCCGACTCGCTTCGGAAGCGACTCGCCGATTGCGCGAATGCCGATCGGCGCACGCTGCGCAGCCGACTTGATTCGCTTCGAAATCCAGACGAGCGGCAGGTGCGGGCGATCGCGACGGCGATTGATGGCTCGATTGCCCGGTGCGCCGAGCGAATCGCGAAGAGGCCGACTCCGACGTTCGACGAGGCGCTGCCGGTGGTCCAGCGCCGATCCGAAATCGCTGAGGCCATTGAGCGCAACCAGGTTCTGGTGCTTTGCGGCGAAACCGGGTCAGGCAAAACCACGCAGCTCCCCAAGATTTGCCTTGAGATCGGGCGCGGTATCAAGGGTCTGATAGGCCACACGCAGCCTCGCCGCGTCGCGGCACGGTCGGTCGCGGCACGCATCGCCGAAGAACTCGGCGTAAAAACCGGCGGTGCGGTCGGCTTCAAAATGCGCTTCGCCGACGCCACTTCGCCCGAAACGTACATCAAGCTGATGACCGACGGCATCCTCCTCGCGGAAACGCAGCGCGACCGTCTGCTCGAGAACTACGACACGCTCATCATCGACGAAGCGCACGAGCGCTCGCTCAATATCGACTTCTTGCTTGGGTATGTCAAGCGGCTGCTTCCCTCGCGTCCCGACCTCAAATTGATCATCACCTCCGCAACAATCGATCCCGAGCGATTCGCCCATCACTTTTCCACCGCTGGCAAGTCCGCCCAGATCATCGAAGTCTCCGGACGCACGTTTCCGGTGGAAATGCGCTATCGCCCGCTGAGCCGCCCCTCGGGCGACGAAGACGGACCGGATCTTGACCTGACAGAAGAAGAAGCGATTGTCGCCGCTGCCAAGGAAGCGATCGCGACCGGACCGGGCGACATTCTCGTCTTCCTGCCGGGAGAGCGCGAAATCCGCGACGTGGCCGACACGCTTCGCCATTCGCTTCCGCCCGACACCGAGATACTCCCGTTGTACGCAAGGCTCTCCACCGATGAGCAGATGCGGGTGTTCAAGTCTAGTACGTCGCGCCGGCGTGTCGTGCTCGCAACCAATGTGGCCGAGACGTCCATCACCGTGCCGGGAATCCGCTACGTCATCGACCCCGGCCTCGCTCGCGTCAGCCGCTATTCGACACGCACTCGCGTGCAACGCCTTCCGATCGAACCAGTCTCGCAGGCGTCGGCAAACCAGCGTGCCGGCCGCTGCGGCCGAATTGGCCCGGGTGTGTGCTTCCGTCTCTATGAGGAGGAGGATCTCCTCAAGCGGGAAGAGTTCACCGAGCCAGAGATCCTCCGCACCAACCTTGCGAGCGTGCTTCTTCAGATGAAGGCGCTCCGTCTTGGAGAACCGGAAGATTTTCCATTCGTTGAGCCGCCCGATAGCCGCGCGATCCGCGACGGCGTTGAAACACTGCGCGAGCTGGCGGCATTCGACGACAACGACAATCTCACCGACATCGGCCGCGCTCTGGCGAAACTGCCGATCGATCCACGCCTCGGCCGCATGATCTTGGCCGCCGATCGCGAGGGCTGCGTCCACGAAGCGCTCGTCATCGCTTCTGCCCTGTCCATTCAGGATCCGCGCGAGCGGCCGATGGATAAGCAGGATCAGGCCGACCAGATGCATGCCCGGTTCAAGGACACCAGTTCAGACTTCAAGGCGTATCTGAATCTATGGAGGCACTACCACGACCTGAATGAAAAGCTCACGAGCAGCCGCCTTCGCGCCACCTGCCGGCAGAGTTTTCTCTCGTTTATGCGCCTGCGGGAATGGAGCGAGATTTATCGCCAGCTCCGCTCCATGGCGAACGAACTGCGTCTGCGCTTTTCAACTACTCCCGTTTCCGACGACCAGATCCACCGTGCCGTGCTGGCCGGCTTGCTTTCGAGTGTCGGCACGAAGGGTGAGAACGCCGAATACACCGGCTGCCGCAACATCAAGTTCTTCCTGCACCCCGGCTCGGGTCTTTCAACTGCAAAGCCGCCGTGGCTGATGGCCGCCGAACTTGTCCGCACGACCAAGCTGTACGCGCGCTGCGGCGCGAAGATCGATCCTGCTTGGATTGAGCAGCTCGGCGCACACCTTGTTAAACGCACGTACAGCGAACCACGCTGGCGGCGTGAGTCCGGTCGCGTCATCGCAAACGAACGCGTTCTGCTGCACGGCCTTGAAATTATTGCAAAGCGTCCGGTGCACTTCGGCCCGATTGACCCGAAGACCTGCCGCGAGATCTTCATCGAGAACGCGCTCGTACTTGGCGAGATGGATTCGAACGCTCCGTTTCTGGATCACAATCTCGGACTCGTTGAGGACGTCAAAGAACTCGAAGCCAAGATGCGCAGGCGCGATCTGCTCGCCGGCGATCGCGCCGTCTTCGACTTCTACGACAAGAAGATCCCGGCGACCATCTGCACCACGCATCTCTTTGAAGCCTGGCGGAAGGAGATGGATCGGCGCGAACCCAAGCTGCTCTACATGACACGCCAGGATGTCGTCGCATCCGACATCACGGCCGATCCGCGGCAATACCCGTCCGAGATGCCTGTCTTCGGCAGCCGTCTCCCGCTCAAATACACGCTCGATCCCGGCGCCGCCCGCGATGGCATCACCGTTGATGTGCCGCTCGAAGCGCTCCACCAGATCGATGAAGAACGTTCTCTCTGGCTCGTTCCGGGCCAACTGAAAGAACTCGTCGCCGAACTCCTTCGCTCGCTTCCCAAGGCCTATCGACATCACCTCGTCAACGTGCCGGCGTTTGCCGAAACCGTCGCATCCCGACTGGCCTTTGGAAAAGGCTCGCTGCTCGATGCCTTGGCTATCGAAGTCCGCCTCCACACCAAGGGTCTGAGCGGAACAATCGAACGCGGCGCCTGGCGCCTCGATGCGCTCCCCCCTCATCTGCGCTTCAACTATCGCGTGCTCGATGAGTCCGGCAAGGAAGTGGCCCAGAGCCGTGATCTTCCATCGCTCAAGTCCAAGTTCGCCCCGGTCGGAACACGACGTCTTCCCAAGGGTGGCGGGGATCAGTTCAGTCGCGACGGCATACGTGAATGGGATTTCGACGCGCTTCCCACTGCCGTCCAGATCGATCGCGCCGGTATCAACATCACCGCATACCCGGCACTTGTCGATCTGACCACTTCCTGTGGCCTGCGCCTTGCCGATTCTCCTCCCCGCGCTGAACAGCTCCATCGCGCGGGTCTCTGCCGCCTCTACATCCTCACTGCTTCGCACGAATTCGCCCGACTTCGCCGAGGACTGCCCGATCTTGAACGCCTTCGCATGATGTCCGCTCCCCTCGCCAAATGGGACGATTTTCTCAACGACCTCATCATGCTCGCTGCCGACTCGACGCTTTTTGAGCACGGCTATCAGGACATCCGTGACGAAGCGACGTTTGATCGCGCCGTGGCCAAGGCCGAGCCAAAGCTCTGGAACGCCGGAAGCGCTGTCCGCAAACTCGCGGGCGACATCGTCGAGGCCCACCAACTGCTTGCCGCGAAACTCGGGGCGACAAAGAGCCCGACCTTCACGACCGTGCTCGCCGACGAGAACGACCACGCCCCGCGCCTCGTGGAGCCGGGATTCCTCTTAAACACCCCGCGCGAGTGGCTCCCGCATATCGCTCGCTATCTCACGAGTTCCCGTCTCCGTCTCGAGCGCCTCCCCGGCGGTGGCATCACCCGTGATGAAAAACTTCTCGCCGAGCTCAAGCCGTGGTGGCAGCTCTTCACCGGCAATATCCACGTTCTCGCACAAGATGGCCCGCGAAAAGACGCGTTCGTCCAGTTCCGCTGGATGCTTGAAGAACTCCGGGTCTCTCTCTTTGCTCAATCTCTTCGGACAGCGATTCCCATTTCGTACAAGCGCCTCGCGACGCAATGGGATGAGGTGATGCGGGCCGGCGCCTAGGTCGAGGCGCACGCACGACGGGCTGGTCCCCGTCCGTACTCCTATCTCCCCGTTTTCATCAGCCCCTTCAACAACCTTCCCGTCAGAATCAACAGGGCAGCCATACAACTGAAGATGAGCACCCACTGTGTCGTCTCGGCGGCAGGAATCGAAAGACCCACTCCCGTGAACAGCAACACGTAACCGGCGAAGCATGCAGGACACTTTGGAGCAAGCGTGAGAGCCGTGATCGGTAGCGCCCATTGCATGAGCGCTCCGCCGCGGCCGGCCCAGATTCGGACAACCGAGCGCGTAGAAATAGCGGTCGCGGCGGGTTCGCCGCCGTTGCAGCAATGCATGAAGACCTCCTTCAGCGAAATCGTGCGGGATGTCAGGGCTTCGGAATCGGGCTGGTAATGCCCGGCTTCTCCATCCACGGCACGACGAAGTTGGTGTCGTCGTAGCGATCGTGATGGCGAAGCCAGAACATCCCCTTCCCATCTTCATCGCGTCCCTTGGGCGTGATGTCGATGTACCGGTACGCGGTCAGAAAGTCTTCGAGGCCCCGGGCGAAGCTTGAGTACGTGTGATAGATATCGCCGTTTGTGTCTTTGAAAAAGACACTCAGACCCGGAAGCTCGCGAATCGGATACGGTTTGCGGTTGAAGTTGTACACCGTCTTGTCCGACGCCAGTTCCTGATCGGTGAACGAAACCGCGTAGTCGTGACTGAAGTCGGTGTTTGCCGCGGAGACCCACGGGAATGTCCAGCCCATGCGCTTGCGGAACTGCTCGAGTTTTTCTGTTGGCGCCTTTGAGACGGTGACAAATGAAATGTCTCGATGGGCCAGGTGCACGATCAGGTTGTTGTAGTGATCAGCGATAAACGAGCAGGACATGCAGCCCTGCGACCACGTCGGATCGAACATGAAGTGGTAGATCATGAGCTGGCTGCGCGAGCCAAAGAGGTCAGCGAGCGATTGCTTTCCGCGCGGGGAATCAAATGTGTAGCTCTTCTCAACCTTCACCCGCGGCAGGTCGCGGACTTTCCGGCTCAATTCATCGCGCTGCTTCGTGAATTCTTTCTCTTCCTCAAGGAGCGCGATGCGTTCCTTGAGCCACTGTTCACGCGAGACAACACGAGGCGTGGCCGGAGCGCCGGGCACATTGGCGGTTTTCATAGCTTGACTCCTTTTCTGGTTCGATTCGATTGACGGCACGGACCAACTGCTCAGCGCCGGCGATTTGCCTTGCTTTCTGCAACTTCCTTAATCCGCTTGATTGCATGTCCCCAACCCTCGGTCATGCCATCGCGCAGTTCTGGAGGCAGCACGCCCATGGCGCGATGGACAAACGAAAGACGCGTGCCGTTTCCTTCGGCCTTCAGGCGGTACTGCACGTGGTTGATCGCCGGGAACGACATCGGCATCGGACCGTTCAGTTCAAGCAGCACCGGTGCCTTAATCACCTGCACATGTCCCCAAAGGTGCCCGTACTTGTGTCCGCCGGCTTCGCCTAGATCGCGATACCAGCGTCCACCAGGCCACGGTTCGATCTTCATCGGAAACGGCTTTCCATCGGGCATGACGCTGCCGGGTCCGAGCTCTTCCAGAATCGCTTCGAACGCGAGTTCCGGCGACGCTTCGATGGCAACTTCCTTGCGGATCTCGAAAGACTGGACGGTTTCGTTCTCGGTTGCGGTGGACATGAAAGACTCCTTTGTGGTGAAACAGCGATTGTGTGGCCGCCGGCACGCCCGATCGGCTACTTCGACTTTGCGTCTCGCGCCATCTGCTCGGCGCGTTCTTTGATGCGTTGCAGCTTGTGATCCCAGAACTTCTCGTACGCCTTGACCCATTCGTAAACCGGAAGCAGTTCTTCGCCATTCACGCTGTACATGCGGCGTCTTCCTTTCCGGACCACGCTCACGAGCCCAACCTCCCGAAGCACGCCCAAGTGCTTCGAGACCTGAGGCTGGGGCCAGCCAAGCTCCGCAACCAGCCACGTCACGTCTCGATCGCCTCCGCCATTTGCGAGGGCTCCGAGGAGGTCCCGCCGTCTTGGTTCGGCGATTGCGGCAAAAGCGTCGGTGGTTGTGGATGAGCGGGCCATTGGTTTAATATATACCCATACTGGCATATGTCAAGACGAGTTTCAAGCGGTTCGAAAAAAACCCAGAAATGGCTGTTTCGCCGCGAAACGCCCCACTCCCCCCGGCCGCCAATAAAAAAGCTCCCCGGCCCCGTCGCCGAAGACCTTCTCATCTGCGCTTGAGCCAAACCTTACCGGGCGCCCGCGAAGAAGAACTGCTCGCGGGTGATCTTGTCACCTTTAACCGTGTACACGCCGACTTCTTCGAGCGTCACCTGCTTGCCGGTCGCCTTCGGCGTCACCTTGTGAATGAAGAAGACCGCGAACTGATTAGGACCGTTGAAGAACGGCCCGCGAATCTCCTGCGCATCGAACGACTTGTCAGAAACCCAGTTCTCAGATTTCTTGATGACGGCCTGCTGCCCGGCCGTTTCGCCGCCATCGCCTTCAACCGAAACGATGTCCGGCGCGTACAGCGTTCGCATGACATCAAAGTTTTTGCCCTGATTGCACAGGTCCATGAATTGCTTTGCGATGGATTGAACGCTCATTGAAACCTCCTGAGATCGAATAGTGTGACGCATTCTACTGCACAGACGAATTCACCGAACTAGAGCTTTCTCGCGACGACCTGCACAACCGACGCATCACCGCCGTGGAACTGGCCTTCGACGACTCGTCGCACCATCGCCGCCTTGTGTGCAATCGTGAGCCCAGAAAGCTCGCCCAGAATCTGCTCGAGCGAAGCGAGCAGCAACGGATCCTTCGGTCCCCCCGTGTCTCGTGTGATCTGTTCGGGCGCATACGCCTCGAGCAGGAAGACGCCGCCAGGCTTTAGCCACAAACACGCGCGGGCATGCACGGCCGCACGGAGCGGGGCCGGCAGGTGACAGAATATTGAGGTCACGACGGCGAACGAATCCGGCTTTGCATCGAAGTCGGTCAAATCCGCAACCTGTGTGCGGAGTTTCAGGCCTCGCGCCGTCGCGAGGCGCTGCGCTTTTTGCATTCCGACCGTGCTCTGATCGACCGCAAGCACACTCAGTCCGTGCGAAGCGAGAAACAGAGCATTGCGCCCCTCGCCCGCGCCGATATCGAGCGCCTCTCCGGCATTGGGGAGCTTGTCTGCCATTGAGGCAAGAAAATCGTTTGGCGATTCTCCGTACACCAGCTCCGCGGACGAGTATCTCTGATCCCAGAAAGTGTGTGACATCGCGGATTCGAGATGCTGCTCATACAAAGTGGTTTCGACGATCGGTCCGCAATTATGCGCTTCGACTGCGATTCGTCATGATTGAAGTGCCCCAGCATTGTTCATCTTGACTCCCGCAGGATTCGTGGAGCGAACGTGTGCGCGAGTTGTTTCGCGCCGAGCCGGGCGCTATAAGCCCTGAATGCTCCGACTGACAGGAATCCAACTTCCACTCGACCATGGCCCTGAAGCCATCGCCAGGGCTGCCGCGGCGCGCCTTCGAATCGCGCCGCCTGAGTTGATGTCCTGCACCGTCTTTCGGCGCGCTCATGATGCGCGCAAGAACTTCGCGATCATGCTCATCTACTCCCTCGATGTCGAGGTGAAGGACGAAGCGGGAATACTCAAGCGATTCGCAAAGGACGTGCACGTCCGGCCCACGCCGGACATCGACTACCGCTTCGTCGCGAAAGCCCCGGCAATCCTCACGGTACGGCCGCTGGTCATCGGCGCCGGCCCCTGCGGCCTGTTTGCCGCGTTGCTGCTTGCCCAAATGGGGTTCAAACCCATCATTCTGGAACGCGGGAAGATCGTTCGAGATCGCACCAAAGATACCTGGGGCCTGTGGCGCAAGTCGATCCTGAACACCGAATCAAACGTGCAGTTTGGCGAGGGCGGCGCGGGCACGTTTTCCGATGGCAAGCTCTATAGCCAGATCAAAGACCCGCGCCACCTCGGCCGCAAGGTCCTGACCGAGTTCGTCAAGGCAGATGCGCCGCCCGAAATCCTGACCGAAGCCCATCCGCACATCGGCACCTTTCGCCTGGTGCGAATGGTGGAAAACATGCGTGCCACCATCGAGTCACTCGGAGGCGAATACCGGTTTGAGAGCCGCGTGACGGACCTGGACATTGAAACCACGAGCGATGGCACCCGTCAATTGCATGGCGTCGTTCTCGCCAGCGGCGAACGACTGGCATCCGATCACGTCGTCCTTGCGGTTGGACACAGCTCGCGCGACACATTTCAGATGCTGCACAACCGGGGCGTGTACATCGAGGCGAAGCCCTTCTCGCTCGGCTTTCGCATCGAGCATCCGCAATCGCTGATCGACATTGCGCGTTTCGGCCGGAGCGCGGGCAACCCGATCCTCGGCGCGGCAGACTACAAACTTGTACACCACGCAAAGAACGGGCGCGATGTCTACAGCTTCTGCATGTGCCCGGGCGGCACAGTCGTTGCTGCAACCTCCGAGGAAGGCCGCGTCGTCACCAACGGCATGAGTCAATATTCGCGCTCGGAACGCAACGCCAACGCTGGCATCGTCGTCGGCATCACCCCCGAAAAGGACTATCCGGACGGACCCCTCGCCGGCATCGCATTCCAGCGCAAGTGGGAAACCGCCGCGTTCATCGCTGGGGGTAGCACGTATGCCGCGCCCGCGCAGCGCGTGGGCGATTTTCTCGCGCGTCGGCCCAGCACCTCGCTCGGAAGCGTTGTCCCCTCGTACAAGCCGGGCGTACACCCCACCGATCTGACCCCGTGTCTCCCGGGATATGCGATCGTCGCAATTCGTGAAGCGCTGACCAAGTTCGGCCATCAGATCCGCGGCTTTGACATGGACGACGCCGTCCTCACGGGAGTCGAGACGCGAACTTCATCGCCCATCAGGATCAAGCGAGACGAGACTTTCCAGAGCCTCAACACCAAAGGTCTCTACCCGGCGGGTGAAGGCGCCGGCTACGCGGGCGGCATTCTTTCTGCGGGCGTTGATGGGATAAAGATCGCGGAGGCGGTCGCCCAGAGCATCGTGGCGGGTCACTCGAGCGGATGACGAACCCTTCATTCCGCAACAAGATCTTGGCGCGAGGTGCGCAAGTTCGTACGATCCACTCATGCCACAGATCCTCACATTTCTGACGTTCAAGGACCAGGCGGAAGAAGCGGCCCGGTTCTACACATCGATCTTTCCGAACTCGAAGGTGACGCGCATCACGCGCTATCCGGATCTTGGGCCACAGTCGCCCTTCAAGACCGGCAGCGTGATGACCGTTGATTTTATACTTGATGGTCGCGAATTCACCGCGCTCAACGGCGGACCGCAGTTCACGTTCACCCACGGCTTCTCGATCGCCGTGCTCTGCGACACACAGCAGCAGGTGGATGAATACTGGGACAAGTTTGTCGCGGCCGGCGGCAAGCCCGTTGCCTGCGGCTGGATCACCGATCACTTCGGCGTCTCGTGGCAGATCGATCCGAAACTGCTGATCGATCTGGTCTCCGATCCCGATCCGATCAAAGCGGGCAAGGCCATGCAGGCGATGATGACCATGGTCAAGATCGACAGCGAACAGATCAAGCGTGCGGTGAAATCAGCCACTCCCGATTCAGTTTGAACCTCATACAGGATTTATCACCATGGTTGACTATCGCCTCGACGCCAAGGACTCCATCCTGTACGTCTGGCCAATATCTCCGCTGACACAGGAAGATTTTGCGAAGCTCATCAGTGTTGTCGACCCGTATATCGAATCCACCGGCGACCTCGCGGGTTTGATCATCGAAGCCGATTCGTTTCCCGGCTGGGAGAGCCTGGGTGCGATGGCGTCGCACTTTCGCTTCGTGCGGGATCACCACAAGCGAATCAAGAAGATTGCGGCGGTGACGGATTCGCCGATGGGCGCAGTCGCGGAGAATCTGGCCTCTCACTTCGTCTCCGCCGAAATCAAGCATTTTCCCGCCGGTCGGGGCGAAGCGGCATCGCAGTGGGTCAAGGCAGGGTGAATCACCTGCGCCGCGGGAACCGCCGTGGTCGATTCGCGCAGCCGCGACTATTCGCACGTGCGATCGCTGAGTATTGGACTCACTCTAACTCTTGACTAAGTCCAAACTCGCGCTATGGTCGGGCAATGCGCGATCAGTTCGCCAAAGTTCTTGAAACGCACGACGTTCAAGTCACCGCTCAGCGCCTGGCGGTTCTTCGCGCTGTCGCGGCGCGGCCCCATTGCACGGCCGACGAAGTCGCCGAGATCGTTCGTGCCAAGATCGGCGCCATTTCGCGTCAAGCGGTGTACGACGCGCTGTTGCTCCTCGCCGGGAAGCAGATTATCCGACGCATCGAGCCCGCCGGCTCGTCCGCCCGCTATGAAGATCGCGTCGGCGACAATCACCACCACTTGATTTGCCGCACATGCGGGAAAACGGTTGATGTGGACTGCGCGACCGGTAAAGCGCCGTGCTTGACCGCTGCCAACGCGTCGGGTTTCCAGATTGATGAAGCGGAAGTGATCTACTGGGGAACGTGCGCAATTTGTCTCGCGCGAACGCGGCGCGCCGCCAAGTGAACCCCTGCCACTTTCGAACACGAGTCCAGACGAACGAAACGATCTCGCAACAAGGGAAGCTTCGACATGCAAGAGAGTCCAGCCAAGTGCCCGTTCGCGGGCGGTGCTCGTCAAAACGCAGTAGCCAGCGCGCCCACCAACGCAGCCTGGTGGCCGACGCAATTGAACCTGCGGATTCTGCACCAGAACTCTTCGCGTTCGAACCCCATGGACGACGCTTTCGACTACGCCAAGGAATTCAAGAGTCTCGACCTGAAGGCCGTGAAGAACGACCTTCTCGCGCTGATGACCGATTCACAGGATTGGTGGCCAGCAGACTTTGGTCACTACGGCCCACTGTTCATCCGCATGGCTTGGCACAGCGCCGGGACATACCGCATCGGCGACGGACGAGGCGGCGCGGGCGCCGGTCAGCAGCGCTTCGCACCGCTTAACAGTTGGCCCGACAACGTCAACCTCGACAAGGCGCGAAGGCTCCTCTGGCCGATCAAGCAGAAGTACGGTCGGAAGCTCTCGTGGGCTGATCTCATGATTCTCACCGGAAACGTGGCGCTGGAATCCATGGGCTTCAAGACCTTCGGGTTCGCCGGTGGACGTGCGGACACGTGGGAACCTGACGAAAGCACGTACTGGGGCTCCGAAAGCACGTGGCTTGGGGACGAGCGGTATAGCGGCGAGCGCCAGCTCGAAAACCCTCTCGCAGCGGTGCAGATGGGCCTGATCTACGTCAATCCGGAAGGTCCCAACGGAAACCCTGATCCCCTTGCCGCGGCTCGGGACATCCGCGAAACATTCGCCCGCATGGCGATGAACGATGAAGAGACCGTTGCACTGATCGCCGGTGGCCACACGTTCGGCAAAACTCACGGCGCTGGCGAAACCAAACACGTTGGAGGCGACCCAGAGTCGTGCGACCACGAATCCCAAGGCTTCGGCTGGTCGAGCGGGTTCGGTGCTGGCCACTCCGGCGACACTATCACGAGCGGGCTCGAAGTCACCTGGACCAAGACGCCGACCAAGTGGAGCAACAGTTTCTTCGAGAACCTGTTCGGCTTTGAATGGGAACTGACGAAGAGTCCGGCAGGGGCGAATCAATGGCGACCCAAGAACGGCGCCGGGGCCGGCCTCATTCCTGACGCACACAATCCGTCCAAGCGACATGCGCCGTCGATGCTGACCACAGACCTGGCGCTTCGGCTCGATCCGACATATGAGAAAATCTCGCGCCGCTTCTTTGAGAATCCCGATCAGTTCGCAGACGCATTCGCCCGCGCGTGGTTCAAGCTGACCCACCGCGACATGGGCCCTCGCGCCCGCTACCTCGGCCCGGAGGTTCCCGCGGAAGTGCTCGCCTGGCAGGATCCCATTCCGTCGATGAATCACGCTTTGATCGACCAGAAGGACATCGCGTCTCTCAAGAGCATGATCCTCGCGTCGGGGCTTACGCACTCACAGCTCGTCAACACGGCCTGGGCGTCAGCCTCAACTTTCCGTGGGAGCGACAAGCGAGGCGGAGCAAATGGCGCGCGAATCCGATTGGCGCCGCAGAACACTTGGGAGGCCAACCAGCCTGCCGACCTTGCCAGCATCATTCAGAAGCTGGAAACGGTGCAACAGACCTTCAACGCCGCGCAGTCCAGCGGCAAAACGGTATCACTCGCCGACCTGATCGTCTTGGGTGGCAGCGCGGCGATCGAAGCCGCCGCGAAGAAGGGCGGACACGACATAACGGTGCCCTTCACGCCGGGGCGCATGGACGCGACGCAGGAGCAAACCGATGTCGCGTCATTTGCGGCACTCGAGCCGCATGCGGACGGTTTCCGCAACTACGTGCGCAAGGGGCACGAGTCGATCGCCGCGGAGTTGCTGGTGGATCGGGCAAGCCTGATGGGACTCACCGCGCCCGAAATGACGGTGCTCGTCGGAGGCATGCGCGCGCTCAATGCAAACGTCGGACAGTCGGCCCACGGCGTCTTCACAAAGCGCCCCGGAACGCTGTCGAACGACTTCTTTGTAAACCTGCTCGACATGCGGACAAAGTGGCAGAAATCGGCGACCGAAGAAGGCGTCTTCGAAGGGCGAGATCGCGCAACCGGCGAACTCAAATGGACGGGAACGATCGCTGACCTGGTCTTCGGTTCAAACGCGCAGCTCCGCGCCCTGGCGGAGGTGTACGGGAGCAGCGATTCGCAGCTTCCCTTCCTGCGAGACTTTGTGGCCGCGTGGAACAAGGTCGTGAATCTCGACCGCTTCGACGTGCACGCCTGAGCGCCGATGCTCATATGGGCGCCGGGTATTCGAGGACTTTTCGGCCGAGCAATCGGGGGTCAATCATGCCACCGATGTTCGTCCGCAGGCGCGACTTGCCACGAGCGAATGACGCCTGACGACTTGAGCTTGTCTAGCAGCGACGTCTCAACTCCGGCGTGGCACACAACGCACTCGCGGTGGAAGTTGTCGTATGAGCCGAACTGAAGTTTTCCGCCGCGTTCGATTTGGATGTGGATGATGTCGTCCAAGTAGCGCCAATCTGGGAGGATCACCTCGAGAATCGGGCCGATGGCGTCCGGCTCCAGCGATAGGACAGCGAAGTCCAGCTTGGGGCTGACGGTCGAACGACATAAGGCTTGGGTCTCATGAGCGGACGGCTTGAGGGGAGCAGGGAAGGCGCACCGAGAAAGGTTACCTTCGAACGAGACGTGCGCGTCGCCCGCAAGAAATTGCATCGTCTCGCGCAGCAAGCCCGGCTTGTCTCGAGGATCGATCCAGTAACGAGTGCTCGCGGGGCCTGTGTCTTCAGCCATAACTAATGTTGTTCGTATCCATCGTCAAAAACCAAGAACGCTCGTGATTGCTCACGAGCGTTCATCCTTCAATCGGGGTGGCGGGATTTGAACCCACGACCTTTTGACCCCCAGTCAAACGCGCTACCAAGCTGCGCTACACCCCGCAAATTTCTCTTGCGGAACTGCGAGCGTAGGCGCGAACCATCCGCTTTTTCAACGGTCTGATATCAGCCCTATAGCCACTTTTGCCGCGTTCTTGCCGCCAGTGCTCCACCTCATGCTCCCGAAAGGGAATGCTCGAATTCGCTCCCGCGTCAAGCCTCAGGACGCTTCGGATAGGATGAGTTCGACGCCAGCCGCATCCCCAATCCGCACCCGCCGAGCGATCTTCCAATGCCCACCGATGTCACCGTGCTCGTTGTCGGCGCCGGTCCCACCGGGCTCCTGCTCGGCGCGGAACTCGTCCGCCGCGGCATCGAATGCCAGATCATCGACGCCAACCCAGCGCCCCTCCACTGGGATCGCGCCACCGTCGTCCACGCGCGGTCGCTCGAGATCTTCGAATCGCTCGGCATCGTTGAGCCCTTCATCGCCCAGGGCGCCAAGCAGCGCATCGCCAAGATTGAGTCTGGTGGCAAATTGCTCGGAACCATCGATCTCTCGACCTGCGGCAGCCGCTACGGCTACAACGTCGGTGTCTCGGAAGAATTCACCGAGTCGGTCATCACGAAACATCTCGAAAAGCTCGGCGGCAAGGTCACGCGAGCCTCGAAACTGACCGCGCTCAAAGACGGTGGCGACCGTGTCATCGCAACCATTGATCGCAACGGCAAGTCAGAGCAACTTTCCGCGCATTGGGTTGTCGGCTGCGACGGCATCCACAGCATCACGCGTGAAAGCCAGAAGATCGAACTGACCGGCCACGACATCACGGAGCCCTGGGCCGTCTTCGACACCACGCTCACAAACTGGACTGACGTGTACGAAGCCAACTTCGCCTTCTTCGACACGATTCCGGTGCATTTGACGGCGCTGCCCGATCACCGCTGGCGCGTCTACCTCAGGCCGAGCTCTTCCACTTCCGATCTCGTCGCGGATGCGTTGGGCACGGTCAAGCTCTACTGCCCGAACGTCCGCTTCGACAACGTCACCAATCCGAATCGCTTTCACTGCCACACCAAGCTCGCGAGGCAATATCGCTCCGGTCGCGTCATGCTCGCGGGGGATGCCGCGCACATCTGCTCGCCCGCGCAGGGCCACGGCATGAACAGCGGTCTGCTCGATGCGTTTAATCTCGGCTGGAAACTGGCGCTCGTGTGCAAGGGCGACGCGTCGTCTGCGATTCTCGACACCTATCAATCCGAGCGCCGTCCCGCGGCAGAGATCGTCACCGCCTCCGGCGACGACGTCGAACGCATCCATTTCGTCAAAGGCGTCGCCGAACGCCGCGCCCGCGATGCCGCAATTCACGCGGCTTTTGAAGCAGACAAGCCGCGTCATCACGAAGCGGTCGCCGAAGCCGAACTGAATATCGACTACAGCAAGTCGCCAATCGTCATGGGCGACAAACACGCAACTCTTGGTCCCGGCCATCGCATCCCCGACACCGTCAACGTCGACCTGCCCGGCGGCGAAAGCTGCTTCCTCCATCAGCACGCGAATCACATCGGCCACACCGCGCTCTTGATCGGCAACACCTCGACGAAATGCGACGACTTGACGCAGCTTCGCAGCTCTATTGAATCGCGCCCGGGCAGACCAATTGTCGATGCCGTTTTTATCGCGACCGCCCGCCCCGAAACCAAGCACCCGCGCATCACGGCCAAGACAGCCGACCAATTCGGCGTCTCCGACATCACGTTGCTTGTGGTCCGCCCCGATGGTCATGTCGGTCTCCGCGCCGATCGCGACCATGTCAAAGCACTCGCGGCCTATCAATCGCTGCTCACGACCAGAGAGCGGCCTCATACTTAAACACCTCCCCCAGGCACCACAATGTCAGCACCAACCTCGCCGTGGCCCGAACAACTAGACGCCGTCATCGCCGCGCCAGAGCATCATCACATCCTGCTCGAGAATGCCATCGTGCGCGTGCTGGAGACCAAGATTCTGCCGGGTGAGACTGTCAAGCTGCACACCGAAAAGTGGCCGACGGCGATTTACTTTCTCTCGATCGGCCATTTTGTCCGCCGCGACGAACAGGGCAACGTGGTCGTCGATACGCGTCAAACTCCTGACAACACCAAAGCCGGAGATGCGGTGTGGTCGCCGCCGATTGCTCCTCACACGCTCGAAAATGTGGGCTCAACGGTAATCCATGTGATCAGCGTGGGAGTCAAGAGCGACGCGGCGAAGCCCGAATCTTGAGTCGGATTTGACATCGCCAAAGCGCGAACGAAACTGGCATCTCGGCATTTGCTGCAGAAGCCTCAAAATCCGATCAGCGCAGCCCCTTCCACGCTCCCCAAACTTCGTATCCTCCCCTCCGGATGCCTCCGCAAAACACCATCAAGAGCCGTCAGGATTCCCCCAAGAACACCATCGCGATGCGTGCGGCGCCGCCCTCGCACTGCCTCGTCATCTGCAACGGCCGCGTGATCGATCCGGCCTCCAAAGTCGACAAGGTTTGCGACATCGTCGTCGAAGGCGGAGTGATCCGGGCGATCGGCAAGAAGCTCTCCAGGCCGCACGGCGCACGCACCCTCGACGCCGACGGAATGATCGTCACTCCGGGCCTCATCGACCCGCACGTTCACCTGCGAGAGCCCGGCCACGAATACAAAGAGACCATCCAATCCGGCACTGCCGCCGCGGCCGCGGGCGGATTCAGCAGCGTCTGCTGCATGCCGAACACCAGCCCGGCAATCGACACGCCTGAACTCGTCCGCTTCATCTACGACCGCGCGAATCTCACGGCACGTTGCCGCGTCTTTCCGGTTGCCGCCGGAACCAAAGGCCGAAAAGGGATCGAGATTGCGGAGATCCAGCTTCTCCATCGCGCCGGCGCCGTTGCCTTCAGCGATGATGGCGATTGCATCTCCTCCGCCCAGGTGATGTCGCGCGTCTTCGCCGCCGTGAGCCAGACCGGCTCGACGTTCATGCAGCACTGCCAGGAGGTCACCCTCACGCAGGGTGCATCGATGCACGCCGGCACCGTTTCCGCGCGGCTCGGCCTCACCGGTTGGCCGCGCATGGCCGAGGAAATCATCATCGAGCGTGACGTGCGTCTGCTCCGCCACCTGCGTTCACCTTGCCGTTATCACGCCCAGCACATTTCCAGTGCCGGTTCGATCGACATCATCCGCCAAGCTCGGCGCGACGGCCTCCCCGTCACCGGAGAAGCGACTCCGCACCACCTCCTGCTGACGCACGATCTCTGCGAGGATTACAACACGCTTGCAAAGGTCAATCCGCCATTGCGTGAAACAATTGACGTCAACGCTCTTGTAGAAGGTGTCGCCGACGGCACCATCACCATCCTCGGCACCGATCACGCTCCCCACTCCGCCGAAGAAAAGTCTCTTCCCTTTGAAGATGCCCCAATGGGCTTGGTCGGCCTCGAGTTCGCGCTGCCCCTCTACGCCGAAGCGCTCGTCCACTCTGGCGCGATCACCTGGCCCCGCCTCATCGCACTCCTCACACTCGAACCCGCCCGTCTCTGCGGCCTCGATGTCCTCGGCCTCGGTTCTCTCAAAGAAGATGCCCCCGCCGACATCACGATCATCGACCCCAACGCCAAGTGGAAGATCGATCCCGCAAAAATGGTCGGCAAGAGCAAGAACACTCCGCTCGCCGGGCGAAAGCTCACGGGCCGCGCAGTCACAACCATCGTCGGAGGAGTCATCGTCGACGCCGAATAGCGCTTTTCCGAAGCCCCCTCCCCGAGGGAGGGGGTTGGGGGTGGGAGAACGTTCCGCTAGCCCGACCGTCAGAGTTGTTCAGTCGTGCCTCCGTTTCCTTTAGTTCTTCAACCCGTGTCATCAACTCTCTCTCATCCCTCGTCCTCCACCTCCGACCGCATCCGCGAAGTCCTCCTCAAGTACTGGGGTTTTGATTGCGTCCGTCCGCTTCAAGGCGAAGCAATCGCCGCGACACTCGCGCATCGCGACTCTCTCGTCGTCATGCCCACCGGTGGCGGCAAGTCTCTTTGCTATCAACTCCCTCCGCTACTCACCGGCGAAACCACCCTCGTCATCAGCCCGCTCATCGCGTTGATGAAAGATCAGGTTGATGCTCTCCGCCTCATCGGCCACCCTGCCGCGGCAATCAACAGCAGCCAATCCGACGAAGAGACGCAGCAAACGTGGAGCGATCTGCGCGAACGGAAGCTCCGGCTCGTTTTCGTCTCGCCCGAGCGCCTTTTCACCGGCAATCTGATTGATCGCCTTCCCGATCTGGGCATCACACACATCGCCGTCGATGAAGCCCACTGCATCAGCCAATGGGGTCACGATTTCCGCCCGGAATACCGCCGCCTTTCTGAACTCCGCTCGCGTTTGCCCAAAGTGAGTCTGCAAGCGCTCACCGCGACCGCAACCCCGCGCGTTCGCGAAGACATCGCCCAGCAACTCGCACTCAAAGACCCCGCCACGCTCGTCGGCGTCTTCGATCGCCCCAATCTCACCTACCGCGTCCATCAACGCACCGATCTCGTCGGGCAGACGCTCGAGGCCATCGAACGCCACAAGGACGGCGCGACGATCGTCTACTGCATCAGCCGCAAAGACACCGAGAGCCTTGCCGACGAACTCAAACGCCACAAAATCAAAGCCGCGGCATACCACGCCGGTCTCGCCGCCAGCATCCGCCAACGCGTCCAGGAGCACTTCAAGCAAGAACGACTAGACGTCGTCGTCGCAACCGTCGCCTTTGGAATGGGAATCGACCGCTCCAACGTCCGCTGCGTCATCCACGCCGCGATGCCCAAGAGTGTCGAAGCCTACCAGCAGGAAACCGGCCGCGCCGGGCGTGACGGCCTTCCCGCCGAGTGCCTCCTGCTCTACTCCGCAGCCGATGCGATGAAGTGGTCGCGCATCGTTGAGCTGTCAGCCCAGGAGCACGAGACCGATCCCGCGCAGGTTGCTCACCAGCTTCACTTGCTCGAAGAACTGCGCCGTCTTGTGACTGGTTCGCGCTGTCGGCATCGCGCACTCTCTGAATATTTCGGTCAGGAATACACGCCAACTTCCGGAACTGGCTGCGGCGCGTGCGATGTCTGCCTGCACGAGGCCGCGCCGGTTGCCGACTCGACTGTGATTGCCCAAAAAATCCTCTCGTGCGTCTTCCGCGCCGCCGGAGCCGACCCGTCGCGTCCGATGAATTATGGCGCGAAGCATATTGTCGCCATTCTCCGAGGGCGCGCGACCGCCGACGTGACCAAACGGGGCCATCACCAGCTTTCCACGTTTGGCCTTCTCGCAAACGTCCCGGCCGACACGCTGAGCAACTACATCGATCAACTCGTCGACGGCGGCGTCCTGGGCCGTGAACACGGCCAATATCCGACGCTGTTTCTCACTTCGCTGTCGCGTGAAGTACTCAAAGGCGCTCGTCCGATCGAACTTCGCGCCACACGCACGAGCGAATCCGCGCCGGAAGTCGGAGAAGCCGCGGTTGCCGCGCCTTTCGACACGCCACTCTTCGAGCGCTTGCGCGAACTGCGCCGCGAGTTGGCGACGCAGTTCTCCGTCCCCGCCTACATCATCTTCGGTGATGCCGCGCTGCAGGACATGGCAAGGGTGCGTCCGACCAATATCGAGACTTTCCGTCTCGTCAAAGGCGTGGGCGAACGCAAAGCCGCCGAGTTCGCGGATCGTTTTACGTCCGTGATCGCGGGACACTGCCAAGCACACAATCTCACAACAAATCAAGCACCGACGGGTGCCGGCGCCCGTCGCGCGACGCGCACGTCATCGTCAGGTCGTTTCTCCGCAAAGTCGCGCAGCTTCGAAATGTTCGATCAGCGCCGCCCCGTCGATGAAGTCGCAAAGGCTGTCGGACTCACCCCCGGCACCATTTATGAGCACCTCGTTCACTACATCGAAGACCGCAAGCCGGCCGACATTTCAACTTGGGTCGATCAGGCCACATACTCACTCATCGCCACCACCGCTCAGAAACTCAACGCCGACAAACTCAAGCCCGTTTTCGAACATCTCGCGGGCTTAGTCCCCTACGAGAAAATCCGCATTACTCTGACGCATGTCTTGGGCAATCGCCCCCATGGCTACTAACAGCTACGCCAGTCGTGGTCTCGCCTTTCACCCCAAAGAACCTGGAAAACGCAAAGAAAGACCAGAGAGAACGCGGAGTGCGCGGAGGTTGAGGAGTTGCGCGGAGAAGAGAAGGTCAGCAGACAAGGGGCACATGACCAACGAAAATGTGTATACATGCCACAGTTGCAAATCTGTCTGTTTTCATGATCCGCCTTCCGCTGCCTCTCCGTGTCTTCCTCCGTGGCTCTCCGTGGCCCGCCGTGTTGACTCGTCTTTCCTCTCCGCGCAACTCTTTAACCTCTGTGCACCCCGCGTTCTCTCGCGCCTTTCCCTTCGAGCCCCTTGAGCCCTTGAGTTCAACCTCTTCCCTCTATCTTCTTACCTCTTCCCCCCTTTGCGCTCTTTGTATTCTCTGTGTCCTCTGTGATGAAGTTCCAAGCCCGATCAACACACCATGCCAAGAGAACAATTCACTCTCGCTCCATCCCGCCCCGCCGCCCGTGCCGCCGAGCGCCTCTTCCGCCGCGAGCGTCTCCGCATCCAGCGCCGTCTCCCCGGCGCCGTCATCCATCATGTCGGCGCGACTTCTGTCCGCAACCTCCCGACCAAGGGTGACCTCGACATCGTCGTCCGCGTCGCGCCCTCTGAACTCGCCGCGGCCGATCGCGCACTCTCCGGTCTGTACAACCGCAACACAAAAAACACCCGCACAGACGAGTTCTCTTCCTTTCTCAATAACGACACATCTCCCCCGCTCGGCGTTCAACTCGTCGCGATCGGGTCCGAACACGATGATTTCGATTTGCTCCGTGATCAGCTCCGCGTCAGCCCGCTCTGCCGCCGCAAACTCGCCCGCCTGAAACACCGCTTCCACGGCCGCTCCATGAGCCGTTATCGTTCCGCCAAAGCCATTCTCATCGCCGAAATCAGCGTGAAAGAGCCCCTCGCAACACTGCTCGCCACCCGGCGTTCCCGCAGCAAACAGCCCAAAACCTAGACAATTTCTCCGCTCATTCCTACGATGCGTTGCACGGGAGGCCGGGTTCACAAAGCCCGCCAAGATCCGGTGCGAATCGCACGAGGCTAGCAGGCCCAACGGTGCCTGCACGAGGGAATCCGAGATGGCAATTCGAGTTGGAATCAACGGCTTTGGTCGCATCGGTCGGCTTGTTTACCGCATGGGTTTCGAGCAGGGCATCGAATTCGTCGCGCTGAACGACCTGGTTCCCGCCGACAACCTCGCATACCTGCTGAAGTACGACACCATGCACCGCCAGTTCATGGTGAAGGGCGCGCCGGCTGCCATCACTGCGAGCGAGAATTCATTCACCGTGAACGGCTTCGCGACCAAGACCATGGCCGAGCGCGACCCCGCCAAGCTCCCGTGGAAGGACCTCGGCGTCCACTACGTGCTCGAGTCGACCGGCCTCTTCACCGACTTCGAGAAGGCCAACCTGCACAACCAGGCCGGCGCGAAACGCACGATCATCAGCGCACCGACCAAGAGCGAGCCCGCTCAGGTCCCGACGCTCGTTCTCGGCGTGAATCACGAAACCTACGACCCGAGCAAGCACACCGTCGTCAGCAATGCTTCGTGCACGACGAACTGCCTCGCGCCGATCACCAAGGTCATCGTCGACAACTTCGGCCTCGAAGAAGGTCTCATGACGACCATCCATGCCGCAACGGCAACCCAGCCGACCCAGGACGGCCCCTCCAAGAAGGATTGGCGCGGCGGCCGCAACGCCTATCAGAACATCATCCCCGCCAGCACCGGCGCCGCCAAGGCAGTCGCGCTCGCGATTCCCGCCATCAAGGGCAAGCTCACGGGCATGTCGTTCCGAGTGCCGACCGCCGACGTCTCCGTTGTCGATCTCACCTTCAAGACGGGCAAGGACACGAGCCTCGCCGAGATTAACGCCGCGATGAAGACCGCGAGCGAAGGATCGATGAAGGGCATCCTCGGCTACACCGACGAAGAAGTCGTCAGCAGCGATTTCATCAGCGATCGCCGCTCCTCCATCTACGACGCCAAGGCCGGCATCGAGCTCAACAAGCGCTTCTTCAAGATCGTGAGCTGGTACGACAACGAAGCGGGCTATGCCGCACGCTGCGTCGACCTCATCAAGTACATCGCGTCGAAAGACGGGATTAAGTAAAGCTCGTCCGCACAGATTCCGTTCCCACAAGAACCCGCCGTACCACGGCGGGTTTTTCTTGCGCATCCGAAGTCTCCGCCCGAAAATAACGGACACGCGGACCTGCAATCCCCAGCGCCGGCATAGACGGACCCCAGTTCTCGGTCGAAGATGCCTCGTGGTGGCAGAGCCTTCGTTCGCGGCGTCTTGGTGTCGCGCGAACGCGGCAGCCGCGCGTTGTGCGGGAGTGCGTTCATGAAAAACCGAGTTCCCTTCGCCCTCGTCGGCCTCGCACTTGTCGCGTCACTTTCCGGCTGCGCTGCAATGCTCCCGATTGCAGGTGCGCTCGCACTCAAAGAAGCCGCAGACCGGTACGACGACTACTCCAAGGCGCAGGAAACGACGAAGACCACCACGACCGCAGCGCCCGTACCAGACACCACCGAAGTCGCTACAGCCACCGATGAGTCCGAAACCGAACAAGCTGCGCCGCCCGTAAGGACCAAGGTCGCCGCGAAGTCCGCGGCAAAGACGGCTGTCAAGTCATCGGACAAGCAGTTTGCCAAGGCTCCCGTGCAGGCCGCAAAGAAGACTCCCGCAGTTGTCGCGCAGCAACCCGAAGAAGAAACAACAGAAGTGATCGCGGAAGACACAGAAGTCATGGCCGAAGAGACGGTCGAGCCAGAGCCCGCGCCGGCACCTGTTGCCAAGAGCAAGGTCGCCGCAACTCAGCCCGGTAAAGTCGGCACGACCGCCGCGCCGAAGCCAACCGGTAAGACACTCGCAACAGCAACCAAAACGCCCGCAGACGCTTCGTGTACGCCCAACACGACCGCGCAGGCCAGTCAAAAAGCCCAGGCCGTCGTGAAAACCGCGTCGTCGATTCCGACATCGACGGCTGCAGTCAACGATTCGGCAACAGATTCCACCGCCCGCATTCTCGCCAACGCATTCAAGCGAATCCCCACCCCGACGCCCGCGACCAAGCCCGCGCCGATCAAGGGCGACACGTCGGAAGACAAATGATCGCGGCCGCTTGCTGATTCGCCAGCCCTCGCATCTGTCTTTGGTCCGAAGGACCGACGATCGTTGCCGGCAGTGAAACGAGTCTTCGAGCAAACTGCCGGCCCGCGGTAAAATGCCCCCCCGCACCCCGGAGGGGTGCACGAGCGCAACAACACGCAAACAAAAACGCCACGCGCTTTCGCACGTGGCGTTTTGTCTTTCACAACTGCACGAGCATCATCGCCCGCATTCCTTACTCAATTCAACTTCACCCGAACCGCCTGCCCATCCGTGCCGCCGCCACGGATTTCCTTGCCGTGCTCAAGCAGCCGCACTTCAACCGTGCGCGCCGGCCTCGCCCGCTTGCCTTCGGTTCCCGCAACACTCACAACAACTTCGTTCCCCTGCCTCTCCGCCGTGTACGTCGTCAACAGGTAGTCGCCCGTCTTGTAGCCCCAGCCTTCGCTCGCATCCTCATAGAGTGTGCCGCTCGCCTTGCCATGCTCGTCAAGATTGACGATCAGCACCAGCGGATCAAGCGGCTTCTCATCGACGTACTGCATCACCGGTGAAGTCGGGATAATCGCGCCGCCCCGCACCATCAACTTGGGCAGATCCGGATCGGCCTTTTCAGCAACGTCCGATCCAACCGGCTTGGTGAAGTCCACGCTTTCCCAATCCCCGCTCGGCAGCGCACTCACGCGCGTCCGATCCGGCACCATGTCCGGCACCACGATCAGGTCGTCGCCCAGCATGAACGCATCATCCTCGCTCCGCAGCGACGGATCTTTCACATCCGCCCAATACACCGGACGGATAACCGGCATTCCGTCAATACTCGCTTCCTGGAAGAGCGTGTACAGATACGGCATGAACCGCATGCGCCGATTGATCGCGTCGCGGCAGGTGCTCTCCACTTCGGGCCCAAACGCCCACGGTTCCTTATCAATATTTCCCTTACCCGTATGTCCGCGTGCAAACGGCATCATCGCGCCAAATCCCATCCAGCGCGCAAACAACTTTCCTTCACCGCCCGCCGGACCGTTCCCCGCGAAACCGCCAATATCCGGCCCAGCGAACGGCTGCAGGCTCATGCCCATGTTGAGCGCCATCGGCACCGAATTCTCGAGGTGGTACCAGTTCGCGCTGTTGTCACCCGTCCACGTCGCCGCGTACCGATGGCCACCCAGGAAGTTCGCGCGGCTGAGCACAAACGGCCTCTTGTCCGGATTCGCCGCCATGATCCCTTCGCGGCTCGCCTTCACCATGAACATGCCATAGACGTTGTGATAGCGAAGATGCGGACCATTGCCGCCCAGATCCGGATCGGCGCGATGCAGATTGTCCACCGGCATCGTCTTACTCGGCACATTGAACACCGCCGGCTCGTTCATGTCGTTCCAGATCCCGTCGATCCCGTTCGCCATGAAGTCCTTATACAGCCCTCCCCACCACTCGCGCGTTTCCTTGCGGGTGTAATCGGGGAACACGCATTTGCCCGGCCACACTTCACCAAAGAACGTCGTGCCATCGGCTTTCTCAACCGGGTGATTTCCCGCCATCGCCTGCTCGAAAACGAAGTAGCCCTCGGGGCCGAACTTCGCCTTGTCCGCCGCGACACCCGGATCGATCATCCACACGTTGTGAACGCCCTTGGAGTGCAGATATGAATTCAATCCCTTCGGATCAGGAAACTGCGACTTGTCGAACGTGAAGATCCGGAACTTGTCCATGTAATCGATGTCCATCCAGATGACATCGAGCGGAATGTTCCGCTTGCGGAACCCGTCCGCGATCTCTTTCACCTTGCTGTCGGGGTTGTACGAATAGCGGCACTGGTGATACCCGATCGCCCACTTCGGAGGAAGCGTTATGGTTCCCGTCACCTCCGCGAGCGCCTTCACCACTTCCTGGGGCGTGTCGCGTTCGATCACAATCACCGGAGGCTTCGGCCCGCCATCTACCGTCACCACAATGTCGCCGCCGCCCAAACTGGGCATCGCAATCGTCATGCGATACGAGCAGTCGATCATGATGCCCTTGGTCTTCCCGCTCGGCGCGACCGCGAGAATCCACGGGTGCGACTGATACAAACTCGGATTGGTGTCGTCGTAGCCGTACGCGTCGGTGTTCCAGAGCGTCACCGTCCGGCCATTGCGAAGCAGGGGGCCAGCGACAGATCCGGTTCCGTACAACGACGTGTCCGCAGGAATCGCGTACCGGATGATCGTCTTTTCGCCGTTCGCCTCAAATCGCGGCCCATCCGGAATGACGCCGCCCGCGGCCCCTAGGCCGGGACGCCCTTTCTCAAAGACCAGCGACGGCAACGCATCCTTCTGCGATTCCGCATCCGCGAAGTAGCAGTAGATCCCCTTCCCGATCGGACCAGAGACGCCATCCGCGACTTCTGCCGCTGAAACGCTTCCTCCCGCGGCGAAAACCATCGCCATCACCCCAAGCACGCCCGCTGTCCGTACCCGTCCGCTTCGATCTGACCGCATCGGTAAGACTCCCAGTGGCATCCCTGCTGAAGCAGTGATGGCGGGGAGTATGACCAGAAACCGTCCATTCCTCAAGTCCCGGCCCGAGAACACCCTCAGATTCTCGGTTAAGGCGGCAATTGCCCGTTGTCATCACCGTTCGCCCCCGGTATCTTGCATTCGGAGGAGAAACGTTTACAATCAGGCCCTCGATTCCGACAATCCCTAGGGCGGATTGGAACGAACATCCTTCGTCTCGGCGGCGTTTCCCTGTCGCCAGTTTTGCCGCTTGTTGTTATCCGTTGACCCAGCCCTAAAGCACGTTCCGCCCCAAGTCCAGAGAGGACCCGATCGATCATGTCCACCCGAATTTCCCAGCATTCGAATCGCCGCACGATGTATCTCGGAGTTTTGCTCGCCAAGGTTGCGGGGGCGACGCTCTGCTTGACGGCGGCCGCCGGAAACGTCGCGGCCGGCGACAACCCGGTCATCCTCCAGTGGTTCGAGTGCAAGTGGACCGACATGGAAAAACGCGTGCCGGACTGGTTCATGGCCGGCTACGGCGCGGTCTGGCTACCGCCAATTTCAAAGTGCACCGACGCAACCGGCTCTGCCGGTTACAACCCATTCGATCGATTCGACCTTGGCAGCCCCGGCTCGCCAACAGCATTCGGAACCGCGGCATACTTCGACGCCGCCCGAGGCGAGCTTCAACGTGCGGATGGCCAGGTCTACATCGACGCCATCTTCAATCACAACGCTTCTCGTGACACCTCGTCCGGCTTCCAGGCCGCCGGAGGCTGGCCCGGTTTCTGGATGAACTCCGCCCCGGGCAATCCCACCAAGACCCCCACCGACAACTGGGGCGATTTCCACAACGGAAATGCCAGCGGCTATTTGCAATCCGAAAATCCGAACGGTTCGAACTACAACCTGACGAGCGGCGACCTCGTTTCGCTCATCGACATCGCGCACGAATCAAACAACGTCTTTATCCGCCACCCGGTCGCCGCGGGCAACCCGCTCAACATTCCTGCCGGCACGATTTACAACAAGCCGAACGCAAGCAACGCGCAGTTCTACACGAACACGTCGCTCTCGGGCACCGCAGTTTCCAATCCCGGCACCGCCCGCAACGGCGGCACACTGAACTTCACGTTCTTCCCCTACGACGGACTCAACGGAACGCCCGTCGCCGACAACGGCACGGGCCTCCTCATGCGCTGGACGCAGTGGATCATGGACGTGCACAAGGTCGACGGGTTCCGCCTCGAC
This sequence comes from Phycisphaerales bacterium, assembly GCA_050730655.1. Lineage (GTDB taxonomy): Bacteria > Planctomycetota > Phycisphaerae > Phycisphaerales > UBA1924 > JAFEBO01. The sequence goes on from JBOHNL010000004.1 coordinate 48,116, forward strand.
GCGATCAAGCACGTGCCGAGCTGGTTCTGGGATCAGTATTTCGATTCGGTTGTGTACAACCGGCGTACCACGCCCGATGGCCGAAAAGTGATTCCCTACTCCTTCGGCGAGTCGGTCGAGAGCAACCAGTTCTGCTACGACAATTACATCCGCAAGCCAAACAACAACAATCGCACCGGCGACACGTGGGGCAATCGTGATTGCCTCGACCTCAACGGCGCCGGTCAGCTCCGCGATCTTGTCAACGGCAACGGCGGCGGCTCGTGGCAGAACGTCATCAACGCCCACCTCGACAACCAGGACGGAAACAACGACGGCACACTCGGCGTCAATCACGTCTGGAGCCACGACAACGGCGACGGTGGCGACGGCGGCAGCGCCCCACCTTATCCATCCGCAAATTCCCAAGGCATGTTTGCTCATGCCTATCTGCTCGGTCGCCCCGGCCCCGGAATCGTCTATCACAACGCACGTGGAATCACGCGATCCGGCGGCTTCTGGCCCCGGCAGGGCATGCCCACCGCTCTCGGTTTCAACACCGATCCTGCTGTGAATGCTGCAGATCCCACCCTCATTAAGCTCGTCCAGATTCACAATTGGGTCGCGCGCGACAACATCAACCTCCTCAATTCGACCGACCCGCAGAACACGTCCAATGCCGACGTTCTGATCTTCGAACGCCGCAAGTTCGTGAGTTTCGGTACGTACACGGTCAACTGCCTCGTGGGCAGCAACGATCGCATCGATGCGGGCACCGACGCGCGATTCGTCCGCACGACCTTCCCCACCGGAACCCGCCTCATCGAGCTCACCGGAAACGCCGCCGATCCGGTTGTTGATCCGACCAACTCCATTCCCGAAGTGATCACGACGGCCGATTTCACCCAGAACGGCAACACTACCGGCGGCTGGGCTCTCGTGACCGTTCCTCGCAACACGACCGGAACGACGCGGCACAACAAGGGTTACTTGATTTATGCTCCGGCCATTCCCAGCGGAACCGTCAACCTGACCGGCGTGACGTCGACGATTGCCGCGGACACAAATTTCGTTCCGACCTATCGCCGTCGCATGACGCCGATCCCGGTCATCACGGGCAATTCGTTCCAGATTCAGTTGACCACGAGCAACGGTGACGTGGCGCTCGTCGGCCAGCCCGGCGCCAACAACAACACCGACGACAACGCTCTCTTCAAAATCGATCAGGGATACAAGGATTACAACGCGAACGGCGTGGTGGATTTCGACTACACCAACGCTGTCGCGGCCGGCTACGAGAAGTTCCTGACGCTCAAAGACCCGCTCTACAACAAGGGCCAGTTCATCAATCAGGGCAACTACGCCCAGGCGATCGACGCATCGCTCCTCGACGAAGGCATTCATTACCTCTCCCTCGTCGCCTTCCGCCATCGCGCCACGACCGATTCACCCCTCTTCCGTGAATTCCGCCAGGTCTTCTACATCGATCGCCTCGATCCGATCGCGGACCTCACCAACTTCAACCCGGTTGCCAGCGCGAATCCTTCCGCCAACTACCTCGTGAAGGCCGGAGACCGCACCGTCACCCGCACGCACATCATCATGAATCTTGCCGAGGCGGCCGATCCGATCTCGAGCTCCAATTCGTTCAACCAGTGCACGCAGAGCGATCGCTTTGACTATTCACGGGCAGTCTCCTTCACAAACGGCGTCAATCGCGTCACGCTCGTAGCCTTTGAGCTTTCGGGCCGTTCTTCGGTCAAGGACTACTACGTCAACTACTTCACCACGTGCCCGGGCGATTTCAACGCGGACGGAATGGTCGATGATTCGGACTTCGTCACGTTTGCTTCGGCGTACGACGCCCTCACCGATTTGCGGGGCGACCTGAACGGAGACGGCGTGACGGATGACTCGGACTTTGTGATGTTCGCGTCGGCGTACAACGATCTGCTTTGCCCGTGACCAGCCGCGGAACTACTTCGCAGCGCCGACCAGTTCGCGGGCGGAATCCGTCGTCGCGAGTTTCAAAATGTTCGCCTGCGTCATCTTGTCGCCTTCGAGTTGCCCGGTGATGCGCCCTTCGCTCATCACGAGGATGCGATCCGAGAGCGCGAGCAGTTCGGGCATTTCGCTCGAAACGAGAAGCACAGCGGCGCCCGCGTCTGCCGCGCTCCGCACGAGTTTGTAGATCTCGGCTTTTGTGCCCACATCGATCCCGCGCGTCGGTTCGTCGAGCAGCAGCACCTTCGTACCCTTGCCCATCCAGCGCGCGATGAGCAACTTCTGTTGATTGCCACCCGACAATTCGCCCGGGAGAGATTCCGTGCTTGCCGACTTCACGCGGAAGTCCGCGAAGCGGTCCGCCACCAGTTTTCGTTCGCCTCCGATATCGCGTATGCCGAACGCCTTTGCCAAACGCGACATGAAGGGCATCACGGTGTTCTCGCCGACGCCCAATAGGAAGAACAGCCCCTGCTGGCGCCGATCTTCCGGTACGTAGCCCATCCCGGCGCTGATCGCGTCGCGCGGGCCACCCCCGGAGATGTTCATGCCGTCGACTACGACGCTTCCATCAGCACTGGGATCGAGCCCGAAGATGGCGTTGAGCAGTTCCGATCGCCCCGACCCGACAAGCCCGCCGATTCCCACAATCTCGCGCTCTTTCACTTCGAGCGAGATCGCGTCGAGATGGTCCGATGACAATTCCGTCACGATCAGTTTCGGTGCGCCGGGGACCGACACGTGCCCGTTTTCCGCTGCGAGCGACGGCAACTTTCCCGTGGGCGTGCTCAATCGTCGCCCGATCATCTGTTCAACCAGCGTCGGCTCGTCGATGTCCTTCACGCGGCTGGTCGCAACATACTTTCCGTCGCGGAGCACGCTCACCCGATCGCACACCGCGAAGATCTCGCCCATGCGATGGCTGACGTAAATCACCGTGATACCCGTTCGTGCCAGTTGTCTCGTGATTTCGAGCAGCCGCTCGGTCTCGGCGATCGAGAGCGAACTCGTCGGCTCATCGAAGACGATCACGCGGGGCGAACTGCCTCCGCTCGCGGATCGATCATCGAGCGCGGACGCAATCTGGCAGATCTGCCTGCGCCCCGGCGAGAGCAATCCGAGCGGTGCCTCCACATCGATTCCCGGCTCGAGCTTGTGCACCAGTGCCGCGGCACGCTCGTTCATCGTTCTGCGATCGAGCAGCCCCAGCTTCGTCCGAGGAAGATCGTGCAGCGACAGATTCTCCGCCACCGACAGATTCGGGCACTGCGCAAGTTCCTGATGTACAATCCGCACGCCCGCATGAAACGCATCGTCGATCGAACCGGCGACCAGCTCGCGCATTCCCGCGCCGCCGTGCTCGGCCAGGATGCGCACATGTCCGGTGTCGTGCTTGTGCAGGCCGCTGATGACTTTACCCAGCGTGCTCTTGCCCGCGCCGTTCTCGCCCATCAACGCGTGGATCTCGCCCTTTAAAAACGACACCGACACGCTATCGAGCGCCTGCGTGATCCCGAACCGCTTCGAGATCCCCTCGGCGATCAGCACCGTTCCCGCTTCAGCACTTGTCAGCGTCTCGCGATCCATGCTCGCCTGTATTCCCTTACCGAAAAAACCGGCCGCCGTCGATCGGCGGCCGGAGTGCGTATTTCTTGGTTCAATTCTTCCAGCTGAAAGCTGACAGCTGATCGCTGAAAGCTCTTCCGCTTACTTCTTCTTCAGCCACTTGTTCCACAAGCCCTCGTACTCGTTTACGTTGGCCTTCGTCACCACCGAGAGTGGGAAGTTGTTGATCACCTTCTCGGGGCTCTTGTTGGCGTTGAGCTTGTCGACGAGCATCTCCACGCTCTTGTATCCCCAGCCGTAGCAATCCTGCCCGATCAGGGCCGCGACCTGGCCGTTCTTCACGTAGTTGAGCTGCTCAGGGAGGTGATCGACCGAGACGATCATCGCCTTCTCGTAGACGCCGTCCAAGGCGTTCTGCGTGAAGAGCGGCCAGCCGCCGACCATCGCCCAGCCCACGATGTCCGGGTTGGCCGTCTGCACCTGCTGCACCAACGCCGCGGCATCGCTCGCGGTTTCCTTGGTGTAGTACACGTCCTTGAGCGTGAAGCCCTTGTCCTTGAGCGTCGCGAGCTCGTCTTTCACGCCCTTCACGCGTGAGTTCAGATTCGTCGCGTTCTGGTTGCCGGAGAGGATGGCGATCTTGCCGCCCTTGCCGCCCATGGCCTTGGAAAGCTCTCGCATCACCGAGCGACCGGCCTCTTCGTCGTTGATTCCGTAGTACGCAAGCCGCTTGCTCGCGGGAATATCGCTGTCAAAGGTGATGACTACCACGCCGCGATCGATCGCGCTGTTCACGGCCGCCGTGAGCACGTTCGCGTCGCTCGCGCTGATCGCGATGCCATCAAAGCCCTGACTGGCGAGCTGCTCGACGTACTGGGCCTGCTGCTGCGCATCTTCATTGACCGGGGTGCGCCACTCGACCTTGACATCGGCGCCGAGCTTTTTGCTGAGCTCTTCGCCGGCATCGAGCGCGCCGGTGCGGGCGGCCTGGAAGACCGGGTTGCTCTGGCTCTTGGCGATCACACCGATGCGATAGGTTTTTTTCGGCGCCTCGGCAGCGCCCATCAGACTCACCCCGCCCGCGACTGCGAGTACCGCAAACGCCGCTCCCAGAAAGCCCCTCCGCTGCAGCCCGATCTTCATGAATCAATCCCCTGAATGTGCGAGCGGCAACCGCCGTCGCGTTGGTGTTTTCTGACGCAAACATCGTATCACATACGCCGCCGCACGTACTGCCCACGGCGGCTGGTGGCTCTTCCAACGTGCCATAGTGAAGCGCACAGAACGCGCGTTTCGTTCGCATGCCGACGCCATTCCGCATTCCGAACGCCGCATTCCGAACTCCAATGAAAAAGGGCCCGCCTCGCGGCGGGCCCTCTCGTTCTTCAGGTCCCAGTCGTCAAACTTATTCCATGATGTCCGGGCAGAGCAGCTCGTTGTACGCGGCCACGAAGATCACAAAGTCCGAATCGTCCACGAATCCGTCGCCGTTCAGATCACCCAGGTCGTAGCGGAAGTCGGCGATCAGCGCGTCGTACTTGTTCGCGAAGACCACAAAGTCGCTGTCTTCGACGATTCCGTCGCCATTGAGGTCGGCCGGGCAGCTCTGGAAGATCCGCACCCACTGCTTGCCGGCGATGGTCGAGAGGTCGGTCGCGTTGGTCTGACCGACGTTCGTGCCCGGCGAGGTGCCGTACGAGGCCGGGACGCCGCCGATCACCTGGTTCGAGATTGAACCGCGATCGCCGCCGCCGAGCCAGCCGGCCAACTTGATGTCGCTGGTGCCGTCGTAGCCCAGTTCGGCCAGATCGATCGAGAACTCGCAGCCCGTGTTCACCGCGATCACATCGTCCTCGGTGAAGGCCGCGCCGCCGTTCGCTGACGTCACGCCAAGAAGGTTCGACTGGTCCATGCGCATCAGGATGATGCCCGCGGCCGGCTTGGGAGCGCTGGTGTTTCCGCCGCCGCACGGAGCGACGATGTACTCAACCATGAACTTGTGGGCCGCGTACGGAGCGAAGTTGCCTTCGAGATCCGTCTTGGTGCCGTCCTGTTCCTGGATGCCGATGAACGGCTCGGTCGTGCCGCCCGGGTAGCCCTGCAGGCCGTTGTACTTGATCACATCGTAAAGCTGGCCGTTTCCGCCGGCAACGGTCTTGGGGCCACCGTCGAACATGCCGTAGTCAACGATCGCATCGCAAACCGTCGCGCGTCCGGCGGTGCGGAGCACCGTCGAGTGCGAGTAGTTGGCAACGGCGACTTCGCCGTTCTTGTAGCTGAGGAAGTAGGTCGCGCTGAAGTCGTTATCGAACTTCAGGCCGGGGTTGGTCGGGTTGGTTTCCGGGCCGGGGCCGCCCATGTTGTTGATGCTGCCGAAGTCAAAGCCCGAGTTGTCGTTGCGTAGGCGATTCTGGCCGTGCTCGGTGCCGCCCGGCGTCTCGAATCCGCCGACATCAAAGAACAGGTTGAGCGAGGTGTAGTCGGTCTTCACGTTGCCGGTCGTCAGCACGTAGAGGCGCTTATTCGCCTTATCGACGTAGCTGTAGACCGCATCGATTTCCGAGCCGTTTGCCGTGTTCTGGTTGCCGGCCGGGGGCGGGCAAGGAGCCGGAACGCCCAGCAGGTTCGAGTTGTTGATCGTGCAAAGGATCGCCGGCGCACCAGCAACGCCGCCAGTGAGCGTGCCGTTGGTCACGGCGGTACCGCTGCCGCAGTAGTAGCCGACGCCGGGGACTGAGCCGTCGTTGCTCGTCAAGTGAGCGTAATCCACATACAGGGCGTACGGAGCGCCAGTGCCGTTCATGCCGACCCAGTAGCTCGCCTTGAAATCACTGTCGAACGTGAGGCCGGGGAGCACGCCGTCGTTGCCCATGCGGTTGAGGTGATTGCCATCGCCGCCCACGGCCGGGTTGTCGGTCCGCAGGACGTTCTGGCCGCTCGCCTGGTTGGTATCAAAGAAAATCTCGATGTTGTTGCCGTTGGCTTCAACGTTGCCGGTGAAGAACATGTAGAGGATGCCGCCCGAGATGCGGACGTAGGCGCCGTCGATTTCCGAGCCGTTGGCCGAATCGACCGTGCCCGTGTTCGAGTCACCGAACTGCGTGCGGGCCGTCTGCTGCGAACGCGTCGTCCAGCCGGTGCCTTCGCGCGTGCCGTCAATCGTCGGGGCCGTGCCGGCGGTCGCGAGGTTGATGGTGAAGTACTGCTTGCCGACGGCGCGGATGTCGGTCTCGAGGTTGATCGACTTGGTCTCGCCCATGTTGGCCGCTTCGGCCAGGTGGCCGGCCGGACCGACGAGGCCGATGCCCGCGAACTGGTTCGAGGCGAAGCCGCCGTCGCCGCTGTTGATGAACGCGCAGCACTTGATCGTGCCGGACGGGCTGCCGAGGGCTGTGAGCGGGATGGCGATTTCAACGCCGGTCGTCACGGTGTTCACCGTTGCGCCACCCAGGGTGTTGGGGTCGCAGGCCACGACGTTGTTGTCGCCGTAGCTGGTGGGGATCAAGTTCACAAAGCGCGGGTTGCCGTACGCGGCCTTCTTCACGCCCGTGATCGCAAGGGGTTGGGCCATCGCAAGGCCGCTAAGCCCGGCAATGAGCAGGGCGGAGGCAATTTGACCAGTTTGACATGGACGCATCGGCAGATACTCCCTCGAAAAAACTTCCATTTCGCCACCCTCCGGCCCGGTAGCCGGCAGCGGCCCAATCGCGCAAAAAAAGTCTCCCCTGAAACGGATGAGACTGTTTCTGACACCGTTTTCAAGTGTACCACAAACGGCCCTGTTCGCTTCCAAGTTCGATCCCAAATGCCGTTGATTTCACGATTTCCGATGACCGCCCCGACTCCCGAAAACCGGCAGGCAGCGTCCGCTTCGTGTTACTCCGGCACGGTCAATTCGCTCCGCCCCATTCCACGTTCCAAAAACCCCGATTGTGTTAAGCCAATTCTGAATTCCTCTCCCTGAGGGAGGGGATTGGAGATGGGAGAAGCTCGCTCGGAGAGCCCAAACAATTCACCCGTGCGTACCGTCGCGCACCAGATAGGCGATCCGTCGTTCCAACCTCCACACAAGATTCCCCCTTGACAAACCATCCGTATTCCCGCTAGTTTGCCGATGCCTTGTCGGGGTTTCTGGAACTCGGGGGATACAGGGGACGGATCCCGTCGTATGGTTTGGAAGCGTTTCACGCGGCAGCGCAGCCCGTTCGGGCGTTCCGGATGCCGCAGGCAGTGCCAGAAGGACAGCGAAATGCCCTCAGTCAACATGCCCGCAGTTCACCACGCGCCGAGTTTTTTCTCGCGGTCGCGCCGGATGAAACGGTCGCGCACGCGCGGGTTCACGCTCATCGAACTGCTTGTGGTCATTGCGATCATCGCGCTGCTCATTGGGATTTTGCTGCCGGCGCTCGGCAAGGCACGGAATTCAGCGCGCCAGACAAAGTGCCTCGCCAATATGCGGAGCATGGGTACAGTTCTGTTGCTTTATACAAACGAAAACAAGAATTGGTATCCCGTGATGCCGGCGGTGGGTACTTCAAACGCCAGTTGGACGTCGGAAAACGGTAACGCCACCAGCACCAACGCCCCGAAGCACACGAATACCGGCGACGAGCGAATCGATATTCAGCAGTGGTATGGAGGTGTTGCTGGACTTTTTAACACTTTCCAAAAGGCCGACGACGACGGCGAGGACGTCAAGTCGAGCGGCTTCTTCGACAAATTTGCTTCGCCAACCGCGCCGCCGGAAAGCTTGCAAATGTATAAAGACAAAAAGACAAAGCCTGTGCTCGCTAAGTACATGGATACTTTCGGATCATTGCTTTGTCCGAGTGACAAAGAGGATCGCCGGTACCCGGTTCATGCGGGCGGCGCCTTCGCAAACGACTCAACTTGTCCGCCGTACACGACAAGCCCGTCGACGAGCAGCATGTCGCTGATTCCGAAGATGCCAACTAGTCAACGGCGCGTGTATCCGTGGACTGTGAGCTACATGTACATTGCGGGACTTCAGGCGGACGCTCCTTACTATCTTGCGGCGACGCCGATGTGGGGCGATGAAACAAACGGACCGGATGTTTCTACCTACGCATTTTACGGCGGTGGCGGCGGAAGTGCCGCGAACAGTTTCAAAGACGCAGGCGCGCAAGCGCCGGGATACTACGGCAAAGTGGATAATCACGGGTCCACAGGGGGAAATTGGGCATTTTCGGATGGGCACGGAGAATTCGTTACGTACAACATCCAAGATTTATTCTTTTCCGACAATGGACGCTTAAGCATCAATGCGATGCGCCGCGACGGGTACGGAAAACCTTCTAATTTCATTCGGACGATTGACTAAGCTCAAGGCCGGCCCTTCAACGTGAATTTAGAGAATTGATTTTTCGACGTTGGGTATTTCGCGTCTGGGCCATGACTAGCTAAGCCGTGCATGTTACCTTGGCGATTGTCGCGACGCCTGAGAGCCATTTTCGCAGATCGATCATTGCCCGTTTTGCCATTTTGGCGACAATCGCAGCCATCACGGCGTCATCGCCGAACATTAACCCTCGCTGAGTCGCGTGCCGAACTTCTCTGTCGTTATACTGCAATACTTGCTGTGGGGCAAAGGAGTTTCCCAATGAAGCCGACAGGAATCGCGACTTTGCGCTCTATCGCTGTGTTTGTTCTTTCGATATCTCAAAACGCTGTAGGCCAACCCGTCGAGCACGTTTTGGCTTCGCAGTTAATGCCGGACGAGACGGGAGAGGTGTGGCCCCGAAGCACATTCGCCGCACCGAATGGCTTTTCTGTCACGTGGGCGCCCGACGATCATTCGATTTCCAACCATTCCCGTTGGTACTGGATCGCGACACCAACAACTTCAACAGCAGCGCGTAAAAACGTTGAATTGTCCGACGACATCGGCAACAATTGCGGCTTCATTCTGAATGCAAATTCGGATGGCGTCCTGTTCGACGCATTGAGGTTTCAGCACTTTGATGACTCTACAAACTTTGCCACATTCACCGGTGGGGGGTGCCCATCGCAAATCTGCTGGCAGGCTTGCTCCGACGGGTTTCCGGAGACGTGGCTGTGGTCGCTTGCTGATAGCGGCGATTCAGTCAACATCGTTGAAGGTGGCCATAGCTTCGCTGATCCTACATCAATTGCTCTGGTGCATCGATTGGCTGGCGGATCTTATCGACGCGTGACTGCGGTTGCCGAAGGCGACTTTTACAATGTTAATCTTCGTGCGCCGCGGATCAATAGCGCTGGAACTATTATTGCGGCAACAAATCTTGTTTCGCGCTACACCTGGACCGGTTCAAATTACTCTGCCGCCGTCGCGATTGCGCGGGGCGAAAGTTGCCTGCAAGGTGTAGACGCGGGGAATCTATTCCTCACGGAAGACGGGTCGATCGTCGGGCTAGGCCAATGGGATTGCGATCCCTCGGACTCAAATCCTTCTTCACTCGTCATTTTTGTAAAACAGCCGGGAGATAGCACAAGAATATTCTTCCCGCCCCCGGGAACAGCGTCGATCGGAGTTCAGTCCGAACCTTTCGCTGCGGAGGGACAGCCCTTTAAGCTTCACTGGGCAATCACGTCAATTACGTCTGGGCCGAATAGTGCCGCCGTCACCAAACTTTTTGCGGGCCTGGATTTGTTGAATGACGCAGACTCTATTCTCGCTGACTGGTCGGCATTCGAAATCAAACGCGCAACACAAATGACCGCCTGCGATATGCAGGGAGGTCTTCCGGTCCTTTGTGAAGCTCCAAGCGTGGGATTAGAAGGTTTCCTTTGGTCTTCGGCGGGCGTGGATGCTCTCGGGCGAATTCACTATGTTCGGGGGATTGATGATCGCGCTTCCTTCGATCCCTACGGACTTACTGCGGACAGGAACTACGAGTTTGTTCGTTATGAATTTGAGCGTACCTGCCCTGCCGACTTTAATAGCGACTCCATCGTCGGTGATGCTGATTTTGTGATATTCATGACCGAATTCGGAAAGCTGCTCATTCCGCCTGCCCAGCCGATTTGCGATCTTAATTTCGACGGCGTTGTTGACGACAACGACTTCCTGCTCTTCGCTCCTGCCTATGACAATTTAGTGTGCCCGTAATTCGCCAAAATGGCGGATCGCGCCACCGACAGATAGATTCTCATTGCGAAATTTTAAATTCGCAGACGAAATTCGCTCTTGAGGCGAGAAATCTCCGACGGAACTGCGGGCCAAAACACTAGTTCCGGCCTTGCTATTCTTGTCCCCTTGACTTCCAGCATCTCCCACCCCAGTTCCTACTTCCGCCGCCTTTTTCGCGCGCAGGAATCAGGCCTCATCCTCGTCATCCTTCTGATGGCGGCAGTCCTCACGTTCAGAGGCGGCACCAAGCCCGGCGACCTCTTCCGCATCGCACTCCCTGAAGGCACCACCGCCGAAGACGTTGCGGGCGTGCTGGTCGTGACGTCTCCCACGGATGTGCCGCTCAAGGAGGCTCGCGCGATACTCGGGGAATCGAGCACGGGTGTCGCCAATGTCCGCATCATCTCCAGCTCAACCAGACTCGAGACGCTGAGCGCCAGCAATCCGCGCGTTATCGGGGCGGACGCGTCGCAAACACTGCTTGTGTCCCGCTCCGAAAGCAAGTTTCTCAACACGCAGAACCTCGTTCTGCTCGCGACGCAGGCCAGTTTCATCGCGGTCATGGCCGTCGGGATGACCGCTGTCATCATCCTGGGCGGGATCGACCTTTCGGTCGGCTCGATCTACGGCCTCGCGGCTGTCGTCGGTGCATTTGCGCTGCAGGGCCTTCAGATGAAGGTCCTTGGGCCTGATGCCAACTCGCTCAACTCGGCGGCGGGCGGCGCACCGTGGTGGATGGCCATCCCGGTCGGCGTGGGCGTCTGCTGCCTCGTCGGGGCGCTTTGCGGGGGCGTCAGCGGCACGATGATCGTGGGCCTGCGCGTGCATCCGTTCATCATCACCTTGGGCATGATGGCAATGCTCAGCGGACTGGTCTTTGTCCTCACGCGGGGTCAATCCATCACCGGATTCCCGGAGAGTTTCACCAAGGGCTTCATGAAGATGCCCGCGGGGAATGTCTATCCAATTCCGGTCGCGATCATGGTCGTCACCATGCTCGCCGGGATGTTTATGCTCAGCCAGACCGTGCTCGGTCGGCGCATCTTCGCAATCGGCGGCAACGAAATCGCCGCCCGGTACGCGGGAATTCCGGTTGGTGGCGTCAAGGTGATTGTCTATGTCGCCAGCGGAGCGCTGGCGGGCCTTTCTGCCGCAATGTACCTCGGCTATTACGGTGCCGCGGCACCGGGGGCGGGACAGGGGTACGAGCTCGACGTGATCGCGGCAGCGGTCATCGGCGGCGCATCGCTCTCGGGCGGGCGTGGCAGCGCGTTCGGCGCGGTTCTTGGTGCGTTGCTGGTGCAGATGATCGGCAACGGCATGCTGGTGCTGGATATCGATCAGAGCTACACGCAGATTGTCAAGGGCGCGGCGATTGTCGTCGCGGTTGTGCTGGATCAGGCGAAGGCGCGGTTGACGCCGGGTTCGCGGTAGAGCGGCCGTGAGTGGGTATTGCTCCCTCTTCGAATCCCGCCGCTCGCATCCGGATGACCGGCGACTGGCCGTACGAGCCGGAGCGCAGCGAGGGACGCTTGTGCACGGGCATGTCAGAGGTGTGAGGATTTCTGCGGTCTTGTCGAGATTCGAGCGAAAGCCCGGCGCTTCGCTTGGGCTCGTTGGGTCAGCGGCTGGTCGCTTGTGAGCCTCCGGCGAGCCTTGATGTGTTGCGGAGGTGGCGCCTGATGCATCCGGAAAGCCGGTCGCTGACCGTACGAGCCGGAGCGCAGCGAGGGATGCTTTCGCACGCGATTGCATGAGTAGAGCCGGGCTTCTGTCGCATTGCCGGCAGCTGAGTCTTGGCCCGGCGCTTCGCTTGGGCTCGTACGGTCAGCGACCGGTGTCGTCTTGGCGCACGCCACGATGCAGCCACGTGTGTTCAGGCCGCGCCAGACAATGCGATGTCAAAAAAAGCGGCGAGCTTTCGCCCGCCGCTTTCAAATCAAATTTGCAGATCTGAATCAGTCAAACCACATGCTTTGCGCCCGGTCCAGATTGGTGACCTGGCCGCTGGCGGGATCAAACGTTGCCCAGCTCGTCGTGCCAGCCTTGTTGCCCCAGCAACGCAGGTAGTTGTTGCGGCGGAGGGTGATGTTGTTGGTGGTCGCGAGCGAATCTTCCGACTGGCAGTCGTAGGTCTTGGCGTCGCCGGTCGCCTCGTTCTCGTTGGCGAAGATGTTGTCGTACTTGAAGGTACCGGCGGTGGGTGCACCAGCCGCGAGCGTCTGGTAGACGATTGCCAGGTTTTCCGGATCGGGCTTGGTCTCGAACGCAACGGAGTTATCGTTGCGAGCGATGTTGCCTTCCCACGTCGTGCGAGCGCCGTGGATCAGGAGCGTGTTGGAAGAAGTTGCCATGATGGGGTCTTGCCCACGCGTCTGCTTCGACAGCGTCCAAGCGCCGGCCGTGCCGTCGTACCACGGGCCACGGTTGCCGATGATGACTTGGGTCGCGTCAAAGGTGCTCTGCCAAAGCGAGCGACGGGCGCCGTACATCGGCGTGAACGCGTACGAGAAGCTGGGCTGATTCAGGCCGCCAGCGCCGGGGATGACGACATCGCCACCGGTCTGATCCGGGTAGCATGCGAACGACGGGTCGCACACAGCCTGCGCTTCCTTGCCAACGGTCGCGGCGACCGGCTTGCTGAACTGGTAATAGGGGTTGGCCTTGATGTTGCCGTTGACTTCGGCCGGGCTGATGCAGATTTCGGGGCCGAACGAGCCGTTATAGATCAACATCGAGACCATCCAACGCGGAAGGTCCTTCTGGAACTTGTTCTTGGCTTCGTTGGTGCCGATCGTCGAGATGCCGCGGATCGTGTCGTTCAAGTCGATCTGGCTGGGAAGCGGGTAGTTATCCTGGTTCTGACCGGCCCACGTCACCATCGACTGGTGGATGGAGCGAACCTGGGTACCGTCCTTGATCTGACGGGCCGCGGCGCGGGCCTTGCCGAGCGCGGGGAGCAGGATGCCGATGAGCAAGGCGATGATCGCGATCACGACCAGCAACTCGATAAGGGTAAAGGCCTTCTTCTGAGACTTCATTTTCAATTCTCCTGTGCCTGAGGATCGTTCTTGATCGTTCAGAACACAAACTCCGACGACGACCGACTTGACGACATGCCGGGAAGCCACATGGGTTTCCCCAGTAGCCTCCAGTGACCGTCTCGTTCGCGAACGCCTTTGCTGCGGTGGGTCGTCCAAGACCCGCTGCTCCGGTGCATCGCAAACTTCCAAGTTGTCGGCAGGTCGCTCACGCCCCGAATCAGTTCGGCGGGCGGAACAAGTTGAGGCCCAACGGACCTCTATGAGAACGCCAAGGAAAGGTTCCCCAATCGGGAGTTCCAAGGAGCAGATCAGATTGCCCGAAAATCGGACCCCTGAACGCGCGCGTCCTGCCATCTGTCCCAAACACGAATTGTCAAGCCGAAGCCCTCTTGCGAGCGATCCGGCGTACCCAAAGGTACACACACCGATTCGCTCGTCAAGGAAAACGGTTCCAGCGGTTATGGGTACGCTTGATTCTTCTTTGTTGTTCCCCAATCGGAAACCGAACATGCCAAACAACCCCCACTCCGCGTTGCATACGACCAACCCCGAAGCCCGGCTTGCCGAACTCGGCATTTCGCTCCCCCCGGCCGCTCCGCCGGTCGCTGCGTACATCCCGATCCGGATCGCGGGCAACATGGCGTTTGTCGCGGGGCAAATCCCGATGCGCGAGGGGAAGCTGATCGCATCCGGCGTTGTGCCGAGCGCAGTCACGATAAACGTCGCCGTCGAATGCGCACGTCAATGTGCGATCAACGCGCTTGCGGCGTTGAAGGCTGAATTGGGCGAACTTTCCCGCATCAAACAGATCGTTCGCGTGGGCGTCTTTGTCGCATGCACGCCCGAATTCACCGATCATCCGCAGGTTGCAAACGGCGCGAGCGAACTCCTGCAGCAAGTCTTTGGCGATGCCGGCAAACACGCCCGCGCAGCTGTCGGAGCGCCGAGCCTTCCCCGCGGAGCGCCGGTCGAAGTCGAGCTCATTTGCGAGTTGAAACCCCTTTTGTGAGGGAGGGGCAAGGGAGAAGGCAGAATGCCTTCGCGTCACGCGTTCCAGGCACTTGGCGCCCAACGTCCGCTTCTCATTCTTCAACTCTTCAATTCCACAATTCCAACCACTTTCTCGGTCCTTCAGCGCACTTGCGACGTATTCCGGTCGGTACATCAAACCCAACACTTGCACTTTGCGCTTCTCCCGGTCAAACTGTGTGGGAAAGGCCGAAGAATGAGGTTCGCGTGGCTTCTGTTCCGCCGCTAATCCGGGGCGCCTCGATGGATCAAAAACCCTCATCCCCAAAGCCTTCGTCCCCATCGAGCGAAAAGCCCAAGACGTCGATCAACGTCGCGACGCCTCCGCCTTCACCCGCCGCGGCACAGGTAACGCAGTTGCTGGTTGCCGCAGCGGGTGGTGATTCGCAGGCCGCGCGAGATCTGCTGCCACTGGTGTACGAAGAACTCCGCCGCCTTGCGCAGGTGCGCATGGCGCGCGAGCCCAAGCGCGGCGCGGGGATGACGCTCCAGCCGACCGCGCTGGTGCACGAGGCCTACCTGCGGCTGCTCGGCGATCATGAAGTCCGCTGGAACGGGCGAGGTCACTTCTTCGGTGCCGCGGCGCTCGCGATGCGCCGGATCCTCGTCGAACGCGCACGACACCGATCGCGCCTGAAGCACGGTGGCGGCCTGCAACGCGCGGATATTGAAATGGCCGACATTTCGCCCGTGCTCGCGAGCGAGCCGCCTGCGGAAGAAATGCTCGCGCTCGATGAAGCGCTCAAAGGCCTCGAGAAGCACGATCGCCGCAAGTACGACGTTGTGATGCTGCGCTACTTCGCGGGGCTTTCGATCGAAGAAACGGCGGACGCGCTCGAAGTCTCGCCGGCGACAGTGAAAAACGACTGGACCTTCGCGCGCGCCTGGCTCAAACGCCAGGTCGCCGGCTCTGAAGCCACGGACAAGGAAGATTGAGCACCGCGCCGAGCCAAAGAATCGAAGAAATCTTCCTTCGCGCCGTCGAGTTGCAATCGATCGAACGCGAGGCATTTCTCGATCGCGCCTGCGAGGGGGATGCCGATCTTCGCCACGAACTTGATTCGCTGCTGCAACATCATTCGGGTGCGGGCGGCTTTCTTGATTCAAAGGCCGCCCCCGGGCGCGGGCTGCTGACGCAGCTTGGCGCCAGCGCGCTCTCGGACGCCGAGCCGCTTCTCCCCTCGGACAAAAAGATCGGCAACTTTCACATCCTCGGCGTGCTTGGCAGCGGCGGCATGGGCGTCGTCTACGTCGCGCAGCAGGAACGCCCGAAGCGCACGGTCGCGCTCAAGGTCATGCGCCGCGTGCTGGGCGATCCGAATTCCGCTTCGGCGCAGCGCATCCTCCGCCGATTCGAGCATGAGGCAGAACTACTCGGACGGCTTCATCACCCGGGTATCGCGCAGATCTATGAAGCGGGCACCTACACCGCCGACGGCCTGACGCACCCTTATATCGCGATGGAGCTCGTCAAAGGCGAGCCGCTCCTCGCGTACGCAGCGAAACACAATCTGGGAAATCGCGAAAAGCTCGTTCTAGTCGAACGCATCTGCGAAGCGGTGCAGCACGCGCACCGCAACGGCGTGATCCATCGCGATCTCAAACCCGCGAACATCCTCGTGGATGAATCCGGCAGGCCCAAGGTTCTCGATTTCGGCGTCGCGCGAACAACGAACACCGACTTGCAACTCACGAGCGAGCACACCGCTGTCGGGGCGCTCATCGGCACGCTCCCATATATGTCGCCCGAGCAAGTCAGCGGCGACCCTGCGGCAGTCGACACGCGCTCCGATGTTTACGCCGTCGGCGTCATCATCTACGAATTGCTCGCGGGCAAACTTCCCTACGACCTCGCGAGCCGTTCGCTCCCGGAAGCCGCCCGCATCATCCGCGACGAAGAGCCGACCAAGCTCAGCAGCATCGACCGCTATTTCCGTGGCGATGTCGAGATGATCGTCTCCAAAGCGCTCGCGAAAGATCGCACCCGCCGCTATCAATCCGCAAGCGACCTTGGCGACGACATCGCACGCTATCTTGCGGGGCAGGCAATCTCCGCGCGGCGCGATTCGGCGATGTATGTACTGCGCAAGCAGCTTCGGCGCTACCGCGGAATCGTCTCCACTGTCGCGTTCTTCATGTTGATCGTGGTGTGCCTGGGCGTCTTCGCGGCGATTCAGGCATTCCGCGCGTCGCGCATGGCCGCGACGGAGGCGCTGGCGAAGAACGACGCGCTGGTGGCCTTGAAACAGGCCGAGACGCAGCGAAAACGCGCCGACGAGAATTCGGCGTCGCTGGGTGTGCAGCTCGCCCGCGCCAATGTTGAACGCGGGCGCCTCCTGGGCATCGCCGGGAATCTGCTGGCCGCGGAAGATCTCATCTGGCCCGGGCATCTGCGGGAGGTGAATTCTCGCCACACCTTCTTTGCGCTCTGGGAACTCTACATGCACGAGCCGTGCCTCGCGACGCAGCGCGCGCACACATCGCCCATCCTGGGAATGGCGGCCTCGGCAGACGGCAAAGTGCTCGTGACCGCGGCGGAAAGTGATCCACCCCTGAAAGTATGGGATACCGCGACGCGACGCGAAATTACTCAGATCGTTGTTCCGTTCTCAACAGCGCCGAACGAAACGTCCCGAGGCATCGCCGTGGACCGGACCGGGGCACGCATCGTTGTCGGCTACGAAAACGGGCAGATCGTGCTGGCCAGCGGGTCAAAGGGATCGACGCTCGCTTCGGTCAAATACTGCAGTCAGTATGTCCGCGGCGTCTCCTTCGCCCCGGACGATTCGACGCTGCTGGTCGGCCTCGGCGATGGGCGGCTTGTCGAACTCGATCCGAACACGCTCGCGATCCGGCGCACGCTTGTCAACGCTGGACCCGCTGTCACTCAGGTTGCATGGTCACCCGACAGCAAAATGATCGCCGCGAGCTTCGGCGACCATTCCGTGCATCTGTGGGCATGGAATGCAAACGCTGATCCGGTTCCCATCCAGACATTCAAAGGCCACACGCAGCAGATCAACAACCTCAGCTTCAGCCCGGATGGCGCCGTGCTCGCGTCCGGGGGCCTGGACCGCACCATACGCGTGTGGTCGGCCGAATCCTCTGAGTGTCTGGGCGTGCTGGATGCGCCGAACGGAACCGTCCGCTCGATCAACTTCACAGCGGATGGCTCCAAGATTTACTCCGGTGGCTGGTGGTCGATGAACGTCTGGGATTGGCGTCGCCAGACCAAGATCCGGTCGTACTCCTGCCCCGAGGCGTGCACAGGTTCTGCGCTGCTCGCAGGGGGCACAGAACTTTGGACGACGATCGATGACACGATTCGCGTCTGGGATGTCTCGCCCACACCGGGCGTAGTCATGCTCTCCGGACATGCCGGACGCGCCGTCGGCGCATGGAGTCCCGACGCGAAATACATCGCGACGGGCGACGCGCAAGGCGCGATCCGCATTTTCGACGGAGAAAGCAACTCGCTGCTGCGCACGCTTGGCGACAGCAACGCTCGCGTGCGTGCCTTGGCCTTTGACGGGACGTCCCGCTACTTGGTCGTCGCCGGAGAAGACTCTGCTGCCCGCGTCTTCGATCTTTCGTCCCCCAATCCCGAACCCACGATGATCCTGCAGGGCGCGTTCGCCCTCTCGCCCCGATCGATCGACTTTTCCCCTGACAACACCATGCTTGTCCTCCCCTACCGCGATGGGTGCCATCGCGTGCTTCGATTCCCAGAGTGCACGGAATTGCAGAAGATTCCGACCGCCGAGCGCACGGAGGCATTGAGCGCCCGGTTCTCGCCCGACGGAAAGCTCCTTGTCACCAACGACCGCGACCGGGCCCTGCGGCTCTGGAGCGTCGGAGACTGGAAGCAGCTCGGCACAATGCGCCCCAGCGGAATTTCTCCGCAGCCGTGGTCCATGGAGTTCATGCCCGATTCCACGCAGCTTTTGCTGACCAGCTGGAACAAGCATGCCGAACTCTGGGATGTCGCCAGCTGCACCTTCAAACAGAGCTTTGAAGGGCACGGCGGTCTCCCCACCGATGTCGCGATCCGCCTGCGTGAGCCGGTCATCTTCGCAACCACGAGCACCGATGGCACGCTACGACTGTGGGATGTCTCGCACAAAAACGAGCCCTGCATGCTCACCATCGACCGCTTCGAGAACTGGGAAGTGAACAGCCTGCAATGGAGCCCCAACGGCCGCAAGCTCCTCGTCGGCGACTCGGTCGGAAACGTCCAGATTTGGAACATGCGCTATTTCAACCGGCACATGGGCGGCAATATGCAGTATCAGCTCGACCGCCACCGAGGCAACCTGCCGCCGGACGTCCCGATGGGGGACATTCTGGATGAGTTGAAGATCCTGAACGACCGGGCCCGCACCGGCGCGTGAGCCCCGTCGTCCCCCCGTTTCAGTCTGGTTTTCCCGGCAATTTGCTCGGGAAGATGGCCGCGCCGCGCACGTCCTAAAAAACTTTGCGGCGCGCGCCAAAACACCTGCGCTCTGCGTGGCTGCTTTCCGCTTTCAGTATTGAAGACTGCACCGATCCGGCATGCCACCCGTCAGTCCGAGGGAAGCGCATGCGGCACACACCGATCGGCGTCCTCGCGAGTGGACGCCGGTCCTTTCATTTTTTCTTGCTCTTACCCGGTTCGATGTCCTTGTCGTCCGCGTGCAGCCTGTGCAGGAAACGATGCGCCAGGGGTGTGAGCAACACGGTCACGGTCGTGATGAACGCGATTCCCGAAAAAAGCGCGTAGATGATGCCGAAGAGCTTTCCGCTGTCTGACTGAGGCGTGCCGCTCGGACCCATCGCCGTCAGGATCATCGTCGCCGAATAGGCTGCGTCGATCCAGGCCTGCTTGTCAAAGTAGTGATACCCCGAGGCACCGATTGCGAGCGAACAGCTGACAATCGCGATCGCGATCAGCGCGTGCCACAACTGGCGCCGAAGAAATTCCATCCGAGGCAGAATCGGCTCTGACTTGTGCTCGAACATGAGAACAGCGTACCAACAAGCGTCGCTCACGCGTGTTCTCACCCGCTCCTCGAGTTTGCCGCGTGCTAATACCCTGTCTTCATATCCACTACATTGAGTAGCGGTTCGCCGGCTCCGAACCGGCGCACGTTTTCAACAAGCAACTGCCGAATGCGCTCGTCCGTCAGATCCGCATCTGCAGAGACGTGAGGCGTGATGATCACGCGCGGCTCTTTCCAAAGTGCATGCCCGGAAGGCAAGGGCTCGGGGTCGGTGACATCCAGACATGCGCCGCCGAGTTGGCCGCTGCGCAGTGCCGCGACCAGCGCGTCGGTATCGACCACGCGCCCGCGCGCGACGTTGATCACAATCGCCCCTTTTTTCATTGCGCTGAACGCTGTCGCATCGAAGAGATGATCTGTCTCTTTCGTCAGCGGCACGCAGATCGCGACAACATCCGCCTCGGGCAGCATTTTCAGCAGCTCATCGGGTTTGCCGACCTTTTCGACGAATGGGGGCGCCGGGGTATCCGACCTCCGCGTCGCGATGACCCGCATGCCGAAGCCGCCTGCTCGCTTGGCGACTTCTGTCCCGATGCCGCCGATGCCAACAACAAGCATTGTCTTGCCTTGGAGCGCAATCGGACGCGAAACACCCTCCGCGTCGTCCCACTTGCCCTGTTTCTGCATCTCGACATGCTCGCGCATGTTGCGAGTCAGCGTGAGCAGCATCGCAAACGCGTGATCGGCGATGGCCGGGCCGTGCATCGCGCGGCTGTTGGTCAGCACGATCTTCTCGTTCTCCGCGAGCCCCTTCATTCCCATAAACCGATCAACGCCCGCCGAGGGGGTTACGACCCAGACCAGATTCGGTGCCGCGGCAAGAAATTCCGGTGAAATCAGACGTGCGTCAACCGCGTTCGCCGTGGCGGACTGTGCGAGCCCGCTCCCGCGGTTCAATCCATCGACAATTGTGACATTCGGCGCCGCCATCCGCATCGCGGCGATCGTTTCCGCGGGCCACGTGGTTGTGAGCATCACCAGCTTCGGACGCGCGGACGGTTCCGTTCCCGCCGGAATTGCAAACGCCACGCGCGCGTTGCGCGTCGAGCCGATCGGCTCGGCCGGCTCGCCTGCTGCCGCGAACACTCCAATTGAAAGAAGCAGCATGAACGCCGCACGCACAAAGGGAAGCATCGTGAATACTCCTGGAAGCCGACTCAGCGCTGTTGGCGCACCAGACCGCGATCGATCGGAATCTGCTGCCAGTTCGGGATTCCCCTCGGGCTCTTAATTTGGTTGTCCGCCTGGATGAAGTCGATTGAGCCGTCCTCGTAGACGCGATAGATGTAGCTGTCGCCCCCGCTGACCCCGACGACCTTTTTCGCTGGCTCACTCTGAAGCCCCGCGACTCCGATCGCCAGCCCGCCCGCGACTGCCGCGATCGCGGTGCCCTTCCAGAAAATCACTTTCCGACGCAAGCCTGATTCGGATTCGAAAGCCGTGTTCATGTGCGCTCCAGATGCCGCCACGACGAAAAGCGGCCGCCGAAACCTCGGCGGCCGCTCAAAAGCGTACCAGAGTCATCCAATCGCAGCGAGAGAGGCTTAGCGACGCCGACGCAGGCCCGCGAGCCCCGCAAACGCGCCCATCGCAAGCACGCTCGGAGCCGGAACGATCGCTTCGCCTTCAGCGCGGAGCAGCCAGGCGCCCGGCAGGGGGAGCACCTGATCCACACGCTTCGCCAGCGCGTTGGCGCCGAGATTCGCGGTGTTCATGCCGCTGGTCGCCGGGTTGTAGAAATACCACGAGCGATCGACGCGGCCGGTGAGATCGCCAGCCGCCGGCTTGTCAACGCCCTTGACCGTGACCGCCGTCGCAAGAACGAAGAACCCGCCGTTGACGACGGTGTCGGGAATATCGAAATTGGTGAAGACCGATCCGCCCACCTGCGTCGGCACCGCGGTGACCTGTGTAAGAAGCACAGCGTTCAGCGGGTTGAAATCGTTGTCCGAATCGGCGAACAGATAGATCGTCACGGGCGTTGTCGGGTTGAAGTTCGACCCGAACGCGCACGAAACCGAAGTGATCTTCGTGCCGCCAACGTCGGACATGAAGTAGTTGCCCCAACCGGTCACCGGATTGACCGGAAACGAGCTGGGCGGCCCGACGGCGACGGTGGTCTGGCCGTTGTCGTACGCGAACGTGGTGGCGAAGGCGGGAACGCACGCGAGCGCAGCAACAGCGGCGCTGGAAACAAAACGAGTCATCATGTCTCGAACTCCTCAAAAAGTGACAAGCCCGGGCCGCGTAAACGCGGAAACGGCCCGGGCTGCAAAAAGCCTACACCGAGTGCGGCTTGCAATTCAAGAGCGCAGAACGAGTTGCGCGCACAAATTCACGCGAGGCGCCTCCGGAAAGTTCAGTACCCGCGCGAGCGATGAAACGCTTGCATGAATGTTTCTTTAGTTCGAACGCGATTCGCACAATGCCAGCTTCGAGTCCAGCGTGCCCCTCGCGCGACGAACATTGCTTGCCGGGGAGTTCGCATTCGAATCCGACCTGAACAGTTTCTTCGACACTTTTCGTTGCGCCGCATGCACGCCGTCTCACTCTCTATGGCGTTGGCACGCGGCACAACTTCGGATCAATCGGAATCGGCGTCCACGTTGCAACTCCCAAGGGGGAACGCGGTCCTTCGTGCGGCGTCAGATAGTCGATCGCGCCGTTCTCATACAGCCGGTACACGTAGGTCTTCCCGTCCTGCGCGGCGGAGGTCACGCCGATCACCTTCCACGGATCAACCACGCGAGGCGTGTAAAACAGCACCTGCTGGCCATCGGACACGTAAACAGCCGGTGGCGGAGCCGCGGCGAACATGGAAGCTGCGGCGAGAGTGCCGACAACTCCAACCGCGATCCCCAATGAAAAACGCCCGTCGCCCAAAATCGACTTCCGCAACGATCGCATGAATGAGTCTCCAGAAAAGTGTCCGTTACTTCGGAGCTTGCAGCGCGCCTGACGCCGAACCGGTTTGGCCGGGCACTTCTTTTTTCGCAGCTCCGACGGTCTTGGCAAGCCAATCCATAATCCGCCCCTCGGTCCACGCATAGAACGGGTTGAACCGCATCCGCATCATCAACCCAGATGAAATCGCGAGGATTCCGCGTTCGCCCCGCAGCGCCAGCGTCCCGAGTGGGAGCTTGGTCGCCGACTCTGTCGCCCCGTCGCCGTAGACGGGGTCGTTGGGCGGAATCGGCAGCGCCACGTGCGACAACGAAAAGATCCCCACCGGCCACGACGTGTGCATATCCACTTCGGCCACGTCGCCCCCGATTCGATCCCGCGCAAACAGTTCGGGAGAATTCGGCGTGCGGTTCGTTACCAGCGTTGCCGTAAACGGCAGGTCCGGTTTCTGCAGCCGCGGGCGTATCTGCTCTTCGAACGTGTTGTCCGTAAGCCCCTCAAGCCACGATGACCGGTTGATATCAAAGAGAATCAGTTCGCCCCGCCCCGGTGGTAGCCGATTCATCAGGACATCGAGCATGCGATACGCGATCACGGTCGCATCCGCGGCGGACTGAACGACGAGCGTCGGTGGAAAATCCTTCATGCGTCCGTCCACCGCGAGCATCCCGATCGACTCTTCCACATGGCGCGTAATACGAAACGCCTGAAGGCTTGCGTTCACCGGCCACGAGGAGTACTTGAACGGATCAATCTCCGGCTCGATGCCGCTCCACGAGAGTTTCTTTTCGCCCGTGAGCCACGAAACCGCGGGGTACAACTCGGTGAACTCCGCCATCGGGGTGATCCCGATCATCGGCGAGATCAACACGAGCGCGTCGGGCCTCGGACTTTTCCCTCCGGCGAGGAGCGACTCGCACACTTCATTCACGCAGAGTGCCCCGCCGTTGGAATATCCGACGGCAATGACCGGCAATCCGGGAGGCACGCGAGCGCGAAGTCCATCAAATGCGAGCTTCGTCGCCGCCGCCCAGTCGTTCCATGAAGACTCCGCCAGCGCCTTGGGAGATGTTCCATGCCCCGGGACACGGAGGCAGATCACGGTATAGCCCGCACTGTGAAGCCGTTCCGCCAGCGTGCGAAGCGAGTACGGCGCGTCCGAAAGCCCGTGAATCAGCAGCGCGCCGCCGATCGGGTTTTTCGCCTCCGCGACAAACGTCCGGTTCCAGTTCCGATCCAGGATCGTTCTCGGATCGCACACCGATCCGATCTTGTACCGGGAGAATCGCCCCGCCACCTTCGGCGACCACTGGTCCTTGATCAGCGCGTCGAGTTCGGCGAAGACCTTGTCTTCCTGCTTCAGATAATCCGCAAACGTGTACCCCGGCTTCGCGTCAGTAGCCTGAAACTCCGACTTCGGCGCCCGCGTGTGCCAACCTTGCAGCGCGGGAAGGCTCTGCGCGAAGCGAGTCCACGCAAACACGACGCCGCCCGCGCCGACGAGCGCCAGCAGCACCGCAAAAATCAGTCCAAAGACGACCAGACGAACGGCTTGTCGGCGCGCGGCTTTGAGCATGTGTGCTGCATGCTACACATTTACCCGTTTGGCACACCTGAAGGTCGGATCAGCCTCCGCTGAAAAGCACCGGTGAGCGGCGCCCGTTGGCCCCGGCCGAGGCCGGAACTCCGGCTCCGCCCTGCACCGCCGGCTCCTGCGCACGCGAACCTGCACGCTCAGGAGAAGCCTGCGCCGCGGGCTGCCGACGCGCCGCCTCTGAGCGAAGTTCACGCTCTGCCTGCGCCCAATCAGCGTGCGAATCGCCGGACTGACCCTTGCGCGCAAGAAAAATGAAGTACGCGCGTTCACGAATTCGCTCCGCCGAGACGTCGCCTATTCCCGCGTGTAAACGGCTCTCGTGCGCAGCCTTCGACGCAAGAGATTCGGAGTTCTGAACGATGTTCGTCGCCATGGATCCTCCTTGACCCAACCCGTGACTGAAGTCCGACATCGAAAAGCGAACGCGCCCTTCTGCGGCCACGCGCGTTTTTGCCCCGAGCGCTCAACGCGACGACCACAAGTTTGATGCACCCACCGAGCAGCGCGATGCTCGTGGATCCGAAAATTAGCGACCGGTGATGAAGCCAGAATGATGCCGAACTGAACCTCGAACATTTTCGCGATCCGTTCGCAACGAACGTTCTTCAAGCATGCCCTGGCTTCTCGC
The DNA here is from genome assembly GCA_050730655.1 of Phycisphaerales bacterium. Classification (GTDB taxonomy): domain Bacteria; phylum Planctomycetota; class Phycisphaerae; order Phycisphaerales; family UBA1924; genus JAFEBO01. Next base: position 73,035 of record JBOHNL010000004.1, read on the forward strand.
GTGCACGAGCCTGCGCCCTCCCCACCCGTATTTGCCAAGGCGTCGCCAGACCTTTCAATCAATTTTCCGGCCTTTGCAAAATTTCTCGAGCGCGTCATCTCTCGGCCCTGGCAAAAGGTGGAGTTACTGCTTTTTTGGGCCATACGTATTCGACAACGGCGCCCCACTTTCAACTTTCAAATATTTCCGCTTACCCGTTCACTAGCAGCGACTTAGATTCATTTTGCACGACGGCGCAGTTACGGTTATTTCGGGCCATTGGCGCTTCGGCACCCCTCTGTAGAGGTCGCCCCCGCCCACAGCGCGGCCTCCACCTGTTTGTGGGCCGCGAGCAGCGCCATGTCGATTACAGGCAACGAATCTCTCCAGATCGCCGATCCCGTTATCTCCGACTCAATCGCGAGCGAACTGATCCTCGACTTCTTGAGTTCAGAACAAAACGTGGCGCAGCTCGCGCGGCAGTACGGAATCCCGCTTTTCTCCCTCCTCCGCTGGTTCAAGTCCGATCTTGTCCGCCAGGCGCTCGACGACATCGAGGCGCTGCAAAAACATCGCCAGACTCTCGCCGCCGGTGCGGCGTCCCCACGTGCCATCTCGCGTCTGGTCGAGATGACCGAAAAGGAATCCGGCAAACTCGCAGTGAATGCCGCGACGGTACTCCTCCGATTCGCGACATCTACCTCGCGTCCGACCAGGGCACAACGAGCGGATCACAAGCCGCCTCAATCAAAGTCGAAAGCCTCGGGCGATAGCCCGGTTGCCGAGCGCCCCGCGTCCGGCGGGGGTGCGCCGTCCACCACAGCCGAGCCGACCAGCACACCCAGGACGCCTGTCTTGCCTCCCCAACGCAACGAGTTTGCGCCGTCCATACTCGACGCGATCATCTGTCCGTCACTTCCACGGGTGGATCCCTGCCAAAAAGAAGAGCCGGGCGATTCCGCCCGGCTCCTTGGATCACAATCGTCTTGACTTACTTCAGCTTGCTCATCAGATCGCTCACGGTGGTGTTGATCTTGCCAAGCTGTTCGCCCAGCGACGTGCTCAGCGAGCTCCACTTGTCGGCCGACGCAGTCTTGAGATCGCCGAGCATCTTCTCAGCGCTCGAAAGCTGGGACTTCACCGAGTCCACGCCGCTCTTGAGCGACGACTTGAGCGGCTCAGCCTGCGAATCGACCTTCTTCGAAAGCTCATCAACCTTGGTCTTCGCCGCGTTAAACATGTCCGTGGCCTTGGTCACGGCGGAAGCCTGGAGTTCGCCGGCCTTGTCCTTCACGGCAGCCGCGGCATCAGTCGCCGTTGCCTTTGCGGCGTTCGTCATTTCCTTGGCCTTTGCCCCGGCCTTGTCGGCTTCCTCGCCGCAGGCGACGAGACCAATTGAAAGCGCGACACATAATGAAGTTGCGAACAGATGTTTCACAGGAACCTCCTTCTTTGCCAGCGAAGCACACCCAAAGAATGCCCCCCGTTCGCGAGAAGCCGGGAGTGTGCGGATCGAATCGGAATGTGGACGCGCAGAGTCTAGCAGACGCGCCCACAGAGATTACTTGGGAGAAGGAGGTACACCATTTCCACGCTTCGCATCAATCTCGAGCGTGACGGGATAGTGATCCGAGCCGTAGCCTTCGGGCGGGGCTGTCGTCCGCCAATCCGCGCCTTCGGGGCGGGCGGGCATGCCGTAGATGAATTCCGAGTCGTTGACGAACTGCGATTTCAGATTCTTATTCAGCAGGATCAGGTCGATGCGCCGGCCCGACTCGTGCGAGATATTCCGGGGTTCGGCCGCGTTGCGACCTGCAAAGACGTCAAACATGCCCGCATCGGTGTAGACCTTGCCGTTGGGATCGGTGACCATGCCGTTGAAGTCGCCGAGCACGGCGATGCGCGCCTTCGGATCGGCAGCTTCGATTTCCTTGACGATATCGACGACGCCCTTTGCTTCGGCAATGCGCCAGTAATCGGACCCGCGCCCTGACTTGTGATGGATGATGAGAAGCGTGACGACTTCGTCCTCGCCATCCTTCAGATTGAACGCGCTGGTCGGAATCTTGATATCGACACGCAGAGGCGTGCGTCGGAACTTGATCTCTTCGCCCGCGAGTGGATTCGGACGATTGCCATCGCGTGCGGGATGCTTGCCACCGATCTTGCGGTCGTTGTACGACTCGGTCTTCACGATCGGGAAACGAGACAGCACGGCGTTGTCAATGCCGCGCGGATCTTCGGATTCAACGAGCTGCACGTGGTCGTAGCCCATCCCTGCGAGGTACTTGTCGCGGAACGCCTTGAGCACGTCGAGCGATTCGACCTCTTCGAGCGCGACGATGTCGGAATCAATTGCGCGAATGCCCGCCGCGATTGCTTCGCGCTCTTCCTGCGGCTTGATGGGGGCCGGATCGCCTTCATTGTGGGTGCGCGTGACCGGATCCGAATCAAACAGGTTCATCGTGTTGTATGTCGCGATGCGAACCTGACCGGGAGTCCGCGGCTTGGCAGTTTTCTCACCGAATCGGACTGTTGAGCGATCGACTGTCTTTGCGACGGGGGTGGCAGGTGCCGGCTTTTCAATTGCCGGCGCGACCTGAGCCAAGCACATGACGGGAGCCATCAGCACTGAAAGAAACACTGCCGCGAACGAGGCTGCAATTCTCATCGGAATCTCCGTTTCAGTGGCGGATCGTACGAAGCGTGCCGAAAGCCGGCCAATGAAAAAACCCGCACCGCCGGAGCGTTGGGGGGTGAATTAGGAGCGGAACCGGAAAGCAGATCAGTTTGCCACACGCGAGAATCGGTAGGTTGCTGAACCCTTCGGACCGGTCAGATCGATGGTCAGCCGATTCTCATTTTCAAAGCGAACAACCACGCTCGCGGCGCTTCCAGCGCTGTTGGCAGCCCGATACTCAAGTACAGAGCCGCCATTTTCTGCGCGCCCGATCAGACGGGTGATCGCAGGTGATGCATCGCCCCAAGCGGAGATAGTCATTCCCATTCCGGGTTCGGTGGCGAAGAGAATCGAACCTTCGTCACGCGAAGTGCGGCCGGAGAGCTGGCCGGAGGTCGTCTGCACGTCCATCATGACAAAGTAATTGTTGACAAGAACGCCTGCCGCGCGTCCGGTGACGTTGTTCGTCGCGCCACCATTTTCGCTCCACGAGCCTTCGAACCGCCAATCCCCCACGAGCTTGCCAAGCAGGGCGCGATCTGCGTCCGCACGGGCGACCGTATACGACGAATCTGCCGCACAGCACGCAGGCGAACCGGTCTGACATCCGCCAAGCCCGAGGGAGCCGGCGGCGACAATCGCGGCGATGCAGGCGCGTACCGCGCCGGATTTCATATTTACCATTGTGAAGATCCTCCGTATCGCATGTTCTGCTGGCTCTCCTGCGCACGACGATTTTGATCGCCGATGACACCTCCAACAACCGCGCCAGAGACGGCGCCGATCGCGGCGCCAGCCCCTGCGTTGCCGCTCAGTGACCCGATCGCCAAACCGCCCAGCGCGCCGACGGCGGCGCCTGAGAGGGCGCCCTGACCGGCGTTGTCGCAACCGCTGATCGTGAGGGCGAAGCCCGTGAAGAGACAACATGCGATGGGGAACGCCCCTCGCCGTTGCAGGATTGAAACCAGATTCGTTTTCATGACCTTGCTCCGAAAGTCTTGCGCGGGTTTTACGCGGTGCACGTCCCGTTGCGCTTCACTATACCAATGTTCGGTCGGTGCTGGCGTGCGTCAGGTGGATTGCAGCACCGACGCTGCCGCGGCAAATCCGCTTCGCGCGGCGCCTTCCATTGTCGCGGGCCAATCGGTCTTGGTGTAGTCGCCGGCCAGATAAGGTCCCCGACCGGATTCGGAGAGAACTGCCGGGCGCAGCGCCTCGAAGCCGGGGGTAAACGCGAAGGTCGCGCGACGCTCTTTCACGGGCCGGGCAAGTTCAAGCTGGGCATCCGCTGCCCGCGGGAAACGCACGAGCAGATCGCGCAGCACGCGTTGGACGATCGCCTCCTGATCGAGACCCATCCAATCATCGGCGGCGCTGATGACCGCATGGACGACACGACCCGAATCGTCCTTGCGGAAGAGCCACTGCGTTTCGGCGCCGACAAGTACGGCGTGCGGCAGATGGAGTACGGGGCGATCAAAGAAGAGATGCACACCCAGAATCGGACTGTGCGTCATGCGCGATATGGCGCCGAAGCGTTCATCGAGGTGCTTGAGGCCGTCGTCGGCAAAGAGGACGGCTTTTTCAAAGGGGAGAGCCGAGACGACGGCATCGGCTTCGAGCGTGTGCCCGCTCGCGAGCGTTGCGGTCGTTGCATCGAAGTGCGAAACCGACTCGCCGAGCAGGATTTCTCCCCCGGAGTCGGCGATGGCAGTCGTCGCGTGCTCGTAAATGCGCCCAAGCGGGACCGTCATGATTCCCATGCGAGATGCTCTCGCGCCCGCGAGAAAAGCCTGCTGAAACACCTGCAGCGCGGGCAGCGCGGATACGCGCTCGGATGTAAGATTGCATGCGCTGATGATGATCGGATCCCAGAATTTGGCTCGCTCGGATTCGTGCTGGCCAAGGTCGTCGAGCAATGCCGCGAAGGTCTGCGCTTGGTGTTCGACACGATTCAGAAACTGAAGCTGCGCGAGCGCAGTCGAAATACGCGCCTTCTCTGCAATCGTCAGAAACTTGGCACCGAGAAATGCCGGAAGCCCGTGCAGCGGCGCGGGCAGCGGAGCCGGTTTCAGAATGGTCGTGCGCCCGCCTTCTTCAACCCAATACTGCTCATCATCCCAGCGAATGAGATTCGACACGCCGAGCAACTCGCAGAGATGAAGATACGAATCGCAGCAGCCAAGCGTGACGTGCTGGCAATTGTCGAGCCAGAGGCCAGACTTGGCATCAAAGAACGACGAGGCTCGCCCGCCGAGGCGCTCGCGTGATTCGATGAGCGTGACACGAGCGCCCGCGTCGCAAAGCTTCAGCGCGGCGGCAATGCCGGCGATGCCGCCGCCGAGAATGAGAACGCGAGGCTTCAACGTCGAATGCTCCGCGGCACCCGCATTTTCAGTCGGACCGTGAGCCTCACTTCTGAGCCGCCTTGGGCTTGACGGCCGCCGTCAGCTTCGTTCGCTTGGCTTCTGCCGCGGCAGCGGTCTGGCGGCTGAGACCACGCATGTACGCTGTCGCGGCGATCCATGCCTTTTTCGGCATCGAGAGGTGGACGGGCCGATCCGCGATCACCAACTTGGGCTTCCTCTCGATGCTGTCAAGGAGTCCGGAGTAAACGCGTGTGAGCCCGTCGAGTACGGCAAAGCAGGCCGGGTCGATCTTGTCGGCGAGCGGCGCGGACTGCGTGAGGTTTTTTCGCGCGTGCGCCGCGAGTTCGCGCACGGCGGCCTCGCAGCGAACAGGATCGCGCCACTGTCGGAGGCCATCTGCAATCAGGCCGCACTTACCGAGCAAATCGGCGGGAAAGTACACGCGGCGGGGGGAGCGATCAAAGTCGGGCGCGAAGTCGCGGAGCACGTTGATGGTTTGCAGCGCGCGGCCGCGGGCTTTTGAGAGAGGTTCGATGTCTTCGAACCGCACGCCCTTCTTCAGCCCCCAGATGCTGATGCACATCAGGCCGACCGTTCCGGCGACGCGGTAGCAGTAGTCGTCGAATTGATCGAACGAACCGATGGCGAACTCGGCGCCGGTCTTCTCCCCCACTTCGCGGCGCATGCCCTCGATCAAATCCTCGCACCAGCGCGGCTTGAACGCGCACGTGCGAAACGTCCACGCGACGGCGGGCCAGATCGTGGTGTCATCACCGGCGGGACAATTCGCAAACGCGTCAGTCGTCGATTTTTGAAATCGATCGAGGCCGACTCGCGCCTGTGCGGCGTCTGGCGTTTCGTCGGCGATGTCGTCGGCAAGACGGCTCCAGGCGTAGAGGGCATACATCTCGCCTCGACGCTGCTCGGGAGTCAGCTTGATTGCGCGGTAAAACGAAGCCGCACGCTTTTGGGTGATTTCGCGGCAGATCTCCATCGAACGGCGAACTGGGCCGGGAGCCGAGGTCGTCCGGCTGAGTCGTTCGGGGATGGATTGATCGGTGCGAGCCACGAGCCTGAGAGTATCGCCTTTTCGGATCGAGGCGTTCGCCGGGCTTGAAGCGGCGGGCCGACATGAAATCGATCGCGATGAACGATGAGCGTGCTACGTACGCCAATGGCGGACTGAACGTAGCACGAGCGCACGCACGACCAGCGCGGCTTTGTCGATTTTGGAGAGTTTGGGCCGATTCCAGAGCGTCGTGCAGCCCGTCCGCAGAATGAGATTCAGCGTGTCGCGCCCACCATGCTGAAAGAGATAGACGACCGGGCCGAGGCGGCGAGTGAGTTGTCCCACTAGTTGGCCTCCTTCGGCGTAGAGCAGATCGGTGCGTTCGACGAGTTGGCGAAGCGCCAGGATGTAGGGCAGGCGGGCTTCGGGGTCTTTCGGGCGATTCATCCAGTCACGAAGTTCGGCCTCGGTGTGCTTGAAGTCGTGGAGCGGGAGATAAATGCGGTTGCGCTCGATGATGTCGCGGCGGACATCCTGCCAGAAATTCGTGAGCTGGAGCGCCGTGCAGGTGCAATCGGAAAGCCGAAAGAGTTCCGGATCGCGCTCGGGCGAGTAGCCGTCGAGCATCAGGACGATGCGTCCGACCGGGTTGGCGCTGCGGGTGCAGTAATCCAGCAACTGATCCCAAGTCTCGTAGCGCGTGACGCGCTGGTCCTGTTCGAACGCGAGGATGAGATCCTCGAACGGGCCGAGCGGCAGGCCTTTCGCGCGAATCGTCTCGCCGAGCTTTTTGAACACCGGGTGATGCGAACTTCCGGAGGCACAGAGGCGGAGTTCCTGGCGGGCCAGTTCGAGGAGCGACAACGCTCGGCGCTGCGCTTCATCGCCGACGCCCTGGGCATCCGCGAGATCGTCGATCAGACGGCAGTAGTCATAGACGGCCGAAAAGTGTCGGCGCAGGTCGAACGGAACGAGCGGAGTCAGAACCGAGAAATTCTCCTGATCGCTGGAAGCGGCGAACGGCGGCAAAATGAGCGTCTGTGCCGCGGAATCGATGAGGGCGGAAGATGTGGGAGCGATTGAATTCACCGGTTGGAAGCTACCATGAAGCCTACGAGCGGGCGGTTTGTCTGTAGAGAACGTTATTGTGCGACGCGGAACGATGAAACTGATTCTTGCCAATCCACGAGGGTTTTGCGCCGGCGTCCAGATGGCCGTGGACGTGGTGAGCCAGACAATCTCTCTATTGCCGGGCGAAAAGGTGTACGTCTTTCACGAGATCGTGCACAATCGGCACGTGGTCAACCGCTTCCAGCGGCAGGGCGTCGTCTTTGTCGAGGAGCTTGCGGAAGTTCCCGAACAGGGCATCGTCGTCTTTTCTGCACATGGAGTTTCCCCTGAGATTCGGGAGTACGCCCGCAGCCGCCGGCTCCAGACGATCGATGCGACCTGTCCGCTGGTGACCAAAGTTCACTCGGAGTGCATTCGGTACGCGCGCCAGGGGTATGAGATTCTGCTCGTCGGCCACGCGAACCACCAGGAAGTGGTCGGCACGCGGGGCGAAGCGCCCGAAGCGGTGACCGTGGTTGAGAGCGCCGAACAGGTTGCTTCGCTCAAGGTTCGCGACGAGAACAAGCTCGTGTATCTCACGCAGACGACGCTTTCGACGGACGACGCGGGCGTGATCATCACGGCGCTGAAGGCGCGGTTCCCGAATCTGAAGGAGCCGCCGAGTTCGGACATCTGCTACGCGACGACAAACCGGCAGAACGCCGTTCGCCAGATCGCGCCCGAGTGCGACATCGTGCTGGTGGTCGGATCAAAGAACTCGTCGAATTCGGTGCGGCTCACCGAGATTTCGCAGAACGTCGGAACGCCCGCGCGGCTCATCGACGATGTGAGCGAGGTTGATTGGAGCTGGTTCAAGGGCGACGAGACGGTGATGATCACAGCCGGTGCGAGCGCGCCGGAAGATCTGGTCGCGGAATTGTGCCGCCAGTTATTGCAGCGCTTTGGCGGCGACCTCGAACAGCGCGAGATTGTGAATGAGGATGTGGAGTTCGGGCTCCCGCTCTCGCTGAGGAAGCTGGGAAAGGCCAAGGGCGTGGACCTGGACGACTCGCGGATTCGCGTGGGTGCGCCGACGATCACGCAGGCGACGTACGGCGCAGTGGCGCTGACGGTGAGCGCGAAGAAGTAAGATTTTGACGCCAGAAAAGCAAGCCACCTCTCGCTTTTGCGAGGGCTCGATCAGGCTGCGATTGCCATTTTTGCGTCGGCGGCTTCGAGCAGTCCGGTACGCCAGGTCCAGCGCTTGAGCGGCAGGAACTGATGCAGCAGCATCTCGAGCAGCAAGGACTGGTGATCGCCATCGACGCTGGCGCCGGGAATAGTGGCGATCTTGAGGAACGATTCGCGCACGCGGTCGACGGCGGCACGCTCGCGACTGACAAACTCGCGTGAGTAGCCAAGTTCAGCGGGCGTTGTGATATCGCGGCCGAAACAGGCCATGCCGAAGGCCGGGTTCGCGCGAACGAAGTGCCAAGCGGCGACTCCGAGCTTGTGCTCGCGATCGATGAGGTCCGCCGGCTTGTAGAAATGTTCGTGCGGCGCTAGCGCCTGCGGACGGTAGAGAACCGGGAGATTGAACTTCTGCGTCAGACGGAAGGCGAGTTCGATGTCGTCGTAGCCGTACAGGTGCGGTCGGGCGAAAAAACCCCCCACGTCGCGCACCATCGCAAGGTCGGCCGAGAAGTTCAGACCGAAGCAGTGGCGGAAGCCCCAGTCGTGGTCGGGGTTGTGCGGCGGGCGATCCATGGCGTCATAGAAGAAGACCATGGACGTCGCTCGTGCGAGCCGGTCGAGCAAAGTTTCGGGATCGCGGCGGCAGAAGGGAGAAGCGCCGACGATGATCGCGTCGCCCTTGCCTTGGGACTTCAGGCTCCCGTGGGCCTGCGCATGAACCTGCAGAAAATCAGGGCAGGGGCGAACGTCATCGTTCAGACTGACAAGGAGGCGGCCCGTGGCCCGAGCGAGGATGTCATTGCGAACGAGTGTGTATCCCTGTCGCGGGCACTGCACGAGTTCAAGGCGGGCTTTGCCGCCGGCCGCTTTCCAAGTCTCACGGGCGCCGGCTTCGGCGCGGGCGTCGGGACCGTCGAAGCCGACGATCACCTCGAAATTCGCGGAGTCGAAGTTCTGGACCGCAAGCGCGGTAAGGCAGCGGGCGAGCTTGTCGGAACGCGCAAAGGTTGGGATCAGGACACTTGCGAGCATGACAGGAATATCGGCTGGGGCCGAGGGTGAGGTTCAGGAGTAGGAACGGGCTTCTGTCCGGACGATCACTGACTCACGCCGAAGAAATTCAAGGGCAAAGGCGACTCACCGCCCGGAAAGCCGGTGCCACGAAAGGCGGGCATCCATAACCTCCCCGGTTGCAACATCCGGCCCATCACATCTTCGAATTCACACCCGAAACGCTCGCAGCCTGGTGCGAGAAGCGCGGTATGGCGCCGTTTCGTGGAAAGCAGATCCTGGAGTGGGTCTACGAAAAGGGCGTTGTTGATGCCAGCCTGATGAGCAATCTCTCGAAACGCGATCGGGACGTGCTCGCGGCGGAAATGACGTTTTTGTCGGGCGAGATTCTGACGCATCAGAGCGCGTCCGACGGAACGCAGAAGTTGCTGGTGCAATGGGACGAGTTTGCGGCGACATCCAGCAAAGTCGTGGCGTTGCCGGTCGTACAAACAGGTTCTCCCCATCCTCGCACCGTTCAGGCAGGAGGGCTCGATCAGACGCGCCAGACCGAATGCGTCATGATCCCGACGGAGGCGCGCAAGACGGCGTGCATCTCGAGTCAGGTGGGTTGCCCGGTAGGCTGCAAGTTCTGTGCATCGGGCATGGGCGGATTGGACGGCAACCTGTCGACCGGGCGCATCGTCGAGCAGGTCTGGCGGCTTGGGCAGTTGAAGGATGTCGGTCGCGTGAGCAACGTGGTGTTTATGGGTATGGGCGAACCCCTCAGCAATTTTAAGAATGTGACCGGGGCGATCCGGATCATCACGGCACTCTGGGGGCTTGGCATTTCGGCGCGAAAGGTCACGATTTCGACGGTCGGCCTGCCTCAGGCGATTACCAAGCTGGCAGAAGAGTTTGACTTGCCGGTGACGCTCGCCCTGTCACTCCACGCGCCCAACGACTACATCCGCCGAAAACTGATTCCCTGGGCCGAATACACCTCGATTACAGAATTGCTCAAAGCCTGCCAGCGGTGGTTTGAAAAGACCGGGCGGGAGATCACGCTGGAGTACACCCTGCTACGGGATGTGAATGACCAGCCCAAACATGCGGAAGAACTGGCGGATATCGCCACCACGATCAGGGCAAACGTCAATTTGATCCGATATAACGAGGTCGCGGGGATCGAGTTCGAGCGCCCCCGCAACACCGACGTTCTGGAGTTTCAGAAGATCCTGCGTTCACGCAACATCAACGTGCACATTCGGGCCAGCCGGGGTCGCGACATCGCCGCGGCGTGCGGCCAATTGCGGCACGAGGGTGCGGGTGCGTGATCGGAGTGCTTGCCGAAATCCCGGATTGGGCGGAACGGTTCGTGCCGTTCTCGGCAACGCATGGCGTGGTGACGGCGGCCTTTGTGGTTGCGACGATCGCCTTGTGCACGAGCGTGTCGAAACTGCCCGTGAGCCCGCGTCGAACGTTCGAAATCTTCGTTGGCACTTGGGCGTTTGGGCTTGCTTTCCTGTACGCGGCTTGGTGGCTTTTTCCGAAGAACTTTGACATCAATCGCTCGCTGCCGTTGCACGTGTGCGATGTGATGTCATTTCTGTCGCCGATTTCACTGCTGTCGGGACGGCGCAGATATGCGGCGTTCGCGGTCTTCTTCGGGTTCGCGTTCTGCACCCAGGCCTTTGTGAAGCCGCTCGCCGGACCCGGGCCGTTTCACCTCGCGAAGTGGGCGCAGTTCTGGGGATTCTGGACGACCCACATGATCGTGGTGTTCACTGCGGTCTACTGGGTATGGGTGCGCGGGTTCAGGCCGAGGTGGAGCGACTATCGGCTGGTTTCGATTGTCGCGTGGGTGTACGTTGGCGTGATATTTGTGTTTGACGCGGCGACGGGTCTTAATTACGTCTACGTCGGGCGCGGCTCGGTCACGGGGGAAACGTTCGCAGACGTGCTCGGGCCTTGGCCACTTCGCGTCGTGTGGATCGCATTGATCGGGCAGGCGGCGCTGACGGCGCTCATTTTGCTGCGATTCGTCCCGGGCGGCGAGCCTCGACCTTCAATAGACTCCCGTGCATGACCGGGCTGTGCTTCGGATTGATCCTGCTGGCGATGGCGATCTGCGTGCCGCTGTGCGCGCTGGTCATATTGCTCGGTCATCGGCTGGGGACGTTCGATTCAGCGGGTGTGGCTGGGCAGGTGAAAGACCGCTCGCGCCGCGTGCCCAACACGGGCGGGGTCGCGATTTTCTGGGCGATTGTGCTGCCCTTCATCGGAATCCTCATCGTCGCGAACTTTGCGAACAGCCTGCTGCCGGCCGCGGCGGGCGCGAATGTGCCGTACATCGTGCAGAAGTCGTGGATGGCGGCGGTGCTGCTGGGCTGCTTGCTCGTGCTGCACGTGATGGGCCTGATCGATGATCGCAAGCCATTGCCCCCGTTGCCGAAGCTCATCATGATGGTCGGACCGGCGTTCGCGGCGCCAATTCTGACCGATACGCGATTGCTGACGCTGCTAGATCCGTGGGCGGGCGGGCCGTGGCTGAGCATTCTGATTACAGCGGCGTGGTTTCTCGCCGTGACCAACGCAATGAACTTTCTTGACAACATGGACGGGCTGAGCGCGGGAATCGCGGCGATTGTTTCGGCGTGCCTCCTTGTAGTCACCATCGATAAGCATCAGTGGCTGCTCGCTGGTTGTTTGTCGCTGACGATCGGTGCATGCCTCGGGTTCTTGATCTTCAACGCGCCGCGAAAAGGCGGCGCGAGGCTGTTCATGGGTGATGGCGGAAGCCTCGTGATTGGATTTTTGCTCGCCTTCGTCACCGTCCGGGTGACCTACTACGACCCCGCGAGCCCGCAGTCGTCGCGGGCGCACGCGGTGCTGATGCCGCTGGTGGTTCTGGCGGTGCCGCTTTACGACCTGGTTGTCGTCACGTTGGTGCGGCTTTGGAATGGTAAATCGCCGATGGTCGGCGATATGAACCACGCGTCGCACCGGCTCGTGAAACGCGGGATGAGCAAGGCGGTAGCGGTCTATCTGCTGTGGGGCATGACGATCGTGACAGGAGTCGCGGGGCTTGCACTGGCAAAGGCGGACGGCGTCGTTGCGGCGCTCATCGGTGTGGCGGTCCTGGTCATGCTTGGGCTGCTCGCGGCGTTTGAGTATGCATCGCCGGTCCCGATCGCTCCGACTGCGCAACGCGTTGAAGGCGAGCGTGCGACGTGATCGCGGCCATCCCGGAATCCGGCGCGGAACGGCTTCTCGCGCAGCGCCAGATCCTGGAAATGTTCACACGCATCGGCGTGGCGATCATGGTCGCGCTGGCGATGTTCAAGGCGAGCGTTTCCCTTGCGACGTTCCCCGGCTGGGATATGGACCCGATGAGCATGGCGCCGCCGCTGGTTGGGCTTGGCCCGACCGCGACGCTGGCGATCGACTGTGCGCTCTTGACACTTGCCGGCGCAGTGATCGCGCTGAGCTCGCCGATTGTCGGCCGCTTTCCGTTTGTGGAATTGCTGTTGTTTCTTGCCGGCAGCACCGCGGTTGCGTGGCACGGGTTGTTTTCCAGGCACGCGTCGCAGGAGCAACTGCTTGTCGGGGTGGGCTGGACGGCAGCGATGGCGATCGCTGTCGCACTCGCCCACTCGGCTCGACTGGATTCGGTGCGAAAGACGGGCGCCGCGATTGCTCTGGGGTTTCTTGCGGCGCTCGCGCTCAAGGGGGCGATGCAGGTGTGGGACGAGACACCTCAAACCATCGCGGCATACAGGCTGAATCGCGAGGCGATACTCGCATCGCACGGATGGGCGCCGGATTCGTTTTCGGCTCGGACCTTCGAGAGACGGCTGTACGACTCTGTCGCGACGGGGTGGTTCGGCCTGTCCAATGTCGTGGCGACATTTGGTGCTGCGGGCGTTGGCGTGTTTGCGACGTTGCTTGTTCGCGAACGCAGCGGGCGTCCACGCTTTTTTGCAGCGGTTGGCCTCTCGCTCGCGCTGCTGTGCACCTGGCTCGCGGCGAGCAAGGGAGGTTGGGCAGCAGCCGGCGTTGGCGTGACAGTCGGAATTGCGGGAGCGTGGATCGTCGGGCGCAGCAAGATTCTGGGCGCGCTGATGTTGGTTGTGTTGCCCTTGGTCACTATCGGGGCGGTCGTGGCTCGCGGCGTCGCTGGAGAACGCATCGGCGAGTTGTCGCTGCTCTTTCGCTCGCAATATCTGGCGGCAGCGACGAAACTCTTCCTTCGCAATCCCGTCGAAGGTGTGGGTCCGGCGGGATTCAAGGATGCGTACCTGATCGCAAAGAGTCCGCTGAGCCCGGAAGAAATTTCGAGTCCGCACAGTCTGCTCTTTGATTTCGCGGCGACGCTGGGAATCGGCGGCATCGCATGGGGGATTCTGTGGCTCGCGCTGCTCGCTCTGGCGGGCGCGAATCTCGCGCGAGGCGAGCGAGATGACGAACCGGATGGAGATGATCCGCGCGACTCGTTCCGACTTGCGGCGATCGGCCTCGCCGGCGCGACGATCGGCAGCGCGTGGGTTGAAACTGCGGTCGCAACACCCGTCGGCGGATTTGTGCGGATCGCGTCCCTTGCGCTCGGGCTGCTGATCGCTTGGCGGATTTGCAGCGCGAATGGAAGAGCGCTTCGGATCGCGCTGGTCGCCGGCGCTGCGGCGTGCGGATTTCACGCGATGATCGAGGTCACACCTGTGCTGAGTGGATCGGCCGCGTTGTTTGCTGTCCTGATCGGCCTCGCGGCGGCACAACGATGGGATCTGCTCGCCCAGGTGCGCAGGGGGGTGTTCAAGCGGGCCGTGCCCGGATTGTCGCTCGCGGTGCTGGGAATTGCATCGAGTGCGCTGGTTGGACGCGTCCAGAAGTGGGAAGGACATTTGACCGCGGGCGCAGCGAAACTTGAGCCCATCACGACGCTTGCGCAGGAACTTGCTTCGGGAGACGACCCTGCAAAGTTGCAAAGCGCGGCCGAGCAGCTCACAAGACTACTTGGCAAACCGGTTGCGGTGAATCGCGACGCGGTTATGCGAGCGATGCTCGAAGCGCGGAACAGGGTGGGCTCGCAGGCGTACGAAGACCTGATCTTGGCGATCGCCGCGGATCCGACGAGCCAGGGAACGCGCCAGGCGGCATCGAATCTTTCACTGCAGCTGGCGGCTCTTGAAAAGGCACTGCGTGCACAAGATTCGTCGATCGGTCACGATGAATCGCTACGGCTGCGATCGGCATCTGATCTGGCAGAGGATGCGACGCGTTTACCCTGGCATCGAGCCTCGGCCGAGTCGTGGCTTTCAACCGTGCGGCGCGGGATTTGGGAATTGACGCACGAGCCGGCGGCACTTGAAGGTGCGTTCCGGGCCTCAGTAAACGCCGCAACGCTTGATCCCTTCAACCCGATGCACGCGGCGACGACGGCGAGGCTGGCGCGGGCTCTTGGGAATGGTGCGGCGGAGAGCGAATGGGCGAAACGGGCGCTGAAGCTGGATGAGAACATGAGGCTGGACCCGCTCCGGCGTTTTGAGCCGAAAGAGCGGGCTGAACTCGAAGGGATGAGTAAGGCCTGGCCGTGAATCGGGCTCATCCGGCGGCGAAAGCCGGAATTGAGCTGGCCGCGATTGAGTGACCGTTCTCCCCGCCCGTCGGGAACGGGCTCCCACCCCTGACAGACCTCGTCCGGCAGCTTGATTTGGGGCAGTTTCGGACTATTATTCTGCTCGCAAAAAGCGGAACGGATTGCGGGGTTTTTGCCCTTCAAATCGAGGCGTTTCGTTGGCCGGAATGGGTGTTTCTGCTATGGAAGATGACGACGACATCGCGGGGTGAGATTCAACCCCGACGCCCCCGCTCGCACCTCCTAGCAGCTGGCCGCGAGTTCACTTCCCACCCGTCCTGTTTGCCTTTGCGTTTACGACCTTATTTGTAAATCAAGCGAAGTGCCCGACCTCGCAGGCGAGGTTGGACGCTCGAAACGAGTCCCCGTCTTCGGGTCCGTCCGGGCCCCGAGCATTCGATAGCACGAAGGAAAAGCCATGACTGCCGACCTGTCCTATATCAGAAACTTCGGAATCTGCGCCCACATCGACGCCGGCAAAACGACCGTGTCCGAGCGCATTCTGTTTTACACGGGCAAGAACTACAAGATGGGCGAGGTGCACGAGGGCACCGCGACGATGGACTTCCTGCAGGAAGAGCAGGAACGCGGCATCACGATCCAGTCGGCCGCGACAACCTGCCCGTGGACCCGCAGCGGCAAGGAATACAAGCTCAACCTGATCGATACCCCGGGCCACGTGGACTTCACCATCGAAGTCGAACGCTCGCTCCGCGTTCTCGACGGCGCTGTCGCCGTGTTCGACGGCAAGGAAGGCGTTGAGGCGCAGTCGGAAACGGTGTGGCGTCAGGCCGACCGGTACAAGGTCCCCCGCCTTTGCTTCGTCAACAAGATGGACAAGCTGGGCGCGAGCTTTGATTTCTCCTACGAGACGATCAAGACGCGCCTCGGCGCCAACGCCCTCCCGCTGCAGTGCCCGATCGGAGCCGGCAACGAGTTCCTGGGCATCGTCGATCTCGTCGACATGCGGGCGTACTACTTCGAAGGCGATCAGGGCGACAAGGTTACCGAGAAGGACATTCCCGATGATCTCAAGGAGTACGTGGACAAGTGGCGCCACGAGCTGCTCGAGAAGGCTTCGGAGCTCGATGACAACCTGATGGGCAAGTACCTGGAAGGCCAGGAACCCACGCGTGATGAAGTCCGTGCGGCAATCCGCAAAGGCGTCGTGTCGCGCGCGGTCTACCCCGTGCTTTGCGGCGCTGCGCTCCGCAACATCGGCATCCAGCTCCTGCTCGACGCCGTGGTGGATTACCTCCCCTCGCCGACCGAGAAGCCGGAAGTCGAAGGCACCGACCCGAGCGACAAGAACACCAAGCTCACTCGTCCGCACGATCCGGCGGCGCCGTTCAGCGCGCTGGTCTTCAAGGTCGTCAGCGATATGCACGGCGATTTGACGTACATCCGTGTCTACTCGGGCACCTTGACCAAGGGCACGCGTCTCCTCAACCCCGGCAACGGCAAAAAGGAAAACGCCAGCCGCATCTTCGAGATGCACGCTCAGAACCGCATCCCGCTCGAGCAGGTGACGGCGGGCAACATCGTCGCCGTCGTCGGCATCAAGGATTCGTACACGGGTGACACGCTCTGCGACCAGGAAGAGCCGATCATGCTCGAACGCATGTTCTTCCCGGAGCCGGTGATCGCGATGTCGATCGAACCCAAGACGACCGAAGACAAGCGCAGGTTGTCCGAGGCGCTCGGCGTCATTCGGCGCGAGGATCCCTCGTTCCGCTCGAACTATGACGAAGAAACCGGCGAGACCATCATCGCGGGCATGGGCGAACTGCACCTTGAGATCATCAAGAACAAGCTCACCCGTGACATGAAGATCAACGTCGCCGTCGGCAAGCCGAAGGTGTCGTACCGCGAGGCCATCACCAAGAAGGCCGAGTATGTCCGCGGCAAGTTCGTCAAGCAGACGGGCGGACGCGGTCAGTTCGGCGACTGCACCATCCACCTCGAGCCATTCACGGCCGAGCAGGCGGCGGCAGAAGAGCTCGACTTCACCGACAGCATCGCGGTCGAAAACGCCGTCAGCGGCGGCGCGATCCCGAAGGAATATATCTCATCGGTCGAGTATGGCATCCGCCAGACTTGCATGACGGGCGTGAAATTCGGCTACCCGATGATCAACGTCAAGGCGACGATCGTCGATGGCTCGAGCCACGCGGTCGACTCCTCGCAGGTCGCGTTCGAACAGGCGGGTCGCCTGGCCGTTCGCGAAGCGACCGAAAAGGCCGGACCGGTTCTCCTTGAGCCGATCATGAAGGTCGTTGTGACGGTGCCGAATGATTACCTCGGCAACGTGACCGGCGACATTTCTTCGCGGCGCGGCATGATCATCGACACCGATGATCGCGGCGTTGTGAAGCTCGTGACGGCGGAAATTCCGCTCGATCAGCTCTTCGGCTACACGACTTCGCTGCGTGGCATGTCGCAGGGCCGTGCGAGCGCGACGATGGAGTTCCTCGAATACCGCACGATGCCGCGCAGCTTGCAGGAGGCGGTGGTCGAGGCCGAACGCGGTGGTGCAGCGGCGAAGAAGTAAACCGATCCACTCTGCACTCATGCTCTGGTTGACACAAGCCCCCGCAACTGCGGGGGCTTTTTCTTGGGCTACTACTTCGAGGTGTTGCCTCGCAAAGTGCGCATCGCACCGGCGATGAGGCCGGGCTTGGCGATCGACACGCGAACGTTCTCCGGCAGAGCGCCGCGAGCAGACGCGGCACTCTCAAACCCGGCACCCTCCTTCAAACCGTTCGCGAGCCATTCGTCGAGAAGCGGGTCGAGGCTGCTGACGACCTGGCCGGGCGAAACTCCCATCGTGCGAGAGTCGAGGCCGGTGAGGCAGCGGAAGAGGAGCTCCATGACGCTGCGGACTTCGGCGCGGATTTCGTCCTCGCGGGCAATACGAGCCTCGCGGAGGCCTTTCGAGGCGGTGCGGGCCCAACCAAAGTGTTCGATCTGAACACGGCCCTGACGATCGACGAGCACCTGCTTTGGGACGATCGGCCCGTTGTAGATGCGGGCTCCGTGCATGTTGTCGAGGGCATGCAGGATGTGGTCTGCCGCGGCTTCGATTTCTTCGGGCGAAAGGCGGCTCCCCCGAGACGCCGCGAGGCTCTCGAGCGTCACTTGGCCGGAGGTGTGACCGAAGTAGGGAGTGATAAACGTGATGCGTGAGTCGGCCGCGCGGACCACTTCTTCGATCGCCGCTACGTGTGCAATGCGGAGTACGGAAAGCGCGGACGCCATCGCGACCTGATCGGCCGCGGAAAGCGATTCCGGCGCGAGAAGGGTGTGCGCGACGTGGGCGGACTGCTTTTCGACATGCTTGACGAGCGTGCGCTGTGCCGCGGCGCCAGGATCGAGCTCGCGCACAACCTTGTAGCGATCAGCGAGATTGGGAAGACCATCGGCAGCGGACATGGGGGATCGTATTTCCATACCTGGAAAGGGGAGCGATCGATCCACCAGTTTGAGTGGGTCAAAGAATCGATCGCGCCGAATGTATGACTTGGGAAGGCGGTCGCTCGATAATGGACTATGCGCATCCTGAAATGGAAGTGCGAATTGGTCGTTGTTTTGAGAGGTGCGGCATGGTCGTGTGATCTGCCGCGGGTGAGCGTTTAATCGTTGGGGTGGAAGCGGCAGGAAGCCCGGCCCGACCCTTCCGAGGTGTCGCGGGCATTTGGAGGATTCATCATGTCAGGTCGCACGTTGAAATCGGTGTTGTTTGCTCTTCCGGTGATGGCGGTTGCTTCGCTCGTTCAGGCTGCGCCTGTCTCGACGGAGCCGTCGTCGAGCACGCCGACTGCGCAGAAAGCGTCCTCATCCACGACGACGTCGAAGAAGCACAAGAAACATAAGAAACACAAGAAGCACCAGACGCCTGCTGCGAAGCACGCATAAACGCCGCCGGGCTCGTCGGGGTTGATTGAGTTTGAAGCCTCGCCGCAAGGTGGGGCTTTTTTGTTTTTCGCGCGTCCTGGGTTGACCGGAAGTGTTGAAGAACGTTGTGATTTACTAGCACCACGACGTGGTGCTGTGTGTCGCGGGCGTTACCGGAGATGCCGCTTCGCCGCTATCCCCGACTACTGGTCCTCAGCCTTTCGGCCCGGGGAACTCAGACGAGAGACGCACCGAGCCGGGAAATGATGCATGTCCCCGCCCGCAGTGCCCGCTTGATGTCATGCAGAGCGGCTTCCCGACCGGGGCTCGTATCATTCTGTGTTTGCGTCCTGCTCACGCGTCCAATCGGCTCGATTGGACGCTAACGACTTGATACTTCACGCGTGAACGGAGACTCGCGATGTCCACTCTTTCGCCCGCCGTCAAGCCCAGCAAGGTTTCGGATCCGCTGCAACTGATCGACGTTGACCACGTCCAGTTCTACGTCGGGAATGCGAAGCAGGCGGCGTTCTTTTACGCGCACTGCTTCGGTTTCCAGATCGAGCAGGTTTGCGATCTGACGACGGGTAATCGCGACGCGGCGCACTACCTGCTCACACAGGGGAACATCCGATTCATTCTGACCAGCCCGATGACGCACGAGCACCATGCCGCGATGGAGATCGCGATGCACGGCGACGGGGTGAAGGATGTCGCGTTCACGGTCTTCGATGCCGAAGCGGCGTACGAGCGGGCTGTCAAGAACGGCGCGATGAGCGCGTATGAGCCCCGGCTCTATAAGGACGATCGCGGCGCGGTGACGATGGCGGGAATTCGTTCATACGGGCGCGTCTGCCACACTTTTGTCAGCCGCACCGGAGACTACGACCTGACGAAGTTGAAGCAGGGCGGACTGTTCATGCCACGGTTCAAACGGCTCGATGGCGGGACGTGCGAGCCAGCGGCGGGATGCGCGCCGCAGAGCGGAGTCGGCAGTTCGGTCCTCGAGATCAATGAGTACAACAAGAAAAATCCGTGCGGGCTCAAGTACGTCGATCACCTCGTTGGGAACGTCGAGCTGGGCAAGATGGATTACTGGGTGAAGTGGTACGAGAACGTGCTCGAATTCAAGATGTTCAAGCACTTCGACGACGCCGACATCTCGACCGAATTCTCGGCGCTGATGAGCAAGGTGATGGCGAGCGGAAATCATTTGATCAAGATGCCGATCAACGAGCCGGCGCACGGCAAGAAAAAGAGTCAGGTGCAGGAATACCTCGACTGGCACTGCAATACACCGGGCGTGCAGCACCTCGCACTGCGGACGGATGACGAGTTGCACTCGATCTCGACGCTGCGCAGCCGCGGCGTGGACTTCCTGATGCTGCCTGAGGCGTATTACGAGAAGGTGTGGGACCGCGTCAACGGCATGTTGACGCAGCACGGGCATCAGGCGGTGAAGGAGGATCACAAGAAGATTCGCGACCTGGGCATTCTGGTCGATGCGGATGATGAGGGCTATTTGCTGCAGCTCTTCACGAAGCCCTTGCAGGATCGGCCGACGCTGTTTTTTGAGATCATCTGTCGGCGCGGATCGCAGAGCTTTGGCAAGGGGAATTTCAAAGCGTTGTTTGAGGCGCTGGAGATGGAGCAGGGCAAACGCGGGAATTTGTGAGCGGGAGGCTGCGTGCCGGAAGTATTCCGAGTTGGGGCATTGATATTCTTCCTTTGGTCGAACGAAGGACGAGAGCCTCCTCACGTTCACGTTCGCAAGGGTTCGAGAACTTCCGATGCGATTGGAAAGTGGTGGCTCAATCCGATCGCTCACGTGAGCGCGAACGGCTTCACGCCTGCTGAACTGAGAACTATCAATCGAACAATCGTCGAACGACTTGAGGAGATCATGAATGCGTGGCGGAAGCACTTCGAATCGTAATCTGGATCCGGCCCCTCGAATCCTTCGCGCGTACATCCGTCGCGTGCGGAATGAACACATGCTTTTGGTGGGCTTCGCCGATGCGAGAATTTTGGGCCTGCCGCTTTCGCTTTTCCCGACGCTCGCGGTTGCAAAAGCTTCAGAACGTAATGACATCGAACTAGTCGCCAAAGGCGTTGGGCTTCGCTGGCCCAGGCTCGATCTCGACCTGTCAGCGAGCGGACTCCTCGCCGGGCGCCCTGACTTTACCACTCGCGCGAGAAAAGTGGCCGGAGACCAGCAGATGAAGGGCTACTTCCGATCGCTCGCCGCATTTGCCACCAAGAAAGCTGGTTAGTCACGCATAACCGCACGGCGTACGCACCGACATCTAGCGATTCACCGCCGCCATTGCCCGTTCCGCATATCTCGGTCCCGCAACATTTGCCATCGGAAAAGCTGCATCGATCTGCCGCAGGTCTTCGGGAGTGAGCCGCACATCCGCAGCACCGAGATTGTCGTAAAGATACGTGGCACGCTTTGTACCGGGAATGGGGACGATGTCTTGGCCCTGCGCGAGCACCCACGCGAGCGCAAGTTGCCCCGGAGTGCAGCCCTTCTGTGCCGCAATCTCTTCGATCTTCTTCACAAGGTCGAGATTCTTCTGGAAATTCTCGCCTTGAAATCGCGGCGCGTTGCGGCGGTAATCGTCCGGCGCGAGGTCTTCGAACTTCTTGAACTGGCCCGTGAGAAAGCCTCGGCCGAGCGGGCTGTAGGCGACGAAGCCGATGCCGAGCTCGCGGACGGTTGCGAGGATTTTCTCCTCGGGGTCGCGCGTCCAGAGTGAATACTCGGATTGCAGCGCGGCGATCGGATGCACCTTTGCGGCGCGGCGGATGGTGTCGGCCGCGGCTTCGGATAGGCCCAGGTATTTCACCTTGCCAGCCTTCACAAGTTCGGCCATCGCCCCCACTGTTTCTTCGATGGGGACCTTTGGATCAACGCGGTGCTGGTAGTAGAGATCGATCACCGAGACGTTGAGACGCTTGAGGCTGGCGTCGCAGCACTCCTTGACGTAGGCCGCATCGCCCCGAACGCCGAGGAACTCGCCATTGGGGCCACGGACGTTGCCGAACTTGGTGGCGAGGACTGCCTTGTCGCGTTTGCCTTCGAGGGCTTTGCCGACGAGGGATTCATTGAGGCCTGAGCCGTACATGTCGGCGGTGTCGAGGAAGTTGCCCCCGGCGTCGAAATAGCGATGGATGACGCGGATCGATTCGGCGTCGTCCATGAGCTTCGGGTCGTAGAACTCGCTCATGCCCATGCAGCCGAGGCCGATTTCAGAGACGAAGGGGCCGGACATTCCGAGTTGGCGGGATTTCATCGGGAGAGTCTTTCGGTTCGATTTACGTGCGCAATGATCGCGTGAGTCTGTCAAGCGTTCCGATGCATCGGAATCGGATCGGTTTCGCGCGACACATACGATCTCTTGTGACCCAGACGCACGCCGCCCCGAGCGCCATAGACGTTTCAGGCTCGGACGAGAGCCAGTCGCATCGCGCCGGGTTGCTTTATGGCGTTGGAGCGTATCTCTGGTGGGGACTCGTCCCGACGTACTTCAAAATATTGGCGCACGTGCCGGCATTGGTCGTGCTCGGACATCGCGTCATCGGGTCAATCGTGCTGCTGGCGGTTCTAACCACGATCGGTCGTCACTGGACGAGCGTGTGGCACCTCATGGCGCGGCCAAAGGCTTGGCCGTGGCTGATCGCATCGACGATGTGCATCGCAACGAATTGGTTCATTTTCATCTACTCGATCGAGCACAAGCTCCTGGTCGAGGCCAGCCTTGGTTATTTCATCAATCCCCTTGTGACGGTTGTCCTCGGGATGGTTTTTCTGTCTGAGAAAATGCGACGGCCGCAATGGGCGGCACTTCTGATCGCGGCGAGCGGCCTTGTCTATCTCACAATCGCGCGGGGCGGGCTGCCGTGGATTGCAATCGTCCTGCCCATTTCGTTCGGGTTTTATGGATTGATCCGCAAGCAGGCTCCGCTGGGCGTGCTGACGGGGTTGTTTGTTGAGACTTTGCTGCTGCTTCCGTTCTTTGCGGTGTATGTGCCGTGGGCGCACCTTCGACCGGGCTCGGAGGCGATCGATACGCCGGGGACGCTTGCGCTGCTCTCGCTCGCGGGTGTGATCACAACAGTGCCCATGCTCTGGTATGTCGCGGCAGCACGAAAGCTGCCGCTGGTCACGCTTGGGTTTTTGCAGTTCGTTGCGCCGTCGCTGCAAATGTTGACGGCGGTCGTTGCGTTCGGCGAGCCGTTTGGACGGGATCGCGTCGTCGCGTGCTCGTCGATTTGGTTTGCGATGGTGCTGTTTGTGGTGGATATGTTGCGGAATGGGAGCAGAGGGGTACGCGGAGTGAGTATGGCGGTGGAGTGAAAAGAGTCGTCCGCGGCCTTACTGGCCGAAAGGCAAGCAGCCTGATTCGCTTCACGCGGTCCCCGGACCGTCCGACACCAAACACAACGCGGATGCGGCGCGATGGCAGCCTTACAGTTGAGCCCGATGGGCCAGCGGACAGATGTCACTCTTTTGTTGAATGAGCTCGCCTCGGGGCAGTCTGCCGCGGCGGATCGCCTGTTGCCGGTGTTGTATGACGAGTTGAGAGCGCTGGCGAGGTCGTTCTTCAAACATGAACGCACGGATCACACGTTGCAGCCTACGGCACTGGTGAACGAAGCATATTTAAAGCTCGTCGCGGGCACGGACGGTGGTGATGCCGCGACGCCGGTGCATGCGACAAGTCGGGCCCACTTCTTGGCGCTTGCGGCGAAAGTGATGCGGCAACTCCTGATCGACCACGCTCGCGCGAAGCGGACACAGAAGCGTGGCGGCGCGGGTGAATCCGGAGAGGGGAATGCGAAGCGGCGGACGAGCGACACGATCGCGCTCGCGCAGACTCCCTCGCCCGATATGCCCGCAGAAGCGGATGTGCTGGACCTTGAAGATGCAATGCAGGAACTCGCGACGCTCTACCCGCGTGCGGCACGCGTGGTTGAACTGAAATTCTTCGGCGGGCTGACGTCGCGGGAGATCGCGACGGTGCTCGAGATCGGCGATGCGACGGTCGAGCGGGATTGGGTGCTGGCTCGAGGCTGGCTCAATCGGCGCATGCGTAGCGCTGGTGAGGCATGAGCGGGTCGTCGCCTCAATTGCCGCTCGAGCAGCGCGTGTCGGCCGCGCTCGATCAGGCTGGCGTTCTTTCGGGCGCGGATTTGCTCGCACACGTGCGCGCGGCCCACAGCAACGACCCAGAACTGATGGCGGAGATCACCACGCTCTTGCAGCTTTCGGGCAATAGCAATCCGGTTCTCGATGCCGGCCCGTTGGAAGGCGCACGGACCGCACTCGGCCAGCTTCATGATGCCCTTGCTTCGGATGCGCGAACGCGCGGTCGAACAGGTGACGGCGGAGCGGGCGGAGTGCACGGCGATCTTCCGACCACCATCGGCGCGTATCGCGTGGTTCGCATCATCGGCGAAGGTGGAATGGGGCTGGTGTATGAGGCCGAGCAGCCGAACCCCAAACGACGCGTCGCGATCAAGGTGATCGGGCGCAGCGTCAATTCACGAGCGACACTGGCGCGGTTTCGGAACGAAGCGCAGGTGCTCGGCCAGCTCAAGCACCCCGGTATCGCGCAGATTTATGAAGCGGCGACAGACCCCGCAACCGGCGAAGCGTTTTTCGCGATGGAGTACATCGACGGGTCGACACTGGCGCAGTTTGTCAAAGAGCGAAACCCGAGTGATCGAGAGCGAGTTGAACTGGTCGCGCGAGCGTGCGATGCCGTGCAGCACGCGCACCAGAAAGGCGTCATTCATCGCGATTTGAAGCCGGGCAATATTCTCGTCGAGTCGGCAAGCGACGGCACGCCCACGCCGAAAGTGCTGGATTTCGGAGTTGCGAAGCTCACGCAAACATCGGCCGCAGGCGTTGTTGAATCGGCGACGCTTGCATTGGACGCTCATCGAATCGTCGGCACGCTCGGGTACATGAGCCCGGAGCAGTTTGAAGGCAAGCCCGAACTGCTCGACACTCGGAGCGACGTCTACTCGCTCGGCGTGATTCTGTACGAACTGCTTGCGGGGCGGCTTCCAATCGAGGTGAAGGACCTGACGATCACTGAAGCTGCGACGAAAGTGAAGGAGCAGACCCCCCCACGGCTGGGGCACGCGCGGCCCGGGCTGGGCGGCGATCTTGAGATCATTGCAGCGAAGGCGCTGAGCAAGGAACGCGAGGCGCGGTACGCGTCTGCCGCGGAATTGGCGGCGGATCTGCGTCGGTACCTCAATCACGAGCCGATCTCGGCGCGGCCACCGGGAACGCTCTACACGCTCGGCAAGTTTGCACGTCGCAAGCCCGCGTTAACGCTCGTTTCGACCGTGGCGTTTCTCGCGCTGGTGGGGGCGACGGTCTTTAGCTGGGTTCAGTATCGAAAAGCGGACGCAGCGCGCAAGGCGGAGGCGCAGCAGGCACTGATAGCGATTCAACGGGCCGAAGCCGAGCTTGCGGCACGCGAACGGGCGGATCGGGCAACTCAACTCACAAAATCGGTCAAGGACTTCATGCTGTTCCAGCTGCTTGGCGCCGCATCGCCGGAGCGGCTTGGATTCGAAGCGAAAGTCGTGGATGTCATCAAGAATGCGGAGGAGAAAGTGGGCACGACCTTCGCGGATTCACCGGAAACCGAGGCCGAGATTCGGTACGAACTCTCGCGGGTGTACGACGCACTCGGGCAATGGGATAAATCGGTCGAACAGGCTGATCGCGCGATCGCGACATTCACCAAGCTCGAGGGGCCGGACGGCGCACGGCGTGTCGCCGCGCTGGGGCAGAAGGCGGTCAGTCTCTCGAATGCAAATCGCATCGATGAGGCGCTCACGATCTTGCCCGAGGCGCTCGAACGCCAGACTCGGGCGCAGCCGAATGATTTCAGCCCGAGGGTGGCTCTGCTTGCATCCCTTGGCAATATCTACCAATCGAGGGAGCGGTACGCTGAAGCCGAGCCGCTCTTGCTCGATGGCATCGCGATCGCCGAGGCACATTTACCACCGGGCAATGTTACACGCGTGAACGTGCGCGCAACCTATCTCGCGATGCTGGCGGCGCTGAATCGATATGAAGAAACCGCGCCGCAACTTGAGCGCCTGCTCCAGGAGCAGGAAGCCGCCAACGGCGTCATTCACCCGCTGTCGCTGACGACCCGCAACAACCTGGTCAATGTGCTCGTAAGGCTCAAACGATACGAGGATGCGCTGCGGTATGCCGCACCGATGGTGGAACAGGCAAAACGGATATTTCCCGAAGGCCACCCACATCGGGGCATCGCGTTTATCACAGTCTCGGGCGTGCTGCGGCGTAATCAGCAGTCCGATGAAGCCGCAAAGCTTGCGATCGACTCGTTTCACATTTTTCAGCGCGCCGCGGGCGACTTCGGCTTCTTCGCCGAGAGAGCGGCCGAGTTTGCCTATCTCGCGTATGCGCAGGCAAAGGATCCGGAACTCGCGAAAGAGTGGGCGCTTCAGTACATCGCGAGCCGGTATGTCGTTGCGTCGGAAGAGGAGCTTTCGAGTTTGACGGCGCGGCTCATGGAAACCGCGTCGACGCAGGGGCAGGAGGCGACCCAGGCTGGAGCTGCCGCGATTCTGGCGGCTTTGATCGCGCAATCCGACAGGCTTGTCCCTGTGGAGTTTGGGCGACAGTCGCGATATTTCGCAAATCTGGCGCGAGCGTCGGTTCTGCTCAATCGCCGCGAGGAGACGCCGAATCTGATTGCGCGGGCTGAAGCCGAGTTGCCACATTCACCGACGGCGGACTCTGACAAGAAGGTGATCGAGGCAGCAAAGGCGCTGCTGGCGAAGCCCGTCCCGTCATCGTGAGGTCCGAGCGACTCGTTCTAGGTCAAGAAATCGTTTGATGATTCCAAGGCCATAACGGCTCGCGGCATCGCGCACGAACTTTCCGAAATCGACGTGAGCGCCATCATCCGCGCGGTCGGAGATCACGCGGACAACTCCAAGCGGAATTCCGTGCTCATAGCAAACCTGAGCGACCGCACCGCCTTCCATTTCGACGCATAGTGCCGTCGGAACGAGGGAGCGGAGCGACTCGCGCTGGGCATGGGTCGCGACAAAGCGGTCGCCGCTGACGATGTCGCCGACAACCACCTGCGGATTTCGAATGCCGAGTTCTGCCGCGGCATTCATGCCGACTTCGGCGGCAAATCCGTTACGAAAAAAGCGCTCGCAGCATGTCCTTAGGCGATCGCGAATGGTCGGATCCGCCGCAAACGAGCTAACGCCCAGCAGTGGAATCTCGAGCGCCGGAAACAGCGGCGAAGCGTCCATGTCGTGCTGCCAGAGACGCTCCCCAACCACGATGTCTCCGATATGCAAATCGTGCCGCAACGCCCCGGCAACGCCGCTGAAAATGATCGCTCGGACTTGATGCGCATCGATGAGATGCTGCGCGGTTGCTGCCGCCGCAACCTTTCCCATGCGACTGAAGACGAGCACGATCCGATGACCCGAGAGTTCGCCGGTGTAATACGTCCGGCCTCCGTGAACGTGCTCCTTTTCGCGCGAAAGCTCGCTCGCGAGCAGGTGAGCCTCTTCCGGCATTGCGGTCATGATGCCGATGGTCACGACGCGGACTCCGGGGACAAGGCATCGATGAGCGTTCGGATACTTGCATCAGCATTCGGACAGAGCGCCAACATTTCAGCGCGGGTGCCGAGGCGAAAGTCAGCCCATTCAAAGCCGGGCGAGACCGTGCAGCCCAGGAGCGCGTAACCCGCCGCATTCGCCACTTCGACGCGAATGCGGCAGCCTTGCCAGACGTTCCGCGGCACAACGACCTGCGGGCGCTCGCCCGATTC
The DNA here is from genome assembly GCA_050730655.1 of Phycisphaerales bacterium. Lineage (GTDB taxonomy): Bacteria > Planctomycetota > Phycisphaerae > Phycisphaerales > UBA1924 > JAFEBO01. Next base: position 100,696 of record JBOHNL010000004.1, read on the forward strand.
GAGTTCGCTCCCGATCACGACCACCTTCGCGCTGCCGTCTGGGAAAATCTGCAGTTGTTCTACAGGATCGCCCGCGTAGTGATGAAAGACTTCGTCGCTCAGCACCAGGTGCATCAAAGAGACAACACCGGGCGCGAGCAGGAAATAGATTTGGGTGCTATGACGTCTTCCGCAATCGCGGGATCGGTAACGGCCGGGCAGAGCGTTCGATGGAATCTTTTCGCTTGAGCGGTACGTCTCGCGGAAAAAGCCGCCTTCCGCTGGAAGCGGAACGAGTTCAAGAAGCGCGACAAGTCTGGCAGCGGCAGCGTTAAGCACAAGCCGAGAGTATGACAAACCCCGATGCCTACGCCCGGCGCAATTTCCGGAGCGAATCCCGCGCGGCAACCACCGAATTTCCCTCTTCGGTGCGAAGACGACGGATCAGATGCGCAATCTCGGGCAAGCCGGCATCAGTCCTCGCTTCAAGGCGCTCGCGAAGGGTCGCCACATCGTGGAAGCGTCCGAGGTGTCGTGCCGCTCCGGCGATGATTTCTTCCTTGCGCTTGGTGCCCTTGGCGCCAAGGTCATGAAGCACGCGAAGCGACACACGGAGTTTTTTGAGATCGATCCGAAGGTCGTGCAGAGCCCCATCTTCGGGAAGCGGCCGCGAGAGCACGCGATTCGCGCGGTCGATCCAGCGACCGGCGCGCCGCGCGACCTGTTTCCGAATCGCTTCAGGATCGGAATCCTCAACGCGGGCAAGACGCGCGCGAAGCTTACGAAGCCGCTCGGGCGTCACTCTCTCGACCATCTCCAGCAGAGCACGTTCGTGAACGGGCCGCTCCTCTTCGATTTCTCGCTGAAGCGAACGGGGTTGGCCTTTTTCTCCGAGCAGCTCGGAAGCAATCTCGACGTGGACGTCGAGATCGCGCACGCGGCCCGCGCGCCGGCGGAGTTTGCGCATCACCCTTTGAAGACGCTCAACCGCGCCCTCGTTGAGAGCGCCGCCCAGGACGTCGAGCACCACGCTCGCCGTTCGGCACGAACGGCGCAGGGCGTGCACACGCTCCGACGTCGCATCTTTTTCATCCACCAATTGCTGAGCGGCTTTCAGTACATCACCGACCGCCCGACGTGCCAGGCGCACGGGATCGGCCGCGATTGCTAGATTGCCGGACTTTTCAACGACGGCGGAGAGCATGTTGCGTGGCGCCTTTGGAAAAGGGCTCGTGCGGCGTCCGTGCCGTCAGCGTTTCACGCGCGAGCGTATCGGGCGAACAGCCCCGAAGCGGCCGTTGCAGGTTGCTCCTCGGCAGATTTCACACAACCGGGCCTGGCAGCGCACAGAAAGGGGGCCGGGGGTACGGACCCTGTGCAAAGCCTGTGCATTACTTGGCGTTTGCGTCCCGTTTCAGGCCGGAAATATGGGCCATGTGGTAGTCGTCATGGTCGGCCACAAACGTGAGGTGATGCGTCAAACGCATCTGAATGTTGAGGCGCGGATGCAGCGCGACGCGTCCGAATGTTTCGTGGGAAAGTGATTCGAGTTTCGCGATCATGCGAGCCCGAGCATCTTCGTGTCGGCGCAGGACTTCAATAGTGCTCTTGCTGTTGTGATCGGCAGCGTTGGTCGTTCGGTTCGTCATGTCCGCCGCGTGCAGGCGGTCTTCACCCTTTTCGAACTGCTCGATGCGCGGAAGCCAGAGAATTTCGTCCATGTCGGCGAGGTGTGCGATGTTTTCCTGAATGGACCATCGATCGCCAATCCGCTTCGTCATCGACGAGGGATTCACGCCATCGATGAGCATGCGGACGCGCGCGGGCGTGCCGCGGAGGCGTTCGATCAGCTCGGGATAGATCTCCCACTGCGGATCGAAACAGAACGTGCGTTTAGTCCAGGCGACGCGAGCAGTCATTCCATCTCCAATTCGAATCGATCATTCCCTCTCAACCATCCGACCATTTGAGTTCTGACCTGAAACACTCGCGGCGCGACTCAGCGCCAAATCCCAGTCCATCGCGGGCCCCGGGTCAATCTTGTTCTGTTGAATGTGATCGTGCCCGAGCACACCCTTGAAGTTCGTCCACTCGACATCTGTGAGCGCACGCGTCAGCGGCGCGCCGGTCGAATCACGAGGGCAATCGAGCGGGATTTCCGGGAGCGCCGCGTTCAATGCCGCGAGCAGGCGGGCGATCGAGCGATACTGCTCCGGCGTGAAGTCGGCTTGGATCAGACGTTCACCGTGTATTTCACCGGCAATAAACTCGGGCCGCCGCGGGCGGGCGACAAAGTTCGGCGTGCGGATGCCACCATCGCCGGCCTCAGGAGGTAGTGTCACAAAAAGCCCCCGCTCGTCGCGGGCGTACCACTTCGTGAGCACCGGGCTTTCCGATGGATACGCGCCGATATTGGCAATCTCGATACCGATCGAGCGGGCATTGGACTTGGTCGCGTGCCACGCTCGTTCTTTCACATCGAGCGCCTGATAGATCGTTCCGTCAAGGTCCACCATGAAATGGATCGAAAGGCCCCGCGAATCGTGCAGTGTGCGAAAGCACTGGCGGCTGGTTCCGCTGGCGTCATAGTGGAGCACGATCTGGTCGACGTTTTCGCGAAGTTGATCCAGCGTCCAGTTGCCGCCTCGCGTCGCCTCGCCGAGCACGGGATTCTTCGTCCGCGAGTCGTAGCGATTCGGCGATTGCAATCCCTGCTTGGAATGCTCCCAATCCGATTCGTCGAGCGGTGCGAACCGTTTGTCGACTCGGTACCCGTCGTAGCCACCCGCATCAGTCCACAGCACCACAGGTGCGCCAGTGTGGAAGCGATGCCCCGCGACGGAGATCTCATCGCCCCGGCGAGCAGCCTCTTCACCAACACGTTCCGATGTGCAGCAGCCCCACAGGGCGGTGACCGCAAAAAGAAAAATGGCCGCACGAGTCATGCGGCCAGAGTACGCGATTGCTCAAATCAGAGCAGCGGATTCTTCGCGCCGTGCGTGTACTCGCACGACGGCGACAGATTCGGCTGCGGGTTCACGAAGACGTCGGTGTAGAGCTCGCTCTCGTCCGGAATCGGAGACGATTCGGCGAAGTCGAGCGCGGCCTTGACCGCTGCCTTCACTTCCGTCTGGATCTCGATGAACTGCTGCTCGCTCAGGACGGGCTTGCCGTCGGTCCCCTTGCGATCTTCCATCAGATGAGCCGCAAGGCGATCGATCGAGTCCTTGGCCTTGTACTGATCGACCTCTTCCTTCGTGCGGTACTTCTGCGGGTCGGACATCGAGTGGCCGAGGTAGCGGTACGTCTTGAGATCGACGAACGCCGGCTTCTGGTTCTCGCGGCACCAGTCCACGAGCGGCTTGAACGCGTCGTAGAGATCGATGACGTCGAGGCCGTCGATGATCTCGCCACGGATGCCGTAGGCCTCGGCCTTCTTGCGAAGATCCTCGGACATGGTCGTGCCGCGGTCGATCGAGGTGCCCATCGAGTAACCGTTGTTCTCGACAATGTAGATCACGGGGATGCCGTAAAGGCCGGCAAGGTTCATTGCCTCGTGCAGGGCGCCCTGGTTTAGAGCGCCGTCGCCAAGGTACGCCAGCGAGACTTTCTTCTTCGCCTGACCCCCGTCAACGCCACGCTTCATGACTTCGACTTCGTACTTGGCGGCAAACGCGAGGCCCGTGCCCAACGGCGTCTGAGCGCCGACGATGCCGTGGCCACCAAAGAGCCAGTTCGGCTTGTCGAACATGTGCATCGAGCCGCCCTTGCCCTTGGCGCAGCCGGTTGCCTTGCCGAACATCTCGGCCATGCACGCGCCGGGATCCATGCCGCGGGCCAACGCGTGGCCGTGGTCGCGGTAGGCGGTAACGATTGGATCATCGGGGTTGAGAGCCGCGATGGTGCCGACGGCGGTGGCTTCCTGCCCCGTGTACAGGTGGCAGAAGCCGCCGATCTTGGCCTGCTGATAGGCCTGAGCCGTGCGGTTCTCGAATTCGCGGATCAGGAACATGTCCCGCAACCAACGCACCAGCGTGGAAGGCGGCAGGCTGTCGGACGCCCTTGGGCCAGACCTTTTGGAGGGCTGAGGAAGGCCGGATTTGGTGGGTGTGGCGGTCATATTGACGGAAGGATTAGCCAGAGAAGTCATCGGGGGGAAGGGTAGGAGTGCGAACCCGGTTCGGTCGGGCGGCTTAGAGTTTTGCATGAGCTCTGTGCCTCCTAGCCCTTCAGGTTCGCACCCTGACCGCCGCGGTTCCGATGCGACCACTCCGTTTGCGGGGGGCCTCCTCCGAGTGCAGACGACCCCGGTATTTTTGCCGGATCAGTCGGATCCCGACGAACGCGAATACGTCTTTGGCTACCGCGTTCGGATCACCAACTCGACGGACCGCATCGTGCAATTACTGGCCCGCAGATGGACGATCGTGGACGCCAACGGCAAGTCACGCGAGGTCGAGGGCGAAGGCGTTGTCGGCCGCCAGCCGATCTTGGGGCCCGGCCAGTTCTTCCAGTACGAGAGCTTCTGTCCGCTACCGACATCGTGGGGAACGATGGAAGGCGCGTTCTCTCTGCGTGCGCGCGAAGCGGCACACGAGGGCGAAACCGCTTCGTCGCTCCTCGACGGGCCATGGCCCGAAAACTTCGAGGCGCGCGTCGCGCGGTTCTACCTCGTTGCCGTGGAGAGCACAGTTGATTCGGGCGCGGGCGCGAAGGCCTGAGCCGGAATCCTCTGACTCACCGATCTTTGAGAACCTGAATGTTCGCGCCCGGACGCTGTCCGAAGGTGGACGCACGCAAGATCTGCACAGCGGTCTCAAGCTGCAAGTCGAGCCCGTCGGTCAGAAGCTTGTCGGGATCCGGGAGCGCGGGCTTGCTCGGCGCATCGGCCTCGGTCGGCAGGACGTCGGCGTTGCGGCGAAGCAGGATCGATTCGGTCGTCTGCTTCGGCAGCATTTCAACCGCGAGGTTCGGCGTGATGCCCCACTCGTGCGCACCGGGCTTGCGATGGATGATGCGATAGCCGGGCGGCGCCGCATCGGGAATCGCGTAGTACTGCATCGTCAGCTTCATCGCGGCGTCGTCGGCAAGTCCGAAGACCTTCTGCACGCTGCCCTTGCCGTAGCTGCGCTGACCGAGCACCATGACATTCACGTCGCCGGAGCGCCCGTAGTGCTGAAGAGTGCCGCTGACGATCTCGCTCGCGGAGGCAGAACCCTCGTTAATGAGAACGACGACGGGCGTGGTCTTGAGCTTGGCGATGTTCGACTTCGCCATCTCGGGGCTTTCCGCGCGGCCGTTTGGCCCCTGCATCGCCACCACAACGCCGCTGTCGACGAAGAGATTGGCGACCTGGACGGCCTGATCGAGATAGCCACCCGGGTTGAAGCGGAGGTCCATCACGAGGCCGTTGAGCCCTTGCTTTTGCATCTGGCTGACCGCACGACGAAGCTCTTCAGCTGTCTTCTCGCTGAACTGCGTCAGGCGGACGTACCCGATGTGGTTGTCCTTATCGATAAACCATTCCCAGGAATCTTCGCGGGCGCCGTTGCGCTTCCAGCCCTTCACCGAAACGACGTTGATGAGCTGGCGATTGATGGGAACTTCCATCTCGCGATACTTCTTGTCGGATTTGGCCGCGACTTCGGTCTTCGCAGCTCCATCGGGCTTGGTCGCCTCAACAGCGGGCGGCTGACCGGTGTCGCCGGCGATCGCATCGGCTGTCTGCGCGGCATCGTTCTCGGGGCGATCGATCGAGAGGATCACCTGCGTACCTTCGGGACCTGTAATGTGGTCGACCACCTGATCGATCGACATGCCGTAGGCGCTCTTGCCGTTGATCTTCTTGATGATGTCGCCCGCGCGGATGCCGGCGCGGAAGGCGGGCGTGCCTTCGAGCGGAGTCACGACGCGCACGTTCGACTGGTCGTCGAGTTCAATCTGCACGCCCACGCCGACAAATTTGCCCTGGGTTGTTCGGTTGAAGCGATTGAGTTCATCGGGCCAGATGATCGCGCTGAACTCGTCAAGCTGGTCGATCGCGCCGTTGCCGAACTCGTGGAGCAGGGCCTCGCGCGAGATCTTGACGGTGCGGTCGTTCACGGCGAGGATGCGCGTGAGCAGTGCGTCGATTTCGCCGACGCCGGGCTCAGCCGTGCGCCCGAAGCCGTTCTTCTTGGGCGTACCAAGCTGCTCGCGTTCCGAGCGCAACGCGGTGAGCATCGCTTCCTTGGCGTTCTGGTTGTCAATTTCGGGGAAAGCGCGATGCAGGTCGTTGGTCGCGATCATCGTCTCAATCGCGATGATGCCGCCCGTGAGAAGACGGCGCGCGGGAACCTGTTCGACGTGATCGGTTGAACGGGCAATTGCGCGGACAACCATGTCCTGGTCGATGCCTTTCAACTTCTCGTGGAAGTCGTCACCCGTGGCGTTGTACGGAGGAAGCGGCTTTTCCCCTTCGGCCTTGAGACGCTCGTTGCGCATCTCCCAAAGACGCTGGGGCGTGTACATCCGAATCATCGTGAGCCGGCGACCCTGGCGCTCGAGATCGGGCTTGTACTGCCCCGACTCTTCGAGTAGCGCGTTCAGCAGACTGAACATCTCGCTCGCGACGAGCCACTCGCCGTTCTGCTCCGCCTTGCGGGCAGCGGCGTCGGCCTCGCTCACAAGCTTCTTCACGCGGACATCTTCGATCACCGACGGCTTGTCGGTCGAGAGCACCCACAGTTCGAGCGCGCTTCGCATCGCCTTGCTCAGGCGCTGAGGCGTCATCTCGCCTTGCAGCCGTTCATCAAGTTCCTTATTGACCTCTGCAAGACGTTCGACGCGCTTCTGATCGCGCTTGGCGTAGTTCTCGTCAAGGAGTTTGACCGAGCGTTCCATCTCGGCCTTGTGGTCGGCGCCGAGCGTCGGGTCGTCGGGCAGATCGTGGATGTACGAAACAAAATCGTCAAAGCGGCCGCTCTTGGCGATCCGCCAGGCGCGCTGCGACCACTCGTTCGCGTTTACCTTCGAATCGGTCTTCGTGTCCGCAGCCTTTTCGCCCGCGAACACCATCGACGTCGAGACCGGAGCGCCAGCGGCGAAGAGCATCGCCCCGCACACCATCAACCGGCCGAATCGCAACGCACGCGTCCTTGAAGTCAGCACTACGAAACCTCCCACTGCCGGGCGATCAAGCCGCGGCGAACGGAAAAACCGGCAAGCTTGCATCAACAAGCGAACTCGCCTCGTACCCACCTTTGCGACGATCGGCGATGCCCGTGCGGATGTTGACCGCGCGGGCAGTCCGTCGCCCGGCCCGAGCATATCGGACCGCTCCCACCCAATTGTTCGGGATGGTCGGCAAGCCGGGTACCGTGTTGTACCGGCGTCGCGGGCGAAGGGTTCGCGATCGCGGGGGGCCGGCGCATCAACGAAGTTCGCCGCGACCTCATAAACGGTGGGAGAAGCGGGGGTCAGTATTTTTTTGCTCCTGACGGGGCTACGGCGCCCCTTCCAGCCGCGATAGCCCCGTGAAAGCGGGCTCAGACCGGCGACACGAGCTAGCGGTTGCACCACCTCATTCGGCGAGCGCGAGCAAGACCATGGCGCTCGTTAAATCCAGTTCCATACTGGCGCGGCACGACCACGAGCGGCCGAGACCGCCGGCGAAGCGGCTTGAACCGCAGACGCGCGCATTGCTCCGCGATCTACAAGTCTCAAAGTCCAAAAATGAACCGCCCCGAGCGCGGATGCTCGGGACGGTGTAGATCAGCGAACGAACCGCCAAGAACGTGCTGATCTTGGAACGGACCAACACGGTCCGCCCCACGAGAACAAACTAGAAATCAGTTGCGACGACGACGGCCAGCGACGAGGCCGGCAAGGCCGATGAGCGCCATGCTGCCCGGGGTCGGGACGGCGGTGCCGGAGATGATCACGTCATCGACGCGAGCCGTGCCGCCAGCAGCGACCACGCCACCGTTGATCGACGAGGTCGTGAGATCCCGGATGCGGAAGAACACGTTGGCCTGGTTGTTGAGGCCGGCGGGGCCCGACATCGTGAAAACGAAGGCGCTGGGGTTCGGAACGCTGACGCCGCTCCACGGTCCATCCGGAGCCGCGTTGGCGAGAACCGTCAACGTGCCGCCGATCTGGGTGAAAGTCGTGCCATCGGTGCTCCAGAAGAGACCGAAATCGCGCGGGCCGGTGTTGCTGCCGGTCTGAGCCCACGAGATCGAAATGCCGTTGTAGCCGGTCGTGCTGGTCTTGAACTGGTAGTAGTCGCCGACCGCCCACGTGTTCGAACTGAACGAGTGCGCCGAACCGTTGCCAGCGGGGCTGCTGTAGGTCGAAGCGCCAGCGTGGAAACCCGAACCCTGCGACGTCGCACCGTTGATCCCAGCCTCAGCCGCGAACGGGCCAGCTGTGGCGGGCTGCGAAGTCTCAAATGTCCAGTTGGCAAGGACGGCGGCGTTCGTCGTGGACGCAATCGCCGCACCCGCCGTAATGGCGAGCGCAAGTACGCAAGTCTTCATATCTCAAAACCTCCTATTTCTAACTCTCCTCGACAGCGCGGCGGAACGCGCTTGCCCCCACACGGGAGCTTGTCTCTCTGTTAAGACTATACCGGAAACCCTCCCAAACACGGTCCGAATCACGTTCAGTTTTCGCAAAGAAATTGCGCCCGTGGCAGTTCGGGTACGGACCGGGTATAGTCCACCTCTTCGGGCGCGTAGCTCAGTTGGCTAGAGCGCGGCTGTCACATAGCCGAGGTCACAGGTTCGAGCCCTGTTGCGCCCATTACTGGTCTTTGGCCCCAGAATTGCCTTTGGATCAATGAAAAACGCCCTGCCGCGAGGCCTGGCGTTTGTCGTTTTTGGGTACCAACCAGCCTTTTCAGCGTGTCAGAGGCAGGTTCGCCGGATTGGCGGGGAACGCCTGCGACAGCTCGTCGAACAGCTCAATGACGTAGCGGAAGTAGCGTTCGGCGGCTGCGATCACCCGTTGGCGGCCGGCGTCGTCAAGATTCAGTTGATCGAGCGTGCCGCGGAAGGCGTGCCAGCGTTCGCGTTGAGCTTCGCCGTGTGGGTCAAGGCTGGAGAGCCCTTCGCCTTCCGGAGCGTTCAGGGCCCGACGCAGCGCCTGACCAATGTACTTGCCTCCGTTGGTCGATCCCTCGGCAACATACGTGAATCCGATCAGTCCGAGGGCATCGGACGACTCAATTTCACCCACGATTCGCTGCGTGGATGCCAAGGGACGCACGCCGCTCGGCTCGATCCCGAAATGCTTGAGATCGGCCTCGAACAGCTGCGGATAAACGTGGTAGGGACGAAGCAACGACGCAACCCGCGGATCGGTTCCAGCTTTCAAAAGCGCTCCGGTGAGGGCCTTGTGAGCGAGGTAGTACTGGCCCATCTGTGCGGCGTAGCCGCCCGTTCCAAGCATGCCGCGAAGCACGCGGCCTTGGAACTCGTGGCGCTCAGCCGCAGTGTGCGCGGCCTGAGTCTGCGTCTTGAGGGTGTCGGCCAGGCTGAGAGTCGGGGCGGTGGTCGTCATGGCAGTTCCATTTGAGAATTAGTCTCAACCACAATAGCCCGGGCGATGCCCGAGTCGAGCTGAGGCTGCCTGGCCCCGCAAGCTCAATTCGCGGGGAGGCGCGTCCGGGCTTGCTGGATTGCCGTAGCAACCGACTTCGGGCCGGTGCCACCGGCGATTTCGCGGCGGGCGAGGCCGGTTTCGAGCTCGAGCGATTTGAACACACCAGCGTCGATGCGTTTGTCGATTGACTGAAGTTCGGCGAGAGGAAGATCCTCGAGCCGCCTGGATTTCTCGATTGCGTGCCGAACCAATTTGCCCACGATGTCGTGTGCATCGCGGAACGGAATGCCTTTGGCAACGAGGTAGTCGGCGAGTTCGGTCGCGTTCGCGTAGCCATCGAGTGCCGAGTTGCGGGCGCGGTCTTCGCGGACATTGAGCGTGTCGAGCACGCGGACGAGGACGCGCAGACACATCGAGAGCTGCTGCATGGAGTCGATCAGCGGCTCCTTGTCTTCCTGCAGATCTTTGTTATACGCGAGGGGAAGTCCCTTGACGGTCATCGCGAGTGTTGTGAACGCGCCGAAGATGCGGCCCGCTTTGCCGCGGATGAGTTCGCAGGCGTCAGGGTTTTTCTTCTGCGGCATGAGCGACGAGCCGCTGGAAACCGAGTCGTGCATCTCGACGATGGCGAACTCCTGCGACGCGAAAAGGATGAGGTCTTCCGCGAGACGCGACAGGTGAATCGCGGCGATGGAGCTTGCGGAGAGGGTTTCAAGCACGAAATCGCGGTCGCTTGTTGCGTCGAGACTGTTGCGCGTTGGGCTTTCGAAACCGAGGTCTTTCGCGATCTGCTCGCGATCGACCTGATACGTCGTGCCGGCAAGTGCGCCGGATCCAAGCGGCGAGACGTTCACGCGCTTGCGCGCATCGCTCAATCGCGCGGCATCGCGCTCGAGCATTTCCTGATACGCGAGCGCCCAGTGCGCGAACAGGATCGGCTGGGCCCGCTGCATGTGCGTGTAACCCGAGGTCACGATCGTCTTCGTTCGCTCCGCGAGGTCGATGAGGGCACGCCGCGCTTCTTTGAGCTCAGACAAACGTGCATCGATCTGCGCGCGGACGTAGAGGCGAAAGTCGGTGGCGACCTGATCGTTCCGGCTGCGTCCGGTGTGGAGTTTTTTGCCCAGATCCCCCACCGCCTCGATCAGGCGGCGCTCAACCCAAGAGTGGATGTCTTCGTCGTTGTCCGCGAGCGGCCGGGTCGGTGAATCTGAAATTTCAGATTTGAGATTTGAGAGGGCCGTCGTAAGCCGGGCGAGTTCGTCAGCGTTCAAGACCCCAGCGCGATGAATCGCTTTTGCCCATGCGATCGACCCCTCGATGTCCTGCAATCCGAGCGCGGCATCCACCGGCAGCGAGTCATTGAACTGCTTGAAGAGTTCGTCGGGTTTGGTTTCGAACCGTCCGCCCCAGAGAGCCATGCAAATCCCTTTGAAAGACATTTACCACGGAGACACAGAGGCACAGAGAAGAGGAAGTCGAAAACAGAGAGCAAGGCTAGGAATGGATTGCCGGAGCCGAACGCCCCGAGACGAATGCAACCGACAAAACGACGACACCCCGGAGACTTTGGCTTGAGCCAACGCGTCCGGGGTGTCGTTTGGAGGAGAGAGAGGTTCGTTTGGAATCGGCGTCAGACCTGTTTGAGGCGTGCCGCCTGGTGGAGAGGAGAGAGAATTCGGTTTTCAATTCGGCGTCAGGCCAGTTGTGGCAGGGCGCCAAGGAGGAGAGGAGAGAGTTCGGAGTAATCGGCGTCAGACCCGTGCGAGGCGTGGCGCCTGGAGGAGAGAGGAGAGAGAATTCGGCGTCAGGCTCTGTGAAGCTCGGCGCCAAAGTGTTGGAGAGGAGAGAGTTTCGTGATTCGGTTTTCAGCGGCGGTCGTTCGTGTCCCGCCAAGAGAGTTGTCGGCGCAGCCGCGAACCTTGCAGCTCTGAATGAGATTTTGAAATGAATCGCGCCCCTGGCGGAATGCACTGCCCCAAAAACCACGACACCTCGGAGACTTTGGCTTGGGCCAACGCGTCCGGGGTGTCGTTTGGAGAGGAGAGAGGTCTGAGACGAACTGATCTAGGAGTCTTTCCGCTGACACCATTCCATACGAGCGATGCCGCGGAGAGGTTCGCGGTTTTTTGTGCCATTCCCACTGCCGCAGGGGCCCTTTCCTCGGCGGTTCGCACTTTGGCAGTACGGCGATTCAGGGCGACTTGGAAACGATTTCCATCCTGCCATCCTTCACCAGCCCGATGCCCGGAGCGTAAATCTTGCTCCCGCTTCCTTGCTCAAGAGGAGTCGTTTCGAACAATTTCACAGCGTTGTTGAACTTACCGACCGGTGTCAGGATCTGTTGCGAGACGCCGACCACTTCGCATCGGTCCATCGCGATGCCGGGAGCACGTTCCTGATAGAACCGGTCGCCCAGGCTCAGGACACCCGGCATCATCAGCCCGAAGCGCGCGCCGTTTTCTCCCGACTTCCACGCGCCGACATGGCCGACCCCTTGGCCGTTTCGATACAGGTCGACTTCCTCTCCGAAATAGTAAACATCGCCCGACTCAGGATCGCAGGCAAAGAAGTTGCGAGAAACCTCCTTCACACCCCCTGAGTTCTCCTCCCTTTCTTCAACAACTCGTGTGACGACTCCGTCGACGGTTCGCGTCTCTTCCAGGACGGTGATGGTGAGTGATTCATCCCCGTCGCGAAAGGTGCTGACCGTACCGGGTTGTAACGGAAAGAACAGATTGGAGCCTGTCGACTGCAGCTTGGACTTATCGATCATGAACGCCGACCGGTATGGATCCAAGTCGGGCTTGAACAAACCAGGCTCGTCCGCGTCATACGGCTTGTACCCGCGATTGCAGGCCACAAGGACGGCAAGGCAGACGATCAGACTGACGAATCGGCGCGTGGAATCCACTCGCATGCGAGCCCCCTTCAATCCTGAATGTTGCCGTCGCTTACTGCACCTTGCCGGTTTCTTTCAAAGCGCGGATCCGTTCCGGCAGGCTCAGCAGCTTGATGAAGCCGCCGGCATCCTTGTGTTCGTAGATCTCGCCCTTTTCAAAGGTCACAACCTTCTCGGAATAGAGCGAGTTCGGGCTCTTGCGGCGGATGGCCGTCGCGACGCCTTTATACAGCCGCACCACGATGTCGCCAGTCAGACGCTCGCTCGATTTCTGGATGCCCGCCCACAGCGTCTCGCGGTACGGGGTGAACCAACGGCCGTTGTAGACAGCTTCTGAGAACCAGAGAGCGAGGTGTTCTTTGAAGTGGCGGGTTTCGCGATCCTGCACGAGTTCTTCTAGGCCCTTGATGGCTTCGACGAGGATCGTGCCACCCGGTGTCTCGTAGATGCCGCGGGACTTCATGCCGACGAGGCGATTTTCGACGAGGTCAACGCGGCCGACGCCGTGGACGCCGCCGATTCCGTTGAGCTTCTCGACGATCTGCCACGCCAACATCTTCTGACCGTTCAGCGCGACTGGGCGCCCAGCCTCGAATGAGATGGTGACTTCCTCGGCCTTGTCGGGGGCGTTCTCCGGTGACGCCGTCAGCATGTAGCAATCTTCGGGCGGGGCATTCCACGGATCTTCGATGCTGCCGCCCTCGTGGGAGATGTGCCAGAGGTTGCGGTCCCGCGAGTAGATCTTGGTGGCGCTCGCGGTGGTCGGAATGTTGCGGGCCTTCAGGTAATCGAGCATGGCGAGACGACCGGTGAGGTTCCAGTTGTCCATGCGCCACGGGGCGATGATCTCCATCTCCGGCGCGAGCGCGGCATACGCCGACTCAAACCGAACCTGATCGTTGCCCTTGCCGGTGCAACCGTGCGCAAGCGCCGTGCAACCGAACTTGCGAGCGGCCTCGACCTGCGCCTTGGCGAGGATCGGACGCGCCATCGCGGTGCCGAGCAGATAGCGGCCTTCGTAGAGCGAACCCGCCATCACGCAGGGCATGACGAAGTCGTCGATGAACTCTTTCTTGAGATCGACAACGACGCAGTCTTTCGCGCCGGAGTCTTTGGCTTTTTTCTCGACACCGACGAGCTCGTCGGAGCCTTGACCGACGTCGCCGACGACGCCGTAGACCTCGCAGTCCATGTTTTCTTTGAGCCAGGGGATGATGACGGACGTATCGAGGCCGCCGGAGTAGGCGATAGCAATCTTCTTGGGCATGGACAATCTCTCGTGTGCTCGCGACCGGAATTTCACGGTGCGGCGGGTGCGAACCTGGAAACCGATAAAGATTAGTCGCGGAGCATGTGGAAAAGCAGTGCCATCTGCGCGTGCATGCGGTTTTCTGCCTGGTCGAAGACGATCGAGGCGGGCGAATCGATGACCTCATCCGTCACTTCGCTGCCGCGATGGGCGGGGAGGCAGTGCATAAAGAGCGACGGGGTTTTTGCACCCGCTCCGGCCTTTTGCATCAGGGAGGCATTCACCTGAAATGGCTTAAAGAGCTTGCGGATGCGATCGGTCTCGCTTCCCTGACCCATCGAAACCCAGACGTCGGTGTAAACAGCGTCGTGACCGGCGATGTCGGCGAGATCGTGCGAGACTTTGAGCTGCGCGCCCGACTTGGCGGCCAGCGCCTTGCACTCTTCCAAAACCGAAGCGCTCGGATCGCGTCCGGCCGGAGTGAGCGCCGTGACGTGCGTACCGAGAATCGCGCCGAGCTCCATGAGCGAGTGGCAGACGTTGTTTCCGTCCCCTACGTACGCGAGGCGCAGACCCTTGAGCTCGGTGCGTTTTTCCTGAAGAGTCATGAAGTCGGCCAACGCCTGACACGGATGGAAAATGTCGCTGAGCGCGTTCACAACGGGAACCTTGCTCGCGTCCGACATCTGCTCGAGCACGGTCTGTTTGTAGACGCGCGCGACGATCGCGTGAACCCAGCGTTCCAGGTTGTGCCCGTAGTCGGCCACGGTTTCGCGTTCACCAAGCCGCGTTTCGGAATGGTCGAGATACACGGCCTGCGCGCCGAGACGATGAATACCGACTTCAAAGCTCACGCGGGTACGGAGCGAGGGTTTCTCGAAGAGCATCGCGATCGAGCGGCCCTTGAGCGACTCGGAAAACTCGGACGGATTCTTTTTCATCGCCCGAGCGGTCTTGAAGAGCGCGAGGACGTCTTCGCGTGTCAGGTGCGAGAGGCGAAGAACATCGTGCTGGCGAAGATTGGGAATCGAGACGCCAGTAGAAGCGTTTCCGGCCATTTTCTGTGTGAATCTCCAAAGGGCGAATTGGGACAATATGCAGGATTCGAGAGAACGCGGAGTGCGCGGAGGTTGCGGCGTGGCGCAGAGAAAATCGGGAACGGAGCGAGACCCAATTCAGCTCACGACGAACGGCAGCGTTTACCTGTTTTCCTGCCTCTCCGCGAACCTCCGCAACCTCCGCGCACTCCGCGTTCGCTCCATTTCACTCGCCAACTGCGAAGGAGGGTGTGTCGCACAGTGTCAGGCCGCAGAAATTCGCGTGCCTACTTGCTCGCCTTTCGTCCAGCGGAGCAGGTGATCCGGGCGATCGCCGGAAAGGATGACAACCGGCGAACCGGTTTCTGTGGCGACCTTTGCCGCGGCACGCGTCTTGGGGATCATCCCGCCGTAGATGTCGCCCGAAGCGATCAGCCGTTCAATCTCCGACGGCGTCGCGTGCGCAATAAACGTGCCCGACTTGTCCTTGATGCCCTCGACATCCGTAAGCAGCACGAGCGCCGAAGCCTTCAGTCCCCTAGCGAGTCCCGCAGCGGCATCGTCGGCATTGAGGTTCAGAGGCTGTCCACCTTCATCGAGCCCGATCGAGCAGAGAACCGGGATGTATCCGCTGGCGATCAGAGTGCGAGCGAGTTCGGCTTGTCCGCAGACAACTTCACCCACGCGACCCAGATCCGCCGGACCGGCATCGGTTGCGATCGGAGCGACCTTACGACATGCGAGCATCCCGCCGTCGCCTAAACACAGGCCAACGCCCTTGCCCCCAGCGCGCTGAATGCACCCGACGAGCGACTTGTTCACGCTGCCCGCAAGCACCCCGACAATCTCCGGAATCTGATCTTCCGGCGTGACGCGAAGCCCCTGCATCCGCGCCGGCTTAATACCGAGCCGATCCAACAGCCGATCGACGGCCTTGCCCCCACCGTGAACGAGAATCAGCCCGCCGGCGTGAGACTTCGAGAGCGCCACCAGCGAACGCCAAAGGTCGTCTTGCGTTGATTGGTGTTCGAGTGTCGTGCCGCCGACTTTGACGATGAGCGGACCTTGGCCGCCCCCAGTTCCATGACCGTCGCCCGCCGCGTTCACGAACGAACTCCCGCGCCGTGCTTTGGGTGCAGCCCCGTCGTCTCGCTAAGCCCAAGCCGAATATTCATGCACTGCACAGCTTGGCCCGACGCGCCCTTCACAAGATTGTCGATCGCGCTCACAACGATCAGATGATCGTGCTCGGCATCAAGCGCCCATCCGATATCGCAGAAATTCGTCTGACGCACATCCGCGACCGCCGGATACGCCTTCGGAGGCAGCAACCTCACAAACGGTTCGTTCGCGTATGCATCCGCAAACACCCGACCAATCTTCTCGCTCGTCGTTCCGGGCACAAGATCCACATGAATCGTCGAAAGAATCCCACGATCAAACGCCACCAGATGCGGCGTGAAAAGCGTGGGCGTTCCCACGTACGCATCGATCTCCGGCTGATGCCGATGCGAGAGCACGCCGTAGGGCTGAAGACTCAACTCCGGCAACAGGTACTTCGCATTCGCGCCGCGGCCCGCGCCGGTCACGCCCGAAGTCGAGTCCACGATCGGCCTCGTGCCAGCCTTGATCAGCCCCGCACGCTTCAGCGGCGCAAGTGCGAGAATCGCCGACGTCGGATAGCACCCCGGCACAGCAATCAGATTCGCCTTCGCGATCTGATCGCGATGCAGCTCCGGCAATCCATACACCGCCGACGCCAGCAGCGCCGCGTTCGAGTGCTCAAACCCGTAGTGCTTTGGATACAGCGCGGCACTCTTCAGCCGAAACGCCGCCGACAGGTCCAACACCACCGCGCCGGTCTTCAAAAACTCCGAGGCGAGTTCAAGACTCGCCTCGTGCGGCGTCGCCAGAAAAATCGCGCCCGGCTTCAGTGCCGCGACCGCGCCAAGATCGACCGGCAACACCGGCAGCTCGCACACCCCGCGAAACCGAGTAAACAGCTCGTCAAACTTGCCGGCCTGATCGCCTTTCTCCCGGCGCGCAGAAGCAAACAGCCCCACCACTTCCGCGCTCGGATGCTCGGAGAGGATTGAAACAAGTTCCGCGCCCGAGTAACCCCCGGCGCCGACGATCACGACGCGCTTTCGCGCCGCAGTAGCCATCTTTCTTTTCCTTACTACTGAATACGCGGGACCGAACTCTGTGCTTCCGCAACGGCCTGGTCATACCGACGAGTCAGTTCCGCGAGCGTCGCCGCCAGCCGCTTCGCACCGTTCCAGTTCATCACCACGCGGCTGCCGATCGCAAAGTGAATCGCCTGCTGACCGTCGGGTCCCTGCTGCGGCACATTCAGCCCGAAGTCGAGCACGACCTCGTCCTGCGTGTTGGTCGTGCGGATCGTGTTGGCGTAGGTCGTGACCATCTTGGTCTCGTCGATACGGATGGCGACCTGCTGCTGTTGATTCTGATTCGGCGTGCTGGACATGGGAGGCTCCTGGCCTGGCGATCGTGCCGCGAGGCTGCTGCTTTTGACTGCTCACCGGTTGTGGTACAACCATCAATTGATGAGGGAACGAGTTTAGTCCGCCCCTCCCAACCGCGCCGGCTAATCACCCGCGCTTTCGAGGTCGCCCGATGGCATTGGCCGAACCGCAACGAACAAGAAGGGTCGCCCGCGCCACTTCGACGCTGCTCGCAGCAATCGACATCGGCAGTAATGCTGTCCGCTTCGCCCTCGCAAGGGCCGACGCACGAGGCGGTCTCACGATTCTCGATGAACGCCGGCGTCCCACCCGCCTCGGCGCGAATCTCGCGAGCGGCAAGGGGCTTCCAAAGGCCGCAGTCAAGGCCACCATCGCCGCAGTCAAGGAATTCTGCTTCGACGCGCTCCGTCACGATGTCAAATTCACGCGCGTCGTCGCGACCGCTGCTGTGCGCGAGGCGCCCGACGGTGCAAACTTCGTCCGCCGGCTCGAGTCCCAGACCGGGCTTCCGGTCGAGATCATCGGCGCGGACGAAGAGGCACGCCTTGCGTTCTCAAGCTGCCGCGCCGCGTTCGATCTGCAGAAACAAACTGTCGCGATCGTCGATATCGGTGGCGGCAGCGTGCAGGTCAGTCTTGCCTGGCGGGGCGTGCTCTTCGATTCGATCTCTATGCCGCTCGGCGCTGTGCGCCTGACGTCTATGTTTCAGCCCGCGAAGCGAAAGGACGCCGGTGATCCGCTCGCTCGCATGCGCAAATACGTGGCGCAAACCATCGAAAAGAGTCTGCCGGCGTTGGAGCTTTCACCTTCCACGCTCATCGGCTGCGGCGGGACCTTCGCCACCATCGGTGCACTCGTGGGTGATTTCGCCGGGCGGCGCGTTTTGGGCCCGATGCTCGCGCAAAAGGTTCGGCCGCTTGTGAGCGCCGGTCACACCGCAGCCGAACTCGCGCAGCTGGTGGATTCGATCGAAAAACTCGACAGCCCCAAACGCGCGGAGCTGCTTCGGAAAGCCGGCGTCCCTCCCGATCGCGCCGAGATTCTTCCCGCCGGGCTATTGGTCGCCCGCGAACTCGTCAAGCGGCTGGGGGTGAAGCGAATTGTGCCCCATGTTGGGGGCGTACGCGACGGCTTGCTCCGCGAGATGGCTGTCCCCGGAACAGCCGCGGGGCTGACCGACCGCGCCCGCGAACTTGCCCGAGCCGCCCGATACGAAGTCGCCCATAGCGAACAAGTCGCGCATCTCGCGGTGGCACTTCTTCACGATCTGGCCGATGTCGATCGAATCCGCGAAGCGCTCGACGATCGCCCCGATGCCACGGAACTCCTTGAGAGCGCGGGCCTGCTCCACGATCTGGGCGTGCCCATTGATTACGACCGCCACCACAAAGTTTCGCGCCGCATTGTCGAGCTCGCAAACTGGCGCGGCATCGCCCCGCTCGATCGCGCCATCATCGCCAACATCGCGCGGTATCACCGAAAGTCGCTCCCGCTTCCAAAGCACGCCCCGTTCATGACGCTTCCGCCCCGCGCGCGCCAGATCGTCCGCGTCCTTGCCGGAATTCTGCGAATCGCCGATGGCCTCGATCGCTCGCACGCCCAATTGACGACAGGCGTCCGGGTTCGGATCACGCCGTCGACGCTCCACATCGTCGCCGAAGGTGTCGGAGCCGACCAACCCGACATCCGGGCTGGGGCCAAGAAATCGGACCTGCTTTCCGCCGCGATTCGCCGAAGAATCACGGTCAGCGCGGGATGAAACCAAAACCGCTCGGCTGACCGAGCCGGAATGACGATAATTCGCCAGTCTAGAAAATGCTCGGGCAAATCGGACGTGAAACGGGAGTGTGCATGCGGGAAGTGTTGCGATCAGTCGTCAGCGGAATCAGGAAGAGCCCGGCGCTCAATTCAGTTGCACGCGCCTGCGTGAAGGCGATCCCCGATAAGCGCCACATCACCAACATGCGCGACATCGGCCCCGTCGCGATCCGACTGCGGCGTCACCGCTACCTGCTGTGGGAGCATCCGCTCATCCACGATGCGTTCATGGTCTCGCTCTTCGCGCGCCTTATCAAGCCCAACGACGTTGTGTATGACATCGGCGCAAACATCGGACTCTACACCCGCCTGATGCACCAGTGGTTCGGGGCAAGCTATCTGTACGCGTTTGAGCCGATGCTCGAGAATCGCGAACTGCTTGAAGAAAACGTGCGCCTCGGCAACATGCAGAAGATCACCGAGGTCTCCGCGCTTGCGCTCTCCGATGCCGCGGGAAAAGAAGAACTCCAGATCGACGACATGAACTCCGGCTCAGCCGTCCTCAACAGCATTTCCGGTGGCGAGGCGTCCAGCGGCCGCGCCCACTTCGGACTTCCGCCGAAGACCGAAACCGTCGAACTCGAAACGCTTGATGCGTTCGTCCGGCGCTCCGGCGTCCGCCCACCGACGATGATGAAGATTGATACCGAAGGCGCGGAGGTGAAAATCCTCATCGGCGGGCGTGAAACCATCCGTACGCACAAGCCCAGAATGGCCATAGCCCTGCACGGCGAGGACAAAGCCAAGGGCACGCTCGAACAACTCGAGATCCTCCAGTGCCCCGCGTACGGCTACGTGAAGGAGGGCGGTAAAGTGATCTACCGCCGCCTTGCTGTCGCGGATTTCGACCGCCTGGGAAACAACAACATCCTCGCGGCATACGACGAAGAGCTGCTCCGCCAGGAACCAAAGCCGCTGGAGAGCGCACCCAAACCGGGGGCCCACTCAGGGAAGTAACCCGTTTTCGGACGCCGAAGCGAATCCAGCGAATCTTTCTCGCATTGGCCTTGCGTTGGCCTGTACGATGTTGTCGCCGATCGTCGCAGCCATGCGACGTGGCGTCAATCACCGGAGAGACAGAGAGATGCGGAAATCCCATTCGGTCGTCCTGCTGGCGGGCTTGCTTTCCTGCGGCGCACTGGCGGACGACGCGCAAACCGTCGGCGTTCCTGAACGCTTTGACAATCAGAAAGTTGTCCGCATCGCGCCGCGTGGAATCGCGGATGTGAATCTGCTTGAGCAAATTTCCAACGATCGCTGGACGTGCGGCCCGGGCGGCCCAAACGGCGAAGCCGATTACCGTGTAAAGGCTGCGGACTTGCCGCTGCTCAATCAGGCCGGAGTTCCCTACCACGTCATCATCGATGATGTCCAGGCGCTGGTCGATGCGGAACAGGCCGAGATCAACGACCCGTTCCGGGATCGTGCGTTCTTTGATGCGTATCAGAACTACACGGGCGTAAGCGACTACGTCAACACGCTCGTCTCGGCCTACCCCGGCTTTGTGACGCGCATCTCGCTGGGCAATTCGCTCCAGGGCCGCGAGATCTTCGGCTGCCGCGTCACCAGCCCGGTTCCGCCGATCGGCGGCTCGCCCCGCAAGCCCGTCGTCTTCTTCAACAGCGAGCAGCACGCGCGCGAGTGGATCGGTGTCATGGTCGACATGTACGTCGCCACGCAGTTCCTTTCGCAGTATCCGAGCAACACCGTCATCAAGAACCTGCTTGATACCTACGAATTCGTGTTTGTCCCGCTGAGCAATCCCGACGGCTACAACATCACATGGACCACCAGCCGCCTCTGGCGCAAAAACGCACGGACAGTCAGCGGCACAGTGCGGGGCGTCGACCTCAATCGCAACTGGAGTACCGGCTGGGGCCTCAATTCCGGTTCGAGCGGCAGCGTGTCGAACGACACCTACCGAGGCACCGCGCCGTTCTCCGAACCCGAGACCCAGGTCCTCAGCAACTACGCCCTGTCGATTCCCAAACTCGTCGCGAGCATCGACTTCCACAGCTATTCGCAGCTGGTGCTGCGCCCGTGGACGTATCAGTACACGTTGCCTCCCGGAATCGCGTCGTTTGATCGCATCGGCAACTCGATGGTGAGCGCGATTGCTGCCAGCACTGGCGCCAGCTACGAGTACGGCGGTCCGGACATTCTGTATTTGGCCTCGGGAACGGCCCCGGACTGGTTCTTCGCAACCACCGGCGCCGTCGCGCTGACGATCGAGCTTCGCGACACCGGCCAGAACGGCTTTGTGCTGCCGGTTTCACAGATCGTTCCGACGGGCAACGACGGTTTGGCCGGCGCGCTCGCGCTCGTCACCGGACTCTGCCGCGCCGATTTGAACCGCGACAACGTCGTCGACGACAGCGACTTCGTCCTGTTCGCGACCGCGTACGACACGTTTCTGACGAACAGCGCCGATTTCACCGGAGACGCGCGAACCGACGACTCGGACTTTGTGTACTTCGCCGAGGCGTACGACCATCTGTCGTGCCCCTGATTGCGGGCATTGCAGTCCGATAAAGCAAATAAATCCGCAACAATTCCGATCAAGTTCCGCAGGGTTCCAGTCGCGTTTCTTGCGAAAGTGTCGTATTCTCGAGTTGTGGCCGCAATGGCGGGCACGCGAGAAGGTTTTTGTATACGCCGAGCCTGGGCGCTCATGCCCCGCGCTCGCGGGAGAGACTCATGCAGAATACGAAGAACGGCCGCTCCAAGTTGGCAACCATCGGCGCACTTGTCGCATTGAGCGGCGCCGCCGCCTCGGCGCTCGCGCAGCTCGGTTCGTTCCCCGTGTCGGACTTGGCGGGACAAGGCATGTTGCCGTTCCAGTTGGAACTCGCAATCAGCGAGAAAGCGCCGTCCACGATGAGCGCGAGCCTGATGCGCTCCGCGGTTGTGCGTGCGATGCACAGCACCAAGATGTGCTATGCATCGAACCTGACGAACGAACAGTGGCAGAACTTGCTCACCACCTTCCAGTTCCTGCCGCCATCTCAGACGCCCGCCGATCCCAATGATCCGTTCGGCGATCGTTTCAATGTCGACACCTACCGGTGGGGCCCCGCGGGAACCGCGAGCAGCTCATTCCCGAGCGGCGTCGCGATCGCGACGAACCTCACGGTGAGTTTCCCGAATGACGGCCCGACCTGGGGAAATGCAGGCTCTGGTTTCGCTGTCGCTGCGAACGGCCTTGGCGCGTCGCTCACCAGCCAGTTCGGAAACCTCGAAAAGGGACGCGAGTATCTCCGTCAATGTTTGGGCTCGTGGCGTCGTTATGGCGGCATCACGTATACCGAAGTCGCCGACGACAACACGACGATGACCAACTCGGCCGCTCACAATGCCGCTCGGGGCGATATCCGCCTCGGTGGCATTTCGCTGAACGGACAGAGCGGCGTTCTCGCGTACAACTGCTTCCCCTCCCCGGGTGGTCTCGGCGGCTCGCTCACCGGCGGCGACATGACGATCAACACCGCCTACTTCGGCGACGCAAGCACCTTTAACGGAACTGCGAACAACTACCGGTATTTCCGCAACGTCTGCACGCACGAGCACGGCCACGGCCTTGGCTTTATTCACCAGATACCGTGCACCAGCACGAAGCTGATGGAGCCGTTCATTCAGACGGTCACCGAGGGCCTGCCGGTCGACGACCGTCGCGCCGTCAACCGAAACTATGGCGATCGTTTCAGCGGCAACCAGTCGCTCGCCACCGCGAAGGATTTCGGCGAGCTTGGCAGCCCCGCCCGTTCCATTTCGAGCCAATCGCTTTCGTTGAACGGCTACTGGAACAACGGTGCGAATGCGTCAGGCGCGGACTATTTCAAGTTCACGTTGAGCACGACACAGAACGTTGTCATCAAAGTAACGCCGATGGGCAACACGTATTCCACGGGACCGCAGGCAAGCGGATGCACCGGGACCGCAACCGCGTACGCGACCAACAACAACGCCGATCTGGCATATGTGCTGACGAACTCAGACGGCTCGGTGACCATCGGCGCCGTGAATGCAACTGCGCCGGGTGCGGCTGAAACTTTCACGTTCTCGAATCTGGCCGCCGGTTCCTATGCCCTTCAGGTTTACGACAACAACGCCGCAAACCCGACCAACGGCGCAGACGCAAACACGATTCTTCAGCTCTACAACCTTGAAATCCAGGTCGGCACGAACGTCTACGCCGATCCCTATGCCAACGCGGGCATCAACAAGCGAATTCAGGCTGGCCTTGCCGCTCAGTTCATCGGCGATATCAACTCGGGTATCACCGAGACCCGCATCGCCGAGACGATTTCGCGTTACGAGTGGGATCTTGACGGCGACGGTGTGTTCGAAACCGGGGTCGCACCCGCTGCGTCCGTTCCCAAGCCCACGATGACATACGTTTCGAACGGCACCTACCCGGTGACGCTCCGCGTTCGTGACAGCCAAGGCAAGACCGGCACCGACACGATCAATGTGGTTGTTTTCGGCGGAGTTACGACCTTCACCAACACACCGGTCAACGGCGTGCAGGGGACGATAGTTCCGTTCACCATCGTCGGCACGAATCTGAAGAATGTGACCAGCGCCTCGCAGGTGACTCTGACCTCGGGTACCGGCGTGACCGTCACCGGAACCCCCGTACCCAACTCAATGGGCACGCAGGTCACCGGCCTTTCGTTCGTAATCGATATCGCGGCCTCAGTCGGTGGACACAACACCCGCGTCGGAAACATCGACGGCAACGCGACGTATACCGACTTCCTGACCGTGACGGCCGCCGCGGCACCCTGCCCCGGCGATCTCAACGGCGACGGCTTTGTGGACGATTCGGACTTCGTCCTCTTCGCCGCGGCGTACGACCTGCTCGATTGCGCCGATCCGTCCATGCCGGCGGGCTGCCCGGCCGACCTGAACGACGACGGCATTGTCGACGACACGGACTTCGTGATGTTCTCGTCCGCGTACGACGCGTTCCTCTGCCCGTAATGGCAGGGTCGCCCGACGCTGGCGAATGAGATACTTCGCAAAATAGAAAACGCCGCCGGGAGACCGGCGGCGTTTTTCTTTTCAAAGCGGGCGAAGGGATTTGAACCCTCGACCTTCTCGTTGGCAACGAGACGCTCTACCACTGAGCTACGCCCGCAAGACCAGACAGGACTCTTCAATTGTCGCCCTTCCAGCCGGGTCGAACGTGCCGAATCGACCGGAAGCGGGTAGAAAGTTAGCCGGAGCAACCCGCAAGGTCAACTCGGACGGATTGGTCGTCAAGGTCGGAAGCCACTTTACGCGGGAGGAAGCGGCCCGCGAACCGCCGCTTCAAGGTCCGACGGCTTAAAGAAACTGTTGAAATAGATCGGCCGCTCTCGTCCCGGGCGATAGATCGCGACCAAAGGGATGCCTCCGCCCCCGGAGATTTCACGAACCAGCCCCCAGCCCTGGCTCTCGCCGGCGCTGGTGAGATCGATCTTGACCGGCACGACATTGGAGTCGTTCAGAATCCCGACCCCAGTTTCGCTCAGCAGCACGTTCCGCTCGATGACGTGGCAATTGGTGCACCACTTGGCAGTGAAGTCCACCACCACCGTTTTTCCCGATTTGAGTGCGGCATCAATTTTCGCTCGCACATCACCCTCGGGGGCGTTTACAAATCTCGTCCACGTGACCGGCCCCTCAGAGGTCAGCGCACGCGTTGTCCAAACTGTGATTCCAATCCACATGAGTGCGAGGACGGTCACGGTGGCTTTCGCGCCGGTCGTCCGCAGCATGCGCCATCCGCCGACGATCGCCCAGACTCCGCCAAAGACCGCAACCGCGCCGACGGCAAACCAAGGCCACTTTTCGCTTGTCAAGTTGGAGAGCAGGAACGCGGCGACGGCGAGCATCAGGATGCCCAGCACCTGCTTGAGCAACTCGCCTCCGGGTCCGGCTTTCGGTAGCCGGTCGATCAAACGCGGGAATGCGATGAGCACCGCATACGGGAATGCCATGCCCGCGCCCATGACGACAAACGTGACCAGCCCCATCCACGGTGGTTGCGTCGCGGCCCACGCGATCGTCGCGCCAAGCAGCGGGCCTGTGCAGGGTGTCGAGAGCACGGCGGTCAGCCCGCCGAGCAGGAAATTCCCGAACACAGTGTCGTGGCTCGGATTGAGCATGTACACCGATTGGGGCAGATTGACCGTGAACAGCCCGATCATTCCCAGCCCCATCACACCGACGATTGCCGCCATGATGATCGTGAACCACTGGCTTGTGAAAACCTGGCCCCAATCCTGCTTCTGGCCGCCGGTCACAATGCCGAAGATCAAGAGGCCCAAAACAAGAAACGTCGCGACGATTCCGACGCAGTAAACCGCGCCGAAAAGAGCCAGTTTTCCCGGATGTCCGGCCTGCTGCTGGAGCGAGAGGATCTTGATCGGAATCACCGGCAGCACGCACGGAGTCAAGTTGAGCAAAAACCCCGCGACAAACGCGATGAGCAGAATGACCAGCGACTGATCGCGACCGAGCGAGAATTCGTAACCGAAGAAATCGAACCGGCTGCGCGCCGTGGAGGGTGCCGCCGCGGTCGCGCCAGCGTTCATGCGCGAATAGACGCTCGGATCAAACTCCGTGAACAGGCCCGCCTCGCCAGCCGGTGCGGTTGCGATTTGCCCCAGCGGCTTCACTTCGAGCGAAACTTCCAGTTCGATCGTCTCGGGCATGAGACAGACCGATTCATCGCAGGCCTGAATCGCGACCGAGATCGGCAACTTCAGCGCGCCAACCGGAAAATCCGCGCTGAGCTGCACCGGAACAAAGGCCACCGCCTTGCCGACGAAGAATTCCATCTCGACCGGCTTGCCCACGAAGCCCACTTTCACGCGCGTCGGCTTGGGCCACTGAATCGGGCCGATCTTCATTTCCTTCGGTGCGACCAGTTGAATCACCGTCGGCTCGAGATTCAGATCTTTGAGTTCGGCCGGTGGAACCGGTTCGTTGGTCTGGGTGTGCCATCCCTTGGCGTGATCCAGAATGACCGCGATCGCGAATTGCTCGCCGGGTGCGACCTGGGTCCGCTGCGCCGACGCCGTCACCGTCACCTTCGTGGATGACCCAAACTGGGCGATCGCCGGGGTCGAAAATGCCGTTGTGAGCAGCGCCGCAAGCAGGATTCCAAGTAGTCTCATTCGATCCAATTCCTTCCGGCAAGCCGGGGGAGCACAAAGGGGTGCATATCTCGTCCTGATCGGCCCTTCAACGTTCAAGGCTGCACGAGAGGCCGGTCGATGATTGGATGCCACCGTTCGCGACCCGTTCCTCCCCAGCCTCCCTTGCCGCCTGACGGCCCTACGGAACCAAAATGGCCGATGTTCTGAATCAGAGCGAAGTGGATGCCCTGCTTGCCGCGGTCGATACCGGCACGGTCGAGCAGGAGCAGCGCTCGGTCACGATCTTCAGCCGCCATCGCGACACGACCGACGGCCTCGAGGTCAAGGCGTACGACTTCAAGCGCCCCGAGCGCGTCAGTAAAGATCAGATGCGTTCGCTCCAGACGCTTCACGAGAGTTTCGCCCGAAACTTCGGTGCGTCGCTCTCGGGCTTCCTTCGCACCATCGTCGAGGTCAAAGTCGCAACCTGCGAGCAGATGACCTATTCAGAGTTCATCGCCGGCCTTCCGAATCCGACCAGCTTCAACCTCATCAAGGCCGACGCGCTCGAAGGTCAGATCTGCCTCGAGATCTCTCCCCTCATCATCTATCCAATCATCGATCGCTTGCTGGGCGGCACCAGCCACGATCTCTTCATCCCGCAGCGACCGCTGACGCTGATCGAAACCCGCCTGATCGGCAACGTCACCACGCGCGGCCTCGCCACGCTTTCTGAAGCATGGAGCTCGGTCAAGAAGATGACGTTCAGTATCGCCGCCACCGAGAGCAACCCGCAGCTCGTACAGATTGTCCCGCCGAACGAAGTCGTGGTCGTGATCGGTTTCGAGCTCAAGATGAGCAACCGAGCCGGCACGATGAATCTGTGCATCCCCTACAACGTCATCGAGCCGGTGATGGAAGAACTGAGCGCCCAAAGCTGGTTTACCTCCTCGAAGAATCAGAAATCGACTGAGATCGAACAGACGGTGGCCACCACGCTTGGCCGAGCAAGTCTGCAGGTCACGGGGGTACTTGCCGAGACGACGATCAGCCTCCGAGATCTCCTGCTGATGGCCCCGGGCGACCTGCTGGTGACCGAAAAGCGGGCCGATCAGCCGGTGGTCGTCTGTGTTGAAGATGAGAAGAAGTTTCTGGCACGGGTGGGTCGCTGCCGGGGTAATAAAGCCCTTCGAATCGACCGAGCGATCGGCGTCGGGGACCGGGTTTAATCCCCCAGACGCCCCTCCCGCGCTGTTCTTCATTTGAAGGCTGCACTGCTTGTCGCTATACTGGCGGGCCTTTGTTCGGCTTTCTCCGTCCGGCATGTTGCCGTCCGGGGAAAGTCCGGGGATGAAGCGTCATGCAGACGGCTGGCAATCATGCTCGGTAATCGCTCCAATCCCGTCGCCGCGGGTTCACCCTCGCGGCTTCAGGTTCGGACGGACCGTTCGCCGGTCGGCTCGTGCGGAGGAATCTTCCGCATGAGATGAAGCCGCCACTTGCGGTGACGCTTTTTCCCGGGCCACGGGTGGCACAGTTTGCCGCCGGTGGCCCGCGGTGTTTTCCGGGCCCGGCTCGGAACTCGATTGAAATGTTTGACATCCCGATAACTCGACATCCCGTGAAGAGTTCAGCGCAGAGATAGGAAAACCAAATGAACACGACCGAAATGCTCCGCATCCTCGACTCCATCGCCCGCGATCGCAACATCGATCGCTCGGTTCTCATTCGCGATCTCGAACTCGCGATGGTCTCCGCCGCCAAGAAGCACTTCAACACGCTCGACGCCGAAGAGTTCACCTGCACGCTCGACCCGATGTCCGGCAATCTCACGATGACGCGCCACGGCGCGCCGCTCGAGATGACGCCCGCCGCGTTCGGTCGCATCGCCGCGCAGACCTTCAAGCAGGTGATGATCCAGAAGTTCCGCGACGACGAGCGGACCAGCATCTTCGAAGAGTTCTCCAAGCGCGTCGGCGAGATCGCGGTCGGCACCGCGCAGCGTTACGAAGGCGGCGCCCTTGTCGTCACGATCGACCGCGCCGAGGCGTTCATGCCCCGCAGCGAGCAGATCCCCGGCGAGCAGTTCAACGCGGGCGACCGCGTCCGCTGCCTGATTCTCGACGTCCGCGATGTCGGCAATCAAATCAAGATCGTCCTCAGCCGCAGCCACCCGGATTTCATCAAGCGTCTTTTCGAAGTCGAAGTGCCCGAAGTCGCCGAGCGCATCATCGAGATCAAGGCGATGGCCCGCGAAGCCGGCTACCGCACCAAGCTCGCCGTCTCGAGCATGGACAACAAGGTCGATGCCGTCGGCGCGTGCGTGGGCGTCAAAGGCTCGCGCATCAAGAACATCGTTGATGAACTCAACGGTGAAAAGATCGACATCGTCCGCTGGAACGAGTCGAGCCAGGTGCTCATCCAGAACTCGCTCAAGCCGGCCGAAGTCGCGGAAATCAGCCTCTGCTTCGAACTCGGCCGTGCCACCGTTGTCGTCCGCGACGATCAGCTTTCGCTCGCTATCGGCAAACGCGGACAGAACGTCCGCCTCGCCGCCCGCCTCACCGGCTGGGACATCGACATCCTCACGCCCGAGGAATTCACCAAGGGCGTCGAGACCATGTACCAGACGGTCCAGAGCGTCGAAGGTATCGACGAGAAGATGGCCGACAAGCTCGCGGCACTCGGCATGGTCAGCGTCTTCGACATCGAAGAAGTCGGCACCGAAGTGCTCATGAGCGAACTCGAGATCGACGAAGCCAAAGCAGCCGAGGTCGTCAGCACCTGCTCGACCAAGGCCAAGGTCGTCGCCGAACAGCAGCAGAAGGACAAGGAAGAGAAAGAACGCAAGGCCCGCGAAGACGCGGCAACCGCCGCGAAGTTGCTGGCCGAAGGCGGCACAACAGGTGGCGAGGCGGGCGATGCCGCGGCAGACGCCATCCTCGGCGCATCGACCGAAGTTTCGGGCGATGCGCGGGCCGCGGACATTTTGGGGCAGGGATCGTGAAAAGTGTGATCAGTCGCTTTCCGGCGCAAGCCGGATCAACGTTCAGAACGCCGGGTTTGGAATGTCGGAAGGTTTCAGGTTGGATTTGAATCTCGGAGCATCGTTTGGCCAAGCAGAAGCGCGTATTTGAGATCGCAAAAGAGATCGGCGTCGATTCCAAAGTCATCGTGGCCAAGTGCCACGCGGAAGGAATCCCTGAGACGACGATCAAGAACTATCAGTCCGCCGTGAGCGCGGGCCTCGAGGCCACCATCCGCGAGTGGTTCAGCGATCATGCCGCCGCATCAACCGCGATCGAGACCGCCGAGAAGATCGATATCTCGACAGCCAAGAAGGCCTCACCCAAGCGCCGCAAAAAGGCCGACGGCGAGCCCGACGAGGTTGGTGGCGGCATCGCCGTCGCAGCCCCGCCCGCAACCCTCCGCCCGACGCACACGCCATCCGCTCCCGTCGAACCCGAAATCCAGGCCCGCCCGGCTGCACCGACATATATCAAGCCCGCGGCGACCGAGCCCGAAATTCACGCGTACACGCAACCTGCGACGCCGCTCGCGCCTGCAGCGAAGGCTCCGACTCCTTCAGTCGCCGCCAAGCCAGCCGCGCCGGAAGCGCCACGTCAAGATGGCAATGCGGTAACTCCGGGCGTTGCACACTCGCCGCAGCCTCCGCACCACCCTCCTCATCAACCGCCGCATCACGCCCCGATTCCGCCGCGCGTGCTGGGTCCCACCCGCGTCCAGCCGGCACCAATGAACGTGCCGACGCGGCCGACGAACGTGGGCCCTGCAGGTCCCAAGCTCGAAATCAAGACTGCCGTCAAGCTTTCCGGCCCCAAGGTCGTCCGCATCGAAGCGGCCGAAGTAATGGACGCCCCGCGTCCGCGCCGGTTCACACCTGGCGGCGGCACAGGCACAGGTACTCGTTCTCCTGGCAGCCAAGGCGAAGATGACAGCAGTCGCAGCCCGCGGCGTAAGTCGGGTGGCGGCGGCAGCAGTGGTGGCAACAGCAGCAGCGGTGCCGCGGGCGCCAAGCGGTCGAGCGGCACGGGCGTCCCGCAGCGTCGGCGTGCCAGTTCCGGCCAGGAATGGGTCGGCGGCACGACGGGCGTGTTCTCTGAACAGGATCTGATCGAGCGCGAGGCGCGGCTGGCCCGATCGGGCGGCTTCCTCAAGAAGCGCCGTCAGGATCTGAAGCGCACCGAGCATCACGCTGACTCCGACATGCAGCAGGACGGCAAGATCCGCATTGCGGCGCCGTTCACCATCAAGGATTTGTCGGAGGCGACGGGCGTCAAGGGCGCCGAGATCGTGAAGAAGCTGTTCCTTGAAGGCATCATGGCCACGATCAACTCGGGCATTGATCCTGCGAAGGCGCAGGAGATCATGATCGACTTTGATGTCGATCTCGAAGTGACCGAAGCCAAGTCGGCCGAAGAAGTAGTCAGTTCGCAGTTCGCGGATCGCGTCGCGATGGACCTGCGTCCGCGCGGACCGATCGTCACGATCCTCGGACACGTCGACCATGGCAAGACGAGCCTGCTCGACAAGATTCGCAATGCTAATGTTGCCGCGGGTGAGGCCGGCGGCATCACGCAGCGCACCAGCGCGTTCCGCGTTGGGCTCGAAGTTGCGGGCGAACAGAAGGAAATCGTCTTCCTGGATACGCCGGGCCACGAAGCGTTCACGAGCATGCGTTCACGCGGCGCGAACATGACCGACGTGGTCGTGCTTGTCGTCTCGGCGCCGGAAGGCGTCATGCCGCAGACGATCGAGAGCATCAACCACGCGAAGGCCGCGAAGGTGCCGATCGTGGTCGCGCTGAACAAGATCGATCGTCCGGATGCGACCGATGCGCAGGTGCAGAAGGTGCTCGGACGGCTTGCAGAAAACGATCTGAACCCGGTGGAATGGGGCGGAACGGTCGAAGTCATCAAGACATCGGCGACCACGGGCGTCGGAATCCCCGAGCTGCTCGAAACGCTCGATTACCAGGCGCAGCTGCTGGAACTCAAGGCCGACTTTGATGGCCCGGCACGCGGCACCGTGATCGAAGCTCGCACGGAAGAGGGCCGCGGCGCGGTCGCGAACATCCTTGTTCAACAGGGCAAGCTCAAGGTCGGTGATTATCTCGTCGCCGGCCGCGCGTTTGGTCGTATTCGCGACATCACGGACGATCGTGGCCGAAAGATCAAGGACGTCACGCCCCCGACGCCGGTGCAGATCTCGGGCATCGACGAAGTGCCGACGGCGGGCGACAAGTTCTACGTGGTCGATTCGCTGAAGAAGGCTCAGGAAGCTGCCGAGCAGCGTCGCCATCGCGAACGCGAGACTGAACTCGCTCAGCCCAAGCTCACGCTCGACAACATGTTCGCGCAGATGGCGGATACGGAGCTCAAGGAAATCCGTGTTGTCATCAAGGCGGCCGAACAGGGCACGCTCGACGTGCTCAAGAGCCAGGCCGAAAAGGTCAGCACTCCGGAGGTCAAGGTTCGTGTGCTCGAGGCCGCGATCGGCGGCATCACCGAGAGCAACGTGCTGCTGGCGCAAGCGTCGCACGCGGTCATCATCGGCTTCAACGTCATCCCCTCGGGCAAGGCACGCAGCCTGGCCGAGCAGAAGGGCGTCGAGATCCGCACGTATCAGGTCATCTACGACATCGTGGACGACCTGAAGAAAGCGGCCGAGGGCATGCTCGCTCCGGAACTCCGCCAGGAGATCCTGGGCCACGCCGAAGTCCGCAAGGTCTTCAAGGTCACCAAGGTCGGCTCGATCGCGGGCTGCTACATCACCGACGGCATCGTGCAGCGCGACGCGCTCATCCGCGTCACACGCAACGGCGTTGTGGTCGAGAACGATCGCAAGCTCGAGCAGCTCAAGCGTGTCAAGGACGATGCCAAGGAAGTTCGCGCCGGCATGGAATGCGGCATGAAGATCTTCGGCTACGACGACATCAAGGAAGGCGACGTGCTCGAGTGCTACAAGCAGGTCGAGGTCAAGCGAACGCTTGGCTAAGTGGCGGCTGGTGATTGCATGACACGTGTTTGGACGGAAATCTGATGGTGCTCGGAGTCCTCCAATTCCAGGTACTGGTCCACGGGTCCGAGTCGCTCAAGGACAAGCGGCGGGTCGTGCAATCGCTGAAGGACAAGCTCCACCGCGAGCATCTGTGCTCGATCGCAGAGGTGGGCGACCCGGACCTGCTCAACGCGGCCACAATCGCTCTGGCGATCGTGACGCGCGACGGGCAGCGGGCGGGCGAGATTCTCGATGCGATCACGATCAAGCTGCGCGAGCTTCGCGACGGCGAGGTCGGCGAGATCGACCGGCAGGTGCTGCACGCGAGCGCGGGTTGGATCGGCGCGGTGCAGCCCGAAGAAATCGAGGCGCTTCCATCGCCCCGTACCGAGGTGCGCATCAGCGATCCGAAGTCCGGCGACGGAAGCGATCCGGAAACCGACGCGATGATGAGCGAGCGCGGGCTCGAGGCGGAAATTCTGGAACAGATCGAACAGGCGGAACGCGAAGAGCGCGCCCAAAAAGGTGGAGACGCAGCTTGAGCAGACGCCAGGAACAATTTACGTCGGTGCTACGCGGCGCCGTGCAAGCGGTGATCGATCGCGGGATTCAAGACCCGCGGATCTCGGGCATGATTACCGTGACCGAGGTGCGCGTCTCGGAAGACTTTGCCGACGCGACCATTTTGATCTCGGTTCTGCCGGCGGAACGCCAGGAACTCACGCTTCACGGCATTCGAAGCGCGACGATGCACATCCGGCGCGAGGCGGGTAAGAACGTCGACTCCCGCAAGCTCCCCCGCTTCCACTTTGATCTGGATTCGCGCCAGAAGAAGCAGGCGGCGGTGATCGATGCACTCTTGAAGGTGCAGGAGGATCGCGAAGCTCGTGGCCTGCCCGCCGAAGAGCCCGCCAAACCGAATTCGAGCGAGCCCGGCTCGACAACTCCTCCGCCCCCACTTTCCCCGGAAAGACGAAACGCATGAGTGCGCAGGACCCGGCCAAGCTTCTCCAGGCTCTGCTGAAGAAGCTCTCGAATCGCTATGGCGAGCAGCAGCCCGACCCGCTCACTGCGGGCGTCGATGAGGGCGTTGATCCGCTGCTTCACCTCTTTGTCTATTCGTTCTTGCTCTGGGACGCCTCGACCGGCCAGGCCCGCGCGGCGCTCAAACGCATTCGCGAGACCTTTGTCGACTACAACGAACTTCGGATCGCGTTCGCAGACGAGATTGCCGCGGCATTCGGCGAGCGCTATCCGCGCGGGTACGAACGCGCACTCCGCCTTCGATCGAGCCTCCACGACATCTTCAAGCGCGAGCACTCGCTCTCGCTCCAGAGCCTGACCGAACTTTCCAAGCGCGAGGCCCGCAGCTATCTCGATTCGATCGACGGCACCCCTGCGTACGTCTCCGCCCGCGTCCTTTCGCTTGGTCTCGGCGGCCATGCCATCCCGGTCGATCAGCGGATCGCCGACTTGCTCGCATCCGAAGCGGTATTGGGCGATGACGTGACCGATGCCGACAGCGCAGCTTCCTGGCTTGAGCGCCAGATTCGCGCGGGCGAGGCGACCAATGTGGCGCTGGTGCTGCAGGCATGGTCGGACGATCAGGGTGCCGCACCCCGTCGCGAGCGCCGCGCCGATCTGCCCGATTTCTCGCCACCCGAACTGCCGCCACCTGTTCTGGAGGAGCAAGGCGTCGCGGCGGCGGCAAAGAAGCAGGCCAAAGCAAAGAAAACGTCCAAGCGGTCTTCCAAATCTTCGGCCAAGGGCTGAAGAAAATGGCGTTCCCACCGGGCCGAAGAACAAAGTTTCCTCCGATCGCGAACATCCTCCATGCCGCCACGCTCAAAAGCACTCTTCCCACGTTCGATGTCGAAGCGAGCCGTCAGCGTCCATCCGGGCTTGATTGCTTCGGTGCTCATCGCGTGTTGTGGCCTTTCTTGCTCGAGCAGTCCGAATTCTCCGAAAGCAGCGGACTCATCGCAGCTCGCCCCGGTCGATCCGGCGGACGCGAATCTGCCTCGGTCGATTCAAGAATTGCGGCGCGTTTCACGCGGTGCAAAGCCTGAAGCGGCGCGTGCCCGCGACCTTCCCCCGCCTCCGGGGATCGACGCCTCGCGCCTGGCAGCGTTGACTCCTGCAGAGATTGCATCCAACCCGAATCTCAATCGCCCGCTCGCGGAAGTCGCGCCGGAGTTTGCAGCAAAGGTTTCATTTCCCAAGACGAGCGATCCGGCAGTGGACGAAGAGGCGAAGGCAGAGGCCGTGCGTCTCTATGTCGCTGGGCGTTCGGCGCTGCTGGGCGGAGATGCAACGCAGGCACAGGCCCTGCTGACCGATGCGGCGGGAAAAGATCCGGCGGAGGCCGCGGTCTGGCGCGAACTCGCGGAAGCCCAGTACAAGCTGGGCCGTCGCACGCTCGCGATCTCGTCCTACACGCAGGCGGCGCGCCGTGGGCTCGATGAATCACGCGTCTGGTGGATGTTGGGCAAGGACGCGGCGCAGAAGTCTGACCTCAATCGTGCCGCCGCGTATCTCGCACGTGCGAACGCAGCGCCCGATGTGGCCTCTGATGCGGCGATGCCGTTCGTCGTCGCGGCAGATTTCGGCGAAACGCTCGCACGCCTCGGCTATTCGGCTGCCGCGTCCGAAGCGCTCAATGCGTCCGCGGCGCTCCCCGAGACTTTCACCGAGAACACGAACTATCGCACCGAACTCGGCGAGGTCTATCGGCGCCGCGGCGAATTGCTCGAACAGGCCGGTGATATCGCGATGCGCATGGGGCGTTCTGACGTTGCGCTCGCGAGCTACGCGAAGGCGCTCGAGTATCCGTCGGTTGATTCTGGGGCGACGCTTGTTCGTTTCATTTACGCGTCGGCGCTGCAGGGTGAGCCGTCGAAGGCTGCGCAGCTGCTGATTGAAATGATTCTGGACGCCAACGGGTGGATCGAAGATCGCCAGTTGCTGCTGATTCGGTATCTGTCGGAAAACACCAGTGCGGGGCCCGCGCTCTCGCGAGCGCTCGCGGTGATGCCCGAGGATCTGAAGAAGCCGCTCTCGCCGACGATCCAGTCGCGCCTCGTGCGTGCGCGGGCCGCGGCGGACCCGCAGGGGGCGAAACTGCTCCGCGAACATCTCGCGGCACATCCGCTTGATTCTGAAGTCGCGGCCGACCTGATCGAGCTGTCAACGCGAAACGGCGCCAGCGCGGGCAAAGAAGCACTCCAGATGGCGACGGCATCGCCGGGTTCCGCCGTGCGGATCGGCGATGCGGTCATGCGCGACGGGCGCGCGCTTGATTCATCATTTACCGTGATCGAACGCGGCGCAAAGTCGCCCGGTCAGCGTGCAATGTCGGCGTGGATGGAATCCCGCCTGGGTTTCGCGACTCGAGCCCTCGAAACCGCCAAGGTCATCGACCTTGCAAAGATTTCCGATGCCGAGGCCCGGGCCGTGCTGCTGGGCGTGAAGCTGCACGCGGCACTCGACGCCGGGGACTTCAAGAGCGCACAGCTGCTGGTTGACCAGCTCAAGGCGGACGAGGATCTTCCCTTCGCCGTGCGCTGCGGATCACTGCTCGACGCCGGTGAAGACGCATTTGTGATCGACCTCGCCAAGTCGCTGGATGTCTCAACGCTCACAAATGATCCCGGTGAGCGGATCGCAGCCGCGGATATTCTTTCGCGCACCGGGCGCGCGAAGGACGCCGAAGCAATCCTCGAAGACGTTCTCGCCCAGGATCGCTTCGACGAGCGGGCCCATCAGGCGCTGATTGCGCTTTATCTGCCGAGCGGCCCGCTGAAGGACGAGGCAAGGCTCGGAGCGGCATCAAGGCGCCTTCGCGATTCGATTCCGTCGAGCCGCGTGATCCGCTGGCTGGTCGCCGGCGAACTGGCACAGCGCCAGCTCTGGTCGCAGGCGGAAATGTCGCTGATCTCGATCGCAGAAGAGAGCGAACCGGAGCCGACGCTCATCGAGCAATTGGTGGTCGCATGGGAGCGCCAGACGACCGGAGACGCCGAGACCAAAGCGGCCCTGCTCAATCGCGCCGATACTTGGCTTCGCGCCAAGCTCGCGCAATATTCCGGGAATGTCGGCCTGATCGCGGCTCGCGCCCGCGTACTTGAGCTCCAGGGCAAGGCATCTGAGGCGGAAAAATCGCTCGCCGATCTCGTGGCACGCTACCCGATCGATTCCATTGCGCGCCAGCGCGAGCAGCTTGTGCGAACGTCGCTCAAGGATCCGGAACGTGCGCAGAAGCTCGCGCTCGAGCGGCTCGATCACACGCCGCGATCCGCGGATGACTCTCTCGAACTCGCCGAACTCTTCGCGACCAAAGGCGATTCGCGTGGAGCGACCGATGCGATCATCCGTGGTGTACCGGCGGGCGCACTGCTCAACTCGCCTCAGCGCCAGCGCCTCATCGCACTCATCAACCAGCAGGTGGGCGCCGCAGTGAAGGATGAATCGGGCGCGTCAGCCAAGTCGGTTCTCGATCTGCTCGCGCACACGGGAAGTCTCGGCATCGACCTTCCTCGGCCTCTGCACGAATCACGCCTTGCACTGCTCGCGACGTACTCACCCGCCGACACCAACTCGCTCGTCGAGGCGGCACGTCAGACCGTGCGTCAATATCCGGATGGTTCGACGCTCCTGCTCGCGCGAACCGCCGATCGGATCAGCAGGTCGCCGTCTCCGGAGGCCGCACCGCGTTTCCTGCGAGAAGCGATCAAATTTGTCCCCGAACCCACGACCGAGCTCTACCGATATCTCGTCTACTACCTGATTGCACGCTACGGCGACATCAACGACGTTCGAGCGCTCGTGCCGCTGCTCGATGATCCGTCCAAGGCCGTCATCATTTCAGAGCTGGCGTCGGACAGCGGGCAGGATATTCCCGCGGCACAGGCCGATCGCATCACGCTGGTGCTGCACAACGTCGCATCTTCAGCGACACTTCGCGATCGCTCCCCCTTCGCGATGGAGATCTATCGCGTTGTATTGGAGCGCGATCCGCGCCACGCGATGTCGTGCAACAACCTTGCGTATTACCTGCTCGACCACGGGGGCGACCTTGCGGAGTCAGAGCGACTGCTGCTGATCGCCTACGCGGACAAGCCCGATACGGCGAGCGTGCTCGACTCGCTCGGCTGGCTGAGGTTCAAGCAGGGAAAGCTGCGCGACACCAAGGACGCCGCTGGTAACGTCGTCGAGTCGGGCGCGATTTCGCTCCTCACCCGTGCGCTCGAAGCGCGGGACGGAACCGACAATGCCGTCATCACCGACCACCTCGCCGACGCGCT
This sequence comes from Phycisphaerales bacterium, assembly GCA_050730655.1. Classification (GTDB taxonomy): domain Bacteria; phylum Planctomycetota; class Phycisphaerae; order Phycisphaerales; family UBA1924; genus JAFEBO01. The sequence goes on from JBOHNL010000004.1 coordinate 138,203, forward strand.
CTGGGCGGCGGGCGAATCGCAAAAGGCCAAAGAAAACTGGGAGCTCGCACGCGTCACCGCCAAGCGGTCGGCCGATCAGATTATGGCGGTGCGGTCGCAGCGCAATCTCGGGGATGACGACGAAACGGGCAAAGTTGAACTGGCTGAGCTGCGTGGAGTTCTCGCGCAGACCGAATTGAAATTGAAAGCGGTCGCCGAAGGCAAAGAGCCGAAGGTCGCCGAGCACGCACCACCCGCCACCACTCCGGCGGTGACCACCTCGCGCTAGTAACGAGCACTCCCAATGGCCGGCCACAATAAATGGAGCAAGATCAAGCACCGCAAGGCGGTTGTCGACAAACGCCGGGGTAAGGTCTGGACCAAAGTCGCGAAGGCGATCATTGTCGCCGCAAAGAATGGCGGCCCGGATCCCGATTCGAATCTCTCGCTCCGATACGCGATGGATGAGGCCCGCTACGCGAATATGCCGCGGGACACGATCGAGCGCGCCATCCAGAAGGGTGCGGGCGGCGCGGGGGGCGAAAACTACGACCACGTTCGATACGAGGGCTACGGCCCGGGCGGCGTTGCGATCATCATCGACACGCTGACCGACAACCGCGCCCGAACCGTTGGTGACCTGCGGCTCGCGTTCGACCGCAATGGCGGCAATCTCGGCAACAGCGGATGCGTTGCCTACATGTTCACGCCGAAGGGACAGATCGTGTTCAATGCGCCGGGTCTGAGCGAGGACCGCGTGATAGAGCTCGCGCTCGAGGCGGGCGCGGACGACGTGATTTCACCCGATGATCCGTCCGATCCCGCTGAACCGTGGACCATTCTGACGAGTGTTCCCACGTTTCAGAAGGTGAAGGAATCGCTCGAAAAGTCCGGCATCACGATCGCGGAAGCGGGGATCGCCATGGTCCCGGCGGAGAATGTCACGGTCACGGGCGACGCTGCGGCAACAGTGATTGAGCTCATCGACGCGATCGAAGATCTGGACGATATCCAGAAGGTCTATACGAACGCAGACGTGCGCGACGCGGAGTGATCCCGCGTCGTCACTGTGATACTAGCTCTTCTTGCCGACATTGCGGACGTTGCCCCGCTTGAGTTTGTTGTGCAGCGCCGGCGTCACGTGGAACGTCGCCTGGCACTGCCCCACTTTGCGTGACTTCGCTGCCATGCGGGCGACGAGCGATCGCTTGTCTTTCGTTCGTCCGCCAATCGCTGCGGGAATCACGGCCTGCTGGACGATTTCGAGTTCGAGTGTGACATTGAATTCGCGCCCCGAGGCGACCAGCGCTTTGAGGTCTTCGCGCGGCAGAACGTGATAAAGCGCTGGACCATAACACGGCCTCAGGAACCGGTAGGTCAGTTCCTTGCAGACGATGGTGAACTCGCCACCGGTGACGCCGAAGATGTACATGCCTCCGGCGATTTCGCTGTTGGCAAGTAGCGCGGCCCCCGCCATCGCGTTGTACCAGTTCTTGTTGAAACGCCGGAAGGGGAGCTCGGCCGTAAACGTCTCGGCATCGACTCGCTTCATCCGGATGCCGCTCTTGAACGCGTACGGCAGCCAGATCAGCGAGCAGACACGATGCCAGAAGTTGTTGCGTGTCGAAAGCCGCCCGATGAAATCCTCGACTCGATCACGAAAGCTGAGCTTTGCTCCCGCTGCCCCCGCGGCCGGGCCTGATTCATTTTCGTCACCCAACTCTTCGCCGCCCTCGACATCGGTTTCGGCGATCTGCGATGGCGCAATATCGCCTTCCGCGCACCCTTTGGGCTCACGAATCTCGGGCTGATTTTGAGCTGATGGGGCGGCAGACATGCGATGACTCGATTGTAGACGAACGGCCCGGCACTCTTCCCAATTCGAGATATTGGCCCGAACTCACGGGGCATCGGGCGTCAATTCGTACCAGAGGTCTTTGCGGCGGACCCGCTGCACCGGGTTTCCCGGTTCGTGATCGAGCACAAGGAGCCATTGGTTCTCAGCCGCGGCCTCGAGAAACCAGTGCCGGGCGATCATGCTTGTGTAAGGCTCAACGTCGTAGGCGAGGCTGTATGCGGCGCCGACGTGATTGACCGTGGGCATGACGTCGGGCGTGAAGACGACAGTTCGGCCTTTGTCGTCGTGGAAAACGATCGCCTGCTGGCCCCAAGTGTGTCCGGGGACGAGCAGGACACCGACGCCGGGGACGCCGGTAGCGCCATTGAGCCCATGCAGCGAGGTGATGCGCTGCATCGCGGGCGCGCGAGGCACTTCGTCGCGCGTGGGCGTATAGCCGGTGGCGAACGGGCGGGCCGAATCGATCAGGTGCATCTGATTTTCGACGGGGAGTAGGTGATCGCGGAAATAGGTCCGCGTCATCACGCTGGTGTTGGCCATGGCGTCGTTCCACTCGCGGAGCTGGGCGTAGATCTCGGCGTTGGGAAACGTGGGTACGGCGTTCATCTCGGCGGAGACTCGCTCACCGGCGCGGGGCAATCGGGTCAATCCACCGGCATGATCGAAGTGGAGATGGGTGACGAGGACGGCGTTCACATCCTCGGGGCGGCAGTTTTCTTCCTGCAGGGCGTCGAGGATGGAACGATCTTCGAGGGCGAAGATGTCCTTGCTCTTCGCATCGAGCTTGTTGCCGCTGCCGACCTCGATGACGACAAGTTTGGGTCCGGGCGGATCGCCCGGATCAGATGAAGCCCGTTCGAGCAACAGGCAATTGTGCTGGACGTCGATGCGACCACGGTCATCGGTCGGGACCGACTTGCCCCAGACCACGCGGGGAACCAATCCGAACATCGAGCCGCCATCGAGCTTGAACTTCGCGGCACGCATCAGCTTCCATCGATACTTCACCGTCATGGCGTGAGGGTAAGCCGAGTTCCTGGTGGCACGGCTCTCCACAGCCGTGATTCGTCGAGCTTGGTGCAACCCACTTCGGAGAAGCGGGCCACCAAAAGCACGTTGCCCCATGGCCAGATTCACTACACTCGCGCAGATGCCCGTCGAGCCGCCCCGCGCCAACACCAGAGGCACATCCAACTCACCGTTTGTGTGGGCGGTGTTTCTTGCCGTCTCGTGGACGTGGTGCATCGGGATGTTTCTGCCCGTCCTACTGGTTCGGGACTACGGGATATGGGGATTCGTCGCGTTTGCGATCCCCAACGTGGTTGGCGCCGCGGCAATGGGCTGGGTGATTCGCAGTCAAGATGCGAGCCGCTGGTGCGTAATCCAGCACGAGACGATGGTGCGGGTTTTCTCTGCGGTGACGGTGGCATTTCACCTTTGGTTTGTGTGGTACCTGTCGCACGCGGGATGGGTGAGCGGCGAATGGTGGCCGTGGATTTGCGTGGGCGTGTTTGGGATTGCGCTCTTCTCGGGACTGAGAGCCGACAAGCCGTCGGAAGCGCTGACGCCGTTTTTCATCAGCGTTGTTGTGATTGCGTTCTCATTCTGGGTTGGGCTCGAGGTCAAGATTCCAGAGCCAAGCGATCGCGGCTTTTGGGGCATCCCTGCGGTCGTTTGGGTCGCGCCCGTTTGCATCTTCGGGTTTTTGCTTTGTCCGTATCTTGATGCCACCTTTCATCGGGCGCGGCAGAATCTGGGGCTTCGCGCGTCGCGCATCGCATTCACGATCGGGTTCGGGTTCTTCTTCTTCGCGATGATCCTGTTCACGGTGGCGTATTCGGGGCTGCTGCTCGGGACGAGTTTGGCCGGGCCGCGGGTGCTGACGGCGATCGTGATGCACATGCTGATTCAGTCCGGATTCACGTGCGGGCTGCATATCCGGGAGATGGTGAGTTCGGTCGGGACGGCGCACCGGGTTCGCATGAGCGGGACGATTATGAGTGCGGGAGTGATTGCGATTTTGGGCGGCGCCGCGGCGTTGTTCAGGTTTCAAGTTTCGGAGAACATCTCGCCGGGGTTCGAGCTTGGCTATCGCATCATCCTCTCCGCGTACGGGCTGCTCTTTCCGGCGTATGTGTGGCTGGTGATGATTCCGCTGCGCGCTTCGGATCGCTTGCCTTCGGCGCGGCACGTGATCGTGTGGCTCGGTGCGTGCGCGATCGCGACGCCCGCCTTCTGGATGGGATTCATTCAGAAGCAAGAATGGTGGCTGGTGCCGGGAGTCGTGGTCTTGCTCGCTGCGCGACTGCTTATTGCGCGTTCAGACGATGCAGAGTCCGGGCGGCAAGGCTCGCCAGTCCCGACGATTCCGCGTGATTCGACGCCAGTTCTTTCAGCCGCTGCAGAAGCGCCGAGCGGTGAGGTTCCGGACAGCCGTTCCTGATCGCGTTCGCCGCGACGATGACGGCGTTGCGTTTCATCATCTCGAGTGTGGCGCGGGTCATGGCGGTGCCTGAGAGTGCACTCAGGCGGTCTTCGCTGGTCCAATTCAGAACATCCTCAAGCGGCAGCGAATCGCGAAGCGGCGTGTAATCGGCGTTGATCTGCGCCACTCCCGTTTCGGGCGGGCGTGGCGAATTGTGCGGGCAGACTTCTTGGCAGATGTCGCAGCCGTAAAGCCAGTTGCCGATGCTTTCGTGAAATTGGTCGTCAATCGGGGCGCGGTTCTCGATCGTGAGGTAGCTGATGCAGCGTGAGGCATCGACGCTGTAGGGCGTAATGGCCTGCGTCGGGCAGGCCTCGATGCAGCGGGTGCAAGTGCCGCAGTGATCGGTGACCGGCTTGCTCGACTTTGTGAGTTCGAGCGTGGTGAGAATGCCGCCGAGGAGGATGTAGCTGCCGACGCGCGGGTGGATAAGGAGCGTGTGCTTGCCGATCCAGCCGAGCCCGGCGAGCTGCGCGACTTCGCGTTCCATGAGCGGCGTGGTATCCACAAAGGCGCGAAACTGCGCGGAGGGATGCTTGCTGCGAAGGTCGTCGCAGAGTGCATGCAGACGTTTCTTCATTACCTTGTGGTAGTCGCGGCCCCGCGCGTAGCGGGCGATTTTCCCGAATGGAGAATCGAGCCGAGCTGGCGACGCGGCATGGTCGTGGCCCCGCGAGTGATAGAGATCCGCGACCATGATCGCGCTGGCCGCGCCGGGCAGAAGCAATTCGGGATCGGCGCGAAGCTCGGTATTTCGCGCGAGATACTCCATCGTGCCGTGCTTGCCGGCGAGAAGCCAGGCGCGAAAGTGCTCTGCCCACGCGCTCGGACGCACATCGCAAACACCCGACAACTCAAAGCCGAGTTGTCGGCAGGCGGCGGTGATGTCGGTTTCGTGAAGCGTCATGCTCGCGGAGAAAGGCTAGCGGGGCGCGAATGCGATCTTTTTCGGTGCGGCTGGCGCCGGGCCGATGAACCGGAGTTCTCTCACACTTGCAGGGGTTCCATCGGCATGGGTATCGGCAAGGGCAGACTCGAAGCATTCAGCGACGGCGTGATCGCGATCATCATCACGATCATGGTGCTGGAGATGAAGGTTCCGGCGCATGCGGAGCATTTCGGCGATTTGCAGCCGCTGATTCCGGTGTTTCTGAGTTACGTGCTCAGCTTCGTGTACGTCGGGATCTATTGGAACAACCACCACCACATGCTGCACGCGACGCGGCACATTACTGGGCGGGTGCTCTGGTCGAACTTGCTGCTGCTTTTCTGGCTGTCGCTGATTCCGTTCGTGACCGGATGGATGGGCGAGAATCACTTTGCACCGGCGCCGACGGCCCTGTACGGGATCGTGCTGCTGTGCGCTTCAATCGCCTACTTCGTGCTGCAGCGATCGATCTTGGCCTGCCATCCTTCGGATTCGGAGTTGGCGCGTGCGGTCGGGCACGATTGGAAGGGCCGCGTGTCGATCGCGCTTTATGTCGTCGCGATCGTGACGGCGTTTTGGAATCACTGGATTTCGTGGGCGATCTATGTGATCGTCGCGCTTGTGTGGTTCATTCCCGACCGGCGGATCGAGCGGACGCTTCGGACTGCGACCTGAACTGCTATCGCACTTTGAGCACGCCACGGGCGGTGCCGTTGGGTTCGGCGGTTTTGCCGGCCCATTGGAAGAAAGTCCTGGCGCTGCGCGTGAGCACATCGGCGGCGTCGCCCGGCGTGTTGACCCAGGCGCGGTCGTATTCGTACACCACCCAGCCGGTGAAGCCGCGATCGCCGAGAGCCGCCACGGTGGCCGCGGCGTTTGACTCGCCCTGCCCGAGTTCGCAAGGCTTGCCGTGCGAATATTCCTTGAGCTTGACCGAGAAAAGGCGATCGCTCAGGACGTTGATCCCGTTTGCGGCATCTTCGCCCGCAAGCTTTGCAACTAACGGCGAATAGGCGGCGCCGAGCAACGGGTTGTTTACGCGATCAAGGAGCTCGCTGAGCGAAGCGGCCGTCGGGAAGGAGCCGCCGTTTTCAATTGCAAGGCGAACGCCGGTGTTGCGTGCGGTTGCAACCGCGAGTTCGAGACGGGCGACGATGCGGGCCATGCCACTCGAGCGGGTCTCGCTCGTGGGAATCTGGTACGCAAAGACGCGAACGAGCGGGGCTTCGAGGCGTGCCGCCAGCTCGACTGCCCAGCCGGTATCGACGACGCCCTTGGGCGTGCCATCGAGGATGTGACCGATCAACGGAGGCGTGACGGCGTCGTCGTAGCGGGCGGATGTGGCGATGCACGCGACATCGCAGCCAGTCGGTGCAAAGAGGCGGCGGACCTTTTCAGGATCGGTGAGCGCGGGGTCGCACGCGAACTGCGTTGAACCGCTGCCAAAGGTGCGGAGCTCGACACCCTGGTAGCCGGCTTCTTCCGCGAAGCTGGCGACGCGATCGAGGGTCCATTCCGGGCAGGCGACCGTGCTGAATGCGAGTTTCATCGAAGTCCTTTTCGGGCCAGTATGCCAACCTCGCACAGGGATGACGTTCTGGCCTCACCGCCTGTGTCGCGCAAGTACCGGACATTATGCGATCAGAGGGGCTAGTAGCCGGTAACTTAGCCGATTTGTGCGACCTGAGCCAGCCTGGACGCCGATTTCAAGCGAACGGAACGCTGCTCGTGGGCGCTCCGTGGCGGGCCAATGAACGGCTTGTGGGGGTTTCGGAGCTGCCGCTGCATGATGAACGCATTGCTCGGTGTGACCGCTGGAAAGGCGGTTCACACAACGTCCGAGAACTTCCTTGGCGATTTGGCTGGCAGCCGCCAACTTTCGGCTGTACGATGCCCCCACTTGGTGCCCAACAGACCCTCAGTTTCTGCAATGGAGCGCCGCATTCGTTTCGCGTGCTTCGGCTTGATGACGGGAGTGACAGCTCTTGTCGGGTTGGGCTGCGCGAACTCGCCTCGGGCCGAGTACCTGCAGACGCGAGCGATTGAAGTCAAGCCGACCAACGACGGTGACGGGACAACCCTGGCCCAGCGCGACGATCTGATGCGGGGCAACCTGGCTGGTGCGACGGCGATCGTGCCGCTGGCGGCAGTGAAGACCGACGTTGGCGATGCACGTCAATAACAGCCGACCGATTTTCGACAAGTTGGGCTGAGCGATCGATTCCGGCTTGCTGAAGCCCGGTCGCGTTGCCACACTTGCGGCGTGAATCCAAACCAACCGTCGCGACCATCTGACCAGGCAGCCGGGACTTCGGGGCTGGTGACCGATTTGCATGGAAAGCTCGACTACGCGACCTATCTGAGTTTGCCTCAGCTTCTCGTGGCCCAGCGCCCACTCAGTTCGCCCGAGCATCACGACGAGATGCTCTTCATCATTCAGCACCAGACGACGGAGCTCTGGTTCAAGCTCGTCATCCACGAACTGCGTGCGGCGATGGCAATGGTCGCAGCAGACCAACTTGAGCCGAGCTTCAAGATCCTGGCGCGGGTCAAGCACATTCAGCAGCAGTTGCTCGGACAATGGAGCGTGCTCGCGACGCTCACGCCGACCGAGTACGTGCAATTTCGGCACGTGCTCGGACCGGCGAGCGGTATTCAGTCGCATCAGAACCGGATGATCGAGTACATGCTCGGCAATCGCGAGTCGCGGTTTCTGGAAGTCTTCCGGCACGAGCCGGCGATCTACAAGAGCCTCGATGCCGCGCTCCATGCACCCAGCCTGTACGACGAATTTCTGAGGCACCTGGCTCGTCGTGGAATGGCGATTCCGCGCGAGGTGCTCGAGCGCGATCTCACGAAACAGCACGAACCAAACGACGGCGTGCTGGCGGTCTTCAAGAAGATCTACGACGACCCGCACAAATGCTGGGATGCGTACGAGATGTGCGAGAAACTTGTCGACGTCGATGAGGCCGCGATGCTCTGGCGGTATCGGCACCTCAAGGTCGTGCAGCGCGTGATCGGCATGAAACGCGGAACCGGCGGCACGGCGGGCGCGGGCTACCTCCGCAACATCTTCGATCATCCGTTCTTCCCGGAATTGTGGGATGTGCGCACCGTGGTCGGGCCGGAGGTACCGCCTTCATGAGCACGAACACGCTGCTCGCGCCGATAATCGGCGACACAATTGCTCGCGCCGTCGCTCCGCTTGGTGCTGCAGCGCTGACGGAAGAGTCGTTGCAGAAGCACATCGCGCCGCTCTTTGCGCGCGTGCGCCAGCGATCGGAGATTTACCTCTCGAACCACAGTCTCGGCAGGCCGCTCGACTTGCTGGCCCACGATGTGCACGAAGCACTCGACGCGTGGTACACCGACATGGACGGCGCGTGGGATGTGTGGATGAAGGAAATGACCGCCTTCCGCACAAACATTGCGTGCCTGATCGGGTTGAGCCGCGCCGATCTTGTCGTGCCGAAGATCAGCGCCGGGCAGGGGCTTCGCGCCGTGCTCAACGCGCTGCGGATCGACAAGCCACGCGTCATCGCGACTCGAGGCGAGTTCGATTCGATCGACTTCATACTGAAAACCTACCGTGTTCGCAATCGCGCATCGGTGCGCTGGGTCGAACAGCGGACCGCGCCGAATCGCCCGCCCCAGATCGATGCGGATGCCATCCTCGATGCAATTCGCGCCGATGCGCCCGATCTGGTCGTCATTTCGCACATCTACTACGCAACGGGGCAGCGACTTGATCGTGTGGAGGACATCGTCGCCGCGGCACACGCGAAGGGCTCGCTTGTTGTGCTCGACGCCTTTCACAGCGCGGGCGTGATACCTGTCGAGTTCGAGCGGCTCGGCGCCGATTTTGCGATTGGCGGGTCATACAAGTACACCCGGGGAGGCCCTGGCGCCGCGTGGCTCGCGATCCATCCGCGCCATCTCGAAAGCACGACAATCCGAACGCTCGATACGGGCTGGTTCGCCAAGCGTGACACGTTTGGATTTGAGCGGCCGGACCAACCGCTGCTCGCCGACGGCGGCGACGCGTGGCTGGAAGCAACACCCGCCCCGCTGCCGCTCTTTCAGGCACGATCGGGTCTTCAGCTTGTGCTCGCGCTTGGAGTGGAACGGCTGCGGCGGTATTCGCTTGAGCAACTCGATGCGCTCGGTTCGGTTCTCTCGGCGCAGGGTGTGACTTCGTTCCGTGGCGGCGCGACGCCCGAACAATCGGGCGCTTTCCTGCTCATCCCGCGTGCGGATGCTCACCCGGCGTGCGACGCGCTCAAGCAGGCCGGCGTGAATGTCGACGCCCGGCTTGGACATTTACGGCTCTGTCCCGACGTGGTCACGACGCGCGAAGACATGGAACGCGCCGCCACGATCATCGCGCGGGTGCTTGCGAGCCGTTGATTGGGAGCGTCAGGAAGAAATCCGTGCCGCGGCCGGGCTCGCTGTGAACCTCGAGGCGACCTTCGTGTGCTTCGATGATTCGGCGGGCGGTCGGCAACCCGAGGCCCGTCCCGCCCGATTTGGTTGTGAAGTAGGGCCGGAAGATCTTCGCGATTGTCTCGGCCGACATTCCCGGGCCGGTATCGATCACGTGAATCTGCGCAACCGGCCGCTTTTCGGCATCGATTGCGCGATTCGTCCGGACCATCAGCTCACGCGGACGCCCCGTTTCGGTCGGCTCCGCCGCCATTGCCTGGGTCGCGTTCAAGAGCAGATTCAGCACCGCCTGCTTGATGTGTGCGACATCGACCTCGGCGCGAACGGGTTCGGAAGAAAGGTCGCAGCGAAGGCGCACGCCGCTCTTTTCCGCCTGAGGCAGGAAGAAATCAACGAGTTCCTCAACCGCGATATTGAGATCCGCCGGCTTGCGATCAAGCCGGAGTTCACCCGCAAACTGAAGGAAATCAGTCAAGATGCCGCGAAGCCGTTCAACCTCGCGTCGGAGTGACTGCACGCGCCGAACAAGCCGGCCCTTCTCATCTTCCGAGATCGCGAGTTCCTCGATGCCTTCACTCAAGAGTTGGGCATTGAGCCCCACGGTCGAAAGTGGATTCTTGATCTCGTGCGCCAAACCCCCGGTCATCGCGCCAAGTTCCGCCAGGCGCTCGGCGGCCCGTGCGCGCCGTTCCGCCGATCGGATCCGCGCAGACTGCGTCTTAAAAGCCAAAAGCGACATCACGCCGGCGCCCAGCGCCCCGACAACGAGCCCGATCAGGAGGTAGAGCATCCCGGACACGCTTCGAGTTTAGTGAAGGCGTTAGCGACGAGGAGATCGCGTATATCCGCGACGCGGCACTACAACCTCGACGCTGTCGGGCGCACGCATCACCTTCGTCGCTTTCCAGCCTTTGTCGGTCTTCGTCGCGTCGTAAATGACTTGCGAACCGTCTTTCAGAACGCGGAACCCGTCGCCTTGGATCACGCTGTAGTGCGCGAAGATGTCCTGACCTTCGGGTCCGACGATAAAGCCGAACCCCTTGCGTGGGTCAAACCACTTCACCAAGCCCTCGACATTGGTCAGTTGGGTTGCGCCTGTGCCACCCGTGCCCTCTGTCATCGCCGGCCCCTTTCCTTCTGCGCCCGGACCGAATGGCCGGTTCGCTTCGGATGGCATCGGGGTCAAGTCCCGAAATCCCGATCGCTCCAACCCTGCAGCACGGCAAGCCGCCGCGTCCTGCGCAGGCAAGAGCGGAGTGAGTGACCCGTCCGCCAAGGCCAGCTTATCAGACGGTGCGGGCCTGTCAACCGACGACGAGCGCTTCGCCAATTTGGAAGCGCTCGGAGGCTGGCCTTCGATTTAACTTCCACAAACTTGTGGATTGCCGTTGCGCAAGGAAAACGCCCCCTTTTGAAGAGGGGGCGTTCGAGTCACGAATGCAGAATGGGGCGGCCCGGCGCCAGATCAGACCGGCTGGGGTGCCGGAGCATCGGCGGCAGGAGCAGCCGGGGCGTTCTTCTTGGCTTCGTCCATCAGCACGGCCTTGCGGCTGAGCTTGATGCGGCCCTGGTCGTCGACCAGGATGACCTTCACCTTGACCATGTCGCCGATCTTGACAACGTCGGTCACGCTCTTGACGTAACCCTCGGCCAATTCGGAGATATGGCACATGCCGTCGGTGCCCGGGGCGAGTTCGACGAAAGCGCCGAAGTCCTTCACGCTGACGATCTTGCCTGTGTAGATCGCGCCAACCTTGACCTCTTCGCAGAGGGCTTCGATCTCGGTGCGGGCGCCTTCGATCGACGGGCCATCGTTGCCGGCGAGCTGGACCGTGCCGTCGTCATCGACGTCGATGGTGACGCCGTAGCGATCCTGCAGGCCACGGATCATCTTGCCGCCCGGGCCGATGAGCTTGCCGATCTTTTCCGGATCGATGTGGAGGGTGATGATGCGCGGCGCGAGCGGGGAAATTTCCGCCCTGGGCTTGGCGATGATGCGTTCCATGATGTCGATGATCTCGAGCCGGCCCTGCTTGGCCTGCTGGAGGATCTTCTCGATCTGCGAGATCACGAGGCCACGGGCCTTGAGATCGAGCTGGATGCCGGTGATGCCTTCGCGGGTGCCGCTGACCTTGAAATCCATGTCGCCGAAGAAGTCTTCTTCGCCGATGATGTCGGTGACGAAGAGTTCGTTCTGGTCGTTGTCATCGCTGAAACGACCGACGCTGATGCCGGCGACGGTGGCCTTGAGGGGCACGCCGGCGTCCATCAGAGCGAGACAGCCGCCACAGACGGAGGCCATCGATGACGAGCCGTTCGACTCGGTGATGTCGCTGACGACGCGGATCGTGTATGGGAACTCATCGGGGCCCGGGATGACGCCCATGAGCGAGCGTTCGGCGAGCGCGCCGTGGCCGATTTCACGCCGACCGGGGGCGCTCAGACGCTTCACTTCGCCCGTCGAGAACGGGGGGAAGTTGTAGTGCAGCATGAACTTCTTGCTGTACTCGGGGATGAGGCCGTCGACGATCTGTTCGTCCTTGCCGGTGCCGAGCGTGACGCTGATGATGCTCTGCGTTTCGCCACGCTGGAAGAGGGCCGAACCGTGCGTGCGCTGGAGAATGCCCACAGCGCCCGTGATCTGGCGCAACTGCGTCGCCTTGCGGCCGTCGGCGCGAATCTGCTCTTCGACGATCAGGCGACGCGTGACCTTTTCCTCGAGGCGCTTGAAGGCTTCCTTCGCCATGACCTTGTTTTTGAGGCTTGTCGCGTATTCACCGTAGTTGCCATCAACCTTGAGGGCGAAGTTCTTGTCGAGCGTGTTCTTGCGGAGTTCATCGACCTTTGCGTTGCGCTCGGCCTTGGAGTTGATCTTGCGAGCAGCGGTCATTTCCTTCTCGGCGATCGATCGCACCTTGTCGGTGATCTCGGGGGTCGGGAGGATCGACTCGCCCGCGCGCTTCGGCTTGCCGACCTTTGCGGCCAGGTCGTTGATCAGACCGAGCAGCTCATTGATCTGGCCCTGACCGAATCGGATCGACTCGATCATGCTCGACTCATCGACTTCGGCGGCGCCGACTTCGATCATGTTCAGGCCGTCCTTGTGGCCCGAGAGGACCAGATCAAGATCGGAGTAATCGAGCTGGCTGACGGTGGGGTTGATGACGAACTGCGGGCCGTTGTCGGTGTGGATGCGTCCGACGCGAACGGTCGCGATCGGGCCTTCGAACGGGATGTCGCTGATCGCGAGCGCGGCGCTCGAAGCGATACCGGCCACCACGTCGGCGTCGTTCTCGGTGTCGTGGCTGAGCACCATGCACTGGATGAGCACTTCGTCGACGAAGCCGTCCGGGAAGAGCGGGCGGATCGGGCGATCGATCATGCGCATCGTGAGAATTTCCTTCTCAGAGGGCGGACCTTCGCGCTTCTTGAAGCCGCCCGGGAACTTGCCGGCGGCAGGGGTCTTCTCGCGGTAGTCAACGGTGAGCGGGAAGAAGTCGATACCCTCGCGCGGGTTGGCGCGAACGACTGCGGCGAGCACTGTTGTGCCGCCGAAGGTCGCGATGACCGTACCGCCGGCGAGCTTGCCGACGACGCCGGTTTCGAGTGTGAAGACGCGGCCGCCGATTTCCTTGCGGACGACAACAGCGCCCGGCAGATCAGCAAGACCTGTAGAAGCGTGAGAGACCTGAGACATGATTTTCTTTCCTTCTTCTGCGGACCGACAACGCTCACACTTCCGACCATGCATTTGCCATGCATTGGCGAGAAGCCGAGTGAACGCACGACCCTGGGCTGATATGCCCCCCGGTCTCTTCGTTGAGAGGCAGAAGGCAAAGGGCAGACTGGGAAAACCCGAGCTGCCGATTGCCCACTGCCGCGTCCGAGAGAGGCCGAAGGGGCTTGAAAACGAAAACGGCCCGGTGTTTTTCCAAACACCGGGCCGAGTGAATTACTTTCGGAGGCCCAATCGCGCAATCAGCTTCTGATATTCCTCAGGCTGAGTCGAGGCGAGGTAGCGCAGGAGCCGGTTACGCCGGCCGACCATGAGCACCAGGCCGCGGCGGCTGTGATGATCCTTGTCGTGCCCCTTGAGGTGGTCCGACACTTCCTTGATCTTCTCAGTCAGCATCGCGATCTGGACTTGGGGCGAGCCCGTGTCCTTCTCGTGCGTCTTGTAGTCAGAAACGATTTTCTTGCGGCGTTCAGCGACCAGTGCCATGAGTTCTTTTCTTTCCTTCGTTCACAGTTCTTTCGGGTGCCAATCCTAGGCCGGAAGGGGGAATGGATCAAAGGCCTGGAAGGGGTAAAAACGGGTTCCGAACAGAGACCCGAAGCAGTTTACAAGATTTGTACCGGAGCATTCGGGGCCGCGGGAGAGCCAATCTTTACAGGCGACAGCCGCAAGGTGGCTTCCGCGGCGGGTACATTTCGGACATGACTACTGCCTCCGCCAATCCGGTTTCCCCCGCTTCCGGTTCCGCGTCCACCCCCAAGGCTGCAGGCCTTTCGATTTCCAGGCGTGTCGCGGAGATGAAACCCTCGGTCACGGTTGCGTTTATGAACCGGGCCAAGAACATGAAGGCTCAGGGCCTCGACGTTCTCGGCTTCGCGGCGGGCGAGCCGGATTTCGATACGCCCAAGGTGGTGAAAGACGCGGCGATCGAGGCGCTCAATGCGGGCATGACCAAATACATGCCGACTTTGGGCGACCCCGAGACGCGGAAAGTGCTCGCGGAGAAGTTGGTCAGAGAAAACGGAATCCCGACGACGGCCGATCACATCGCGATCAGCGCGGGTGGCAAGCACTCGCTGTATGTCGCGTGTCAGTGCCTGTTTGATTTTCCTGCGCATGGCGAAGCGCCGCAGGAAGGCATTTTGCCCGTCCCGGCTTGGGTGAGCTACGCGCCGATCATCGAGATCGCCGGCGGCAAGGTCGTTGAGATTCAGACCGACGCTGCGAGCGACTTCAAGATCACACCGGAGCAACTCAAGAACGCGATCACGCCTCGCACGCGTGCGTTCTTTATTAACTCGCCCAGCAATCCGTGCGGCACGATGTACACGCCTGCGGAGTTGAAGGCGCTTGCGCAAGTGATCGCAGAAGCTGCGAAGACAACCGCGCCGAATCTGGTTGTTGTTTCGGACGAGCTTTACGAGAAGATCGTGTACGGCGGCATCGAGCACTTCTCGATCGGCAGCGTGCCGGAGATCGCGGAGCGCACGCTCACGATTAATGGATTGTCGAAGGCGTACGCGATGACGGGTTGGCGCATCGGCTACTCGGCCGGCAGCGGCGCATTCGGTAAGAAGCTGATCGATGCGATGGGCGTGCTGCAGGGTCAGATGACGACGAACATCACGAGCTTTACGTATCCGGCGATTCGCACGGCAATCACCAAGACGGCGGCGGATGTGGAGAAGATGCGTCAGGCATTTGCGGAGCGTGCGAGCGCGATTCATGCCCGTCTTGCGAAAGTTCCGGGTATCGAGTGCCCGAAGCCGACGGGCGCCTTCTACGCATTCCCGGATGTGTCGGCGCACTTTGGAAAGACAACTCCTGGCGGCAACGGGACCGCGGGCCGCAAGATCAACAACGCGATGGATTTCTGCGAGGCGCTGCTTGCCGAGCAGTATGTCGCATTCGTGCCGGGCGAAGATTTCGGAGGCTGCGGCAAGAACTGCGCGCGCATCTCGTTCGCGTGCTCGGTCGATCAGATCAACAAAGGCATCGATCGGCTCGAGAAGTTCATCGCGGGTTTGAAATAACGCGAGACGGTTGTGTCAGCGGCACAGCAGTTGAGATTCCGAAATCATCGCGGCATTTCGAATCGCGCGTGTTCGTATTGACCGGGGCGAGTGCTGTTACCGAACCGCGCGCATTGGCATCGAGTCGCGTGCGTGCCCGTACGCAGGTCTTCACGCCGGTTCAGCGAACTCAAGAAAAGCGTGGAACATGCCTTTGCGCAATCTTCATAATTTCTTGAATGGTTGAAACCGCTTTCACCTTGCCGCGAATCGAGATTTGACCGTCTCGCTGGGGTGCGTTGGGCGATCTTTCAACTTGGTGCTTTCAAAAATGCCCGTTCCGGGGCAGCGCATTTGCGTTTCGGTCTTTTTATTTTTGGAGGTTCGGCTCAGGAGGTGTCCAGTGTCTCGTTGCCTCACGTCTCAATCGGCACATTGGCAGTCGGCGCGCTTCGGCGGCACGACGGTCCGGACGGCTCTCGTGATCGAGAACTCTTTTTCTCTCACGACGACGGTCTGTACGCCGGTTACGACGTCGGACATCGTCGCAGGGGGCATTGTTCTTCGCTGATGCCGGGTCGATGATCGCCGACGACTGAATTCTCGCGACCGATCGCGTTCCAACACAATTTTCTACAGCTTGTACTTCACCGCGCCGCGGGCGCGCTGCGTTGTCGCGCGTTCACACTTTCAACCGGCGGCATCGTTTTCATTCGAAACGAGGTTTCTCCGCGCGATCGCGTCTTCAACAAGTTCTCGTTCTTCAGCGCCGCCCTTTCCTCGTTGGATTGGGCGGTGTTTTTATCTGAACTTACTGAGCAGTGGCCGCGGCCGGATCCGTCGGTGCCTCATCGGGATCGCGCAGCACCAGCGTGATCTCCGACGACTGCTTGTCCTGCTCCACCCCCACCACCCGCCTGCGCACGAGATCGAGCACGGCGAGGAAGAGGCCGATCATTTCGCTTCGCGTGCGGTTGGTGAGAAGCGTGCGGAATGTGAGCTTTGGACGAGCGTCGCCCAGTGCGCCGAGCGACTCGCCTTTGATGCGATCGACAATGTCCGCAGCGTGCAATTCGATCGGCGTGTCGTCGTACACGACCTGGTGATCGCCGAGGCGATCAAAGTTCACGGTTGCGACGATTCGTTTGAACGCTTCGAGCAGGTCGGTGAGTTCGAGATCCTCGACATCGAGTGCTGCAACTTCTTCGCGGACGGCGTCCGCATCGACCGTTGGCGTCAACTCGTCGGCGCCTCCAACCGGAAACCGCGCCTGCCACTGCTTGCCACGAAGCTCGAGCGCATCCGCCGCATCGCGATATTGCTTGTACGCGAGCAACTGGCGCACGAGATCGGCTCGCGGATCGGTTGCATCGGTACCAGAGTCATCCGAAGCGACGACCGCGTTCGGATCATTGCTGCGAGCGAGCCAGCGGCTCTTGATTTCCATGAGCGATGCGGCCATCACTAGGAACTCGCCGGCGACTTCGATATCAACAGGCGTGCCGTCTTTATCGAGATCGCGAAGGAACGCGATGTACTGATCCGCGATCGGCGCGATCGGGATGTCGGTGACATCGACCTCGTTCTTGCGGATCAGAAAGAGCAGAAGGTCGAGGGGGCCTTCAAACGATTCCAGGCGTACTCGATAGTCTTCGGTGAGCATCCGTGCCTCCGGCCATGCAGAAATCGCGAAAATCAGCGGCTCCGCCGCGGAAAGCGATTGGCTTCTACCAACAGTGTACGCACTTTCGGCCAAACCCCGAACTACCCTTCAGGGATGCCATCAAAGGCCGCGCCCGGAACCAGGACGGAACGAATGACCGAGCCCAAAGCACCGGCGACGGAGGTGTCTGTACGTCCTGCCGCGCGGGGTACGAAAGTCACTCCGGAAGCGCTCCAAGCCGGGAAGCGTCTGCTTCGAGCGGAGGCGACGGCGGTTGCCCGGCTCGCGGATTCGCTGGGTGATCCGTTCGAGCGAGCGGTGGAGCTGATCGTCTCCTGTGCCGACGCGGGAGGCACAGTTCTTATTACAGGCCTCGGCAAGTCCGGATTGATCGGCGCGAAGATTTCGGCGACGCTTTCGTCGCTTGGTATTCCCTCCCACTGCGTGCATCCGTCTGAGGCAGCACACGGCGACCTTGGGCGATTCCGAAAGTGCGACACCGTCATCTGCATTTCATTCAGCGGTGAGACTGACGAGGTTGTAAATCTCGCATCGATTCTCAGGCAGGATGGGCTTCCGATCATCAGCATCACGGGAACGGCGGGAGCGACCGGAAGTCCCAGCGCGAAGGCATCGAGCCTTGAGCGCCTCGCGACCGTGACGCTCGGACTTGGGCTTGAGCAAGAAGCGGGCGAACCGGATTTTGCGGCCCCCACTTCATCCACCACGGCGACGTTGGCGCTGGGCGATGCGCTCGCGGTTGTCAGCGCAAAAGTGCGGAACTTCACCGACGAAGATTTCAAACGCCGACATCCGGGTGGAACACTCGGCGATTTGCTAAGGCCCGTGACCGAGGTGCTGCGGTTTGTCGCGGGGAAAAATCTCCCTCGCGTGACGGACGATCGCACGGTCGCCTCGGCGCTCGAAGAGGCTGCAAAGGGTGGCCGTCGCCCGGGCGCGATCCTGCTGAGCGATCCGAAGACCAGCCGCCTGAGCGGCATCTTTACCGACGGCGATCTTCGCCGCCTGATTCTGCGCGATCCATCAGAGCTTCATCGCCCGATCCGCGACGTCATGACGAAGGACCCGCGTTGTCTGCCGGAGACGGCTCTGGTTCGCGATGCGGTGCGCATGGTGCGTGAGTTCCGCGCTGACGAAATCCCGGTTGTGAATTCGCTCGGCGAACCGGTCGGCCTTCTCGACGTGCAGGATCTCGTCGCGATGAGGCTGGTGCAGGATTGAGTACGCCAGGAACCAAACGGGGTCGAGTCGCGCGCGGCGCGAATCGTGCTGACTCGGGCAGCGCTCGGACCAACGGCCTTGTCGTTGCCGTTCTCGTTGCGCTTGTGTCGGCGGGCGGGCTTTTCTGGATTGCACGCTCTCCGGCGAAATCGAAACTCGAGATCGTGAAGCCGGCGGATCTTGGCAACGCGCCAACCGCGGACAACGAGCTGAACGGTTCGGACATCACGCTGCAGTTGGTCGATCGGAACGATCCGGGGCGACTCGCGGCGGAATTGAAATTGCCGGCGATTCAGCCGCTCGAAGCCAAGCGATATTCCGTGCAGACGCCGTCGGGCTGGCTTTTTCCGCGCGACGGACGCGTGATTTGGATCCGCGCTGACAAGGCCGACTTGTTTTTGCCGAATCGTCAACAGCTTCCGGAGCGCGGCGACTTCAAGGGCAATGTGATCGTGCGTTTGTTCGAAGGTCCGGCGGGACGCAAGATCGATCCGGAAAAGGAAACGCCTCTGATCGAAGCCAAGAGCGAACACATGGCGTTCGACGGCGCGATCGGCGAATTGCAGATCCCTGAACGCATTGTCATCACTGGCAGCGGGATTTCGTACGCCGGGAAGAACATTCGCGCGTTGTTCAACGATCCTGAGCAGCGACTTGAACTGCTCACGGCGGATGCGAGCGAGTATCTGCGCTACGACCCGAAGCGGGCGAGGCAAGCGCCGAGCCTTTGGCAGAGTTCGTCTGCTGCGGGCGCCCCGACGAGCAACTCGCAAAGCTCGCTCCAGGCACGCCAGGCACAGTCGCCAAATTCGAACGCAACGGGCAACAAGCCGCCGGTTGCTTCGGCAGGCGTGACGCCGCCCGGACGCGAGTCGCTCTATCGCGTGACGGCGGAGCACGAGGTTCGCGCAACGCAGGGTCAACGCGAGATCAAGAGCGATCTGCTCGAAGTCTTCGCAAGGCTGATCGACAACCAGGCACCGAAAAAGCCGGGGCCGATTGCCCAAGCTGCGAGCAGGCAAACGAGTGATACGGGTTCGTTCGCGATCCGACGCGTTTCGATGCAGCAGCCTGAAGGAACTCCTCTGCTTCGGCGCGAAGAGATTCCGGCGGCAGATCGCGCATCGAATGACGATCCGGTGGAAATCCTCTGGCAGGGACGGCTCG
Organism: Phycisphaerales bacterium; assembly: GCA_050730655.1. Lineage (GTDB taxonomy): Bacteria > Planctomycetota > Phycisphaerae > Phycisphaerales > UBA1924 > JAFEBO01. Next base: position 157,719 of record JBOHNL010000004.1, read on the forward strand.
AGATTCGTCCGCTGCCGGCCGCGAACGAGTTGCTCACATCAAACGACCTTGCGGTTCGATTCGCGGGAACCTCGAAACGTGTGACGATCGCCGATCGCGGCGCGGATATTTCGGGCGTTGGCGATGCTGTCACCTATCTCGACACAATCCGCGAGGCCCGAATCTCGAGCGTGAAACCCGAGGGAGTCCTGCTCCGGGGCGAAAAGTCCGGGCGGGTGATCGCGTCGGATGCGCGGATGAACCTGGCCTCCGGACTTGCGGACTTCCGCGGCGCGGGACGATTCGAAAACCTTGACTCGGACGATCTCGCGCATGAAGCGCAACGCTCGATCGCGTGGGCTGAATCGGCGCAATTGACGTTCGGCCTCGATGCCAAGGGCGATCCGAAGACATTGAAGAACGCCGCTTTCCATGGCGGAGTGCAGGCAAAGGGCGGCCAATCGATCGCGAAGGCAGACGCCATGACCGCGGAGTTCGATCCGGCGTTTGCGGATCGCCCGGTCCTTCAGCACGTCAATCTTTCAGGCAATGCCACGGCAACCGACGCGCAGGGAGGCGGATTGCACGCCAAGTCTGTGGATATTCGATTTGCGGCGCCGAGCGCGCTCGAGAAGGAGCCCGCGGCACAACTGCTGCTCGCGCGTGGCGATGTCGAAGCGACGGCCAAGAGTTCGACGCTTCGCGCGCAGCAGCTTGATGTTCAACTTGGCAACGACCCAGAAGGCAAGATCAGCGCTCTCTTTGTGAACGCTCGCGAGCAGGTGCAGATTGAAGGCAAGGACGGCCTTCGCGCGGGCTGCGATGAACTTGCCGCGGACATTCAGACGCAGAACGCCGAACTCGCGGGCGAAATCGTCGTGCTCGCAAAGGGCGATTCGAGCGTCAGCGGCCGGCGCATGAAACTCGAGGGCGAAACGTCGAGGCTTGAAGTCGTCGGTGAAGGTTCGTTCCACCACGAGGGCGTGAGCAAGACCGGCGCGCGTCAGGTTGCGTCGGCAAAGTGGTCGGAAGGAATGACGTACGAAGATTCGACCGGCATACTTGAAGCCCGGGGCGGCGCGGTCGCTGAAGCCATGCCCGATGATCGCACACGCGACACGCTGCAGGCTAATGAAGTGCGTGTGAAACTGACCGCTACGGGAGAACGCCACGCAACGATCGATGCGCTCGGGACCAACGACAAGAACAGCGACCAGAACATCAAACGCGACATCGTGAGCGTTATCGCAATCGGCCAGAGCGACGCGGCCCCCGCGAAGATCGAGTCGCGCCGATACGACGCGCCAGTTCCGCAAGACGGCGACGGCCCGATGCCGAAGCTCGAGCGTCTGCTCTATCTCGAATCGCGTGAAGTGCAGGCCGACAACAGCTCGGGCACGCTTGCAACGCCCGGCGCGGGACGAATCCTGATCGTGGATCGCCGCGATGCAAGCGCGGAGAAGCCGAAGACTCCTGCCGCGGCATCACCCGTGGACATGGGTTCGACCGGCAAAGGTCAGACCCTCTTCACCTGGCGCGATTCGATGTCGATGAATCGCCCGACACAGACGATTCGTCTCAACGGCGAGGTGCGGCTGACGAACGAGCGCCCGGTCGATCGCCTTATCACGCAGCTTGATTGTGAACGCCTCACGGCAACTTTGCTCGAAGAAGCGCGCCCGACCGGCGGCGATCCCCTCAATGAAAGTCGCGGCCAGTTGTCGCGTGCGATCGCAGAAGGCAACGCCCGCCTCAAGAGCGGCACGAAAGAACTGCTCGGCCAGATCATCGATTACGACGCGATTGCCGGCACGGCGATGGCGGGATCGGACAACAACACCATGGTCACGCTGATCGATTCGCAGTCGGCGTCGCCGGTTTCTGCGAAGTCGATTCTGTGGGATATTGGCAGAGGCCGCGTTGAAGTGCGTGCGGTGTCAACGGTCGTTGCGCCCAAATAGTGCGCTGGGCGAAGGCTCAGCGACCGGTTTGCGGATGGCCTGTGCGTTTTTCCCGAGCAGGACAAATTCATGCAAAGCGGGTGAATAAACCGCCATGACGTCGATCTGATTGGGCCAAATATTTCCGCCCGACTGGCCTTCCTCTGAAGCGCCGCCCCAAACCTGAAGCGCAGCGATCCGACGTTCGCTATCGCATATGGGGATAACTGAAAGCACAACGGGGCGCAAAGCCCTGCCTTCCGCATCTTTCCCCGCAACGCGAAACCGCGTTTTGGCGATCTCCAGCACGCAGTTTCCTTCGGAATCTGCGTGGAGGGTTGCTTTATGAACGACTCCATCGGATGTTTCGAACGTTCCAAGGGCTTCGCGGTGGTCTACAGAACGGGTCGCTCTCAACATCAAGCGATGAAACGAGTTTCGATCCGGAGTGCAAGGACCGAGATGCCGCTGGACTCTCGATGAACCTAGCCGCGATGCGTAAGTCGCCTTCACAACGTTCGAACGGTACATCGCCAAGTTCCGCAGTTTCACCCGGGGCCTGGCAATCAGTCCACCCACCAGAACCGTCGTCGGCAACGAACCAGGCGCGTAGTCCGAAGTGAATCGTGTCCGGAATCTCAACTTGCGCTCTTCCCCGATCGTCCGTCATCATGATCGCTGATCGAATACCGGCTCGCATCACATAGGTGCGCGGCTCGATGTTGATGACGGCATTCGAACACGGACGTCCCGAGGAATCATGAATCTCCAGCGTCAGCGGCTTGTACGAAATACAGCCGGGGATGAGCAATAGCGCGATCCATGTCAACACGCTACGAGCATACCTGCGCATATCGGTTTCCAGTATTGCCCGACCTGCGATCCGCTACGTATTCACGCCGACGTGCGATCGACAATGTTGTACGACTCGCGCTCGCCTCTCCCGCGCACCGGATAATCCTTGCGGAGCGGGTGCGCCGGGTAGTCTTCCCACGTCAGGATGCGACGCAGGTCGGGATGGTTCTTGAAGCGAATCCCGAACATGTCGAAGACTTCGCGTTCGGTCCATTCCGCGCCCGGCCAGAGATCGCAGACGCTGTCGACAACCAGGCCGGGATCGTTCACGATGCCGTCGGTCGGGAGCGTCGGATCCACATAGATCTTGACAAAGAAGCGGTCATCGCGAGAGTGGCTCAGCAGGTTGTACACAACCGCGAAACGTCCGGGCTGCGCCGATGGATAGTTCAGATAATCGATCCCAATCACGTCGGACAGGAAGTTGTAGTCGCAGGCTGGATCGCTCTTGAGGAAGGCCATGACTTCGTGCGCATCGGCCGCGCTGACGATCAGCGTTGACTGGCCCCGGAACTCAGTCGCGCGGAACGACTTCGACGGGAACTTGCCCTTAAGGACCTTAAACGTTGGATGATCGAGCGTCGGGCCATTTGTCGAGGGGGTGGACATGTTGCTTTCCTTGGCCGGAGGGTAGCCGATTCAGCGAAGCTCGAGGATTGCCAGAACGGGCGCGGGCGAATCGCCTCGAATCACAACGGGTTTTCCCAACTCCGCCGCCAATTGTGCGAGCAGCGCGTAGGGCGCGAGATCGCTCTGCTGTGATTCGCCGCCGACCGCTGCCCCGAAGCAGACTGCCCGCACGGCCGACATGGGCACGACTTCCCGCAGTCGCTCGACAAAGTCCGTCAATCGAAACTGCTCGTCCTTCGGAAAAATCGCGGGTGGCTCGAGGAAGATCCCGACGCTCTCGTGCTTGCGCGAAACTGAGAGCAACCCGGGAATATCCGAAACCAGCGAGCCGAGCCGTGGCCAGACCAGCAACTCCGCGTCGCGCGCGAGACAGACTTCTACCAGGGCCCTCATTCCATCGTCGAGCGACTCCTTGCCACGGCCGGACCACGCATGAAAGCCATGTTCGATGTCGTCCTCAGTTCGATCGACCGGCAACTCGCCGGCGCGAACGACCACACGAACCACATGACCACTCCCGGTACCGGCCAACATTTTTTCGGCCGCCTCGCGCACACCGACATCCGCGATCGCGAAGGGCGCAATCTCTGCCCATACCTCACCCGTTCGGGCGTTTCGAACGTGTAACTCGGGGGGCGTCAGGGTGAGGTAGTCCACGCAGGTAGCGTAGTTCAAAGTCGCGAAGCCGCGTCCGCCGATGCTTGAAACGTCAGCGATTTCGATCGACTGGCAAGCGCTTTGCGGAGCAGGCGTATCACCAACGAAGATGACGATTGCCACGGAGTGTGGCCTCGGCGTCCGGGAGATATGTCATGGTCGCCCAAAGCCCCACCGCTACCCAATCTGCCACACGCGAAGATCTCGGCGATTTCACGACCCCGCAGCTCGTTGAACAGATCATCGAGATCAACCCGACCGCGAGCACGGCCTATCTCCATCAGTTCGGCCGGGGCGAACTCCGCGAATATCTCGAGCATCTTTTGTTTGCCCAGCGCCCGCGTGGACGCGACGCGGTCTGGACGCGCCCGGCAGAGGCACACGGCATTCTCTTCGCCGAAGCGAACGACTGATCCGGCAATTGTCGCCGATCGCCGTCCGTCGCCTGCGCTGAACGTGCGCCAAAATGCGCGCGTTGTTTATTCGGACTCAATTCGATTCCTGGTCAGGTCGATCTGCGGGAAGACCGGCGGCAGGCTGCCGACGCGGTCGCACAGGAGATCGATCATGCGTCTTTCCGCCACTCTCGCGCGCCTCGTCCTTGCCGGTACCGCTGCTGGAATCGCGTCCTGCGGCACGTCCATGGTCTCCAAAGGCGAACGCTCCAGTGACGGCCATGCTGCCGTCTACGCCACCGAAGCGGAAATGACTGCCGCTCACAAATCCGGTGATGCCGAAGTTTTCCCGCCCCAGAACGCATCCGCCCAGCCGATTTCAGCGCAACCAGCAGCGCTCGGGGGCGAACCGATAGCCATGTTCGCGCAGCGGCCCGAAACCGATCGCGCACTGGTTCCCGACTCGGCTCCGGCTCGCCGCGAACGATTCGCCGAGACCGGCCCGGTCAGCACCGACGGCTTGACCCAGATCTCCTTCGCGCAGGAAGGCGAAGACTTTGACCCGACGCTCACGCCCGATGGCAAGCAGGTTGTTTTCGCCAGCACACAGCATCGCGCGACGAGCGATATTTTCGTCAAGCCTGTGAATGGCAGCGTCATCACGCAGCTTACGAACGATCCTTCTGACGATTCGATGCCGGCCGTCAGCCCCGATGCGAAGCGCATCGCGTTTACCAGCAACCGTGCCGGCCCTTGGAACATCTACGTCATGCCGATGTCGGGTGGCAAACCTGTGCAGATCACGGCGACTGCCGCTCATGACCTGCATCCGTCGTGGTCGCCCGATGGAACCAAGCTTGTTTTCTGCCGCCTCGGTGAAGTTTCGCGCCGCTGGGAACTCTGGATGGTTGAAGCCGCGAATCCGAGCTCGGGCAGCTTCCTCGGCTATGGCATGCTCCCGCAGTGGTGCCCGAAGGCCGGAACCGGCGCTTCGGGTGGCGATCGAATTCTCTTCCAACTTCCGCGCGAGCGCGGCGCTCGCACGTTTGGCGTGTGGGCCATGGATTTCAAGGACGGCGCCACCAGCAACCCGATGGCGATCGTGACGAGCAACAACTCGGCGCTGATCAACCCGGCCTGGTCGCCCGACGGCCGTTTCATCGTCTACGCCGAAGTGCCCGCTCCTGCCGGCCGCGTTGAGATCAACCAGACTCGACCGACTCAGTCGGATCTCTGGATGATCGCGGCGGATGGCTCAGCGAAGGTTCGCCTGACCGACGGCAATGCCGTCGCACTGATGCCGAGCTGGGGCGTCGACAATCGCCTGGTGTTCTTCAGCGACCGTGGTGGGCGCGGCAACGTTTGGACCATGGATACCAGGTCCGCGGCCTTGGCGTGCAGCAGCTTTGTTCCGGCCGCGACGGCAGCGGTCCCGCAAACGCAGCCGGTCGTCGAGACCGCCGCGGCGACGCAGCATGCGGCGCCCCAGGTGGTTGAGCATGTCGCCGCCGTCGAAGAAGAAAAACACTGACACCAGCAATTCGCCCGAAGGCGATTCACAGACCGATAAGGACGAGTGTCCGGATCACCCGGGCACTCGTCTTTTTTCGTATTTGAACGCGCTACCCGGAGGGTGACGTGCAGCAGCGGATCGGATCGTTAAGTCGTGTTTTTGCGGTCGCTTGTATCGCGATGTGGGCTGCTTCGCTGATTGGCTGTCAGGCCAAGCCCGAACTCGACGCCCCGCGATTTACCATCAGCCCGTACGACCAGTCGCATGGTGAGTTGCTGTGGGCAGTTGCGCCCTTGCGGAATGAATCCGCCACCACCACCGTCGATCCGCTTGCCATGAGCGACAAGATTGTCGAGGCACTCGAACAGGTGCACGGCATTCGGGCTCTCCCGATGAATCGCACGCTCGAAACCATGCGTGCGATCAGGATGCCGATGCTCCGAACTCCGGCCGACGCCAACAAGCTTGCAGAGGCTCTTGGCGTCGATGCCCTCGTTGTCGGGGCAATCACGGCGTACGACCCCTACGACCCGCGGCTGGGCCTTGCGTTGACCGTCGTCCCCAGGACGTCGGCGATGAACGGGCTAGCCCAGGTCGATACCGGCAAGCTTGATGCTCGAGCGGTGCAAACCAGCACAACAGAAATCACGCAGCAATTTGCTGTCCTCGGCGAGCCGACCTCGTCGGCTTCTCTGCTCTTTGACGGCAAGAACCAAGCAGTCCAGATGGACGTCCGCACCTATGCCGAAGGGCGGGCAGAGCGGGTGTCTGCCGCGGGATGGCGCCGGTACCTCCGCAGCGTCGACCTTTTCGCTGAATTCGCCGCGTATCGCACGGTGGATCAGCTGGTTCAGGCCGAGACGCTGCGGCTGGCGAAGCTCCATCCAAAGCCCAAACAAATTGAAACAGCAAAGTCCGAGAAATCGACCGCAAGCGCGGCTGGGCATTGAGGTTGCAAACGCAAGTCCTTGCTCAACAAAGCGTTAAGTTACCAAAATCTGACGGGTCCGAGAAACCTTTGAGGGCGTCTCGTCCGTATAAGCTTTCGGGAAATATGTTGGTCCGACAAGACTTACGTCCTTCCGGTACGACGGTGTTCAGCCAGAGGGGGCGAGAACCGATTGAGAGACTGCCATTGAGGTTCTGCCGTCGACTCGTGACGTGCGTTATCCGCCGAGCAAAGTCCGCTAGCAGGGGTTGAACCCTGCCGCGGCCCGGAGAGTTTCCGATGTCCACACTTCCGATTATCCAGATGTTCACCAGCTACCTTGGCGACGAGCGCCATTTCAGCCCGTACACCGCGCGCTGCTATGGGGCCGACTTGCGTCAGTACGTCGAGTACCTGACGAAGGAATTCGCGATCAAGGCGGGCGAAGAGCAGGAAAAGAACGCGACGAACAAGGTGACGGAGCAGGCCCGCACGGGTCAGCGTCCGACCGTTTCCGGCGCAGATTTCCACCCGGCCAATCTCACTGACGCGATTTGCCAGGCTTCGGCGGATGTCATCCGCGGATTCCTCGCTCACCTTGGTGAAAACCAGTACTCTGCCGCAACGATGGCGCGCAAGATTGCGACGCTTCGTTCGTTCTACAAGTGGGCCGATCGGCGGGGCGTTGCTTCGGGCAACCCGATGACACTGATCCGCACGCCCCGCCAGGGCAAGCGCCTTCCGAAGGCGATCTCGATCGAACAGGTTGAGAAGCTTCTCGCGGCACCGGACGACAACGATGTACTCGGTCGTCGCGATCGCGCGATGCTCGAGACGCTCTATTCGACCGGCCTGCGCGTCAGCGAACTCATCGGCCTCGAAGTCGAAGACCTCGACATCGCGGGCGAAGCGCTGCATGTGCGGGGCAAGGGCAAGAAGGAACGCATCGTTCCGCTCGGCAGCCATGCCATCGGCGCGATCAATCGCTACGCCGAACTGGTGCGCAATGACCCACGGTTCACGAACTGCTGGAACCAGGATCGCAAGACCCGTCCGCTCTTTGTGAACAAGCATGGCGGCCGGCTCAGCAGCCGTTCGGTTCGCCGCAAGCTCGACAAGTATCTCAAGCAGGTCGGCCTGGATCCGACCATCAGCCCGCACACGCTTCGCCACAGCTTTGCGACGCACCTTCTGGACAACGGCGCGGATCTGCGCAGCGTTCAGGAGTTGCTTGGCCACCAGTCGCTCAGCACGACGCAGGTGTACACGCATCTCACGGCCCAGCGCATGCAGGACGCGTATAACCGCGCCCACCCGCGTGCGCAGGCAAGCTGAAGCGGCGTCTACTTCAGCGTTTCAAGAACGTCGCGGATCTTCTTTTCGGTCGATTCCAGATCGCCCAAAGTGATGATCGCGCGCACGATGCGGGACTTATCGAGAATAACGACGCCGCCCGGACCGCCGCCGAGGATTGGGTCGTAGTCGAACGTCTGCGACACAGCCACCAGCGGCATGTTGTCGGGCTCACTCAAAACCGAGCTTTCGGTCGGGTCAAAAGCGGTGAGCAGAATGGACGTGATCTCGAGTTTGAGCCCTTCGGGCGGGATAATTGCGATGCTCCTCGCGATCCATCGATCCTTTGAGCCGCCTTCGAGCCGTCGCACGAGTTGTCGCGCGACACGAGTGTCACGCGACAACTCGTGCGACGCCTGATCGCGAATTTCAGGCGTGGAGTCGTCAAGCTTGCTGGTGTCAACCTGCGAAAAGACGAGAACCGAAGCGAGATCGTCTCGAACTTCTTTCCACTGCGAGAGCCCTGTAGTTAGCAGGGTCATCGTCGGAGGGAACTGTGCTCCCACGCGAACCTGATCGACTTCCGTCGTTAGATCGGAGAGAGCGTCGACCCGCTGGCGCCCCGCGATATCGAGCATCCAAGACTCGGACTCACCCGGACTGATCGAGCGCGCGGTCATGTCGATGTTTCGGATCGGGCCGGAAGCCGAGGCGACCTGCAGCGACGCGAGGCGTCCGGAGTTGCGATCGACCAGCATCTTCATTGTCGAGTCGCCCGATGCGCCGTTAAACAGAAGTCGGCCGGTGGGTCGATCGACAACTCCGGGCTCCCAGTGCACCTGAGCGCCGGCGGGCAGCAGTCCGAGATCGTCAAGCCGGTTGGTGCCACGATCGGCAAGCACGAGTTGGGGAAGCATGAGCGCGGGCATGACGGACTCAAGGGACGCCAAAAGAGGTCCCTTCGCCAGCGTGAACTCGGCGAAGCGATTTTTTTCCAGCCGGTGCATCGCGACCATTTTGTCGCCCTCGATGCTGATTGAAAGTTCGCCCAAATCGAATCGGGCGCGCAGCGGACCTTGATCCCCGCCCGCGTCCACTTTCACGACGATCTCAGACCGGCGCTCATGCCCGTGATCGTCTTTGACGCGAATCTGAAGGCCTTCCGCGACCGGCCCCGACCTGTACGCGCGAATTGTCTTGTCGAAAGGAACCTGCTCGACGGTCGCCTGCTGGGGAACCGGCGGCTGGGCCGGCGCCAAACTCGGAACAGAAACCAGCACAAGTCCTGCGAGCAGACACCGCACCATAAAGGTCAATCCTCGTCTGACTCGTCGTCGTTCTCCGCGCTGCCCGCCGGGGGTTCTCCAAAGAACGCCGATCCGATGCGAACGCAATTCGCGCCTTCTTCGATCGCAACCTCGAAGTCGCCCGTCATGCCCATCGAGAGAATGTTGACCGGCCCTTCAACGACGCCGCTGGTGCGCAGTTCCTCGAAGAGTTCGCGGCAACGACCGAACGTGGCGCGGGAATCTTCGGGTTTTGCCGAGTGCGCCGCCATCGTCATCAGCCCGCGCACCTTTACGTTGATCATGGTGCCGATTTGTTCGGCGAGCGGGATCGCCGCGGGAATCGGGCAACCGAATTTCTGCTCTTCGCCCGAGCAGTTCACCTGAATCAGCACCTCAATCACGCGATCTTTTCTGAGCGCGATGTTCTGCAGTTCTTCCGCGATGCGGAGCGAATCAACCGAGTGCGTCAGCCTCACCATATCGATCACCTTCTTCGCCTTGTTGCGCTGCAGGTGGCCGATCATGTGCCAGCGAACGGACGTATCCGAGGGCCCGGACGCGGCGCGTGACTTGCCGCCGTCCAGAAATGTCCCGGTCGGGACGGCGCGGCGCATGCTCGGGAGCGTGCGGAGCCTGGATTGAAACTCGTCCACCATGGCGGCCTGCTGGATCAGGTGCTGCACGCGATTCTCACCCAGATCGCGATGCCCGAGCGAGAGGATCTCCCGAACCTGTTCCGGAAGCGCGTGTTTGGTGACGGCGACAACCAGAATGTCATTAAGTGTTCGGCCCGAACGTTTCGCAGCGGCCTCCACCCGAGATTTCACAAGGTCGTAGCGCTCGGCAAGAGTTGTGGGAAGTGGTTTCACGGCGGCAACGACCGGAACGACGACGGGGCGAACTTTGTTCACCTTTGGAGCAATCTTCGATACTTGTTTCGTCGCAACGGCAACGAGGGGCGCACTCTTGGTCCGGGTATCTGACTTGGTCTTGGTCATCTCGGCCTCCTGCCTTCGGTCCGGGTACGGTTTCCTTAAGAAACCGGCGGCTCCGCCGCTCTTGTGTAGCATATCGCGCCCGGATCGAGCGCAGGGCGGCGAAGAATGGTTCACCCGCGCGACCGGCGTAGAGGAGCATTGGAAATGAGCGATCAGACTGTTCGAGAGAAGATTATCGGGGAAGGCGAAATCGCCCCTGATTTCACGCTGAAGGACCAGGCCCGTCAGGATTGGAACCTGGCCGAGCACCTCAAAAAGGGCGACGTGGTGCTCTGTTTTTATCCTCTGGCGTTTACCAGCGTCTGCTCCACGGAGATGAAGTGCGTCAGCGACGAGATGGCCAAATGGTCGGCTCAGGGGGCCCAGGTCGTCGGGGTTTCCTGCGACAGCTTCGCCGTCCTCGCCGAATGGGCCAAGCAGCTCGGGCTCAAGCAGATCCTGCTGGCCGACATGCATCGCGAGGTCTGCAAGCTTTACGGGCTCTACTGGAAGGACCTGAACGTTTCCCAGCGGGGCACGGTGGTCATCAGCCGCTCGAACGACGGCAAGGGCAAAGTGAAGTGGACGCAAAATCGTGAACCCGGGAAGGCCATGAACTTCGAAGAAGTTCTCGCCTGGTTGAGCCGTTAGCGCTTTTCTCTGCCGAGGTCATTTAGAAAGGAATTCCGCTTGAGCCAGTGGATGACGATGGAATTGCCCGAGGTGCAGCAGCTGCGGCGCGACGTGGAAATGGCGAATCTCCAAATTCGCAAGCTGCATTCGCTCCTGATGAACACGCGCCGGCATGCGTTTACAGCGAGCGCTATGGCGAAGTGCGCGGCTTCGGGTCGTCCGGCGCGAGGCTTGGTCGAGTTCCACGCTCAGTTCGGAGAAGACTGCGTCCTTTACGAACTGTTCGAGGGAAAACGCGAAGGCTTCTTCATTGAAGCCGGAGCGTTCAACGGAGTCGATTTCTCCGTCTCGTACGCGTTTGAGCAGCTCGGCTGGAATGGACTGCTGGTTGAGGCGATTCCCGAGCGCGCCGAAGAGTGCCGCAGGAACCGCCCACACGCGCAGGTGGCGCACGCAGCGATCGGCGCGCGAGGAGGGCCCGATTCGATCACGTTTGCATACACCGCCGACATGTACGGCGGCATGCTCTCGCATCGGGCGGACACGACCGATGCAACGTTTCCAGAGATCAGCCCGACCATTGCCCGCACCAACGTGACGGTTCCGATGACCACACTTGATGCCCTGTTGGAAAAGCACCAGGGACCGATCGACTTTGTGCTGCTCGATCTCGAAGGCGGAGAGGCGGCTGCACTTCAAGGCTTTGACCTGGCAAAGTACAAGCCGCGCGTTCTCATGATCGAAGATGGCAAGCTCGGCCAGAATTCCCCAATGTGCGAGTACATGAAGACGCAGCCGTACAAACATGTCGGATGGCTTGAAATCAACGCGATCTACATCCGGAACGAAGAAATCGGACTCATGAAGCGAAGTGAAAAGATGGCCGTTTTCGGCTGGTAGTCACGCAGCGCGATCACACACCTAGGTCTCTGACGCCCGTATCCTCGCGTATGCCTTCGAATGTACCGTTGGTTCTGATCATCCGTGACGGCTGGGGAACCAACCCCAATCCCGAGCATGACGCCTTCAATGCGGTTCACCTCGCAAAGACGCCTGTCGCCGACCGTCTGATGAGCGAGTACCCGTGGACGCTCATCAAGACCAGTGGTGAAGATGTCGGCCTCCCACCGGGCACGATGGGAAACAGCGAAGTCGGCCACCAGAACATCGGAGCAGGGCGCGTCGTGCCGCAGGAATCGCTGGTCATGACCAAGGCCTGCGAGACGGGGCTGCACATCAATCCGGCAATCAAAGCCGCGATCGAGCATGCAGAATCCAAGGGCACGTCGCTTCACCTGCTCGGGATCAATTCAGACGCCGGCGTGCACGGCTTGCTCGAGCATCTGTACGCAATTCTCGCTGCGTGCAAGAAAATCGGCCTTCCCGGCGCTCGCGTTTTCCTTCATATGTTCACAGACGGCCGCGATACCGGTCCGTTCACGGGTCTTGAATTCACGCGGCGGGTCGAGGCGAAGTGCCGCGAGCTCGGCGTCGGAAGGGTCGCCAGCGTCATGGGGCGCTACTACGCGATGGATCGCGACCATCGATGGGAACGCGTGAAACTCGCGTTTGATTGTCTGATCGGGCGCGGCTCGAGCAGCGCGGCGCCGAATGCGACCGCCGCGATTCAGCACTATTACGACAATCCCTCGGGCGAAACGCTCAAGGGCGACGAGTTTGTCACCCCCACCGCAATCGGCGATACGTCGCAGATTTTCGCATCACGCATCAAGACCGGTGATGCCGTTCTCTTCTTCAACTACCGAGGCGATCGACCCCGCGAACTTTCCGCGGCGTTTGTATTTCCGAACGATCAATGGGCGAAGGTCAAGCCCTCTCCCGATACGGGCACGGTCGGTTTCGATCGCGGCACCAAGCTCGACTTGTTCTATGTCACGATGACCGACTACTGGAGTGCGCTCACACCCCACGTTTCTGCGGTGGCATTCCCGAAGCCTCCCCGCATGACCAACATCGCGGGCGAGTGGATCGGCAAGCAGCTCGGCCGCGCCGGTCCCGAACGCCAGTTCCGCTGTGCCGAGACCGAAAAGTACCCGCACGTGACGTTCTTCTTCAACGACTATCGCGAGGAGCCATTTCCCGGCGAGACCCGCGAGAATCCGCCGAGTCCGAAAGTGAAGACGTACGACATGAAGCCGGAAATGTCGGCGCGCGAGATCTGCGACGCAGTCCTCCGCCGCCTCGCGTCCAAGGACTGCGAAGAGTTCATCGTTGTTAACTTTGCGAACGCAGACATGGTCGGCCATACGGGCAGTCTGCCCGCGGCGATCAAAGCCTGCGAAACGGTGGATGCGTGCGTCGGTGAACTCGTGAACGCGACGCTGGCGCGAAACGGCTCGCTCATTGTCACTGCCGACCACGGCAACAGCGAACAAATGTTCGACCCCACGACAAACGCGCCGCACACGGCCCACACGACCTACGACGTCCCGCTGATCGTCGTCGGCAAGGGCTTGGAAGGCCAAACCTTGCGCGGCGACCAGAACGCCTCAGGCTGGTTTAAGCCCGAAATTCGTGCCGCTCGAGGCCGCCTGGCCGACATCCTTCCAACTGCGCTGAAAATGATGGATTTGCCCCAGCCGGCGGAGATGACCGGGCGTTCGCTGCTGAAGTGAGGTCGCCACCGACTCGACGCTCGCCGGTACGCTTGCTCCATGAGCGACCCGCGACTGCACAAACTCGCCGATGTCCTGGTGAACTATTCAGCGCGCGTGAAAAGGGGCGACCTCGTTGCCATCCGCGCCGATCCGATAGCCTGGCCGGCTGTCGAGGCCGCCTACATCGCCGTGCTGAAAGCCGGGGGCAATCCGTTTTACATTCCGCAGTCCGAGCGCGCCGGAGAGTTGCTGCTCGAGCATGGCTCGGACGAGCAAATCCGATTTCTCAGCCCGCTTGATATGCATCGCATCGAGAACATCAACGTCGAGATCGCATTCTGGGCTGAGAGCAATACCAAATCGCTCTCACGTTTCCCGCCGGAGAGACTCGCGGCGAAGCAGGCGGCACGCAAGCCCTTCGTCAAACGTTTCCTCGAACGCGCCGCCGAGAAGAAAATACGCTGGGTCGGCACGCTGTTTCCGACAAATGCCTTCGCCCAAGACGCCGAGATGAGCCTCGCGCAGTACGAAGACTTCGTTTTCCGGGCAGGCCTGCTCCACCTCGCCGATCCCGCGGCCGAGTGGACCAGGATCAGCGAGCGCCAGCAGCGCGTTCGCGACTACCTGCAAAATAAGAAACAGGTCCACTTCCGCGTGCCGCCCAAAGACAATGATCACGACGGCACCGACCTCCGAGTCGACGTCGCGAAATCAACCTGGATCAACTGCGACGGGCATGAGAACTTCCCCGATGGAGAAGTTTTCGCCGGCCCACAAGGCGTGGACGGGCACGTGAACTACACCTTTCCGGCGGTTTACTACGGGAAGGAAGTCGAAGGTGTCCGGCTCGAGTTCAAGGGCGGCAAGGTCGTCAACGCCAGCGCCAAGAAGGGCGAGGACTATCTCATCAAGATGCTCGATCAGGACGCCGGCGCTCGCGTGATGGGAGAGATCGCAATCGGCACAAACTATTCGATCAAAGAGTTCTCCAAGAACACGCTCTTCGATGAGAAGATTGGGGGCACGTTCCACGCCGCGGTAGGCGCCGGGTATCCCGAGAGCGGCAGTTCCAACGAAAGCGGACTGCACTGGGACATGGTCTGCGACCTTCGTAGCGGCGGGACGATCGCGGCGGACGGTGAGATCTTCCACCGGAACGGGCGGTTTAGTCAGGCGGGTTGGCCGGGGCCCGACTGATCGTCCTTTGCCAATTCGCGCACGCTGTTTCTGATCTGCTCCGTCCCGGCTTCGAGAACGGAGAGACGCTTCTGCGCCTGCTGGAGCCGCGCGGATAGATCCTCGGCGACGGAGACGTACTCGTCCAGCCGGCGCTCCAGGAACGCGATTGACTCCTGGAGCTTCTGGATCTCATCCGCACCTGACCCCGGTCTCGTAGGTTCGTTCATTCCGACATTCTTGCGTGACGAAGTGGTTCCGGCGTTGGTACGCTTGGCCATCATGCGGATTCCTGCCATCGTCTCACTTTGCGTGCTCGCCTCTGCTTCTCGCGCCCAGGACTACTCGCTCGATGTGGCTCCCATTCCGTTCAACATGACGAACGCGACGGCTCGCGCCATCGAGCCGGAAGAGCCCGCGAAGTCGGCTCCGATGCCGTTCGGGACGGCAGGCAACTCGTTGTTCTCGTTCGGTGCCGGCTTGGCGTACGCATCGAACGATGAAGGGAGTTCGACAAACTCCAACGGCTACGTCGCCTGGAATTACTTCCTAATCAACGATCTCGAGTTTTCGCTCGAAGCAGGCCTGTGGTACTTCAATCAGCCGGGCCCGGATCAATGGGGTGGAAACGGCACAATGGCCTTTCGCTGGCATTTCGTGAACAAGAGGTCGTGGTCGCTCTTTCTCGAGGCGGGAATCGGACTGCTTGGCGCGAGCGGCGAGGTTCCAACCGGCGGCACGAGCTTTGACTTCATGCCCCGCGCGGGCGGCGGATTCACGTACGAGTTCACGCCTGGCGGCCCGCGACTTCAAGCCGGCGTGCGCTGGTTTCACGTCTCGAATGCGCGAATCAACGGCGACTCAAACAATCCGGCGCGCGACGGCGTGATGGGCTTTGTCGGCCTGATGTTCCCATTGAATTGATAGGCGAAACGTCGCAGCTCAGCCCGCTTTGCGGAGCGACTCGGCGGGCGACACGGCGGGCCCACCACTGGCAAGCAGATCGGTGAGCACAACCTTGTTGCGCCCGGTCTTTTTCGCCGTGTAGAGGGCTTTGTCGGCGGCTTCAACCCAAACGGCTGCGCTCACGCCGATCGGCGTCGTCGCTCCCGCAACACCGATCGACACGGTGACCTTGCGCTCCGGATGCCGAGGCCAGATTACCGCCGCGATGCTCTCACGCAATCGATCGCAGAATGCCAGTGCGTCGGCGGGGCCGGTCGCAGGCATGATGAGCACAAACTCTTCGCCGCCGTAGCGGCAGGCGATGTCAGATTGGCGCGAATCGCGCTGGATGATCTGGCCGAGTCCCTGCAGGACGGCATCGCCGGCCGGGTGACCAAATGTGTCGTTGATCGACTTGAAATGATCCGCGTCGAAGAACGCGATCGAAAGCGCGCCGTCGTGGCGCTGCACGCGTGCGACCTCGTCCAGGACGCGGCGGTCGAAGTACGCGCGGTTCCATAATCCCGTAAGCCCGTCGATTTGTGCACGCTGGGCAAGCATCTTGAGCAGGAAGTTCAATCGAAGTGCGGCGCGGATACGGACACGCAGTTCCGTGAGATCGAACGGTTTGATGATGTAGTCATGAGCGCCGAGATCGAAGGCTGAAACTTTGTCTTCGGGGCTCGCGAGGCCTGACAGCACGATGATGGGAATGTGCACCGTCTCGGCGTTGTCCTTGATCGCGCGAAGGACCTCGAATCCGTCCATCGCGGGCATGTCGAGATCGAGCAGAATCAGATCGGGCCGATGTGCTTTGAGCTCGGCGAGACCGGCTTCGCCGCTCTCGGTCGAGGCAATTTCAATTTCTTCCTGCTTGAGTCGCGCCCGGAGCAGGCGGTGCACGTCCGGCGAGTCGTCAATGACGAGCACACGCGGCCGAATCACTGCAGGAATTTCCGAGCCGGTGGTCATCCATCCCCCGAAAGACGGTGCGATCGTGCGGCAAATCTGAAGACGTGGTGCCCGCTGTCACTTCTCGTCCGTTTTTGGAAACGCGCTCAGTGAAAATCCGGAACCCGCCTCATGCGGCGATCGCGCGCCCGCACAAATTGACAAGCTCATCGACGCGGTTCTGCAAGTCGTTCAGCTGTGCCTGGCCAACGCCGTTGTGCAGCAGCTTCTCCACGCTTCCGGCTGAATCGCTGATCGTGGGGAAGCCGTAGCCTCCGGCAGCCCCTTTGAGCTGGTGGGCGACCCGGCGAAGCTCGTCAAAGTGCGAACCGCGCAGAAGCCCCTGCAGCGTTTCTACACGCCGCGGCAGTTCCTGCACGAATTCGTGCACCAATTCAACCATTTCAGCATCGCCGGCAAAGCGGCTTCGAAGCGGTTCGGTCTGATTTCCAGCGCCCATGTGTGCCTCCCTGTCTGGAGCATCGACACGATGGCGGGAATCTTTCGATCCGTCCGGATAGCTGCGCAAAACGCACCACATTTGCCCACGCTTAGCGGACGGGCGCAATTGCTTCGCTTGCGAATGTGAATCTGGGCGATTTGGACGATTCCGGAATACGCGGCGAAAGCCGCTTCCACTCCGGCGGAGACCGAATCGTTCCGGTCGTCCAATTTGAATCTTGCAATGCCGAGGGGCGGACTCGAACCGCCGACCTCCGGGTTATGAATCCAGCGCTCTAAACCAGCTGAGCTACCTCGGCGACTAAAAAACCGACCCCATCGTAGCCGGGAAACGCCCGATATTCACGTTTCCGGGAGCAAGTAGACCATGAACGGTCTTACTGCGGGTCGTCGGACATTCGCTCGCGCTGGGTGGAAGCGGGCTCGGCAGCGCGCGGCCGTTCGACCCTCGGTCCAGCAGGTGGCGCAGATTCGATCGGGGCCCGATAGCCGCCTTCGACGTACGGATCTCGCTGACGCGGGCGCGAAGCCGAGTCTTCCACTTCGTCATCGATGCCTTTGAGGCCCTTCTTGAACTCGACGATGCTGCGACCAAGACCCCGGCCGACTTCAGGAAGTCGCTTGCCGAAAATCAACAGCCCAATCCCTAAGAGAAAGATCACATGCCAGGGACTTAGGAGATCGTTGATAAATGCCAATGCCGTCATGAGAATCCTCAGGCTTTCGAACGGGCGGCCATGCCCTTCCCTGAAATCATAGTTCCAATGGGGGACGGAGGCTGCAGAAAGCAAAGTCGCATCTGCTGGAGGGTTTAGCCAAAGGCTTCGGCCGAAACCACGACGTTGTGCAGCAGCATGGCCACGGTTACTGGGCCCACGCCCCCTGGAACGGGACTCAGCCAGCCGGCGACATGGCGGACCGGCTCAAAGTCGACGTCCCCCACCGTCTTCATTTTGCCGTCGGTGCCCTTGATCCGGTTCACGCCAACGTCAACGACGATCGCTTCGGGCTTGACCATGTCGGCCCGGATCAGGCCCGGGACGCCCGCCGCGGCGATCAGGACATCCGCGGTCCGCGTGAGTTCGGGCATGTTGTGTGTGTGCTTATTGCAAGAGATGACCGTCGCTTCTTGACGCATAAGCAATACGGCGATCGGCTTGCCCACCACATCGCTCGCACCGACAACCAACGCACGTTTGCCTCGAAGCAGCGGCAGTTGCTGCCCCGGCGGCGCGAGCGGATCGGCCACGACGGATTCCACCATCTTGATGACGGCCAGCGCCGTGCATGGCGCAAGGCTCGAGCGGCCGTACACGACGTTGCCGATATTGGCGGGGTTTACGCCCTCGACATCCTTTTCCGGAGCGATCAG
Organism: Phycisphaerales bacterium; assembly: GCA_050730655.1. GTDB lineage: Bacteria > Planctomycetota > Phycisphaerae > Phycisphaerales > UBA1924 > JAFEBO01. The sequence goes on from JBOHNL010000004.1 coordinate 176,332, forward strand.
CCGCTGCACGCGATACGGATCGACGCCATCCGGCAGAGGCAGATGAAGCATGATCGCGTGGACAGAATCCTCGGTGTTGAGCAGCAGTACGCGCCCGGCGATGTCGTCGTACGCGGCGCCGGCGGGGAGCACATGCAGTTTGTAGTCGATGCCGAGGGCGGCGCAGGTGCGGGCCTGATTGTCGGCGTAGACACGTGCCGCGGAATCACCGGAGTCGACGAGCACAGCATCGAGCCGGACCGCACGACCGCGCTCGCGCATCGTTGCGACACGTGCGGCCAACCCCGCGCGCACCAGAGCAGAGATCGCGCTGCCGTCGATGAGCTTTGCTTCCCTGCGGGCGGTCATGGGCGGATGATAACCATCGGCCGGGATGCCTCGCTTTACAACATCGAAAGAGTCTGCCAAATATACACGTTATGGGTGAAGGTTCATCGATACGTACTCAAGCGGCAACGCACGTTTCGCCCGGCGATGGGCACATGGAGGGCTCATCCGCCATGTTCGCAAGGGCCTTCGTTGGCCAGTGGAAACCTGTCTACCGAACTTCGGGATATCGACTGGCGATCTTTGCGTCCGCGATGTTCATGCTGCTCGTGCCGCTCATGTATCTCGCGGCAATCGGCGCGATCGGGTGGCTTCTCTATTGGCACTTTCTACACGACACCGGTTTGCTGCACACCCGTGCGACCGGCCGCGGCGCACTGCTGATGTTTCTGATCTACCTATTGCCTGGAATCGCCGGCGCCGTGCTCATTCTTTTTCTACTGCGCCCGCTGCTCTTCCTTTTCGGCAGCGGCGAGGACGAAAGCAAGATCGAGGTCTTTCCACGCGAAGAGCCCCGGCTCTTTGGATTTGTCGAATCGGTCTGCAACACGATGGGCGCGCCGGTTCCCGAGCGGATCTTCATTGATTGCGATGTGAATGCCGCGGCACAACTGCTTGGGGGCGGCTTCGGCCTGTTCGGGCGGCGCCGGCTTGCGTTGCATATCGGCTTGCCGCTGGTTGCCGGACTCAGCGCAACGGCGTTCGCCGGCGTGCTGGCCCACGAGTTCGGGCATTTCTCGCAAGGCGCGGGGATGCGGGCGACTTCGATCCTCGGGCGGATGAGCCGCTGGATGGGAATCGCGGCATACGACCGGGGCGGCATCGATGCGAGCATTGCGGGGTTGATTCAATCCGGGACAGCGTCGCTCGTCATCGTCGGAATCGTGCTCGCGATTTGTGTGGGGATCGCGCGCCTCATTCTCAAAGGCGTGTTCTTCTTCGGATACGGCGTGGCACGCGTCATGGGACGCCGGATGGAATTCGACGCGGATGCCCATCAGGCACGGTTTGTCGGGAGCAAGGCTGCGATTGACCTGTGGCCTCGCATGGTCGGGCTCATGACCGCGCAGCAGCAGGCGGATATGAAAATCGCGGAGCAATGGAAAAACCGCACGCTTCCGGAGGACTTCCCGGCTCTGGTGGCGTCCACCGCGCGTCGCCTCTCGCCCGATACCAAGTCTCACATCAAGCGATCGGTCGAAGAGACGCACACAGGCTGGTTCGATACACACCCGGCGACGGGCGTCCGTGTACGTATGATGGGTGCTCTGAATGAGCCGGGGATCTTTCGGCTCGACGAGCCCGCGACGACGCTCTTCACGAATTTCGGCGATGCGAGCAAGAAAGCGTCGTATGCATTCTTCAAAGAGCGGGTCGGCGAGTTCATCTTCTCCGCGACGTTTGTCCGCTCTTCCGACATGTTTGGCTCGCACGACGAGGAGGAGGCACGTGCCGCGGCGGTTCCCGCGTTCCTGGGCTTTGAGCCTGGGGACTGGCGTCCGCTCGCGCTCCGGATGGAATCAATTGAGGCGCCATCCGATCCAAAAGCCTGCTGGGAGAAGATCCGCGCAGCCCGTCAGGCACTATCGAGTGCTGGACCTGCCGCGGCGGGTGTGATGGACGACTTCCTGGCCGCCGATCGCACGCTCATGCAGGCGGAAGCGGCTCCGATTGTCTTTGCGCTCGGCATCTCTTCCATCAAGAAGGAATTCCAATTTAGGTTCACCAGTGCACGTTCGATGAACACTGAAAGAGACAAGGCGCTCGACGTCGCCTCGAAAACGTCTGCAGCGATCGACGATGCGCTCGATGCCGCGGCAAGCCGGGTCGCAGGGAATCTGCGCATGCTGGCGGTTCCGGGAATCGACAAACGAGTTCCAGACGCAGCCAAGCTGCTCGCCCGAGCGCAAGTTCTCGTCAAGGCCGAGGTCGCGCTGCGGCGTGCATTTCCGGCGATGAAACAGCTCCGCGAGAACTTTCAGCGGACGATTCTGCTCTTGCCGTATGTGGACGATCCGAAGATGAAGGACAAGACCCGCGAGCAATTCCGGCCGCTGACCGACATGCTGCGCGATGCCTTCATCAGTCTCCGGCAGGATCTGGGCGGCACACCGTCTCCGTTCCCCGGGCCGGACGGCGAGACCAATCTCGGCGGGCTGGTGTTCCGGGGCACGCCCGCGTGGCGCGAGTACGACCAGATTCTGGGAGCCGCGTCCGACGCGATCGAAAAGTTCACAGAAACGCAACGTCATGTAATGTCGGAACTTGTAGAGATCGCGTCGAAGACGGAGACGGCCCTTCGCAGCCAATCTTCCCCTCGCGCCGATTCACCGGAAACACGTCCGGCCTCCCGATCGCGGTAGCATTCCGCCGTGACACCGTCATCCAAATCAATGTCCGGGAAGGAAGCGGGCCGCATCGACGAATTGCGGGCGCTGCTCGACCGCGCCAACCGCGCGTATTACGCCGACGCATCACCGATCATGAGCGATCCGGAATTCGATCGGTTGCTCAAGGAGTTGGCGGAGCTGGAATCGCGGCATCCCGAACTTGACGATCCCGCGAGCCCCACCAAACGCGTCGGGGGCGAGCCGATCGAGGGATTCCGGCAGATCAAGCACCGGCTGCCGATGCTGAGCATCGACAACACCTATGACGAGCAGGGGCTGCGTGATTGGTACGCGCGGGTGAGCAAGAGTGACGGCGGGCTTTTCGCGGGTGACGCGAAGGGTCCGCTGGTCGTGTGCGACCCGAAGATTGACGGGGTTGCGCTGTCGTTGCGGTATGAAGACGGCAAGCTGGTACACGCCGTGACGCGAGGCGATGGAACGACCGGGGACGATGTCACGCATGCCGCGCGGGCGATTCGGGCGATTCCGCTTTCGCTTGATGGCTCGAGCAAGAACGCTCCGAAGATTCCCAAAGTGCTGGAAGTGCGAGGCGAGGTGTACATGCCTGCCCGCGAATTTGAACGCCTGAACAAGGAGCGGGAAGAAGCGGGCGAGGAGCTCTTCATGAATCCGCGGAATGCAACCGCGGGCACGCTGAAGAATCTCGATCCAAAGGTCGCGGGCTCGCGCAATCTCGCATTCTCGGCGCACGGCCGGGGCGAAGTGATGGTGAAGACGCCGGGCGACTCCGAAGCGTTTGCGGAAACCTTCTCGCAATTTCTGAAAAACATCCGCGTACTCGGTATCCCGGCAAGCGCTCACTCGACCGTCTGCAAGTCGGCCGATCAGGCGATCGAGATCATCCGTGCGTTCGACACGCAGCGCCAGAAACTGAGCTTTGCAACCGACGGCATGGTTGTGCGTGTCGACTCCTTTGCGCTTCAGGCTGATCTCGGCCTGACATCGAAAAGTCCGCGCTGGATAGTCGCGTACAAATATCCCGCAGAGCGCAAGACAACACGGCTGATCGATGTGCTGCATCAGGTGGGCAAGACCGGCAAGATCACGCCGAGGGCGGTGATGGAGCCCGTACTCATCGCGGGCACGATGGTGCAGCACGCAACGCTGCACAATTACGGACGCATCAAGGACGCGGAGACCGAAAAGCCCGAGACCCGCACCGATATCCGAATTGGCGACACGGTCTACGTCGAGAAAGCTGGCGAGATCATTCCGCAGGTGGTCGGCGTCGTGCTCGGCGAGCGGCCGAAGTCGGCTCGCAAGATCGCGGCGCCATCCAAGTGCCCGGAATGTTCGGCGGTGGTTGAAGTCGAGCCGCCGGAAGCCGAGGAGAACCCGGCGCTCGAGACCGTTCGACGCTGCATAAACCCGGAGTGCCCGGCGCAGATGCGTGAAAAACTCGTCTGGTTCGCCGGGCGCAAGCAGATGGATATCGAGGGACTCGGCGAGAAGACAGTTGATCTGATTCGCGCAAGCGCGATCCCGCTGAATTCGTTTGCGGATATTTTCCGGCTCGGCGAGCACCGCGATGAACTCACCGAACTCGATGGCATGGGCGAAAAGAAGATCGAAACGCTCATCGCGGGTATCGAGACAGCGAAGCAACGCGGCCTCGGCCGGCTGCTCGGCAGCATGGGGATTCGGCATGTCGGCGACACCACCGGCAAGATGCTCGCGCGAGTCTTTCCTGATCTCGATGCGCTGCTGGAAGCTTCGCAAGACCAGTTGATGCCCCGAGCGCTCAAGAAAGACCGCGCCGTCGAACTCGGGTTTCCCGCCGAACCAAAGGACCGACCCGAGACCAGCCTCGGCAAAGACACCGCGCCTGCCGTGCACGCCTACCTGCATAGCCCGCAAGCGCGAAAGATGTTTCAGGATCTGCGCAAACTCGGATTGAACGTGGAGAGCGCCGACTATCGCAAGCCGGGTTCATCCCCCACCACCGCGTCGGGCCCCTTTGCGGGAAAAACGGTGGTTCTGACCGGCACGCTTGAGAATTACGAGCGCACCCAACTTGCCGAGATCCTTGAAGGACTTGGCGCCAAGGTGTCCGGTTCGGTCTCCTCGAAGACCAATCTCGTGATCGCGGGCGAGGCCGCCGGCTCGAAACTCGACAAAGCCCGAGAACTCGGGATTACCGTCTGGAACGAGGCCCAGTTGCAGAAAGCGCTCGGCAAGAACTGATCGCCTCGCTTCCCTCCTTTTCCGCGGCAGAATCAACATGTCCGACCAAGCCCCAAAGCCGAACCTGCCAGACCGCGGAGACGATGGCGCGATGCGCAACGTGGAATTTAAAGCCGAACTGCGTGATCTGCCCTTGGCAGTCTCCGTTTGCGAGACACTCGGCGCTCGCTACGTCGGGCTGCTCGAACAAACAGATACGTATTACCGCGTCGCCGATGCACGTCTCAAAAAGCGTGAGACCGTCGGCGAACCGGCGGAGTGGATCTTCTACGAGCGGCCCGATTCAAGTTCCCCCAAGATCAGCTCGTTCATGATCTATTCCGAATCCGAAGCGCTCGAGCGGTTTGGGTTCAGCCCGCTCCCCATCTGGGTCGTCGTCAAGAAATCGCGTGAGTTGCTGTTACTCGGGAATGTGCGCATCCACCTCGACATGGTGCGTGATCTTGGCACGTTTATCGAGCTCGAAGCAATGGTGACCAAGGGCTGCGATGAGGCCGCATGCCGCGCATCGATTGCACGGATCCGCAACGCCCTCGGCCCGCTGCTTGGCGAGCCGATTTCAACCGGTTACAGCGACATGCTCGCTGAGTCGTCCGCGGCCTGAGTCCGCATCCAATTCAGAACTCGTCGTCCTGTCCCTCCGGCTCTTCATTCGGATCAAACGGCACCACGACCGCCGCGCGACCAAACTGATCGCCGCGGTGGCGCCCCGAGCCGTCCATCAATGCGAGGGCCGCGACCGGGAACAAGAACCATTTGATCGCGTTGCGCGTCAGGCTAGAGGCAAAGCTTGGACGGAGGATCTCTTCTTTGTCCGCGCCCTCTTTTCGCGGCACGATCGAGATCACTTCGCAGTCCGCGAGCAACTTTCCGGGCGAACGCCCGAAAAACGTCTCACCTACCGTGCCCACTAGACAGCCGAGCACCGCCACCAGCATCAGCGTCTCAAACGCTTCGCCATCGAGCCAGACCATCGGCCCGAGCAATTCCAGGATGCTGTTGCCGGTCAGACGCGGCACAAGCAGCGCGACGATCGCAAAGTCCAGAATCGCCGCGACCGCTCGACGAGTGGGCTCTGCATACGAAAATCCTTCGGGCAGGTGCACTTCCGTCGGCTCGTCGGCGCGCAGGACCAGAACGAGAATTAATCCCATCGCCAGTATGAGTCCGACCGCGATAAACCGAAATTCGCCCGACCCGAGCGGATCAAGCGGCTGCGCCGGCCCTGCAAAGAAGACACGCCCGGTGAGCAGTGACAGTTCAACCACCTTCGCGCCGGTGCTCGGAGTGGTACTTTTCGCTTCCGTCGCGCTCGCCTGACGCGAAGTGGAGACCACCACCAGGCGCGCGAGTCCGTCAATCGGAACGATCGCGCGAATGGGGCCGAGATCATCCACACTCGCAGCGCGTCGCGCGAAGTCGGGGGAGACCTCAAAGATCTCGATCGCTTCGGCGCTCGAATTCGCGATCGCGTACCACCGGCTGGCAACCCGCAGCATGGTTGAAGCCGGATCGACTGCCTCTGCGCCCGCAGGACTCATCCGGATGAACTTCCAGTCCACCACGACTGTCACTGCCGCGGGGTCCGCTTCCGACTTCGCTTCGGTTGGCGTGCCCGACCAGACGCTCCATTCGTTCCGCTGCCGCGCAAGCACATAGACGCCCGCGGAATCCGCGAACAGTTCCACGTGCCCGGCGGTCCGATCTCGTTGTACTTGAACCAAGGCTTCCGGCAACTCGACGTTCCGCCACGCGCGCTCGACCAGCGCCAGCAGGCGCAGGTCGCCCCGACGCTCATCCGCAATCATCGCGAGCGGACCGCCGAAACCCACGGCGAAACCGGTCAGCTTCCCGCCTCCAGGCAGACTCGGAAGCGTGTCCATCCGTCCCGATGGTTGGTCGACCCACAAGTCCGAGTCAGAAAACCGCTGTGCACGCAGCGTCCGTACGGTGCGAGTTTTCGCGTCGCCCGCTATTTCCGCGCGCGGCGCGAAGACTGCGTAAACCGAGTCTTCCCACGCGGCGAGCGCCTCGGGAACTTCAGGCAGCCGCGTCACGCTCCGGTAGAGCCCCTGAGCGCTCGGACGTGCCGAACCATCCGGCATTGAACGAGGCGGAACGTGTGCCAGGACATATTCGCGTCCACCCAACGCGGGCATCACGAACCACGAGTGCGTCGGAGCGGGATACGCCTGACCCTTGGTCATGGGTGCCGCGGCACTGGGGAGCCGGGCAAACGCAAACGACGCAAAGAACATCGAAGCGACAAACGCAATCGCAACCCAGTAGAGCAGGCCAGCTCTTTGACTCTGATATTTCACTTGCCGGCTCCGTCCGCACGAGGCGCAGGAGTTTCGGCATCGATCGGCTCGTGCTTGTCAAGATCCGTGAGATTCGGAATTCGGTACTTGTCTTTGAGGAGCTTGACGAAGTCGAATGCATCCGCGTTCGGCTTCCTCCCATCGGGATCATTTACGCTGATTGTGATCGTCAGATCTTGCCGAGGCACTTTGATGATGCAGCGCGACGGAATGCTTGGGTTCGCACCCGGAACGGTTCGGGAAGCGAACGCTACATACTTTGAAAGCTCACTTCGAACGACAACCTTGCCCGACTTGTCAAGCAATTCGATCATGACGGGGAGAAAGGATTTCGGGTCGATCAGCACGCGTTTGGTGGAGGCGCGGGCGGGCACGTCGTACCACAAAAGCGAGCCATCCGTGCTCCAGTGGAGCTTCTCGGGGCTACCAGCTTCGCCGATCGCGGGGATCGGCGTGATCGCCATCAACTCGATGAGATCAAGCGGATGCACAGGAATTCCGAATCGATCGACTGTTTCGGCTGTCGCGTTCGCATGTCGCCCGAAGTAAGCACGCTTATCGCCGCTAAGATCGAACCACCAGTAAAGTTCGTCGTTGCTGCCGAGGTAGAAATACGTGTTGCCAAGCTTGTTGATCAGTACCGCGACTTTTCGGGGCAGCCCCACGATCAAGTAGCCTTCCGCTTCTTCCTTGTTGAGATTGGCGTTGGCGAGGCGGCCATCCACTCGAAGTGAGATTCGCGCCCACAGCGTGTCGAGACCGTGAACGCGTTCGTTTTGCGCTTGCACGACTTCGGCTACCGGAGGGAGCGCCTTTACGAGGGCCGGTTGGGCGGCCGCAGGGGTCTTCGCGGGCGAAGACTGGCATCCGACTCCCGTTAGCGCCAGGGCAACGAGCACCGTCGCAGCAATCAGCGAGTCCCGACTACCAGTCACGCGCAATGTCTTCAAACCTCTGATCAAGCTTGCCCCGCCGGGTCGGGAATCAGTTCCTTGAGCTGTTCGAGCGCGCCGGCAAGCGATTCGTCCTTCATCGAAACCTCGCGGACTTCGACGACTGGCGCAGCGATCTCATCAGCGCGGGTTCGTACGCGAACGCGCAGCATTCCATCCTTTGAACCTTCGTAGACGTACAGCCGTCGGCGCACGAGGAAGAGCGCGAGTACAAACCGAAATGCCTCTTGCGCCGCACCCTGAACGTTTTCGAGTTGCTCGAACAATTCTGCTGCCTCTTCGTCCGAGAGGCGACCCTTCTTGGCGTCCGCGCCGGGATGAAACACCGTTGACCAGTGGGCAAACAAACCGGCCGGCCGCGCGCCGTTCGCCCAAGCCTCCGGTGAGTAATCCAACCGTGCCAGTTCCTCTTCCCGCGAAATCAGCGTCGCCACCACGCGCTCGCCGGGAACAAACACGCGCCCGCTCGCCCCGCAAACGCCGGGTGAACGGGAAATCGGATACGACGAAGAAAACACGTTCGACATGCAGCGGCATCCTTGCCCGGTACTCCCCCGCACCTTCCCAAGCTAGGTGTGGCGGCTCCGGTACATGACGATATTGACCTTCTCGAGCGTCATCAGCCCTTCGCGGACCATTTTGTCCATGACGGGCAGAAACGCCTTAATTTTTTCGGCTTTGTCCACAATCTCGATGCAAAGGGGCAACTCGCTCGGCGTCCCGGGCTGGGGTGGTCGGTGCAGGAGCGAGTTCGCCCCGTATCCCATGACTCCTCGGAGCACGGTCGCCCCGGCAAGTCCGCTGGTCCGCGCGGTCTGCACGATCGCTTCGTGAAGCGGACGACCCTCGAACCGGTCATCTTCTCCAATGAAGACCCGAAGCAATTGCCCTTCGCCTTCAATCTTCATCGTGCCGCTCCTGATCAAAGCTTCTTCCAGCGATCACAGGTCGGACTGCCGATAACAGCCTACCCGATTCGGGCAGCGGGCGCGATACGCTCCCGCAGGATTTCCCAAAGACCCTCTGAAAGGGGATATTGCGGTGCAGAATTACACCGTTCACGCGACCGACTCGGCAGGTAGAGACGTCAAACGAGTAATTGCCGCGGCAACCCTGGCCGACGCCGAAAAGGCGCTCCGCGCCGAGGGGCTGATCGTCCGCGCGATCTCGGCCGATGCTGAAGAATCCGCGCCGTTGCCGGCGTCATCCGGAGCTCCCCGAATCTCGGCCGGTCCGGAAGAGCCGGTTTGGAGCGGCGCACCCAGCCAGTGGTTGAACGCTGGTTGGTTTGCGGCGTGCGTATTGATCATCCCGATTCCGATCGCAATCTGGAAGTTCATCGAGTTGCGAAGCACGGCATTTGCGCTCTCAACGCAGCGGATTAAACTCGAGACCGGCGTTCTCAGCAAGCAGTACGACCAGGTTGAGTTGTACCGTGTGAAAGACACAATCCTGAATCGCACGCTGATTCAGCGCTTGCTCGGACTCGGCACGATCAAGATGATCACGAGCGACCCGAGTCAGCCCGAACTGACATTCCCGAGCATCCAGGACTCCGAAAACGTTCGCGAACTGATTCGCCAAAACGTCGAACGCATGCGCCGCCTCCGGGGTGTTCGCGAACTCGACGTTGCCGACGAAGCGATCCCTCACTTGCACGGAAGCTAGTCAATTTAGTTGTTGCGACGCGCCGCCTCGACCAATTCGTCGAAGAGTCGCTGCCCGACTTCAGGATCGCGGGTTCGCTCCGGGTGCCATTGCACGCCGATATAAAACCGCTTCGAAGGATCGAAGACACCTTCCAGAATGCCGTCCGCGCTCTTTGCGAGCGGAGCCAGGCGGCCGGAGTTCTCGACCGCCTGTCGATGGCGGCTGTGCACGATTCCTGAGTACTGAAAGCGTGTTTGACGGTCGCTCGGCACAACCGCGTGCTCGGCAGCCCAATGTTCCGCGTGTGACGGCACGTTGTCGGCCATGTGCTGATTGAGTTTACCACCCGCGGCAAGGCACATCATCTGCATCCCGAGGCAGACGCCAAGAACGGGCGCTTGCGACACAGATTGGAGTTGTGCCAGCAGCTTGGTCTCAAACTCCTGCCGCAGCGGATGCATCGGATTGGCCTTCGGGTGGGTCGGCACGCCGAACGGCTCGGTTCGCGGGTCGGCGCCTCCGGTAAAAACAAATCCATTGCAGAGCGAGAAGTACTCATCCACAAGCGCCACATTCGGCGGCAGAACAAACGGCACGCCCCCCGCCCGCTCGACAGCATCGCAATACGCCTGCGCGACATCGAGCTTCACGCGCCCGTCCTTCTCCGTGACGTCTGCCGTGATACCGATGATCGGGTTGTCGCTTGGTCGACTCACTTCTCACTCCATTGCAGCAGTCCGCGCGACGCTCGCTGGCTCTACACTGAGGCAATGTCGCGTTCGGCTGCACTCATCTGGGTCTTGATCGCTCTGATTCTTGGGGTGGTCGTCTGGTTCACACAGCCCCGTACCGTGCTGCCATCGGCCGCGGCACAGTTCCTGCCCGATTTTTCTCCGGCTCAGGTCAACCAAATCGAAATTGCATGGCCGGCGGGCGAAAAGGCCCGGCTGACGAAAGCACCGCTCGACGCCCGTTGGATTCTTCAGTCGCAGCCAAAAGACGCTCCGACCTCGTCCATGACGAGTTCAACGCCGGGTTCGGCCCCCTGGCCGGCCGAAACCGGCCGCGTGCAAGGACTGCTTCGCCTTCTTTCCGAAGCGCACGACGGCGGCGAGTCGCGTGCCATGCCTACAGCAATCTTCCTGACGCTCACGCGCGAATCCGGCGATCCGATCCGTCTTGCGATTGACCCGAACACGCTCGGAGGCTCGGGTCGCATCGCACGCCTCGGGGCCGACGGGCGCGTTCAGTCCGTCGCGATGGTGAACGAGCAATTTGTCCGTGCGCTCGAATCGACTGCGATCGAATCGTGGAAGTCGAAAGATGTGCTTTTCTGGCCTCCTGAAGCGACGTCAGCATTCGATTCACGATCGAGTACCGCCACGATCGAACTTGCAAAGTCGGGCGGCGCCTGGATCATGCACGCGCCGATCGCGATCAAAGCCGATGCCGGCACGGTCGAGGGGTCGCTTCTTCTACTCTCGAAGTCGAGCCTCGATCGCTTTCTTCCCGCCAGCACACCTCACGAAGACAGTTGGAAAGAGCCATCGCGCGTGATTCTCATCGCGTCGCGGTCTGCCGCCAACCATCGCGACATCGAACAGATCATCGAAGTCGGCCCCGCGATTGATGCCGGCTCTCGCATGGTTCGCCTTTCGGCTCGCGATGCCGCGGCAAACGCGATTCTTTGGGGACCCGAACTCGCCATCATGAACAACGCGACGCTCGAGGCAATCCCAGCCGCGCCCGGCGCGTTCATCTCTCGCATCAGCCTCGATCTTCCCGCGGCAGACATCGCGTCGCTCGAAATCGAATCGGGAGACCATCGCGCGCTCGTGAAGAGGACCGCTGCGGGCAACTTTGGCGCTGGCGATTCCACTATTCGCGAATTGCTTCGCCTGCTCGGCGAAGCGCCCGCGTCGCAGATCAAGATTCTTGAGTCTCCCGGCTCGGCTACGCCTGATTCTGTTCGGGTTCGCGCGTTCGGCCCCAAGTCCGAGCCGCTCGGCGATTTCGTCCTCAAGGTCGGTTCGGCGCCCTCAAAAGTTTCGGGCGCACCCGCGGTTCCCGCGATCGAAATCATCGATCGTTCGGTCTCGCGCCTCACGCCATGGCAAAGACCCGCGGATTTCCTCGCCGCGGTTCGCGCGATTGCTTTTCAGGAGCCCCCTCCCTGAGGGAGGGGGTTGGGGGTGGGCTAGTTTGAGCCCCACTCACGGAAACTACGTCGTCAAATTCGCGAGAGTCGTTTCATGCTCCCGCCATCCCAATATCGGTGCGATACTGCGCACCTTCAAAGCTGATCTTCGCGATCGCTTCGTACGCTTTCTTGCTGGCCTCCTGCACCGTCGTACCAAGACCCGTCACTCCGAGCACGCGCCCGCCGCTCGTCAGTGTCGCCCCGTCCCGGTCGCGCGTCGCGCCGGCGATCGACACGAACACATCCTTCATCTTTTCCGCATCTTCGATACCGAGAATCGGCGTGCCCTTCTTGGGCTTTTCGGGATATCCGCGTGACGCCATCACCACGCAGCTTGCCGCGCGATTGTCCCACTCCACTTCAACGCGATCGAGCGTGCCCTCGCACGCGCCGCAGAGCAGATCAATCAGATCGCTCTTCAGCCTTGCCATCAATGGCTGGCATTCCGGGTCGCCGAAGCGACAATTAAACTCGAGCACTTTCGGCCCGGCGGGGGTCAGCATAATCCCCGCATAGAGCACGCCCTTGTACTCGATCCCGTCCCGCCGCAGTGCATCGATCGTCGGCACGAGAATCTCGCGCTCGACATGGCGCAGCGTTTCTTCGTCGATGTTTTCTGCGGGGCAGTATGCGCCCATGCCGCCGGTGTTCGGACCCTTGTCGCCATCCTGCAACCGCTTGTGATCGCGGCACGCCGGCAACATCAGGATGTTTCCGCCATCGACGACCGCGAGAACCGACACTTCAGTCCCTTCGAGGCGCTCTTCGATCACCACGCGCCGTCCGGCATCGCCGAACTCTTTTTTGACCATCATCCGCTCGAGTGCGTCGTGCGCTTCCTTGAACGTCGCGGGAACGATCACACCTTTACCTTTGGCAAGGCCCGCGGCCTTGATCACCGGCGGCGCTTCGGCATGCGCCTCGCGGCTCTTGGCAACCAATCCCTTCGAACGGCTGTCGAGCGCGGGCGGGCTTTCACGCGACGCGAGATAGTCCTTTGCAGCGCGAACATCCGTAAAGATTCTCGCATCGCCCGTCGGAATCGACGCCGACCGCATCAACTGCTTCGACCAGGCTTTATCGCCTTCAAGTTGTGCAGCTTCTTTGGACGGCCCAAAGACCAACCGACCCGGCGCCTTCAACTTATCCGCGTACCCCTCGCATAGCGGATCTTCGGGCCCGATCACAACGAGCCCAACTTTATTCTTATCGCAAAACTGCTCGAGCCGGTAGATCTCGCGAATGTTAACCGGCACATCCACGGGCCTGGCGAGTTTCGCCAGCCCGGCGTTCTCGGGGTGCGTGATCCACAGGTCACCCAGCCGGCGCGAATCGCGCAGCTTCCGGGCGATTGCGTGTTCCCGCCCACCGCCGCCGACCAGAAGCACATTCACTTTCTCAGCCATCGCTCTCCCTATCGCCGCCGACCGCGGCAAACCGGGGCGATGGTAGCTAGCGGGCGGGCGCCTTGGCACCCCCGCTTCTGCTGAATTCAGCGGCATCCCAAGCCGCGAGCGTCTGATCGAACAAGACCGTCGCTTCTCTCGCCGCGCTTTCAATGTGCTGCGGGCCCGGCAGCCAACATAACCGCGCGACCCCGGCGTAAATCTCGGGCGGCAGATCATCCTTCAAATAGCGAAATCCAAAGTCATGCCGTTCCGTGCAATGCACGCAGCGCAGCAGATCGACCAGCGGCCGAAGCACGAGCGCCTGATAGAAATATGCCGCATCAACCGGCAGCCCACGCCGCGCCATCTTCACCGGCAGGTGGCGGTAGAGCGGAAACTTCAAACGAAGCTCGCTCACCTTTTTTGCCGCCTCCTCGCGGGACGCACGCAGGTCAACATGCTGCTCCTTCACCGCGCCGATGTGATCAAAGAGCACCCGCGCTACACCATGCCGCTCTTTCTCAAACCACGGATGAGGCTTGCCTTCCTCGACGATCACCCAATCGATCATCAGATCCTCGGGCGCGTTTTCGAGTTGATAGAAAGCCTGTTCATAGCCGTGCCACGTCGGTGCGGGAAGTCGAAAGCGAATCCGAATCGGCGAGAGACTCTCCACCGCCGATTCGATTGCTGTCGCGACAGCCTCCGTCTTTCCCGCCGCGCCGATCACCATCAAGTCGATGTCCGACCACGCATCCGCCCGCCCGTTCGCGTCGCTCCCGCCCAGCCACGCGGCACGAATATCCGGATTTTCTTTGAGCCTCGTTTGCAGGCCATTGATGATCTCTTCGCGCGTCAGCATGCGCGGTTTACCCGCAAAGAGGCCGAAAGTTTCGCCCCGCTTCCCTCGCGTGGATTGACAGCCCCGCCCCCTTTGCCTATGTTTCCGCCAGATTGCGGGGTGGAGCAGCCCGGTAGCTCGTCGGGCTCATAACCCGAAGGTCCCAGGTTCAAATCCTGGCCCCGCTATTTGATAAAGGTCCGCGGCATGCCGCGGACCTTTGTCGTTTTTGGCACAGTACAGCCGCCTCTACTGCGTGAGGCCGTTGAGTGCTTCGGCGAGATCCCTGAATTCAAAGGGTCCGTCGTGCCGCTTGCCGTTGATAAAAAACGTCGGCGTTCCGTTTACGCCGCTGCGGACGCCTCCGACGAAATCGGCGCGCACGCGATGCGAGAATTTCCCTTCCGCAAGTGCGGTTTCGAGGCCGGCTGCGTCCATCCCAAGCGACGCCGCGAGTTTGCTCAGCAGGTCCAAATCCAGCTCCGGCTGATTCTCGAAAATCCCGTCGTGCATCTCCCAGTATCGATCGTGTCCCGCGGCATACTCCGCCGCTTCTGCCGCGCGCTCCGCGTTCGGATGAATCTCAGTGAGCGGAAAATTCCGGAAGACAAATGCGAGCCGATCGCCAAAGTCCTTCTGAATTCGTTTCACGATCGGGTAGGCCGCGGCACAGTGAGGGCACTGATAGTCGCCGTACTCAACCAGCACGATCGGCGCCTTCAAACTTCCCTGAACGTGATCGCGGTCAGACACGGGCACAGTCAATGCTGCCATGAATTCGCTCCCCTTATCGTTTGGCCAAGTCGTCGAGCGCCTGCAGGATTCCATCGGCGCCCGGATTGATTGAGACCGGAGCGCAGTAGCTCCAGAACACTTTGCCTTCCGGATCGATTACAAAGAGTGCACGCTCGCAGAACCCGTCCTTCTCGCGATAGGCGCCGTACGACTTCGCGACAGCGCCCTTTGGCTCGAAGTCGGCAAGAAGCGGGAAGTGCAGATGCCGGGCCTTCGCAAATTCAGAGTGGCACCACACTCCATCCACTGAAATGCCAAGCAGTTCCGCCTTGTACTTCTGGAACTCGGGCAGAATCTCGTTGTACAGCGCCATCTGATCGCCGCAGACCGGGCTCCAGTCGGCCGGATAGAACGCCAGAATCACCGGCTGCCCGCGAAGTTCACTGAGCGAGAGTTGCTGATCCGGCGTCACGTGAAGCGTGAATTCGGGCGCGACAGTTCCGGGTTGAAGCACTCGATTCATATTGCAATTTCCGATCGCACGTCAGTTCGAGGACCGAGACAGGTCCGACTCAGACGCGCATTCCAGATGCGCGACGAGCCGATGGTACTCCGTGTCTTGCGACCGTCGTCGCCCCAGACGGTGGCGAAGGCAGCCTTCACGACCACGCGAAAGTCCAGTCGAATCTCGGTATGCGCGCAGAGGAATCGCTGCCCGGGCGAAGGCTGTCGCGAATTCGCCGTCATTGCTTTCCAGCCGGCATCAGTTCAATCGCCGAAAAGACAAACGCGTTCGTTGCCGCCCGGATCGTCCCCTCCCGATCTGGTGCAAACTTCGAATTGTGCGGCCCCGGCAGCATCATCGTCCGTCCGACTTCCTTCGCATCTGCAAAGATCTTCGGGTTCACCGCGCCGATCTGAAACTGAATCGACGGCGCGCCAGCGCGGCTGCCCAGGATGCCAAAATCTTCCGACGTCATGTGAGGTTCCGACGCACGCGTGCTCTCATCGCCCAATTGCTTCTTCAACGTGCTCAACAAACGCTTCGCCAGCATCGGATCGTTCACGACTACTTCCGCCCGTTCAGATTCAACGACCGTTACAAGCGGCTCCTTCGTCGCCCCGCCCGCAGCCGCCTCGCCTTTCGCAATCCGCTCGATGGATGCAAGAATCTTCTTCTGCACCTCCGGCTTATACGAGCGCACGGTCAACTGAATCTTCGCCTCATCCGGAATCACGTTTCTCTTGTTTCCCGCATGAAACGTCCCGATCGTCACTACCGCCGAATCGAACGGATCAACTTCTCGCGACACAATCGTCTGCAATGCCCCCACCGCTCGTGCTGCAATGACGATCGGGTCGATCGTGCGATTCGGCATCGCGCCGTGTCCGCCCCGTCCAAAGAACGTGATATCGATTGAATCCGACGCCGCCGAGGCCGGCCCGGCGACGACGCCAATCTGCCCCGCGGGCATCGTGTTGGCGACGTGAATGCCCAGCACGAAATCAGGCTTCGGAAAGCGCGTGAAGAGCCCGTCGTTCACCATCGCCTTCGCGCCGTACACAACTTCTTCCGCAGGCTGCGCGACAAACACAAGCGTCCCCCGCCAGAAGTCTTTGGATTGAGAAAGTACGCGTGCCGCACCGAGCCACGCCGCCATGTGTGCATCGTGCCCGCACGCGTGCATCACCGGCACGGTATCGCCGACTTGATTGACGCTCATCACCTTGCTCGCAAACGGCAAGTCGGTCTGCTCCAGCACCGGCAGAGCGTCCATATCCGTTCGAAAAAGCACGGTCGGCCCGGCTCCGTTCCGCAATACTCCGACGACGCCAAGTCCGCCGACGCCTTCGGTGACTTCATATCCGGCCGTTCGCAATTGGTCCGCCATCTTCTTCGCGGTCTTTTCTTCTTTGAGCGACAACTCCGGATTTTGGTGAAGGTCAATGTAGAGTGAGTCGAGCGACGGATAAATCGCATCCATCACTTCCCCGGGGGAAGCGCCGGCCTGCGCGGCCTTCGCGCCGAAGGACACCGCCAGCACGCAAACGCCAATAAGTGTCTTTTGTTGCATGAGTGCATGATACCGACGCCGGGAAAATACGCACGGCATCGGAGCATGCTCTGTCAACCGAGTATTACTGCACGAAGCTGCGTTCCCATCGCGCGAACATGCCGTTCTGCGTGAGGGCGTTCGCGTCGGCCATCTTGCGCTGCTCGTAAAATTCCGCAAAATGCGCCACTGCCGCACTAATCGCTGCAAAGCGCCTCTTCTGCCGATCGCGAATACTTCGAAGTGGTTCCTCGAAGTAGGCAATCACCGCGCCGTTCATCGCGAAGAAGGCTCGAAATCTCGCGACCGTTTCGCGGTCCCAAGCTGAAAGCTTTTCGAAAATTCCCCGCTCCGCTTCAATGGCCTCTTCTTCGTGGTTGATCACCAGGCTGCCGGTGGAGAGCAAGACCGTTCTCTTTTCTGCCCGCGAATCGGAATCGAAAAACGCGTGTTGCTTGCGAAACATGATTTTCCCCTTTCTGAAGTCCCATTTCCGACAGCGTGTGCTGTCATTCAATTTGGCGTTTCCGGGTTGAATCGCGTGTGACTTCAAGTTGAATCACTTCTCACGTGCCCGCCCGCGCGGAGTCCGACCGCAGATGTTGCTTCTCTTACTCCACCAGAACACGGGCCTAGCCCGCGAAAAGTGCGCAGTCATCACCCGTTCCCGCGATTCGCGCGAACGTTCGTCCTCTTGTCCTGTCAAACACGCAGATCGGGTCAGGCAATATGCCGCACCAGGCCGCCATCGACGCGCAGCGTCGCGCCGTTGATTGCTGAAGCCTTGCCACTCACAACAAACGCCACGGCATCGCCAATTTCTTTGGGATCGATCAGCCGCTGAATGAGCGATGTCGGCCGATTCTCCTTCATAAACAACTTGCCGGCTTCATGCGTCGACTTGCCGGGGAACAGATCGCCGATAAACTTTTCCACGCCTTCGGTCAGCGTCGACCCCGGCAGCACGGTGTTCACTGTCACGGCCGTTCCCTTCGTCAACTCCGCCAGACTTCGCGCAATCGAAAGCTGCATCGTCTTCGTCGCGCTGTAGTGCGCCATTTCGGGCGCCGGACTGAGCCCTGATTCGCTCGAGATAAAAACAACCCGTCCCTCGTTTCGCTCGATCATCCCTTTCAGGTAATGCCGGCTCAGCCGCACGCCGCTCATGATGTTCACTTCGAACAAGTGCAGCCACGATTCATCCGTCTCTTCGAAGAATCCGACTGCTTCGTACGTGCCAAGGTTATTGACGAGAATGTCCACCTTCGGAAACTTCGCGATCGTCGCGGCGCAGCCCGGGGCCGTGCCGTTGTCCGACGCGAGCGGACTGAGCTGCGCATTCGGAGTCGTCTTGCGGATCTCGACCATCGCCTTCTCAACCGAAGCCTGCGTTCGCCCGTTCACCAGCACGTGCGCACCCTCTCGGGCAAGCGAACGGGCGATCTCAAGTCCGATCCCGCCGCTCGATGCGGTGATGAGCGCCACTTTACCGTTGAGTTGAAGGTCCATGCTTCATCCTAGATGCCGCAACATCGCTTTCGGCTTCGCCGGTCCGAATCGGGTGGCCACGACCGCCTTCTCCTGGCGAGGGAAATTCCCACGAATGAACTCCGCAAGTTCTTCCGTGCCGCTCTTGGCGTCGGCATCGGTGCCTCGGCACTTCAAAGATGTCACTCGTGCGATGGCCTGATTTCTTTCTTCCTCCCGATGCTCCCCCACGCGCGGCAACGTGGGTTTTGCTTTGCCTTCCCCCAATTCGTCTTGACACCTCCAGTCCGATCATTATACTAACAGAATGATCGGCTCCTGTCAAGTCGCCCAACCCCCTGGGATTACAGCACTTCCGGATCTCCGCCGGATTTGTGAGTCGCCCCAGCACCAAAATTCCCGCATCTTGTTCACCGGCCTTGGCTTCGATCACGACCTCCCTCAGCGCGGCCTTGCCTTCGGACGCGTGCACGAATGGCTCGGCCTGCTTCCGCCTGTCGCAGATGAAAACGAGAGCGCATCCGCTCACCGGAAAAACGCATGGTCACCCCCGCTCACCTTGCTCATCCATCTCGCCCACGCCGCGCTCGGGGAAGCCGACAACACCCAATTACGCGTCGTCTGGATCGCGCACTCCGGCGCCACCGGCTCCTGCCTCCGGCCCTACGCCCCAGCGCTCGGCGCTGGTTCACCTGACCTTGGTGGGCGCGGGCGCACCCTCCTCTCCTCTTCTCTCTTTGTCTCTGCGGCATCACCCTCGCATCGCCTCTGGGCCACCGATCTTGCGCTCCGCAGCCGCGCCGCGATCGCCGTCATCGCCGATGCCACGGGCTTTGATCTCGGCGCAACCCGGCGTCTGCAACTCGCGGCAGAGGCCTCGGGCGTTCTCTGCCTCCTCACGCGCCCGGCGTACGAGCAGTCCGTCCTTTCTGCTTCAACAACGCGTTGGCTCGTTCGCACTTGCCCTTCTCCGGCCTCCTCTCCCATTTGTTCACCTATTCCCGCGCGACGATGGACTGTCTCGCTTCTGCGCTGCAAAGGAGTGCAGCCGGCACCGGGGGCGCCGCGCCTCTGGACGTTGGAGCGCGATCATGCGACGCGTGCTTTCTCTGTGGTTCCCGACCTTCGCGACCGATCTTGTCAAACGCCGCAGATCCGTCTCACCGGCTGATGTTCGCGCCGCTCATCCCCTCCCGCTGCTTGTCCTGCTCACACGCGAAGTCGCGGGCCGCGAACTGGTTGCCCGTTGCTGCGAGATCGCCGCAAAGGCCGGCATCTCCGAAGGAATGGACTTGGCACACGCACGCTCGCTCGTCCCCCCGCGCGTTGCAGTTCATACCGAGCCCCATCGTCCCGATCGCGATGCACAGGCACTGCATGCGCTCACTTGCCGCCTGCTGAAACTCTCGCCTCTGGTGGCCCCCGATCCGCCCGACGGCATCATCATCGATATCACCGGCACCGAACTCGTTCACCGGGGCGAAATCCGCGTCATCCGTTCCGCGGCACGCGGCCTCCGCAAACTCGACCTGCGTGTTCGTATTGCCGCGGCATCAACGTTTGCCTGCGCGTGGGGCGTTGCACGATTTGCCGATCTGCCGTTGACCGTGATCGCATCCGGCAGCGAGCGCGAAGCGATGGTGCCTCTTCCAGTCGCGGCCCTTCGCATCGATCTCGAAACACAGGTCGCTCTCTGCGAAGTCGGCATCGAGCGCGTCGAGCATGTGCTGGCCCTTCCGCGTTCATCGCTTGCTTCTCGCTTTGGAATCGAGATTCTCGATCGCCTGAACAAGATGCTCGGCATCACTCCTGAACGTCTCGACCCTGTTTGCCCGCTCCCACCCTTGCAAGCCTCGATGCTCTTTGAAGGACCGACCGATCAGTGGGAATCCGTTGAAGCCGCTGTAAAAATCGTCCTCGAAGATTTGTGCACGCAACTCACAAGCCGCGAGCGAGGCGTGCGCCGGCTCGAGATCGAACTCCGCCGACCCGATTCCCTTTCCGACGTCATCGTGATCCCCCTCAGCAGGCCCAGCCGGAGCTTCAAGCATCTCTGGTCGCTTGTGCGTTCCAAACTCGAACGCACGGATCTTTCCAAGGGCGTCGAAGGTGTCCTGCTGTTCGCACGCCGAACCGCACGCGTGCGTCACGAACAGATCAACAGCCCATCACTCGGCGGGAGCACAGAGCAAGTTGCACAAGCTTCCTGGGGCGAACTCGTCGACACACTCGTCGATCGCCTTGGCCCAAATTCCGTCACGCGCATCGAGCCCGTCGAGTCGCATCTGCCCGAGCACGCCTGGCGAGAGCGCTCCATCCTCGAGGAATTCACGCGCACGCCCGCCTCCATCACACCCGCCGATCGCCCGACGCGTCTCTTCTCGCCTCCCGAGCCCGCAGAAGCAATCGCCCTCGTTCCCGATGGCCCGGTCTTCAGTCTCGGCTGGCGAAACAAGCAATGGCAAGTGCTCGCGTGCGCCGGCCCCGAACGTCTCGGACCTGAGTGGTGGCGATGGAGCATCGAGCCGCCGGATCGCGACTACTTTGCGCTCCAACTCGAAACCGGTCTGTGGATCTGGGCTTGCCGCCAGACGAAAAATCGGCGCTGGTTCGTGCATGGCGAATGGAGTTGACTTGAACAATTACGATCCGAAAAGCATCGGATCGTCGCGCTCTTCGGTGTTTAACTCTGACAGCGGAATGCCGCGCGTGCGCATGAACCGTCGCGCGGTGGCCGGGGCGTGGCCGGCGAAGTCGTTGTCAAAAAAAGCATACACAGTGCGGACACTCGGATTGCCATCGAGAAATTTCTGCAAACGCTCATTCCACCAATCAAGCCGCGGAGACGGATCGAACTGTTCCTTTGTTCGATCAAGAAACTGTCCGTGCTTACCGAGCAACCGAACATACAGAAACTCTGAAGTCGAGACCATCCTCCGCACGTATCGCATGCGTGTTCCCTTACTCGGCTGCCCAGGCTTGGCTTCCTGCCGCGGCGATTCGTCGGTTGCGGCCCAGCTCACTTTTCGATCACGCAGCATCGAAGCAACTTCCGGCATCCACCAATTCTCGTTTCTGAACTCCACCGCAAACGGAAGATCGCATCGCAACCGATCGAGAAATTCTGCGAGTTCATCTCGTCGATCCACCGTGAACTTCCGCGGGAACTGCAGCAGCACTGATCCAAGCTTCGCCCCTAAGGCTTGTATGGTTTCAAAGAATCGCCCTGCCGCATCGAGCGTCGATTCCAGAAAAAGATGGCCGGTTGGCGAACCATCAGGAAATGCAAACGCTCCCGGTGGTGTCGGGCCGTGCGTCACGTCCCGAGGCATCTTCACACAAAATCGAAAATCAGGCGGTGTTGCTTCTGCCCACATCCGCACAGAATCGGCCGACGGAATACCATAGAAAGTCGTGTTGATCTCGACGGCGTTGAAGTGCACCGCATACCGACTGAGAAGGTGGCCACAACGATTTACATCACCAGTCGATGGTCGGCCTTGATTAATGTAGAGAGTTCGTGCCCATTCCGGATACGAAAATCCGATCAACCCAAAAAACCAAGATGCCTGTTGCCCATCGCTCATGCCGCACACATATATCCCGGCGCGATGAACGCCTAATGAAAGTTCCGTGACTCAACTCTGAGATCTTCCATAGCGCCGTCCAACCCGCGCATCGTTTCAACCACAACGTGTACAACCTCTTTATGGCGTTGCACACGACCGGTCGCGAGCAGCAACCGCGAACTCGCCGCACGCCGGTGTTGCTGATAGACGCGGTGCCAGATCACCAAATTCGCGATGCCGGTCTCATCTTCCAGAGTCATGAACGTAACGTCCTTTGCCGTCCCCGGACGTTGCCGCACAAGAACCAGGCCCGCGATGATCACCGCTTCGCCGTTCGGAAGACGCTCCGAATCGAGCAACTCGACGCACGGAACCGCGCCCAATCCGCGCAGTCTTTCCCGCGAAAACGAAACCGGATGCGCCTTCAGCGAAAGCCCGACCGCGTTGTAATCGTGCACGACCTGATGGAACGCACTGATCGGGGGCAATCGATCGAGGCCGTCCTCACTCAGTTCACTCACGGTGGCAACCGACTCTTCCGGCGCCTCGAACAGGGGCAGCCGCTCATCCCGCAGCAATCTCGCCTGCCAGAGCGCTTGCTGGCGTGAAAGCCCCATCGAGCCGAATGCATCGGCGGAAGCAAGCCGGCGCACCGTTCGTGCCTGAATGCCGCTTGTGCGCCAAAGTGAAAGTATCGATGCACACGCCCCACGCGTGCCAACCGTCTCTCTGATGCGATCCGCGTCCGGCTCACCAACCCCGTCAACGAGTTCCATCCCCAGCCTGAGCGAACCTTGCTCGATCGTGCATTCCCACCCGCTGTGATTCACATCCACCGGCAGCACCCGCACGCCGTGCTCCTTCGCATCGCGAATAAGCTGCGCCGGCGCGTAAAAACCCATCGGCTGACTGTTCAGCAACGCCGCGGCAAATTCCGCCGGGTAATAACACTTCAGCCACGCCGAGGCATACACCAGAATCGCAAATGACGCCGCGTGGCTTTCGGGAAAACCATACTCGCTGAATCCCTGCACCTGCTTGAAACAGCCCTCCGCGAATTCCAGCGGCAAGCCATTCTTCAGCATTCCTTGAATCAGTTTCTGTCCAAAACGAAAGATCTGATCGCCCTTGCGCTTCCACGACGCCATCGCACGCCGGAGTTCATCCGCTTCTCCGGCCGTAAACCCTGCGGCATCCACCGCCAGCGCCATGCACTGCTCTTGAAACAGCGGCACACCGAGCGTCCGATCCAGCACGGCATCAACCTTGTCACGCACGTCCTTGGGAACCTTGTCCGGAAGCTTCTCGTACTTCTCCGTCCCTTCTCTTCGTCGCAGGAACGGATGCACCATGCCGCCCTGAATCGGCCCTGGCCGCACGATCGCGACCTCGATCACCAGATCGTAAAACTCTTTCGGTTTGAGGCGAGGCAACATCGACATCTGCGCCCGGCTCTCAACCTGGAAAACCCCGATCGTGTCCGCCTTCTGGATCATCTTGTACGTACCGGCATCCTCCGCCGGAATATTGGCCAGCGTGTAGGCCTTGCCGTGCTCTTTGTTCACAAGATCAAGGCAGCGCCGGATCGCCGTCAGCATTCCCAACCCGAGCACATCCACCTTCAACATGTTGACAGCTTCGATGTCGTCCTTATCCCACTCGATCACCGTGCGATCCTTCATCGCCGCGTTTTCGACCGGAACAAGCTCGCACAATGGCGAGCGCGTAATGACAAAACCGCCCACATGCTGCGAGAGATGGCGCGGAAAACCGAGCAACTCCGCCACCAGCCGCACAAGCCACTGCAGCGTGGTGTCTTCGGGATTGAGGCCAAGCTCTCGCGACCCGTTTGGATCAAGCACGCCCTTGTCGAACCACTCCACGCTCTTGGCAAGCCGATCCACCAGATCGAGCGACAGCCCGAGCGCCTTGCCTACATCACGCACCGCGCTGCGCCGGCGGTATGAAATGACCTCGGCCGTCAGCGCCGCCCGTTCACGCCCGTACTTGCGATAGATGTACTGGATCACCTCTTCGCGCCGCTCGTGCTCGAAATCAATATCGATATCCGGAGGCTCGTTGCGCTCCTTGCTCACGAAACGCTCAAAGAGCAAAACCCGCTCGTTCGGATCGACCGCCGTCACGCCCAGGCAGAAACACACCGCGGAATTCGCCGCGGCACCGCGCCCCTGACAGAGAATCGGCCCCTCCCAGTCTTTGACCGGCTCAGCATCTTCCGGTTTCTCGAAGCCCGTCCGCGCGAACCGAACCAGATCCTGCACCGTCAGAAAGAACGACGCGTAATTCAGTTCCTCGATCAGCCGCAACTCGTGCTCGATCTTGTCCCGCACTTTTTCCGGCACGCACTCGCCGTACTTCGATCGTGCACCCGCCCACGTCAGATCCGCAAGATATTCCTGCGCCGTCTTCCCCGGCGGCACAACTTCATGCGGGTACTCATACCGAAGCTGATCAAGGCTGAACCCGCTCGCCCGATCCGCAATCTCGATCGTCCGCGCAATCGCTTTCGGATACGCCGAGAAAAGACGGTGCATCTCATCCGGCGGCTTGAGAAACCGTTCGGCATTCGCGTTCAACCCAAATCCGGCCTGCGCGAGCGTGCATCCCTGTCGAATGCACGTCACCACGTCATGCAGCATGCGCCGTCCAGATTTGTGATAGTGCGCGTTGTTTGTTGCCACGAGCGGCACGCTCACGCGTTCCGCAATCTCCGCAAGCCGCTCCCACCGCCTCGCATCCTCCGCCCCGTACGACATGCACATCGCGAGCGAAAGCCGATCGTCGTCAAAGAGCCCGCGCAAGCACGCAACTTCCGCTTCAAATCCGTCCGCAAGCTCACCTTCTGCCGCCACGATCGCGAGCAAGCCCGTCGCGTGATTCCTCAGATCCTCAAACGCAAGATGGCACTCGCCTTTCACTGCACGGCGCTTCCCGACAGTGAGCATCCGGCACAACCGCCGATACGAATCCATCCCCGTTGGATACACAAACACACTGCACCCGGGCATGTCCGTTAATCGCAGCCGAGCGCCCAGCACGAAGCTCAGATCAATCTGTTCTCCCCGCTCCTTTGCCTCCTCTCTCATCCGCTTCGCCTGCACGTGCGCGCGGACAACGCCCGCCAGCGTGTGCGTATCCGTGATCGCGACAGCGCGGTACCCCAGCCGCGCCGCTTCCGTAACAAACTCTTCCGGATGGCTCGCGCCCGTCAGAAACGTGTAGTTGCTCGTGACACACAACTCGGCAAACGGCAATTGCTCTTGCCTGCACGGCGGGGGCATCACGCTCTCGGCTTCCCGCACGGGATGGGGCTTTAGCTTGGGAAACTCATTTTCTGACATCCGCCCCTCCTTCTTGGCAAATGCGAACACCAACACTTGATCCTATTTTGTTAGGATATCAGTTTTCACCTCTTTGTCAAGGGTTTGTCAGGTATGAATTAAGGCCCCATTTTGCCTTCGAGTCCATGACAAAAAACGCAGGTCAGCATCCGCCCGGGCGTTCGCACCGGGGCGCTCGCGAGACATGAGGCAGCGCGAATCTGCGCATGTTTGCTCACGGTGCAAAATAACCAATGCCTCAATCACGCGGCAACACAACTGGTGCGTGATGAAATACCGAGCGCGCGATCACATTGCCCCACGCCGCCCCATGCAGCAACTCAGCGTGTTGCAAGTGTTTCGGCTATTCTCGCCCCAGGTTCTCCGTCTGAAAGGGCACGCTGCACTCATGATCCTTCAAAGACCGCTTCTCGGTTTGCTGGCAATCCTCGCCGGCACCTTCGCCGCCTCCTGCGACCGACAGAAAGAAGAAAAGCACGCTCCGCCTCCGCCCGAAGTTTTCGTGATGCCGATCAAGGCGACCGACGTGCCAATCTGGTCTGAGTGGGTTGCGACGACCGACGGCTCCGTCAACGCAAAACTCCGCGCGCAGGTCACCGGCTACCTCACCGCGCAGAAGTATGTCGAAGGCTCCGACGTCAAAAAGGGCGATGTCCTTTTCACGATCGACGACCGGCCCTTCCGCGCCGCGCTCGATCAGGCGAAAGGTGACCTCGCGCAACAGGAAGCGCGTCTCGGCAAAGCCACCATCGATGTCAACCGCTACACGCCGCTGGCCGCCGAACAGGCCATCAGCCAGCAGGAACTCGACGACGCGATCCAGGCCAAGCTCGCGGCCGAGGCCGCTGTTTCCGCGGCAAAGGCCGTGGTTGAAAATGCTCAGGTCAATCTCGGGTTCACCAAGATCACCTCGCTGATCGACGGCGTTGCAGGACTCGCGAACGCGCAGATCGGCGATCTTGTTGGCCCAAGCGGGATGGAACTCACCGCGATCTCGACGGTGGATCCAATCAAGGTCTACTTCGTGATTGGTGAGCGCGAATACCTCAACTGGGCGCTCCAATATAAAACCGATGCTGAGATGGAAGCCAAGAGCAAGTCGCTCGACTTTGACCTCGTCCTCACCAACGGCTCGACTTGGCCTCACAAAGGCAAGTTCTTATTCGCCGATCGCCAGGTGGACGTGCGCACCGGATCCATCCGACTGGCCGCGGTCTTCCCGAATCCGCGCAATGTCCTTAGGCCCGGCCAGTTCGGTCTCGTTCGCACGATCGTGCGCACCCAGAAGGATGTGATCCTCCTTCCGCAGCGTGCCGTGATCGAGGTGCAAGGTCGGTATCAGGTCATGATCATCGAGAAGGACAACAAGGTCGGTGTCCGCTCGATCACTACGGGCGAACGCATTGGCAGCGACTGGATCGTGACTTCCGGACTCTCGCCCGGCGACACCGTCCTCGTCGAGGGTCAGCAGAGAGTCCGCCCAGGAGTGGTGGTCGACCCCAAGCCGTACGTCGCTTCAAGCGAAGAAAAGGCTGCCGCGGCAACCGCCACGCCGGATGCCAAAAAACCCGCAACGCCCGCTTCAACCCCCACTTCCGCGACCGGGGGGAAGCACTAACTCATGTCCAAGTTCTTTATCAACCGACCCATCGTCGCGATGGTCATCTCGATCATCATGGTCATTATCGGCCTGGTGAGCATGCTGCGCCTTCCGATCGCGCAGTTCCCCAAGATCGCGCCGCCCGAAATCTACATCAGCACCACCTATCCCGGCGCCGACGCGCTCACCATCGAACAGTCCGTCGCGACGCCCATCGAACAGCAGATGAGCGGCGTCGACAACATGACCTACATGTACTCGCTGAATATGAACAGCGGAAACATGAAGCTCTACGTCGACTTCGACGTTGCGACCGACCCAAACCAGGATCAGATTCTCTCGCAGATGCGTGTGACGCAGGCGAACAGCCAGTTGCCGCAGGCCGTGATCAACCAAGGCGTCACCGTCATCAAGTCGGTCACGAGTCCGCTCGTTCTCTTCGCGCTCACTTCGCCGAACAACACCTACGACCAGACGTTTCTCGCCAACTACGCCTACATCAACATCAACGATCAGTTGCTGCGCGTCCCCGGTGTCGGTCAGGTGCAGGTCTTCGGCGCCGGCCAGTACGCGATGCGCCTCTGGGTAAAGCCGGATCAACTCGCCAAACTCGATATCACCGTCCCCGAAATCGTCAGCGCGATCCAGCAGCAAAATACGGTGAATCCGTCGGGCCAGATCGGCGCCGACCCGATCCCGCAGGGACAGGAATTCACATACGCCGTCCGCACCACCGGGCGCCTCCAAACCGAAGACGACTTCGCCAAGATCGTCCTCCGCGCGAACACAGACGGCTCGTTCGTGCGTGTGGGCGATGTTGCTCGCATTGAACTCGGGGCACAGAACTACGCGCAGAAAGCCCGACTCGACGGAGGAAACGCCGCCCTCGTCGCGATCTACCAGTTGCCCGGGTCCAACGCCGTTGCCGCGGCGCAGCAGGCCCGCGCCATGATGGACGAAATGGCCAAGCGATTCCCGCACGACATGCAATACGTCGTCGCGCTCGATACCACGCTAGCCGTCACCGAGGGCATCGTCGAGATCGAGCACACGCTCTGGGAAGCGATCATCCTCGTCATCATCGTCGTCTTTATCTTCTTACAGGGCTGGCGCGCGACGCTCATCCCGCTCATGGCCGTGCCTGTCTCTCTCGTCGGTACGTTTGCGGTCTTCCCGCTGCTCGGGTTCTCCATCAACACGCTCAGCCTCTTCGGCCTCGTGCTGGCGATCGGTCTCGTGGTCGACGACGCCATCGTCGTCGTCGAGGCGGTCGAGCATCACATCGAGCAAGGGATGGCTCCAAAGGAAGCCGCGCTCAAGGCCATGTCGGAGGTCTCTGGCCCGGTCATCGCGATCGCGGTCATTCTCTCCGCGGTGTTTCTGCCGACTGTCTTCATCCCGGGCATCACCGGTCGTCTCTATCAGCAGTTCGCTGTCACCATCGCCATTTCGGTCATCATTTCCGCGTTCAACGCGCTCACGCTCAGCCCCGCCCTCGCCGCGATGCTGCTCCGTCCGAAGAAGAAGGATGGACGCGGCCCGCTCGCGATGTTCTTCCGAGGCTTTAACAAAGTCTTCGGAGCCACGACCGACGGCTATGTCTCCATCTGCCACCTTCTGATCCGGCGGTGGATGCTCGCGATCATTCTGCTCGGCGCGATGACCGTCTCCGCCGGTTGGTTTGGCAAGCAGCTTGCCCCGTCGTTCTTGCCCGATGAGGATCAGGGTTATCTCTACGCCGCGGCACAGTTGCCCAACGCCGCCAGCCTCCAGCGCACTGACTCCGTACTCGCAATCGCCGAGAAGGAGATCATGAAGGTCCCCGGCGTGGATCACGTCACCACGGTTTCGGGATTCTCCCTCTTTAGCAACGTCAACAACACCTACAGCGGCTTCTTCTTCATCACGCTCAAACCCTGGTCAGAACGCAAAGATGAGTCGATGAGTTACGATGCGATCAAGCAGAATCTCGGCCGCATTCTCGCGTCCAATCCTGCCTCCATCGGCTTTGCCTTCCCTCCTCCGGCGATCCCCGGCGTCGGAACCTCCGGCGGCGTCACCTTCATTCTTGAAGACCGTTCCGGTGGCAGCGTTGATTTCCTCGCGGAACAAACCGACAAGTTTTTGACCGAAGCCCGCAAGCGTCCGGAACTCGCGAGCGTGATTTCGACGTCGCTCCTGCAGATTCCACAGATCTACGCCGACGTCAATCGAGACAAGGTGCTCAAGCAGGGCGTGGAGCTTTCGCAGGTCTTCCAAACGATGCAGGCCTTCATGGGCGGCGCGTTCATCAACTACTTCAACCGCTTCGGACGTCAGTGGCAGGTGTACGTCCAGGCTGAAGGCGACTATCGCACCAATATCGAAAACCTCGGCCAGTTCTACGTGCGCAATAGCGTGGGCCAGCCGGTGCCCTTGACATCGGTCACATCAACGCGTGCATCAGTCGGTCCCGAGTTCACGATGCGATACAACCTGTACCGCAGTTCACAGATCAACGCCACTGCCGCTGCAGGGTTTAGCAGCGCTCAGGCAATGAAAGCGCTCGAAGAAACCTTCGCAGCTTCGATGCCGCCAGAAATGGGCTTCGACTACATGGGCATGTCCTATCAGGAACAGCAAGCCCAAAAAGGCGTCAGCGCGATGGTCATCTTCGCACTCTCGCTCCTCTTTGTCTTCCTCATCCTCGCCGGCCTTTATGAGAGCTGGTCGCTTCCGTTCTCCGTGCTGCTCAGCACGCCCATCGCGGTTGCCGGAGCATTCGCGGGCCTGCACTGGCGAGGAATGGAAAACAACATTTACGCCCAGATCGGCCTTGTCATGCTGATCGGGCTTGCCGCGAAGAACGCGATTCTGATCGTCGAATTCG
The DNA here is from genome assembly GCA_050730655.1 of Phycisphaerales bacterium. Taxonomy (GTDB): domain Bacteria; phylum Planctomycetota; class Phycisphaerae; order Phycisphaerales; family UBA1924; genus JAFEBO01. Next base: position 206,284 of record JBOHNL010000004.1, read on the forward strand.
CCAAACTGAATTACGAACAGGGAAAGCCGCTCATCGAAGCCACCCTCGACGGAGCAAAGGTCCGTCTCCGGCCGATCCTGATGACCTCGTTCGCCTTCGTGCTCGGTTGCGTGCCTCTCGCGATCGCATCCGGCGCAGGTGCAATCTCGCGCCAGGTCATGGGTACAGCCGTCATCGGAGGCATGCTCTTCTCCACCCTGATCGCCATCTTCGTCATTCCATCTGGCTTCTACATGGTCGAGCGAATGCGCGGCGTCAAGCCGACCGCTCCCGCTCCGCCCATTGAGATCGGCGGAGAACTCGCCGGGCAAAACAACCCATTCAAAGAAGCCCCGGCGGCCGGAGGTACCGGCCATGAATAAGCCGCTCTTGCGTCTGCTCGCTCTCGCCCTGGTTGCGTCGGCATCGTCGTGCCATCCCGTCGGCCCCGACTACCAGCGCCCCGACTCCGCGTCGCCTGAAGTCTTCCGTGGACAGGCACAGCCGCAGGATCACTCGCTCGCGCAAACCGATTGGTGGGATATCTACAAGGATCCTGTCCTTCAGAATCTCATCCGCGAAGGCCTCACCAACAACTATGACACGCGCATCGCCGTCGCGCGCGTGGAGCAGGCCCGCCAGCTTGCGGCGCAGGCCAATTCTCAGTACTACCCCACCGTCGGATACCAAGGCGCTATCGCCGGGGGCCGAAACGATTTCGCCGGCACGCCTGTTCTCAACAACGGCGTGCAAGGTGGTACCGGCTTCGGCGTCATCGGCGCTGCGTGGGAACTCGACATATGGGGACGCATCCGGCGCCTGAATGAACAAGCCCTCGCCGAATATCTCGCGACCGAAGAAGCCAAGAACGGCGTGATGCTCACGGTGCTCGCCGATATCGCGACCGCCTACTTCGAGCTGCTGGAACTCGAACTCGAGCGGGATATCGCGATCCGGACCGCTCAATCTTTTGGCGAGAGCCTCAAGCTCTTTACACAGCGTCTCAAAGGAGGCGCGGGTTCCAAACTCGAGACTTCGCGCGCCGAAGCGTCGCTCGCCTCGGTCGCTGCGCGCGTGCCCGATATCGATCGCCTGATCACGCTGAAAGAAAACCAGATCAGCATCCTGCTCGGCCGGACGCCGGGGCCGATCGAGCGGGGTGTCGAACTGGTTAGTCAGATCACTCCCCCCGAAGTCCCGGCGGGTATCCCATCCGAATTGCTCGAGCGCCGCCCCGATCTCCGCGAGGCCGAGCAACGCCTCCGCGCCTCGAACGCCGCGATCGGCGTCGCGCAGGCCGAGTTCTTCCCGAAGATCGGACTCACGACCTACTTCGGCAAGGTCAGCAGTTCCCTCGGCGATCTGCTCGACCCGGTGTCAACCGCCTGGTCCGCTGGCGGCAATCTCGTCGGCCCGATCTTCACCGGCGGCTTCCTCGAGGCACAGCTCGCCGAACGCAAGGCGGCATGGGAAGCCTCGCGCCTGATCTATCAGAAGTCCGTGATCATTGCGCTCCGCGAAGTCTCGGACGGTCTGACGGATCGCGTGCAACTTGAACTCGTCCGCGTCGAACAGGAGCGCAGCGTCAGAGCGTTCTCGGAGGCCGTCGATGTCTCGATGAAGCGCTACTCTGCCGGCAAAGCCTCGTACTTCGAAGTGCTCGAAGCGCAGCAGCAACTCTTCCCCGCAGAAAACACGCTCGCGCAGGTCCGGCTTAGCCAGCTTTCAACGATTGTGCGGCTCTACAAGGCGCTCGGGGGCGGATGGACGCCGCCGGAAGTTCCGCCGACCGATCTTGCCCAATCCAATCCGTGACTGTTCAAGTCAAGGTTGGCGCACGATCTCTTTCGACTCGGCGATTGGCTGAAGTTTTTCGAGCAGCATTCGGACCGGCCTCCCGGTCTGCCCGAGATCCTTTGATCGCTCCCGTGCCGCTGCGAACAGCGTACGTCTCTGAACCGCGGCATCTGGAGCGTCCGGATCGACCGTGAGCATCTCGCCGCACCGACGGAACACGTCCATAAAAATGAACCATTGATCGTTGGGCGAAAGCATCTTGCGCCACTTTGGCTCGATCGCGTCCAGATGTTCCAAGGCTTCCGCCCCATTCTTTGTCCGCAAGAGCCACAGGCAAAGCGACGACTCCAACATGAGCGGCTCAAGATCATTTCCGCGACCGTTTGCTCGTGCCTCCGCAATCGCATTCTTGGCGACTCGCACGCGACTCAGCCACAATTGCTCAGTGTCCGTCGGGTCGTCCGAAGTTCGTGTTCCCATCATTGATTCGATAAATGTGAGGATGTGAACCCAGTTCGCCCCCATGTCTTCATCGCTGACATTCCGCAGATACTTTGTCATCAATGACGTCATCATGTTCGCCGTCTGCAGCCTCAGTTGTTGCTCGCTGTTTTGCCGGGAGAGGGCTTCAACAGATGCACGCTCTCTCGCCAATTCCGCATTCCCCACGAAATAACCGGCGGTCAACATCAACGCCACTGCCGCCACCACTCCCAGCCCGGCAATCGACCACGCGATCGGCGATCGGCGAACCGCGAGGCGATATTGCCTCCAAATCGAAGGGCGCGTCCATCGCAGCGGCTCGTTTCCCAGCCACGAGCCAAGGTCCATCGCCATCCGGTCTGCCGATGCGTATCGCTCGTCCGGGTCGAGCGTAAGCGCTCGCAAACAGATCGAAGTCAGGTCCTCATCGAACCCAGAAAGCGAATGCGAGAGTTCGCCGTCACGATCAGCCGAGGCCACAGCAAGCCGCTGGGTTGCCGCCTGTCTGGTTGCGCCGTTCGGGCACGCGCCAGTCAGCATCCAATAGAGAATGCCTCCCAGTCCGTAGACGTCGTCCTGCACGGACGACGAAGCGCCGCGAAACTGCTCCGGAGACATAAACCCGAGCGAGCCCGACCGATCCGACTCGATCTGATTTGATTGGTTGTGGCTTATTCCAAAGTCCGACACCTTCGGCGTCCCATCATCTGCGAGGAGTACATTGCCGGGCTTCAGGTCGCGATGGATCAGGCCAGCGGAATGCGCCGCCTGCACGCCGCACGCGATCTGCACCATGACTTCTGCAGCGCTACGCGCCCGATCGGGCATCGTCTTTGCGCCCCATTTTTTCTCGAGGGATCCGCCTCGCACAAATTCAAAGACCAGCATCCACGAACCGTTCGGACCCGGCACTTTGTCGAGCGTCCGCACAACATTCGGGTGCAGCACTTTTCGGGCGCGAACCGCCTCATCTGCCGCCCCGCCGGGAGCCACATGCTTGACCGCAACCCACGCGGGACTCCCCGGCTCTGAAAGCGACCGATCCTGGCCGAGATAGACCGTCCCCTGCGACCCCACACCGAGTAACTGGTGCAACTGATAGCGCGGCAATCCGGACGCCTGCAAAGGACCAACATCGAACGGAAGCACAATCACGCCGCGCCCGCTGTTCGACATCGCCAGCGAAGTGGTGCTCACCATCGCTTCGCCAAGTGCGTGCGCCGTCTGTATGGCGGAAGCCAACAGCGGGTAGTTTCGAGCAAGAGTCGCGGCTGCCTCGTCACCTTCGGCGCCGCCACGCCGCATCGACTGCAGCGTGACTTCGATCGCGGCGTCGAGCGCCACCGGGCGGGAGGCCAAATCCGGAATCGCCCGAAGGAATATATCGAGCCCGAGCGCATCGAGGGAAGCACAGTTTTCAACAATCGCGTCCGCGAGTTCGTTGTCCGCGAGATATGCGGAAGCCGTGAGCAACCGGATAAGTCCTGGCTTCGGCTCGTCCTGAGCCGCGTTCTTGACGGAGACAAGTTTCAACATACTGCTACTCCTGCTCACCGGAAACCCGCAAACGCGCACGAATCCGCTCCCAGCGCTTTCGCGCTGCCGCGGGTTCCATCGACAACTCCGACGCAATGACCTGAAGTTCGATTCCCATCAACCACATTGTCAATATCTGCCGGTCAACCGGCTCGTCGAGGGCACGCAACATCGAATCAAGCTCGCCCTCCATGCCGTCCGGAGCCTGACGTTCGGCTCGCGCGAATCGGATGCGCCACTCTCTCGCAACGTCCGAATCCGGACCTTCGACACGTTCGAGATGTTGCAGAATGCGTCCCTTGTCAGCCAACGCGTGATCGCCGATCGCGAAGATAAGCGCCCACAACTGGCGCTCGCTCGCCGCCCTGACTTCTCCGTCGCTCACCATTTTGTCAAAACGTCGCGCAATCGTGGAAACAAGCTCCTGCGAGTCGCAGAGCCTCCGCATGGCCCGTCCCATCTTCTGACGGTACCGACGCCGGATCAGCGCTTCATTGCGTGTGAGGAACTCTGCCGCGGCATTCCTGTCGCCAGTCCGAATCCGATCGACCGACTCTCCCGGGCCCATTACCGGACCTGAATTGGATCGCTTGGGTTCTGGACTTGGGTTGTCGGCGAAGCGTCCCATCACTCGGTCTCAACTTTCGATAACGCCCGCCCCTCCACAGGAATATGGAAATCTTACCACAATTCCACAAAGCTGTGTCACACGACCTCGGTTTGTCCCGCCCACTCCAAGTCTCTGAAGCCACCGCTTCAAAGACACATGGAGATTCGTTATGGGAAGAACCCTCGTCGTTCAGGCGTTCTGGCTGGCCTGCTTCTGCCTTTGTCTATCAGGCCCGGTTTCACCCGCAGCTCGGGCGGCCGGGACTGACATCCTCCCCGTGCCGAACATCGTGGTAGTCATCGACCCGCTTGACGATCTCGTTTCCTGGCTCCAACAGGTATGCGCGGTGGTGCAATGTTCGTTGGAACGTACCGCGATCGAATCCACTTCGATGCAGGCAAACCGTTCGGGAGCAGCGCTTGTGATCTCGTACGAGTGCTACGGCGTTCGTGAGGATCTCACTCCCGATCAGTTCGAATATGCCCGCTTTGCCGCATCCCGGGCATCGCTGGCCCTCAAGGTCAATGCAGGGCGACTTGATCCCGAAGTCGAGGCAGCCCTTTTCGACACTCTGAACGCAATTCAGTCTGATCTCGACGAGTGAACTCAATTTGAGCATTTCAGCCGCGCATCGCGGGGGCGATGCGTGGCCGGTCTAAAGGAGTCAACATGGCGCATTCTCGAAGCAATCTTCGCATCACCCGAAATCACGATTTACATTCAGATCCCTCGCTGGACGCGATCCGCGACCGGTTGAAAGCCGCGCTCAAGGGCGAAAGCTGCCGCACGATCGGGCATCGCACTGGCACGCATCCCGAGACCGTACGCCGCTATTTGTCGAGCGGGCACCCTTCCGTCGAATTCCTCGGCGCCGTCGCACGAGGCTACGACATCTCGTGCAATTGGCTCCTGCTCGGGGCCGGCCCGGTCAAGCCGCAGGACACCGTCGACCACGTCTTCCAAACCGCGACGCTGTCGCGTCTGCTCCGCGGCGTCGCCGAAAAACTCGCAGTTTCCGAAGGCCAGGCCGACGGCCAACTCGGTGCAAACGGCGCGCGCCTGCGGATGACCGAATCGCCCGCGCGTGACATCTCGCGCCGAACCCGCCTGGTTTCAAGCCTCGCGCTTCTTTCGACCTCGACCTGATTCGACGGAGACGATCTCATGACACTTCGCAGCGCGAGCACGCTCAGAATCCACATCAGCCACCCGCTGGGGCGCAGCACCAAATCGGTGCGGGATTTCTCCGATGCACTGGACGGCCTTGGAGGCGGGGCGGTGGTCGCGTCGTGCTCCGCCGGACTCCAACTCGATCAGCATTGGCCGGCACGTGCCGGAGAGGTTCTGCGCTCGTCGCAGTGGCTTCTCCTGGTCTTCGGCGAGCGGTCGCTGGATCGGGATTGGTGGCTCTGGGAAGCTGGTTATTTCGCTGCCATACACCCCTCCGCCTCGCGGCGGATGATCTGCCTCCACCATCCAGATCTCAACGTGCCCCGCACCCTCCTCGCGTGGCGAACCGTGCCGGCCACGATTGCGCACGCCGATTCTCTTCTGCGCGAGATTCTCGATTCGCAACCAAACCCCGGCACCGGATCGCTCGTTTCCGGAGTTGAGGGCAAAGGGCTCCGCTGGCTGTGCGAATGCCTCGTGCACTGCTGCATCCCCAACGTGCCCGAGCCGATCATCGATCCCGCACACGCAAATTGAATCTGAATTACTGCGCCAGATCGAGACTGTTCTGCACGCCCAGCGTCGCGTAAATCTCTTTCGTCGCCGTGGATCGATTCAGCGTGTAGAAGTGCAGGCCCGCAACGCGGTGGTCGAGCAAATCGCGGCACTGCTCGGTGGCCCAGTGCACTCCCACCCGCCGCACCGCGCCTTCATCTCCACCTGTGCGATTCAAAGCCCGCAGCAGCGGCGCCGGGTACCGCGCCCCGAGCGCGAGATCCGCCATCTTCCGCATGCCCGGCATCGACGTGATCGGCATGATTCCAGCGATGATCGGCAGATCGATCCCCGCCAGCCCGCACCGGTCACGGAAGTCAAAGAAATCGTGGTTGTCGAAGAAGAGCTGCGTGACGATGAAGTCCGCGCCCTCGTCGCACTTGGCCTTCATCCGCTCGATTTCGACCACGCGGTTGGGCGTATCCGGATGTCCTTCCGGGAATCCCGCCACCGCGATCGCAAAGCCGCGCTTGTTCGGGTGGCGACCTGCGTCGTTGAACTTCTTGATCGCGCGAACCAGGTCCGACGCCTGCTTGAAGTGCTTGTACGGATCTTCAATCACTTCGCCCGGCTTGGTTTTAGGCGCATCGCCGCGGAGCGCGAGGATCTTGTTGATCCCCGCCTCTGCGTACTTCTGCAGGATCTCATCGATCTGCTTCTCATCGTGCCCGACACACGTCAGGTGGGGCATCGGATCGAGCGGCGTCTGAGTCTTGAGCCGCACCACAAGATTGTGCGTCAGGTCGCGCGTCGAACCGCCCGCGCCGTACGTCACGCTCACGAATGACGGTCGAAGCTGCTCCAAATCCGTGATGTGCTTGTACAGATCCTCCGCGCCCTGCTCGGTCTTGGGCGGAAAAAATTCGAAGCTGAACGTCGCTCGCTTCTGCGCGAACAGGTCGCGGATATCAGCGGGGCCCGGCTTGATTGAATTCGCCCACATCGTGCGGTTCTCACATTGCGCGTGGTCGTTCCTCGACCCGCTCGAACACTGAAAAGAAGCCCGGACGCTTTCGCGCCCGGGACTCGTTGGTTTTTCAATCAATAGCGATAGTGATTGGGCTTGTACGGGCCTTCGGCCGGAACGCCCAGATACTCAGCCTGGTCCTTGCTCAGCTTGGTGAGCTTGACGCCGAGCTTGTCAAGATGGAAGCGTGCGACGCGCTCGTCGAGGTGCTTCGGAAGCGTGTACACCTTCTTCTCGTACTTGCCCGAGTTGTTGTGCAGTTCAATCTGCGCCATCACCTGGTTGCTGAACGAGCAACTCATCACGAAGCTCGGGTGGCCCGTGGCGCAGCCGAGGTTCAGGAGGCGGCCTTCAGCCAGGATCATCACGCTGTGCGCCGGCTTGCCCTTGGCGGCAGGGAAAACCCACTCGTCGTACTGCGGCTTGATGTTGATCGTCTTGATGCCCTTGAACTTCTTCAGGCCGGCCATGACGCTCTCATTCTCAAAGTGGCCGATGTTGCCGACGATCGCCTTGTCCTTCATCCGCGACATGTGCTCGACCGTGATGATGTCCTTGTTGCCCGTCGCCGTGATGAACACGTCGGCGCGCTCGAGCACGTCATCAAGAGTTGTCACTTCGTAACCTTCCATCGCGGCCTGCAGAGCGCAGATCGGATCGATTTCGGTCACGATCACGCGGGCGCCCTGCCCACGCAGCGACTGCGCGCAGCCCTTGCCCACGTCGCCATAGCCGAGGATCACGCAGATCTTGCCCGAGAGCATCACGTCCGACGCACGGAGAATGCCGTCGGTCAGCGAGTGGCGGCAGCCATACAGGTTGTCGAACTTGCTCTTGGTCACGCTGTCGTTGACGTTGATCGCCGGGAACGCGAGCTTGCCCTGCTCCATCATCTGATAGAGGCGGTGCACGCCCGTCGTCGTCTCTTCCGAAACTCCCCGGATGTCCTTGATCACCTTCGACCAGCGGCCGGGGTTCTTCTTCTGCTGCTGCTCGCAGAGCTGCAGGATGTAGCCCCATTCCTCGGGGTCCTTCGCCTCGTTGAACTTCGGCACCTTGCCCGCCTTTTCCCAGTCCGCGCCGCGATGCACGAGCAAAGTCGCGTCGCCGCCGTCATCAAGAATCAGGTTCGGGCCGGTCCCGTCGGGCCACATGAGCGCCTGATCCGTACACCACCAATATTCCTCGAGTGTCTCGCCCTTCCATGCAAACACCGGCACACCCTTGGGGTTGTCCGGGGTTCCGTCCTTACCAACAACCACCGCAGCCGCGGCATGGTCCTGCGTGCTGAAGATGTTGCACGAAACCCAGCGCACATCAGCGCCGAGTTCAACCAGCGTCTCGATGAGCACGGCGGTCTGGATCGTCATGTGCAAGGAGCCCATGATCTTCGCGCCCTTGAGCGGCTTCTTGCCCTTGTACTCGCCACGAATTGCCATCAAGCCCGGCATTTCGGTCTCGGCGAGGCGGATCTCGTTGCGGCCGAAGTCGTGCAGGTTGATGTCCTTCACCTTGTAATCAAGGGTGGCCACCCGATTTTTGCTGCTGTTCTTCCCGCTGTCTTTGGTGAGAGTCTTGGGTTTGGTCGCGATACTGGTCATTCCATCCGCTCCTGCAACAGTGTTGAAATTGCGAACCGTGGTCAGTCCCGTGGCACTCCGCCCGGGATTCAATCAATTGGGTTTACGGCCTTTCGCGCCGGCTTTCGCCGTCGCCACAAACAGCCCCGGCCCGCGGGCGTCCGGATCGACCGGAAGCTCGCGAAAACTCATCGGCTCAAGCCCCGCCAGTGCAAAGCGAGATTCAATGTCATCCTTCGAGAACCCAAGGTGCTGATGCCCCATCAGGTGCCGATATTCGCTGCGATCGTGCCGGACCATATCCAGCACAAGCACACGTCCGGGAACCGCGCCCTCGCCGTTCCTCAGAATCCGTGCCGCTTCCTTCAGCGGAAGTTCGGGTTTCGCAACGTGGTGCAGCACAAGTCCGAACGCTGCGACATCGACTGTCCCCGCCTGCAGAGGCAGGCTCGACAATTCGCTCTCGACAAACTCGACGTTCTTGACGCCCTTGAGCCTGCGCTTCGCCGCATCGATCATGGGCCCCGATTGATCCACCGCGATCACCCGCTTCACAATCGGCGCGAGCAATTCCGCGATGTTTCCCGTGCCGCAGCCAAGATCTGCGACAACCCACGAAGCCGCGAACAACTCGAGCAGCGCATGGAGCGTGAAACGCGTGCCGAAAAGCTCCTGCCGCACTTCGTCCCACTCGCCCGCCACACGCCCGAAATACGCCTGACTGTCGGTCCGTCTCTCATCCAAAACCGCGGCAACCCGCCTCATGTCTTCCATGTGGTCCGCGCGATCGCCGTTCGCAGACTGATCCCGAATCGTCAGCCACAGCGCACGAGCCGACGTCGTGAGATCATCCAGCACCATGCGATAAAAAGTCGCCGTCCCTTCGCTCCGCCGAACGATCCAACCCGCGTCCGCAAGAACCTTCAGGTGGCGGCTGATCGTCGACTGCGGGCTCTGAAAAACCTGCGCAAGCTCGCCCACCGAGAGCTCAGCGCCCTCAAGCACACGCAGCAGCCTCAGGCGGGTCTTGTCCGCCAGAACTGCCAGTCGCATCGCAACGGGAATGTCCGAGAGCCGTTCTTTCATCCGTTTATCCGGATGAATGGTAGAAAGACCTGGCACCCCGGTCAAATTGGGTAAAATCGGCCGCTTTCGAGCCCGCGGCGTCACTCCGGCCGCAGCGTAAAGCCGGGTCCGGGCACCTGCCCCAGCTCCCGGATCCGCTTCTGAATGTCCTGGTTCCTGGGTTCGATGTACAGAGCCATCCGCAGCCGCTTCAACTCGTTCTCTTTGTCGCCCAGACTTCGATACAGATCCGCCAATTCCATCTGGGGCTTGATCGTCTTCGGGTTCTCAAGCTTTGCCGCTGTGATCAACGCAAGTTTCGCTTCGTCCACGTTGCCGAGCTGGAACTGATAATGGCCAAGCCGCTCGTAATCGCCCGGACGCCCGCGATCGCGAGCTTCGCGCGTCAGGAACGTGATCAACTCTTCGCGCTCGTTGCATGCAAGCAGCGCTTCGGCAAGACCTTCCGCATATTTCTGATTGTCCGGATGCACGGCGAGACACTGATAAAGCTGCTCACGCGCCAACTGGGGCTGCCCCATCTTGAGTTCGGTCATCGCCATCGAATAGCGAACATCCACGCCGTCGGGCTTGCGCGTGACGTATTCCTGATAGTCGGTCAGTGCCGCGGGATAGTCGCCCAGCGCGTAGTTTCGGTCGCCCATTTCGCGGACGAGATCGAGGTTTCGCTGTGCCTGGCAGCCACCAAAGGCGAGCGCGCTGGCGATCAGGGCGACGATGCAAAGAAGACGAGACATCAGAAGAGGCTCCTGGCAAAGCTGGGAAAAACCGACACACGTGTGTATCGGCCGCACAGAATACGCGACCGGAATTCCGACCGCCCGGCATCCCTTGGCCGGTTTGCCGTATTCTCCGGCATGCCCGAATCTACGCCGAAACTGCGCGTCCGTCCCGCCATGCCCGACGATGTGGGCTTCATCCTCTCGATGATCAAGGAATTAGCCGCCTACGAGCGCGAGCCCGACGCCGTGCACTCGAATGAACCCTCCCTCCGCCAATACCTCTTCGGCCCCGGCTTCGGCCGAGGCCCGTGCGCCGAGGCCCTGATCGGCGAAGTCGACGGAATGCCTCAGGCCGCCGCCGTCTACTACATGAACTTCTCCACCTGGTCGGGCGCCGTCGGCCTCTACCTCGAAGACCTCTACGTCCGCCCCGATGCTCGTCGCCTCGGAATCGGCAAGTCCATCCTCATCGAACTCGCCTCGATCGCCCGCGCCCGAGGCTGTCGCCGCATGGAATGGGCCGTGCTCGATTGGAACACAACCGCGCAGGAGTTTTATAAAACCCTCGGCGCCCACGAAATGTCCGGCTGGCACGTCTGGCGCATGGACGAGCACGCGCTGCAAAGACTCGCCGATACAACGCGTTAGCGCCGGCCGCGACTGCTTGCGCCGTCACGCCGCCGCATGCGTCTTCGTCCGTGTTTCGACCGCAACCGCTTCGAACCAATACGCCAGATTCGCCATCGGCCACGCCAGATGCCAATACTGCGACGGATTCGCCGCCGCCGCTTGAATCGCATCCTCTCTCACAAACTCGCGAAGCTGCTCATTCTCCAGCATCACCCGCCGCGCACATCCGATCCAATTCTGAAACGGCAGCGGAAAACTCGCCTTCTCGCGCCCGACCACTCCCGGCGCCAACACACCCGCAAATGCCCGGCGCAGCGCGATCTTCGTCTTGCTCACCGCACGCCCGCCGCTCGCCTCAAACTTATCGCGCATCGGCAGCGCTTCCGCCAGCGCCCGCACCTGCACATCCGCGAACGGCGTGCGTCCTTCAACTCCCGCAAGCATCGTGGCCGTATCAAGCCGGATCAGCAATCCTGACAGGTTCATGCGCTGCTGAAAAATCAGATTCGCCTGCAAGGGCTCAATGTGCCCAAGCATCCGTGCTCGATCTTCGCATGCGTGAAACTCGAGTTCGTAAATTCCCGACACCTCTTCGCCGCCGTCAATCCGCGCGAGGTAATCCGGAACAAGCACGTCGCCGTACGCATCCGGGCTTAACCACGCGTTCGCTCGCAATTCAAACCCGCCCGGCCCAAGTGATGGATGCTTCTCCACCAGCGCATGCGAGCCCTCGTGATACTGCGCGCTCTGCATCAGCGCCAAGTCGTACCCGCCAAAGAGTTCGTCCGCGCCTTCGCCGCTGAGCGCAACCTTGTGCCCCTCGCTCCGCAGCGCACTCGCAACCTCAAAGATCGCAACTTCGTTCGGCGTGCTCAGCGGCACCAACTGCCGCTCCACCATCTCCCTCCACACCCGCCCAAACGATTCCTGCGTCACCGGCGTTTCCGTGTGCGTGCACCCCAATTGCTCCGCAACCATCCGCGCGAACGCAAAGTCGTCGCCCCCCGGCGCCGTCGCACCCTTCGCGCCCGAGCAGTACGTCCGCAGCTTCACCCCGCCCGTCAATCCCGCACTCGTCACGGCCGCGATGATCGAGCTATCAAGCCCGCCCGACAACAGCGCACACAGCGGCACATCGCTCCGCAGATGCGCCCGCACGCTCTCCCGCACAATCGTTTCCGCATCCGCCATCGCCGCGATCGGCTGCTCACCAATCTCATGCATCGACGTACGAATCGAATCTCCCGCGTAACTCACACGCACCACTTGCCCCGGGCGCACGATCGACACATTCCGGAACATCGTCCGCGCACCAATCGTCGTGCGCGACGTTGTCAAATACGCCGCGACGCCAACCGGATCCGGCCGCACGCCAAACCCAGGCAGCGCCGCAAACGCCGCCAACTCGCTCGCCACCGCGCACGAATCCGCCTCCTCATTCGTCGCCGGCCTCACCGAGAAATACAACGGCTTCACGCCCAGCGGATCACGTCCAAGCAGCATCACCCGCCGCGCCGAATCCACAAAGCAAAACGCATACATCCCGCGGCAACGCTTCAGCCCCTCTTGCCCCCACGTCGCGAGCACCGCCAGCATTGTCTCCGTATCGCTCGAAGTCTTGAAGGACACTCCAACCGCGATCAAATCCCGCCGCAGCTCGGCATCGTTGTAAAGTTCGCCGTTATACGAAAGAACAAACCGCCCATCCGCCGTCGCCATCGGCTGGGTCCCCGCATCGCTCAAATCAACAACCGCCAGCCTCCGATGCCCGAGCGCCGCCCCCTCCGACTCCCAAATCCCAAATCCGTCCGGCCCGCGATTCGCAATGCGGTCGCGCATCGCTTCCACCGCGGCCTTACGGGCCGACGACAACACCCTATCCGTAGAAAAAATCCCAGCAATGCCGCACACGCAGAAGTTCTATCGGTTTTCCGAAGCCCCCTCCCTGAGGGAGGGGGGTGAGGGAAGGGTTGGCTTGGACAAATCGCGATCCAAATTTGCGGCGCATTGCATCACGAATCCGACGTTCACGTGAAATCGTGAATGGCCAGATTCGAAGCCTTTGGCCCTTTGAAAATTTGCCCTTTGGTCCTTTTCCTCACACCCAAACCTGAATAATCACGTTCGGTTCGCGCAGCTTCCCTGTCCACTCGCCCACCGTCGACGTTGAAAACTTCACCTCGTGATCCGGGTGCGCATCCATCCAGTCGTTGATCTGTTTATCCAGAAACTCAAGCGATTCGCCCGTCAGTTTCGCGTGAAACGTCTTCACGTGCGTCGCGCCGACGCCCGTCTTGTTGCTCTTGCGTTGCCACGAATCCTCGGTGCGCCCGATGCCGCCCTTCTGCTCAAACGCCGTGATCTTCGGCTTGACCTCCGGCCCATCCTTCAATGGCATGACGTTTGGCGACGACCCGCCGCTCAGGCTGGCCGCACCACCCGCAGGCGGCACCGACCCAATCCCCGAAGCCCCGGGCCTGAACACATTCCCGCTGTTTCCGATCGGCGGCAACCCGCCACCAGAGCCTGCCCCGCCGGCTCCGCCATTCGTATTCCCAAACGCATCCGGTGATCGCAAAGGCTGACGCATGAAAGGGCCCCCTTTGGTGCAGATGGAACGGTTTCAGCATACCACGCCGACGAACTTCCAGCGAGTCCCAATCTCCCACTCTCCGGCCCAGTTCATTCGTCGGCCCGACCCGCCCTTCTCCTTCAGAACCACCCGGATGCGCCGTTCCGACTCCTCCAGCCCGCAAACCTCAAATTCCCCAACCCGCTTCACCGATCCGCGCCCGCTCGACACCACCCCTTCATACGTCAAATAGTCTCGCCGATGCTCCCCGATCCGTTCCGCGCCAAGCATTCCCGCCTCCATCAAATCAACGCCCTCCGCCAGCCGAAACGAAACCAGCCCGCGCTCGGCAACATCCGTCTCGATCATCCAATCAAGATGCACCGACCCATCCGGCAGCGTGTGCCGCAACACCACGCTGGATTTGCTTTCAATTTGCGATTTGCCCATTTGCGATTTGAGGTTTTCTCTACCCCACCCGCCTCCGCGGATCCGCCACCGGCACCGCACTCAACAGCCTCTTCGTATACCCATCCCGCGGCGAATACAGCACCTCGTTCATCGTCCCCTCTTCCACAATCCGCCCCGCGTTCATGACCGCGATCCGGTCGCACATGTGCTGCATCACATTCATGTCGTGGCTGATGAACAGGTACGACATCCCAAACTCGCTCTGCAGATCCTTCAGCAGATTCAGAATCTGCGCCTGCACCGAAACATCGAGCGCGCTCGTCGGCTCGTCGCACACGATCAACTTGGGCTTCAGCGCAATCGCCCGCGCGATCGCGATCCGCTGTTTCTGCCCACCAGAAAACTGATGCGGATATCGATCCATCGATTCCGCCGGCATGCCGCAGCGCTCGAGCAGCGCCGCAACCCGGTTCTGCAGCGCCACCCCGCGGCTCTCCATCCCCCCACCACCATGCACAATCAGCGGCTCGCCGACAATCGACCCGATCCGCAACCGCGGATTCAGCGAGCCACCGGGATCCTGAAACACAATCTGCAGTTCCCGCCGTAGCGCGCGAAGCTGCGTCCGCCCCGCACTGCGCAAATCCACCCCATCAAATACAATCGAGCCCGACGTCGCCGCCTGCAATCCCAGCACCGCGCGCCCCACCGTCGTCTTGCCGCAACCCGATTCACCGACAAGCCCCAGCGTGCGCCCCGACTCAATCGAGAACGAAACCCCATCCACCGCATTCGTCCACCCGATGCGCCGCCCAAGCAATCCCGAAAAGCGCGGGAAATGCACCTTCAAGTCACGCACGTCAAGAATGTTCGGCGCGTTGCTCCGCCCAAGCACACGACTCATAGATGCCCGCATGTTACCGGCCGCCGCAGTTGGCTGAAAGCTGAGAGCTGACAGCTTTCAACCATCAGCTCTCAGCCCCCAGCCTTCACTCAAACGCGTCCTTCCACCCCCTTGACGCTCCGCCTTCTGCGTCTACCCTTCCGCCTCTACTTTCCGGGCAGATAGCTCAATCGGTAGAGCACAGCATTGAAAATGCTGGGGTTGCCGGTTCAAGTCCGGCTCTGCCCATTCGGTCTTTTTGACTCGAATAGTCCCGGAACGAAAGGGTCCGCCTCGCGGACCCTTTTTCGTTTTTGGCACCAGAGCCCGCACATCCGAGCCGGAGCCTCGATTCATACACGACACAGGCCGACCAAACCCGAAGTGCTGCCGCGGCCCCGTGCATGACCGCCTTGTTGCCACCGACAGCCCGACGCGCAACCTTTCTGCACCCGCGAGTCAACCCACTCAATTCCCGCGATCCTGTCGAGCCGCACTAACGGTGCACCCCAGTCCCAGTCCGGGGCACCGGGGTCACAAAGCACCGACAAACCCAAGCCCTGAAAGGGCGGCACAATTACACCGCCGCTTCACCCCGTCATCTTCAGCCCACCCGCGCTGAAAGATTCGAGCCGAGGGCGGAGCGAGCTCGTCCAGCGACACCCTCAGTCAACAGCGCCGAAAATTCGCACCCTGAAAGGGTGCAACAACTTCAACCACCCGGCACGCGGCACTGGAATCAAAATCCCCCTCACCGCGCATATTCCGTAAACACAAAGTCCCGATCCGCAATCTGCTGATGACAGTTGAAACACCCCTGAATCATCACCGCATCCGTCAGCGCCTTGCCCTCATCAAACTGAAAATATCCCCATCCGCCCGTCGCCGCAAACTTCTTTGAGTCCTTCACCATGAACTGCACGCCGTTCTTGACCGGCCCCGCCACAAACGACTGCGCCTTCCCGAACACTTTGTTGTTCCGCTCCGACGGCACACACGCCCACGCCAGCCGCGCGATGATGGTGCCATCCGGAAACGGATGCACACTCCCGCGATACGCCTCGATCGCCACGTCATTCCCCAATACCGCGCGAATGTCGTCGATCTTCCCCTCTTCCCGCGCGACCGACACCAATCGCCAGTCGCGATAGCCAGCAGGAAGCTCCCCGCGCCCAATCGAAACCGCCGCATCGTCCCCCGCGCGCGACACCCCCGCAATCGCGCCAACCAGCCCCGCCGCGACACCAATCGAGATCATCAAGCAAGCACCGCGTTTCATAGAAGACCTCCCGTGCAGCGATCAAACGTATCGCCGCCGTCGTGCCACTGATGTTGGTTTCTCCAAGATCAGTGCGCCTTTGTCGCGCGCATTCTCGTCCAACCACCGCATTTCCCCCTCGCACCAAAGGTGCTGCCCAGTCCCAGCCCGGGGCAACGCCCCGGGTCACAAACACCAACAAACTCAAGCCCCTGAAGGGGCGATCGAATCTCAACACGCCAATCCCGACACTCCAATCTCGACACTCAAACGCAAAAGCAAACCGCTATCTTCAGCCCAACCGGTCTGCAACATTCGAGCCTAGGGTGGAGCGAGCTTTTCGAGCGGGCACCCTCGGTCAACCGCGTCGAGAATCCAAGAACGCCGACGCCGCGAACGGACAACGCCAGCATCGCGAAGAGCGCGGCAGAATCCCCTCCCCCGCCTTTCAGGCCGATTCATCGGCCTTGCCCGCTCATAGGCCATCGCTTCAGCGATGGTGCGAAATCGCAGTCCAAGTTTTCATTTCGTGTTTTCAGTTCAGCCCGTTTCAACGGGCTTGCTCCGGCGTTGCGTTGTCCGCACTTCTTGAAGGGTCACATCAACTACCCAACCCATACCACAAACGAAGCTTTCGCAATCAAATTCCCTTCACCGCGCAAACTCCGCAAATACAAAATCGCGATACGCAAACACGGATTTCTCCGCACCAAAGGTGCCCCCCAGTCCCAGCCCGGGGCACCGCCCCGGGTCACAAGCACACTCAAACCCAAGCCCTGAAAAGGCGACCCAATCTCACCGCCACCAACGTGTCATCTTCAGCCCACCCCGACTGCAAGATTCGAGCCGAGGGTGGAGCGAACTCTTCGAGCGACACCCTCGGTCAACCGCGCCAAGCTTCCGCACTCTGAAAGAGTGCGACACCTTGACCAATCGTGCCGCCAACCTCCAGCGCCTGATTCCCGCCTCACCGCGCACCACCCACTCCGCCTCGCAGTCCGAAGGACTGCCGTTTCGTAGCCGGGGGTGAAGCGAGCCCAAGCGAGCGCCACCCCGGTTCGCTCAGCGCCAAACCCCCGCACGCCGAAGGCGTGCCGGTGTCATTGCTGCGAAAGGAGGCGCGCGCCGCCAGCATCCCCTCCGCACGAATTCCGCATGCCGAGCTCCGACCCGCCCATGAAATGGGCCCCCGGCCGTTGCCAGATGTGCAACATCTGGCCAAAATCCCGCCTTCACACCCCGCCCGTGAAACGGGCGGGCGTTCGCGGCTATCGAACAACTTCACCTTCGCCAACACCTACAACAACATGACACCGCCCTCTTCAGCCCACCCAGGCTGCAAGATTCGAACCGAGGGTGGAGGCGAGCCCTTCGAGCGGGTACCCCACGGTCAACCGCGCCCAACCTCCGCACTCTGAAAGAGTGCGAGACCTTGACCAATCGTGCCGCCAACCTCCAGCGGCTGCCTCACACGACACGGCGCGTCCGGTCCAATCCCGAACAAAGATGGCCGTGTGATTGTCCCAATGATCCACAAACTCGGCCAAGGAGTTTTTGTGACAATACAACGCTTCGCGTGCACACTGTTAATCGGACTCACATGTGCCGGGTGTCAGTCGGGTTCCAGGCAGTGGTTGGACTCCAAGTCGGCGAGCAATCCATTTCCAGAACAGATTGTCGTGAGCATTCCTGGGCCACCGCGCGTCCCCGACATTTCAATTAGCGATCCTGAAAAAATCAAATCTATTTTGGAGTGGATGCGCAAGGTGGAACCCAAGCAGGCCCCAATGTCTCGGGTGTCAGCTTTTCCGTTATGCAGCATCGAGAGACGCAATTGGCTGAACGAGCGAGAGTATAGAGCGAAGGGTAAATTATTTTGGATCGTGACGGACCCTGTGACCAACGAGGTTCAGATAACAGCAGATGAAGTCAAAGAGTTATGGCACATTCTTGGTATAAGCGAAGAAGACTCAGAGTAAGATGGTCCGGCTTCTGGAGCGCTGAGGCTGCCTCCGTCGAGTCTGACATTCGCGCAAGCCACCTCTTCTCCAGCCCGCATGATTTCCCCCGGTAAGGAACACGCGGACACAGTCAGCTCGATGAACACGCTCGCCACGGCTGAGGCCGATCTCGGCCGCTTCGACGAGTCGGAGAAGCTCTATCTCGACGCGATCGCAACGCAGGAGAAACTCTCCGGTCCCGATCACGCGCTTGTCCTTGAGGTAAAGGCGAATCTCGCGTGGATGCTCTACTGGGCCGCCATGCAGGACAAGGCCATCGCCGCCGAACTCAAGCCGCAACGTCTGCAGCGCTCCAGGGTTCTCGGTGAACAGGTTCTCGACGCCCGCAAGCGCGTGCTCGGCGAGGATCACCCCGAAACGCTGACCACGATGAACAATCTGGCGTCGACCTACCGCGCCCTGGGCATCCAAGACAAGGCCGACGCGCTCTCGCGCGCCGAACTCGAAACCAGCATCCGTGTTCTGGGCGAAGACCACCCCGACACCATCACCTCCCTCGCCAACATGGGCGCATCGCTCCGTGGCCAGCACAAATACGAGGAAGCGCTCCCTTATCTTGAGCGTGCCATCCGTGCCTCGCGCAAAGTGCTCGCGCCCGACAATCCCGGAACCGCGTACGCGCTCGGCTGGTATGGCTCGTGCCTGACCGAACTCGGCCGCTACGCCGAGGCCGAACCACCGCTCCTCGAAGCCCGCGCGATCGCCGCCAAAGCGCTCGGGGAAGACAACAACATCACCCAACACTTGTCGCAGTCCCTCGCCACGCTCTACACCGACTGGAACAAAGCCGAGCCCGGCAAAGGCTTCGAGGTAAAAGCCGACGAGTGGAAAACAAAAGCCGCGACACACGCTTCTGCAAGCGATCAGACGCAAGGTCAGCAGCAACCACGGAAATAGCCGCGGCGTGCGCCAACACCACTTCACCCCGCTCGCGAACGACGCCTGCTCCGCTCCTCCGCACCAAGGGTGCTCTCCAGTCCCAGCCCGGGACAACGCCCCGGAGCAATGGCGTCTGGAACCTCAAGCCCTGAAAGGGCGACCCCGTGACCGGCGTGATATAACAAACTCATGGCTTCGAAGACTCCGAACGCAAAGGGTGGGGACGCCAAAGCATCGAGCAACACCGCCGCGGGAGGCAAACCCCGCTGGTCGCGCAAGAAGCGGCTGCTTCTCGTCTACCTCCCCATCGCCCTCATCCTCTACACCCTCTTCGGCTTCTTCGCCGTCCCGCTCATCATCCGAAAGCTCATCATCCCGCAGGTCGGGAAGTACCTCAACGGCACCATCACGCTCGAAAAGGCGTACACCAACCCCTTCTCCTTCTGGCTCACGCTCGAAAAACTCGAGATCAAAGACACCACCGGAACGAAGGTCTTCGCCTTCGACAAGTTCGACGCCAACTTTCAAACCCTCGACACCATCTTCTCCCGTGGATGGCACTTCGATGAAGTTAAAGTCGTCGGCCCCTTCGTCAAGTCCACCGTCGAACAGGACGGCACGCTCTCTCTCGCCAAACTGCTCAAACCCACCCCCGTCGATCCCAAAGCCAAGGCCAAAGAGCCGCTGAAGGTTCTCCCGCGCCTCGTCGTGCGCAACCTCGCCGTCGAAAACGGCGAAGCCGACGTCCGCGACTTCAGCACGCCAAAGCCCTTCGAACGCATCATCACCGGTGCGACCTTCCGAATCACCCATGTCGATACCCGGCCCGATGTCATCAACCCGATGAAGATCGAGTTCTCGACCGATGACGGCGCGAAGATCACATGGTCCGGCACGCTCCAGGTCAATCCGCTCACCAGCAAGGGCGACATCGAAGCCGAAGGCATTCTCGCCTCCCGCTGGATGCCCTACGTCATGCGCTACACCGACATCAGCCTCGAAGGCGCCAAGGTCGGGGCCAAACTCAGCTACGAATTCGCTCCCGCGGCAGCCCCCCGCATCGCCAAGGTCCACGTCTCCACCGCCACCGTCGAAGCCCCCAAACTCATCGTTCCCTGGCAGGACATACTCAAGGGGCGCGCCGATGCCAGCGCCGACAACATCGTCGTCACCGACATCATCGCCGACGCCGATGCACGCTCCATCACCATCGCAAAGATCGACGTCAAGGGAGGCGAAAGTCTTCTCGAACTCAGCAAGGGCCGCAGCGTCCCGCAGCGCGTCGCGGATGCGCTCCTCAGCGAAGCTCGCCCCGAGAAGGATTTGCCGGCGGTCGTTCCGATCCAGCATCAGGATGTTGCGGCGATTCCGTATCCGATCGTCCGACTCCTGACCGGTCTCGAGCAACTCATCTCCGATGTTCAAAATCCGTGGTCGATCGAAGTCACTGCGTTTGATCTTTCCGGCCATCGTCACTCCTTCGCCGATCTCAATGCCCCCGAGGCCGTGAAGCTCTCGACGTCCGAAGTGACCATCCACGCTGGCCCGATCAAGAGCGCAGAGAAGTTTGTCACGCCATTCACGCTCAGCGCCAAGATCGAGCAGGACGGCAAGGTTGATGTGAAGGGAACGATCGATCCGCTCCCCCGCAAGATCGTGGGCTCCATCGAAGGTTCGGGGCTCAATGCTGCCGCGGCATCGCCGTACATCCCCGCCTCCGCGCTCGCCCCACTGCCACCCGCCCGCCTCGGCAACACCATTCTCTCGCTCAAGGGAGATTTCCGCGCCGAGCTTCCTTTCGAGGGCGGAGCCAAGACCGGTTGGATCGGCCGCACTGTTCTCGCGCCGCTCGAATTTGAATCCAGCGAAAAAAAGGATGTGGTCCTTGGCGCAAAGTCGCTCGACATACAGAGTGATGCAACGCTCGACACCTCGGCCGCTGCCGATATTGATATCAAATGGAAGGGCACGATCAAGGGTGATGCGTTCACCGCCGCGGCTCCGTTGCCGCAGACCGGCGATACCAACGCCGCGATCGGCACGCTGGGCGTTGATGGCGCAATGACACTCGCTCGCGCCAGCGCCGGAGGCGTCAAAATCAACTACACCGGCGCCGCCTCTCTCGGCAACGTCGAAGCGAGCGCCAGCGACGCCTTCGGCCCCGTCACCGCGGGCGTTGGCGACGCTTCGTTCAAGGGCGATTTCGCCGTCAATGCAGCGCCGGGTTCCGAGCCCGCCATCACGGTCGCGGGCGATGCATCCGCGTCCGGCGTGAAGGCCGGCACCGAGAAATTCGGCAACGCCGTGCTCGCCGTTGGCGGAGCGAAGGTCAACACGCTCAAGCTCAACACCGCAGACAAATCCATCGCCGCCTCTCTCGTCAGCGTAGAAGGTCTCAATCTCAAAGCCGCCCCGCCGATGATCCCGCCCGAGGGTTTTACAAAGGAATCCGCCACCGGCGAACGCCGCAAGCTCACCCTCGCCGGGCTTATCCCCTTCAACATCAATCTCGATCGCTTCGAGATGACCGGCGGCGCGATCGAGCTCACTGACGCCTCCGCAACCCCCACCACGCCGGCAACTGTCATTGCCGCGGAAGACATCAACGTTACCGCCGCGCCATTCTCAACGTCCGGCAGCGCGCCCTCCGAAATCAACGTCGCCGCCAAAGTCAACAACAGCGGCAAGTTCGCCCTCACCGGCACGCTCGATGCTTTCAAGGAAGCCCCGGACGCGAACATTCAAGTGCAGTTCACCACCGTCCCCGTCCCGCCCTACTCCGGTCCCACCGGCCGCTTCCTCGGCTACCAAATGGCCGACGGACGCATGACGACGACGATCCCGATCAAGATCGAAAACGACAAGATGAACGGCGAAATCGACTTCGCCTTCGATCACCTCAAGCTCGGCGAGCGCGTCAAGAGCAAAGACGCGATCGATGCCCCGCTCGAACTCGGCCTCGCGCTCCTCCGCGATTCCAACGATCAGATCAAAAGCAAAATTCCCGTCTCCGGCGATCTCTCCGATCCGAAATTTAGCCTCGGCGGCGTCATCTGGCAGGCGTTTACCGGGCTGCTTGTCAAAGCCGCAACCGCCCCCTTCCAAATCCTCGGGGCAATTTTCGGAGGCGGCTCACAAGACCTTTCGCAAGTGACGTTCGCCGCGGGCAGCTACGAACTCTCCCCCGAATCCATCTCCGCGCTCGACACGCTGGCCAAAGGCATGGAAGCGCGCCCCGGCATCTCGCTCATGGTGCGGGGCCAGATCGAGGAAGAATCCGACGGCCTCGAACTCCGCCGCCAGATCCTCCGCGAGGGTTACGCGGCCAACGTGTTCGGCAAGGGCAAAACCGGCCAGAAGCTCAGCGATCAGCAGCTCAAAGACCAGACCATGATCGCGTTTGATCAGTTGCAGATCGAAAAGGCCAAAGCCGAAAACAAGCCGCCGCCCCCGTCAGTCCGGCGCATCGGTTCTGACGCCGTCGCGCCGCCTCCGATCGAAGAGATGGAAAAGCAGTTGATCGCAGCGACCAAACTTCCGCCCGAGCGCGTTGCCGACCTGGCGAAGAAGCGTTCTGACTCCGTCGTCGAGTTCCTGATCAAAGAAAAGAAGCTCGACCCCGCACGAGCCAAAGCTGCCGAACCCGACCCGGCAAAGCAAAAGGCCGAAAAACCCCGTGCCGCGTTCGAAGTCTTCAAGTGACCGCCGCCCATCGCTCCGCGGGCCCGCCCATGAAATGGGCGGCGGGGCGTTGCCAGACACGCAGTGTCTGGC
>JBOHNL010000005.1:0-876308 GCA_050730655.1 Phycisphaerales bacterium
CGCCTGCATGCGGAAGCTGCTGACCATCGTCAACGCCCTGATCCGTGATGACGTCTTGTGGGGTCAGAAATCTTCTCCCAAATCAGCCATTAACCCTTGAACTCAAACACAGTCGCTCCGTGTTGAAATCCGTCATCTCCAGCTCCGCATTTGGCCCTTTGCCAATTTGGCCCTTTGAAAATTTGGATCTCCCATGCCCCCCAACTTCCACTCCATCCTCTACGACTTCTTCATCAAAGGTCAGAGCCTCAACTACATCGCCGCGACGTACGAAACCTCCTGGTACGAAGTCGCCGAGATCCTCGATTCCGAGCCCGCGAAGAAGCACATGCGTTCCGCTATCCGCGTGCAGCGTCTGCGGGATGTTGCGCAGAATCTCGCCAGCCGCCGCGCCGCAATCGCAACGCTCGAATCCACCATCGAGTCTCGCCGTGATTCGAGCCATTCCTCGATCGAGTCCCGCCGCCGCGCCGCCGACGCCATCCTCCGCGCCACAAAGCTTCAAGGCCGCACCAGCGGATCAGTTCGTACTCCTCGCCCGAATCCCTTGCCGCCAACTTCTTCTCCGCCGACATCTCCCTCCAAGTCAGAAAAGCAGCCCGCGCCCGCCCGTCGCGAATCCGTTCGAAAGCCCTCCAATCCTGTTCATCAATCCACTCAAGTCGCTGTCAACCCAAG
The DNA here is from genome assembly GCA_050730655.1 of Phycisphaerales bacterium. Classification (GTDB taxonomy): domain Bacteria; phylum Planctomycetota; class Phycisphaerae; order Phycisphaerales; family UBA1924; genus JAFEBO01. The sequence goes on from JBOHNL010000005.1 coordinate 679, forward strand.
TCAACCTGCGCTCGTCGGTCAGCCGGCTCTTGCCCTTCAGCCGACGAACTCAACAGGTTGCGGCGGAAATTCTTCCTAGGCGCAGATTGTGGACAGGCCATTCATCGAACTTCGCGTTCACTGGCGCGCTGCAACTTGCATGCAAACGAACCCTCTGATCGCAAGACTGCAGGCGGCTCGGCTTCGAAGCGGTTGGTTTGCCTCGTCGTAGTGACCATGTGTGCCGGAGTGGTCTTGCTCATCTCAATGCCCCCTGCGGCATGAGCGATCGTGCAAGATAGACCGCTACGCGGGCAACACTTTCGATCGTCGCGAATGCGCTGACGCAATTCCATTCTGAATTCGGGACCTGTCCGAAACAATTGGCAGAACTCGTAGAGGCCAAAGTCCTTGAACCAGGAAAATTGCTCGATGGTTGGAAGCATCCAATTGCGTACCAGCGGATCGGGCTCCCTCCAACCGAGGCCTTCGTGCTCTTGAGTGCCGGAGCCGACGGCAGGACGGCGACTTTTGATGATGTGCCATTTTTCTCGGCCATGACCCCGTCACGGTGACTCGCGGGCCTCACGAAACGCACCGGCCGCTGCTCACGCCAATTGGCCGATAAGATGTGTCCACTGCAATTTTGGCAGGCATCATTTCAACCGAATCCGGGCAGTTCGAAGCTCCTTTCAAGTCAAAAGCGAACCCAACACGCGCTCGGCGCGCTAAAGAAAACATCCATGGCACACTCCAAAATCATCACGAAAATGCACCTCGCTAAGGCCTCAGCCAAGGTCTCCGCACGGGGCTTTTCGCTCCTTGAACTCACGCTCGTCCTCGTCATCCTCGGCGTTCTCATGGCCGTCGCGGCAGTGAACGTTCTGGGCCAGGGCGAGAAGGCCAAGGCCACCGCGACACGCGCTTCACTCTCGGTCATCAAAAATGGCTTGCAGGAATACCACCTGACCTACAGCACCTACCCGCCCGATCTGCAGACGCTCGTCACCGCAAAAATCCTTGAAGCCGGCAAACTCTCCGATGGTTGGAAGCGCCCGTTCTTCTTTGACCCCATCGGCCCGAATCCGGATCAGCCCTTCATCCTGTACAGCCGCGGCTCGGACGGACAGTCGCCTTCGCAGGATGACATCAGCGCCTTTGAGAATCTGACTCCGACCACGAATCCGTAATCCAGCTCGCCCGATCGAATCGACCGACCAAATCGTGCGGGCGGAAAGAAGTACCAGTGAAGCTCGCCCGCGGCATCACCTTCCTCGAGACCATTCTGGCTGTCGCTCTGCTCGGGCTGACGACCATGAGTGTCGTGCTCGCGGTGAATTACATCGGTGCTGCTTCGGTGCGGAACGCGCATCGCATGAACGAAGCGGAGATCGGTAACCGGCTCATGCTTCAGTTCTTTGATGATCCGGCCTCGCTGCCGAGCGAATCGCAGCCGATTCAGTATGGACGCGATGGCGAGTTCCGCTATCGCTGGACGCTCGGCGAAGAACCCGTCACCGTTGAACTGCCGACGCCTGTCACGCCGAACGCGGAAGAGGATCGGCGCGAACAGCAACTCGCGTCGCTCGGCCGCTCATCAACCGACCGCTTCAGCCGGTTCCGCGTCGTTCGCGTGAAGGTCTGGCTCGGCGAAGAAACCGGCGGCAGCTATTTCGCAGACGGCACCGTGCCGCAGGTCACGCTCTCGCGGATCTACGACCCCGCCGATATTCCGAACTGGAACCCCGACAAACTTCGGCGCCAGATCGATAGCGGGGGAGGCCTGAAGGGCGTGCTCGATCAGATGACCGGCGCTCGCGGCGGTGGACTTCGGCCTTCCGTCAGTCAGCAGGATACAACGCGGCGTCAGCAGTCCACAACCGGAGGAGGCAGGAACAAATGAGCCGCTCACGTTCTGCACGTTCCGGTTTCACGCTGCTCGAAGTGGTTCTTGCCACCGCGCTCGGTGCGATGGTCATCATGGTGTGCCTGGCGCTGCTTCGTTCGATGGAGCGACTCGAGCGCCCGCTCGCGATCCGCCAGCAGGAACTCTCTGATCTGCATCGCGCCCGCACGGTGATTCAGCGCGCGATGTCCACGTTGGTGATGTCCGACACCTCGCCCCCCGTGAATCCCAACGCGCGCAAACCCACCGAGCGATTGATTGACGACGGCACGGGCGGCAAGTCGGCGTTCGAAACCACCGCCGAAGCGACCGCGACCAAAACGCAGCAGGCGGCCCGCCCACCAGCGCGACTGCTTCTTGAGCCGGACCAGTCAGATGAACTCAAGGCGATGTTGCAGCAGGTCGGCGTCGCCTCAGGCGACGCGGGCTCGATTCAGCGCATGGAAGTCGTCGTCGATACGCCTCCGATTGCCCCGACTTTCCGCGCCGAACTCGGTGATGTCGTCGCCGCGACATACGCGCAGAACAAGACGTCTTCAGGCACGCCAAGCATGTCAGAAACGTCCGGCTCCGGCGGGTCGATGACCGGACTCTCGAACAGCGCTTCGCTCTCGAGCGCGAATTCGTCGTCAAGCTCGTTCTCCACGTCGCAATCATCTTCTTTCAGCTCTTCCCGGGGCGCAACTTCGGGCGCGGGGGCGACCAACGCCGTCCAGAGCGGCGCTGCCAGAGGCAATCGGCGCAGCCTTTCGCTTCCTGGAGGTTCTCAAAGCAACGCCAAGTCAGGTTCGCTCCGCGGCGCATTTGAACTCCGTCCGATGCTGACCGACGCCAATCTCGAAGCGCACCGCGACGGCAAGCCCATTCTCTACGAACTCTGGTGGACCCCGCTGCCTGCCGCCAAGGACACGAGCGCCACAAACAAACTGAGCGCGAATTCAACTGTCGCCGCCGCGACCACGCAGCCCGCCGACGATCCGCGAACGCTCCAGGCATGGGGCGAGCCCGTTCTTCTCGCCGACAATCTTGTGAAGTGCCACTGGCAGTTCTTCTCCACCGGCGAAAAGCGCAGCGCTCATAGCGCCGTCTGGGATAAGGAACTCCCCGCGTACGTCGAGTTCGAAATTCAGACTAGGACCGGTCTCTACGAAAACTGGATGTTCGAGATCGGCTGGTCCAAGGGCCCCGAACTCGCGACGACCGCAGACGCATCCGCAACCGGAGGCGTTGATGTCGGCGTTCCGACGGGCGGCGCGCAAGGCCCAAATGGAGCCAACGGCGGACCAGGCGGATTTGGCCCGCCGCGCCAGGGCGGTCCTCGCAATCCTCATAACAACCAGCCTCCGCAGACCCACCCCGGCGGCGGTGGTCCTCGCTACGACAACATTCCAAGCCAGGTCCCGAAATGAAATTCCCTCGCCCGACAACCTCGCGCAGAAGCTCTCGCGGCAAGAAGGAAGGCTCGCGAGCCTTTGCGCTGCCCGTGGTGCTGATGGTGAGCCTTGCTCTGGCGACTCTGATCACCGTGCTGCTCGACCGCTTTGGCTCGCAGACGCGCTCGGTCTCAGGAATAGTCCGGTCCTACGAGAGCTATCACGCCGGTCGGGGCCTGCACCAGCTATTTGAAGCGTGGCTCCGGAGTTCGACCTCCTCGCGTCTCAGTGGCAAGCTCGGCGAGAACGGCCTCGCCCTCACCGCCCATCTCACCGAAGGCCTCACCCCATACGCCAACAGCGCCGAGACCGTGAAGCTCTATCTCGCCGATGGCCAGGGCTCCATTCTCGCCGAGCCGAACGGGCTTCCGGCTGAGGATGTCGCTCTCGCCCAGGCCATCATCCACGCCGCCAAGGATCTCGACGCCGGCGCCGGTGGTGGCGACGCGACCGAAGGGGCGGTGACCCGGCGCGAATTTGGCCCCATCGCCGTGAGCCTCAAGGCGGCGACCGCCCGGACGCTCCGGGCCGCGGTTTCCGGTGCGACCGGTGGTGAAAAGGTCGATGAAATCGTCGCCGAGCTGATCAAAGCACGTGAAGACCTGAGCATCACCAACACGGCCATTTCCGATATCGCCAACAAGGCCGGCCTGACCGGCGATGCCCGTGCCAACTTGCTCAAAGTCATTACGATCGACCCGTCCATGTGGACCGTCACAGCCGAGGTGTCGGCCGATCGCCTCTCCGGGAGCGGCCTGCTGATGCGCTACAAAGGTACTGCCTTGGTTGGCTCGAGCAACAACAGTGCCACCACCGCCCGAAGCGTGATCCGGCAATGGGTCCGCGAAGACCTTCGTTAGACATTGAGCCGGGATCCGGCCTCCCGGGCGCGGGGGAGTTTCGTAGAATGTGGTCGCTACCGATCGGCGGAGCTGATTCGGAAAGGGATTCGGTTGTTCAAGGACGTGACACGAGATAGAGCCAAGAGCGTGATGCGCACCGGGCAGATCGGTGCCGTCGCGCTGGCATCCCTCGCCGGAGTCGTTTTGGCCGTTGGCCTGCCCGGAACCGGCGTTCCGAAGATCGAGCACGCCGAAGCGATTGAGCCGTCGCGGCCGATCGAAGTCGCGCCTCAGCAGGAGCCCCCCGCGATTCTTGAAAGGCGTGCGGCGTCCATCGCACAAAACCTCGCTCAGCTCGGCAACGCCCCAAAGATTGCGCCTCCTCCGGTCGATCCCGGCGACTCAGCAGGCACAAGCCCCGACCAACAGGTCACCGCTCCGCCGGTCGCGGAAACCGCCGTGACTTTCCTCGGCTTGCTCGGGTCGCCCGCCCGTCCGATGGCGCTTGTTTCCATCGACTCACACCAGCAGGTTCTCGCCATCGGCGACATCATCCATAAGAGCTCGGGCGAGACGATCAAGCTCGTCAAGGTTGAGAAGACGGGCATCGAAGTCGAGATCAAGGGCGCCGTCAAAAAAATCGATATCGCAGCACGCTCCGGCGCGACGTACACAACTCTGCAGAACGCACCCGCCGCCGCGCCCCCAAGTTCCGGCATCGTTCCCGGCGTACCGCCGGCTCCGCCCAATGGCAATCCCGGCCGTGGTCGGCGCGACAACGAGATGAGAACACCCGGAGGCCGCCGACCCGGTGGCCCGCAGCGCTTCGATGAATCCGGTGGTGTGCGCGAATGAGCGGCAGAGTTTGCTATGTCGCCCGCGCCGACCGTGGCAGCCGTATCGAATCGCTCCGCCTCGTCGGCGCACGCACGGATGAACGCTGGGCCGTTCCGCTTGTGACGCCCGCAAATTCTGAAGCCGGCGATGCCGAACTCTTCGACGATCGCGGCATCGTCGCTGCCGCCGAATGGGTCAAGTCGCGCACGATCGGTGAAAAGTCCCGCACGGGTTCCCTCTCGCTGATCTGCCTCGACGCTGAAGGCTTTTCCGCCGGATGGATAACGAGCCCGAGCACCGAACGCAAAGTCGTTATGTCGGTTGCATCGGCGGGTGTCGGGAGCGACGAGATCGGTTCGGCGGTCGGTCCCGGACTCGGCTTTTACTTCCCATCGCAGACCGAATCGGGATTGCAGGCGCTGGTCGTCGCGGCGGAACCCGAAGTCAAGACAGTCAAAGGCAAGATCGAAGCCGAGATTGCGCACCCGAGCGGCGCGCTCCGCGTGCCTGTCCTGGCCGGCGCGGATGCGCCGGTACGGCTCTTTCTGGATCTTCTCGATGAGCGCAGCATCACCGTTGATTCGGTCACCACGATCTGGCACGCCATGGCCCGCGTGTGGGGAGGGAGTGGCGATGCGAACGCCGAACGCAACAACGTTGTGACTGAAGATTCCGGCGTCGCGGCAATCATCCTGATTGACCTCCGCGGAAGGCTGCTCTGGTGTTGGACCGCAAAGGGAGAATTGCTCGCCGGTGGTTCGATGCGCCTCACCGCGCCTTCCGGTGTCGGTCGCGCGCCTTCGCCATCTCCGGCCGATGCCGCCCGTCTCACCAACGACTGGATCGCGTGGGGTTCGCAGCTTGGCATCGTTCCGCGCCGCGTTGCGTGTATCGCGGCCGATGATCCGGTCGGCGTCGGAGAAGACTCTGCTTCGTTCCGCGCCGGCCACTTTGGCGCCAAACTCGCCGGTGTCTGGGGCGGCGCGGGCGTTGATTTGGTGCTCGACCAGGATCCGGTCGGCGCGACACTGGCACGTCTGGCCACCGCAACCGCCGACGCGCGCCCGGACGAGGTCGCGATTGCCGGAATCGAAGGTCTTTCACATCGGCCCGGAAAACTTCACCGGCGGATGCACATGTGGGTCGCGCTGGGCATTCTGGGCGGCGCGCTGCTGGCCGGCGGCGCGGCATGGAAGCTCCGCGACAGCGCCGGGCTGCTTGGAGAAGCCGCGAAGAAGGAAGACGCGCGCTGGCGCGAACTCATCCAGACCAACTATCCCAACATCATGAAGCTTCCGGGCGTCGATCCCGAAGCGGAACTCAACAAGATTCTCTCGCGCGACGAGCAGGAACGCGAACGCAACAAGATCGAGCCCATGCGCCCGATCGTGCACGAACTCGAAACCCTTTCGATGGCGCTCGCCGATCCCGAGGTTGAACTCGAGAGCATCGCCTTCTCGGGCGGCGCGAGCGCATCGGTCATCATCACGGTGCTCGTGCCCGAGATCAAACAGGGTGAAAGCGTCTTCAAGTCGCTCTCCTCGATCAGCGGCAGCAACATCGAATCCTGGCAGCAGCCGAGCTTCTCGCCGGCCGGCGCAAAGGTCAAAGGCGTTTTCACCGGTCGCTGGAAGAATCCCAAGTCGGGCGCGCCCGCACCTGCAGCCGCGGCGCCCGCGAAGCCACCGGCAACCAAGCCCGCAGTGCCGGCTCCGACAGTTCCATCTGCAACGCCGCCCAAGCCAGTACAGGCGAACCCGCTACCACAGGGTTCGCCCACTGTCACTCCAGCGGTTGTTCCCAAGCCGTCCACAACGGAAAAGTTTCCGCCGCCTGACGGCGGCAGCGACGCAACTTCAACGCCCATGCCCGCAGCCCCCGTGCCCGCACCCAAACAGCCTCAGCAATCTGATCCACCTCCCGCAGCAGTTCCCGGAGGAGTTCGATGACTCCTGCAACTGATACCGGATTGAGTCTGCCCGGAACCGCCGAGCAACCGGCGCCCCGCAATTCCGCGGCTGTTTCCGAGTTGCTCGCGCAGGCGGGCGACCTCGCGAGCCGCGCTGAACGGGCGAATCGGCCGACCTCGCTCATCTATTTGTCCGGCGCGATTCTCGCCCTTGCGGTTTTTCTCTTGGGCTATTTCCTGCTGGCGAGGGTGGCCGCGTCGAGCTCGCTGCGTGCAGAGGCGGAGCGTTCGGCACGGATCGACAAGCTTGTTGCACGGCTGAAGGAGTTTGATCGCGTCAACGAAGAGCGGCGAGAAGAGCTTCGTCCATTGCCGACGATGCAGACGCAGATCGCCGATGCCGCTGTTTCGGCTCAGCTCAAGACCAAGCTTTCTCCCGCGACTCCCGGTCAGGCCAAGGGGCCGGGCGACCTGACCAGGAGGACGTGGCGATACTCCGACCTGCACGAGGAATCGATCGAAAAGGTGTTCGACTGGATTTCACGGTCGCTCCGAGCGATCCCTGGTCTTGAATTGACCGGCCTTACCCTCCGTCCGGAAGCAACAAGTTGGCGTGTGGATGTGGTCTTTGGTCGGTGGGAACGAACCGGTGGCTGAGCGGCGCGCTCCACCTGGGAACTGGTCAGAAGAATCGGAGAAGACGTTGAGGCAGAACCCGCTCATTCACTCGTTTGCACGCGTCGCGCTCTGCGTCACGCTTTTCACCTGCGCCGCCGCGGGCTGCGCGACCTCGAAAGACAAGGATTCGGTTGTCGTTCCCGCGCCCGCCCAGATGGATACGGCCAAAGCGGTCGCGCTCGCGGAGAAGGGCCTCGACGCACAACGCAAAGACGATCTCGACGGGGCTATCTCGTATTACAAGCAATCGATTAACGCCAACCCCGAACTTTCGGGCGTCTGGACCAACCTTGGCGTTGCGATGATGGCGAAGCAGAACTTCCCTGCCGCGGCAGAGGCCTTCAAGCACGCGCTCGATCTCTCGCCCACCGATTCGCGTCCGCTCGTGAACCTCGGGGTCGCCTATCTCGATCGCGGCTGGGCCGATCAGGCGTACACCTACTTCAGCCAGGCGCTTGATCGCGATCCGAACAACATCGATGCCCTGCGCGGTGCGATCACGGCGGCTCAGCGCTGCGGTCGTGAGGATGAGCGAACGCTCGACTACATCAAGCGCCTGCAGCTCATAGAGACAGATCCGAAGTGGAAGATGGAACTGGCCTATCGCCGCGTGCATCTCGAGCAGGCGCTCAAGGACCGCAACAAGGGCGTGCCGATGCAGGGGAACGTGCCACGTTCATCCCGGCCGAGCGATCCGGCGAGCGTCACTCCGTCAATTCAGCCCTTGACGCCCTCGATCCAGCCGATCCAGCCGGTTCCGATTCAACCGATGTCGCCCGGCGGAAGCTGATCGATGCACGTGCCGCTGGCGGCGATCTGCCTCATCCAACCTTGCGCTGAAGTTCCGTTGCCGCCTCAACCTTGCGGGCGTGGCGCTTGCCGACGCCGAGCGAGATGAGTTCGACGCCTTCCGCCACGCTGCGTGGATTGATCATGCGCCACGGGTCGATCACGGTGTCGCCCGGCTGGAACTTGAAGTCCTTGTACTGCTTCCAGTTCGTAGAGATGAAGTACAGCGCCGGACCATTCGGCAATTCTGCGTCGGGGCGGATCGCCGGATCGTGCAGGATCGGGAAGATGCCGCGCTGGCGGAGAATGTTGGCGAGGAGGATCGCGGGGGAGCCCTGCGTCTGATTCGTGTTGGGCTTGAACGCCATGCCCAGCAGCACGACCGGGCGCCCGGCGCGATTCTGCATCACGTGATCGGCAAGCCACGCGGTCTGCTGGTCGCGACCGTAGTTGATGACGTCGAAGATATTGAACTTCACTTCGACTTCGCGGGCCGTATACGACATCGCCATCTGATCGCGGCCGTGGCAGGGGCCGCCGTCGGCCATGCCGCCGTCCATGTACTTGGGGCTAACGAGGCGGTCGGTCGCGAGCTTGAGGGTTGCGTTGACGACGTCGCAGTCGGCATCGGGCAGGCGATGGCAGACTTCCATGACGGTGTTCGCGAAGAGAACTTTCAATCCGAGATAGGTGTTGTAGCAGAGCTTCACGCACTCGGCCTCGGTCCAGGTCATCGGGCGGATGGGCGAGTTGTGCAGCGTGGCATAGAGCTCGCGGGCGACTTCTTCGCCTTTTCCGTTGTCGGCCGGCGTGGTCGCATTGATCGCCATGTCCTTTTTGGGCGGCGGACAGCCGAGGAGCACGAACTCCGGATTCAGGAAGTCGCGCACGACCGTGCTCTGCCCGATGAAGAACGGGTTGTAGACCATCGTCCATCCGTCGCCGATCTTCGATTCGGCGCCGCGCTCGGTGGCGGGGCCGAGGATGTTGTTCATCGTGCCGGGGGTGACGGTCGAGATGACGAGGATGGTTCGGTAGCGGCCGTCGGTTCTGTTGGTCTTGATCGCGCGGCCGACTTCTTCGAGCGAATTTTCGATGATCGAGTTGTCGAAGTCGCGGGGGACGCCGTCGTAGGGGAGCGAGCCGTCGTGGCTCGGGGCGTGCGGGGTCGGGACGGCAACGTAGATTGCATCCGAAGCGCGAACGGCGTCGTTCACCGTGTCGCAGTAGTGCATGAGGTGCTTGCAGGAGGCGTACTGCTCGTCGAGCCCGGGCTCGAAGGGCGTGACCTCGCCCTTCTTGTAACCATCCATCAGCTTCTTGCTGGTGTCGTAGCAGAAAACCTCGTGCCCCTTCATCGCGAGGGCGACTGCACAGGGGAAACCGAGCTTGCCGACACCGATGAACGCGATCTTCATAAGGATTGATCTCTCAACGGGTTACAGATGAAGCCATCCGCCGAAAAAGGGCTTTCCAAGGCCCCGGACATAGCAACTATCGGTCCTTTGCAGGATTGGATTGAGTCCGGGTTGAGGGCTTCAGGCGGCTTCGCCGGGAGCGAGTTGCAGCGTGTCTGGCGTCAGGATGCGGGAAAATCTGGCGGGGGCGAGGCGCGCCAGGATTTCGTCACGCCGGTCGGGTGTGAGCAGCACGACATCGTTCGCGCCGAGCTCGGCGATGGTTGTCCGGAGAGGGCTCGAAAAACCGGGGTCATCATCGATGACCTTGTGCGCGATTGAAGCGGCGGCGAGTGCGCGCGATGCCTCGCGTCCGTTTCGGCCGAACCCGTACACCACCAGTCGCTCGCGAGCCGTCAGCGACCTGGCGGCGCGAAGAGCCAACTCGTGCCATGAAGGCGCAAGTGCATCGGCCGCGATCCGCGACGCGAGCGAAGGCGCGATCGGGGCGATGCGTTTGTGCAGTTCGTCGAACAGAACGCGACGGCTCGTGGAGGTCTGCTGACGAATCGCCCAGACGCGGAGTGCGCCAACAAACGTGGGCGCGTCGTTCTCGGTGAGCGTGCCGATCTCTTCGTAGAGCCGGGATGCGAGTTCACCCTGCTCGTTTGCCAGCGCGCGGGCAAAGTGCACGATCGACCAGTTCCGCTGCGCATTTGATCGCTCGGCCATCGGTACCCAGCGGCTGAGCAGGGTCTGGCCGTCCTCCCAGACACGCTGGGATTGGGCCGAGCGTGATCCCGGCATGAGGCGGCAGAGCATCAGCGGCACTTGGATCGGTTCTGCCCATTTCGCGCCGAGGCTGGTAAAACGGAGCAGGAGTTCCCAGTCTTCCACCTGATTGTTGAGCGGGAAGGCTTCACCAAAGTGGCGGGTGACTTCGTGGAGCACGCCCGCGCGGAACACGGTTGCGCCGATCGCGAGCGGGTTGTTGGTGCGAAGCCGATCAAGCCGCAATTCGCTCCGCGCCGGATACCAGCCTCGCGCTGCGGGGCGGAGTTCGGCGTCGGTATCGAGGTACGCCGTCGAGATGCCATCGCTGTCACCAATCGAGTCCATCACTGAGGCGGCAAAGCTCGGCAGCAGCGCATCGTCCGCATCGAGAAAGCAGACGTACTCGCCCCGCGCCAGCACAAGACCAAGATTGCGGCTCGCGGCGACGCCCCGGTTGGTCCGGCGCGCGACCCGAACGCGCGGGTCGATTATTTTGGCGGCACGGGCGAATGTTTCGTCCGTGCTCCCGTCGTCAACGATGACCAGTTCGATCTCTTGGTGCGATTGTTCCAGCACGCTCCGCGTGGCGACCTCGATCGTCTGCTCGGCGTTGAAGGCGGGGATGATGAAGCTGAGGAGTGGAGCCATAGGATTCACGCGAGCAAGCGAACGGCGTTCGTCCTTCATCAGGCGGCAGGGGGGATTGCCTTATCGGCCGAAACCAGACGCTCGTTGACAAACGTGAGAATTCGTTGTGCCGCCGATCGATAGGTGTGGCGTGCAGCGATCCGCTTCCGCGCGACGGTGTTGCGGACTTCACGCAGGTCGGGGCTCTCGATGATCGCGGCCACGCGTGATTCGAGCGTGGCGGCGCTGTGGAAGAAGAACTCGGGTTGCTCGCCCACCATGGAGAACGCCGAGGGGTTTGCGAACTCTACGGGGATCCGGCGATCCTTCACGAGGCGCGGGTGGAATGGAGCACCCCAGCGCAGGCCCTTGAGCGAACCCGGTGCGTGCCCCTGGCAGTTCCCAACGTCGTCGGGCGCGATGGCTTGGTCAAAGCATCCAAGACTCTGGAAAACACTGGCAAAGCGAATCAGCGCGGGGGCGTCGGTCCAAGGCGCGCGACGGACATCTTCAGTCACGCGATCGTCTCGGAACTCGGCGCCCTGATGCCAACCGAGCATGAAGAGCGGCGTTTCGATCATGCTGCGCTCGCCCCAGTGCAGGCGGCAGAGCGGCACTCCGCCCGAGAGCACGCACTCGCACAGTCGCGGATGCGCGAGCATGTGGTAGGTCACCTGGAGATGGCAACCCGCAAGCTGATAGCTCTTGCGCAGGTCGGAGTCGTGCCCGAGCGGGCCCTTCGCAAACTCGGTTAGTTTCGGGTGGTGTTGCCAGCCTTTTCCGTACAAGTTGAAGCGCCAACCGCGATTTCTTGCCGCGGCAGCAGCCCACTCGAGTGTCTCGTGGCGCATGATCCGATCGGCAAGCGGATCGGCGTAGCCCGTTGTCAGGAGGTCGACGACATGCGCGGGTGCTTCGCCGCCAAGGCTCGCCGTCAGTGTCTCGCGCACAACATCCTTCATCGACGGAAACGGCAGCGTGGAAAGGGGCAGGTGAACGTGCGCTCTGACCGCATCGCGCAGCACCGGCAACGCGCGAATGAGCGCAGCATCAACCGTGGGGTTGCTCCGCAATTCCGAAAGTATCCGATCGTGCTGGGCTTCGGGCGTCTCGCTCTGATGGCTGACATAGGCGATCTCGCACTCGAACTTTGCACGTTCGGTCTCGCTCGACTCGGACGCAAAGAACTTTGTCTCGCTGGCCGGGACCGGGAGCACCATGCTCGATTCGCGCGGGTAGCCGTAGCGGTCGTGCATCGCGGGAGTGACATGGCCGATGGTGAAATCGAGTGGGCCAAGCCCGCGCCCGATTCGCTCGTCGAAGAGGTGGGGCATCTGATCCTGAATCCAGCAGACCCACGGGATGTTTCGGGGGAGGAAATCGCCGATTGTCGCGCGCGGGTAGTTGATGACGACGATCAGATGCGGATCAAAGTCTCGTACAGCGCGCAGGTAGCCGCAGGCTGCGAGAGAGGAGGAATCGTCGGGCTGCATGATGACGCGCGCCTCATGCCCGAGCGCCGCCAGTGCATCCGCGAGGTCCCTGGTCGAATGCTTGACGAAGGTTGAGAAGCGGCTGGTGAGCAGCAGGACACGCTTCGGCGACGATTCCGAGAATCGCTTGGCCCACCAGACGCGATCACGTCCGGCGTACATCTCTTGAACTTCGCGTTCGAGTTGGCGCGTTTGTTGATCCTGATGGCGAATTGCCTCCGCAACGCGTTCAGTAACGGTTGGTGATGCCAAGGTGCGCGTGCCGGGTGTGGTTGCGACGGTTCCGAGCAGGCGTCGGTCCACCCCTTCGTTCAGGAATGTCGCGAACCGCGCTGATGCGCCCGGTCCGATGAACGCGTGAACATGTCCATCGCCCAGGTGCGAAGACAGGTCTACGAGCGAAAGACCGATCGCAAACTCGTCTGCATCCTGTTGAACAATGTGAACCGGAGCGCGATAGCCGAGCGCTTCGCGCGGGCGTGTATCCATCGCTGATTTCAGAAGCCACGGCGGATGAACGCCTTCGAGCACGAGCGTCTGCGTTGGGTCGGTCGCCCAGGCTCGGGTGTGGTCTTGAAGGGCTTTCTTTGCCGCGGCAATCTCGCCGTGGAGCGCGATCCATTTGCCGTTGATTCGCCGGGCAATGTTCCCATCGTTGGCGCGGAAGCACTCGAGCCCGGCAGGGATGAGGACGTTCGCGATGTCGCCGTCAAGCCGGGTTCCGAGGGCATCCAGATTGGAACGGAGCGTCTTTGCGAGTATCGCGCCATCCACGCGATCATCTGGAAGAGTTCTCGTTGCCGCTAGCAGCGCTTCGAGTTCCTTGGAGTCGCGAAGGGCAGCGGGAAGCTGGGAAAAATGTTCGAGCGCCGGGGAGCGAAACCCGAGCCGGGCAAAGCTTGAGATCGCCAGGAGACGCAGGCCGTGATCGTCGGGATGCGCCTCGAGATGCTGCGAGGCGGGCAATAGGAAATCCCAGGCTTTCCCCGAGCGGCCGAGCACGACCAGACGCTCGCGCGCTTGGGTGTGATCCGGAAGCGAGCCGGAGTCTTGAGCGGGTTGAAAGGTGGAAGTCTGCATGAGCGTCGCGATGCGGTCTTGTTTATGCGGTCTTGTCTATCCGGCGCGCGACAACCCCGCGGGATCGGGTGAACGAACATCTTCTTCGTCAATGCCCCAGAGCAGGCCGCGGGCGCAGCGGGAGTTCCAAACTTGTTGATCGTGTCCGCTGAACGTCAGCGCGTGCGAATGCGTTGCATCCATCTCGCCTCCGTAGAGCGGATGAAAGTGATGGACACGTGCGGTTGGCTCGAGCCGCCAGCAGTTCATTGCGCGGATCGTCCGCCCGATCTCGGCGTCGTTGTACAGGTGGAAATAGCCGGGGAAGAAGAGCGGGCCGCGCTTCGAGAGCAGCGTGCGAAAGCGCTCCTGAAATTTCCGCCCGTAGAGCGGATACGCAAGCGGATAGTCGCCCTCGATGCTGGTGTTGAACAGGCCGATGACACCGTCCGAATCGGGGAAGTGGCGGTAGAGGGATTCGACCGCGTTCTGCAGGCAGTCTTTGTCGAAGACCAAGTCGTCGGTACAGAAGAGCGCATCGCGTTCGATCAGACGATCGACAACATGGTTCAGTGGGGCGGTGCAGCCGACCCGCCTGTTCGCCTCTGTGTCGTAGACGCAATCGACCACCCCTCCGAAGCGCTGGCGCAGTTTTTCACAAACATCGACAGTGCCCAGATCGCCCGCGCCGACGCACACGCGCGCCGGGTAGTCGCTCTCGATCACCGATTCGATCATGCGGGTGAGCTTTTCGTGGCGTCGAAAGCTTGCGCAGAAGATCTGGATTGGCGGAAGGTCGGTCATGCCGCCTCCCGCGTGAGTTGCAATTCAGCGTCCGAATGCTCGCTCCACGCGCTCGCGTGGACACCGGCCAGCACATCAGCCATGCGGCACCATCGCAGTACATTGGCGTCGGGGAGCAAGATCTTTACCGCGCCGAGGAAGCGGTCATCTTTTAGAACAGTCATCACGAGCTGCGCATCGCGAGGTAGTTCCGGGGGCGATGCGATCATCTGGATGCGTACATGATCGACCTCGCTCCACCAGGGCGAGCCCTGCACGCCGCTGTCGACTCCAAGGATCGTGCGCCCCTGGCTCGCAAGGGTGCGAGCGAGCAGCCTCGCATTTCGGCCAAGGCCAAGTAGTGCAATCGGACGCGCGGGATCGAGCTGCTGCACGATGGCCTCGCGAATCAATGACGGCAGACGGAAAAGCCCGCGCAGTTCTGGAGGAGGCGGCATGGCTCCATCGTCCATCAGCACGGCCCGCGTCTGAAAGTCTGCCGGAACATCGAGCGCGGATGCGATCGATGCGCCCGCCGGAAAATGAACCGAAACATCGCTTTCAGTGAGAACAAACTGCGATCCCGGTGGCGCGTCTGCGCCGGATGCAAGATGCACCGCTTGAGCATCGGTCACCCAGCCGGGCAGTTCGCCCGAGACTCCGCATAACCGGGGCGTCGCGCCCAGGCTCGCGAGCAACCCGGTCAGAATTGGGGCCGCTTGCCCAAGGCCGACAACAACGACCGCGCGTGCCGGGTCGAGAGCGCGCAGCAGTCGCTTCGCGTCGGCGGGAACCGACTTCTGTTCCGCCATGCCGCACGAGTTCAGATGCTCCGGCGCCTCGCCGACGTAGCCAAACCGCTGCCACCACCGCGCCATCTCGGCCGTCGAGCGGCTCGACGCATCGCAGTAAAGACTCGGCGGCGCTTCGGCGTCTGACAGCAAGCCTTGGTGGGCATCCACCGTGCTTTGAGTTCGAATACGGATCACGGCCTCATCGGCGCCGTGCGCACGGAGTGATCGATGGGTGATCATCGCGCGCTGCGTCAACGACGCGTTGATTGAGTCATTGGGTGCGAGCGTGCGCACCCACGCTCGGGCAACATCGACGCGAGACCTCGACCATCGCACCCCGACTTCAGAGAGCCGCAGCAGCCAGTCATACTCCGCCGGATGAATCGAGTCTGTATTGGCCAGTGATGACTTGAAATGAATTCCGCCCACCGCCCCCGCATCGACCATCATCGCCGAGAGCGGAAACCACTGCTGCCTCGTCAGTTCATCAAACCCAACTTCATCGGGCGCGTCCTTGAGCGGATCCTGCGGCAAGTCGCCGATCGGAGCACGGAAGCGGAACCGACCGAACGCGCCCGATTCACCCCCGTGGCGCATGCGCACCGCCAAGGCCTCCAGCGCGCAGGGAAACAACTCATCGCGCGGATCGAAGAGCATCACGCGTTCGCCACGGACTGATTCGAGCCCGGCGTTCAGCGCATCGCAGAGAGAGAGGCCCGGCGCTTCACGGCGCACGCGTTCGTCCGCACGGAGCGATGCGATCTCGGTCAACCCCGGCGTGCCTCCAACCAGCACGATTTCAATGTCGCTCAACGTCTGAGCCCGAAGCTGCAGCCCCGCGCGTTCATGGAGTTCCGCGCGTGCGATCAGCGGCACAATCACGCTGACAGCCGGCGATGCCGTCCCTGGCATTCAAACCTCCCGAACGTGCGGTCCCCGCGCACACAACCACTGCGGACACGGCACCAATATCGGCCCGTGTTCGGGAAGTGCTGCAAGTGTCAGAGGAGCTCCAAAAACGAAAAACCCCGCCTTTGCAAGCGGGGTCTTCTTTCAAGTGGAGGCGACGAGACTCGAACTCGTGACCTCTTCCATGCCATGGAAGCGCTCTACCAAAACTGAGCTACGCCCCCTTGATTGGTGCAAATGGACTGTGGACTTCTTCGGCCGCGGGGCCTCGGATCTTCGGTTGTCCCTGCCAGATACGGTCCGAAGAGCCGTTCCGGTGGGGCCAAGATGGTAGATCGAGCCCTCAGCGAATCAAGACGGCTAGGAAAGTGGCTTGTTTCGGTCTGCCGAGGCCATAAGGGCCTTGTCTGCCGCTTCCCGGACGCTTTCGAGCGTGATCCGGTCGATCGAGCAGCGGTCGGGGTGGTCGTCGGCGACCTCGGATTCGGGCAAAGTCGGGTCGGCCACCAGAATCCATTCCCCTGCCGGGGCTGGAATTGTGGTCCAGCGCGGGTCGGTCGGTCCAAAAAGCGAGACCAGCGGCACATCGAACGCAGCAGCGATGTGCCGCGGACCGGTGTCGTTGGTGACCATCACGGCCGACCCTCGGACGATTGCTTTTAGTGCCCCGATCGTAATTCCCAGCCGCGGCAGGCAGACGCAGGGAACACCTGCCTGCTTCGCGATTTCGTCCACCAGATCGGCCTCGCCGGGCGATCCGTTCAGGAAGACCGCAAGCCGGTGGCCCTCATGCAAGTGCTTGGCGATGGCGGCAAAGCGATCGACCGGCCAGCGCTTCGCTTCGTTATTCCCTCCGGGGTTGAGGATCGCCCTTGGAGCGGAAAGCGAAACGCCCGCCCGCTCAAAGATCGCGTTCGCGGCCGCTTCTTCGCCCGGAGTTGCGAAAAGTGAAAGTCGATCTTTGGAATTCGAAAGTGCCTGGCCGCTGCCACTTGTGGCGGTTCCGAGCGTGCGAGATGCGAGTGCCTGATAGTAAGTCACTGCAGAAACTGGACTTCGGCGACCATCGCTCGTTCGGGGCACGGTCAGGCGATCGGTGAGGAGCAAGCCACGCACCTCGCGGTCGTACCCGATCCGGCGTGGAATGCCGGCGATTCGGACGATCAACGCGGTCGAGAAGGAGTTGGTGAAAAGGACTGTGGTGTCGTATCGCCTGGGCCGAATCTTGGCGGCAACGAACTTGGGGCCCATGACGCCCGACGATCGCGCGACGTGGAATTCATCGAAGTACGGAAGGCCGGCGAGCAACTCGTCCATGCCGGGGCGGACCAGTGCGCCGATGAACGCGCCGGGCAGGCCCTCGCGCAGCCGCTTGAGCGTGGGGGTCGCCATCACGCAGTCGCCCAGCCACGAAGGGCAGACCACGAGCAGACGCAGCGGTTTTGAGGGCGGGGGAATGGGCGTTTGGCCCGGCATTGGTGGACTGTAGCGAACGAGGAAGTTGGTTCAGGTGGTATCACTTTGAACTTGCGCGATGTTGCCGCGGGACTTCCCTTCCGTCATCGCTCCGCAGAGCCTGCGCGATGCCACCTCCCCCGTTGGAGATTGTGCTGCTTGGCGCCGAGTGAACTCGATCTGGCCCGCTGCTGTGGCACGCTTTCAGCGTGCTGGGATTCCGTAAACGTGGACCGTGGGTGTCGCTCGAAGACTCGCTCCACCGACGGCTCGAATCTCTCAGCCATTTTGGGGCTGAAAGGCAGGCGCTTGCTGCGGTCGTCGGGGTTGGAAAGCGTGGCTCCATGCGTAGTCCCCCGTTGGGAATGGTGCAGGACAAATGCGAAGGCATGCGAGACGGAAGCGAAGTCCGATTCAGTCGAACTCGAATTCGGTTCCGGGTGGGGGCGTGCCCCAGAGTGGACCGTCGCGGTATTTGTCCTCGTACCACTTGTTGGTGATCCGCCGCAGCTCGGCGACGAAGCCGAGGCCGACGATGCGGTCGGCGTCGATGGTCAGGACGATGCCTTCCGGAGACGACTCATACGCGACCAGCGGAACGCCCTCGCGCTCGGCGAGCGCGTGAGCGGTCGATTCGACGGTGCGCCGGGTGGTCGCATCGTCGAGGGGGGTTCCGTGAAGTGCGCGAAGGCGGACAGTTGCGGGCATGTGGGAACGGTACGGGTGCGGGGGGTTCGGAACGGTAAAAACGCACCAAGAACTGCATGTGCTGCGTGAACGGGCGGATGGTCGATTCCAAAGGAGTACTCATGGCACCCAACACCCAAACTGCGGAGATTCTGCGCGCTCGCTGGCAAGCGCGGGCGTTGTGGCTTGGAGTGCTGGTCGTTGTCGGCTGTGCCGCAGCGTTGCTGCTCAAGATTCAGCAGGATCGCGAGATTGCGGCGGTCACGCTTGCGGCGCCGGAAGTTGGCGCGACGGCTTCGGTTGTGCGGCAATTGCGAGCGTGCGAGCTGATCACGTCGCGCATCGACACCATCGTGCGCGCGCAGAACAACGACGACAACTGGTTCGGGACGGTTGTGGCGACGGTCGAGGCACCGGCGCGATTGAGTTATGGCGTTGATCTCTCGAAGTTGGAGTCTTCGCGAATCGTGTTCAGTCCGATCGGCAGCGTGTATTCACTTCGCGTGCCGGCGCCCAAGCGCATCGCGACCGAAGTTTTCACGGGGCAGGAGAAGACGGATGTCGCGCTCGCGGGACTGCGCTTCCGTTCGATCGCGGGCGAGCAGCAGTTGGGCGTCGCGCGAGCGAAGCTGCACGAGCAGGCGTTGAAGATGCGGGTGACGGGCGCGGAGCTTGAAAAGGTGCGGGAGGGAGCGCGCGAAGAAATCGCGGTCCTGGTGAAGCGGATCGTGGGCGAGAACGCGTCGGTTCGGGTGACGTTCGATGATGAAGATGGTTTGAGAACAACGGCGGCGGTGGGGCAGTAAGAAAGGCAAAAGGCGAAACCCCCTCCGGCCGCTGGCGCGGCCACCTCCCCCTTTGGGAAAGGGGGAGGATTGAAGGCAGGAGGCAGACGAATGGAGGAGAGCCGCGGAGCAGTCGTGCAGTAAAGCAGCGGAGCCGCGGAGAAGCAGAGCAGCAGAGCAGCAGAGCAGCAGAGCAGCAGATTCACTATGCGATGGTTGGGAGTTATTCCATTTCTTTGGTCGCGGCGTTGGAATATGACGCGGCTTGTCATTGCGGCTTCGCTGCTCGTAATACTTGCGGTGGATACGCCGGCTCGACTTGCGCGGCTGACGCTCGCAGCGTTGCCGGACATGGACTACGCCTCCGAAGTCGCGACGCTGCGCGAGCAGGGGCGATTCGCGGAAGCGATTGTGATCGCCGATGCGGGACTTGGCTGGACCGATGGGCCGGGGAACGGACCGAAGCGGGCGGAAATCGAGCGGCAGCGGCAGTTGACGGTGGATGAGCAGGCGAGTTGGGTTCGGCGCGCGAAGGACGTGGGTTGGGGCGCGCTCAGCGGACGGGGCGAGAGTCTCGAACAACTTGTTGGCGCGATCGCGGCGGACATGTTTGTCGTTGGCGATATTCGAGACCTTGTGATTCAGGGCGGCACATGGGCGAGCGGTGGTGAGCCGGATGCTCTCATTGTCGCGCTGTCGGCAGTCGGAATCGTGCTCACGGTTGCGCCGGAA
This sequence comes from Phycisphaerales bacterium, assembly GCA_050730655.1. GTDB lineage: Bacteria > Planctomycetota > Phycisphaerae > Phycisphaerales > UBA1924 > JAFEBO01. The sequence goes on from JBOHNL010000005.1 coordinate 20,547, forward strand.
ATTGACTGGGCCCCGGCACTTCTCAAAGTTGCACGCAAGGCCGGCGCTGTGACGGAGGGGCTGAAAGACTTCTTCGTACGTGGCGTCAAGTTACGCCGGACCGAAGCGCTTGCGGGTGCGTTTGGTGATGTGACGAAGCTCGCAACCAAAGCCTCTCCCGCGGGTGCGATCCGTATCTTGCGTCTTGCAGAGAACGAAGCCGATCTTGCAAAGCTCGCGGCGTTTACCGAACGCAACGGAGCTCGAGGCGGCGCGGCGTTGTTGATCACCGGACGCGAGGGTGCGGCGATTGTGCGGGGGGAGACGGCGATTGCGGGTGGTGCGCTGCGTGCGGCGGATGACGTCGTGCTTGCCGCGGCGAGAAAAGGACCGGCGGGCGCGCGGTTTCTCGCAAGCCCGGCGGCACGCGTGTTGACGCGGCCCCACTGGATCCTCGGATTCAGCAAGGGTGTTTGGAAAGGAAATGTGCCGGAAGCGGTGAAGCAGATCGCGCGGGCGATGGACCCGTATGGATGGTGGCTGTTGCCGCTGGCGGGCGTGTGGACGCTGTGTGAATGTGGGTTTTTTGTGGGTGCGGCTCGGCGAAGGTGGTTGCCTCTGCGCGCGCAGCCACCTGCGGCGGTTGCCCCGGATGTTGCGTGAGTCGATTGCTGAAGTCGCTGGAGTGACAACTCGCGTTCGCGAGCGATCGCTACCGGGCGATGAGTGACTCGGTCTGCGCGGGCTGTGTTGCGACCCGCTCATGCTCCGAGCGCAGGAGTGAATCGACCTGCTCAAGCGTGAGAGCGTGCGCATCGGCCAGGGTCTTGATGCGGTTGGTCAGTTCCTTGAGCTGCGCATCGGTGAGTGCGAGGCCGAGCTGTTCAGCGCGGCTGCGTACAGCGTTCCAGCCGGTGAGACGGTGAGCGATGTGGACGTAGCGAGTGAGGCCGAAGTCTTCGGGGCGGAGCGCCTCGTAGGTGGAGGGGTCGTTGAGGACGGCCTTGGCGTGGATGCCCGCCTTGTGCGTGAAGGCGCAGAAGCCGGTGATGTAGTTGTTGAAGGGGACTTCGATGTCCACCATCGAGGCGACGGTCTGATCGAGTTCGCGGAGCAGGGGCAGGTTGTACTTGCGGACGGATTGCGGGTCGACAACTGCGAGGCGAGCGACGAGGCCGCCGAGGGAGGTGATGCCGTTGCGTTCGCCGATTCCGAGAACCGTGGTGTCGATGTGGGTGGCGCCGGCTTCGAGGGCGCAGTAGGCGTTGGCGATTGCGCAGCCCGAGTCGTTGTGGCCGTGGAACTCGATATCCGCCCGCACGCGGGCCCGAAGCTGCGAAACCAGGTCGTAGATCTGGCGAGGCGAGCCGACGCCAACGGTGTCGGCGACGCCGACGCGATCGACGCCGAGTTCATCGACGGCCTCGTAGACGCGGAAGAGATCTTCAGGGCTGGAGCGCAGGCTGTCTTCGGTGCTGAAGCGCACTTCGACGCCTGAATCGCGAAGGAAGGGGATCACTTCGCGGGCGATGTTGATGATTTCGTCGATCGTGCGGCCGTGGCTGAATTTGCGGAGTTGTGACGAAGTGCCGATGACGACATCGACGCCGTCCACGCCCGTCTCGACCGCGACGCGTGCATCATCGAGATGGCAGCGCGTGTGGGTGAGAATCTTCGACTTGAGGCCGAGGTTGGCGATGGTCGTGCAGTCTTCTCGGCTCTGCGGAGATGCCATCGGGTTGGTCAGTTCGAGGTATTCGACGCCGAACTCGTCGAGCAGCGTCGCGAGTTGGATCTTCTGCTCGGTGGTGAAGAAAGCGTTGACGAATTGCTCGCCTTCGCGGAGGGTGGAATCGATGATGGAGAAGGGCTTGATCTGGGTTGTGGTGTTGGTGGGCATGGGAAAAATCTCAAATGAGCAAATCGCAAATGGCAAATGGGGAAGTGGAAAACGAGGTTGAGCTTGGGGGGACGGGCGATTAGTTGGCGGCGGCGGCGATGGCCGACGCCATCTGTTTGGTGGTGGCGCTGCCGCCGAGGTCGGGGGTCTTGGCGGTTCCGCTGGCGAGAACGCTTTGAACCGCGGCGTGAAGGCGCCGTGCCAGCTTGGTTTCGCCGAGCCAGTCGAGCATCATGCTCGCAGAGAGAATGGCCGCAGTCGGGTTGGCGATCTGCTTGCCGGCGATGTCGGGGGCGGAGCCGTGAACGGGTTCGAAGACGGCGTAGGTCTCGCCGATGTTGGCGCTGGGCGCAAGGCCGGGGCCGCCGGTTAGGCCCGCGGCGAGATCGGAGAGAATGTCGCCGAAGAGGTTCTCGGCAACGATCACGTCGAACTCGCTCGGGCGACGGACGAGATCCATGCAGGCGGTGTCGATGTGTGCTTCGCGGAATTCGATGTCGGGGAACGTTGCGGCAACGGCGCGGGCAACTTCCGTCATCAGCCCACCGGTGGCGCGCAGAACATTTGCCTTCTCGACAAGCGTGACGCGCTTGCGGCCGAGTGAGCGGGCGAGCGTGAAGGCCCGGGTGACGATGCGCTCGCTGGCGGTGCGGGTCGTGACACGAATCGAGAGGGCAAGATCGTTTGGGGCGGTTTCGCGAAGGTGCGGCAATCTGCGATTGGGATCAATCGCAGTAACGAGCGACTGCGAAGTCGGGCGGAACTCAAGACCGGAATAGAGGCCTTCGGTATTCTCGCGTACGACGATGACATTGACGGGTGCTTGCGCCTGGGTGAATGTCTGGGCGGGGCGGATGTTGGCAAACAGGTTGAACTGACGCCGGAGCTGGACGATCGGCGATGAATATGTGAAGCCGCGGTCGCGAAGCGTCGGAGCGAGTTCGCGCGCCGCGTCGGATGCGGGCTTTGATGTGATCGCGCCGAACATGGCGCAGTTGGTGGAGCGCAGCACGTCGAGCGTGCGCTCTGGAAGCGGGTTGCCCTCTTCGCACCAGTATTTCCAGCCGATATCGGCGGGGATGTACTCGGCGCGGAAGCCGATCGAGTCGAGCACGAAGCGTGTGGCATCGAGCACTTCGGGGCCGATGCCGTCGCCGCCGAGCCAGGCGATTTGGTAAGTGGTCATGGCAATACCTCAGCGTTCTGGAGCGTGGGTGAACCGGCGAGCAAGGCGCGAAGCTGGGGCTCAATGCCTCGGGACACGATCAGGCGCTGCGCGACCGGGCCGAGCGGGGAGAACGCAAACTCGCGTCCGTTGGCCTCGATGATGGAGCGGGCGAAGTCGATTGCGATGTGCGGGCCGACGACGGTCGGGTCGTCCTCGGCGCGAAGCAGAAACTCGGCGAGCGCCGGCGATTCCAGAATCAGTAGCCCGTTGTTGAGCGCATTGCGTTCGTATGTCGCGGAAAAGCTCGCGGCGACGATGGCGCGGATTCCGAAAGCCTGTAGCGCGGTCGCGGCCTGCTCGCGCGACGAGCCGGTGCCGAAGTTATGGCCGGCGACCAGCACATCGCCTCCGCGAGCGATCTTCTGAAAGCGCGGATCGTGGTTCTCAAACGCAACGGCTCCCATCTGTGCGCGTGTCAGGTCGTTGCGATAGGTCCACTTGCCTGCGTAGATCGCATCGGTGCTGATGTCGTTTCGTGGGAGCAGAATCGTGCGTGCTTCAAATCGCGATTCAAAGCCGTCGATGAGTTCAATCGTGGTGGGAGATGCTTCGCGCGGGCGAGTTTGCAGCGTTGCCTTCGGCAGTGTGGTCCGGCGGGGCGACTCGCTCGGCGCAGTGATGAAACCTTCGCGAGCAGACGCGGCGACCGCGGCAGGGGATGCAAGATAGACCTGCGCATCGCGATGACCCATCCGGCCTCTGTAGTTGCGATTCGTGGAGCTGATCGCAACATCGCCAGACTGTGCGATTCCCTGGCCAAGTCCGATGCAGGGCCCGCAGCCGCTCGGGAGCGTAATCGCGCCGGCATCGACCAGCGTTTGCCACGTGCCGTCGGCTTCGGCGCGCTGTTGTTCGTTTGCGGATGCCGCGGCAACATAAAGCTCAACATGCGGCGCGATTCGCGTGCCTTGGAGTTCAGCCGCGGCGAGCGCGAGATCCTCGTAGCGGGCGTTGACGCAGCTCAGGATGTACGCCTTGTTGATGCGGATGCGACGTGATTCAAGATCGCGCGATGACGAAACCAGCTTGACGTCGTTTGGTCCGGTGATCAACGAGGGGAGCAAAGTCAGATCGAGTTCGATGTCAACGGCGTACTGAGCATCCGCATCGGCGCGGGGGCAATCGCTTTCGGTAAAGAGATGCCCGCGCGAGCGCAGGTAAGCGATGGTCACAGCGTCAACCGGGAAAAGGCCGGAGAGTGCGCCCCACTCGGTTGTCATATTCGCGATCGCAAGCCGATCTGGCATCGAGAGAGAAGCAAATCCTTCGCCCGTGAACTCGACGGCGTGGTTGAGAACCTGATCGCGATTGAGAATGCCGCAGAGCGCGAGAATGACGTCCTTGCCTGTGACGCCGGGCGCAAGCCGGCCGCGGAGCGAGACACGTGCGACGGGTGGGACGCGCCACCAGGTAGAGCCCGTTGCCCAGATTGCCGCGGCATCGGTGCGGACGATCGGTGTTCCAAGACATCCGACCGCGCCGTACATGTTCGCGTGCGAATCGCTCGCGACGACAAGCGAGCCCGGAGCGGCAAAGCCGCGTTCGATCATGATCTGGTGACCGATTCCAGTGCCGGCGGGGAAGAATGCGAGGTCGTGATCGCGGGCGAAGCGCTCGATTCGCGCGTACGAGCCGAGATTCTCAGGCGAGTGATTCTGAATGTCGTGGTCGAGCGCGATGACGGGCTGGGCACGGTCGTGAATTCGCTCGATGCCGAGCGAACGAAACTTGCTCAAAACTGCAGCCGTGTTGTCATGCGTCATGACATGGCGCGGCCGAATTTGGATGTAGTCGCCCGGCGAGGCTGACGTGCTCTCGGTGTGAGAGAGTGCGATCTTTTCAGTGAGAGTGAGCGGCATAAGGAGTTCAGCGGGTGCGGAGTTGGGCAGACGGGGGCGGTTGGGACGATGGGGAAAGGGACGTGAGAATGCGCGGCGGCGTTGACCCTTCGCGAGTCCCGCCGGTGCCAAAAGCACAGCGGGCCCGCCGTTGCCGGCGAGCCCGATTGGTTGTTGATTCAAGTCAGATCAACTACGCGCAAAGGGCAATCGCCGGCTGTTTGAGCCTTTTCGATTTGCCTTTTTTAGACGCGGTGAGGTGCATGCCTGGAAGAAGCATAGACGGGATGATCGGCACGCGTCGAGTGCGAATGTGCAAATCGGCTGCGGGAGAATCGAGATGGGTAAGGTTCCCGAGACGCCATCTGACAAAGTCGCTGTCAAAGTGGTGTCCCCGCTCCAGCGATTGGTGCCGGATACGCGATTCGTTGAGCAATAATCGCGTCAATGGCTTCTGAATCAGTTCGAATTGTGGAACGCCTGCTTGAGCGTGCCGCGGCAGCGTGCGCGATCGGTCCTGCACGCGATGTTGCGGGGCGATTGCATGCACTGTGCGTCGCGGCGGGCGACGAAATCGAGTCGGCCAGCCGCGACGACGCGGCAAAGCAGATCGCGCGTCTTGCGCCCGGCGAACTCGGTGATGTGCTTCGCTATGTCACGACGCGGTTCTACTTGCTGAACCAGACCGAGCAGGTGAACATCATCCGGACCAATCGCGATCGGGCTCGTCGCGCAACGGCGGAGCACCCGAGGCCGGAATCGCTGCCCGAGGCGTTTGCGAAACTGCAGGCGCTGGGCATCGATCGCGACGGCGTGCGGGCGCTGACCGAGCGGCTCGATATTCAACCGACTCTGACAGCGCATCCGACAGAATCAAAGCGTCGGAGCGTGCTTGACAATCTGGTGCGAGCGACCGATCTGCTCTTGAAGCTGGATGATGAGACGCTGCCGGAGCACGAACGCCGCGCATGTGAGATGCGGCTGGAAAGTCTGATTCAACTGCTGCTCGCGACCGACGATGTGCGGCTCAAGCGGCTCGAAGTGATCGACGAGGTGAAGAACGGATTGTTCTTCCTGAAGTCGTCGATCTGGAGCGTTGTGCCGCGGCTTATGCGCGAAGTGGTGGATGCCGCGAATGAGGCGATGGGCCCAAACACGCTCGATCTGACCGAACTGCCCGCGCTCGTGCGTTACCGCACGTGGATCGGCGGCGATCGCGACGGCAATCCGCGCGTCACGCACGATGTGACGAGCGGAACGCTCCACGTTCTGAGACAAGCCGCGCTCGAGTTGTGGGATCGTGAGCTGCTTGAACTGCAGCAGGAACTCACGCTCTCGCGCCGGCGCGTGCCGATTCCGGAATCGTTCGTTGAGATTGTGCGCGCGGAGGGCGATCGGTTCATTGAAGACCCGGCGCCATTGGAACAGCGCCAGCACGAGCCAATCCGAGTTCGGCTCATGCAGCTGCGCGGGCGGCTGAAGCGAGATCCCTCATACGACGGCGCGTCGCTGCTTCAGGATCTGCTTGTGATTCGTGATGCAGTCGAGAGCGCCGGGCTCGCGGATGCGGCGCGGCGAGGACGATTGGCCGACGCGATCGCGCGGGCTCGCGTCTTCGGTACACACCTCGCAACATTGGACATTCGCCAGCACAGCCGCGTGCACGAGGCGGTGGTGGGCGAACTGCTCGCGCTTGCGGGCGTGACGGCGGAGTATGCGTCGCTGCCCGAGGCGAAGCGCGTCGAGCTATTGCGCGCCGAGCTTGCGCAGGCGAGGCCGCTACGTTCGCAGGATTCGCCGCTTTCGGCGCAGGCGTCGGAGTTGATGCTTACGTTGAGTGGGGTGCGAAAGGCGGTCGAGCAGGATCGGCGGAGCGTCCGCTCGTACATCATCTCGATGACGCACGGCGTGAGCGACATTCTGGAAGTGCTGCTGCTGACGAAGGAAGCCGGCCTCACCCGCGCGGTGCGGGGCGAGGGCCGCGTGAGGCTTGAGAGTTCGCTGCACGTGGTGCCGCTGCTGGAGACAATCGACGACCTCGAGCGGGGCGAATCGCTTGTCGCGGGGATGATGGATGAGCCGCTGTATCGCTCACACCTGGAATCGCTTGTGCCCCGCGAGATCGCGCCGGGCTCACCGAACAGTGCGCCGATGCAGGAGATCATGCTCGGGTACAGCGATTCGAACAAGGACGGCGGCTTCTTGATGGCAAACCTGGCGCTCGAACGAGCGCAGCGCCGCGTCGCGCGGGCCGTCCGATCGCGTGGTGTGTTGCTCCGGTATTTCCACGGCCGAGGCGGAACCGTCGGACGCGGCGGCGGACGCGCTGGACGCGCGATTCTGGGTGCGCCCGGTCCGGCGCGCACGGGCCGAATTCGCTTTACCGAGCAGGGCGAAGTGATCTCCTTCCGATACGCGCTCGCGCCGATCGCGGAAAGGCATCTCGAACAGATCATGCACGCCTCGCTCATCGCGTCGGCGGATCAGCGCGAATCGGAGCGGGCCCCGGAACTCTCGGCGATTTTCGAACGACTTTCGGCGGAATCGATGGCCCGGTATCGTGAGTTGATCGACGACAAAGACTTCTGGCCGTGGTTTGTCAGCGCGGGCCCGATCGGTCCGATCGCAGGCCTCCCGATCGCGAGCCGCCCGGTGATGCGTGCCGAAGGCTCGGGCGTAGGAACGCAGTCGGGCTTCGACCAGTTGCGTGCGATTCCGTGGGTGTTCACGTGGATCCAGATGCGGTGTCTTGTGCCGAGCTGGTACGGAATCGGCACCGCATTCGGCAACGCGAGCGAACGTGAAATCGCCACCCTTGCATCGGAATACCGAAGCAGCCCGGGATTCCGTGCCGTCATCGACAACGCAACACAGGAACTTCTCCGCGCCCGCATGGCAATCGTCCGGCGCTACGCCCGGAACGCCGCGACCGATCCGGCTGTTGGCGAACGTTTCTTTGCGATGCTGCGAAGCGAGTACGACGCCGCGGCAAAGTCGGTCCTGCGCATCAGCGGGCGCATGTCGCTCGAAGAAGAGTCACCGATCATCGCGCGATCGATCCGTGAGCGCAATCCGTGGACCGACATTCTCAATCTGATTCAGATCGATCTCCTGCGCCGGCGCCGAAACGCGCCGGAGGCCGAACACGCCGAGATCGAGCAGTTGCTCTTCCAGAGCGTGAGCGCGATCGCGGCGGCGATGCAGAGCACCGGTTAAAGGCGCGAAAAGAAAATGCGAGGCTCTACGCCTCGCGTTTTTTGTAATTTGAATTGTCGCTGCGGACTTCGATCAGGCGACCGTCACGCTCTTATCCAGATACACGTCCTGCACTGCGTTCAGCAGCTTCACGCCATCGCCCATGCTCTTCTGGAACGCCTTGCGACCTGAAATGAGACCCATGCCGCCCGCGCGCTTGTTGACGACGGCGGTATGCACGGCGTCCTGCAGATCGGCCGCGCCCTTCGACTCGCCGCCCGAGTTGATGAGCGGGATGCGGCCCATGTAGTTGTTGAGGATCTGATAGCGGCAGAGGTCGATCGGGTTGCCGCCCTTGCCGGTTTCGTCGCTGCCGCAGAGCTGCGTGTAGACGCGCTTGTCCCACTTGCCGTACGACGAGCCGCCCGTGTTCAGTGCGGCATACCCGCCGTTGTTGGTCGGGAGCTTCTGCTTGATGATGTCGGCCTTGATCGTTGCGCCGAGGTGGTTGGCCTGGCCGGTGAGATCGGCGGAGGAGTGGTAGTCAACGCTCTTGCCATCGGCGCCGGTGACTTTGAAGTGGGCGTTGCGGGTGTAGCACCAGAGAACGGTGACGAGGCCGTAGCTATGGGCCTCTTCGAACATGTCGCTGACGTATGCGATTTCTTCGCGGCTCGAGTCGTTGCCGAAGTAGATCGTCGCGCCGACGGCAACCGCACCCATCTCGCAGCACTGGCGGACGCTGCCGAAGTACGACTCTTTGAAGATGTTGGGGTAGGTCAACATCTCGTTGTGATTGAATTTGACGAGGAACGGAATCTTGTGGGCGTACTTGCGGGCGACTGAGCCGAGGACGCCGATCGTCGAGGCCACGGCGTTGCAGCCGCCCTCGATGGCGAGCTTGACGATGTTTTCGGGATCAAAGAACTGGGGGTTCGGAGCAAAGGAAGCGCCGGCGGAGTGCTCGACTCCCTGATCGACGGGGAGGATGCTGACGTAGCCGGTGCCGCCGAGGCGGCCGTGGTTCAGGATCGTCTGGAAATTGCGGAGCGTGGTGACGTTGCGGTCGCTCTGGCTGAAGACGCGATCGACAAAATCGGGGCCGGGGAGGTGGAGCTGGCTCTTGGAAACCGTCTTGGACTCATACCCAAGAAGGCCTGCGGCGTCGTTGCCAAGGACTTCGCGGACATTGATCGACGGCGTGGCGGAGGTCATGAATCCAGCTCCAAATAAAGACCAAACAGCGTTTGAATTGCCGCGGACAGAGGCACGCGGCACGAATGCGATTCTAGCTTAGTTACCGCAAGCGGCAGGACCGAGAAAACGAGTTCCGCGAGCGCCGCAATGCCGCAAGCTCGTACGCAAAAACGCTGAAATGCAAGGGGAAACTACGTCCGAATACTCGAAGTTCGAACCGCAGCCTGTCGGTTAGCGAAAAACGGCAGCCATGTCAAGCCCATTGTCACGGGCGTCCGGGAAAAAGATTGGCAAAGCCGGACTTTGGTGGCATGGTTGGGGTGGCCAGAGCTCCGCACTGGTCCTGCCACAGGGATTCCATAGGGCGACCAAGCCCGTATGAGCCTTCTGGCCGCAAAACTGCCTGTTCTACACCACCGGCGGGATCGAGTCGAAAGATTCGATTCCGTCGTTCTTTTTGCACCCTTTCGGGCACTCGGGTCGGGTCGCTTTTGGTCAAGACCAGAAGCGACGGCAACCCCCTCCGGGCTGCCGTCGCCTGGCTGTGCGACGTTTTTGGATGATGCGGCTAACGCGGCAAATGAATGCCGCGGCGTCGGTCACTTCGACCGTGGTCCGTTCTTGGACGCAGGATTTTGGTCCTGCCCGAGCGAGAAACTCAGGCGGGTTTTCGCCAGCCGAAATCGGGGTCCTTCTGAAGGACGGCGGCGGACTGCTTGACGCAGCGAAGGCAGGCGATCACTTCCGGGAACTGCGGGCTCGACCAGAGCAGGTCGGAGCGGTTCTCGAGGCAGAGCGTGCATTTTGCGTCGGCCGGAGCGGTGGAGCGTTTTTCGATGGCGAGAATGCGGAACGCGTCCGTCAGGCATTCGGAACAGATGCACGAACCCTGGTGGCCCTCGACCATGTGGCGCGTGTCGGTCCACTCACGCCGGCAAAAGTCGCACATGACGTCGGACATCTGGACATTTTGTTCATCTGTGCCGGGGCGACGCATCGAGGGGAGTCCGCTGGTCCTGAGTCGGGAGCGCCCAGGTGATCAGGTGGGGGTGGGGGCGAGAGATGGAGCGAGGGGTGGGGCGATTTCTGAGCCGACGAGTTGCGTGCGGACGAGACGCTGGTAGATGTCGCAGCGCGAGAGCAGTTCGTGGTGGCGGCCGATGTCGACAACCTTGCCCTGATCCATGACGACGATGCGGTCGGCCTGGACGACAGTGCTGAGACGATGCGCGACGATGAGGCATGTGCGTCCGTGCGAGAAATCGGAGATTGCTTCGCCGATGAGCCCTTCGCTCTCGGCATCGATCATGCTCGTTGCTTCGTCGAGGATGAGGATCGCCGGATTGCGGAGGATGGCACGGGCGATCGCAATGCGCTGGCGCTGGCCGCCGGAGAGGCTGAGGCCTTGTTCGGCGATAACGGTATCGAAACCCTGGGGCAGGCGGCGGATGAAATCGAGCGCTCGGCTCTTCTGCGCCGCCTCGATAATGTCGGCTTCGTTCGCTTCCGGTGCGCCGTATGCGATGTTCTGGCGAACGGTGGAACTGAAGAGGACAGTCTCCTGTGTGACGACGCCGATCTGGCGCCGGAGCGATCGAACCGAGAAGTCACGAATGTTGTTTCCGTCGATCAGGATCATGCCGGTCTGCGGGTCGAAAAGGCGCGGGACGAGCGAGAGGAGGCTGGTCTTGCCGCAGCCGTTGGGCCCGACGAAGGCGACAGTTTCGCCGTGGGCAATATTGAGCGTGACGTCTTCAACTGCGGGGCGAAGTTGGTTGAGATACGTAAGCGAAACGCCCTTGAATTCGAGCGAACGCTTGTGGCGGGGGAGTTTGGCGAGACCCAGGCCGTGGCCGGGCTCGGGGGCCGAATTCAGAAGGTCGTGCAGGCGATCCGCCGCGGCGGCGCCGATCTGGAGGTCGGTGATGATGCCGGTGAGCGGTTTGAGCGCGCCACCCGCGACGCCGAGGGAACCGAGGGCGAGAAAGAAACTGCCGGGATCCAGGGCATTGTCGATCATGGCCTTGAGGGCGATCAGAGCGAGCGTGCCGAGCGCGATGATTGCGACGGCTTCGACGAGAGGGCTGGCGAGCGAGCGCGCGGTGCGGACGCGGTTGAGCTCGCGGAGCATCTTCTTGTTGGCTTTGTGAAAGCGACCGACCTCGGCGCGTTCTGCGGTGTGGACCTTGACGACGCGCAGGCCCTGGAGAGATTCGGTCGCGACGCGATACAGATCGCTCTGGCGTTCGAGGGCGCCGCGAGAACCCTTTTTGATCCGCCTGGAAAGCTGGCGGATGATGACACCGATGACGCCTCCGGCGATCACGGCGATGACGGAAAGGCGCCAGTCGATGATGAGCGCAACGGCGACGGCGGCAATGGCCTTGGTAAATTCGGCAAGGCCCTTGCCGATCAGGTTCAGCATCGCCCCGGTCATGGTGCCGGTGTCGTTGATCACGCGACTCACCATGTCGGTCGGGCCGGACGTGATCACATCGCGAAGCGGACGTTTCAGCACGCGCCGGAAGGCTTCGCGTCGGATGTTCGTGAGAACGCGGTTGACCAGCGTCTGCGTCAGATACGCGTGAAGAAACGTTGCGGTCGCTCCCAGAACTGTGAGTACCCCAAGCCCAATGAAGATCCAGAGCGCGGTGTCGTACGCCCCGCGCGGAAGCCCATCGATGATGTGCTGCGGGATGCTGATTCGCGACGAGAGCCACTCCGGCGTGGATCGGGCGATGCGAGCGTTCAGATCGGCCGCGAGAATGGGGAGATCGCGAACCTGGTGATTCGAGCCCTCGCCGGTGCCGAGGACGTTCTGAAGGACGGGGTGGATCGCGAGGATGGCCGTTCCCAGCCCGGCTGCTGAGAAAAAGGCGAGCATCAGGGCGACGATGAGCGTCACCGGATACCGCGTCATGCGCATTGAAAAGGCCAGGAAGTTCCGCATCGTGAAGCTACACGAAGTCTAGCGGCGCACGCGGGCTGTGTGCGACGGTCGTTCGGGTTCTACTCTTCGCTTCGAACGGCCTTTTTGAGGATGCACATGAGCAACGGATCGATCAAGACTGTGGCAGTGACCGGCGCGACGGGGTTTGTCGGCAGTGAAATCGTCGCTGAGCTCGTTCGGCGCGGTTTCGGCGTGCGCGCTCTCGTGCGCGATCGCAAGAAGGCGGCCAAGGTGCTGCCCCGGGCTTCGGACGGCGCTGCAATTTCGCTCGTTGAAGGCGATATTCACGACGGCGTTTCGGCCAAGAACCTGCTTGAAGGTGCGCAGGCCTGCATCCATCTCATCGGGATTCTTCGTGAGGGCCGGGGCGGCGTGACGTTCCACCGGATGCATGTCGCGTCGACCCGTGTGATTACCGAGGCGTGCCGCGACGCGGGTGTGAAGCGTTATCTGCACATGTCGGCGCTCGGTGTGAGCGATCAGGGAATCTGCCAGTACCAGACCACCAAGTGGGAAGCCGAACAGAACGTCCGGCGAAGCGGACTGGATTGGACGATCTTCCGTCCGGGTCTGATCCACGGCGCTAAGAGCGAATTCATGGCGACGGCGACGCAGTGGGTCAAGGGTGAGATCCAGCCTTGGATCTTCCTGCCGTACTTCACGCGCGGGTCCGAAGAAAAGAACGTGCCGCTCGGCGGCGTTTCGCGCATTATCCCGGTCGTGCAGCCGGTTGCGGTCGAGGACGTCGCGAACGCGTACGTCTCGGCGCTCGAACGTCCCGAGACGGTCGGCGAGACGTACAACCTGGTTGGGTCTGAAAAGATCAGCTGGCCCGAGATGCTGCATGAGATCCGCGACCACGTGCACGGCGCAAATGACAACCTTAATGCGTTCGGAGTTCCGGCAGAGGCCGCGGCATTGCAGGCAACCGCAGCGTCGTACGTCGGGCTTGGTTCGCTGCTCCCATTTGATCGCGGGATGGCGCTGATGGGCGGACAAGACGGCATCTCCGAAACCGAGAAGGTGAAGGCGCAGCTCGGCTTGAATGCCAAGCCGTTCCGGGCGAGTTTCCGGCAGTATGCGGGCTCGCTCTAAGCAATGAATTCGGGCCGCAGATGAACGTTTTCGCACGCTGGCATGAACAATCCTGCTTGGGAAGCGGCATTCGAGTCGCTATTGTCGTTCTATGAGTCTGCGTTATCGCAAGCGGCTTCTCGAGCATCTCAAGCATGACGACTACACAGCCCGGAGCGTGAGCCAGCTCCGCGACGACCTGGGAGTTGCAGAAGTCGATCGGGCCGAGTTTGATGAGGCGATCGACGAACTGAAGAACGAGAAGCTGATCGATGTCGCCCCAAACGGGGCGATCGGGCTGCCCTCGCTCACCAGCCGCGGCGGGTTCATTACGGGCAAATTCCGCAAGGCGATGAAGGGCTTCGGCTTTGTCGAGCCGACCGACGCCGTGCGTGAGGGTTCGATCTTCATTCCGCCGGATGCGACGAGCGATGCGCTGACGGGGGACATTGTCAAGGTCGCGGTTTCGCGCGATTCGGGGCGCGAGCGCTCCGGATTTGGCGATGGGCCGCAGTTTGTCGGCGAAATCGTCGAGGTCGTGAAGCGCAAGCGGAGCCGGTTCACGGGCGAGCTCGTCAAGCGGGGCGGGCAGTGGATTGTTTTCCCCGATGGCCGCGAAGTGACCGAGCCGATCGTGGTGCGCGATGCGGCGGCAAAGAACGCTCCCGAAGGCAGCAAGGTCGTCATTGAGATGGTCGTCTATCCGCAGGGCTCGGTCCTGGGCGAAGGCGTCATCACGCAGGTGCTCGGCGACGCGGGCCGGCCCGACGTCGAGACCGAAGCGGTCATCGCGGCGTTCGATCTGCCCGGCGAGTTTCCGGAAGAGTGCAACGACCAGGCGCGCGAGGTGACGGTTTCGTACGACGAGCGGATGGCGGAGTTCCTGAAGAGCGGCGCGTCGAGCTTTGACAAGGAAGGCTGGGGCGGGCGCGCGGATCTGACGCAGGAATTCATCATCACGATCGATCCGCCCGACGCGAAGGACTACGACGACGCGATCTCGATCAGGAAGTTGCCCGATGGCGGCTGGGAAGTTGCGGTTCACATCGCCGACGTGGCGTACTTCATTCCGCCTGGTTCTGCGATCGATGAAGAAGCGAAGGACCGCTGCAACAGCGTGTACTTGCCTCGGCGCGTGATTCCGATGATTCCGGAACTACTCAGTAACGGCATCTGCTCGCTTCAGGAAGGCGTGCATCGTTTCTGCAAGTCGGCGTACATGACGTACGACAAGACGGGTGTTGTTCGTTCTGAGGGCGTGCAGAACACGCTCATCAAGAGCGCGAAGCGATTGACATATCTCGAAGCGCAGGCGCTAATCGACGGCGACTTCACCGAAGCGCGTCGTCACGCCAAGACGCTGCCGAAGTACACCGATCAATTGTTGGAAACGCTGCAGGAGATGAACACTTGCGCAAAGGCGATCGAAGGACGGCGTAACCGCCAGGGCATGATCAGCCTCGAACTCCCCGAAGTCGTGCTGATCTACGACGACAATGGTCACGTAATCGACGCCGAGCGCGAAGATCAGGCATACACGCACAAGCTCATTGAAATGTTCATGGTCGAGGCGAACGAAGTCCTCGCGCGATTGTTCGAGAAGATGGATGTGCCCCTGCTTCGCCGCACCCACCCGGATCCGACGCCCGGCGATGTGGATGGCCTGCGCAAGGCCGCGATGGTCGCGGGATTCAAGATTCCGAAGAACCCGACTCGCGAAGAGCTCCAGAGCCTGCTCAACGCAACCCGTGGGACGCCCGCCAGTCGCGCCGTCCACATGGCCGTGCTGCGCACTATGAGTAAGGCCGAGTACTCGCCTGCGCTGATCGGCCACTTCGCTCTCGCCAGCGCCGCGTACGCACATTTCACCAGCCCGATTCGCCGATATGCGGATCTGACTGTGCACCGCGCGCTTGCCGAGTATCTGCGCCAGACGCAGAACGCGACGAACCGCCCCAAGACCGACGGCGAACGCAAGGCGCTCGGCCGCAAGCTCCGCGACTCGGACATGTGCCCGGATCAGGAAACGCTTTTACAGATCGGGCGCCACGCGACGATGCGCGAAGAGAACGCCGAATCGGCCGAGCGCTCGCTCCGCCAATTCCTCGTACTTCAGCTTCTTGAGAAGCACGTCGGTGAGAATTTCAAGGGCGTCATCACGGGCGTCAGCCCGAAGGGCGTCTTCGTCCAGATCGACAAGTACCTCGCCGAAGGTTTCGTCAAGAAGGAAGATCTGCCCGGCGACGTCACTCGTGAAAATATGACTCCGTTCTGGAAGGTCGATCCGCGCACGGGCGCGCTCGTCGATCAGCGGTCGGGTCGTTCGTACAACATGGGTGACACCGTGACCGTGAAAGTTGTCGCGGTCGATCTTCCGACGCGCCGAATGGACCTTGTCGTCGATGCGGGAGAAGCACGTGCCGCGGGCAAGGCGAAGCAGATCGCACCCAAGCTGGGTCTTGGCGGCGGATTTGCAAAGGGTCAGGGCGCCGGCTTTGGCGATCTTGGCAGCCCCGGGCGCACCGGCTCGCAGCGTCGCAGCCAGAAAAGCAAGAATCGCGACAAGGGCAAGCCGAACTGGCGCAAGGACCGCGGGCGCTAACGCTTTCGTATCTTCACGCTTGTATCGGCATCGAAAACCGCAGATGGATCGTGAACGCCGCCCGACGGCGAAGGGGTAGACTCGGCCCGTGCAGATCCGCGACCTTTCCGAACACCCGAGACTGAAAACCGTTGTGCAGTTGCTGCGCGATGCGAGCCTGGCGCGCGAGCCGGGTGACGTCTTTCGCGTTTTCGGGCCGCGGATGTGGCAAATCCGCCCGATCGAATTCTTCATTTCGGTTTCGACGCGGGGGCTCCCAAAGGGCAGCTACAAGATCACGCGCTACTACGACGTGCATGAATTTCAGCGCCGGGCCGCGGCAGGCGAAGAGGGACTTCCCGAAACCGTCAATCCAAACCCGTGGGCCACCTTTCACACGTTACCGACCCACACGACGGGTTTCGTTGCGGAGTGCATCCGCGACGACACGCCCAAGATGTTGAATGACCTGCATATCACGAACGATCCGGTCTTTGGCGAGTTGCTCGCGCCGTATCGCAGCGCGATTGCCTCTCCTCTGTTTGATTCGGGAGAGGTGAAAAACTGGTCGATCCAGCTGCGGCGCGCCCCGGATGCATTCGACGAAGCTCGATTCGAAGACGCGTTCATGCTGGGCAACCTGATCGGCGCGATTACGCGCAATCTGGTCGCGCTGAAAGAGGTGGAGCGCCTGAACAAGGTGCTGACAGCGCAGTTCGAGGAAGTCGCGCGGGTCCAGCAGTCGCTGCTCCCGGAGAAGATGCCGGAAGTTCCCGGGCTTGCGGTCGCGACGAGCTATCTCACGAGCGATCAGGCCGGAGGCGATTACTACGACTTCCTGCCCATGCCGGGGAACAAACTCGGCATTCTCGTCGCGGATGTTTCCGGTCACGGCGCGGGCGCTGCGACCATCATGGCGATGCTCCGCGCGATCTTGCATTGCTATTCAGGTGGCGATGGGAGTGCCGCGGGCGTTCTTCGCTTCGCCAATCACCGCCTGCTTGCCTCGCGCCTCGAAGGCAATTTCGTGACGGCATTCTTCGGTGTCTTTGATCCCGAAACGGCGCGGCTCAATTACGCCTCCGCCGGACACAACCCGCCACGGTTTCTGAGCGCTGCAACCCGCACGATCCGGGGCATCGAAGATGGCGCGGGGCTGCCGTTGGGAATCGCCGACGATCTCGATATCTGGAGCGAGGACCTGCAGCTTCTGCCCGGCGACTCCATTGTTCTCTACACCGATGGCATCACCGAAGCTTTCGGCGCGGGCAGCAAGGCTGGCCATCTCGATATGTATGGCGTCGAGCGGCTGGACGAAGCGATCCTCGCAGGCGACGGTCGCCCCGACACCATCGTAGAGAACATTCATAAGTCGCTCTTTCAGCACACCAAGGCGCGCACTCGGGCTGACGATCAAACGCTCGTTGCACTTCAATACGTCGGGCCCGATCGCTGCATCTATCCACCGATCCGGCGCGAGGTGTGAGCGCGTCCGTACGCTTATTGCGTGGCGTACTCACTCCCACAAGTTGACTGGTTCGCGAAGCCCGATCCGGCGACGGGTGAAGATGGGTTGCACTTCCAGTGCACCATGTGCGGCAATTGCTGCTCGGGCCCGGAGGGGTATGTGCTCGTCGATGATGCGGAGGCTTTGGCGCTCGCAACGCATCTTGGGTTGAGCGTGCCGGAGTTTCTCTCGCAGTACACAAGGCCGACGATCGCCGGCCGCTCGCTGATTGAAAAGACGACGCCCTACGGCAATGACTGCATCTTCCTTGATCGCGAGAAGATTCCGGGCAAGGCCGTCTGCGGCGTGTACGAATTTCGGCCGAAGCAGTGCCGCACGTGGCCGTTTTGGAAAAGCCTTCTCGTGAGCCGCAAACGCTGGGAACAAGCGTCGCGGATGTGTCCTGGAATCAACAAAGGCCCGCGCTTCGAGCCCGACGAGATTCAACGCCGGCGAGACGTGATCGATATCTGAGTGGTGGCGAAGGGGTGGGGGAGGCGGAATTCACGGTGAGCGACCCGCAATCGACATCCTGGCTGGCCGCGGCACGCTTGCCCCGTATCGCCGGCGAACTCGAAGCGGTGTACGCGATGATCGGCGATCAGATCGAGGCACGGGGTCCGGCCTGCTGGGCGAGCGGGCGTTGCTGCAATTTCAAAGAGGCGGGGCATCGGCTGTATACGACCGGCTTGGAAGCGGCGTACTGCGTCGCGAGGCTTGAGAACCCGCTGACGAGCGAAGCACTCGATGCCGCGGTCGCGCGTGGGGGATGCGCGTTTCAGGTCGCGAATATCTGCGGCGTCCACGCGATCAAACCCAGCGGCTGCCGCGTCTATTTCTGCGATCGCGCGGCACAGACGTGGCAGAACGACCTCAGCGAGCGTGCGGTCGAGCAGATCCGGCGGATTCACGATCGCGAAGGTATCGAATACCGGTATGGAGAGTGGGGCTCGCTCCTGCGGATGTTCGTCTGAGCGGTGCTGTACTCTTGCTCCGTGACGCTCGCAGTTGAAAATGTTGCATTTGCGTACGACCCATCGCGCCCGGTGCTGCGCGGGGTGAGTGCGGCGTTTGCGCCAGGGAAAGTGACCGCGATCATCGGCCCGAACGGTGCGGGAAAGTCCACTCTCTTGAAGTTGCTGGCGGGCTTGCGTGAGCCGGCTTCGGGGCGCGTGTTGTTGGGAACGGACGGAGTCACATCACTGCCGCTGCGAACACGAGCCAGGCGATTGGTCTATTTACCTCAGCAGTCGTCGGTCGCATTTGACTACACAGCGGGCGAAGTTGTCGCGATGGGCGAATTCGCGCACGAACATTCCACGGCAGGCGCCGACTCGGCGCTGCGCGAGGTCGGATTGGGGGCTCGCGCAGCCGATCCGTTTCGAACACTGAGCGCGGGTCAGCAGCAACGGGTCGGTTTGGCGCGCTCGCTCGCTCAGATTGGTGCGCGAGGGTCGAGCGAAGCCAGATTCCTGCTCGCGGATGAGCCGGTCAGCGCGATGGACCCGCATCATGCGATCGCGACCATGACGATCTTGCACGAACTCGCCACGGACGGGATCGGAGTGGTTGTGGTTCTGCACGATTTGTCGCTGGCGCTGCGGTTTGCAGACGAGGCGACATTGCTCGACGCGAACGGGCGTGTGCACGCGAGGGGAAATGTGAGCGAAGTTCTGACGACCGATGCGCTTGGTTCGATCTTCGAAATGAAATTCGAAAGGCTCGTCGATTCGCACGGCCGCCCAGCCGCGTTTGTCCCGGCGCCAGAGTGACGCAGAACGCGTGAGGTGCGGCGTCTTTCTTTCCCCGAATGTCAATTCGACGGTCCACAGTCCGTTGCGTCTTCACTCCTTGCCTTGCCCAGCTCTTCCTCTCCGCGCAACTCCGCACCCTCCGCGTTCTCTCTGTTTGTTCATTGAAAACACGAATTCGCCCTACCAGAGCACGCGAACGCGAATCGTCTCGGGAATCTCCGCAAGCTTCTTGCGGATCGCCTCGCCGTCGCTCGGATCGACATCAAGCACGACATAGCCCACATCTTCATTGGTGCGCAGATATTCCGCGCTGATGTTGGCGTTCATGTTCGCGATGAGCGTGTGCATCTTGCTCAAGACGCCGGGCACGTTCTTGTGGAAGTGCAGAATTCGGTGCGGGCGGACTGTCTTCACGCCGTCGCGGATGAGTTGCTCGGGCAACTCAACCTCGGGTACATTCACCGCGCCGGTCGTCGAGCCGATGTTGACAAACTTGATCAGCTTATCGCAGACATCTTCGGCGATCGCTTCCTGCGCTTCTTCGGTGCTGCCACCGACGTGCGGGGTCAGGAAGACGTTGGCGAGCCCCTGCAGCGGACTGTCGAATTTGTCACCCTTTGCCGCGGGCTCATCCGGGAAGACGTCGAGCGCCGCGCCCGCAATGTGCCCGCTCTTCATCGCCGCTGCGAGTGCTGCAACATCCACAACGCTCCCGCGCGCGTTGTTGATGAGATAGCTCCCCTTCTTCATCTTCGCCAGTTCAGCCTTGCCGATCATGCCCGCGGTCTGCTTCGTCGCCGGCACGTGAAGCGTCACGACATCGCTCACTTCGAGCAGTTCTTTCAGGCTCCTCACCATGCGAGCGTTGCCGAGCGCCATCTTCGAGATGATGTCAAAGAACACGACCCGCATCCCCATCGCCTCGGCCAGCACCGAGACCTGCGAACCGATGTGTCCGTAACCGACGATGCCGATCGTGCGACCCCGCACCTCATGCGATCCGGCGGCAGACTTATCCCAGTCTCCCTTGTGCATCTGCATCGTCTTGTCGCCCAGCCCGCGATGCAGCCCGATCGCCTCGGCGATTGTCAGTTCCGCCACGCTTCGAGTGTTGCTGAAGGGCGAGTTGAAGACCGGCACGCCCCGCTTGCACGCCTCGTCGACCGCGATCTGGTTCGTCCCGATGCAGTACGCGCCAACGGTGAGAAGTTTCGGCGCCGCCGCGAGAATCGCGGGCGTTACATCGCTCTTCGATCGGATTCCGAGCACATGCGCATCGCCGACGAGCGACGCTAGCTTTTTCGCATCGGGCGCACCGGCCATGCTCTGCACCTGAAAGCCCTCAGCCTTGAACAGTTCGACCGCGCGTGGGTGGATCGACTCCACGAGGACGACGTTGATCTTGGCCTTGGGGTACGAAGTCTTGGAAGTCATGCGGGCGGATTGTTGGGGGGCCCATAGGCATCGGGCAGCCACCCGCCGCACTTCAAGGCATTACTTGTTCACCGTGACCACGCCCGCAATTGCGAGCGCCAGCAATGCCGCCCCGATCGCGATCCGGTAGAACCCGAACGCCATCAGTCCGTGCCTATTCAGGAAGCCCACCAACCAGCGCACGGCAATGAACGCGCTCACCGCGGCAACCGCAATGCCGATCAAAACCGGCTTGGCCCCCAGCACCTTGAGCATCGGTTCATGCCCGGGAGTCTTGTCTGCATTGTCTTTGTAAAGTGTGAAGAGCGTCGCCGCAAGAAGCGTCGGCATGCCGAGGAGGAAGCTGAACTCTGCCGCGGCACCGGGCTTGAGGCCCCGGAAGTATCCGGCGGTAATGGTCATCATCGAGCGGCTCGTTCCGGGCCAGAGCGAAAAGATCTGGAGCAGACCGACGAAGAGCGCGTCACCCGTCTTCATGTCCTCGACGCTCTTGCCCTCGATGCCGCCCTGCATGGGCTTGCGTGATCGCCGCCAGAGTTCGACGCCGATCATGTAGAAACCGCCGAGCACGAGCGAGAAGACCACGGGCCAGAGGTGAAAGAGCCAGGCCTCGATGAGCTTCTTGAGCGCGATGCCGACGAGCGCCGCCGGAATGAACGCGACGACGATATTGATGAAGATCCGAAGGCCCGCCTGATCGCGTCCGATCAGCCCTTTGAGCATCTGCACAAACCGGGGAAGATAGAGCAGCAGCACGGCCAGAATCGCGCCGCCCTGGACGATGACGCTGAACGCATCAAAGGCCTGCTTGGTCTCCGGTCGATCCAGCTTCATCAGATCGCCGGCGATGATCAGGTGGCCGGTCGAACTGACCGGTAGATATTCTGTGATTCCCTCGACCAGACCCAGCACAATCGCCTGCCACGTTTCCATGCTTTGCTTTCTCTGTGTACAACCCGTTCGGATCGAATCGCGGTCGGGTGAGGGTGGGGCGGATGATTCCGGCCCGAACAATGAAGGCCAAACGTAGAGGGGCCCAAATCAGTACGTCGGACAGGTGGGCCGCTGCTCACGAATGATCTTGACTCTGACGACCTTGTCGCGTGCTCTGAAACACCTGTGCCAGCCCCCAATTTCATCCCCATCTCCGATCCAGCCGACCCGCGCGTTTTTGAGTACAGGGCACTCAAAGAAGGGGATTTGAGCCGGGGCATAGATGCTTCGGCGCCCCACTGCTCGTTCATTTGTGAGGGCTCGCTGGTGACGGAGCATTTGCTCCAGTCGTCCTATCCGTGTCGCTCGTTCTTCATTGGGCGTTCCAAGGTCGAGGCGCACCGCGAGTTGTTGGATCGCGCTCCGGCGGGGACGCCGGTCTATGTCGCCGACGATGCTGTCCTGCACGACGTCGTGGGCTTCAAGTTTCATCGCGGGCTGCTCGCGGCTGGCGCGCGCTTGCCGCCACTGACGGAGCAGGAGATTGCTACACGGCTAAAGGCGGCACCGGCGCTGGTGGTGCTTGAAGATTTGACGAACCTTGACAACATGGGCGGCCTCTTCCGCTGTGTTTCCGCACTCGCACCCGAAGGGACGGTCGTCGTTCTCTCGCCGCAATCGGTCGATCCGCTCTATCGCAAGGCGATCCGCGTTTCGATGGGACATTCGCTCCGCATTCCGTTTGTGACGCTTGCTCCATGGGAGGATGCGCCAGCGCGGCTGCGTCGTGAAGGCTTCGAAGTCATCGCCCTGACGCCCGATGCTGGCGCGGTGCCGCTTTCTGAAGTTTCAGGGGGGGCGAGTCGTTTAACGCGCAAGCTCGCGCTCGCTCTTGGTTCCGAAGGTCCTGGGCTGTCTCAATCTCTGCTCGCCGCAGCCGACCGCCGCGTCCGCATCGTGCAGCGACCCGGCGTTGATTCGCTCAACGTCATGGTCGCCGGCGCGATCGCGATGTCAGCGCTTTTCAGTCCCGGCGGGTAACGGGGCCGGCGGCGAGGGCGGAGAGAACTTCTTCGCCGTCGCATCAAAGAACACGTCGACCGCTTGCCCGGGCACGATGCCAAACGCGCCGCTGGTTCCATCAGTGCCGACGATCGCCATCAGCACATCGATGATGCGCGTATCGGTGCGTTCTGAATTCGCGCCGGACAAATTCAGCTTCGGCCGCGCGAAGGGCTCGATCCGCACGATCTGAAGCTGGATCTCCTGAGGTGACGCGCCGCGCGTGCGCCCGACTCCCTTGGAATCCATCCCGATCAGCGCGAAATCCTCTTCATCCACCTGCGCTCGCACGTGAAGCTTGGTGAGATCGCCAAGCACCAGCGGAGCATGGGCCATGCTCAGCCCTTGCACATACTCGCCCGGTTCGACATCGCGCCGGAGGACCGTTCCTTCGCGGGGCGCGCGGACCGTCATGCGTTCCTTGAGCACTTGAAGCGCGGCAATCTGGGCCTTGGTCGAGTCGAAATTCGCCTGCGCAACCTCAAGGTCCGCTTTCCAGCCGCCCGCTTTCAACTTTGCGAGCGCCGCCGTCGCCGATGCCAACTCCGCGCGGGCAATATCGACCGATGCCTGCGATGATGCAACATCGCGCGCGGACATCGCTCCGCTTTTCACCGCGTCGCTGGTGCGTTGCAGTTTGTCTTCTGCGTCCACCTGCGTCGCCTTGGCGCGCTGCACGGCCGCTTCGAGCGGCGGAATATCTTCCGCCCGCGGGATCGCGTGCCAGCGCTGAATCTCCGCGTCGCGTGCCTTCAGTTCACCCTCGGCGCGGATGATCTGCGAATCGATGCTGCGGGTATCAAGCTGCATCAGAGGCTGGCCCTTGGTCACGATGTCGCCGACATTGACAAGGACTTCCGTCACTAATCCGGGATCGGGCGCCGCAACTTCGATCACGCGCCCCGCCGGCTCGACGATTCCAAGCGCCGCAACTCCGCGCCCAAACGGATTCACGCTCGCCGGCCGCGCCAGCGGCGCATCGGGGATGACACGCTTGCCCGTCGTCACCGCCAACACGCCGATCACCACCCCGATGATCGAAAGCACAATCGTCGCCCAGCGCACCATCACAAACTCCTTCCGAACCGCTTCGTCGCTCACCACCCACCCGATTCAATGTCTACGACCTCGTCTGGCTCTTTACTACTTCCTCTTTGTGCCCTCAGTGTTCTTGGTGCTCTTTGTGGCAAATGCCCTCAAGCCGCATTGGCAACGAATTTACGTCACCGACCCAAACACCGCTCCCGGGCTCACGCTGATCACCCGCCGCAAACTCAAAATGCTCCCCAGCATCACCGTCAGCACCATTGCGACCAGCGAGATGAGCAGCAATTCCCACGGCAGCTTCGCCGACAACTCGCTCTCGCTCCGCACGGTGAAGATCGTGAACGCGCCCGCGAGCCCGACACCGATCCCGTATCCGATGATCCCGACGACAAACGCCTGCGCGAGCACCATCGCTGCCAGCATCGATCCCGAAGCACCGAGCGCCTTGAGCGTTGCAAACTGCCGCAGGTTCTCCATCGTGAACTGATAGAACACGCTCGCCGAAAGCAGGAGCCCGACGACAAAGCCCAGCGCGATGGTGATACCGAAATTGAATCCGATCCCGGTCGCGATCGCGATGTAGTTCATGGTCCGCGCCCGGAACTCATCGGTCGTGAGCGCCGTGACATCGCCCAGCGCGTTGATCCGTGCCTGCACATCCTTCAACTCGGCCTGGTCCTTCACCTTGACCAAGATGTACGAGATCGCCTTGCGTCCGACCGGCGTGAAGCGTGTCGCGTTGTCGAACGTGGTGTAGATGATCGCGTTACTCTCGAAGCCCTGCCGCGCTTTGCAGAAGCCGACCACGACCGCGCGCTTGTCGTTGATCTTGAGCGTGTCGCCGATGTTCACGCCGCCGAGTTTGTCCTTGCTCTTGATTTCGACGATGATTGCATCGGGCGTCCACAGATCTTCGAGCCGCCCTTCGATCATTTCCGGTGGTCGCCCCGCCAGCGTCGTGCGCGACAATCCGAGAATCTGCACGCGCTTGAAACTCCCGTTCTTGAGTTCCGTGATCGCGTAGTTACTGAAGAACGGCTCGGCCCACGCAACTCCCGCGACACTCCGCACGCGCCCGACCTTCTGATCGCTCAGAGGCCGATACTCAGCGACCCAGTCCGTTCCCGGATCGACGACCCACAAATCTGCTTGACCGACATTCTGAAGTGGCCCCGTCGCCTGCGTGAGCAAGCCCAGAAAAATCGCCCCCTGCTGATTCATGAGCATCGTCGCGAACGCGAGCGACATCACCAAGGTGATGTACTTGGTGCGATCACCGAAGAGCATGCGCAGAGCGATACGGACCACGCGACAGGGTAGGTTTCACCCGACTTCCCCACCCGTTACGCGCACGCGGAATGTTCGCGCACGCAAAGTGCTAACTCCACAAATTCCGCTTCACAATCACCGCCACCGCCTCGATCCCGTCCTGCCACCGGATCTTCTTTCCCTCGGCATACGTCCGCCCCGCGTACGTCACCGGTACCTCGAAGATCCGTAGCGGGCGATCATGCTTGTCCTCTTCTTCGATCTCCATGTTCGCCAGACGCGCGATGATCTCCGGCTCAATGCCGAAGCGATCTTCCTTGAGTTCAAGCGCGAGCGCGACATCGCGCGTAAACGCCTTCAGGCAGCACTCGATGTCGCTTAGATTCAGATTCGTCAGGAGATTGCTCAGCATCGTGATCGTGCGGTTCGCCAGCGAGTGCCAGAAATAGAGCACCCGGTGCGTTTGCCCGAGAAAGCGCGAGCCGATCACCGCGTCCGCACGCCCATCCAGAATCGGCGCGAGTAGCGCGCCGTGATCCGCCGGGTCATACTCGAGATCCGCATCGTGAATGACGATGATGTCCGCCTCGAGCCCGAGCGCACGATCGATACCCACGCGCACCGCCGCGCCCTTGCCGCGATTCGGGCTCTGAAACTCTGCCCGCACGTCCGTTCGCTCGGCAAGCCGCTTCACGATCTCGGTCGTTCCATCAACCGACCCGTCATCCACGATCACAACGAATCGCTCAAGCGGATTGCCATCCACGGCCCGCGGCAGCGGGCACGCCGCGATCCGATCGAGCGCGCGCTCCACCAGTTTTACTTCGTTGAACACGGGCATGACGATCGCCAATTTCATCGGGATAAACATAGCGAACCACTGGTTGCTTGCAGGTGCGGGTACGATCGAACCCAATGCCCTCGCCCGCCCGAATCGCGTTCGCCTGCGGCATAGTCGCCTTCTGTGCGATCGTCGGCTGGCAGATGCAGCTGAATGCCGCGCCGCCGTTGCGAGACGAAACCCACTACTGGCCCAACGCGCGCTACCTCACGTCCAAAGGCTGGCCCTCAATCGAAAAGCTCCGAACCTACGGCGAACTCTGCACGCCGCTCTCGCTCATGCTCTTTGGCTGGGCAGACCGCACGACCGGGGGCGGCCTTCCTGCCGCACGATACTTCAGTTTGAGCGCGGTCTGCGCGACGCTCGTTCTGTTCGTTCTCCTCGCGCGCGGTCCGGATCGCCGTGTCCTCCCAGCCGCGATCTGTCTGCTGGCATTTCCATATTTCCTCGGCGTCGGCATCCACATCTATCCCGATTCGTTCGCGATCCTGTTCACGCTGCTGGGCCTCGCGCTCTTCCAGCGCGATCGCCCATGGGTCGGCGCGATCTTCTTCGCGCTCGCAATCTCCTGCCGCCAGTACATGGTCGCGTTCCCCGTCGGCCTTGCGCTCTGGGAATGCGTTGAGCTGATCCGCACTCGTCCCGCGCGCGACCACATGCTCGATCGCGTGGGCGCGATCGTCGCGTCATCCAAAGTTCTCGCCGGCGCATCCGGCGCCGTTGTTCTCTTCGCGTGGATCACTTTCTGGGGCGGGTTCGGGCCGCCCGGCGAGGTGAGCCGCCAGGCGGTCTCGACCGCACAGCACGCCGCACTCTTCTATCCGCAGTACGCGCTTTACGGGCTTGCGTGCCTCGGGCTCTACTTCGTCCTCCCGCACTGGTTGCTTGTGACGCGTCGGCTCGACTGGCGTACGGCGATTTCGGTTCGCTCCTGTGCGCTGCTCGTCGCCGTTGCGATCCTTTTCTGGCTCTTTCCGCCGCAGGACAATTTTCACTACGAAGTCGACAACATGGGCTACTTCGATCGCATGATCCGCGCCGCAGTGGGGGCACACACCGTCGCGAGACTCTTCGTCCTCGGCGCATTCACGTGGATCGCGCTCGTGCATTTCAGCGGCTGGTCGCTCGCGTCGGCGCTCGTGCTCGTTCACCTGATCGTGCTCGCCAAAGCGCACATCGCGTGGGATAAGTATGAATTGCCGATGCTGGTGTGTCTCTGGTTTCTGGTCGCGGACGACCGAGTGATTTCAACAGCGCTGGCCAATCCGTTGACGGCCAAGCCGGAGCCATCCGGCACGCTCATTACACTCGGAGCATGACGAAAGTGTTCGATGGCGACATCACCGTTGAGTACGTTGCGGACGTCGGGGATCTCGAAAAGGCGTATGTTCGAGCGTTTCTCGCCCAGACGCGCCAGGGTAAATCCATTACGCAAGCAGCCCGGACGCGGCGAACCTACCTGATCGTGATGATCTTGTCGTGTGCCGCTGCACTCGGGTTAGTCTGCTCGATGGCTGCAGATTGGATAGAGCCGCGTCAGTTCTGGGCCATGCTCATCATCGTGCCGCCCGCCATTTCCATTGCGGCCTATTCAAACTCCAATCCGAAAAAGAACATTCAGAGCCTGACGCGACATGCCGAGCGAAGCGCCCGTTCCCCGTCCGCGCGAGTCGTGCTGGGCCGATACTTCGTGACGATTCAATCAGAAGGACTGCGGTTCACGGGGGAACAGTTCGAGCAGCTCTACCGATGGCCGATTGTGCTTCGGGTTGGTGAGGACGACGGTGCAATCTATGTTGAATCAGCGATCTTCGGTGAGTTTCGCATTCCCAAGCGAGCATTCGCTGGCGAAGTCTCGCAGCAGCAATTTGTCGAAGCGCTTGAGCAAAAAATTGCGACGCTCGGCTTCGATGTGTCGACGCGCCTGCTGATGCATTTCAACGCAGTTCACGCCAAATGCCCGAGCTGCGGATATCCACTGACAGATCTCGACAAACCGCAATGCCCGGAATGCGGCCGCGTGTCGACGCTCGAAGACTTTCCCGACGCGATCGATGTGACCGGGGCCAGAGTCTCGTAAGTCGGATCGACGCCCGAACAGGCATCCAGCCCAGGCTACTCGACCCCCAACAGCAATTGTCGGTGCGCGTTGCTGATCGCGATGTCGTTCATACTCGTTTCGCTGAACCACTTTCTCGATCCGCCAGCGAATCGAACGGGTGCGAGAACTTTCCAGACGCGGAACCAAACCTCGCGATGTGTCGTGTGAAAAACCGACTTGGCCAGTGAAATCGACGGCTCAGGTGCCAGTGACTTCAGTCCGACGGCATCGAGCAATCGGTCAATTGAGTCGGAGGCCGGCTCGTGCGGATGTTCACACGCCGGTGGCTGCCACATCCCCGCCCACAATCCGCTTTCTGATCGCTGTTCGAGCAAGTACTCGGTCGCTCCGTTCGCACCGCGCCGATGCACAATCACGACATCGTGATGCACACGCGAACGCTTCGCGCGTGGCTTTGGTGCGGGAATTGACTCAGTCAGTCCTTCTCGGTTCGCCGAACACTCCTTACGCAGCGGACACTCCCCACACCGAGGCGAATCCGGCGTGCAGACCGTCGCGCCCAGTTCCATGAGCCCCTCGTTGAATCGGGCAACTTGGTTGCCGCGCGATGTCAGCGCGACCAGTTGCTCGGCACGACTCCATGCCCAATCCGTGACCTTGCGGTCGCCGGCGTGTCCCGCGTGCGCATCCAATCTCTGCAGCACGCGGCAGACGTTCCCATCCACAATGGGTGCCTTCTCGCCGAACATGATCGACGCGATCGCGCCGGCCGTGTACCGGCCGACTCCCGGCAACGCTTTCAACTTCTGCACATCACATGGCACAGTTCCTGCATGCTCGCGAACGACCGCCTGCGCGCACGCCTGAAGCAGCCTCGCCCTTCGGTAGTACCCAAGCCCCGACCACGCGGCCATGACATCTGCTTCGTTCGCCTCGGCGAGCGCGATCACCGTGGGGAACTTCGTGAGGAATGGCCCAAACTTTTCCAGCACCCGCGAAACCTGCGTCTGCTGGAGCATCAGTTCGCTGACGAGCGATGGATACGCAGAGCGCGGGCTAGTCCGCCACGGCAACGGCCGCGCGTTCCTGGTGAACCATGCCGCGAGCGACCGCACTAGGCGCAAATCACGCTCGTTGTCGCGTCTTGCCGGTCGCCTCGACTGGACGGATTTCGAGCCTGGCCCGGGAGAGGCCTTGCGATCCGCTCGGGCTTTGCCGACCCGTGCCACTTTTCTCACTCCGCCTCAGCGAGCGCTTTTTCGACCGCGTTTTTGACCGACTTCCATGTGGCGTCGGGATTCTTTCCCACCGTCAGCCAGTCGCTTGCGATCAGCACGTTTTCGATGCCCGTGACTTGGAACAGCCGTGCCGCGAGCGGGTCCTTCGACGCGGATTCCGCCGAGCGATACGACCGGGGCGCCGTGTGGCCCTCAAGCGGCGAAATCGGTCCATCCAGAACGACCTTGACGGCGCCGGGATTAGGCGTTTCCTGGAACTCTCGTACTCGATAAGGCATACAAGCCGAAGAGTAGACTCAGGGGCTTTTCGATGTGGTTGAAGGAAGGGGTGCGGTTGCTGGGATTGCGTGGGGTTGGGTGGAGGTGGGTGGGGTGTGCGTCTGCGGATTTGCGGCACTGCCGCAGGGTTTGTCCGACCGATTGAATCAACGTGTTTTTGAACCGACTCAATGACCTGTTCTCCCGGCTCGCTGGCTATTCAGTGCTGGTGGTCGCATTCGAACTGGCGATCATCTGGATCTGCGTCTACGCGATCGTGCGATTTGTGCAGGGGACGCGTGCCGCGGGAGCGCTCAAGGGCCTGCTGCTGCTCGGCATCATCGTTGGAATCGCCGCCCGCGTGCTGGGCGGCGCGGAAGTCTTCCAGCGCATCGGTCTGCTGTATGACCGGCTTCTCGCGTTCCTGGCCATCGGCCTGGTTGTGATATTTCAGCCCGAACTTCGGCGTGCGCTGGTTCGACTTGGCGAAACACCTTTTTTCCGTTCGTCTCCGAAAGAGATCGCACTGGTCATCGAAGAGATCTGCGAAGCCTGCAAAAACCTGAGCAAGGCCCGCTTCGGCGCGATCATCGTGATCGAGCGATCGATCGCCGTCGCCGGCGCTGTCGAAGGCGGCACGCCGATGAACGCCGAACTCAGCGCCCGTCTTCTGCAGACCATCTTTTTCCCCGGTTCGGCGCTCCACGATCTGGCGGTTGTCATCAAGGGCAAGCGAATTGCCGCGGCAGGTGTTCAGCTTCCGCTCGCCGAACCGGACGAGATGCCCGACAAGCACCTCGGTTCCCGCCACCGCGCCGCCGTCGGTGTGAGCAAAGAGTGCGATGCGCTGGTTGTTGTGGTGAGCGAAGAGTCGGGCCAGATTCGCATCGCCGAGCGCGGACGCCTGATGCTCGTCGCCAATTCCGAAGAACTCGAGATCGAACTCAAAAAGCGCCTGCACCCGCAGGCAATCAAGCAGGCGATTGAAGACGCCGTCGCCGCCGTGCAGGCCGAAGCCGCGGCAGCCGAAGCGGAGCCGCTCAATCCCGCCAACGAAGCGACGAACGCGTTCGAGGCAATCCCGCACGATCAGCAGCAGGAAGAGGGCTACGGCAAGGGTGCCGCCTGAACCATGATCGAACGTCTCAAGACCATCTCGCTTGTCTCCATCATCACCATCTTGGTGTGGGTGTTTGCTGAAGCCGAAAGCCTGCAGCGCCGCGATGTCCGCTTCACTCTTCAGTTCGTTTCCGACGCGCCGGATGAACGCGCCATCCAGGCCGACGATTCGTTCCGCGGCAACATCGCGATCGGCTTCTCGGGCAGCGCGAGTGCGTTCGTCTCGGCAGAGGAGCTCTCTCGCGCCGGGCCGCTGACTCTTGCGATCGGATCCGGCGGCATTCCGTCGACCCCCGGCGAATACGTCGTCTCACTGCGCGAGGCGATGCGATCCGATCCCGCGCTCCGCAAACTCGGTCTCACGATCGATCGTGTCGAACCGGCAACCGTCCGTGTTCATGTTGAAGCGATGGAAGTTCGCACGGCACGCGTCATCGTCGATGTCGGCGAATCCGAGCTCGACGGCGTACCCGAGGTCAAGCCGCCCATCGTGAAGGTCTATCTGCCCAGCGATGTCGCGGGCGCCGCCGGGTACGCGCCGGAGGTCTACGCGAAGATTCGCCCCGACGATCTGGCACGGCTGCTTGCCGGCCGGCGCGAGACAGTCTCGCAGGTGCAACTCGAGCTCCCGATCGCACTGAAAAATAAGCGTGCGGCCCGCATCGACCCGCCGACGGCATCGGTCACGCTTGCAGTGCGCAAGCGACAGTCGTCTCTCGAACTCACCGGCGTTCCCGTCCAGGTGCGCATGGCTCCGGGCGAACTCTCCCGCTGGGACGTCACCATTCCCGAGCAGGACCGCTTTATCCCAAAGGTGACGGTTAGTGGACCCGCCGACCTGATCGATCGGGTCAAGCGAGGGGAATACAAGGTTGCCGGTTCCGTCAACCTTTCGTTCGAAGATCTGGAAAAGGGAATCACGCAGAAGGAAGTGGTTTTTTCCGAGCTTCCCACCCTGCTGAAATTCGAGACCGATACGCGTCTCGTCCGCGTGAGCATCAAGAAGCGATAGTCTGGGAAATCAGCTTTCGACGTTCAAATTGGCGCCCGCAGCCCCAAAAACGCGATTGCTTTGCCGTGGCTCCGCCGGTATTCTTTATGGAACGGGCTTCCTGAAGAGCCTGTCTCCGCTCGGAGGTGTCCATTGAAGTTTGCAGTTTTGGCTATCGGCGTTGCCGGTCTTTCTTCCATTGCCGCGGCACAGGTCACGATCTGGTCTCCCCGGATCAATCGCACGACCGGCGTCGCGACGCTTGTGAGCTATACGAACTTGGCTCCAAGCTCCCAAGTTGCCGTTGGGACCATGACCGTTCCGACCAATCACTTCGTCTCGGGTCTCGAGTTCACGCCGGATGGACGTCTTTGGGCATCGGTCCAGGGGCCAGCCGGTTCGATGCAACAAGGCATCTACAGCGTCAACCGAACGACCGGCGCGGCAACGCAAGTCGGCGCGCCGATCGGCTTGGACGGAGCCGAAGTCGTCACCGACCTTTGCTGGAATCCGGTCACGCATCGTCTGACGGGTATGGCAACTCCGTCGTCCGGAGGTCTCACGTCGCGACTGCTCAACTTTGATATTCACACCGGCGCAGTCGCATCGACTTCGACGCTCACGTCCGATGTCAACGTCCTGCATGTCGGTGTGACGTGTCGCCCAAGCGGCGAATACCTCATGCTCGATGTCTTCAACGAATGGGTGTCGCACAAAGTAAGCGACGACGCAATTTGGCTTGGAAATGTGCTGAGTTTTACCACCGCGTACAACCAGGGCATCGGAACCGATTTCGGTACTGGGACAATCTGGTACGCGTCGTTCCGCCTGACCAACAACCTGCAGGGTCTAGGTGTGTCGGAACTCCGCACCATCAATCCAACGACCGGCGTTGACACGTTCGTGGGCTCGCTCAGCGGCAACGCGACGATTTTCACCGATGCCGCGATCGAGCAGTTGGCGGTCTATTGCCCCGCCGACCTCAACCGCGACAACCTCGTCGAAGATACCGACTTCGTCACCTTCGTCACCCAATACGACGCCCTCGAATGCGGCACCGCCGGCATGACCGGTGGCTGCTCCGGCGACTTCAACTTCGACGGGGTGGTCGATGATTCCGACTTCGTCATCTTCGCCATCGCCTACGACCAGCTCGTCTGTTCCTGAACCTGAATTTGCGTTCGAAGCACAACCCCGGGCCCCGCGGCCGGGGTTTTCATTTGACTAGACCCTGCCGTTGTGCCAAGTCCGGCATTTGGAAGGGTTTGCGTCGTGCCCTCTCCCGCTCAAAAAGGATGATCTTTCTGGGGGAGTCACCTATGCTTGCAGCCCATCCGGGAGCCCCAGACTCTTTGTCGGGCTCGGGCGGATGCGGGCTGAAAAGGACTCTCCGCCGTGAAGATCAAGACCGACGAGATCGCCAGCGTTATTCGTCAGGAAATCCAGCAGTTCGCCACGCAGCTCGAGGTGTCCGAAGTCGGACGCGTGATCGAGATCGGCGACGGCATCGCCCGCATCTACGGCCTGTCGAACGCGATGGCCGGCGAACTCCTCGAGTTCCAGTCGAGCGAAGGCGCGGTCATGGGTCAGGTCTTCAACCTCGAAGAAGACACCGTCGGCGCCGTTGTGTACGGCGATTACAAGAAGATCAAAGAAGGCGACGTGGTCAAGGCCACCGGCCGCCTGCTCGAAGTGCCCGTCGGCGAGGCCTTGCTTGGTCGCGTCGTCGACCCCCTCGGCCGCCCGATCGACGGCATGGGCCCGATCAATACCACCGAATTCCGCAAGGTCGACATCATCGCTCCGGGCATCGCCGAGCGTCAGCCCGTGACCGAGCCGGTGCAGACCGGCATCAAGTCGATCGACTCGATGATCCCGATCGGCAAGGGCCAGCGCGAACTGATCATCGGCGACCGCAAGACCGGCAAGACCGCCGTCGCGATCGACACGATCATCAACCAGAAGCAGTATTGGGGAACCAAGGACGCGGTGGTCTGCATCTACGTCGCCGTCGGCCAGAAGGAATCGACCGTCGCGGCCGTTGTCGAGACGCTCCGCAAGAACGGCGCGATGGATTACACCATCGTCGTCAGCGCCGGCGCATCTGATCCGGCCCCGATGCAGTACATCGCGCCCTACTCAGGCTGCGCGATGGGCGAGTATTTCATGTGGCAGGGCAAGGGTCGTGACGGCGGCGGCGAAAGCGGCCAAGGTCCGGCCGGCAAGCCCAAGCACGCGCTCTGCATCTACGACGACTTGTCGAAGCAGGCCGTTGCGTACCGCCAGTTGTCTTTGCTCCTTCGTCGTCCGCCCGGACGCGAGGCGTACCCCGGCGACGTCTTCTATCTCCACTCCCGCCTGCTCGAGCGCGCCACCAAGCTCTCGGACGAAAACGGCGCCGGCTCTCTCACCGCTCTGCCCATCATCGAAACGCAGGAAGGCGACGTCTCGGCGTACATCCCGACCAACGTGATCTCGATCACCGACGGCCAGATCTACCTCGAGCCCGAACTGTTCTTCTCCGGCGTCCGCCCCGCCATCAATGTCGGTATTTCCGTCAGCCGCGTAGGCGGCAATGCTCAAGTCAAGGGCATGAAGAAGATCTCGGGTTCGCTCCGCCTCGATCTCGCCGCGGCCCGCGAACTCGAAGCGTTCGCGCA
Organism: Phycisphaerales bacterium; assembly: GCA_050730655.1. Lineage (GTDB taxonomy): Bacteria > Planctomycetota > Phycisphaerae > Phycisphaerales > UBA1924 > JAFEBO01. The sequence goes on from JBOHNL010000005.1 coordinate 54,664, forward strand.
GCTCGGTACCGAACTCGACAAGGCCACCCAGCGTCAGCTCGATCGCGGCCGCCGATTCATCGAGTTGCTCAAGCAGGGTCAGTACACCCCCTTCCACATCACCGACCAGATTATCTCGATCTTCGCCGGCACCAAAGGCCTGCTCGATGATGTACCGGTCGCCAACGTCCGCGAGTTCGAAGTCGGCATGATGGAATACATGAGCACGCTCGGCAAGCCGGTGCGTGAAGAACTGAACCAGAAGCAGGCCATCGACGCCGGCCTCGAAAAGAAGCTTGAAGACGCGATCAAGGCGTTTAAGAGTACGTTTAAGCCGAAACAGGCTTGATCGTGGCACCGCCCTTCCGGGCGGTGTTCAAACTATCGCAAGAAGAGCCCGAACAAAACAAATAGGCGAGATGCTGAGTGCATCTCCCCGTTTTCTTGATTTACGTCGCACGCCTGCAGCGCCGACTTCAACCACGACGGCTTCGTCGATGATGCCGATTTCACCATTTTCATTCCCGCGTACTTCTCAATGCTGTTCTATTGACAATCGGGCCGAACACTCGCTGTGTGACGGATCCCGGTGGTGAGTGCTCGGTTGGGATGTGGGCAAAAAAACGGAACTCGCCTCATTCCGGCCCGAATCATCTTCGCGGCGGGGAAATCATTATTCAGGGATTGGCAGTCGCCCGTTTGGGGTCGGAGGTTCATTGTGTCTACGAAGTTGGCGCTTTCTTGCCGCGTTTGCTGCGTTCTCGCCACGCTCTCCGGCGTCCTCTCTGCTCCCGCACTCGCACAATGCGATCCCCAGTGGCTTCCGGGTGATGCAGTCCGAGACTTGAATGACCATGTGTTTGCGGTGACAACTTGGGACCCCGACGGTCCGGGTCCCCGAACGCCGGTGCTGCTCGTCGCGGGAACGTTTACGAACGCGGGAGATTCTTCGGCACGCAACATCGCGGCATGGGACCCTGTGACCGAGGAATGGTCTGCGCTGGGTTCTGGGATCAATGGCCAAGTGAATGCGCTCGCCGCGCTGCCAGACGGGACAATCGTTGCAGGTGGCAAGTTCACTGAAGCGGGTGGGGCGTCCGCCATCAATATTGCGAAATGGGACGCCGCGACTTCAACTTGGAGCGCAATGGGCTCGGGAATGAGCGCTGAGGTGAAAGCGCTTGTCGCAATGCCGAGCGGTGAAGTCGCAGCCGGAGGTTTTTTCACAACAGCAGGAGGCGTCAACGTCAATTGCATTGCGAAGTGGCGCTTCGCGACCTCGTCATGGTCTGCGTTCGGATCGGGAATGAATAACTGGGTCGCGGCACTCGCCATTCTTTCAAACGGCGATCTGATCGCGGGCGGAAGATTCTCAGCCGCAGGCGGCAATGCTGCGGCGAATATCGCCCGGTGGGATGTTGCCACGTCCAGTTGGATGCCGCTCGGCTCGGGGACGGGCAACTCGTTGATCAATGCACTCGTCGCGCTTTCTGGTGGCGACCTTATCGCCGGCGGGTCGTTTACCCTCGCGGGCGGCGCGAGCGCGAATCATGTCGCCCGCTGGGATGCTGGGACATCGAGCTGGGCTCCGTTGGGTTTGGGAGTGGACGGCGCGGTCAATAGTCTTGCGGTACTTGCCGACGGCGAGGTAATCGTGGGTGGTAGTTTCGCGACGGCCGGAGGCGCGGCGGCGTCAAATATTGCCCGCTGGGATCCGGCGAGTGCGGCGTGGTCCACGCTTGGCCAAGGGACAAACGATCCTGTTCGTGCCCTTACTTCGGTATCCGATGGCTTCATCGCGGGAGGTGAGTTCGCCTCGGCCGGAGATAGAAAGGCCTTGTTCGTTGCCAAGTGGGAAACCGGCCCATCCACTTGGTCTGCACTCGGTTCGGGATTCGACGACGCAGTGCGGGACCTTGCAATCCTCCCCAACGGAGACGTTATCGCTGGCGGCTTATTTACTCTTGCGGATGACGAAACTGCCAATCGCATCGCGCGCTGGAACCCGGCGACAGCATTGTGGTCGCCGCTCGGCTCCGGTCTAAGTGGGGGTGTGGAAGCTGTCGCGGCGTTGCCGAACGGCGATGTGGTTGCTGGTGGCGGCTTTCTCAAAGCAGGTGGAGTTACGGCGAACCGAATCGCGCGCTGGGAAGCCGCAACGTCGAAATGGGTACCAATGGGAGCCGGACTGAGCGCCGGCCCAGCCGAGCTGTTCGCCCTGCCGAATGGGGACGTGCTGGCGGGCGGATCTTTCTACATGGCGGGCGATGTGATTGCACCCGGAATTGCGCTCTGGAGTTCCTCCAGTTCCACTTGGTCCGCTCTCGGTCTAGGAATAAATGGCAATGTGCTCGGGATCGGAGTTCTTCCGAATGGTGATGTCATCGCAGGTGGGATCTTCGAGTTCGCTGGTGAAGTGCCTGTAAACAACATCGCTCGATGGAGTGCCGCGACGGCAAAGTGGTCGGCGCTTGGTTCGGGCGTCGATGGCGGAGCTCGAGCGGTGGCGACGCTCCCCAACGGGGATGTATTTGCAGCTGATAGCCACGGGGTGCGACGGTGGACCGCTTCAACCTTGCAGTGGTCGCAGGTTGGAACTGATTTTGTCTACTTGGGAAATGCGAATGGGCCCACCATTTCCAAGCTGCTCCGATTGTCCAACGGAGATTTGCTTGCTGGTGGTGGATTTACAGCCGCGGGAGGAGTTCCTGCGAACAACATCGCACGTTGGAGTATGGATGATCAGGCGTGGCACCCTTTGGGACAGGGAGTCAAACCATTTCATGCAACGGTCGCCGTGCGCGCGATTGCAGAACTTGCGTCCGGTGAACTAGCCGTTGGCGGAAATTTCTCTCGGGCCGGTGATCAGGCGTCTGCTTGGTTTGCTCGTTATTCAACAACGAACGTTCCTTGGGTGACAGATGCGCCACGCTCTGGAACCACGATTGCCGGCGAAACGCTAGTCCTCACAAGCACCCCGGCCGCGGGATACACCGACGTCTCAAGCCAATGGCAGCGTGAGAACGACGCAAGTACATTTGTTGATGTCGTCAATGGCCCCGCAGGTGCGTCTGTCGGAGGCGGAATCGTTTCGGGCGCATGGGGTTCTTTCCCGTCACCTACCGACGGAACGCCGTCAATACTTACCATCGCCAACATCCAACATTCAGACGCCGGCAATTACCGCGTCGTGTTCTCGAACTCCTGCGGCGAAGCCACTTCCGTCCCCGTCGAAGTCAAGGTCAAAGCCCACATCGCCGACATCAATGCCGATGGCCAGGTCGACGACGCCGACTTCATTCTCTTTTCAACCCAGTACGACCTGATGCTCTGCACCGACTCGCTCATGCCCGACGGCTGCAGCGCCGACTTCGATCGCGACGGAGTCGTGGATGATGCCGACTTCACGATTTTCGTTCCGGCGTACAGCGCGATGTTTTGAGACTGCTCGCGTCGAGATGGTCCGCTTGAATGGAAATCGCGGGCGTCGTCGCTCCGACTGCGCCGACTCGTGGCGTCGCAACTACTCAAACAGCGATCGTCTCGTGCGTTGAGGCCACTTCGCCGACGGTGGGAATTGGCTGGATATTGAATTGCCTCGCGCCTGTGGAACTTTTGCGCGGCTCGTGCCTTGGCTCCGGCGGCAATTCGGTCGTGTTCGCTGTTCAGGAAATCCTGCAAGAAATCGGTGTGCTCGCGACCTTTGCGATTGGAGTGCACCATGAAAATTCTTGGCGCGGCGTCGCTTCTTGCATTGGCTGGCCTCGCCCCTTTCAGGGCTGAAGCCGGGATTACCTACAACGAGTCGACGCAGGGCGACTTGTCCGACAATCGGCTGGCGCCCACGCATCTGAATTTGAGTTACGGCTCGAACACGCTTGCCGCCAAGTTCGGCAAGGGGCCGACGCCGGACATGCACGATCTCGATTATGTCTCATTCACGGTGCCGCCGGGGCGGGTGATGTCTCACATCGTGGTGACGGATTACTTCGATGACGATTTCAATTTCTCGTTCATCGGGGTGCAGGCGGGCAGCACGTTCACGATCCCGTTTGACAGTTTCGATGTGGGCGCGCTGCTGGGTTATTCGCACTTCTCGCGGCCCGATCTCGGGCTCGACATCATGCCGACGATTGCCGCGGGGCCGGGGGCGCAGGGATTCACGCCGCCGCTCGCCGCAGGAACGTACACGTTCTGGATTCAGGAACTGAGCACGGTGGAACTGCGGTACGGATTTGATTTCCAGGTGGAGGCGGCAAACGGATGCCCCGCGGACTTCAATACGGACGACGTTGTGGATGATGCCGACTTTTCGACTTTCGTTACCGGCTACAACATCCTCGACTGTGCCGATCCGTCGATGCCCGCGTGGTGCCCGGCGGATCTGAACGGCGACGGGCTGGTTGACGACGCCGACTTCGTCGAATTCGTTGTTGCGTATAACACGCTACTTTGCCCCTGAGAGGACAAGCGCGCGATTGCGACTTGGAATCAGGGCATGCGGACGCTCGGTGCGGACCGACTTGCACCGGACACCTGCATCGCGGCGCCCAGTCGCGGACGTTCAGTTCGACCCCCCCTCTAGAAACCGCCCCTCTAGAAGATAGAGAAGCGCTCCTATCGCCCTCGTTCCATAACCACCAAAATTGGGTGGCGGCAGCGTCCTAGCACATAGCAGTGCGAAATGACGGGCTTTTGAGTCGAAGCGAGGCCCAAATCGGCCACGTCAATTCTTCGCTTTCTGGTAGCATATGCCGAGAGTCGAAGAGAGGGTCTGTGCACAGCGTGATTTGTTTGGAATGGCCAAATGGTGGGTCGTTCGTGGCCGCGCTTCACACGGGTGTGTTGAGGATGCGTGATCGTCACGACCGACCGGCCGCGATGTGTCCACAGAAACTCTCCTCGGACTCGACATTCAGTTTTCGAAAGTCTGGGCACTAGAGAAAGGACAGTTCCCACCATGTCGCGCGAAGCCTTCGGAAAATCGGGTCTCAACGTCGGGAGATCGGCATCGATCGCCCTCACACTCATCGCGCTTTGCGGCACCGCCATGGCGCAGCAGGGTGTGTCGAAGTTCGGGCAAGCCGGCACCGTCAAGGTTCGCGTGCCGAATCAGGTCGATGCGAGCGTGCTTAGCCGCGCGAATGCGCGGACCGTCGGGAACTATGACAGCTTCTCGGTTGTTGAAGTGCCGGCGCAAGCTGCCGCGGACCTCGTGACCGACGGTAACGGCATCGAACAGCTTCCGGAAGAGAACAAGATTCTGCTCAACGTTGGCGCGATCGATACATCCGCTGCGAACGTTCGCCAGGCCCAGCGCGCTCGCGGAACGTTCGCCGGAAAAGCGCTGCACATGATCCAATTTGCCGGGCCTGTGCAGCCGGCGTGGCTGGATGATCTGGCTCAGTCGGGCGTGCAGATTGTCACGTACATCCCGAGCAACGCGTACATCGTCTACGGAAATTCGGAGCAGATCGCCGCACTGCAAACGAAAGCGATGGCCTCGGCCAATATTCAGTGGAATGGCGAGTATCTCGCCGAGCACAAGATCGATCCGGCTGCCGCGGCACTGATCCCCGTGCAGAATCGCACCGACGAGCCGGCCGAACTCTTCGCGATCCAGATGGTGCAGGACCCCGTCGCCAACCCCGCGACGCTTGGCGTGATCGATGCTTCGCGCATCGGCGCGGTCGTCAGCGAGTATGAACTGCTCAACTACCACAACGTCGTTGTGCCGATCGCGGCTTCTCTACTTCCGGTGATCGCGGCTCAGCCCGATGTGATCTCGATCCAGCGCTACGTCATGCCCGAAATGAATGACGAGCGCCAGGACCAGATCATCGCGGGGAACCTCACGGGCAATCTGCCAACCGCGCCGGGCTACCTTGCCTGGCTGGGCACCAAGGGATTCACGCAGGCCCAGTTCAATGCCTCTAACTTCGCCGTCGACGTTTCCGACAGCGGCATCGACAACGCGACGACCTCGCCGAACCACTTCGGACTCTACGAATCCGGCGTGCGCCCGGGCACCAGCCGCATCATCTATAACCGGCTCGTCGGTACGCCGCACGCGGGAAGCACGCTCAAGGGCTGCGACGGCCACGGCACGTTGAATACGCACATCGTGCTTGGTTTCAGCAATCTCGCCGGGGCGCCGTTTGCGGACACCTCGGGGTATCGCTACGGCTTGGGCGTTTGCCCGTTCACGAAGGCCGGTTCGTCGGTCATCTTTGATCCGAGCACGTTTACGTCGCCGAACTACGCGAGCCTGCAATCGCAGGCGTACAACAACGGCGCTCGCATCAGCACTAACAGCTGGGGCGCCGCGGTTTCGGGCGTGTATAACACCGACGCTCAGTCGTACGACGCGCTCGTGCGCGATGCTCAGCCGGCGGGCTCGACAGTCCCCAACGCCGGCAACCAGGAAATGGTGATCGTCTTCTCCGCGGGCAACTCCGGCTCTGGAGCGACCACGATCGGTTCACCGGGTACAGGCAAGAACGTGATCACGGTCGGCGCCGGCGAAAACGTCCAAGCGTTTGGCGGCGCTGACGGGTGCGGCACGACCGACGCGCAGGCTAACAGCGCCAACGACATCATTCCGTTTTCGAGCCGCGGCCCGTGCGTCGATGGACGCAAGAAGCCCGAGATCGTCGCGCCGGGCACGCACGTCTCCGGGGGCGTCACGCAGACGGCTGCTCCCGCCGCGACCGGCACGGCCGACGCATGCTTCACGGCGACGGGCGTGTGCGGCGGCGTGGGCGGAGCCAGTTTCTTCCCGGCTGGCCAGCAGTTCTACACGGCGTCTTCGGGCACCAGCCACTCGTGCCCCGCGGTTGCCGGCGGCTGCGCTCTCATTCGGCAGTTCTTCATCAATCAGGGAATGGCGCCGGCCAGCCCGGCCATGACCAAGGCCATGCTGATGAACTCGGCGCGATACATGACGGGCACGGGCGCGGCGGGCAATCTCTGGTCCAACAGCCAGGGCATGGGTTCGATGCACCTCGGCGATCTGTTTGATCGCGGCGCTCCGACTCCGACGCTCTTTCGCGATGAGGTGGCTGCGGACATCTTCACCGCCACCGGCCAGACCCGGACGTTTACGGGCACGATCGCCAATGCCGCGAAGCCGTTCCGCGTCACGCTTGCGTGGACGGATGCACCCGGCGCGACGAGCGGGTCGGCATTCAAGAACAATCTTGATCTGACCGTGACGATCGGCGCGACCACGTACAAGGGCAACGTCTTCGGCGGCGCGTTCTCCGTCGCCGGTGGAAGCGCCGATCTCGCGGACAATGCCGAGAGCGTGTTCCTTCCGGCCGGAACGACAGGATCGTTCACTGTGACGGTGACCGCGGCCAACATCAACTCCGATGGCGTTCCGAACTTCGGCGGCGCACTCGATCAGGACTTTGCTCTGGTGATCTACAACCGCGCCGACCCGTGCGTTGCGGCGCAGGTTTCGTCGAGCCCGTCGGATCAGCACTCGTGCCCCGGCGGCGTCGCGACCTTCACGGCGAGCGCAACCGGCACCGGCCCGCTCAACTACCAGTGGCGTCGCGGTGTGACAAACCTCACCAACGCTGGCCACTACAGCGGCGTGAATCTGCCCACGCTGACCGTCAGCCCCGTGTCGAGTGCTGATGCGGGAGCCGATTACAACTGTGTGATCACCAATGCGTGCGGCACCGACACGACCGCGAATGCTTCGCTGTTCTTCTGTGCCGCGGACTTCAATTGCGACGGCCAGGTTGACGATTCGGACTTCGTGATCTTCTCGACTTCCTACGACACCTTCGATTGCACGGATCCGTCCATGGCGTCCGGTTGCCCGGCGGATATGAACGGAGACGGCTTTGTCGATGACAGCGACTTCGTGCTGTTCTCGGGCGCGTACGACGCGTTCGTCTGCCCCTGATCGCGAACGCGAGTTGAAATGCGAGTACGCGGCACGGCCAATTGGCCGTGCCGCTTTGTTTCCGGAAGACCGTTCTCGCGGTCTTGCCGATTTCGATGACGATGGAATCGTGCGACGAACGCACATTTGTGATGTTCGTGAGGATCTACAGCGCTTTGTTCTGTCCTTGAGTACCGAGAGCGCACGCGATGCGAGCTTGAAAAGGTTTCGCTCACTCGAATTGCCTTGGCCGCGTGCCGCGCGGGTGGTATTCTCAACGAGGTTCGGTGGTAGAGCCCCCCCCCTAATCCGGGATTGCATTCCTTTGACGAGTGTTTCACTTTGAGCCGATCGCCGCGGAATTCGGTAATCCGGGGCCGCATCAGGCCGTAGATGTGTAGCGAGTGCCGTGTAATAAAGGATGAGCATGTTCCATTCGTGCCGCGTGGTGTTGTCCACTGTTGCACCGGTGTTCGCGGCGGCATGCCTTCCGTGCATCGCCGGAAGCTGGACTCCATTGAGCCACTCCGCGCCAGGCGGAGTCAATCTCATGCTCCTGCTCTCCGACGGAACGGTGATGTGCGCCGACGGGGGCGGCACGGGATGGTTCCGTCTGACGCCCGATACTCATGGCAGTTATGTGAACGGCACGTGGTCTACTCGCGCCCACAGCATCGATTCCCGCTTGTACTTTTCATCGCAGGTGCTGCGCGACGGGCGGGTCTTCGTCGCCGGGGGCGAATACGGCAGCGGACGCGCGACTTCTGAAATCTATGACCCCGTTGCGAACACGTGGACAGCGAACCCAATTCCGACGACGGTTCTGAATCCGGCGGCAACGTCGCCTGTCACCGGAGGCTCGCAGGGGTTTTCCGATTCCGTAAGCGAGATTCTTCCAAATGGAAGCGTGCTGGTCTTTCCGGTCTCTCCCAAGACGTCTGGTCGCCCGGTCATTTACAACCCGACGACGAACGTGTGGAGCACGGGCCCACTCATGCTTCACGGTTCGTATCAGGATGAGGCCAGCTGGGTGAAACTTCCCAGCGACATGATTCTGACCATCGATCCGTTCGGTACGCGCTCTGAACGCTACAACCCGGCGACAAATATCTGGCTCAACGATTCGAATGTCCCCGTTTCGCTCTACGACTCGTTCGGCTCAGAACTCGGCGCTGCATTGCTGCTTCCCAATGGCAACGCGTTTTTTCTGGGAGCGACAGGGCACACGGCAATCTACACACCCAGCGGCACGACGCTTTCCGGAACTTGGATCGCGGGGCCTGATATTCCAGGAGCCCGCGGCACACCGGACGCGCCAGCCGCGATGATGGTGACGGGCAACATCCTCTGCGCCGTCAGTCCGGTTCCGACTTCCGCCGATCACTTTCCGCCCCCGACGACATTCCTGGAATACGACTACGTCGCAAATACATTCACCGAGGTTGGCGGTCCGAACGGTCCGACCGACCCGATATCGAGTTACGAAGCCGTGATGCTCGATTTGCCCGATGGAACGGTGCTCTATTCCCATTTCAACTCTGATCTGTATGTGTACACGCCAAGCGGCACGCCGCTCGCTTCCGGAAAGCCGGTGATCAGCAGCATCACAAAGAATTTGGATGGCACGTACCACCTCGAGGGCAAGGGTCTCAACGGCATTTCCGAGGGCGCCGCGTACGGCGACGACCTGCAGATGGCCAGCAACTACCCGCTCGTGCGCTTGGCGCACAGCAACGGCAACACGTACTACGCGCGCACGTTCAACTGGAGCGGTACAAGCGTGATGACGGGAAACAAGGTCATCACCACGGAGTACGCGCTCCCTGCGGCGCTGCCGGGCGGTTCGTATTCGCTGGTCGCGGTCGCGAATGGCATTGCATCCGATCCAGCCGCTGCTGCATCCGTTGCGTCGGACCCATCGCCGGCGATCGGCTGCCCGGGTGGCTCCGCGTCTTTCACCGTGTCCGCGGCAGGCACTCCAACGTTTCAATACCAGTGGCGGCGTGGCACGACCAATCTCACCGATGGCGGCCACTTCAGCGGCGTGACTTCGCCCACGCTTGTCATCAGCTCGATGAACGCAGCAGATGCCGGCTCCGACTACAACTGCGTGATCACGAACGTGCTCGACGGCGCGACGAGCGGGTCTACGACGTTGTCGTACTGTGCCGCGGACTTCTCGTGTGACGGGATGGTGGACGACACCGACTTCGTCGACTTTGCGTCTGCGTATGACCTGCTTCTGTGTTCCGATCCGGCTATGCCGGCAAATTGCCCGGCGGACATCAATGCGGACGGAATGGTGGATGACGCGGACTTTGTGCTATTTGCACAGGCGTACGACGCCCTGCTTTGCTCATGAGCAACGTGGGATGTGACCCTGCCTTTCGCTCATTTTTCAAAGATTCTCGCGACAAGGCCTGGCCGCGCCGTACGAGGGCGTCGCACAGGAGTGCAAGGTGGTGAACCTGCGGCTGTTTCCTGCGCACTCGGTGGCAGCGAACGGTCGGCGGCCCACGCAGCGACGACGAGAGGAGACAGTTCATGATGAAATCGACCGTCCTGGTGTGCGTTGCGTCGGTCGGGCTTGCCGCGGCTCTACTTGCGGGGCCGCTGACTCCTCCGGCGGGCCCGATTGCGAGCACGTATAAGACGCTCGCCGAAGTTGAGCCTCGCAAAGTGATCAACTCCGACAACACGCCGGGCGATGCAAATGCGATGGCCATCATTTCTTCACCCGGCTCGTACATGCTCGCGGGGGATCTGATCTGTACCGGCGGGAAAAGTGGTATCCGCGTCGAAACAGACAATGTAACCATCGATCTCCAGGGCTTTTCGATTGACGGCAAGGCCGGCACAAACACGTTCGGTTCGGGAGTCCTCACGTCGACTTCCCGCCGCAACATCGCGATCCGAAACGGCAGCGTTCACAACTTCGGCGCGTACGGAATCACCGGTTCGATGCCCCAGTCGCAATTCGAAAATCTGAGCATCAACGACAACAAGCTCGGGCAACTCGAGCCCTTTAATGCATCCAACTCCATTGCACGCAACCTCCGCATTCATGCGACCAGCGGCGAAATGAACCTCTCGCTCGGCAAGAACGCGATTGTCGAAGACTGCACGGTTGAGGGCGGCTTCAGCGGGATATTCGTCGGGTCCGGCGTCGTCGCTCGATGCACCGTCTCCGATGTGGCCGGTATAGGCATCCGTTCCGGGGGAGGAGTCGTGACGCAGTGCAGCGTTTCGGACATTACAGGTACGTCATCGTTCAATAATGGAGGGATCGTCGTCGACGGCGGCACGCTTGTTGAGCGCTGCACTATGTCCAACTGCACAGCAACAGGGGTTTATCTCGGGTCCGATTGCAGGCTGGTCGACAGCACGTTTCGGGGCTGTGCGAAGGGCGTTTTCAGCAGCCAGTTCCAGGGCGGCCATTCAACCATCGAGCGAAATACGTTTACCTCCTGCACGATCGCCGTCAAGCTCGAAACTCCAGGGCACATCATCGTTTCCAATCGCTTCTCGCAAAACACGACCAACATCAACGCTGTTGCGGGGAGCACGCTCGGAGAAGAACTCAATATGGTCGGCGGCGGCACGCTGACTGCAGCCAATTCGCACGCGCTCGCCAATGTCGTCTATTGATTGAAGAGCCGGCGGACTCACTCCCCGAACCACCAGATGACCACTTCACCGCGAATCTTCACGTGCTTCACGCTGATTGCGCTCGCGAGCACGTCGGGCGCATTCGCGCAGTGGCGTATCTCAACCGATCACAAGTTTTCGTGGAACCCGAACGCGGGTTGGATGAACTGGCTCGAGGCGTCGAACGGAACGCAGAGCGTGCGGCTCTCCGGAACCTTTCTGTCCGGCAAGATCTGGATGGAGAACATCGGCTGGCTGGATGTCGGTGACGGCACGCCGGCCGGCGGAGTGGCCTATTCAAACGCGAGCGGTCTGGATTTCGGAGTGAATCACAACAGCGCAACGGGCGCGCTGACCGGCTTTGCATGGAGTGAGAACGCCGGATGGGTGAACTTCGGGGGCGGCGCGCTCGCGACGCCGCCCAATCCCGCGCGGATTCAGATTGTCGAGCCCTGCCGGCTCCGAGGTTTCGCGTGGAGTGAAAACCTCGGATGGATCAATCTCGACGATTCGGCGTCCTACATCCAATTCAATACGTGCCCGGCCGATCTGAATGTCGATGGTCAGGTCGATGACAACGATTTCGTGCTGTTCGCGGCTTCGTACAACATTTTGGACTGCGCCGCACCCGAAATGCCGCTGATTTGTCCCGCCGATCTGAATCTCGATTCGTTCGTAAACGATTCCGATTTCGTCGTCTTCGCGAATGCGTACGACAATCTGACCTGCCCGTAGAAGCGGCGACTTATCCGATCGCAACTTCAAAGCGGCACTCGGTCTCGAGCGATTCGCCGGTTTTGAGAACGACAGTGCCGGTTCCGCTCACGCCACGCGCGCCCAGATTGAACGCGTCATTGACTTGCGTTTGCGGCTCCACTGCGATAAACGGCAGGGGTGTGCCATTCTTTGCGTTCGCGTGCGGTGCGAACAGAACCATGTGGCCCATGTTCTTCGATGCGACCATCTTCAGCGAAACCCCGCTCTGGGGCCAGTGCAGTTCCGCGGCGCCCTCAAAGCCGGCAAATACCGTGTCAATGTGCTGATCGGGGATGGTCGCAAGCGTGCCAAGCCGGCGCGAAAGGTCATCTGGCGCAGCGCCGCCGGTGGCGCATCCGCCATTCATCGGATACCGCCCACTGACCGGAGCGCACAATTCAATCACATCCTCATCATCCCAAAGTCGGCGCGAAAAATACGGGTGATGTCCGCAGCCGGCCGGGAACGCCCCTACGTCCGCGTTCGTCACGCTCAGGCGTGCGACCAGTGCGGTCGGCTCCAGAACATACTCCACGCGGCAACGAAACTTCCAAGGCCAGTTTGAGTCGGCGTGGACCACGCTGTCATACGTCAGTGCTGTCGCATTCGTTTCCTGCTTCACAACTTGCCACGCGCGCTTGCGCACATCTCCGTGCTGCGCCGTTCCATCTGCGGTATTGACCTTCAGGGCGATCTCTTTTCCGTCGAACGAAAACTTCGCGTCGCGAATCCGGTTCGCCCACGGCGCCATGATGAAAGAGCCAAGCAAGGAAGCGTTGGTCTCGTCCGGCGCGGCACGCCTCATCATCGGGTAATAAAACCCGCTCGGCCCCTGCACCGAAAAATCCGCGATTCCCGCGCCGAGTTCGGGTGCTATCGAGGCCCGCAACTTTCCATTCGTGAGCGTGATGCACGCCATGCAATCCTCCTCGGAGTCGAGCCTGCGCCAGCCGATCCTCATCGATCCTTAGCCCGGCGGCCCGCGAGGACGACTTTGCTCGGTTGTACTGGGACTTTCATGTTCGCCTTTGCCTGAAAAGCAGAGTTTTTATTGGCCATTGTTTTTCTATTGCCATCCGAAGCACCCTGAAGTAGATTTGGTAGTCAGGCAAGAACAGTCTTTGCGCAGTTCGCGCAAGGCATTGTGGCGTCACCCGGCGAGGAATCCTTCAATGTCGTTTATTTCTCGCGCACAGGCGCTTGCGTTCGGTTCGGTTTTCGTGTCGGTGCTGCGTGCCGTTGCTGCAGACCCTTGCTACACCGGATTCGTCGCCAGTGATGGCTACAGGGGTGTGGACGGCGTTGTCTACGGCAGCACGATGTGGGATCCGGACGGCGCCGGCCCGCGCTCGCCCATCCTCGTCATCGTCGGAAACTTTGAGTTCGCCGGAACCGTCCACACTAACAACGTCGCCACGTACGACACCGCCACCGGAGAGTGGGGGGCGCTCGGTGACGGCATGGGCAATACCTTCAGCAGCCTGCTGTACGCCGTGACTGTGCTCACGAGCGGCGACCTCGTGATCGGCGGCAGTTTTGATATCGCCAACGGCGCGTCAGCCAACTCAGTCGCGCGCTGGGACACCGCGACTTCCTCTTGGAAGCAGTTGAGCAATGGAATTACGGGCGGTACGGTGACAGCGCTCACGCCACTTGCTGGCGGCGGCCTTGTCGCGGGAGGCAATTTCTACTCGCTGAACGGCGGCCCAGCGGGCCACATCGCGCGCTGGGATGGCGCGAGTTGGACCAACATGAACGGCGGCGTTTCCGCCGGCGGATCGGTTCAGGTGTTTTCGCTCACAACGCTTACCAATGGAGACGTCATTGCCGGAGGCTTGTTCACCTCCGCGGGTGGCGTGCCCGTTCAGAATCTCGCGCGTTGGAATCCTGCGGGAGGAGGCTCGTGGTCTGCGATCGGCAGCGGGGCTGACGGCCTCGTGACAGCGCTCGCGCCGCTGGCGAGCGCGGGTTTCATCGCCGGTGGCAGCTTCACGCACATCGCCGGCAACACGATCCCGGGTATCGCCAAGTTTTCTGCCGCGGGCGGCACGTGGTCGGCATTCGGCACGGGCATTCCCGGCGGCGTTGCCACGCTGAACCCGCGTCCAAATGGCGACGTGCTTGCAGGCGGATACTTCAACAGCGCCGGCGGCAACCCCGCTCCCTACATCGCGCGATGGACCGCCGCTTCGAGCACCTGGTCGACCATTGGCGGCGGCGCCAACAACGTGGTCCGTTCTATCTCGGTTTTCGCCAACGGCAATATCGCGGCCTGCGGTGACATGACCGAGATAAATGGTGTTCCCGGCAAGGGCCTCCAGATTTGGAATGGCTCGGCATGGCTCAACTGGCCGGGTTTCGATTCACAGATTGTCGCTGTTGCGAGTGTGCCCTCTGGCGACACGATCGCCGCAGGATATTTTTCCGCCGGAGGTCTCGGCGCCGCAAATCACATCGCTCGGCGCTCCGGCGCCACGTGGTCGCCCATCGGCGCGGGAGTCGTCGGATCGCCTTACGCCCTGCTTGGGCTTCCGGATGATGGCTTCATCGTCGGGGGCTCGATCTCGATGGCGGGAAACATCACTGTTTCCGGAGTCGCGAGCTGCTCCAGTTCGGGAACGTGGACCGCGCTTGGAACCGGAATCGATGGAACAGTCCGGGCGCTCTGCCGCATCTCGACGGGGAACATCATCGCTGCGGGCAGCTTCGGATACCCCGGAAACAACATCGCGAGTTGGAGCGGATCTGTGTGGTCCCCGGTTGGAGACGGGCCTGGCGGAGCCATCAACGCGGTCATCCAGCTTTCCAGCGGCCAATTGGTTGCCGGAGGTGATTTTACCGTCGAAGGTGGCGCGGTGGGCAATTCGATCGCCATGTGGAATGGTTTCGATTGGTTGCCGCTGGGCGACGGCGTCGATGGCGAAGTGAACGCGCTTGCCGTGATGCCCAACGGAGATCTGATTGCGACTGGCTCGTTTGATCATTCTGGCGAAACCGATGTGCACAACATCGCGCGATGGGATGGAACATCATGGCAGCCTCTCGACGTTGGTCTGAACAGCACGGGTCGCGCGCTCGCGGTCATGGATAATGGCGATCTGATCGTCGGCGGCGACTTCAGCGGCGGCGGACCGGAGTATTCGGTCGGAATTATCCGCTGGGACACCGTCCAGTGGCACTCGATGTCGTTTGGTGTGCGCGGCGCCGTCTACGCGCTCGCTTCGGGTCCAGTAAATTCGGTCCACGTCGGCGGTAACTTCCTCGGCGTCGGCGCCGGGGGCTTCAATGGCGGATTGTCTTCACCCTACTTCGCAGACTGGAAGGGCAGTTCTCTTCGTATTACTTCCCAGCCTCAGCCGACGTTGAACTGCCCGACCGGGCAGGGCGTATTCCATGTCGGAGCCGAAGGAAGCGGGACGCTCTCGTATCAGTGGTATAAGTACAGCGACCCGATCGATGCCGGCCTGAACCCGACCGCGATCACCGACACGCTTGTCATTGATCACCCCACAATTGACGATTCAGCCTATTACTCCTGTTCCGTGAGTGATGATTGCGGCAGCGTGCAGAGCGAGGGGGCTCCGCTTTCGATCACTTCCTGCTGTCCCGCCGATTTCAACTTCGACGGATTAGTCGATGATCTCGATTTCCAGATTTTCGTGAACGCGTACAACGAACTCCTCTGTCCCGACTATCCCATTCCGTGCGCAGGCGACCTCAATTTCGATGGCCTCGTCGATGACACCGACTTCCAGCTCTTTGTGCCGGCCTACAACGCGTTGCTCTGTCCGTAATGATCGTCAACCTGCATGTGCTGCGCGAAAGAGGCTCAGATGGCCCAGCAAATTGTTCGCATCCTTGCTTTGAGCGTTCTTTGTGCCGCGAATGCGCTAGCCGGCTTCACGCCCGGCGACATCGTGCTTGTATCAGCGTCGGCGGGCGTGTCGCCAAACCCAGAGCCCGCCGTCCTTCTGATCAAGCCGGCAACAATTGGCGTCTCCGCCATAAAAGTGGGAATCGGCATGAATGGCGACGGCGCGTTTGATTCGTACCGCAACCGCGTTGTGGTGCTTCGCACCACGCAGTTCATCGGACACGTGATTTCGCTGATCGATTCGGATGGTTCGGTTGTCGATCTGACATATCCCGGCGCCGATGACGCCACCCTTGTCGCGCCGACCGGAGACGGGCGTATGTATCTCCAGCGGTCGAACAAGTTTTCGTATATCGATGCGGCGGGTGTGACGCACGATCTGCTCAACATTTCCGGTCCCGGCGTCTTTGTGCCGGCTCGCGTCTGGATACGGATGTACTACGACCGCGCCACCAACAGTCTCTTCATGGGTGGCTCCAGCGGTATCAATGCTGTCATCACCAAGATTCCGCTCTCTCCCGACGGTACACGCCTCGCCTCATCTCCGATTGACACGCTCTATGTAACCGCGAATCTCAGTAATCCACGCGTCGGAGGTTTCTCGCCCGGCCCGAACGGAACCGTCTTTATCAAGCTGGATGACAACTCGTTCAACACGGCGCCGCGCATGCTTCTCATGAATCCCGCGACAATCGACATCGATGTCTTTTCAAACAGCGGGTATTCCGCGGTCGCGGCCGAGATCGCCGGTTGCTACAGCGACGCGCTCAATGCGGCAATCGTCGTCGACAGCCTCACCGATTGCCTCCGGGTCTTCACTTCAAACAGCAACGGCGGAGGGGTCGTTTTCATCCGGCCACTTGTGTCCTCCAGCGGCGGCTCGGCCGAAAACGCAACGATTTTTCCAATCACCGCTTCGGTGGGCGTCTGCCCGGGCGATATCAACAAGGACGGCCAGGTCGACGACGCCGATTTCATTCTGTTCGTCAGCGCGTACAACATTCTCGATTGCGCCGATCCTGCAATGCCCGCCGGTTGTCCGGCCGACTTCAATCACGACGGCGTGGTGGACGATTCTGACTTTTCGATCTTTGTTGTTGCGTATAACGCGCTCGTCTGTCCGTAGTTTGGCGCAGGCTGCTTTTCAAAGCCGGAGTCTGTGACAACAAATTCTCGATCTGTACGAGCAATACGTCGCACTTGACGCCGCGGTTATGCTGCGCACTGATCCGGGACAGGGAGCGCAAAATGAAACTCTGCGGCGCGTTTCTCTTCGTGGCGTTGGTCGGTGCGAGTCCGGTCCAGGCACAGGCCATACCGATCGCAAACGCAGGATTCGAAGATGGGGCCATTTCTCCCTGCTCATTCCGCGGTTTTATTGCCGCCACCGATGTCTGGATGAACGAGTTCACGTCGAATGCGGGCGTGTGGAAGCCTTCCACCTGCTGGGATCTCAGCGCGCCGGAAGGAGTTCAAGTTGCCTACTCCAATTCCGGGACCGGCACGCAGATTCTGCCAACCAAAGCACTTCCTGCCGCGACCTACACGCTTTCGGCGCTTGTTGGTTCAAGAAACCACGCATGTTGCAGTTCGGTGGGTGCGGTACTCGAACTCTGGGCCGGCGCGACGAAAATTGGCGTGCTCAATCTTGGGCCCTTTGATGTTCCTCCCAAAGGGACCTGGGCCCGCAAAACGCTTGTTGCCACGACGCCTCCAGGGCTCCCCGCCAATCAGAATCTCATCATCCGCTTTCGCGCGATTGGCGCGCAGCAGGACTTCGACGATTTCTCTCTTGTCCTCGGCGGCGCGGATTGCCCGGGCGACATCAACGGCGACGGACAGGTCGATGATGCCGATTTCACACTCTTTGCCGCGGCATACAACCTGCTGGTTTGCTCCGACCCCGCGATGCCCTCAGGCTGCCCCGCGGACCTCAATCACGATGACATCGTGGACGATTCGGACTTCACGATCTTCGTCGTCGGATACAACACCCTCGTCTGTCCCTAGCGCTCGCGGGGTCGCAAGTTCGCCATCACGTGGTCTTTGCCGATCTGCTCGATTGGGGGTCCTGTGTTCGCCTGTCTCCCCAATCACGTTGCGATCGCACGGCGACAGGACGCCGAACGGAAGCCTCCCTGCGTGATACCCGAATCAGTGATCCCCTGATTTCATGATCGGTGCAGCCCTTGTCAAAATGCCTCTTTTCACCCGCCAAAACTCCGGTAGGCTGTTTGCCGCGCGATGCGCGCTCAGGGGTTACCAAATGAATCGATTTCACGTTGCACTTGCCACAATGTTGTGCTGGTTTCTTGCGTGCGCTGCGCTCGCAGTGCCCGCCGTCATCTCGGTCGATATGTTCGACGATACGAACACCTCGATTGCACATACGACGGAGTTCAAAACGCCAACAAAGCCGAGGCTGGTCATCCGCCGCGCTCAAAAATACTACTTCTCGATTACTACAAACAAGGATGCCCCGCAGGCAAGCTGGAACATCTTTCCATCGGCCAAGCGCACGTGGGACGGCAGCGGTGTAGCGATCATCCCCGGCCCGGGCCTGCCGCCTTTTCCAGACGACGACTGGTACTTCAAGGTCAGCCCCGGCGCGGTGCTCTTTGACACCCAGCAGTTCCTTATCGAAATCTCGATTCCCAAGAACGCCGAAGTCGGCACGTATGAATTTCGAATTGATGCACTCGTTGCGGTAACGCCGTCGGCGCCAGCACGTATTCCGGCGCTGGCGGTGCAGAAGATATTCCCGAAGCCGGTCGTTATTCTCTTCAATCCGTGGAAGACGAACGATTCGGTCTATCTCGCCGACGCAAAGGATCTCGACGAATACATCAAGAATCAGGACGGCGTACTCGTGCTGAAGAACGGGTACGACTTCGCGTGGAAGTACAACCAGTTCGACGAAGTCTCGCTCGACGTCTTCAATTACTTCCTGGACGAAACCGAAGGGCTCGACCGAACAACGCCCATCGACGTCACGCGCGAGATTGCCGGCGGCTGCAACTGGCGAGACTGGTCTCAGGGAATTCTCGAAGGTCGCTGGGAGGCTGATTTCCCGGCACCGGGCAAGCAGCCGTTCTTCTGGACGAGTTCCGGCCAGATCTTCAAGGAATACACCAAAGCAGGTCCTCCGTACAAGACCGTCCAGTACGGCCAGTGCTGGGTTTTTGCCGGCATTTCCACGACGCTGCTTCGGACGGCTGGAATCCCCGCGCGGCCGGTGAGCTCACAGCTCACAGCGATCGACAACGACGGGCCACCCGATGGCCACATCGATCTCTACTACGACTGGAACCCCGCAACGCTGAAGTACACGCGCAACTTTGCAAAGCATGCCGACAAGTTCTGGAACTATCACGTCTGGACTGAGGCCTGGATGAAGCGTGCGGATCTGACCGGTGGCGATGGCTGGCAGGTGCTCGACGCGACCAGCCAGACCAAGGGAGTTGGTCTCAAGCGAATCGGACCGGCCTCGCGAGAACTCAATCGCGATTCCGCTACGCCGCCCGCGCTCGATTACGACGCTGGCTTTATGTGGTCTTCCGCGCTTGCCGACGACAACATTTATCTTGAGAGCAAGGTCGCGGTCGGGGCCTACGCCCTCGATCACACGGACGACAACGCCAAAGCAGGCTACGCCAAGACGGTCTACACCAAGAAGCGAGGAGGTGCAGGCCACGTCGACATCGCCTCCGAATACCACCCCGCTGGGCCAAAGCCCGCAGCTTCGTTCGGCGAGACGCTTTCGAATCCCTATTTCCAGGTTCAGGTGAATGCGCCCGACTCCATAAACGTCGGGCAGGATGTTGTCGGTACGGTCACGATCATCAACGGCCCGGGCGAATCGCGGACGTTCTACACGACGTTCGGTGCGAATCTGAATTTCTACAACGGAGATCTTGTCACTCTTCTCGCTGATCCCGACTGGCCGAGCGTCACGCTTGTGCCGGGCCAGTCCATCGATCTGCCGCTCACGATTTCCGGCTCAACGCTCATGTCCTTCCTGAGCCCGACGCACGAGTATGTTCGCTTCTTCGGAGCCGTGAATTGTGAATCCGTCGGCATCGTCGAGACCATTGATGGCGGCGGCAGCAATGTTGATCTGGCGCCACCGGCGCTCATCGTTTCGCTCTCGCCTCCGGGCCCGATCATGGTCAACGGGATTTCGTCCGCTTCGAGCACCTATACCAACAACAGCGGCATCAATCTCACCAATGTTTCGATCACCTACTCGGTGAGTTCGCAGCTGACCATCGGCGGCAACGACATGTACAACATCCCGCTCCCGAATCTTGCGCCGAACGCCAGCATCCCGGTGATCTCCTTGCCGTTCAGCGCCGTTTCGCTCGGTCTGGCCACTGTGAGCGCGTCGCTCACTTGCAATCAGTTGCCTCCGTCTCTCGGTTCGGCTCAGATCCGCGTCGCCTCCTGCGTTGGCGACTTTGACGGCGATGGCTTCGTGGATGACAGCGACTTTGTCATGTTCGATTCGGAGTACACCGCGAGCAACTGCGCCAGCCCCGCGATGGAAGAAGGCTGCGTGGCCGATCTCACCGGCGATGGCTTCGTCGACGACGAGGACTTCCAGATCTTTGTCGAGGCTTACGAGGCATACGCGTGCGAGTCGGCGCCGCCAACCGCTCACTGATCAGTTTCATGTGGGTGCGCCTGTAAGCGGGCGCGCCCATATTTTTCGATTCGGTTGAGACCCGTGCGCGGCCTGCGCCGGCTTGTGAGGAATCTGTCTCGACAGGAGATCGTGGTGGATGCGGGCGGACTTGGCGTTTCAGAGGACAGTTGTGGTGCATGCGCACGGATGATCACACGCTGCCCGCCTTCGAGGCGAGCGGATCCGGTGGTTCCGGATGCTTCACGATCGACGCCACCGACGCTGCGACGAGTACCGATGCCGCTCACCTCCTGCAAGCGAAAGTCGTTTACAATAATGTTGGCGGCTATGTCGATTTTATCGCTTTTGCCCAGGCAAAAAACCTGTTACGCTGATTAGGCGGATCGATGCACGCCGGATGCTTCGCGGGCATGAACGACGACCGCCTTTTCCATGATTCTGAATTCGTACTCTTTGCTTCGGCCTGCGACGCCCTGCTTTGCCCTTAGGATGTTGCGGTAAAGCCCACTCCATCTGCCCCCCACCCCAAGCGCGGCCTGTGACGATTCGTCGTCACGGGCCGCGCGTTTTTCATTGCCGCGCTTGCCCGAACATTCCGCAAAAAGGGTTGCCTTCGACACCCTTTTCCGGGTAGGTTGAAGTGAACCGCGTTTATGGGAACCAAAGTCGGGCTTTGGTTTCCGCACGGGGGAGTGCGTTCGATGCGAGCAGCGATTTCATCGGTGTCGGGCGGGCTCGTCGCGGCGGGCTTGTGCGGCATGCTGGCGTCCCGCAGCGCGCTTGGCCGGGTCTTTACGTGGACCAACGGGACTGGCGGAAGTTGGAACACCGGTTCCAATTGGAGCCCGATTGGCGTTCCCGATGGCGCGGGCAAGAGCGCCGTGTTTGATCTGGCCGGAACATTCATGATCAATCTGTCCGGCGGACCGAGTCCGGACTCGGTTCAATTGCTCAGCACGGGCGCGACGGCCGCGGGATCGAATTTCACCAGCCTGCGCTTCGCAGCAAGCGCACCGCTTTCAGGAACCGGCAGCGTGCGACTCAATGCGTCGGGCAATCTGAGCACGGCGTACATCGAGACAGTCGGCGCGGGAGAAGTCCTGCATCAATCGCCACACAAGATTCTGGGAACCGGGCGAATTACCGCAAAGATGACGAACGCAAGCCAGGTCATCGCCGATGTCGCGGGAAGCCTGCTGGAGATTACAGGCCCGATGACACAGACCGGCGCCGGCGAATTGCGCGCAGCCCCGGGCATCATTGGTCTTGGCAGCGGTGCAGCGCTCTCCGGCGGGTCGATCAACGGGTCGGGCGCGGGTTCCTGGCAGGTGACGGGCGATCCGACCATCTCCGGCGTGATGATCAACATCAACGGTGTGGTGAAGAACAGTGCCATTCTCCGATTGCTTGCCGGCGGACCCGTGAATCATGCGGGAATGTCCGTCAATGACGGTCTGGGGCTGAACTTCACGCGCATCCGAGTTGACGAGGCGTGCACCGTCAACGGCAGTGGCACGATCAATCTCCGTACGGCGTCCAACCTGGATACCGCGTACATCGAGAGCCTCAGTGACACCGCGATTCTGACGCAGAAGCCATTCCACACGATGCCGCAGGATTGCCCGTCGGACCTGAACTTTGATGGTGTGGTGGACGATTCAGACTTCACGATCTGGATCGTGGCGTACAACCAGTTGCTCTGTTCGTAATTCCGGAGAAATAGCTTTCACATGAATTCGAAGTCTCGATTTGTTTTCGGTTTGATCGTGGCCGCGGGATCGTGCGTGACCGCCCTCGCCGGCCTCTCGCAACTGACGCTCGTTTCGCCGGGCGGGTTCGTGCAGGCCGGCGCCGATCCGGCGACTTCCGGAGGCATCAATTGGCCGGGCGAAGATCTGGACAACGCCATCAACGGCGCAAATTCCAGTTTCGCCGAGGGCTTCTTTGCCGGGATCGGCACGATCACGCGCTCCGCTTCCTCCAGCGCGACCGGACTCAGCAATAGCTGTCATGGCGTCGCGGGGATGGGATATGTGAATTTTGATGCAGCCAACAGCGCGCCCGATATCGATCCTTTTCCTTTCGCGATGATGAACGGCGGCTGGAAGGAAACGTTCACGATTTCGAACCCTGCGCACACCGGCGAATCCGGATTCATGCAGTTCACCGTGCACGTATCGGGCTTTCTCAAGGCGACCGGCTTAACCGGCTCGGCCTCGATCCGCGTCACCGGCTACAAAGACAACCTCCAGCTTCAGCAGAATCAGTTCTTCAGCCCCGGCGGGTCGACGCCTCCGCTCGGGTCGACGGCCCAATACGGCAACTGGGCCATCGCCACGTTCGGCAACCCGAACGTCGAGACCATGTCGGTGAATGACGAGGCCACCTTCGCGGTACCATTCACCTTTGGTACGCCGTTCACGCTGGGCATTTACGCGTGGGCGGGCGCCGGCATGCGCTCGAGCGGCGGCTTCGGCGGGACGACATCTACGGCGCTCGTCCAAAACGCCGTTGTCAGCTGGGGCGGGATTCTCGCGGTCTACGCCGGCACCACTCCGGTCACGGCGGCGAGCACGGTGACGGGTTCAACCGGAAAAGACTGGGGCGCGGGCACCCAGCCCCCCGATCCGTGCCCCGGTGATTTCAACAACGATGGGGTTGTTGACGACGCCGACTTTGTGATTTTCGTCTCGTCGTACAACATCCTCGACTGCGCCGATCCGGCAATGGCGGATGGATGTCCGGGCGATATGAACAGCGACGGCTTTGTGGACGACGCCGACTTTGTCGAGTTCGTCGTCGCGTACAACAACCTCACGTGCGTATAGCGAACGCGCCGAGTTGAAATAGCATCGTCATTCGTCCGGCTCCGATTTGCCCGAGGTTGCTCAGCGCGTCGGTGCGTACCGATCTACATGCGGCTGGATCGCCTCGGCCCAGATCTGATAGCCCTTCTCGGAGAGGTGCAGAAAGTCGGGCATGATCCCTTTGGAGATTGTGCCGTCCTTTTCAAGGAATTTGTCCGAGATATCGAGGAAGTGAACACGCGACATCGCCCGCTCGCCGTCGCCGCCTTCTCCGATGGTTTTCAGCATCGCGTTGGTGTCGATGATGACCTGGCGTTTGTCGTCGGGTTTCTCGGAACGCGGGAAGATGCCCAGGACCAGGATGTGTGCACCTGGAACTTTGTCGTGGATCGCATTGACGCAGGCACGGACGCCTTCGCTGATCTGGGGCGCGCTGTTGGATTGATCGGCGCCGGGTCCGGGACTGCCTCCGGTGTTGTTGGTGCCGATCATGAGAACGACCAACCGCGGTGAGTTTCCGTTGTCGGGCGTGTCGAGGCCGTCCAGATTTCCGGTGCTGGCGCGATAGAGAACATGTTGCGTGCGATCGCCACCGATGCCGAAGTTCACGGCGCTGCGCTTGCCGTAGTACTTGTCCCAAACTGGTTTACCCGCACCTTCCCATCCCTGCGTGATCGAGTCACCCATGAAGATGATGTCGAGGTCGCCTTTTTCGGCGCCTTGCTTTGCGCGGGTGTTGAAGGAGTTGTTGCGATCGATCCACCACTGGTCTTTGCGTACCGCGGGAACGGCGGCAAAGTTGACCTGCGGCATCGGATCCTGAGCGCCCGGCACGGAATTCGAAAGTGGATCGGCGGGCTGCGAAGCCTGCAGGGCGAGCGAGGCTAGAAGTATGAGATGGAGCATGTCTACAGCGTACCGCGCTAGTACGTCGGCCAAACGCCCGGTGTGATAAGTTCGAGGAGATGCCCATCCGGGTCGCGGAAGTAGAGGCTGGTGCCGCCGCGGTCCCACTTGAACTCGCTCTCGATCGCGATCTTGAGCGTCGCAAGATGTTCACGCCAAGGTTGAAGCTGATTTTCATCGATCGCAAATGCAAAGTGCGTCGTGCCTTGGGCATCATGGGGTGGGATCGTGCCGCCGGGAAGATGTAGAGGTTGAAGCGTGCCGCCTCGGACGAAAATCAGAAGCACCTGTGCCCCGGGCAGATCCATGGCGCAGAGCCGATCGTCGTTTCCTCCGGGATTCAAGGGTTTGATGCCGAAGACACGCATATACCAATCCCGCGAGGCGCGGACATTGGCGACGTAGATGGCGGTCTCGAGCAGGCGGCGAATCGGAGGGGGCATCGGCTACATCCGTTCAACGATCGGCAACCCGAGCGTGGTCAACCCGTCTTCGAGCACGCGGCCGGTGAGATCGCAAAGGCGGAGGCGCGACAAGATCGTTGCTTCGTTGTCGGCGTTGAGCACCGGGCAGGCGTCGTAGAAACTGCTAAACGAACCGGCCAGGTCGTAGAGGAAACCGCTGAGGCGGTGGGGCTCGCACGAATCGGCCATCGCGCGCAGCGCGGCGGGGTAGCGCAGGATCGCGAGCGCCAGAGTTTTTTCCTGCGGCTGGACGATCGCGAGCGAAGCCTTGCGGAATGCAGCGTTCGGACCGGTGTCAATCTGCTTCTCGGCTTGCGCCTTCCGCAGAATGCTTTTGATGCGGGCAAAGGCATACAGCAGATACGGCCCGGTGTTGCCCTCGAACGCGACCATGCGATCAAAGCTGAAGACGTAATCCTTCATCCGGTCGTTGGCGAGATCGGCGTACTTGATGGCGGCGACGCCGACCACTTCGGCGATTTTGTCGCGTTCGTTGTCGGGAAGCGAAGCCGAGCGCCGGTTCACTTCGACACTGGCGCGCTCGTGTGATTCATCGATCAGGTCGGTGAGCTTGACGTTCTCGCCGCTGCGGGTTTTGAACGGGCGTCCGTCGTCGCCGAGCACCATGCCAAAGCCGGCGTGACGGAGCGTGGCGTTCTGGCCGTTCGGCATCTTGGCGTAACCGGCCTTGCGCGCGGCCGCGAACACCTGCTGGAAGTGCAGGCTCTGGCGCGCATCGACCGCGTACACGAGGCGCGACGCACCAAACTTGCGAATGCGCCGGCGAATCCCGGCGAGATCGGTCGTCGCGTAGAGGAACCCTCCGTCGGATTTGCGGATGATGCACGGCTCAGTGATGCGCTGGCCGTTGTCGTTGAGATCGTCCGGCCCATCGAGGTGAACCACGATCGCGCCGTCCGATTCGACCGCGATACCCCGCTTGATCAGGTCATCCACGACTTCACCGAGCTCATTCGAATAGCTCGATTCGCCTGCTGTGTCTTCGGCGCGGACAATGGCGTGCAGACGCCCACACACGGCGACGCATTCATCCACCGTGATCTTGGCGATGCGTTCCCAGACCGCGAAGACTTCGGGATCATGCGCCTGCAGCTTGACGAGCGTGAGCTTCGCGGCGGCAAGCTTCTCGCGGGCGCCGAAGACCTGCTCTTCAAGTTCGGCGCGGGCCTTGGGGCCGAGGTTGAACTTCTCGACGGCTGCGAGGCCGTCTTCATCGGCGGTGCATTCGCGCTGCGCCTGCTTATACGCGCGATCGAGATCATCGAGCTTGAGTGTCTTGAGATCGATCTTTCCGGCTTTGGCGTCCCCCGCGATCTTGGCCGTGACCATCGCGATCGGAAGGCCCCAATCGCCGAGGTGATTCTGGCGGACAACGTTGTGACCGAGGCGCTCATTCACGCGAGCAAGCGCATCGCCGATGATGGTGGCGCGAAGGTGGCCGACGTGCATCTGCTTGGCGAGATTGACGCCGCAGAGATCGACGGCGATTGTTTCTTTCACTTCCGGAGCAGGCACGCCGAGGGACGGGCTATCCATCGAGGTAAGAAGCGACGCAAGAGCATCGCCTTTCAGGCGGATATTGATAAACCCGGGACCGGCAACAGATTTCTCGTTGAGAGGCTCTGCAATCTGAGCGAACTCGGGAAGTGTGCCGACTTTCGCAGCGATCGCTCCGGCAACTTCCCGAGGCGGCTTGCCGACCCGCTTCGAAAGGCTCATCGCAACGTTGGCCTGAAAGTCGCCGAGCGCGGCCTGCTTACTGGCTGTAATAAGAGGATCGGTATCACCGACTTCGGGGAAGGCCGCTGCCGTGGCGGCGCGGAACGAGGCGTCGAGGAGGGCGATTGGATCTGAATAGGAAGACATGGGGGGTGAGTTTATGGGAGGATGACGAAGGAAGTGGGAAATGGCCAGGCAGCGAACCCCACAAAGTGAAGGAAGAGCCGATTTCGTACCAAGGCCGAAGCTTTCAAGGGCCCCTCGTGGACGTGAGCGAGTGACGTGATGCAGATGACCGAACACACAATGAAGTCGTGGGACGGCGCGGAGATCTTTTATCGCGTGTGGATGCCCGTGACCGCACCAAACCGCGCAGTGCTCCTCTTTCACCGAGGGCACGAGCATTCGGCGCGCTGGCGGGAGACAGTCGAGGCGCTCAAGCTGAAAGATTGCGCGATCATCGCCTGGGATCAGCGCGGCCACGGGAATTCATCCGGCAAGCGCGGGCATGCTCCGAATCTGGCGGCTGTTGTCAAGGACGCCGACGTCTTCGCTCGCAATGTCAGCCGCGAGCATGGCGTCGATCTTAAAAACACCGCGGTGATCGCGCACAGCGTTGGAGCGGTCGTCGCGGCAGCGTGGGTGCACGACTACGCGCCGCCGATTCGGGCTCTGGTTCTCGGCACGCCCGCGTTTCGGGTAAAGCTGTACGTGCCGCTGGCCGTTCCGTTTCTGCGGCTGAAGCAGAAGGTGCTCGGGCCGGGAATCGTCAAGAGCTATGTCAAAGCGAAGATGCTTACACACGATCCGGAGCAGGTTAAGGCATACGCGAGCGATCCGCAGATTTTTCGTGAGATCGCGGTCAACATTCTGCTCGACCTGCACGATACCGGCACGCGGCTGCTCGACGACGCCGGCGCAATCACTGTGCCGACGCTGATTTTGGGCGCGGGGAGCGATTGGATCGTGACCGTGAAAGCGCAGCGGGAGTTCTATCGAAAGCTCGGATCGCGCGTCAAGGAGTTCGAAGTCTTCCCGGGCATGTACCACGCGATCTTTCACGAGCATGAGCGAGCGATGGTCGTCGATCGGATTCGCGAGTTTCTGTCGCGAGCGTTCGAGCAGCCGGCATGCCGCAAGGAATTGCTCGATGCCGACAAGGGCGGACACACGCGGACCGAGTACGACATGCTCCGTGCGCCTGGCGGGCCGCACTGGCCGCTGGTGAGAACGAGCCTCAAAATCGGCGGGAAGTTCAGCGAAGGCATCCGACTCGGCTGGAAGACGGGATTCGATTCGGGCGTCACGCTCGACTACGTCTACGAAAACAAGGCATCAGGCGTGACGCCGGTTGGAAAGCTCGTCGATTACTTCTACTTGAACAGCATCGGCTGGCGGGGAATTCGGTTGCGCCGGGAAAATCTGCAGCGGGTGCTGCGTGCGAGCATTGCAGAGGTCGGAACGGGCGGACGTCCTGTCCACATCCTCGATATTGCGTGCGGAGCCGGGAGGTATGTTCTGGAGACGATGAAGGCACTTCCCGGAGCGGTTGCGTCGGCAACGCTCCGCGACTACAAGCAGGAAAATCTCGACGCCGCAAAATTGCATGCGGATCGCCTGGGATTGACCAACGCGCTGATCGCGCGGGCCGACGCGTTTGATCGTGTATCACTGGGTGCGATCACTCCTCGTGCCAACGTCGCGATTGTCTCGGGCCTGTACGAGCTATTCCCCGAGAATGAGCCAGTGCGACGCTCGCTCGAAGGCCTGAGCGAAGCGGTCGAAGAAGGTGGTCATCTCATCTACACATGCCAACCCTGGCATCCGCAGATGGAGTTCATCGCGCGAGGCCTGATCAATCGCGAGGGAAAGCCTTGGATCATGCGGCGACGGACGCAGGCGGAGATGGATGAACTTGTGCGTGCCGCGGGCTTCGAAAAAATCTCGCAGGAAATCGATCCATTTGGGATCTTCACGGTTTCGGTCGCTCGCAGGGTGGCGCGATGAAATGGAAGGCATTCTGGGCATCGGCCCTGCTCTCGATTCTCTTTACAATTGTCTACGGCGCGACAAACGCTCTCGCGGCAGCGCGAGACGGCGTGGGCAGCTTCTACTTCGAGTGGGAGCGCCACATCCCGTTTCTTCCGGTGTTCATCGTTCCGTACATGTCGATCAATCTGTTTTTTATCAGCTCCCCGTTTCTCTGCCGCACGGATCGTGAGCGACGTGTACTGGCTGGGAGAATCGCATTTGCCATCGTCGTCGCCGGGGCGTGCTTTCTCCTGTTTCCCCTTCGATTCGGATTCGAGCGGCCCCATGTCGATGGATGGCTCGGACTGGTGTTCAAAAGCTTTCGAGAGTTCGATCAGCCGTTCAACGAGCTTCCGTCGCTGCACATCGCGTTCATTGTGATACTCGCGGCGATCTACCTGCGACGGTTTAAGGGTCTCATCGGTTCCGCCATCGCCGTGTGGTTTATCTTGATCGGGTTCTCGGCGGTGCTGACCTATCAGCACCATCTCGTTGATGTGGTCGGTGGCGTCGTACTCGCGGCGGCATCCTTCCACTTTTTTCCTGACCGCGTTCAGCAGAAGACCGTGGTGCGAAACTATCGCGTGGGCATGTACTACGCGGCCGGCGCACTGGTGTTTGTTGCCGGCTGCTTTGTGGCGCGACCGTGGTCTTGGCTCCTGCTCTGGCCTGCGCTCTCGTTCGCGATTGCCGCAGCAGGCTACTTCGGACTCGGTCCGAGCATCTATCGCAAGCAGCGCGGTCGCCTTCCCGCAACGACATGGATGTTGCTCTGGCCTGTGTTGCTCGGTCAACGCGCTTCGCGTTGGCACTATGCGCGGCAATGCCGAGCATGGGATGTTGTATCTGACCGTGTTTGGATCGGGCGAGCGCTCTCGGAGGCGGAGGCCAGCGAGGCGATAGCAGCGGGCGTTTTCGCCGTGCTCGATATGACGGGTGAATTTGCGGAAACTCGTGTGTTTCGAACCCGGATCTATCGACAGATTCCGATTCTGGATCTCACGGCTCCGAACGATGGGCAACTCGAAGAGGGAGTGAGATTTGTGCACCGCCACGCGCGCTTCGGCGTGGTCTACGTTCACTGCAAGATCGGATACTCACGGAGCGCGGCGGTCGTGGGGGCGTACCTGATGAACGCGGGAATCGCGTGCGACGCGGATGCGGCACTTGCCATGCTTCGAGCAAGCCGGCCGTCGATCGTGATACGGCCGGAGATTGTCGAGCTTCTGCGCCGATATCAAGACCGCGCACCCGTAGGGGCGCATCCCCACTCCCATTGAGTTAGTGTGCCGCGCCCGACTGTGCCGCACGTTTGCGGCGAAGTTCCATCGCCCAGAGTGCGGCGACTGTGAGAACGGTGCTTGTGATGTGGAAGATCCGAACACCTTCGAACGCGGGAGGCTGAAGCGTGGGCTCGATGAGTTTCGAGACCGTGAGGACGGAACCTGAATAGGCCGAGGCGTTCGAAGCAGCCAAGGCTGATTCCTTCTTGACGGCGTCGAGCACGGCGAAGCGCTGAACCGTCACGTCCTGAATCGCGCCAAGGTTCTTGTACGCGAAGAAACAGAAGAGAATCGTGACGAGGAGCGTCGTGAGGCGATCTGGGACCTTGCGCATGGAAGCGAAAGCGAGCAGCCCGCCGATAATGACTACATAAAGCGTCCAGTACCACTGGAGCGCGTTGGACCTTTCAAAGTAAGTCTGGATGAGTTCGGCGTACGTCATAAGAAGTCCTTGGTCAGGGTGCCGACGGCGCGGAGATGCATTCTCAGAGAAACTGGCTCCCGTGTCAATTCTGCAGTGACCGCACTGCCTGTTCGCACAGCGCGGCAACCTGCGTCCAGCCTTCTCTGTCATTTGCGATGTCGGCGAATGTGAGAGGTGTGCCGACGCATAAGACGATCTTTCGAGGGCGCGGCAACCACTTGCCTGCGGGGAGGCAATCGGACGCCCCGAAGAAGCGACATGGAATGACTGGGACACCCGTGCCAGCGACGATCTTCCCGACGCCGGCCTTGAATGCTCCGACCTCGTTGTTCCGGCTGCGTGTTCCTTCGGGAAACAGGATGAGCCCGCTGTGTCTTTCGCTGACCCGATGCCGCAGATCTTCGAGAGCGTGCGAGGTCACGCCTTTGCGATAGAGCGGAAGGGCGTTCAGAAAGATCGAAGCGAAAAGTGATGCCGCACCATTGCGGAAGAAGACATCTCCCGCAGCAACCGGGAAAGTATCGATGCGCGATCGGATAGGGAGGGCGGCACTGAGCGCGAGTGCATCGAGATGGCTCGAGTGATTCGAGATCAGGATAAATGGGGCGCACTGGGGCAGGTGTTCGCGGCCCAGGACGCGCAAGCGGTGATAGCCGGCGAAGTAGCCTCGGAGCATCGCGGTGGTCGCACAATGTCCGACGAGCGAGAGAAGCCCAGGTTCGCGACGGGCGCTGCGGAGCCGAGCACCGGGAGGCAGACCCAGATCGGCGGCCTTGTCGTAGGTCCAGTCCTTCATTGGAAGAGATGTGACGAGATCACGCGCGCGGGGCGGCCGAGCCCGAAGCCGAGAAAGTACCCGATGAAGTGGAATGTGGCCGGCGCAACGAGCAACACCGAGTTGAATCGATCGAGAAACCCGCCGTGTCCGGGAAGCGTTGCCGCCATGTCTTTGATGCCCAGATCGCGTTTGATCGAACTCAAGACGAGATCGCCCATCTGTCCGCCGATCGAGATAATGAGGCCGAGAAGCACCAGGAGGACTGGCGTGTCGAGACGCGTCCCTTCAAAGACAATGTGGCCGACGGACGCAGTGAAGATGGTGGTGAGAACGATCGCGCCAACATGGCCGCCGAGCGTTTTGTTCGGGCTGGTGTTTGGAAACAGCTTGCGACGGCCGAATGTCTTGCCGCAGACGTACGCGAAAATGTCGTTGAGCTGCACCGCAACGAGGATGAGCAGCATGATCGGGCGGTAGTTAGGCTCGTTGGCCATGAAACCAAGGTGACCAAGGCCCATACCAAAGAGCAGAAAAGCAACACACGCGAGTGCGACGCGCTGGACGTAACCGTGGGGTGAATCGACCAGAACTGCGCCGGCGGCGAGGATCACGATCGTCAACGGAGTGATCGCGGCGAACATTCCGTACCAGTTGTCGAGCGACGTGAGGCCGATGCCGATGATGCCGAGTACAACAATCGCGCTGAGTGAGCGATGCCGGAAAAGGCCCGTCGCCCGTGCGTACTCGCGGTAACAGAGAATCGACGCGAGAGTGACGACCACAATCGCTGCAGCCGGGCACATCAGAATGGGCACGACCATTGCGGGCGTGATGAACAGCCATGTCCGATAGCGAACCCAGACATCGCGGCGGGTGTTGTCAGAGAGCTTTCCCAGTGCAGAAAGGAGGACGGTTGCCAGCGGCGCAAGGATGAACGCAGCGACGATGAGCCCTGTGATGATTCGAGTTGCCGGCTGATCAAACGCGCCGCGGGTGGAAAAGAGATACTGAAGGCCTTCGTTCACGCTGCTCGGCTCCGGAGTTGGGAGGCGATCGAAGCCAGCCGGCGCCACGCGGTGAACACTTCGCCAAAGCAGATGAGAACGAGAACCAGCGCGAGCACGCCCAACTCGGGGAAATAGGGAGCAACGGTTACGGAAAAATGCCAGGATTGCGGCGCAAAGCCCAGATAGATCGAAGCGACCGTGATCAGGAACATGCGCTGTTGTTTCGCCATCGGCCCGCGAAAATCGCTCGGAAGCCCGAGCGAGCGACCAAGAGCGCGGCAATACGTGACGAAGATCGCGCCGACTGCCGCAAGGTATCCAAGGGTCGGTTGAGAGGTAAACGCGTATCCCGCGCCGATGAAGACGGCGGTGTCAGAGATGCGATCCGGGACTTCGTTGTAGAGATCCCCTGTCGGCGAACGAAGATGGCCTTCGATCGCCACCATTCCGTCGAGCATGTTGGAAAGAAGGCGGCACTGGATCCCTGCCGCGGCAAGTAAGAAGAGCGGGCCCTGAAATGCCGGCAGAGAAGAAGTCAGCACCAGGCAGACGCCGGCGCCGCAGGCGACAAACATCCCGAAGAGCGAAATGGCATTGGGAGTGATCCCGGTCTTTGCAAGTGCAGCCGCGATTCCTCGAAAGACCGGCAGTTGTCGCGCCGCGATCGGGCGCCGGTCCAAAGCTTGTCGGATCGATGTGGGATCGTCCATGCATTCCATCTTTGGAGGGGTTGGGGACAAACCACGGCCAGTGCCGACTTGATCTCTCCTGTTGGAAAGCAGCATCGGACCAGATCAGTTGCTTCCGCCGTCAGCTTTCTCCTGGGCTCTCTCGCCCCAGTCCGAAACAATGTCCGCGATCTGATCCGCGATCGGAATCATCGCTGTGCTTGGGGTCAGGCAATACGGATCGTCGATGAGCGCCACGCGTTTGTTCTTAAATGCTGGGATCGGCAACTCGCCGACACGACCGAAGAGCGCGATTAATTGCTCGGGCGTGGCAGGCGGCGGCGCGGGAGCGCGAGGCGCCCGCGGGGCGAAAAGGATGATCCCGTCGGGCGCGAGCTTGTTCAGGTCTTCGAGATCGAGCGTGATCCAAGGTCCGCCGGTGGCGGGGACCGGCGTTGCGCCGAGGCGCTGAAGCAACTGATAGTGAAAGCTCCCGGGACCGAGAGCGCCGATCGGTTTGGTGCCCGAGACAAGCAGGATGCGCCCGGCGGACTTCATGAGGGGCCCGCGGTCGGACCATGCCAAGTGCATCGCGTTTTCGAAGGGCATCGCGGGCTTGAGGTGCTCGGGCGGGCCGGTCTGGGTTGGAGCGCTGGCGAGTTTGCCTCGCAGATCCTGGGTCGCAAAGTCGAAGATGGTTTGATCCATCGCTCTCGCGACGGTTTCGATTTCGTCGAGCGTGAGCGGATTGAGATTGCTCACGGTCCACTTGTTCGTTGCCGCGAGCTCTGTGAGGCGGGGCGGAAGGCTCTGCGCGCCCCATTGGATGAAGATGTGAGTGGGCTTCACTTTGACGAGCGTCTCGTAGTCGATGGTGCCGAGTTCGCCGCAGGTGGGAAGCGCCGGATCGAGTGCGACGTCGTACGCGTGGCGTCCGACGATCTGCTGCTCGTATCCGAGGTCTTTGAGGATGATGGCAAGTGCGGGGCTCAGCGCGACGATCCGAAGCTCGGGAGCCGAGATCGAAGCGATGTCTGCCGCTGGTGCAGGGGGCGGCGCTGTGGCGGCGCTCGGCGTTTTGCGATCGCAGGATGCAAGCGGGCCGGCCGCCAGCAGGAGCGAAAGTAGCAGTCGCGCGAATCGCATGGGAAGAGACTAGGGAGATCCCGACCTCACCGCGAGCAGCCCAAAGACCGTCCCTGCGGTCGAATCCACGCGACTTGTGTACGCTGAGTTCTCTAGGGAGCCAGGAATGAATCTCTACGCCAATTCGAGCTTGATTGTGGGTGCGCTGTTCGTTGGCGTGCTCGTGTGCATCGAAGTGGGCCGCCGCGTCGGAAAGCACTTGCAGAAACGGGGGGAGGATCCCGGCAAGTCAGGGACGGGGGCGGTCGAAGCCGCGGCCTTTGCGTTGCTCGGGCTGCTGATTGCTTTTACCTTTTCCGGTGCCGCCGCGCGCTTCGATGCGCGCCGAATCCAGATTGTCAACGAAGCCAACGCCATCGGCACCGCCTACCTGCGGGTGGATCTGCTGCCCCCCGAAACTCAGGCCGAGATTCGAGATCTGTTCCGAACCTACACCGATGTCAGGCTCGAGATCTATCGCGCGGTTCCCGACATGCAGAAAGTTCGCCAGCTGCAGGCTCGCTCGGCCGTCGAGCAGGACAAGTTGTGGTCCACGTGCGTGGCCGCCTGTGCAAAGGCACCTAGCCCGGCGGTGACGTCGATGATGATTCCGGCGCTCAACGAAGTCTTCGACGTGGCAATGCTGAGGACCGCAGCGTCCGACCTTCATGTGCCGACGATCGTCATGGTGGCGCTGTTTGGGATCTCTATGGGATGTGCCCTCTTCGCCGGATTTGACATGTCCGTGGCATCGCGACGAAGCGTGATGCACTTTTTCGGGTTTGCGCTTCTAATGGCATTTGTCGTTTTCGTGATCCTCGACATGGAATTTCCGCGGCTGGGCCTGATCCGGCTGGATAGCTTCGATAGATATATGGAGGCAGCCAGGGCGGCTATGAAGTAGTGGTAATCCCGTGTCCAAGCGGGTTCGGGTCAGCCACGAATCGGCGCCCGGCCGGTTTTGGCGGCACTTGCCCTCGGGTACGAGAGCGCCAAGAATCCCCTCCACGTCTGACTGGCCCGTACGGCACTGCCTCCAAGGCAAGGCCCGGGTTAAAGAACGGGATTGCCCCGTGACCTCTTGGACGGTGTTGGGATGAGCGGCTGTGCCGCAAGTCCCTGTTTTAGAAGGGTTTGAACATGTCTGACACTGCTGTTGATGCGAAGGTGAAAGAACTCGGCGACAAACTTGCGGGCCTGACCCTCAAGGAAGCCGTCGATCTCGGTAAGTACATGAAGGATGCCTACGGCATCGAGGCCGCGGCTGGCGGCGGCGGCGGTGCGGTGGCGGCTGCGGCTGCCCCCAAGGCCGAAGAGAAGGACAGCTTCGACGTGGTCCTCAAGGCCGTCGACGCTGCCAAGAAGATCCAGGTCATCAAGGTTGTCCGCGAAGCCACCGGCCTCGGTCTTGCCGAAGCCAAGGCGTTCGTCGATGTCCCGGGCAAGGCGATCAAGACCGGCCTGTCGAAGGACGAGGCCGAGAAGCTCAAGAAGACCATCACCGATGCGGGTGGCACGGTCGAGCTGACCTAATTCGATCCAAAATCGAACGGTTGGAACAGTGCGTTTATCAGAAGGCCCGGAAAACCGGGCCTTCTGCTTTTCACAAATGGACCGTGCAGCAGCCGGGGCCATTCGGCGCAAACCGAATGCCAACCGAACAGAAATTTTCCCGATAAGGCGAAAGTTTCGAGAAAAAAGTCAAGAAGGGCTTGCGGGGCGCGGGCGGGGTTGATCTATGGGTGCGTATACTAACGGGTTCGGCTTCGAACACGGCGGCGGCGAACTCGGCACTTTGGCGAATTGAACTGAAACTCTCGGCGTGAGC
Source organism: Phycisphaerales bacterium (assembly GCA_050730655.1). Classification (GTDB taxonomy): domain Bacteria; phylum Planctomycetota; class Phycisphaerae; order Phycisphaerales; family UBA1924; genus JAFEBO01. Next base: position 90,524 of record JBOHNL010000005.1, read on the forward strand.
ACAAAAGGCTTGTGAACCAGGTCGGGGTATGACTCCCCGCGACGATTTTGTCGTCGCGGCAGACGTTATTCATCGGACGAAAGGACTTCGGATGCCTGCAAATCCTTCTTCTACAGGCGGCTATCGCGTTTTCCAGACTCCCATGCTCGCGACCACTCCGGTCGCGAACGTGCGCAACTTTGCAAAGCGTGGCGACGGGATGGAAATCCCCGATCTCACCAAGCTTCAGTCGGACGGATACAAGCGTTTTCTGCAGCTTGAAAAGGGACCCGAAGAGCGCGACGCGCTCATCGGTCTCGAGTCGCTGCTGAAAGAGATATTCCCGATCAAGTCGTACGACGAGACGATGAGTCTCGACTATTTGTCGTACGTGCTCGAAGAGCCGCGCTACACGCCGGACGAGTGCCGCGAACTGCGACTCACCTACGGCCGGCCGTTCCGCATCTCGGTGCGCCTCAAGCGTGAGGGCAAGCCGGACATGCCCGAAGAAGATATCTATCTGGGAGAGTTCCCGATCATGATGGGCGGCGGCGAGTTCATCGTGAACGGCGCCGAGCGCGTGATCGTCAGCCAGCTTCACCGCTCACCGGGCGTTGACTTCTCGATCGTTTCCAGCGAAGGCGACCGCCCGCTGCACTCGACCCGCATCATCCCCGAGCGCGGCTCGTGGATCGAGCTCGAAGTCACGAAGAAGGACGTTCTGGCGATGCGAATCGACCAGAGCACCAAGCTCGCGGCGACGACGTTCCTCCGCTGCCTCGATGAATCCGTCGCACCGACGGATCGTCTGCTCTCGCTCTTCTACGAAGTTACCTCCATCCCCGCGGACAAGGTCCGTGCGGAGCACTGGGCCGCCGAAACCGTGATCGACAAGGAAACGGGCGAAGAACTCGTCCACGTCGGTCGTCAGATCGGTGAGCAGGCCGAAGCGATCAACAACAGCAACCTCAAGAACGTCAAAGTCATTCAGAACCCCAGCGACGTGCTCATCCTGAACACGATCGCGGAAGAGAAGCTCGAACAGTTCGCCGAATTCGCCGAAACCGACTACGAGCGCGCCCTCGTCAAGCTCTACACCAAGCTCCGCCCGGGCAATCCGCCTCAGGTCGAGAAGGCGAAAGCTCTGTTCGCCGAAAAGTTCTTTGACGACAACCGCTATCGCCTCGGCCGCGTCGGTCGCTTCCGCATCAACCGCAAGTTCGATCTGAACGTCCCCGAGGACATGATGTTCCTCCGGAGCGAAGACTTCCTGCGCGTCATTCAGTACGTGCTCGATCTGCGCTCGAATCGCCCCGACCCCAAGACCGGCCGCCCGGTTGCGCAGGTGGACGACATCGACCATCTCGGCAACCGTCGCCTCCGCACGCTCGACGAGCTCGCGGTGGAAGAACTCCGCAAGGGCTTCTTGAAGTTGAAGCGCACCGTTCAGGAGCGCATGAGCGTCAAGGATCCGAACGAGCTCGCGAAGATCGCCGATCTTGTCAACAGCAAGAGCATCTCGAGCGCGATCGACTTCTTCTTCGGCCGCAGCGAACTGTCGCAGGTCGTTGACCAGACCAACCCCCTCTCGAGCCTAGTGCACGAGCGTCGTCTTTCAGCGCTCGGACCGGGCGGTCTCAACCGCAAGCGCGCCGGCTTCGAAGTGCGCGACGTGCACATCTCGCACTACGGCCGCATCTGCCCGATCGAAACGCCCGAAGGCACGAACATCGGTCTCATCGCGTCGCTGGGTATTTACAGCAGCGTCGACGACTACGGCTTCCTGCGTACCGCGTATCGCGAAGTGAAGAATGGCGAGCTCTCGGGCAAGATCATCCATCTCCGCGCCGACGAGGAAATGCAGAAGGTCCTCGCGCCGACCGACGCCATGGACGAGAAGGGTCGCCTCAAGAAGGGCGCCATCCTCGCCCGCGTCGCCGGTGAACTTGCCGAGACCGACAGCAGTAAGGTCGATTACGTCGACATCTCGCCCAAGCAGGTCGTGGGTATTTCCGCCGCGCTCATCCCCTTCCTTGAGCACGACGACGCCAACCGCGCCCTGATGGGTTCGAACATGCAGCGTCAGGCAGTGCCGCTGGTCAAGGTCGATCCTCCGTGCGTGGGCACGGGCGTCGAAAAGGCCGTCGGCCACAACACCGGCATGGTGGTGAAGGCCAAGAACTCGGGCACGGTGACGTACTGCGACGCAGAACGCATCATCATCGACAACTCCGATGAATACGTGCTCCGCAAGTTCGTCGGTCTCAACGAGCGCACCTGCCAGAACCAGCGTCCGATCGTGAAGCCCGGCCAGAAGGTCGTCAAGGGTCAGGTTCTCGCCGACGGCGCGAGCACGCGTCAGGGCGAGCTTGCTCTGGGCAAGAGCATCCTCGTCGCGTTCAACACCTTCGACGGTTACAACTTCGAAGATGCGATCGTCATCAACGAGAAACTGGTGAAGGACGACACCTTCACGAGCATCCACATCGATGCGTTCGATGTCGAAATCCGCGAGACCAAGCTCGGTCGCGAGGAATTCACGCGTGACATCCCGAACGTCAGCGAGAAGATGCTCCGCAACCTCGATGAACTGGGGATCATCCGGCTCGGCGCTCGCGTCGGTCCGGGCGACATCCTGGTCGGCAAGGTCAGCCCCAAGAGCAAGACCGAACTGACTCCGGAAGAGAAGCTCCTCCACGCGATCTTCGGTCGCGCCGGCGAAGACGTCAAAAATGACTCGCTCGAAGTCCCCGCGGGCGTCGAGGGCATCGTGATCGGTGCGAACAAGTTCAGCCGCCGGCTCCACATGAATGAGGAGCAGAAAAAGACGCTGAAGAAGGACATCACCGACTACGAAAAGCTGATGGACGACAAGGCCATCGCGCTCTTCAAAGAGATGACGCAGAAGATCAACGACATCATGGGCACGCCCATGGTCGATCCGAATACGCGTCAGAAGGTCGGCGCCAGCGACATCCCCGAAGTCATCCTCGAACAGATCAAGACGTTTGACATCAAGTGGGCCAAGGGCAGCAAAGAAGGTCGCGAGCAGGCTGAAGTGGTGTTCCGCCAGTTCTGGCCCCGCATCAAGGGTCTCGAAGCCGAAAAGGGCCGCAAGGTCGCGCACATGAAGCGCGGCGACGAGCTCCCCACCGGCGTGCTCGAAATGGTGAAGGTCTACATCGCCACCAAGCGCACGCTCAGCGTCGGTGACAAGATGGCCGGTCGCCACGGCAACAAGGGCGTCATCGCCCGCATCGTGCCGGAAGAAGACATGCCGTTCCTCGAGGACGGAACGTCGGTCGAAGTACTCCTCAATCCGTTGGGCGTGCCGAGCCGTATGAACGTCGGACAGATTCTCGAGACGCACGTCGGCTGGGCCGCACGCGTGCTCGGGTTCCAGGCGATCACCCCGGTCTTCGACGGCGCAGTCGAGCAGCAGGTGCACGACGCGATCGACGAAGCCAACAAGAGCGTCGAGACGCGCCTTGCAAATTACGAGGCGACGGCCACTTGGCCTTCGCCGCATGATTTGCTGGCGAAGATGCCGAAGGGCGGCAAGATCCAGCTGCACGACGGCCGCACCGGCGAGCCGTTCAATCAGCGGACCACCGTCGGCTACATGTACATGCTCAAGCTGCACCACCTCGTGGATGACAAGATCCACGCGCGTGCGACCGGCCCCTATTCGCTCATCACGCAGCAGCCCCTGGGCGGCAAGGCCCGCACCGGCGGCCAGCGATTCGGCGAAATGGAAGTGTGGGCACTCGAGGCGTACGGCTCGGCGTACGTCCTGCAGGAATTGCTCACCGTCAAGTCGGACGACGTCGAAGGTCGTACCAAGATCTACGAGAGCATGGTGAAGGGCACGAACAAGCTCGAGGCGGGCATGCCCGTCGCGTTTGACGTGCTTTGCAACGAGCTCAAGGGTCTTGGTCTGAACGTGACGCTTGAGAAGAAGAAGCTGGAAGGCGGAAGCCTGCTGTAAGGCTGACAGCTGTCAGTTTTCAGTCGTCAGCAATCAGTCAGAGACTTCCGTCGGTTCAAAACGAGATTTTCCTGGTGTGGCGGCATGATGCCGCGGGAGACCAGAATCATGGCAGAGACTGTTTACGATCGTGTGAATGACTACTCGGCGGTGAAGGTCACGTTGGCCTCGCCCAACGACATCCGCGCCTGGTCCTACGGCGAGGTGAAGAAGCCCGAGACCATCAACTACCGCACGTACCGCCCTGAGAAGGACGGTCTGTTCTGCGAGCGCATCTTCGGACCCGAGCGCGACTACGAGTGCGCCTGCGGCAAGTACCGCGGCACGAAGTACAAGGGCATCATCTGCGATCGCTGCGGCGTCAAGGTGACGCACAGCCGCGTCCGCCGCAAGCGCATGGGCCACATCAACCTGGCCTGCCCCTCGGTCCACATCTGGTTCTTCAAGAGCATGCCCAGCCGTCTCGGCACCCTGCTCGGCATGAAGACCAGCGACCTCGAGCGCGTGATCTACTACCAGGATTACGTCGTCATCGACGCCGGCGACACCGAGCTGACCTTCAAGCAGATTCTCACCGAAGACGAGTTCCGCGCCGCGCAGGACAAGTTCGGTAACGCCTTCAAGGCCTCGATGGGCGCCGACGCCATTCGTGACCTGATCGAGCGCACCGACCTCGACGCCGAGGCCGCGCAGCTCCGTCAGAATCTCAACGAGACCAAGAGCAAGCAGAAGATCAAGGACTTCGCCAAGCGGCTCAAGCTCATCGAGCAGATCCGCGGCAGCCAGAACGATCCGGCATGGCTCGTCATGGACGTGATCCCGGTGATCCCGCCCGATCTGCGTCCGCTCGTGCTGCTTGAGTCGGGCAACTTCGCGACCAGCGATTTGAACGATCTCTACCGCCGCATCATCAACCGCAACAACCGCCTCAAGAAGCTGATGGACCTGAACGCTCCCGAGGTCATCATCCGCAACGAGAAGCGCATGCTTCAACAGGCGGTCGATGCGTTGTTTGACAACAACCGCTGCCGCCGCCCGGTTCTGGGTTCATCCAACCGCCCGCTCAAGTCGCTGACCGACATGATCAAGGGCAAGCAGGGACGCTTCCGCGAAAACCTGCTCGGCAAGCGCGTCGATTACTCCGCGCGTTCGGTCATCGTTGTCGGACCGGAACTCAAGCTCCACCAGTGCGGCCTTCCCAAGAAGATCGCGCTCGAGCTCTTCCAGCCCTTCATCATCCGAAAGCTCAAGGAGCATGGTCTCGCCGACACGATCAAGAGCGCCAAGCGCATGCTCGAGCGTCGCGATGCCGCCGTGTGGGACATCCTTGAAGAGGTCATCTATCAGCACCCCGTGCTGCTCAACCGCGCACCGACGCTCCACCGAATGGGCATCCAGGCGTTCGAGCCCGTGCTCGTCGAAGGTAACGCGATCCGCATTCACCCGCTGGTCTGCGGCGGCTTCAACGCCGACTTCGACGGCGACCAGATGGCCGTGCACCTTCCCCTGAGCGTCGAAGCTCAGGCCGAAGCGCACGTGCTCATGCTCAGCACGCACAACATCTTCTCTCCCGCGAACGGCAAGCCGATCATCTCGCCCTCGCAGGACATCGTCATGGGCGTCTACTTCCTGACCTATCAGGCGCCCGACGAGAAGACGGACAAAGAACTCAAGATGTTCAAGGATCGGCGCGAGGTCATGCTGGCGTACGACCAGAACAAGATCGGCGTCCACGAGCGCATCATCGTCCGAGTTGACGGCTTCACAAAGGTCGTGGACAACCAGGGCGGCGGCGTGAAGGAGATGCCCGCCAATCGGCGCATCATCACCACAGCCGGCCGCGTGGTCTTCGCCGACATCCTCGCCAAGGGCATGCCGTTCTACAACTGCGTGCTGGGCAAGAAGGGCTGCGCCCGCGTCATCGACGATGCGTACCTCTTCGCCGATCGTCCGAGCACGATCGATCTGCTCGACAAGATGAAGGAAACCGGTTTCAAGCAGTCGACGCTCGCCGGACTTTCGCTCGGTGTCACCGATCTGCGCATTCCGAAGGAGAAGGCCGACCTTCTCGCCGATTCGCAGAAGAAGGTCGACCGCGTCGAGAAGAACTACGACCGCGGCATCATCACCGCCCGCGAACGCTACAACCAGTTGCTCGACATCTGGTCGCACTGCCGCGAAAACGTGCAGAAGAAGCTGCTCGAGACGCTCAAGAACGATCGTCGCGACGAAAACGGCAACGAGATGCCGATCGACACCAAGCAGGGCAAGTTCTACCTGAACCCGGTGTACCTGATGTCCGACTCGGGCGCCCGAGGCAACATCAGCCAGATGCAGCAGCTCGCCGGCATGCGAGGCCTCATGGCCAAGCCGTCGGGCGAGATCATCGAAACCCCGATCCGTTCGAACTTCCGCGAGGGTCTCTCGATCCTCGAGTACTTCTCCTCAACGCACGGTGCGCGTAAGGGCCTGGCCGATACGGCGCTCAAGACCGCCGACTCGGGCTACCTCACCCGCAAGCTTTGCGACGTGGCACAGTCGGTGATCGTGGGCGAATACGACTGTGGCAGCCGCCGCGGCATCGTGAAGCGCGCGATCTATAAGGGCGAACAGGTTGACGTGCCGCTCCGCGACATCATCGTCGGGCGCGTTTCGGTCAACACGGTCACCAACCCCAAGACCGAAGCCGTCCTCGTTCGCGAGAACGAACTGATCACCCCCGAACTCGCGGCACGCCTCGAGAACGCGGGCATCACCGAGATCATGGTCCGTTCGCCCCTCACCAGCGAGAGCCGCTTTGGCTGCTCGGTGCTGGATTACGGCATGGACCTTTCCACCGGCCGCTTCGTCGAGCCGGGCATGGCTGTCGGCATCATCGCTGCTCAGTCGATCGGCGAGCCGGGCACGCAGCTCACGATGCGTACGTTCCACACGGGCGGCATCGGTCAGCGTACCGCTCAGGAAACCCAGTACCTCGCGCTCAATCCGGGCAAGCTGGAACTGCGTGACTGCAACGAAGTTCCGGTGAAGGACGACGACGGCCACGATGCCAACGTCGTCTTGAAGCGCAACGCCGAATTGGCCGTCATGGACTCGGCGGGACGCGAACTCGAGAAGTACAAGATTCCCTACGGCGCCTTCCTCTACGCCAAGCATGGCGATGACGTGAAGAAGGGCCAGATCGTGGTCAAGTGGGATCCGCACCGCACGCCGATCCTGGCCGAAAAGGAAGGCATCGTCAAGTTCGTCGATATCGAACTGGGCGAGACGGTCCGCGAAGAAGAGAGCGGCGGCGCCATGGCGCTGATCGTGATCGAGCATAAGGGCGACCTGCACCCGGCGATCAACATCCTCGACGCGACCGGCAACATCCTCGACTTCCACTTCCTCCCCGCCAAGGCGCGTCTGGAAGTGAAGGACGGTCAGGCCATCAAGGCCGGACAGATGTTGGCCCGCCAGCCCAAGTTGGCCGCGGCAAGCCAGGACATCGTCGGCGGTCTGCCCCGCGTGACGGAAATCTTCGAAGCCCGCAAGCCCAAGGACCCGGCGTTCATGGCCGAGATCTCGGGCAAGGTCGAGATCTTCTCCGACAAGCGCAAGGGCAAGATGACCATCCGCGTCGTCTCCGACTCGAGCCTTGAGAAGGATCACCACGTTCCCAGCGACAAGCAGTTGCTGGTGCACACGGGCGACTTTGTCGCCGCCGGCGATCCGATCACCGACGGCCCGCTTGTGCCGCACGACATTCTCCGCATTAAGGGCGAAGAAGCGCTGTGGGCGTACATGCTTGACGAAGTGCAGAACGTCTACCGCGCTCAGGGCGTGGTGATCAACGACAAGCACATCGAACTGATCCTGTCTTCGATGCTCCGCAAGGTGAAGGTCGAGAGCCCGGGCGACACCGATCTGTTGCCGCAGGAGGTCATCGACAAGTTCAACTTCAAGCTCAAGAACCAGGCGATCGGCCAGATGTATCGCGTGAGCGAGCCTGGCGGAACCAGCCTGGCGTTGAACCAGCTCGTGAGCAAGGACGAGATCAAGGAAGAGAACTCCAAGGCCGAAGCCGCCGGCAAGGAAGGCGCCAAGGCCAAGCGTGCACGCCCGGCCACCGGACGCACCCTGCTGCTCGGCATCACCAAGGCCGCTCTCTCGAGCGATTCGTTCCTCTCGGGTGCATCCTTCCAGGAGAGCACAAAGGTGCTCACCGAAGCGTCGCTCCGAGGCGCGACGGATACGCTGGTCGGCCTGAAGGAGAACGTCCTGCTGGGTCACTTGATCCCGGCGGGCACGGGGTTCCGTCCGTATCAGGAAATCCGCGTGCGGGCGCTTGTCGAGCTTCCTCCGATCGAGGAAGACGACGAGGAAATGCTTGCCGAGGCATCTGCCGCGGCGGCTGCTCTGGGCGCTTCGCCCAGCGAGGCGCTTGGCGCACCGCAGGTGACGATCCCGGGAGTGGGAACGCCGGCGGAGATTTAGTCCGCCTCGCGGGTTAGAAAATCAAAGAGATTGAACGACGGCTCGGGCGAATGCTCGGGCCGTTTTCTTTGGGCGCCCGATTTCAGCTAGTTCGAGACCGCAAGACTTGTTGCATCTGCTCATCGCTCATGACCGGTAGATCTGTAACTCCAGTCTCCAGCATCACGCGAATGTACGGAATGCACATCCCGCACCCCGTGCCGCAGCCGGTCCGTCGCGAGAGTTCGTCGAGATCACGGATGCCGGTGTCGGCGAGCGCTTTGAGCGTCGCGAAGGGGACTTGCTTGCAGATGCAGCGATCGACGGCCATGGATTTGGTGGGACTGCCTTTGGTGGCACTGGTCTCCAGACCAGTGAACAAACGTGCCGAAATCACTGGTCTGGAGACCAGTGCCACCAAAATACTGGCTGCAACTCACCATTGTTCCCAATCGGGGACGTAGCCGGGGTCGGGGGTCTTGGTGAGGCTGCCGGTGCCGAGAACGCGGCTCTTGGAATCGCGCTTCAGGAGATCGGGGGCCGGGATTGAGATGAGTGCGCTGCCGTCGGCGTGGGCGGCAACATTCGATTTCAGTTTCACGCCGTGACGGAACGCGGTGGTGGGGGACAAGTTTGTTTGCCAGCCCGATGACTGTGAAAAAAGAAGGGGCGGATCAAGCAGTGCGTTGCTGCGGGGCAGCGTGGTCGCGTTCACGCCCGCGAGCAACGTATCGGCGAAGACCAGAAGCGATGACGGCGTGCGGATGTCGGCGACTTTGCGCCACGGGCGGAACGAGATTTCACCGGCCCACCCCGGCGTCATCGCGGGCGTGAGGTAGTAGCCGTTGTAGCCGTAGGTGGTCGAGATTTTCAGATTCTGTGTCTGAGGCGTGTATGTGCCGCTCGGCTGTTCGGGGCATTCGAGCGCGGAGCGTTCGGCGCGGGCCGTGCTGAGATAGGGCATGAGCGTGCCGCTGGAGGGTGCGGCATCGGGTGCGTCCGCGCCGAACCAGTAGACGACCGGGCCGGAGCCGATGTACTCGGTTTGCCAGTACGCCGCGGGAACGGCGTAGTCCTTGTAGTCGCCAGCGTACAGCGACCACGCCATTGAGAGTTGACGCTGATTCGAGAGGCATTTGGTCGTGCGCGAAGCGGCAATCGTGCCGCGGAGAGTGGGCGCGAGAATCGAGAGCAGCAGCGCGATGATCGCGATGGTGATGAGGAGCTCGATGAGCGTGAACGCTTTGTATCGCTTGGCGCGAGAAAAGACATTCACCACAGAGGCACAGAGACACAGAGAAGAGAATGCTTGGTGCAAGTCTTTCTCCGTGTTCCCCTCCGTGGTGCTCCGTGGTTCTCCGTGTTGAACTGTCTCGCTGCCTTTTCCGACCCTTCCCGTTTCCCTCTGTGTCTCTATGCCTCTGTGGTGAATGCCTTTATCTTCGAAGGAGTTCATCGTCGCCCCTCCGTCTGGTCCTGCGCCTCGTTTGCGCGCAGAAGCGAGATCAGCAGATCGTGATCCGCGGCGTTCACAATCCCGTCGCAATTCACATCGCGGCTGCCCCGCGATTGCTCCCATGCGTAGAGGTCTTCGACATCGAAGAGCCCGTCGCCGTTCACATCGACTAGCCCGGGCGCCGGTCCGAACGCGAGGAGCCCTGCAGTACCGATCGCGTAGAGATTGCTTCCGGCAACCGCGGGGGATCCGGCGATGTTTGGAGCAGACTGAATCACCGTGAACGGTGACGAAGCGCTTGTGATCGAAGCGTCGAGAATGCGCAGCACGTTGTCGTTGCCGCATGCAGCCAGTTGGTTGCTCGCGGACGAATAAATCGGCTGCGTATTCCAGCCTCCAGTGGGGATGAACTCGCCCGCATCAACGATGCCGTCATGATCTGCATCGGTCCAGGTGCGGATATGGCTCGACCAGACCAGCGACGCGGCAGACGCCCCGCTCGTAAAGATCTGAACGGACGGAACCGAGCCAAACCCTTGAATGCCCGTCGAAAGCGCGAGTCGCCCGGAAGGCAGTCGAATCGGCACCGAAGCACTGCGATTGCACGCGACCGACCAGAGCTGCGCACCGGTGCTCGCGCGAATCTTGACGAGGTTGCCCGACGCGATGCCGCCGAAGAACCCGTAACTCGCGGCGTAGATCGCGTCGCCCGTAACATCGAGCGAAAGCCCCCCAAAGAAACCGAAGTTGGTCTGGTTCGTGAAGGTCCAGACTGGCAATGGCGGCTGGCCATTCGTGCCGCCGTGTGCGGGAAACGCGAGTATCCGTCCGGGGTTTGAAGCGTACAGCCCGACCGCAGTGACGTACACGCGATCAGAATTCACTTCATACGCCGGAGAATTGCCGGATGCCGCGCCGATCGGCGCGGCCCACAGAATCTCGCCCGCTGCGGCCTGCGCCGACGCATCCAGGATGATCGAGTAGAGCGAAGCCGAATCGCCAAAGCCGTCATAGTCAGTGATAAATAAACGCGCCGGTCCGCGCCACGAACGCGCGATCGCGGGCGAAGCGTTCACAATGGGGTTGTTGAGCGCCGCGATCCATCGCAAGGTGGGGGAGTTCAGGCTCGTGCACGTGAGGGTGCTCCCGCCGGCAACGATCACAGTTCCGCTCCCGGAATCGATCGTCGGACTCGCCGTGCTCTCAAGCTCCGGGGCATCAATTGGAAGTGACCACGCGACCTGCCCGGTGCGCCGGTTGATCGCGAAAAGCTTCCAATTCGTGCCACCCGGTTCGTTGACCGAGCCTGTGGTGTAAACAAAATTCAACCCGGCCGCCACGCCCGCTTTCGGCACAAACGTGATCGCGCGCCCGTTCTCATCATTCGAACAAATCCACGCGGGCGACAAGATCGACGGGAACGCCTGCGAGATCGTGGCGCTGCGAGTTGCATCACCCGCAAGCGTGGGCCAGGTTCCTTGAGCCTGCGAGGCACGAGCAGCAAAACAGCAGAGCAGCAGAGCAGAAGAGAAATGCAACGAAGCGCTGCGCGATCGTCCAGCGGGGCATCTGCTGCTCTGCAACTCTGCCCCTCTGCAGCTCTTCAAAGCCACAACCCCCGCTTTCGCGAGGGCTGAGTGCAACTGTAAAACTCTGCCGATCACTTTCTCCTCCGGCGGGGCGCGATGAGACATGCGTACGCAAGCAGCGGCAACGCGGCAGGCGCCGGGATTTCCGCCAAGCCGTCAATGTTGATATTGCCGACATTGCCGATCGGATTGCTGATGCGAACAAAGCGAATAAAGTCGAGCCCGGTGGACGAAATGTCGACACCCGTGCCGCCGCCGCTGCCGTTGTAGCCAGCGATGATCTCGGCGAGCGACTTGCCGATCGGGTTGAAACTCGGATCAACCGCCTTCGTGAAGTCGGTCGGAATTTTCCCTGCAGGCGCCTGATCTGCGATGAACGTATCAACGTAGCCAAGCGTCGCATACCCATCGGTCACGCGCGTGTTCACAGCAACCCAATTCAACCCGTCCTTTGAGACTTCAATGTTGCCGCCGTTATCGCCGTACTTGTATTCCGCAACGCCGCTGCTCGCTGCATAGAACCAATTGCCGAAGACGTTGAAGTCGATGCCGAACGGATTGTCGGCGCGGTTGTAGACGTCGTGATCAAACGAAAGCGTCAGCGAGCCGCCCGGCGAAATCGCGACGAGATCCTGCGGGTCGAACGCCGAGAAGAACGGATTCACCGCACCCTCGTAATGATATTGAACGCCGGTGTAGCGCGTCGGCGAACCGATCGCAGCCACTGGATCCGAATACGAAGCATTCGGGTTGCTGCCGGGGCTGTACCCGGACCAACTCGTCGCGTACGGACTCGCAAGCGCGCCCGACGCCACGACAAAAACACCCGCGGCAGCCGCACGCAAAATCAAAACTCGATTCATCTCAAACTCCTCGCCGCGCCAGTGCAAAAGCACCTGACCCGCGGCACAACATCCCGATTCGCGCGGGAAGGCCCCCGATGCCACGAAGAAAACGGCATTCGCGAAGGTGGTTCGGGCCGAGCGCAACGAGAGCGCCGGCACGGACCTTTTTCAGAGCGTTGATGCGGGTGGGAGCGCTGCCGCGGGGGCGGGTAAAAGCGCTCGCACCAGCCGCCCCGAAAATCGCGAGGGCCGCCAGTCAGCCCCACGGGAACATCCCGCGAGGCGTCTCTCGGCAGGTCTTCCGGCTCCGGGTATTCCGCAACCCGCCTTCCCGCGATTCGACCGGAGTTGGTCGTCAATCGCAGTGGCCGGCATTCATCTCCCGAAGGAAACAAAGGCCATGGGTCGAGGCGTCTCCCGTTACGGCGGCGCGTCCGCGGTGGAATTGGTTGAGCCCTGAACGGCCCAGCCGCACCACACTTCCCTCTTTGCCCCTGTGTGAAAGAACAAGGGCACCGAAGACGCAGGCAGCGTATCGGGCCGGCTGGTTGTGTCAAGTGAGCGATGAAAGCGAATCCCGGCAGCACACGAAGCATCGAACGTATTTCGCTGAAATACCCTGCTTTGCGAGCAGTTTGAAGAAATAGACCATGCCGAATCTTCTTAGTCCGATCCGTCTTGGCAGCTTGGAACTCAGCAACCGCGCTTTCATGGCCCCGCTCACACGTTGTCGCGCCGGCCCCGGAAATGTTCCCAATCGCCTGAACGCCGAGTACTACGCGCAGCGCGCCGGTGCCGGCCTCATCATCTCTGAAGCAACACAGATCAGCCAGGAAGGCCAGGGGTATCCCAACACGCCCGGCATCTACTCGCCCGAGCAAGTGACCGGCTGGAAGCTCGTTACCGACGCCGTACACAACGCCGGGGGCAAGATCATCTGCCAGCTCTGGCACGTTGGCCGCGTTTCACACAATGCCTTTCAAGTGGGCGGCGCACTGCCCGTCGCACCCAGCGACATCGCGCCGCGCGGCATGGCGCGCCTCCCCGATGGATCGAAAGCGCCGCATCCGGTGCCACGCGCTCTGGAAACCGAAGAAATCCCGCGCATCCTCGGCGAGTACCGCATCGCCGCGACAAACGCAAAGGCCGCGGGTTTCGACGGCGTCCAGCTCCACGCCGCAAACTCGTATCTGCTCGAACAGTTCCTCCGCGATTCCAGCAATAAGCGCGCCGACCACTACGGCGGTCCAATCGAAAAGCGCGCCCGCTTTCTCATCGACGCGGCCAAGGTACTCATCGATGTCTGGGGAAAAGACCAAGTCAGCGTGCGCCTCAGCCCCAGCGGCTGGTCGGCGGAATTCACCGACTCAACTCCCCGCGAAACCTACTCGCACGTCGTGCGCGAACTCGACAGCCTCGGCATCGGTTCACTCGAAATCCGCGAGGCAGATGCCGACTCGATCGCAGCCGGAAGTCCGAACATTCCAGTCTCGTTCTTTCGTCCGCTCTTCCGCGGCGTCCTCATTGCCAACACCGGCTACACGCACGAAAAAGCCGATCAAGCAATCGCCCGTGGTGACTGCGACGCGATTGCATTCGGCAAGCCGTTCATCTCAAATCCGGATCTTGTGGACCGATTCCGGCGCGGAGCGGCTCTCAATCCATGGGACGCGCAATCGTTCTACGTCGCGCCGGGAGCGGAACCCACGCGAGGCTACACCGACTATCCCGCGCTTGCACACTGATTCATCCGCTTACCGGAGCGCAATCGGGCTCGCAAGAACTTCATTGATCGCAATCGCTCGCCGCCACTCCGCGCCCGATCGCGGCACGATTCCGATTCCGCCCAGCGGTGCTCGTCCTGTCGAGGTCGGTTTGGAGTCCCGCCGAAGCTGCTGTTCGACGGCGCTGACCTGTGCCGCCATGCGAGCCGACGCCCGCGCCTTCTGCTCGAGCGCTTCCTGCGTGTGGCGTGCTTGGGCCGCGGCCTGCTCCGCGCGCAGCCGCTGCTGCTCCCGACGCCGGCGCTTCGCCTCCGGATCGTTCACACCTTTGGCCGGTCGAGACTTCGGTGGCCGAGAAGTCCGGGCGGAGGGCGAAACCGTCCCGCCCGATGTCGCTCCCGGCGGCAATCCGAGCAGGATTTCGAGAGGTGTTGCAGCCGTCGGACGATTGGTTTGCTGCTTCTGCGGCTGTGTGGGCGCCGACGTCTGCGGCTCGCGTCGTGCCGCGGCACGACGGCGCAACTCAGCCAGTTCCTCGCGCCGCCGCGCTTCGCCATCGGCCGCTTCGGCCTTCGGCATGGCTTGGCTCGTGCGCCCCGTCCTCAAAATCTCCAATTCCGAACGCTGCTGAGCCTGCTGCACTCGGCGCTTCTCAGCCTGCGCCGCGAGATACTTGAACAGACCCTGGGCGACCGAGGCACCGACGAAGATCAGAACGGCAATGAGCTGGATTGTCACGCAGGAACACTATCCAGCTGGTTTGAATGACGAATTGCCTCGGCGATTCGAGGCTTTGTCTCGAATTGTGTGGCCGGCAATCCGCTTCTTGCGACCTGCTCGTGGATCTGCCAGAAGTGGTCGAATGAACCCTGAATCGAGAACTGCTGCACATGCCAATGTGCCGCGCCACCCATCGATTTTCGAAGCCCGTCATTCTGAGCTAGCTTCACGATGCGCCGCGCCCAATTCGCGGCGTCATCCGGCGCGAGCACGAAACCGGTTTCACCATCGCGAACGACCTCCTTCGGGCCGCCCACATTCGTCACGAGCGCAGGCAATCCGCTCGCCTGGCTCTCCAGCGTCACCTGCCCAAGCGTGTCGGTCACCGACGGGAAAACAAAGAGATCGCTCGATGCATACAGCTTCGCCAGCTCATCTCCATACCGAAAGCCTAGAAACGTCGCATTCATCCCCGCCAGAGCCGATTCCATCGTCGCGCGATACGGTCCATCGCCCACAACGACAAGCCTCGCGTCGGGTTCGGGCGCAAGGCGTCGCACGCGCTTCCAGATCTCCGTCAGCAGAGGCATGTTCTTCTCAACACTCACCCGCCCGACATACAGCACCTTCACGCACCCGGCCGGAATTCCATACGAACCCCAGCACCTTTCATCGCGATATCGCGGATGAAATCGGCTCGTGGTGAATCCCGGGCGCAGTGGCATCCGCCGAAAAGCGTCAATCCCCAACTTCGCAAGCGAGGCTCCATACTCCGCGCTCCGCGAAAACACCACGCGAAATGGCCGATAGAAAGCCTTCATCGCGCCGCGCGAAACGTGCGTCAGGGCTTCATCCTCAAAGAGCCGATCCACATACGCCGGAAAATCCGTGTGGTACACGCCCGCCAGCGGCACGCCCAACTTTCCAGCAATCCAGCGACCCACGAATCCCACCGGCCCCGGCGTGCTGACGTGAATCACATCCGGCTGCAGCGCACGCACCGCCCGCAACAACCGTCTCGCCGGAGGCAGGACAAATTCCAGATCTCGATATCCCGGCAACTTGATCGCCGCCCGCGGCACAACATTGTGCAGCATCGGCAACGCCCTCACCGCAAATCGCGTACTCGTGAGAATGTGCAAGTCGCGATCGTCCACAATCGCCCGATCCGCGATGTCGTTCAAAAACCGCGAGACCCCGTTCACATCCCCGAGCGTGTCGGTAAAAAGGGCGACGCGCAGCCGCCGCGCGCTGTCCGAATCGGGTTGCCCTTCCCGCGAAATCATGCCACAAGATAACGCGCCGCTTCCTACCCTTCCCGCATGACCTCGCCCACGCCGCTTCGCAAACACCTTGCGATCTATCCCGGCAGCTTCGACCCGATCACCTTCGGGCATCTTGATGTCATTCGGCGGGGTCGTCGGCTGTTCGATGAATTGATCGTTGCAGTCGGTCGCAACCCGTCGAAAGACCAGCTTTTCTCGGCCGCCGAGCGACTCGACATGACCCGCACGCTGGTCGAGGAACTCGTCAAGAACGAACCCGACGGCGCCGCCGTCAGCGTTCAGGGCTTCGACGGCCTTACCGTCGATTTCGCCCGGCGCGCCGGTGCCGCGGCACTCCTTCGAGGGGTGCGCAACCTTTCCGATCTCCAATACGAAGTGCAGCAGGCCGTCACCAACCGCGAAGTCGCCGGACTCGAAACCGCCTTCGTCGTCGCGGGCCAAACCTTTGCGTACACCAGCAGTTCACTCATCAAGCAGATCACCGCGATGGGCGAGGATCTCTCCGGCCTCACCGCGATGGTCCCCGCGCTGATCGTCGAAAAACTGCGCGAGAAGAAAATGCAGCGTCACCCCGCGCTCGAAGAGCTCCGCTCCAGCGGCCAGGCACGAGAGGTCTAACCGATGGAATGGCGCGTCATCAGCATCGGCACATTGCCCGCTCACCCGCTCTGGGGCGAAAAAGGTCAGGTCCGCACTGGCCACGCGACGACCACGCTTGTCCTCGCGGGGAAGAAGCGCATTCTCATCGATCCGGGTCTTCCCGATCAGATCCTCGTTGCACGCCTCGCCGAGCGCGCCAATCTCGCGGCATCACAAATCACCGATGTCTTTCTCACCAGTTTTAAGAGCGATTGTCGCCGGGGAATCGGTGCATTCGCCAACGCCGAATGGTGGATCTCCGAAGCCGAGCGCGAGGGTGTTGGCGTCCCAATCGCGCAGCGGCTCAAAGAACTCAACCCAGACGATGAGGAAGATCAGATTCTGAAGGACGTTCTGTCGCGCGACGTTGCCGTGCTGCAGCGCTGCCGCGCCGCGCCCGATCAACTCGCCGAGCGTGTCGCGCTCTTCCCGCTCCCCGGCGTCACGCCCGGCCTCTGCGGCGTTCTGCTCGAAGACCCGCGCTTCACCGTCCTCGTCACCGGCGACGCGATCCCCACGGTCGAACATCTCGAGCGTGGCCAAGTCCTTGCCGGCGCCGTCGATGGCGCGAAAGCGCAAGAGAGTTTTACAGAGGCCATCGAAGTCGCCGACATGTTCATCCTGGGACGCGACAATCTGGTGATCAACCCAACCAAAAAGCCGTTCTAGCTCAGCTCCCCGCTTCAGTGCAGCGGAGAGGGCAAGACATTCACCACAGAGTCACCGAGACACCGAGAAATCAGCGGCGGAGCCAAGCGCTCCGAACGCCTCGCTCCGCACTCTCTTCCAATCCTCTTTCAAAATTCTCTTTTTTGTTCTTCTCTGTGCCTCTGCGTCTCTGTGGTAAATCCGATTTCCTCTTCTTCCGCAACGCCAAACTCTCAGCCGACCCATATTCGACAACATCGTCCGTGAGCCACTCGATCAATTCGCGATCCGCGATTCTGGCGAGCGCACACAAACCACCCCGACCTTGCCATACGAGCCCGAGCGAAGCGAAGAGGCGGGGACCGATGGCGGCGTCGGCCTCGCAGGCACCGGCTGAACCAACGAAAAACCCCGAGGCCAGCGCCGCGGGGTCTAAAAAGTCTGCACGTTATTCGCCGCTTACTGCTGCAGCTTCACCAGCGACGCTTCAAGGTCCTTGCGCATCGCATCATCCTTCGAGAGTTCAATAGCCTTCTTCTCCGTCGCAACCGCATTCGCCTTGTCGCCGTTCGCGAAGTACGCCCATGCGAGCGTGTCAAGCGTGCCCGGCTCCGAGTTCTTCGTTGCCTCGTTCGAGCGTTTCGCCGCGTCGAGCGCAAGCGTCGCGAGCTGCGGATTTGCCTTGAAATCCACGCCCCGGCCCGGATCGACGATCGTCCACGCGACAAAGTTCATAGTGTCCGCGTCGGTTCCCTTGGCTTCCAGAAGCGCGCGCCCGGCCTCAAGCATCTTCGGCGCGTCCTTTGACTTTGCCGCCATCGAGAAGCGCATCATCCCGAGATTCTCTTGCTGTTTCGGCTCGAACGCGCTGCGGGCCGCCGCGACATCCCAGTTGCCCGCGACAATCTTCGCCAAGGGCTCATCCATTTCAAACGGGCTGCCGATCCAGGCGATAGTGCCGGTCTGATCAACGATGAATGCAGTCGGAATTCCCGGCTGCGCCGCCGCGATCATGTATGCATTGCTCGTCTGGCGATCCTGATCCCACGCAACCGTGTACCCCATCGTGTCGCCCTTCTCGGTCGACATCTTCTCGACACCCGCAAGCGAGTTGCGTGGATCGACGCTGGTCACGCCGATGATCGTCACGCCCTTGTCCTTGTATTCCTTCTGGAGCGAAGAGAGGTGAGGCATGCTCGCCTTGCACGGGCCGCACCACGTTGCCCAGAACTCGACGACCGTGACCTTGCCCGGCGCAAACGCCGTGGCGGGGCTGCCCTTCACCCACTTGTTGATCACAAGTGCCGGAGCCTTGTTGCCGACCGTGAGTGAGCCGACTTCCGGAACTGCCGTCGCTGGTGCCTTGACGGCGGGCGCCGTTGCCTGCGGCGCGTCATCGATCGCCAGCGAAGGAACCGCAAGCCCCGCCGCCAGCATCAGCCCGATCATCGCGTTTTTCATAGAGGCTTCCTTGTTGCCGCTCGACGCACCCATCCAAAAGCCGGGGCGCAGAAACGGCGCAAAATCGTATCGCCACACCTCAGATGCCGCACCAGAGCAGAATGGTTGCAGATTCCGCGGCAAATGACCCCAAACCACTTCGCCACCCCCCGGATTGCCGGGGTCTGAGGCCGTTTTCAATCGCCATCTCCACGAACGCGGTCCGAGTGCCCAATTCCATCTCTCGGGCCGGTTCCCGGTATCCTTCGCCCCGCGGCAAACGAAACAACTGCCGCCTATTCACCAATGAGGATGCCATGACAAAGCGGTCGGCTGCCACCATCGCGGAAACCGTTTCCTTCCGTAGCTCACCGAAGCATCCGCGAGCGTTCGCGGGACTGACTTCCTGTTTGATTTGCATCGCGGGTGGAATCGTCAGCGTCTTCGCGCCGAGTGCCTACGCGCACGTTGCACTCGGCACAGATCTCACGGGCCGCTGGGACGGCACAATCAAAGTTCCCGGCACCGACCTCGAAGTGAAGTTGAACTTCACGAGCAACGAGTTGGGCACGATCAGCATCCCGGCCCAGGGCGCGAAAGACCTGCCCCTTGAGAAAGTGTCGCTCGACGGCGCGAAGGCGACGTTTGCGATCAGAGGCATTCCCGGCAACCCGGTCTTTGCCGGCACATTCAGCGACGACGGCGCATTGCTCAAGGGCGACTTCACCCAAGGTGGCGGCACGATCCCGTTCGAGTTGAAGCGCGCTGCGGACGCGAAAACCGCGAGTGCCGGATCGCTCGACGGCTTCGACGCATTCGTCGACAAGGCACGCGAAGGGTGGAGCGTTCCCGGCGTCGCAGTCGCGATCATCAAGGGTGATGAAGTTGTCTACGCCAAAGGCTTCGGCTTCCGCGACGCGGACAAGAAACTCCCGGTGACCGAGAACACGCTCTTCCCGATCGGATCGGCGACCAAGGCGTTTACCACCTTTGTGATGGGCCAACTCGCCGATGCCGGCAAGCTTGAATTTGACAAGCCGGTCATCAACTACGTTCCCGAGTTTCGACTCTTCGATACCGTCGCGACTGAACGCCTGACCCCTCGCGATCTCGTCACGCACCGCTCTGGGCTTCCTCGCCACGATCTGATGTGGTACGGAACGCCCCGCACACGCGACGACATGGTCCGCCGCCTCGCGTACCTGCCGAACAACAAGGACCTGCGCGGCGCATGGCAGTACAACAATCTGATGTTCCTGACGGCGGGTTTCATGGAAGAACGCCTCACCGGCAAGTCATGGGAAGAAAACATCCGCGAGCGGATCCTCATGCCGCTGGGTATGAAGCGCACGACGCTGAACAACGCCGATTCGCAGAAAGGTGCTGATTTCGCGCTCGGTTACCGCCAGGATGAAGACACCGATGTGGTCGAGCGCATGGATTTCCGCGACATCACGACGATGGGCCCCGCGGGCTCGATCAATTCGTCCGTCACCGAAATGGCGAACTGGGTCAAACTCAATCTCGGCGACGGCTCGTTCGGCGGCAAGCGCCTGATCAAAGAGTCAACCCTCAAGGAACTGCACACTCCGCAGATGTCGATGGGAGAGGGTTCCGCCGAAACGCCCGAGGTCATCCCCGTCGGCTACGCGATGGGCTGGTTTGTGGATGTCTACCGGGGCAATCGCCGCCTCCACCACGGTGGCAACATCGACGGCTTCTCCGCGATGGTCGCATTCCTGCCGCGCGAAGACATCGGCGTGGTCGTGCTGACCAATATGAATGGAACGGGCCTCCCCGAAATCATCGCGCGTCACGCGTTCGACCGCATGACCGGCGCGACTCCAAAGGACTGGAACGCGATCTCCCTCGCCAAGCGCGCCAAGGCCCGCGAACAGGGCAAAGCCGCCAAGGACAAACTGGCCGACACCCGCAAGCCCGGCACGCATCCCGCGCACCCGATCGCCGAATACATCGGCCAGTACGAACACCCCGGCTACGGCATCATCAGCGTCGCGTCCGACGGAAATTCCGGTGATCCCGGTTTGCAGTTCAGCTTCAACGGCATCGTCACGCCCCTCGAACACTGGCACTACGACGTCTTCAGCGGCAAGAAGAACGAAAAAGACCGCACCTTCGAATCGTTCAAGCTCATCTTCGAAACCGGCGTTGACGGTGAGATCGACTCTCTTCGGGCCCAAATGGAATCCACCGAAGATGCCTTCATCTTCAAGCGCCTCGGCGATGAGTCGCTGCGCGATCCGTCGTTCCTCGCCAAACTCGTCGGTGAGTTCAAGATCGATGAACAGCCGGTGACCTTCGCGATCTCCGGCTCGGCACTGACGGCGAGCATTCCCGGACAGCCCGTCTACGACCTCGAACCGACGCGAAAGAACACATTCCGGATCACGTCGCTGCCGGGCTTCAGCATCCAGTTCCTGCCTGGTGACGGCGGCGCGTTTAACGAAGCGAAGTTCGTGCAGCCCAATGGCGTGTTTACCGCGAAGAGAGTTGCAGCCAAATAATCTGCCGTGCGTCGCGAGTGGCCGCCACGAATCGTTTCGTGCGGCGGATACGAACGGTTCCGATTTGTCTCGCTTGTCTAAATCATCGAACACCTCGATCCGACGGGCGAATCGAGATCGGTGGATGTGGTCGCAGGAATCATTTCGGCAATCGTGACCGGTGTGTTCGTCGTCGTGGTTGGCGTCGGGGTTGTCTTTGTTCCGGCTTGCTTTCTCTGGATGGTTGCGCTCCGCCGTGTGAGAGTTGTCACGTACGTCGGCCGTGGGACGGCTTGCTCGTGCGGCTACGACCTTGTCGGACTTCCGGACGATTCAATCTGTCCGGAGTGCGGAATCGCTGCCGCAAGCACGGTACGACGAGAACAGTTCAATCTCGTTCTGAGACCATGGGCTATGGGGCACCTGCTGATCGTCTCGCTTCCGCTACTTTTCACCACGTTCGCTGCACAAACCGGCCTCGCCATCGGCTATCAACGCATGGGATTGGAGCCAAGTTGGGCCCACTTGTGCGCGCAGCAGGATGACTCACCCGGACCTGGCTTTTACCTCAGTGGAGTGGCCTTGCTGGCGGCGGTTGCTGCGCTAACGCGCCGTTGCTCGCCCGGTCGCCAGGCAATTCTCCTTCTCGCCGGGGCGGGTGTGTGGTATGCATTCGTGTTTTTTGCCTATTCGATGGATGCGCAAAGGAGAGGCCTCGACCTGACTCGATGTCTCATTCCCGGGCTCTGGATGGCACCGCTCGCCGCAACGGCAATCGTGCTGGCGTGTTCGATCGTGGCGTACAGATATGAACCGACTGAATAACTCATTCTCGAGAAGGAAAGGGGGCGTCCGAACACCATGAGTCTCCGGTCGGTAAACTTCACCAATGAAGGCATTCAAGTTTGCGTTCGTGCTGTGTGTCGCGCACGCCGCACTCGCCCAGTTCACGCCCCCCAAAGCGGACAAAGTCCCGCATCAGACGCCCATCCACGGCGTCGTGCTCGAGGACGACTACTTCTGGCTTCGCCAGCGCGAGAACCCCAAGGTCAAAGACTTGCTCCGCGCCGAGCGAGCGTACTGCGATCAGATGATGACGCAGACCACCGAGCGTCAGGAAACTCTCTACGACGAGATGCTCGATCGCACCCAGCCGACGGATATGTCGCTTCCGTACCGCGACGGCAACTTCACCTATTACCATCGCACCGAAGAAGGCAAGCCGCACGGGTTTTACTGCCGCAAGCCATACCCCGATCCTTCGGGCACCGAGAAAGAGCAGATCATTTTCGATGCGAACGAAGCCGCAAAGGAGCATCACAATTTCCGGGTCGGCGTGATCAGGATCTCGCCAAACGCCGACGTTGCGGCCATCGCGACAGACACGGAAGGCGAAGGAAAATACACGGTCACGTTTCGCGATCTGCGCGTCGATAAGGATCTTCCCGAAAAGCTTGAGGGCGTCTCGGGCGACGTTGCGTGGGCCGCCGATGGGCGCACCATTTTCTATACAACGCTCGACGCCTCACATCGGCCCGACAAAGTCTTTCGTCACGCCCTCATGACCAAGCCGGCGCAGGATGCGATGATCGTCCACGAGAAGGACGAGGCGTTTTCTCTCGCCGTCGAGCTCTCTCGCAGCCAGAAGTTCGTGCTCATCAATTCGTCAAGTAAGGACACCAGCGAGTGGAGCTTTCTCAACGCCCGTCTCGCTCAGAACAAACCCACGATCATCGAGCCGCGGCAGAAGGGTCATGTCTATTCGGTTGATCAGCATGAAAACCGCTTCCTGATTCTCACCAATGACGGCGCGCCAAATTTCAGGCTGGTGGAAGCGCCGATCGATTCCCCCGGCATGGATTCGTGGCGCGAGTTGCTCCCCGGTCGAAGCGATGCGCTCCTGGAAAACGTCGAGGCGTTCAAGGGCTACATGGTCATGATGTACCGGCAGTCCGGGCTGCCGCACATTTCCATCCGAAACTACGCGGGCGTCAGCCAGGAAATTCCCACGACCGAAACGTCGTATTCGCTCTCTCCCGAGTTCAACCCCGAATACAACGTCAAGAACTTTCGCTACAACTACACCTCGCCGATCACGCCCGCATCCATCTACGAAATCGACATGGATTCGGGTGAAACCAAGTTGTTGAAGCAGCAAGCCGTGAACGGATACGACCCGACGCTCTACACCGTTGAGCTCGCCCAGGCGAAAACATCCGACGGCCAAATCGTGCCGCTGACGATCACGTATAAAAAGGACCTCGTCCGAAACGGGAACGCCCCTGCGGTGCTCACCGGCTATTCCGCGTTCGGCGTCTCCACGGCGCCATCGTTCTCGAGTGACACAATCTCCCTGCTCGATCGCGGTTTCGTGCTCGCCGAAGCGCACGCGCGGGGAGGCAGCGACAAGGGCCACTCGTGGTACGAAGACGGCAAGTTGATGAACAAGAAGAACACGTTCAACGATTTCATCGCCGCCGCCGAATTCCTCATTGCGAATCAGTACACGTCTCCCGAGCATCTCGCGATCCGGGGCGGCGCCGCCGGAGGTCTCCTCATGGGCGCCGTTGAAACGATGAGGCCCGATCTGTTCGAGGTCGTCGTCGCCGAGGTTCCCTCTGTCGACCTCCTCAACACGATGCTCGATCGAACGCTCCCGCTGACCGTGACGGAGTACGGCGAGTGGGGAAATCCTGAAAAGGATCAGGCCGCGTTCGAGTACATCCGCAGCTACTCGCCGTATGAAAACACCCGGCCCGCGAAATACCCAAGCACGCTGCTCACCGGGGGCGTCAACGATGTTCGCGGGAACTACTGGGAACCCGCCAAGTGGGCCCAAAAACTCCGCGAAAATAACACGGGCTCAAACGAAATCCTGTTCCGCGTCGAGCTCGACGCCGGACACGGCGGTAAGGGCGACCGCAATCCCGCGCTCCACGAAGAAGCCTTCGTGCAGGCCTTCATCCTCGATCGCCTGCATGTGCCCGAACCCGAGCCCAAGGACAAGAAAGAGAAAGACAAGAAAAAGAAGCGGAAGAAGTAGGCACGCTGCTCGATTGATGCCTTTGCAGATCTAGGCGGCAAGCCGCACGTTCACGACGAGATCATCGGAACATCCAGCGACTTGCCGTACGAGCCCGAACGAAGTGAAGGGCGCCGTTGCAAACAATCTCGCCGACGCTACGCAATCCTCGTTCGCCGCAATCCCGCTACGCCAGATCAAAGAGCAAAATTTCCGAATCCGTCTTACCCGTCAGTGTGATCGCACGCTCGTCCTCGATCGTTGCGCCGTCGCCCGTCTTCATCTCGTGCCCGTTCAATTCAATCGCGCCATCAACAACCTGCACATACGCGCCGCGCCCGGGCGCAAGCTTGTGCGAAACACTCTTCCCCGGCGACAGCTTCGTCGCAAACAGACTCGCATCCTGATTGATCGTGAGCTTGGCGCCGCCCGATTCGCCCGACACGATCAGCGCCAACGTGTCACGCTTCTCGGCTTCCGGCACATCGCGCTGCGCGTACCTGGGCTTGTGGCCGTCCTTGTCCGGCAAAATCCAAATCTGAAGCAGCCGCATCGATTCAGTCTTCGACGGATTGAATTCACTGTGCGTGACTCCCGTCCCCGCCGACATCACCTGCACACTCCCCGGCCCGCTTTCGTGCGCGTGCGTGCCATCGTCCATCCAGTCCTTGTGCGCAAGTTTGCCGGAGACCACATACGAGATGATCTCCATGTCCTCGTGCGGGTGAGGTTCAAATCCGCCGCCCCCGGCGATGAAGTCGTCGTTGATTACCCGAAGCGACCGGAACTGAACATTCGCGCGGTCGATGTACCGCCCAAAGCTGAACGTGTGCCACGAATCCAGCCAGCTCCACTTGGAACGCCCTCTCGTCTCTGCATCGCGGATCTTGATCATGATGGCCTTGGATGAGCCCCTTACACCCCCGATGCGGCCTCGCAGCCAGAATCTGGTCCTATAACCACAAATTGACCTTGGGTTGGATTCCGGTCCCTCCGCAGAGTTCCGGATTTGTTTCTGATCACTAACTTTCCGATTTTCACGTGAAACAAAGTGCGATCTGCCACGTAGTATCTGTCGGTATCGCACGACCGCGCCGCACTCCCCGGAGGGAACTTGCGGCCAACGGGGTTGTGAGAGCATTCCATGAACAGCCAAGATGTGTCCCAGGTGTTCCGCACCGGCGATCGCACGCGCACGCCCAGCGGTTCTTCCACAGGTCGCGTTCTTCTCGCCTGCGCAGGCCTAGCCCTGTTCGCGCCCCTCGCTCTCGCGGGTGGTGGCAGCGGGCACGGTGGCAATTGGGGGGGCGGAGGCGGAACGCGCTGGGGCGTCTCTGTTGGTGTTTCAAGTGGCGGGAGCTATGTCGGTGGCAGCTACAGCAGCGGCTTCTACGGTGGGGGCCGCGGGTACTGCGCGCCGGCGCCGTATTGCGCGCCGGTTCGGCCGTATTGGGGTCCAGGCTTCTATGGGCGCCCGTACTGGTACGGCGGATATCGACCGTTCTATGCGCCCTATTACGCTCCATGTGCGCCGGTGTATCTGCCTCCGGTCGTGGTTGCGCCCAACACCTATCTGGTTGATCGTCCGACCGTGAGCGTCGGTCTTGGTGTTGCGGGCAGTAATGGCGCGGGCTTTGTTTCATACACGGCGCCGTTAACGCAGACCTATTCGTCGCAGACTTATTCGTTACCGACCTATGCCGAGCAGATCTCGCAGCCGGTGGCGTATTCGGCGCCTTCCTCGGTGGTGACGTTTGTGAATCCGAATCCGACGACGGCGGTTCAGACGGCAGGTCAGCAGAGCCACGGTTTCCAGCCGGAAGCGCCGGCGGCGCAGGAGCAGGCTCACCCGACTTCGACGACGGTGTTCCACGCCTCGGGCACGAATGGCGTGCTCGATCGCGGGCAGACGCCGACCTCGATCGTCAACGTGCTTCATTCGGAGACAGGCGATGCGCGGGCGAATACCGCGGAATCGTTCCTTGGCAAGACTCCGGCGCAGGCTTGGCCGGTGACGTTCGAAGGCATGCAGGAAACCAACGGCATGAAGGAAATTCGCTGCCGCACGATCGATTCGCTCAGCAGCGGTTATAAGCCGACGATCATCGTGCGCGGGGCAGGCGAGTCGAACATGCCGCCGCGGCAGGGTCGCGGGTTTGTGACCGGTCGAATTGCATCGATCACCGTGGATGATCCGGCCTATCCGGGTGGTCTCATCGTGATCGACGATGCCTGGCTGAAGTGGTAATTCCTGTTCGTCACGTTTTCGTGAGGGTTTGAAATCCGAACAGTGTGATGAAAGATCAACGCGCAGCGTGACGAACACAAGATTTCATCGTGCGTATGTTCGCGCGAGTTTCTGACACGCCCGGCGGTTCTCTCGACCGCCGGGCGTTTTTCGTTTTTGCCGCGGCAAGTTATTTGGGTTTGTGCGCCAGGAGCAGATCACAGAACTCGCGGAGTGCGCCCTTGCCGCCGTCGTGCGCGAGCACGAGCGCGTCGGCGCGGTTCAATCTTGGCAGCACGTCGGCGTGAACATCCGCTACGAGGACGGGCAAACCCACCCATGACAGGGGGCCCAGGTCGTTGGTGTCGTTGCCGACGTACGCGATTTCCCGAGCGGAAATGCCGCGGTCTTTCGCCAGCTTCTGGAGCGCGGGGAGTTTGTCATCGATGCCCTGCATGCATTCGAGCTTGAGCTTTTTGCAGCGGGCGGCGACGACCGGATTCACTTCTTTGCTGAGCACGAAGATCGACATGCCCGACTTGCGGAGCATCTCGAGGCCCATGCCGTCGCCCCGCGAGCAGAAGACGGCTTCGCTTCCGTCCTGAGTCGTGAGCACGCGGTTGTCGGTAAAGACGCCGTCAAAATCGCAGACAAGCAGGCGAATCTCGGAGAGGTGCGAGATCGGATTCGGACGGGCGCGGGCGACGGCGTGTCCGAGAGCGTGCGCCTGAAGGTGGCGCGGCGCGACATGCTCGATCGTGAGCTGCGTGTTGATGAACCGGGCGGCGCCGGCGCCGAGGGTCTGGCGCCAGTCTTCATCCTGCAGAAGGCCTTCCATCGTCTGGGCGAACGCTTCGGGCTCGGGCTGCACGCGGATTCCTGTGACGCCGGTCTGCACGAGATCGCGAAGGCCACGGATGTCGGCGACGACAATCGGCGCTCCGGTGCTCATGGCGTCGAGCAGCGCGCGGGGCTGATTCTCGAGCGCGGAAGCATCGACATAGAGCGTGCATTTGGCCATTGACTCGAGGACGCGGGCGTGGCTGATCCAGCCCTGAAAAATCGCATTGACGCCGAGTTCGCTGGCGAGTCCGCGCAGGGCCTGTCCCTGATCCCCTTCGCCGATGATCTCGATTGTCACTTCGCGCGAGAGCGGCTCGGGCAGCATCGAGACGGCGCGGAGAAGGATGTCGACGCGCTTGCGTGAGATGAGCGGGCCGCAGAAAAGAATGCGGTTCTTCTCGCGGAGCGTTTCGGTCAGCTCGCGGGGCGTCAGGACGTGACCCGGAACTACCGCGCTTCGCGAGGCATTGACTCCATCGCGCCAGCAGAGGTCATCGACCATCGATTCGGTGGTGCCGATGACGAGATCGGCGCAGCGGAGCAGGCGGGATTCGAGTGCCGCGGCATCGGAAGCCTGGACCGAATCGCCGCCCGGATCGTGGGCGAAGAAACGAGAGGGGATCGACGAGCCGCGGGCGATGAGTGCGGTCTGCACGCCGGCCATCCGGAGGCGGGAGGCGATCGAAATGGGGGTCTGACCGGCGAGCAGGTCGTCCGTGACGACGGTCGCGGACTTGATGGCCGGCGTGATGCGATCAACCGCCCGGGTAAGGCTCGCGGCATCGGCATGATCGAGGGCGACGATTTCGGCGTTGAAGCCGGCGCGATCGGCGAGCTTCTGGTCCTCGTCACCCGCTCCGGTCACGAGAAACATCTTGCTGTATCCCGACGCCAGGGCGCGGTAGAGGGCGAGCTCGCGGTCGAGGGTCCCGGACTGCGCCCAATAGCGAAGCGAGTGGGTGCGACCTAGCACGACGACAAGCGCGTCGGCAATCGGTGTGGTATCGGGGTTGGCCGGGGTTGGAGTCATTCGCGATCGATCTGCAATCCCTTGAAATATCGGAAGTCCGGGTGGGGGTGGGCAAGGGATGTTTGCCGCTTGGCACAGTTCAAGGCTCCCCAAAGTCGCTCAGGTAGGAGCCCTCGAGAGCCGATAACCAGAGGGTGAGCGTAACCGACCCCAGCCGTTCCGGCCAGCCCGGGAATTCTGCGTCCATACCGCCTTCTGGCGAACGGCCGACATGGCCTTCGTTTGCCCGTGGCATTGTGACGCGCGAGCAACTGACAACGCTGCGCACGATGCTGCGCGAAGCGGGTTTGAATCTTGTGCAGTGTCACGGATGTTTCGACATCGTGCATCCAGGACACATCCGGCATTTGCGTCAGGCCAAGAGCCTTGGCGATGTTCTGCTCGTGAGCATCACGGGTGACGACACGATGAAGAAGGGGACGGGTCGACCGCTGATTCCGCAGGAACTGCGGGCGGACAACCTTGCGGCACTCGACTTTGTGGACTTTGTCTTTGTTGAGCCGGGCCCGACGGCCTCAGACTTGCTCGACTGGGTGCAGCCCGATGTGTATGTGAAGGGCAAGGAATACGAATTCAATAACGATCCGCGCTTCCAAGTGGAGCGCTCGACCGTTGAGCGGCATGGCGGGCGCGTGGTGTTCAGTTCGGGTGATGTGGTGTTCTCGTCAAGCGCGTTGATCGCGGCGATGGAGCAATCGGTCGATCCGTTCCATGCAAGGCTCGCGCAGCTCACGCAGTTGCCGGAGCTTGATCTCGCTTCGCTCGGTGATGTGCTGTCACAAATCCGTGGCAAGCGGCTCATGGTGGTGGGGGAGACGATCGTCGATACGTACACGATGTGCGACCGCCCCGACGTCGCGGGCGAGAGCCCGGTGATGACGCTGCGTCCGCTGGAGCAGAGGCGGTACGACGGCGGCGCGGCGATCATCGCGAGACACGCCGCGGCTTTGGGTGCGCATCCGATCTTGGTGACGGCGCTGCCGGAAAGTGCGGAGGGCCGATCGCTGGCGGCACGCTTGCATGCCGAAGGGATCGAGGTGCGATCGCTTCCGCTCGGCGGGCGCCTTCCGGAGAAGCAGCGGTTTTTGGTCGGCACGCAGAAGATGGTCAAGATTGATCAGGTCGAGCCGTATGTGCTTGATGCGGCGCAGCAGCGGGCGCTGGTGGCGCTGGCGGCGAGTGCCGCGGGGCCGGCGTGCGATGTTGCGATCATCGCGGACTTTGGGCTTGGGCTGTTTACGCCGACGCTGACCACGGAAATGTGCGCGGCGCTGCGGCCCTTGGTGGGAATTCTCAGCGGCGATGTGAGCGGGCGACGATCGAACTTGCTTGCGATGCGCGAGATGGATCTGCTGTGCCCGAGCGAGAGTGAGCTGCGCGACGCGACGAGGCAACTCAGCGAAGGTCTTCCGGCCGCGACTTGGTCGCTCCTCGAAGCGACGAAGTCAAAGAACGCAATTGTGACGCTGGGCGGCGATGGCATGATCGCGTTTGATCGGCTTGGTGTCGCAACCGAGCAGGCAGCTGAAGATGGTTCGTTTTCACGCCAGTTGCGGAGCGAGCACGTTCCGGCGCTGTCGCCAATGGCGATCGATGCGCTTGGATGCGGCGATGCGCTGCTCACAACGGCGTCGCTCGCGCTGGCGACCGGATGCGGGTTGCTTTCGGCGGCGTTCCTTGGCGCGTGCGCTGCGAGCGTGCAGGTGCAGAGACTTGGAAATCTGCCGGTGTCGACGAGCGAGATTCGGAAGGTGGCGACGCGGGTGCATGGAGCGCATTTGACGTTTGCGACGCCGGAGGTTTTGGAAGCTCGCGGAGTTGGGTCGCGGAGAGCGGTTGGATAAAGACAGGAGAGTTCACCACAGAGGCACAGAGACACAGAGAAGGCGGGGAGACTGTGTACGTCTGAGGTGGAGTTGGTTGAGAGAATGAGATGATCAGCTACATCATTCCAACACGCAATCGGCCGGAGGTGCTGCGCGAGACGCTTTGCGGGATCGAGGCGCTGGGTGGTCACGCGGGTGGGGCCGAGATCATCGTGGTGGACAATGCGTCGGAGCCGTCGGCGAGGGTGCCGCAGGCGCTTGCGAACGGGGTCACGATTGATCTGGTGAGGCGGACGCAGAACGAAGGTGCCGCGGCACGCAATGTTGCGGTCTTGCACGCGGACCCGGCGAGCGACTGGGTTGTGATGCTCGATGACGATTCGCATCCGCTCGATCTGGGATTTGTGGAGAGCTTGCGGCGGCAGCCTCGCGACGTCGGCGCTGTGAGCGCGGACATATTTCTTGGTTCATCGCGCGAAGCGATCACGGGGCGCGAGCAGGGTGGATTGCCCGAGGTCTTCATCGGCTGCGGCGTGGCGATCCGGCGCTCGCTGTTTGTGGCGCTGCGGGGGTATGACCACCGGTTCAATTACTACGCAGAGGAGTACGACCTTGCCGCCCGCATTCTGCTGGCGGGCTACCGAGTCGTGTTCGATCCGGCGTTCCGTGTGCTGCACCGCAAGGTAACGGCGGGGCGCGACATGAACACGATTTTGGGCAGGCTCGTGCGGAACAACGGCTGGGTGATGCAGAGGTATGCGCCCGAGCCCGTGCGGCGTGAACAGATTCGCGTGACGCGGCAGCGCTATCGATCGATTGCGGAGAAAGAGAACGCGGTCGAAGGCTTTGCGCTCGGGCTTCGCGAGCTTGCACGGACGATTGGCGAACAGCCACGCACGCCGATGAGCGAGGAAATCTGGAGGCGCTTTACGGGACAGGCCGCGGCGCGAGAAGGGCTGTCTTGGAACTTGTCGCTTCGCGGGGTGCGGACGGCGGCGCTGATCGCCGAAGGAAAGAACGCCGGCGAGATCCGCGCGGCGCTTCGAGAACTCGGAATCGTGGAAGTGCTGGCGGATCACGCTGAGGCGCTGGTTGTCGGCACGCTTTCGCCGGGGCCGATGCTGGATGCGAAACAGCGATTGGGTCACGACCCGCGCGTCGTCGTTCCTTGGCGGGTGAGCGAGTTTGTGTCAGCGCGCAAGGCCGCTTGAGCTGTGGCGTTGCTGACGATGCTCAAGATCGGCGCGGCCTTTGCCAGCGTTTCGTCCCATTCCGAGATCGCATTGCTGTCTACAACAATGCCCGCGCCGGCGCTGTAGTCGAGGTTCGTTCCGGAGTTCGGAGTGACGGAGCAGATGGCAGCCGTCCGAATCATCACATTCGCCTGCACCCTTCCATCATCCCCAACCCACAACATCGTCCCGCAATACGGCCCGCGGCGGAACCGCTCGAGCTCATCGATGATCTGCATCGCGCGGATCTTCGGCGCGCCGGTGACGCTGCCGGGGGGAAACGTTGCACGCAGCAGGTCAAGCAGTGTCGTGCCCGAACGGAGCGTTCCGGCGATGGTCGCGGTTGATTGCATCACGCCCGAGGCGTGGCGCTCGATGCGTCGCTGCTCTTCAACTCGCACGCTGCCGAGATCGCAGACGCGTCCAAGGTCGTTGCGCATGAGATCGACGATCATCGCGAGTTCGGCGCGATCCTTGGCGCTTGCATCAAGCTCCAGGCGTGCCGTGGCATCGGTCGCAGGTGTGTATGCGCGGGTTCCTTTCATCGGCCTCGTGCGCACGGCGCGCGATCGGAAATCGGCTTCGAGAAAGAGTTCCGGGCTCACGCTCGCGAGCGCGTAACCTTCGGCTTCGAAATAGCCGCCGTGCCAGGGCTGAGCGCTTTCCGCGAGATCGGCAAAGAGGTGGCGTGCCGATCCCTCGAACTTCGCACTCAATCGGTGCGCCAGATTCACCTGATACGCGTCGCCCGCGCGGATGTATTCGATGATGCGTTCGACGCCGGCGATGTATTCGGCTTGGTTCTTTGAAGCATCGATGTGCTCCATTCGATATCCGGGCGATTGCGGCCGCCTTGTGTCGCGGAGCGCAATGAGAAGATCCGTGTCGGGCGTGCCGTTGCTCGTCCATCGGCCGCGCGGATCAATCTCGATCGAAGCTTCGATGCGTTGAAACGACGCCAGCGGCCAATCGCGGTCCGCCGGCGCACGCGGCTTGTTCGCCCGCACAGCCGGCTCAAAAACCGTTCCTGCGTCGTAACTGATCCACCCGAACCAGCCGGCGCCGATCGAAACGCGCGCCCTTTCTGCCTGCCGCGGCTCGATTTCCCGAAGCAGCGACTCAAGCTCGGACGCCGTCCGTGCCGTTCTGGTCGCGACCGGCAGTCCCAAAACAACCCGGGCTCCCGATTCAGGCTGGGCATTCCAACGGACCGCCAGCGGGAGCTCCACGGGCCAGCGCCGGAGAACCTCCGCAGAATTCACTGTTTCATTTTGGACAGCGGGCTTCACAGAAGAGTGTTCGGGGGCATCCGACGCCTCGCACGCGAAAAACAGGCAGTTCCGAGCGCCCCGGTTGGTCGTCCCGGGCTCTTTTGCGACCTAGAATCTTTGTCCCTGCGCGTTCACTGGGTGCGCGGCACACAGCCCTGAGTCGTCCTTTGTTCGGTTGTGGCTTTGCGCCCTGTACTCGCTGGATGTTCAGTCCCACACGCACGCCGCCGGTTCTGTCCGGTCTGCCAAGCAACAAGTGAGAACGAAGGAAATGAGCACCATGCCCAAGCCGGTTTCGGTCAAGCACGCCGCTTCGAGCACGTCGAAGAAGGCTGTCAAGAAGGTCGCGCGCATCGCGGGAATGGGCGTTGGCCCGACCCCGACGCTTCGCAACAAACCCGGCAAGATGGTCTACTTCTTCGGGAAGTCGAAGACCGAAGGCGACGCCAGCCTCAAGCAGCTCCTGGGCGGCAAGGGTGCAAACCTCGCCGACATGACGAGCATCGGCCTGCCCGTTCCCCCGGGTTTCACGATCACGACCGACACCTGTGCCGCGTACTACAAGGCCGGCCAGCGCCTGCCCCACGGCCTGATGAACGAAGTTCACAAGAACATCGCCATGCTCGAGAAGGAGCAGGGCAAGAAGTTCGGTGACAACGCCAACCCGCTGCTCGTTTCGGTGCGCTCGGGCGCGGCCGTCAGCATGCCGGGCATGATGGACACGATTCTGAACCTCGGCCTGACCGACGCCGCCGTCGAAGGCCTGAGCACCTCGACCAAGAACCGCCGCTTCGCGTACGACGCGTATCGCCGCCTGATCAACATGTTCGGCGACGTGGTCATGGGTGTCGATCACCACCACTTCGAGGAAGCGTTCAAGGCGATCAAGCTCAAGTACAAGACGAAGGAAGACACCGAAGTGCCGGAAGCCGGCATTGTCGAACTTTGCAACGAGTACAAGAACGTCTACAAGCGCCACGTCGGCGAAGAGTTCCCGCAGAACCCGTTCAAGCAGCTTGAACTGGCGATCGAAGCCGTGTTCAAGAGCTGGAACGGCGAGCGCGCGGTTTCGTACCGCCGAATTGCCGGCATTCAGGGCCTGAACGGCACGGCCGTGAACATCCAGTCGATGGTCTATGGCAACATGGGCGACGACTCGGGCACGGGCGTGGCTTTCACGCGCAATCCGGCCACGGGCGAGAATCACTTCTACGGTGAATACCTCATCAACGCACAGGGCGAAGACGTCGTCGCGGGCATCCGCACGCCGCTGCCGGTTGATGAAATGCCGAAGTGGAACAAGGCTGTCTATCAGCAGCTCTTGAAGATCAAGGCAAAGCTCGAGAAGCACTACAAGGACATGCAGGACATCGAGTTCACCATCGAGCGTGGCGAACTGTTCATGCTTCAGACCCGCAACGGCAAGCGCAACGGCACGGCCGCGGTGAAGGTCGCGTGCGACATGGTGAAGGAGCGGTTAATCGACGAGAAGACCGCGGTCCTCCGCATTCCGGCGGGCGATCTGACGCAGTTGCTCCTGCCGAGCTTTGACCCGGTGAAGAAGAAGTCCGTTGAAGTTCTGACCAAGGGCATTCCCGCTTCGCCGGGCGCTGCGGTCGGCAAGCTCGCTTTCACGGCGCAGGAAGCCGTGGAGCGTGCGGGCAAGGGCGAGAAGGTCATTCTCGTTCGTAAAGAGACGAGCCCAGAAGATGTCGAAGGCATGCACAGCGCTGCCGGCATCTTGACCAGCACCGGCGGACGCACCAGCCACGCGGCGGTCGTTGCCTGCGGCTGGGGCAAGTGCTGCGTGGTCGGCGCGGGCGAACTTCAGATCGATCCGGCAGCCGGAACGGTCAAGATCAACGGCAAGGTGCTGACCCGCGACAGCGTCATCTCGATCGATGGCAGCAGCGGCGAAGTCCTCAACGGCTCGGTTCCGTCGGTTGAGCCCAAGATGAGCGGCGATTTCGCCACCGTCATGAAGTGGGCCGACAAGTACCGCACGATCGGCGTTCGCACCAATGCGGATACGCCGGAAGATGCGCAGCGTGCGCGTGACTTTGGCGCTGAAGGCATTGGCCTGTGCCGCACCGAGCACATGTTCTTCGAGGGCGATCGCATCAAGGCGATGCGCGAGATGATCCTCTCGACGACCAAGGACGACCGCATCAAGGCGCTCGAAAAGCTGCTCCCGTACCAGCGCGATGACTTCATGGGCATCTTCAAGGCCATGAAGGGCATGCCGGTGACGATCCGCCTGATCGATCCGCCGTTGCATGAGTTCCTGCCGCACGATGACAAGAGTCAGGCCGACATGGCGAAGATGATGGGCATTTCGGTTGAGCGCGTGAAGCAGCGCGTGAGCGCTCTGCACGAGGCCAACCCGATGCTCGGCCATCGCGGCTGCCGCCTGTGTGTGACGTACCCCGAGATCCTGGATATGCAGGTCACGGCGATCGTCGAGGCGACGATCGATTGCATCCGCAGCAACATCAAGGCGCTGCCGGAGATCATGATCCCGCTCGTCGGCACCAAGAAGGAGCTTTCGGTCCTTCGTGGCGAAGTCGAAGCGACGATCGCGAAGGTGAAGGAAGAGCAGGACTACAAGCCCCGGCTCGACATCAAGATCGGCACCATGATCGAGATCCCGCGTGCGGCACTGACCGCCGACGAGATCGCGGCGGACGCCGACTTCTTCAGCTTCGGCACCAACGACCTGACGCAGATGACCTTCGGTTATTCGCGCGACGACATCGGCACCTTCCTCCCCGACTACCTCGCCCGAGAGATCCTGCCCGGCGATCCGTTTGTGAGCCTCGATCAGAGCGGCGTCGGCCAGCTCGTTGATATGGGTATCACCAAGGGCCGCTCGGTGAAGAGCGACCTCAAGATCGGTATCTGCGGCGAACACGGCGGCGACCCGAAGAGCGTCCACTTCTGCCACAAGGTTGGAATGGATTATGTTTCGTGCTCGCCGTTCCGCGTGCCAATCGCTCGGCTGGCGGCGGCACAGGCTGCGATCATGCACGGGAAGTAAAATTCGCCAGAGTTCAATCGATACAGGAGCCTCAAAGTGAGGCTCCTGTTTTTATTTAACCGATGAAGTGTGTCGGCTCGCGGGGAACCGGGTCGGGCGCTGCGGCGAAAGCTGCGGACGCACTCAGCGGAGAACACGGCATGAAGGTTCGTTGCCTGCGGTTCGCACTCGTCGGTGCGCTCTTGCCGCTTTCTGGCGGATGTGCAAATTACACAACGCCGGGCGGACCGGCAGATTTTCGGGCTTTGGGAATAACACAATCCGAGGCGGACGCCAATACAGACGCGGGAATCGCGACGAAGTTGGCGAGGAAGCCGCTCGCCTCGTTCCCGACGTCGATCGCGACTGTCCGCGTGCAGGCGCGCGGATACAGGTCATACTCGCTCGATGGCTGGGGGGACGGCGATTTCACGGTGATCACAGTCCGGGACATAGAGACCGCAGAGCAACTCGAGAAGTTGAGCAAGCTTCCGATGATCCGCGAAATCGTTCCGATCAATCGGATGGTGATCACGGGCCAAGTCCGGAATGAGAGGGATCTGCGCGATTCCGCGGCCAACTTGCACGCCGATATGGTTGCGGTCTACACGCTCGACACGAAATTCGGTCGTTCGACGACGATTCCGTATCTCGGGGTCATCTCACTCGGACTGTTCCCAAACGAGCAAGCGACCGTCACGGCGACTGCATCGGCCGTGCTGATCGACACGCGGAACGGATATGTGTACGGCGCGTATGAAGCGACCTCGAAAAAGGATCGGCTGACCAACGCATGGAGCAGCCAGGACGCGATCGATGCTGCTCGGCGCGATGCCGAGTCGAGCGCTTTCGACGGGTTGGTCGATCAATTTGTGGAAGGTTGGCCGCGGATTGTCGCGGCCTACGCCAAGCAATGACAAAGTGACGAACCGGCGGAAAGTGCAGCCCGATTCGCTTACCAGCTCGGCACCGGCCACGGATTTCGATCCTTGAAGAACGTCTGGTGCCAGTAGGGGTAGGCCTTGTTGGGGATAGCGCTTGCGGCATCGAGCATGGCGACCTGCGCCGGTGTTAGGTTCCAGCCGATGGCGCCGAGGTTTTGCTTGAGCTGTTCTTCGTTGCGGGCGCCGATGACGATGTTGCTCACGGTCGGGCGCTGCAGGAGCCAGTTGAGCGCGATCTGCGGCACGGTCTTGCCGGTTTCCTTCGCAACTTCGTCGATCGCATCGACGACTTTGTACAAATACTCGTCGGCGACCTGCGGACCGGCCTCCGATGCGGCTTTGGATGTGAGGCGCGTGTTCGCGGGAAGCGGGTGCCCGCGCCGGATCTTGCCGGTCAGGCGGCCCCAGCCCAGCGGGCTCCAGACGATGCAACCGACTTTTTGATCGAGGCCGAGCGGCATGAGTTCCCACTCGAAATCGCGGCCGACGAGCGAGTAGTACGACTGCTGCGCGACATAGCGGGGCCAGCCGTAACGGTCGGATGCCGCGAGGGACTTCATGAGATGCCAACCGGAGAAGTTGGAGCAGGCGATGTAGCGGATCTTGCCGGCGCGGACGAGATCGTTCAGTGTCGAGAGCGTTTCTTCGACGGGCGTGAGGGCATCGAAGGCGTGCATGTGATAGATGTCGATGTGATCGGCGCCGAGGCGCTTGAGGCTGGCGTCAACGGCGCTCAGAAGGTGGAAGCGGGAAGAGCCGACCTCGTTCTGGCCTTCGCCCATGCGGAAGGTGGCTTTCGTCGAAATGAGAACGCGGTCGCGTTTGCCTTTGATCGCGGCACCGAGAATCTCCTCGGACACGCCTTTCGAGTACACATCGGCCGTGTCGAACATGTTCAGACCCGCATCGAGGCAGATATCGATGATGCGTTTGGCTTCCGCGACGTCGCTGCTGCCGAATCCCTTGAAGAGGTCGGTCGTGCCGCCGAAGGTGGCGGTGCCGAGGCTGAAGACCGGAACCTTGAGACCAGAGCCACCGAGTTGGCGGAATTCCATGAATACTCCTGAAAAAGAACGAGAGCCGGCCAACGCCGCGATCGTGATTCGCGTTGGATGCTAGAAGGTTGCCAGGGGATACGGCGGACTCGACGCGTGACTACGCCGCCAACCCATCTTTCATGATGTGTTGAACGGCCGCGACAAAGCGATCGAGTTCTTCGAGCTGGGTGTAGATGCTCGGCGTGACGCGGACGCCCTCGAATTCATCGTGCTTGACGACGGTGACGTGAATCTTGTGGCGTTCCCAGAGTTCGATTCCGATATTGGCGCTGTCGATGCCTTTGAGCTGGAAGGTGCCGATGCCGCAGGAGAAGCGGGGGTCGAGGCTGGTGTGAAGGATCACGGGATGTGCGGAGGCGCTCGACGCGCTGATCAGTCGCTGCGCCCAGTAATCACGAAGAAAGCGCATGCGAGCTTCTTTTCGCGCGTCCCCGATGGTCTGGTGGAATGCGAGCGCTTCGGCGACGCAGAGAACCGGC
The DNA here is from genome assembly GCA_050730655.1 of Phycisphaerales bacterium. Classification (GTDB taxonomy): domain Bacteria; phylum Planctomycetota; class Phycisphaerae; order Phycisphaerales; family UBA1924; genus JAFEBO01. The sequence goes on from JBOHNL010000005.1 coordinate 128,745, forward strand.
GCCGCCGCATGCGTGCCGATCTCTTCGAACTTTCGTATGTCGTTGTCCTGCTCGGGCTTCGCGGCCATCAGAGGCCAGAGATTTTTGATCTTTTCACGGCGCACATACAGCAGCCCCGTTCCGTGCGGGGCAAAGAGCCACTTGTGCAGGCTGACGCCGTAGAAATCGCAGCCGAGGTCGGAGAGTTTGTAATTGAGATGAGCGAAAGCGTGCGCGCCGTCCACGATAACGGGAACGCCGCCGTTTTTGCTGCGAGCCATCTCGACGACCTTTTTCACCGGAAGAATCTGCCCGGTGATGTTGATCACATGGCTCATCAGGATCATCTTTGTGCGGGGCGTGATTGCTTCGGCAAAACGCTCGACAACCAAATCATCGTTCTCGCACGGAATCGGCAACTTAATGAGCACCAGTTTTACGCCGTTCCGGCGCTCGAGTTGGCGGAAGGTTGACAGCATCCGCGGGTAGTCCTGCGTCGTTGTTACAACTTCATCGCCGGGCTTGAGATCGAGACCCGACTGGCAGATCTGAAGGCTCTCGGATGCGTTTCGCGTAAACGCGATTTCTTCGGCGCTCACGCCCCAGTGGGTTGCGACTGCCTCGCGCACGCTCTCGCGCTGCGGCTCCTGCAACCTCCACAACACATACGACGGCGCGGTGTTGGCGTGGTCGGTGTAGCGCCGTTGCGCTTCAAGCACGACGCGCGGCGCGGGGCTGACCCCGCCGTTGTTCAGATTGATCATGCTGCGGTCGATCGCAAACGCCTGCTGGGCCGGGGCCCAGAAGGTCTCGTCGAACGCGATCGCTTTCGGGTCGCCCGGCGTGTCTGCAACCGCATCGAGCGAGTCGCGCCACGCATCAAGATCAAGCACACCGGCTCCGCGCGTCGAACGCGCGAAGGCGGTCAGCACCGCGGCACTGGGTAACGCAATCGAGCCGAGAAAATGGCGACGATTCAGCATGGCAGGTTCTCCCCGCCAAACAGTCTACTTGATCATGGAAGAGCCGATCAGGGTCGTCAATTGCTTCATCTGCTGCATGGCGGCCTGGATCATGAAGGCCGAGGCCTGCTGCAGAACCTGGTTCTTGACCATGCTCGAGATCTCGCTGGCAAAGTCGGTATCCTCAAGCTGGCTCTTGGCCCCGTTGACGCCCTCGATCTGCTGCTGGATCAGCCGCTCATCGCTTTCGAGCGACTTGGCCTGCGCGCCGATCGTGGCCCGTTCGGTGCTGTTTTGGTCGATGGCGCTGTCGATGACCGTTTGAGCCTTTTCGAGATCGCCGTTCACCATGTTCAGTGCGCCGCCGCTCTTCAGGCTGACGAGGCTGGCGGCCTTGCTCACCAGGACCTTCTTGGTCGGGTCGTTCGGATCCTGCTGCTCGACCATTTCCGACGTAGCGCCGAGTGTCGAAGCGAGAGCGTTGCCGAAGACGCGCTGGCCATTAAATGTGTACGTGTTTGAAACAAAATCGATCGCGTCGACTACGCTGTCCACCTGAACCTGAATCGCCTGACGCTCGGTGTCGCTCATTGCACCCTTGTTGGCGGCGGTCACGATGTGCCCGCGCAGCTCGATCAAGAGATCGCCGATCGCGCCGTTGCCGCCGTCGCGTGCCGCCGCATACTTCTGGTCGAACCGGTTCGCGTCGAGTTTCTTGTTCAGGCTCGCGATGTCGGCATTGAACTGGTCAACGGCGATGCTGCCCGCCGGATCGTCGCTGGCGCGGTTGATCCGCTTGGCGGTCGCGATGCGCTCCATCGATCGCTCCACGCTGCGCGTGTGCGTATGCCAGGCGTTGACCGCACTGTTGAGCATTGAGCTGGAAAAACCAACAGCCACGTCCACCCATCGGCGGAGTATGCGATCGGGTTCTGTGAAGGTGCCCCGAATCAGGCGTGCATGAGTACTCGGACCTGCAAGAACCGACGCCAAAGTCCGGCAAACGGGTCGCGGGAAAGGTTGAGCGGGGAGAAGAAAACCACGGGCTTTCAAATCCTGACTGAAGTTGCCGTCACGCTTCGAGGCATAGGCAAAATAAAAAGCCCCGGCGCTGCGGCCGGGGCAAAGGGAGTTAACGAGTTCGGTTCTTCTTACGCGCGACGGCGACGCATCATCACGCCGCCCGCGAGGCCGGCGAGGGCAAGCGAGCCGGGCGCCGGAACCGCTTCAAGCGAGATGTCGTCGATCGCGTAGTCGTTGCCGGTGAATGCCTGATTGACGTCCCAGATTTCAACGCTCACGAGGGTGCTGGCGCCGGTGTTGAATGTGCCCGACCGTTGTTCCCAGTTTCCCACGGGGAGCGGAGCGTTAAAGACGGGGCCGATCGACACGCCGTTCACACGGAATTCGAGCGAAGCCGGCGCTTCGGGGTAGAGAGAAGCGAACCACGCGCTGAGCGAGTACGTGGTATTCGCTGCGACAGCGACTGTCTGAGCCCAAGCCGGGCCCGTTCCCTGATCGGTGCCGTTCACGATCATGTACTCGCCGCGCTCGTCGCCGTACGTATGGTCGTAGAAATCGACCCAGCTGGTGTGCAGCGTGTCGTAGCTCACGATGTTCCACGTTGCGGGCGGATACATCGTGTTGTCGAGTGAATAGCTCGAGGTCGACGGACCCAAGAGTCCGGTCTGGAAATCGCCGTTTACAACCTGGTTCGCCGATGCAACAGCGCAGAACGAGCCAGCGGCTACAATACAACAAATCGTGTTTTTCATAACTCTCTCTCTTCTCCTGTTCGCTTTCGCGGACATTTGTATATACGAGCCAAAGGCTCGACTACGACTTAAGGAAGCGTGAAATCAGCCTGTGACGTGCGAGGTATTCGCTACGCCGGCACCTTCTCGGGCGAGCGGCGGCGACGGGCGGCAACCAGGCCCCCGAAACCAGCAAGAGCGAAGCTGCCCGGGCCGGGAACGATCTGATCCTGCGCTTCGGCGCTCGAGAGCGCGAAGAGCCCGCCCATTATCGGGCCCGAACCATCGATCGACGAGAGCCATGTGTTCGCAAGCGCCTGCTCGGTCGCAGCGTTGCGGATCTGGAAGACGCCCGAGTTCACATCGCTGCCGTTGTCGTACACGATTTCCCAAACGGCCATCTGGAACGCGCCGAAGTCGGTGTTCGTGGCGAGCGTGTTGTACTGGCGGCCGAAGAGTTCTGCGAGCTGGCCGGCCTTGGTGCCGCCCATCGGAAGATTGAAGTTGATGTCGGCGGGATATGGGCCATTTGCAACAGTGTTCTGGAAGTAGTCGTACGTGCCGCCGAAGCCGACGTGCTGCGTAACTTCGATGCAGAACGTGCTGAAGTTGCCCTGCAGGCCGGCGTACGTGCCGGGGTTGCCGATGTCGCGCGTCCAGTTCATGCTTCCCGCGATGGTGCCCGTCCAGCTGTTGCCCGAATCGGTCGAGAACTCACAACCAACGCCGGGCGACACGCTATTAAACGTTGCGCGAATGGTGTCCGCTGCAAAGACTGAACCGCAGGTGGCGGCGATGAGCGAGCTGATGGCAACAAACTGGGCGGAACGAGTATTCATTGTTTCTCTCCACGGATCCGCCGATCGGCTTGTGCGTGAGCAAAGCGATCAGTCGGCCTGTGAAGGAAACATGCAATGCGATCGTGGGTGACGCATTCACGCGAGCGCGATTTGCACGGATAGAACCGGTAGCATTCCGGATGGTCCGTCTGGGGAAGCTGTCGCTAGTCGTATTCGGACCTGCGCGGGGCGAAATGTGCCAAGGACCCCAAAACACAACTCCCCGGGGATGTTGCCCGGGGAGTTGCGTGAACGTATTCGTGGGCCGGATCGCGACGCTTAACGGATTTGGCCGATCGGCCATCGCGACCCGACTTGATTCCTTAGCGACGCCGACGCGTCGCAACCAGACCGCCGAGGCCGATCAGCGCGAGGCTGCCGGGGGCGGGGGTGAAGATTTGATCTTGCCAATCGTCGCTCGAGAGAGCTCCGAGGCCGGCGAAGCGAGGACCCGTGCCGTCAACGGCCGAGATCCACGAATCAGCCAGCGCCATGGCAGCGCCGAAGCCCTGAGCCTGGAACACGCCGGCGCCCACACCTCCGCCGCCGTCATACACGAAGTCCCAGATCGCCAGCTGGAAAGCGGCGTACTGGTTATCCGTAGAAAGGCCACCGAAGAAGCGACCGTAGAGCTCAGAGATTTTGTCGGCCTTGACGGCGCCCATCGGCGTCCCGTAAAGGATGTTCACCGGAAGCGGCGCACCGGCGACGGTGTTGACGTCGTAGGTGTAATTGCCACCCGGGAAGATGTCCTGGTGAATTTCAATGCAGAACGTGGCGAACGTGCCGGTCAGGCCGGTGTACGTTCCGCCGGTGCGCTGCCAGTTGAACTGGCCGGCCTTCACCGGGCCCATGAACGAAACGCCGCTGTCCAGTGAAACCATTCCCCAAACGCCGGGATTGGTGTCAATGTAAGTGGCTTGGACAGTGAACGCGGCAGACGCCAGCGAGCAAACGCCGGCAAGTCCTGCAACAGCTGCAATCGTCGAAATCTTCATATCCCCTCCTGCGGGCCCCACGTGTCTCTCTCTCTCTCATTTCACCGGTCGTCATGCACTGTGCATGACCTCTTCCCTCCCGGGCGTCCCCACCGAATCGTGCGTGGTGCACGACCTCGATAGATAGAGGCGAAAAGAATTCGCCCCGCTTTGTCGAGAGAGACCCAAACAAATTTCTTCAGATCGCCGCCCCGGAAAGCAGCGGGTGTCTCTCTCAACTCTCCCAACATCCGAATACTAAGCGGAATCAGATGTCGCGCCAAGTAGAATTCTTGCCGTTCGAGGGCAATTTCACTGGCATTTTTCAGAACATCGTTACGGACCCAATTCTGGGAGTCGTGCGTCGTGTCAATATATGATTCTAACGTGAATGTCTGCAGTGAGTTAGCGATGTCGAGGCTGATGTCGACCACGTTCGGACTACGCCGGACTGATATGTTTGGTTCTTGGTAGATTACCAACCAAAGTCCGCTTAAAATGCTATTTTATTCCTATCAAGCCCATGCCGTCGGGCTACTTACAATGCCTGAAATTGCAACTGCCGATGGCGCGTCCGGAGCGGCAAGAGCCAGCAGACCAAGCGACGCCGGCCCGGGGATCAGCGGCGGCAGCGACACCAATCTCGTTCCGACCGCGACGATGTCGGGCCCATCAAAACCACTGAGTGTCTCGATGCGGAAGCCCCTGAGCTTCTTCCACGTTGCATCGAGTGCGATGCCAACGCCGCCGACTGTTTGTGCGCCATCTATCTCGAGCGTATCGAGTGTCCGGCGGACGCGGGCGCCATTGCTGCGGCCGACAAACTTCACTCCGGTGAGCGAGCCTTCGGCGTTGATTCCGTAGACATTGAAACCACTGTTGCCGCCCTGCTGAAGAACGCCGAGTTCGACGGTGCTCGCGCTGTTGTCTGCGCTGACAAGGTGACCCGGCGCAAGCGACAGATCGAAGTGATACGAGCCGCTATCTTCGCCATCGATGATGTACGGCATGTGCTTCGAGCCGTTGAACCAGCCGAACACGTCGTTCATTGTGCTCCGCTTGTTCGCCTCTGCGGGGAAGCGCGTCGACGAGCCGCTCCGATCTGGATTTCCCGTGTAGAGATTCGCGCGGTTCACGACGCGGCACAAGCCTGTTCCTCCGATAGGTTCCGGCGAAGTCGAGTGTCCGCAGTTCGCGGTCGCTTTGGTGCCTCACCGAAGTGATTGCGCCAGCCTTCGCCCTGTAAACTGGGGGAGCCGCAAATGCGGTCGCGGCCGTTGCCGGCACGATGCCGCCCGCGCGATGGTCTGGAACTTGATCACCACTCCACTTTCCAAGGTGTGCGCCCGATCGCGGAGTTGCCGCACCGGCGCTATGCCAAGGTGCCCCTTGAGGCGTATGCGCGTGATACGGGTTGAGCCTTGCGTCGGCGATCGATTGCTGAATTCACGAAGCTGGGGCTCTTCAAGCTGCTCGTTTCGGGTCCGAACCGGCCACCGAAAATCCCCGGGCTTCGCCTACCATCGGGCGAACATGCCGACCATCACCATCAACGGGAAGAAGTGCGACTTCACCCCCGGCCAGACGATTCTGCAGGTCGCCAACGCGTACGGGGTGAACATTCCCCAGTACTGCTATCACGATGGGCTCTCCATCGTCGCGAGCTGCCGCATCTGTCTGGGCGAGATCTGGTCGCCGGACGCGAAGACCGGTCAGCTCGCGGCACAGATGGGCGGCAAGCTCCAGCCCACATGCCAGACGCCGGCCAGCGACGGCGCGGTTGTCTACACCGACAGTCCCAAGAGCGTGGCGAACCAAAAAGCGGTGATGGAATATCTGCTGATCAATCACCCGCTCGATTGCCCGGTGTGCGATCAGGCGGGCGAGTGTTTCCTGCAGGATTACTCGTACGAGTACGGCCGCGGCGTATCCCGCTTCGAAGAGCAGAAGGTCAAGCAACCCAAGAAGGACCTTGGACCCCACGTCTATTTGTACAGCGATCGGTGCATCATGTGCACGCGCTGCGTGCGGTTTACGCGCGAGGTGACAGGGACGGCCGAGCTGAGCGTGCAGGGGCGCGGCAATAAGGAAGAGATTGACCTTTTCCCGGGCGTCGCGCTCGAGAACGAACTCGCCAGCAACGTCATCGATCTCTGCCCGGTAGGAGCGCTGCTCGACAAGGATTTCCTGTTCGCGCAGCGCGTCTGGTTCCTCAAGAACACGCCCAGCATCGATGGAATCACTGCCAGCGGCGACAACATCAACATCGAGCACAACGAAGGCAAGATCTACCGCATCAAGCCCCGCGACAACATGTCCATCAACAAGTGGTGGATCACCGACGAGGTGCGTTACGGCTGGAAGTTCGTTCACAGCGAGAAACGGCTGCGCACGCCGCTGCGTCGCCAGTTCAACACGCTGGTCGAGAGCGATTACACCCGCGCGTACGAAGTCGCGATCGATGCACTCAAGAAAGTGGTCGAGGGCGGCAAGCGCCTGGCGGTTCTGATCAGCCCGATGCTCTCGTGCGAAGATGCGTATCTGCTGGCAAAGCTCGCGCGTCAGATCGATTCGAAGGCTGTGCTGGGCATTGGCCCGGTCCCCCGCAAGGGCGAGGACAAGGTCTATCCGGTCGGCGCAAAGGCCGGCGACAAGAACGCGTTTGTGATTTCCGCTGAGAAGGCGCCGAATGCGCGCGGCGTCCGCCGTGTGCTGGGGGCTTTGGGCGCAGGCGTTCTTGAATTCAACGACTTCTTGAAGTCGCTCGGCCAGGGAAGCGGACGCAGCGATGTGGGTGCCGCGATCATCACCGGCAACTATCCGAGCGACTGGATCACTCCGGAACTCGAGTCTTCACTCTCTGGCAAGTACACCGTTCTGATCGATACGCTGCACACGTCGCTCGTCGAGACGTGCGATGTGCTGATCCCCGGCGCGACCTGGGCCGAGAAGGCAGGCACATTTGAGAATTGGAAGAACGTGCTCCAGGCATTCGAGCAGGCCATCCCGGTGATCGAGCTCGCAAAGACCGAGGGCCAGATTGCGCTCGATCTCGAAGCCGAATTCAATCGCGTGCCCCTGGAAGTGCGGGATCTTGAGACCGTGATCATCAATACGACGGCGGGGCAGGTTGCGGCCGGTGTCACGATCGCGCCGCCCCGGGCGCGCGCGTTCAATGCCGCCGACACGCGGGCGGAGATGGCGCGGCAGTATCCCTCACTTGCTGTTTTCAACGATGTCCAGTCGCCCGCTGCATCAACGTTGACGCGGACCGACATGCAGATCGTGGAGTTGTAAGGCCGCAGTGACTGCGATGTGGGTCATCATGATCGGCACGGCGATCCTCGGACCGCCTTTCGTTCTTTGGTGGTGGAAGTTCGCCGATAAATGGGCGGACGACGAGCACAAGCGGTTTAAGCCCAAGTCCGACGCGCCGGTTGAGCGGGTTGTGGTGCGCAAAAAAGACTGACGCGTTCAACGCGCACAAAATCTGCATTTCAGTAGCACTCACAAACCACAACAGGTTGTGGGCACGCCGTAAAAACACTTGAAAACAAGGTATTTTTTGGCAGTTAGCCGCGACGCCTGATACGACTTGTCCGAAGTGAACAGCAGATTGATTCATCCCTCGAAGACGAAAGGAGAAACGCATGGCGACCTTGCTCGTGACTGCGGCACTCTCGACGGCGATCGTGGGCTTTGTCTGGCTGATCGTGTTGGCATGCCGCGGAATTCGCCGCGGCCTCGTGAATAGCGGCCCCGCAACTTCCTGTGACGGCGCTTCGTGGATGTTCTTCGGTGCGGGCGGCGATTCCTCGCACACGTCGGGTCATCACGGGCATCATGGTCATCATGGCCGCGACTCCGGCGGCTTTGACTCGGGCGGGCACGGAGGCTGCGATGCAGGTGGAAGCGATGGGGGCGGGGGCGGAGATGGAGGCGGTGGGGGAGGCGATTAAGGCGTAGCCTTTCGCGTGACTTCGAACTCGCCGGACAACCTTCAGCCGATCGCACTTCCGAGCCCGATCGCAGTTCAACCTTCTAGTCCAAACCCGAATCCGCGCTACAAACTGACGGTCGCGTACGACGGCACCGACTTCTGCGGCTGGCAGAAGCAGGAGCCGACGCTTGAGCATTCGGAAAAGACAGGCTCAAACAAATTGATCGATCCGACGCTGACGCCGGGGACGGAAGGTCGCGTCGCGCTGCGGACGGTGCAGGGCGTGCTCGAACGCGCGGTGCGCGAGATCGTGCGCGAGATGGTGGAGCTTCGCGGTGCGAGCCGGACCGATAGTGGCGTGCATGCGCGCGGGCAGGTCGCGGCGTTTACGTGCACGGGGGAGGAAAACGGGCCGACGGGTTGGCCGGCGTCGCGCGGGCCCGAAGCGCTGGTGCGGGCGTTGAATGGCAAGTTGCCGGATGACGTCGTCGTGCGCGGGGCGGAACTGGTGGACAACGAGTTTGACCCGATCAGCGACTGCACGAGCAAGGGATATTCGTACTCCGTCCACAACGCGCGGACGCGCGAGCTGTTTGATCGCAAGTTTGTGCATCACGTGTGGGATGTGCTCGACGTCGATGCGATGCAGCGCGGGGCGGCGGCGCTGGTGGGCGAGCATGATTTCGCGGGGTTTGCCGCGGCAGGGCACGGAAGGCAGACGACCGTCCGCACGATTTACCGGCTGGATGTGACGAAAATACGCGAGGATCGCGTGCGGATTGACGTTGAAGGCAACGGGTTTTTGTGGAACATGGTGCGGATCATCGCGGGGACACTAATCGAGATCGGGCGCGGGATGAAGAACGCGGATGAGATGACACGGATTCTCGAATCGAAGGATCGATCGAAGGCGGGGCCGACGCTGCCGCCGACGGGGTTGTTTTTGGAGTGGGTGAAGTACACTCAATAGCATGCGCCGATCGCTTCCACGCTGGATCGTGCTATGGGTAAGCGGAGTGGCGATCATCCTGCTCGCAGCTACCTTTGCGTTGAACTTCCTGTGGGCGGCAAGTCTGATTCGATTTTCTCCGAATCAGTCGGCGTCGGCGCTCGTGGTTCGCGGCGGAGTCATGTTTGCGGTGACACCCAAGGTATATCCCTGGCCACAGAGCATATTGGGCACCCGGTTCTCTTTGCAACCTCGGACGCCGCGGAGGGAAGGCACCTATTTCGGCTTGGTCGAATGGTGGCCGTACGGAAGCGTGGACGCCAACGGATGGGTCCTGTACCTTCCATTCTGGTTTCTTGCTCTTCCCTTCGTCGGAACCGCGTATCTGGGATGGAAACGCTCGATTCCGGATTCGCTGAAGTGTCGCAACTGTAAGTACAGCGTCAACGGTCTTCACGCTCCCGTCTGTCCCGAGTGCGGCGCAGCGGTCAACATTTCGCCCGCATCTGCATCCGCAGCCTCTACACCTCCGCCGAGCCGATCGTCGAAGGATCGCGGGAGAACGCATTGCTCGAAATCCCGGAGCGGGACAGGCAAGTGCTCGTCGAGCATGCTCGACTCGGTCGGCCTGATAGGATTCCGCAATGTCCGTCACCGACGCTGAAATCCAGGCGATTGCCAATACGATTGTCCGGGCGTTCAAACCCGACAAGATCGTACTTTTCGGGTCGCACGCCGCGCGCTCCGCCGGTCCGGATTCGGACGTCGACATGCTGGTAGTCCTGCCGTTTGAAGGCCCGGCGTATCAGACCGCGGCGGGAATACGGCTTGCGCTTCCGTTCAATATTTCATTTGACATCATCGCACGCACGCCGCAGCAGATAGCAGCAAAGTCGGGCGGCCCGATTACCACCGAGGCGCTCGCGACCGGGATCGTTCTTTACGAAAAAGCCGCATGATGTCGCCTTCCGGCAATGCATCGCCCCAGGACCCGGCATGGAATGTCGAGGAGCGGATCTCTAAATCAGAAGCCGACTTGGGCACGGCAACACGGGAATTCGCCGTGGTCGTCAAGCCAAATTACGACTCGGTATGTTACCACGCTCAGCAATGTGCCGAGAAAATTCTGAAGGCGCTCATCGTGAGGCGTGGATCCCTCCCGCCGAAGACCCACGATCTCAACCGGCTCATGGAACTGGTGCGTCAAGGCGACAACAAGTTGGATTTCGATGCGAGGGTGCTGGCGGAACTCACGAGCGTCGCCGTTGACGTTCGGTATCCCGGGTTTGGCGCCGGTCGCGAGGACGCTGCGAAAGCGCTCGAAGCTGCGAAAGAGTTGTGGGACCGGATTCGACCGATACTGTGACCTCATGCGCATCCTCCACATCTCCACTCGCCTGATCCTCGGAGGGTCGCAGGAGAACACGGTTCTCTCGTGCGAGGGGCAGACGCGGCTCGGGCACGATGTGCATCTGGCGTTCGGACCGATCTTCGGACCGGAAGGATCTCTGTTTGAGCGTGCGAGCAATTTTCGCTTTGTGGATCGACGGGGCGACAACGGCATCGGCATGCACGAAGTGCGGAGCATGGTGCGCGAGATCAATCCGCTCAAAGACCTGCGCTGCTATTTCGCGCTGCGGAGTTTGATCCGCGATCTCAAGCCCGACATCGTGCACACGCACAGCAGCAAGGCGGGCGTGCTCGGGCGTGCCGCGGCATGGACCGAAGCCGAGCGAATGAAGAAAACCGGCCACAAACTCGGTGTCGTCCACACCATTCATGGACCGCCGTTTCACAAGTTCCTCAAGCCGCGCACGAATTCGATCTATGTCGCGAGCGAAAAGTTTGCGGCAAGACGCTGTCATCGCATCGTCTCGGTCGCGAACGCGATGACCGAGCAGTTTCTGGCGGAGAAGATCGGGACGCCCGAGCAGTACAGCACTGTCTACAGCGGAATGGAAGTCGAGCGCTATCTCGATGCCCGCGACGCGAGCAGCGCGCCCTTTACGCCGGAGCGCGTCCGCGAATCGCTCGGACTCTCGCCTTTGGATTTTGTGATCGGCACCGTTGCACGGCTCGCCGAACTCAAAGGGCACGACGACTTACTCGACGCGCTGGGCGATGATCTCATAGCAAACCCCCAGTGGAAGCTGCTGTGGGTCGGCGACGGCTGGTGGCGCGATCGCCTCTTGAAGCGCGTCGCGGAGATGGGTTTGGCCGATCGCGTGGTGACGACCGGTCTTGTGCCAAGCGAACGTGTGCCCGAGATGATGCGGGCGATGGATGTGCTCGTCCATCCGAGTTATCGCGAAGGCTTGCCTCGAACGGTCCCTCAGGCTCTCCTATGCGGCGTGCCGGTCATCGCCTACGACGTGGACGGCACGAAGGAAATTTGTCTCGACGGCCAAACCGGCTATTTGCTTCAGCCCCGCGATCTTGAAGGCCTTCGGAAAGCGGTGAAGCGGATGTACGATGCTCCCGATGATCGCACGCGCATGGCCACAACCGGACGGGAACTCTGCCGCGTGCGGTTCAGCGCCGACACGATGGTGGCCGAACTTGAAAAGGTCTACGCCCAGGCGCTCGCGGTGGCGTGAGCTGGCGTCGTGTGCGTTTGCGCTGATTCTCGCGAGTGGCACACACGCTCAGAAGCTGCATTTTTCCAACGATCAGCCCAAGCCCGGAAGCGGCGAGATTGCGATCAAACTCGCGGCAGATGCGCACACACAGGCCGATGAGTTGCGCGAGAAGGGCGGCGAATCCGCGGTCAAAGATGCCAAACTCGCATACTTGGGGGCGGCTTCGGCATTGCTCGAAGCGGGCGAGAACAAGGGAGTTGACGGAACATTTCTGGTTGCCGCGGGAACGGTGATGATGCGGGCGCGGGACGAAGTATTCGCGGCACTCGATGGACGCAAGCTCGATCGCGACGGTCTGAACCTGCTCGCGTCGGATGTTGCATTGCTGGCGCAGAATCCTCCCGCGACGTCCGGCGAATTGGACCGAGCCCTGCGAGATGCGTTCGCGAATTTGCTGCAAGGTCGGTCGAGCGCCGCGAAAGCCGAGGGGGCGTTGGCTGAAAACTTCTGGCCCTGGCCCGAACTGGCCGACGCGTCAAACCCAGCATGGCCCGATTTCTCGAAGCTTCCGGATGCTGCGGAAGGAGTCGAAGCACTTCGCGTGCTGCACGATCGGTGCGATCTGGCCGACAAATGGACCGCCTTTCGCCCCGGCGCGCGGGCGATGACGCGTTTGGTGATGGATGCGTCTTGGCCGCTCGGGCACGAAAAGCAGATTCCCGCCGGCGTCTACAGGCGCTGGATGTTCGAACTCGCAGACGGCGCGAAAGAAGTCGTGAATGAATCAACGGGCGAGCTCGGACTCGCGCGCCTGCGCCGGCTGGCGACTCTCGGCAGAATCTTCGCGCAGCTCGACGCGATGGCGCCCGACCCGGGCGCGAAGCAGCTCGAGAAAGCGCTGTTCGCGGCAGTCGAGATCATGCCCGTCGTGGCGGCGAACGGTGCCGGAGCCCCGGTGGACGGCTGGATGAAATTGGAGCAGTGGGTGGAGATTGCCGCGGGCCGTCTGCGGCTCATGGATGACAAGCAGGTCGTGCGGCAGCTGAGGCCGGCGCTACGAACGATCGGCGATCTCGCGAAGGGATCGCATACCGAGTTGTTCGAAGCCCTCGTGCGCGTCGCGGCGAAGCCGGATGCCGCGGGAGATCCCGGCGTGATGGCGGCGGTGAATCTCTTCGCGGAAAATCTACAACTTTTGAAGGTGCTTCGCGGGGCGAGCGACGCGATCAAGGATGCGGCTTCTCCTGCGGGCGACCCGGTTGCTCGCGAAAACGCCAAACCGTTTACCGACGGCCTGCTCAAGCTTTCGAAAGAAGTCGCCGACCCCAAGCAGCGCGACCGCTCGCTCGGCGCTTTGCGAAATCTTGCGAACGATGTCGCGGAGCTTCTGGAATTACGGGGCGAGAAGCGGCTGCGCGAAAAGGACGAAGCGATCGAGTCGCTGATGGGCGGCAAAAGCGCCGACGTGCTGACGGCGATTGATCGCGAGCGGCTCGCCTGGCGCCGCGCCGTGGGCGCCGCGGTGAAGCCGGGAACGAGTTCCGGAGGCGAGGCCAACGCCGCGCGGCTGCGTGCGATCGGCGTTGTGCTCGCGCTTGCGGTCGACATCGCCGAATGCAAGTCGATCGCATCGGACGAGAGCAGTCCGCTGCGGCAGTGGGGCGGCTGGTGGCTCGATGGCGAGTCGCTGCAGAAGCTCGCAACAGCCGCGGCGGGCGCGATTCCCGAGATGATGAAGGCCGCGGAATCTGATGCCGCGGCGGGCGCGCCCGCTTCGGCTGAGCGCGCGGCCCGCGAACACTCCGTGATTGTTCTCGCGGCCCGCTTGTCGCGGGTGTTGGCCGGGGCGAATCCTGCGGATCGCGCGGAGATCTCCCTACTTCATTTGCGGGCGATCGCAACCGGAACTCCAGACACGAACGCAGTCCTCTTGGGGCATTGGCGAGAGAAGATCGCGGTTGTGTGTCGCTATGCTGGAGAGGGCGAGGGGAATGATTCGGCCAAGCAGTTCGCGCGCACAAGGGCATCGGAATATCTTGACGCACTAATTCGAAGCGAGGAGACGGGACGATGATCGAGGCCCCGCTCATTCCAAAGTTTGTTCCCGCGGGCGAAGGACGTCGCTTGCATGCGCCGGGGGGCGATCTGCTCATCCCGAAGATCGGCTGCGCAGAGTCGGGCAACACGTTTCAACTCACCGAAAACGCACTTGTTCCCGGCGGCGGCCCACCTCTTCACGAGCACGAGCACGAAGACGAAGCGTTCTACGTGCTCGAGGGCGAGGTGAATTTCTGGGTGTGCGAAGCCGGCGACAGGACGGGCAAGACCGGGAAGCGTGTCGTCGCGACGAAGGGCGCCTTTCTGTTTGGACCACGCGGGTCGGCGCACACATTCAAGAACTGCTCAGAGCAGCCGGCGCGAATGTTGATTCTCATCAACCCCGGCGCGAACTTTGAAGCGTTCTATGAGAAAATCGGCAAGCCGGGGGCGGCCGGCGACGCACCGAGCGATCACGAGATGATGGCACGGATCGCGAAGCACACATCCGAGCACGGGATAACGGTTCTGGGGCCGAGTCCGCTGTAAACAGGCTTTCTCGCACCATCAGAATCGCGGTTTGGCGTTTGGCACCGGCCGCGGCCTTCGGATGGGGCGATCTTCTTTCGCCAACTCCGCCGGCCTTGCCTGGAGCAGCCGGATGCTGGGTTCGCGGAACTCGACAGGTCCGGATGCGGGATCTCGATCGGCTGCAGCGAGACCGACCTGATCACGAACTGGGGCAGTCCGATCGGGCGAGACGGCTGGACCGGCGTAGAGAACGGTGCCGTCAACCTTGATCACTACCTCGTCATCCCAAACCTTTACGAGCAGATCGACGGGGTTGCCAGACTCGATCGGTTTCGGATCGTCTTTCGTCCAGCAGGCGCCGGTTGTCCAGACCTTCTGGAATGGGGCGAGGTAGATCGACTGCCAATACGGGGAGTCGCTGGCGATGTTGAAGAACACCATGAACCCCGCGCGGCAGTTGTCCGACTGGCCGTCCGCCGGCACGGTGATGCGGGAACGCATCTCGTAGCGCGTGCCGACTTTCGGAAGGAAGCGGAATTCTCCCCACCAGGAATTGCGTGCCGTGAGGCGGATCGAATCTGCCGTGAATTCCCATGCTTTGGGGATGATGCCGTCATCGAAAAAGATTTGAGGTGAATCTCCCAGGATCAGAGAGGTCCACTGATGATCATCGAGGCTCTTGCGAAACTTGAAGAGCGCAATTTTCTGATCGACCGCCTGGCGCACTTCCTCGGGCAGATCGGTGTGTGCTGCCTTGGCTTCGGTGAGGAGCGAGACTGATTTGTCGTAGTCCTTCGATTCGGCCGCTTCATCGGCCGCGAGAGTCGCGGCACGAATCGACGGCGCGTAGGCGTGCACGGCGCGGAACTCATTGAGGGGAAGGCAGAACGCCGCGGCCGTCCTCGGAGCGAAGCCCTCACCCAACTGATCGACGAGGTCTTTGGCTTCGGCACGCCGCCCGGCGATCCAGAGCACGTGCGCGACCCGGCTCAGGATCGTGTTGAAGTACGGGTCTTTTTGCGCGAGATAGCCGTCGCGCAGCTGCTCGATGACTGCGATGACCCCCGGTTCCTGCCAGATCGTCTCGTATTCGCCGCGGTCGGCGCAGATGTCGTCGAGCGTCCAGAGGTACATCTCCGGGATGTAGGTGTCGAACCGTTTGGTCGCGACCCATTCCGTCGCCGCCTTAAGCATCGCATCATGGCTGCCGCCCCAGCGCGGGCGCAGATACCAGCGGCGCGTGATGTAGGCGTCGGCGTAGTCGAATTGTGCTTTGACCGCTCGATCGAACCAGAGCGACGGCGTTTCATTCGGGAAATCGTGCGATGCACCCGCAATCACGATGAGCCCGGCGGCAGGCTCGGGGCGCGAAGGATCGTTCTGGTACGCCGCGACGAACGCATCGTGTGCGTCGGCCAGCTCGGATGCGAATCCCTTCCATCCGGCCTCGTTGACCGTACCCGCCCAACCGCTGCCCCGGCGGTTCCACGCTTCTTTCACATGGAACTCGCCGTTGATGCAGCCCTTCATCCACGTCGATGCGGTGCTCGCGTTGATCTTGTCGCAGAGCGCCCGCGTGTAGCATTTGATCGACCCGTTCATGTCTGACTTGAACTTATCGAAGATGAGGCGCTCGACCATCGGGCTGATATTGGGCTCCGACGCGGCCGCGACCAAACCGTCCTCGCAGCAGGACGTCCAGTTGGCGATCTGCGATCGATCCTCGCCGAGGGTTTCCTTCAAACTCCGGATGTACACGATCAGTCGCCACTGCCGGATTTTTCCGTAGCCGTTTTTAACGAGGGACTGAAGGAGCTCTTCGCACTCTTCGGCGGAGCGCGCAATTTTGGATTTGGGCGTGTTGTCGAACGTCTTGGAGGCGATCGCCATCCACGTCACGAGCGGATCCTTGCATCCGGCGTTTTGGATGTGCGAGAGGAGTTCAATCTGGCGGGGAGTTTGCGAATCGCGCCGCGAGTAGTTTCTGGCCGCAATCTGGTAAAGCTCATCGACCTTCCGATTCCACTTGGGATCGGTGAAGGCCGATTTCTTATACGGGGTGATCATCGCTTGGAATTCGTACTCCTGCCAGAGTTCGAACACCTTGCGTTCGGTCAGCGGCGCTTCGGGTGCGCTCGGTGCGGCGGGCGGCGCCTGACCGAAAGCGCTCATGCAAACAAGACAAATCACCATCCACACAGCGTGCCGCATGCAAAAATCTCCTGGGCAGAGAATAACACCACTCCCGGGATCTGATGCGCCGTTCGTGTCGGATCGTCAGCCGCGCGATGCAATCAGATTCGGCCCGGCGCGTGTCAGAATAACCTTCGTATACGCCGTCTGAAACCCCATCCGGCGCACATTGCGCTCGGTGCCCGCACCGGGACGCGAGCAGATTGTGGCAACCATTGCACCGTTCGCCGACGCGAGGTTGAGGCGTGCGGCGATGAGCGATTGCTGAATGCCCCGCTTGCGGAAGGCGTGCAGCGTACTGAGGCCAAAGAGGCTGGCGATCTCGCCGTGGAGTTCGAGCGCGCCGGCGCCGGCGTCGTGCGTGCCGCGGGAATCGCGGATGCTTGCGATGAACGAGTAGGTGCGCGGATGTTTCACGACCCGGGAGGAGAGTTCGTAGTCCTGTTCCGGGATCACGACATCCGCGGGGCGCGAGCCGGTCATCGAGATTCGGCCCCAGGCGCGAACATCGGCTTCGTTCGACCTGTCCACGATGCGGATCGAAATCGCCGGATCAGCAGGCTGCGCCGGAACGACCTTCTCGCTCTTTGAAATCTCGCGATAGAGAACGTTGTCGAAATTGCGAGCGGCGAATCGCAGGCTCTCGCACTCCTTGAGCAGCGACATATCCGCGAGCGGGCAAACCTCGACGCGGGGTTCGATGCCCGCGGATTCGTACCACGCAGCCATCTCTTCAAGTTCTTCGCGTGCCACCGGCCCGTTCATGCCGAGCCCGACGGCGACGTTGTTCCACCAGCCGGGTGTTGCGCGGCACGCAACGCCGCCGCTCTTGATTGGGAGCGTGTGATCGGAGATCTCCGCCATGCCGACAACGAGGCGGGATTCTTCGAGTAGCGCGAGGTCGCGGATTTCCATTCGGATTGATGCTACCTGAAACTAGCCCAGCGTCCGGCGGCCAAAATCCAGCTTCATCGCCTTCTTCGCCAGATACAGCGTCTCTTCCGCGACCACGTTCGCCCGCTTCACCCCGTCCTTGATGATGTCCACGATCACATCATCGCCGCCGGGCTTCTCGTATTCGGCGCGCCGTGCCCGCATCGGCGTCAAGAGTGTGTTGATCGCAACCGCAAGCTCCTGCTTGATGTGCCCGTCGCCGATGTTGTCGCCGCGCTTGTAGCGATCCTTCAGTTCCGCAACACGGGCCTCGTCGGTGATGAACGCCTTGACGAACTTGAAGAGGATGTTGTCCGGATCGCCCGGTTCTTTCGGGCTTTGGCGGCCGGTCGTGATCTTGTTGATCTTCTTCTGCACGTCCTTCTCGTTGTCGCTCAGGAAGATCGCGTTGTTCAGGCTCTTGCTCATCTTCTGCTTGCCGTCGCCCCCACCCCCAACGCCGGGCAGGCGGCCGACGCGACCGATGAGAGCTTCAGGAATCGGGAAGACGCCTCCGGCCTGCACGTAGTCTTTGTCTTCCGTGCGATTCGGAACCGCGCAGTAGAGCTGGTCAAACTTGCGTGCCGCCTTGCGGCACATCTCGATGTGCGGGGCCTGATCTTCGCC
This sequence comes from Phycisphaerales bacterium, assembly GCA_050730655.1. Lineage (GTDB taxonomy): Bacteria > Planctomycetota > Phycisphaerae > Phycisphaerales > UBA1924 > JAFEBO01. The sequence goes on from JBOHNL010000005.1 coordinate 147,045, forward strand.
AACCGGCACATACACCGGCCTGAACGCGAGAATGTCGGCGCACTGGCCGACGGTGTACATCGGAAAGCCGAAGCTGTGCGAATCGCCGAGGCCCTTGGTCTCGAGTTCGTGGATGAGCGTGGGGTTGCCCATCACGTCGTTGAACGAGAGCAGCATCGCGAGGAACCAGGTGAGTTCCGCGATTGCCGGGACTTCGGTCTGAAGGACCATGGTCGACTTTTTCGGGTCGATGCCTGCCGCGAGCCAGTCCTTGACGATCTCGATGGTGTCCTGGCGGATGTCGGCGGGCTTATCAAAGCGCGTGGTGAATGCGTGCATGTTCGCCAGCAGGAAGTAACAGTCGTACTTGTCCTGCAGCGAGACGCGCCGTTCGACGCTGCCGACCCAGTGACCAAGGTGCAGACGCCCGGTGGGGGTGTCGCCGGTGAGAATGCGGGGCTTATCGCCCGAAGCGGGAAGAGTCATTGGAGGCAAGCGTAGCGATCACCTTTCCGACACGACACATGGTCCGGCTCGTCGAAATGCTACTTCCCGCCCCACAGTGTGAGCGCCACGTTCACAGCATTGAACATCGCGTGCATCACGATCGGCACCGACAACTTGCCCGTCCGCTGCATCGCGATCCCGAGTCCAAGACCAAGAACGAAGAGCACCGGCAGCACCGTTGAGAGCGTTGCGTTCGGAACGGCGCCGATATGCGCCGACGCAAACAGGATCGCGGTCAGCAGCACCCCGAGCCAGACTTTCTTGACGACGCGCACCAGCGCAGTCTGCAGGAAGTAGCGGTAGATCAATTCTTCGACGATGGGTGTGATCAGGATCGCAGAACCGGCCTGTACCCAGGCCCACGGATCGCCTTTGCTGTCCGAAATTGTTTGCAGCGTGTTGTGTCCGATGGTCGGTGGGCTTGCCTGCTTGAACGCGCGGTAAATCTCGAGCGCGACAAGCCCGGTCGCGTTGACAACCGGCAGCACAATGAAAATCGCGAGGAGACCGGTGAGCAGGTCTCTCCCGGTCGGACGCTTCAGCCCGCCGCTCGCCAGCGCGAGCATCGCGAAGCCCGCGACTAACCCGGCAAGTCCCTGACCGAGCATCACGATCGCATTGCCCTTGATGCTTCCTTCGGTGACGCCCCCAAGCCAACTCGCGTTCAAACGCACCTGCGAGTTCGCGGCCTCCGCGCCGAGCCCCATCGCAAGATAAATCACCACTGCCGCAACCAGGAACGCCCACCACGGCCGATCAGCGCCGTCTTTCGCGCCGGCTCCAAGCGAGGAAGGCTTGATGACGTTGCCAAACCACAGGCAAATGACAATCGCAGCACCGAGCCCGATCTGAAGCCAGACCCACTGCTGCGATGTAACCGTCGGCGGCTCAACGCTTGGCTTGCTGACTGCGGGTGCCTGCGTCTTGGGCGTTGGAACGGTTTGAGCAGCGAGCGTCGTGGCACTGTCTTTGGTGGCACTGGTCTCCAGACCAGTGATGAAAGAGCCACCGCTCTGGAGAGCCGTTCCACCAACTGGCCCAAGCCCTGCAAGAATCAAGCCGAAGAAGAGGAACAGGATCGGCCACCGGGAGTTCTGCTTGCCCAATGTGTTAACCGAAATCGTCGAGCACAAGCGCGTCGAAGTTGCCGCGGCCAAGGAAAAGGTCTCGCTCGCCGATCTCGAGTTGATGGTCGCGCAGGAAGAAGCCCCGCGCAATTTCTTTGCCGCGGTCTCCCATCGGCAGCGCAACGCGTTCGACACCGCGATTATCGCGGAAGTGAAGAGGCAGAGCCCGAGTGCGGGTCTGATCCGGCCGGAATATGAAGGCGATTCCTTTCGCCCGGAAGACATCGCCAGAAAGTATCACGCTTCCGGTGCTGCCGCGATCTCGTGCCTGACCGATCGCAAGTACTTCGGGGGCGACCTGTCGTTTATCCAGCGGATCAAGGCGGCCGTACCGCTACCTGTCCTTCGCAAAGATTTCATCGTCGACCCCTACCAGCTTTGGGAGGCCCGGGCCCACGGGGCCGACGCCGTCCTGTTGATCGCCGAATGCCTTGCCGAGGGCGAGATGCTCGACCTGATGATCCTCGCGCAGCAATTGCAGCTCACGGTCCTGCTCGAGGTCCACGACATGGACAGCCTCCTCCGGGTCCGCCCTCATGTGGGGTTTCCGCACCGGGGATACGGACTTTTGGGAATCAATAACCGCAATCTGGCCACTATGGAGGTGGACCTCAACCACACCCTCCGATTGGCCGATTTGGTCGAGGATCGGAGCATTTTGGTCAGCGAATCCGGTATCCGAACCTCGGTAGACCTGGCGCGCTTAAGAAGCCAGGGAATCCGCATCGTGTTGGTGGGGGAGCACCTGATGCGCCAGTCCGACCCCGGGGAAGCCCTGTCCGTTATGCTCAACCCCGAATCCGGCCCGAACCTCTGATCCGACTACCCTTCCACCCCACCGGCCCCACCCGCCCAATTCATCAGTTCGCCGCCCTTCTCGTCCGTGCGGCATGGAGACCTCGAGTAATGAAAAGCAGTGGATCTCAGCACCTCTTCTCCCGTCCCCTGATCGCTTCTGCCCTGATGGTCGCGCTCGCCGGCGCGGCCATGGCTCAGGAGCAGCAGACCCAGCCCGTCAATACCGCCAAGGACGCGACGGTTCGGGCCGGGGCAGCGCAGCACCGTGCCCAGGATGGTCAGGCCGCCGCTGCCGCAGCCAATGCCAACCAGCAGCCCGAGGCCAAGGCCCTGCTCGAGAAGTCGCGCGACGCAATTGCCGCGGCAAAGACTCTCGAGTTCGACCTCTTCGCCCCGCAGATCGGCCTGATGGGTGGCGATCGCAGCCCCAAGAACGTCAAGGCCCACATGATCCTCACCCGCGCCGATACCGGTGGCTGGGTTATGCGGATCACCGGCAGCGGCACCGTCGCCAAGGAATCAACCCCGACCGATTTCGACGTCGTCTGGGATCGTCAGGCGATCACCTGGGTCGACAACCAGGCCAAGACCGTGTACACCCGTCCGTTCGGACAGGCCAAGAACTTCCGTGGTCTTCAGATGATCAACGGCCTGCGAATCCCCTCGATCTCGGGCGATCGGCCCCTGGGCGAAGAACTCGCGCAGACCGTCATGGTTCTTCAGGGAACCGAAGACGTTGCGGGCGTTCCCTGCGATGTTGTGGTGACCGGAACCGCGCTCGAAGGCAACGGCAGCCGCAAGAAGGTTTGGATCGCCAAGAGCGATTCGATCCCGCGCAAGCTTGAGAACATCATCGACAGCAAGCTCATCAACGCGAGCACGTCGGTGGAGCTCTCGAACATGAAGGTGAACGAGACGATCCCGCCGGAGCGTTCGAGCATCGCGACGCCCGCTGGTTTCGCAGTGGACAAGACCGAGCCCGTCGTCAATAAGCCGATCAAACTCGACAAGCTCGCCGTTCCCGACTTTGAACTCTCCCAGCCCGACGGCACCAAGGTCAGCAAGGCTTCGCTCGCCGGCAATGTCGCGGTGATCCAGTTCTGGGGCACCTGGTCGAACCCGTCGAAGCGCAGCCATGCCGAGCTTCAGCAACTCGCCGACAGCTACAAGGCCAAGGGCGTCAAGTTCTTCATCGCTTCGGTGCGTGAGAAGGACGCCGAAGGCGTTGCGGCGTACATGAAGGAAGCCAACATCTCGATGCCGGTGCTCATGGAAGCCGACTCGCTCGCCGAGCGTCTTGATGTCCAGAGCGTGCCGACCGTGATCGTCATCGGCGCCGACGGCGCGAACGTCCGCCTCGTCTCCAACTACATGAAAGAGACGACGATGAAGGAAATCGGCGAAGGTATCGAGACCGCTCTCAAGGATGCCGCCGAGAAGAAGACGACCGCCGACCAGCCCGCGGCACCTCAGGGCGATATGAAGCCCGCCGACAAATAAACAAGCAGGCTGTCGCGATCAACCTCGTTCGAACCAAACAGCCCCGACAGGGGCTGTTTTTCTTTTCGCCGCGTGATCGATGCGCCTCTCTACCCTTGACGCCATGTCTGACTTTCAGGCCCCCAAAGGAACACGCGACTTCTACCCCGCCGACGCGGCACGCCGCCGGTTCATTATGGAGTCGTGGCGCTCCGCCTCTATCCGTCACGGGTTCGAGGAAATCGATGGGCCGATCTTCGAGCACTTGGACCTCTACACCGTCAAGAGCGGCGAGGGAATCGTCAGCGAGTTGTTCTCGTTCCAGCGTGCGGGTGGCGAGAAGGATTACGCCCTGCGCCCCGAGTTCACGCCGACACTGGCACGTCTGTACGCGGCACGCGCCGGCAGTCTGCCCAAGCCGACGCGATGGTTCACCGCCGGACCGTTCTTTCGCGCCGAGAAACCTCAGCGTGGTCGCCTTCGCGAATTCCTTCAATGGAACGCCGACATTCTCGGCGACCCGTCTCCCGCGGCAGACGCCGAAATCATCGCGACCTGCGTCGCGCTGCTCGCTTCTCTGGGCCTGACGAGCAAAGACGTCCGCGTCAAGGTCAATCACCGTGCCGCGCTCAGCGCATGGCTGCTCAGCCGTGGTGTTCAGCCCGACGCGCAGGCGGAGCTTTTCAAGCTGCTCGATGCCAAGGGCAAAATGCCCGCGCCGGAATTCGCGCAGAAGGTTTCTGCGTTCGGCTTCAGCGCGGAGCAGGCCGAAGTTTTCCAGAAGGGTCTCGTGCGCATCACCATTCCGGCCGGGATCGATCCGAGCAAGGAAACGGTCGATCCGCTGAAGCCGCCCGCGCTCGATCCTTCGGTGCGCGACGTGCTCGATCTCACCTATTTCGCCGATGCGGTCATGCCGCTTGCGAAGGAACTTGTTGCCGCGGGAATCATCGACTGGATCGATTTCGATCTCAGCGTCGTGCGCGGGCTGGCGTATTACACCGGCATGGTCTTCGAAGTGCATGAAGCGAGCGGCGCCGAACGGGCGATCGCTGGCGGCGGACGCTACGACAATCTCGTCGAGCTCTTCGATGGGCCCGCGACGCCCGCAGTTGGCTTTGGCATGGGTGATGTCGTACTCGGGCTTGTTCTCGAAGACCGGGCCAAGATGCCCAAGGACATCGATCTGCTGCGCCGCATCGGCGCGACGCCGGATGTCTTTGTGATTCCGGGTCCGGCCCCCGACGCCGAACTGCTCGTGAAACCGCTGATCGCAAGGCTGCGCGCCGCTGGGATGCACGCACGTCACTCATCGAAAACCACGCGAAACGTGGGCAAGCTGCTGAAGGACGCGAGCGATCAGGGCGCGCGAATTGCCATGATCGTCGAATCGCGCGAGACCGTCGCGCTCAAGGATCTCGCAACCGGCGAGCAGTCACAGCCGATGCTCGTTGCCGAAGCCTTTGCCCGGCTCGGCGTTCGCCTCTGAAACGCCGATCATTGCCCGGTTATTCGAGCGTCCCATGACTGACCGTACGAGCCCGAAGCGCAGCGAGGCGCGGTTGCAAACACCCTCGCCAAATGCGCAGAATAATCCGCACGCGCACACGGAATGAAGCCACCGCGATCAGACTCATCAAAGCAAGGAGTTCCTATGAGTCAATCCTCTCATCGCCCGATCGATTCCGGCGTGCGCATCGGCCACGTTCATTTAAGAGTCTCCGACCTTGATCGCTCGCTCGCGTTCTACTGCGGCGTCCTCGGCTTCGAAATCACCCAGCGCACGGGCTCGTCCGCTGCATTTATCGCCGCCGGTGGCTATCACCACCACATCGGCCTGAACACGTGGGAGAGCAAGGGCGGGCGTCCGCCCGCGCACGGAACGACGGGACTGTTCCACGCCGCGATCCTCTATCCGTCGCGTGCAACACTCGGCGACGCCCTGCGCCGGCTCGATCGCGCCGGCATCGAACTTGACGGTGCCGCGGATCACGGTGTGAGCGAAGCGCTTTATCTCCACGATCCCGATCACAACGGTCTTGAGCTCTACCGCGATCGTCCGATGCATGAGTGGCCCCGCGACGCGTCGGGCAGCGTCGCCGTGTTCACGCGAGCGCTCGATCTCGACGCCTTGCGCCGCGAGTGAATGAACGAAAGGCATTCACCACAAGGCACAGAGACACAGAGAAAGTAAATAAAAAGGGGACTGGCAAAACCAATCCCCTTCTGAGGCTTTGCATTTTCTTCTCTGTGACTCAGTGTCTCTGTGGTGAATGTCTTTCACCAGATCCAGCGCACGTTCCCAAAATCCGGAATCGGAATCATTCCCCACTTGCGCGAAAGCGCCGGGAAGAAGACGCAGAACGCCTTCCCCACAATCAGATCCCGCGGCACGACGCCCGGGCGCGGATCAATCAACTCCGAAACCCACGGATCCGGTTCGCCCCAGAGCCGGCCGTCCAAGCTCGCCGGGCTGTTGTCGCCCATCATGAAGAACTCGTTGGCATGCTGAATCGCCAGCGTCGTCGGGTGGCTGCCGCGGCAGGGTGTGTCCCGCCACTGGGGCATCACGTGCTGGACCGGTTGATAGAACAAGTCGCGATCAAGGCGCACGCGATGCAGTTCGGCGGCGCCCGAAATATCGATCTTCACTTCCGGCTTCGTGTAATTCGACGGCTCTGAGAGCGGAACCGGGCGCACCGCGAGCGAGAGCATCGCGGCCAGCGGCTTGCCGGTTGAGTACACAACCCGCTGCGCGGGCGTCCACTCATAGAAGCCTTCGCACGCGACAACACCGTCGATCAACACCGCGAGCGCCTGATCTACATGGCGAAACTCAAAGTTGGTGACGCGATCGGGTCCGAGCGGCGAAATGCCGTCCTTACTGCCGAGCACCTTCCACGGCGCGTTCGGGTCGCCCAGCGGACGCATCTCGACGAGCGCCTTCGTCCCTTCGACCTGTCCCCGGAACTCGTGCGAATTGACCTTGATCGTCGCGCCCGCGCTCGCGTTTGCCGCGGCAGGCTTGATCCCGAAACTCACGCGCAGATCCGGCACCGGATAGCGCTGCACCGGCATGTTCTTCCGGGCATTGAGCTGAGGGGTGTCGTTGTAGTGATTGAGGTCGTCGATCGGGCGCGACTTGGTGTCCCAGTTCAGGCTCGTCGGCCCCGACCCCTCGTACTTGTACACCGTGGTGTCGTTGGTTTTCCACTTCTCTTTTTCAGTTGACGCGAGCCAGGGCGAAGTGAACCAGCGCTTGCCGTCGCGCACCGGGTTCGCCGGCTCAAACGTGCTGTCGAAAATCAGTTGCCACGTCGCGTCCTGCGAGCGCCGAGGCTTCCTCGCGATCTTCCACTCCGGGCTTTCCCAGCACTGCTCGGGTGTCTCCTTGCGATCGGCCTTGTACGGACGCACAAAGACATCGCCGTTCACGATCGAGAGTTCTTCGTTTTCGAGGCCGACCAGCCGCTTGATGTAATAAACCTGCGGGTTGGTCGGGTTGCGGAAGACGACAACATCCCAGCGTGCCGGCGTGCCGTACGGATAGTCGTATTTCAGCACGAAGATGCGGTCGCCGCTGCTCGAGTCTTTCGTGAAGGGAGGGAGCAGGCGATCGGTGTTGGGCTCGCGTGCCGTTGCGATCTGCTGCCTCGGCTGCGCGTTTTCCATGTTGCCGTCGACAAAATCCGACGGGCTGATCGGCCACTCATAGCCGGTGTCGCGATCGCGGATACGCACGTGCGCGCCAAGAAGCGTGGGGGCCATCGACCCGGTCGGAATCTGGAACGGCTCGAGCACGATGCCGCGGAAGATGAGGGCGATCGTGAAGGCGATCAGCAGCGAGATCACCGTCTCTTTGACCGAGGTGGGCGGCTGATTCGCTTTGTGGGCGTGGGCTGCGGGGGCTTCTGTCATGATCACCTTTGCTATCGGTTCGAGAGCACTGAAAATGCTCGGGCGAAGCCGAAAGTTCACCAGTCGTTATGCGTTGTTCGGAGGTCCGGGCGGACCATTTCGAGGGCTGCCACCAGAAGGGCCCCCCGGCGCTCCGCCCGAGCCGCCGCCGCGGCGGCGCCGACGCCTGCCTCGCCGCGGCCCGCGCGGCCCATCATCAAGCGTGCCGTCGTCGGTCGGAATGTCGTCGAAATCGAGCGGCGGCTGCTGATCGCGAGGCTGATTCGGCTGCGCCGGGCGCTGCTGCGCGCCCTGATTCGGGGGACGCGGCGCGCGAGGCGGCTCGGGCGGGCGCGTCGAACGCTGCTGCTGCCCGCCGCGCTGGGCGTCTGGATGCCGTGGTGCGGGCGGCCTGCTGGAATCACCGGCTGGGCGTGGAGGCCGACCAGCACTTGGTCCGCCCTGTCCTTGAGGCGATCGCGAATCGGGCCGGCGAGGTCCCGCACCGCGCGCCGGCGCTTCGCCCGGCTGCGGCCGGACCGGCGCGGTCGCGTTGACCGGCGGCGTCAGATTCTCGACTGGGATCGCCACCTGCTTGGGCCTTCCCATTTCATCGAGCGCATCGAGTTCGATGAGCGCGAGCTGCGTGAGAATCTGGCCGTCGATGACGATGCCGTCACCCTCGGGAGTTCCGACGCGGGTGCGCTTGTGGGGCAGGCGCTTGCGAAGCTCGTCGTACGTCTGATCCTCGTAGCGAAGGCAGCACATCAGGCGGCCGCAGCGGCCCGAGATCTTCAGCGGATCGAGGGTCGCCTTCTGAATCTTGGCGCTCTTCATGCTCACCGGCTTGAGCACCTTGAGGAAGTTCTTACAGCAGCAATACTGCCCGCACTTTTCGTAGTCGGCCGTGATCCGCGCCTCGTCGCGCGCGCCGACCGGATGGAAATCAACGCGTCCGTGAAATTCGCGCGCCAGCGTGGGACCAAGGTCGCGGAACTCGATGCGTTCTTCGCTGAGGAAGTGCACGATCACGCGTTCGCCTCCGAGCAGCGGTTCGACCTCGACGATCTTGATGTGTCCAAAGCCGGCGCGATCGGCGGTCGAGCGCGCCCGCACTTTCAGTTCGTGCTTGCTCTGCTCGATCTGCGACTGGCGATTGAGATCCTCGACCGTCGCGACTCGCAGGATTTTTCCGTCGGTGAAGAACGGATAATCGCGCCCGCCCGAATTGTCGATGAACTCGAGCATCTCCTTGCGGCTGACGCTCTTGGAGCAGCCCGAGTTCGGGCAGGTGCTCGTGAGCATCTCACCCAGTTCGGTGCCGCGATGCGTGCGAACCACGAGCTTGCTGCCGCAGCCCGGTTTGGCCGTCCCGTCATACGGATACTCGCCCACCATCTTCATCGCGCCGAAGCGAACGACGATGGTCTTCGGCGGCGCGAGCGCGCCGTACGCCTCGCGATCGGACTGCTCTTTCAGGTGGGCATCGGCCTCGAACTGTGGGAGCGGAACGATCGGCATGCGGGCTCACAAGGGCGCTTTCGCCGGGCGGACATTCAGGGATTCGGACCGAAACGGGCGCGCCCTTCAACAAACGCGTTTTGCAGATGGATGCGCTGGGTGAGCTGGAGCACGCCCTGCGAATCAGATCGGTAGACGACGATTTCTTCGCCGCGAGCATCGTGGACGAGCACGTTGGCTTCGCCGCCTGTGCTGGTCGAGAGAATGCTGTAGCCGTTGCCGCTGGCGACCATCTGGCCGGCCGCGAGCTGCGCCTGCGCGATCGATTCGAGCGGAAGTCCGGGCAAACCCGGCGATCCGGCAAACATCGACGCGACGCGTGCGGCCACCATCGCTCCCATCAGACCCGCGGAGACGATGAGCCCGCCGCGAAGGGGCAGATTCGAGTTGAAGGCCTTCATCAGCGACCTCCCGGAATGTTGCGATCAGATCCGAGGTTGCGATACCCGCCGACGATGTATGCACGGCGCCCCTGATCAAACCGGAGCGTGAGCAGTTCCTGGTTCGAGACATCGAGGATCTGCACGTTGTTCGCGTTGGAGCCGGGGATGCCGCTGGCGATCATCAGATACTCGCCCCGTCCGCGCCCCGTGCTCGGGTTGGTCGGCTGTGCGCCGGCGGGGGTGAGAATCCAAAAACCGGCGAGCGCGCCGGCAAGGGCGAGGTTCAGCCCAACGAGTTGCTTTGTTCGGAGTTGACGCATCGCAGCGGTCCTTGAGTTGGTCGGGCGGGACAAACGTCAGTCGAGAAAATCCAATCGCACGGTGGAAAGTCAGTCCATATGCCCGCGCTTCACGGGAATCAGGCACGCACCCACCACAAGGCCAAGCAGGATCACCCCGATGATGATCATCAGAATCCCGTGGCCGCCCATCAGCTGCTCGGGCGCCTTGGGAATGGGCGGTCGGGGACGTTCAGACAAATCGGCCGTGGCGACCTGCGCGAGCACATTGGAGGCGCTCACCAAACCCGACAGGCACGCACCTGTCAAGGCGATGGCGACGCGGCTCGGGCGGAAATGAAGGCTGTTCATGCCTGTACTGTACCGTCCCGGCCCCGGCCTGGTTCTGCCCGCCCCGGCAGTTCAAGTCCGGGCAACGTTCAGAAGCCGGCAACCAGCGGCTGGTCCGCATGGGGGACGAGCATCGCGTCGTCCGGCACGTCGTAGATCGGACCTCGGTACATCTCGCGGGTACCGACCGGCTCCGGCGGCGCGAAGGGGCGGCTGATCTGCTCAAACATCCCGGTTGGGACGTGCACGGTTCCCCAGCGCTCGCTCCGCGTCCTCATCGCCTTGGCGTAGTCCCGCGCCGTCACGCTTCGCAGGGCGTACCACTTGTCGCGATTCTCAAAGACTTCCTGAAACAGCGCATCCGGTGGCTGTTCGTCGCACCAATAAACAAAGACAAACACCGCTTCAAACCCCGACCCAAAGAGCCGCTCCCAGGTTTGCAGGCTCTCGACATCATCGCGCGTCACCCAGTTCTGCAACGCCGAAGGCGCGGGCGGCCGGTGAAAGAGCATGCCATCAGAGATTCGCCGGCGAGTCGGCGCGCCGCTCCGGCGCGGAATCCGCCGACCCTTGATTTCAACCAGCAAGTTCGACGATTCGCCGTAAAGCACGAAATCGAAAGACTTCACCGCTGCGCCGTTCGCCGTGCTGCCTTGTGCGAGCCGAAGCCCGCCCGGAAGTAGCGCCTTCTTGGCTTCGTCGACCGCGACGTACGGAATGCGCCGGGACCTGAGGTAGTCCTCGAATGCGACTTCGTAATGGTGCCGTCGCTGCGTCAAACCCGATCCCCCTTGCCTCGCTCGACCGGCTACTTCGCCGGGCTCGCGGCACCGCTTGGTGCCGCGGGCTGCGCCGGACCGCTCGGTTTGGCTCCCGCACGCAGAATGAGAACATCGAGAAGGTCCTGCTCGGCCTTCTTATAGATCTGCATCGAATCCTGCAGCAGCTTGAACTGCGCGTCAAGCATAGTTGCCGACGGTCCGGTCCCGGGCTTCGCGGCATTCGCAAGCGCCAGCGTCTGCTGCATGCCCTCGGAGGCTGAGCGCAGGTCGCTGACCGCGTCGGCGTAAGCATTGGCCGCCCAGAAGAGGACGTCGGTCTCGAGTTCCTTCTTGCTCGGCTGGAAGAACAAACGCCACGGCTGCGCCCGAATCTCGACGATCGCGCGCTTGGCCTGTTCGGTCATCAGGCGCAGGTTCGCGACGGATCGGCGCAGTTCTGGCAGTTCGGTTGCGCACCAGTTCTCCACGCTCTTGGCAATGTTGTTGACCGACGGGATGGTCTGGTTGCGCAATTCGGCGGTCATCGCGCTCGCGTCGGTCGTGATCTGCTTGATGTTCGGCCGGTTCTCGTCGATTACCGAGTTCACGTTCCCCAGCAGCTTGCCGAACTCATCGATCTTGCCGTTGAAGTTGTCGCCCATGGGACCGAGCGTCTTGCTGAACGCCGAGACGTTGTTAAACGTCACGTCGAACTGGTCGACCCACTTGGGCCAGTGCTCACTGGTCGTCTTGGTGATACCTCTCACATCGTCGACGATCCCGTCGATCTTCGGCCGGTTCGCCTTCACCAATTCGTTGACGGCCGTCACCGTGTCCTGCGTGCTGTCGAGCAGCTTGCGCACGTCTTCCTGCGTCAGGCCGAACTGCGCGAGGAAGCCCCCGGCCGGGCGCCCGTCGATGATCGCGCCCGAAGTCAGCTTCTCGCCCCCCGAGCCGACCGAGGAAATATTGATCCAACTCTGGCTGCCCAGGAGAGGGCGCTCGAGGCCGACGATCGCATTGGAATAGACGGGGTAATCGGCGCGAACCCGCACTCCGACCAGGACGTGCGAGGTGTCCGCATCAAATCCGACGCTCGTGACCGAGCCGATCTTCTGGCCGCCCAGCGTGACCTGGCTGTCGGGCTTCAAGCCCGGCGCACCCGCGGCCATATTGAACCGGATCGTGAACTTATTGCTGGGGACGAGGCGATCGAGAATGTTGGTCAGGGAGAACGCGATCGCGATGGCGAGCGCGACGCTTCCCAGCAGGAACAGACCGGCCAGAATGGAATATTTCGATGGGCTCCGCAAAGACATGTTTCCTCAGAGTAGCCGAATTCGGTGGGGCACACCGTCCGGATGTCGAATGGTCAGAGATTACCGGTCAGCCCTTGGTCCGCCGGAACAAAGATGTGCCCCCGCCCGAAGCGGTCCGGCGTGTCGGCTCGACGCTGGGCGTCGGCAGAATCTGGTCGATCGACACACCCAACAGATCGGCTTCGAACGCCGCTTCCGATCGCCTTTCAGTGATCGGGCCTTCCGCGTCACCCCGCAGAAATTGCCGGATGAGCCGCTCGGTCTCGGGCAATCCCTTGGCGTCGTGTTCCGAAAGCTTGCGCAGGTTGTCGTACCAATCGCGCGTCTCGACCTTGAGCATCTTGCCCCGGTCGAGCATCGCCATGCGATCGGCGATGGTGAAGGCAGAGTCCATTTCATGGGTGACGACGACGCTGGTGACGCCAAGCTGCTTCGAAAGATCCATGATCAGCCGGTCGATCTGGGCGCTCGTCACCGGGTCAAGGCCGGCGGATGGCTCGTCGTAGAACAGAATTTCGGGGTCGAGGGCAAGTGCGCGGGCCAGTCCGGCACGCTTCTTCATGCCGCCGGAGATCTGCGAGGGATACTTGTTGGCGTGCTCGCGGAGGCCGACGAGTTCGAGTTTGATCTTGACCTGGATGTCGATGATCTCGGGCGAAACATCGGTGTGCTCCTTCATCGGGAGCGCCACGTTTTCGGCGATCGTCATCGAATTAAACAGCGCACCCGACTGGAACAGGATTCCGAAGCGTTTGCGCACCTCGGCGAGTTTGTCCTCGTCGCCGCCTCCGTCGGGGCCGCTGACCAGCGGCGTCATGTCCTGTCCGAAGAGCACGACCTTGCCGCGATCCGCCGGGAAGCTCCCGATGATCACGCGCAGCAGCGTGGATTTACCCGAGCCCGAGCCGCCCATGATCACCATGGTTTCGCCGGGATAAACATCGAGATCGATCGATTCAAGAACGGCGCGGCCGTCGAAGATCTTGGCGACCTGCTGACAGGAGATCAACGGAGGTTTTCGAGCTGGTGTATCCGCCACGGGACGCAAGCATAACGCTTACGAAGGCTTCTTGGGAGGAGATGGCGCGGGTTCGGCCGGCTTCTCGCTCTTTTCTTCCTCGGCGGGTTCTTCTGCCGGAGCATCTTTCTCGCGTGCTTTGCCGCTGGACTTCGATTCTGATCCGGGCTTTGAGACGAGCAGCGCCGGATCGATCAGCGTGATCGGGTTTCCATCCATGCCATAGAGCGTGATGTTGCGGATCGGAAGCTGAACGGGCGGAGCCGCGGGGTCGGTGGTTTTCTTGATCTTGCGTCCCGGGCCGATCTCAAGCATCAGCAGCGCCGTGCCTTTTTCGAAGCGCAGCGGGATGGGGATCGTGTTCGGCGGCGGGTCGCGCAGAGCGTTCTTCTGTGACCCGAGCGCCGCGTACGACTCGAAGATATCGCGGATCCCGTTTGGCGCGCTCTGAAATTCACCGAGCTTGTCGCGATAGGCCGAACGGAACTCGGCGAGCATTTCCGGCGTGAGCCGGTCGGCCGAGTTCTGCACAAAGTGCAGCTTCACCTTGTCAAACTCGTCGTCCTTGATTTCCGTCATCACCTGAGCAGTCGCGCCGAAGATCTGCTTGTCGAAAAAGCTCGCGGCCTGCCACATGCCGTAGCCAATCGCCGTCCAGAGCGCCGTGCCGAACAGTCCGAGCACAAGTGCTGCGATCGCAAGGCCCGTGCCCCCGACTCGACCTTTACTCGCAGAAATCCCCACGAGCGCGAAGACCGCAAGCAGCGAGGCGATGATGCCGCTGCCGGGGATAAAGCAGGGCAGCGCAAAGACCAGCGCGAGGATCGCAACGATGCTCGTGCGCTCCGGTCCCCAGTTCATATCCCGCTCAGTCGGCGCGTTCAGACTCGTCATGGTGCAAGAGTATGGCACGCGCCCGCGTGCCGAAGGCCTCAGAGCTACACCGCCGCACTGGTCGATGCCCGTAGCGAATTGACGCAGCGGATCACGATCGCCGCGGCTTGATCCAGTTCCTCTCGAGTCGTCTCGCGGGAGAGACTGAACCGCACCGAACCGTGCGCCAGTGCCGGCGCGATTCCCATCGCCAGCAGCACGGGCGAGGGATCAAGCGAGCCCGAGGCGCATGCCGCGCCCGCGCTGGCACACAAGCCGCTCTCTGAAAGCGCGAGGAGCACCGCTTCGGCTTCCAATTTTGGAAAGCCGATGTTTGTGGTGTTCCAGATTCGCGGGGCGCCCGCTCCGTTCACCTCGGCTCCCGCGCAGCCAGCCAGAACCTTCGCCTCGAATTCGTCACGGAGAATGCCGAGCGTATGGCGAGCGGCGGGATCTTCAAGCCAAGTGCGGGCCTCATCGGCCGCAGCGCCAGCCGCGAGGATTCCGGGAACGTTTTCCGTACCGCCCCGGCGTCCGAGTTCCTGGCTCCCCGGCGTCTGCGGCCGGAGGCGCACGCCGGCGCGAACGTAGAGGCAGCCGACTCCCTTGAGCCCGTGAAACTTGTGAGCCGAGAGGCTGAGCAGTGCGCAGTTCAATCCGCCCGCGCCGAGCTTCGTCGCTTCCTTGCCGACCCATTGCACGCCGTCGCAGTGGAAGAGCACATTCGCGCTGTTGCAGATTGCCGCGATCTGTTCGACGGGTTGAATGACGCCAGTCTCGTTGTTCACCCACTGCACGCTGACGATCGCCGGGCGGAGCGCGAGCGCATCGGTCAGCGAAGCGAGCTTGACGAGACCTTCGCCATCGACTTCAAGCCAGTGCACGCGTGCCTCGCCCCGCGCTTCCATCTCGGTCAGCAACTCGCGAATTGCAGAGTGCTCAACGCGCGTCGAAACCACCAGGGGCGGATCATCGTGGCGCGCCTGCGCGTGCACGACGCCCCGGATTGCGAGCTGTATCGACTCGGTTCCGCTCGAAGCAAATGTGATCTCGCGGGGCTTACAGCCGAGCAGATCCGCGATCGACTTCCGCGCCATTTCAACGTGCGCCCGCGCATTCTGCCCCGCCCGATGCACGCTCGACGGATTCTGCCACGCCTCGCGCATGGCGAGCCCGGCCGCTTCGATTGCCGAAGCGCACGGACGGGTCGTGGCGTTGTTGTCGAGGTAGATCACGGGAAATCAAGCGGTCAGCTGTCAGCTCTCAGCCTTCAGCAAAGACAGAACAGACGCAATGCAGCGTCCCGGCAGCGAAGTTGGTTCGCTGCCCGCCCGTGATTGTTCGCGATCTCAAGCCTTTTCCGCGGCCTTGCCCACGAGAATTCGGGCCACCACGTCCTGCGGGTGAATGCCGTGCGCATCCGCTCCGTGGTCGCCGTAACCCATCGCCGCCACCACGCCGTAGCCCATGCCGATGTGGATGAGCAGCCATGAAATGACGTCCGCGCTGAAGCGCTGGGTCACCTTGTGCTCGTCCTGCGCGAGTTTGATCTCCTTCGAGATGAATCCGTGCAGGTTGTCCATGTGGCGTTTGATCGCCGCAGCGATGCCCTCGTCGTCCACTTCCGTGATCGCCTGGAGCAGCACGCGATAGTCGTCGCGGCCCGATTTGGTCACCATCGGATTGTCGCCCAGCAGCCGGAGCAATCGCTCGGCCGGGTCCTTCGCGCCCGAAAGATGCTTTTCCCAAGTCGAGATCGTGCGTTCGCTCGATCGATCAATGAGCGCGATGAACAGATCGCGCTTCGAATCAAAGTGGCGATAGATGATGGGCTCGGTGACGCCCGCGGCTTTCGCAAGCTCCGCCGTCGTGGTCCGCGCGTATCCGACCTTGGCAAACAGAACCGCGGCATGATCCAATAGCTGCGATCGACGCTGTTGGGCAGGCAACCGGCTCATGCTCGAAGTCGTTCCTCCCGAAGCCCAGAGAAGGGCCCGTACCTCCAAAGTCGCCGCGGCCAATGAGACCGCATGGCCGCTTATCGGCCTCCCAGCATCAATAGGTTAGTAAGGGATCACAACGGAGGCGATTCTCGCTACTCCGGAGGGGGGACGGGGTCGTACCCGCCTTTGGAAAAGGGGTGGCAGCGCAGAAGTCGCTTGGTCGTCAGCCAGCCCCCCAGAAGTCCGCCATGGGTCTTTAGAGCCTCGGCCGCGTAGTGGGAGCATGTCGGCCAGTACCGGCATTGCCCACCCATGACCGGCGACAGGGTCCACTGATAGAGGCGAACCAGCGCAAGCAGCGGAAAGGCCAGCGCACGCGAGAAGACCGAGACTCTGGAACTCGGTAGGGTCATGACGAACGAGCCTCGCGCTTGCGCCATTCCCGGTCGAGGCGCTCAATCGCCTCTGTCATCCACGTGGAATACTGCTCCATGCCCGGATCGTCGTGTTTGCGGGCGGTGATGAGCAGGTCGTAGCTGCCGAGCGTTTCTGAAGTCGGTACATCAAACTGCATCAGCCGAAAGGCTTCGCGCAGGCACCGTTTAAGTCGGTTTCGCTCCACCGCCCCGCCAAAGGCCCGCCCGATCGACATGCCAAGCCGTGGATGCTCGAGGCCGTTCCGTCTCGAGTGAATCATCAGCGGTCCGCAGGGCGTCTTCATCCTGGCGTCGTGCACGGCTTCGAACTGACGACGATGCGTCAGCCTGTGCTTGGGCCGGAAGAGCAGCTTGGCCGTTGGGGAAGTCACCCAGGATGTTATGAGATTCGACCTGCCCGCTCAGGAGCGCCGGCGGCTCGCGGGCAAAAGCCCGACCAGCACCAGCACCGAGCCAACCACCAGCACCCACGGACGAACTTTCTCATCCGTCACCATGCGGCTGAGCGTGCTGTCGAAATGCTGATACTCGGGCAACTCGATCGGATCGGGTTCGAGGTTGGGAAACACACTCGCGCTCCCCGCTTTGATGTCGGTGTAGCCGCCCTTGGTCGAACCCACGCCGATCGGAACTCGATCGGCCGGAATCTGATTGAGCTGGCTGGCGGCAAGCGACAAGACCAACGGCTTTTCGCCGCTCTCGAGCGCCGTGGCAAACTCCTGATACCGGGTCATGCGCGATTGGCGGTGTTTCTCGACCAGCAAGGCCCGATCGCGCTGCCAATATGCCTCTCGCACCTGCTCCGCGGCAGGAATCAGCACGCTCGCAAGCAGCAACGTCAGCCCGGCAATGACAAAGAGCCAGCCTGGGTCAACCAGTACCGGGGCCCGCACGGGCGGAGCATCGGTTTGAATTGGGGCCTCTGCCGCCATGATCATGAAACGGTATCGGGTGGCGGTGGTTCGCAGCGCAAAAATCTGGGCTGCGACAGCGCTTGGAGACGCCTGGGAGCGAGCGGCAGATCGCTGCTGTCGGCGAGAGCCTGTCCAATCTTCGGCGAGGGTGGGGCAGGAAACCGCCAATGGGATGCAATCCAATCCGACCGCCTTCTCGTATGATTTGATTCTGCCCGATTTGAAGGCCGTTCCCGCTTGCCACTTTGCGGGACGCCCGATGCAATGAACCGGCGATGACGCCAGCCGCCGGTTTCGGTTTTCAGCCCAACCGGAGCACGCCGTGACAGTTGAAATGCGCAAAAATGGCCTGCAAACTCCGGTGTTCGCTGGCCTGGTGGCGCTGGTCACGTGCATGTGCTTCCAAGCCGCTGCTCAGTTGGTTGCCGAGCAAATCGCTCCCAGCATCGTGCGCTTCTACGCGTCACCCGCATCGCAAGTGTCTGCAAAGCCATCGGTTGCGGTGGATGGCGCGTGGCCCGCTCTGGGCGGATTACCAATCGGGTTTTCTGTCATTCCGGTGTTTTCAGATCCAGGCGGGGGCAATTCCCGTGTCACCGTTGCGGTTCCGGCAGGAAGCAACGTGTATGGAACGGGTCTCGTCGCCGGGCCGCTCGAACGGACCGGTCGATTCACCACACTCTACAACGAAGATTCATACCAGTGGGGCGACAGCGATCAGCAGTTGTATGAATCGCACCCTTGGGTGCTGGTTGTCCGCCCGGACGGCTCATCCTTTGGCGTGCTCTTCGACTCAACTTGGAAGAGCACGATCGACCTCACGTCGCCGGTCGCCTCGGGCATCCGCTTTCAGCAGACATCGGCTGCGGGCTATCCGCCGGTGATCGTGATCGATCGCAGCAATCCGGCGGACGTGGTGAAGGCGCTCAGCGATCTGACCGGTCGCCCGTTCATGCCCCCGCTTTGGTCGATCGGGTTTCACCAGTCGAGGTACTCGTACACGCCCGCGTCGCGCGCGCTCGAAGTCGCGCAGGGCTTCCGCGATCGGCGCATCCCCGCCGACACGATCTGGTTTGATCTCGACTACATGAGTGGGGCAAAGAATTTCACGTACAACGCGTTCGCGTTTCCGAATCCCGCCGCGACGAACGCATCGCTCCACGCGCTCGGATTCAGCAGCGTGTGGATCATCGATCCCGGCACCAAGCAGGATGCGACGTATTCGATCTTCACATCTGGCCTTGCGGGCAATCACTTCGTCAAGCAGTCGAATCAGACTTCCGACCAGACCGGAACCGTCTGGCCCGGCACCTGTGTCTGGCCCGATTTCACGCGCGCGGAAACACGGCAGTGGTGGTCCGGACTTTTTCCGTCGTTCCTTTCGAAGGGCGCGGACGGTATTTGGAACGACATGAACGAACCCTCGGTGTTCAACGTCGCGGGCGGGACGATGCCCAACGACGCATGGCACCGCGCCGACGCGGCATTCGGCGGGCCGGGCACGCACCAGCAGTTTCACAACATCTACGGAATGCAGATGGTGCGGGCGACGCGCGACGGAGTCTTGCAAACGCGCCCGACACTGCGCCCGTTTGTCCTCTCGCGCGCCAACTACCTCGGCGGCCAGAAGTACGCCGCGACGTGGACGGGCGACAACACCGCCAATTGGTATCACCTCGATGTCACGATCAGCAACGTGCTCAATCTCGGACTTTCGGGCCAGCCCAACAGCGGCTCGGATATCGGCGGATACTCGGGCGCAACGGCAGGCGATGGCGCGCTCTATTCGCGCTGGCTGGGCCTGGGCGCGATGATGCCATTTTCGCGTGTGCACACCGAAAAGGGCAGTCCCGACAGAGAGCCATGGACTTTTGGATCGGCTGGCGAAGCGACCGCGCGGCTCGCGCTCCAGCGCCGTTATCAGTTGCTGCCCCATCTGTACACGCTCTTTCACGAAGCGCATACCTCCGGTATGCCGGTCGCGCGTCCGCTTTTTTTCGCCGAGCCTGCGAACGCGGCCCTGCGGACACGCGATGACGAGTTTTTGCTGGGCGAGGGGCTGGTCGTCGCGTGCGCGACAAGTGCCGAGGCAACGCCGCAGCGGCCTCCGATCACCGGCCCGCTCTATCGCTTTGGGCTCCCCGTGTCGAATCTGCCCGGTGCCGCGACCGACGTTGACCAGCCGGACCTTCCGTATCTCTTTCTCCGTGGCGGCAGCATCATCCCCGTTTCGCCGATCCGCCAGTACGCGCGCGAAGCGCCGCTCGACTCTCTGACGCTCATCGTCGCGCTCGACAGCAACGGTCAGGCGAGCGGCATGCTCTATGAAGATGCGGGTGACGGCTGGGGATACCAGCAGGGCGACTACCGGCTCTCGAAATACTCCGCGTTTCTCTATCAGAATCAGGTTCACGTGACGCTCGACACCGTCTGGGGTTTGCGTCCCGGGATCGATCGGCGCTGCACGGTGCGATTGCTTACCGGCGATCTCACCGAACTTCGCGCAGAAGGCCGCGATGGCGACGAGATCGTCATCAACCTTCTCGGCCCGCCCGTCACCCTTGATGCGCGCCACATCAATGGACGCAAGTTGAACGAAGCGTTCGAAAAGGTCGACCTGCTCGCATCGCAATCGACGCCGGCCGGAAACCTGAACAACGCCAACGAGCTCGACGCCATGTGGGTGCGCCCGGAAATCGGCGGCGTTCGCATCGGCCTGAGTGGCAATCTGGGCACCGACGCGTCCGCCGTTGCGATCTTCCTCGACACGCAACCGGGCGGACAGAACCAGATCAATACCAGCGCGCTCGCTTCTCCCCCGCCCGGACTCGCGGCGATGACAGGTACGCGCCTCGAGAGCGGGTTTGACGCCGATCGGCTGCTCTGGGTGTCGCTCACCGGTGTCACGGTGAGCGGATACTGGGTCGAGTTGAACACTGGTGGCGCGAGCACATTGAAGTTGCTCGGACGGCTGCTCGTGAACTCGGGCTTTGGATTGCTCTCAGGCGGTCTCAATCCCACCGGAATCCAGGTCGCGATGGATAACACCAATACCTCGGGCATCGACGTCGCGGCAGGAAGCAATCCTTTGACCGCGACCACGGGCATCGAAATCTTCATCCCCGATGCCGCGCTCGGTGCCGGCGGGTCGCCCTGCCGTCCGGTCCAGATCATGGCCGCGCTCATCGCGCCCGACGGAACATTCCGCTCGCAAACGCTACCTTCGGCACCCGGTAACGGATCGCTCGGAATGGCGCCGAACTTTTCGACCATACCCGGCACTCAGGTCGTTCTCGGCTATGCAACGCTGGTCAGTGCCGACGTCAACCTCGATGGCGTCGTCGATGTCGAAGATCTATACGCGTGGGAGCAGGGTCAGGGCAATCGCGATATCGATCGCAACGGTGTCATCGACGGCAATGACCGGGATTGGCTGATCAGCGTGATCCGCTGCCGCGAAGCCGAACTGGAGACCGTCGACCGCCGCTAGCTTCCGTACCCCTTTCCAAGGCCCAGAAGTTGCCTGTTTGGGCGCAGTATCCCCTTGATCGCTTCTATCATCTGACCGTTCATGTCGCGCCGGGTCGTCATTACCGGAATTGGTGTTGTCAGCCCGCTGGGTGTCGGACGCGGTCCGCTCTGGGAGGGGATGTGCGCCGGACGAAGCGGGATCGGCAAGCCGACGATCTTTGATCCCTCGGGGTTTGCAACCAAGCTGGCCGGGCAGTTGCCGGCGGAATTTTCAGCGAAAGACTTTGTCCCCAAGAGCTATCGCAAGGCCGTCAAAGTGATGGCGCGGGACAGCGAGATCGCGGTTGCCGCGGCAAAGCTCGCGGCAGAAGACGCCGGACTCATCACGCGCGGTTTGCTCGATGGTGCCGCAGGCACGCCGACCTATCCGAGCGATCGGATGGGTTGCCAGATCGGCGCGGGCCTGATCAACGCCGAGACCGATGAACTCACATCTGCGCTCGCGACGTCAACAAACGAGCAGGGCGAATTCGACTATCGCAAGTGGGGCACAGCCGAAGGCGCGGGTGGTGGCGGCGGGATGAACAACCTGCAGCCCCTGTGGATGCTCAAGTACCTGCCCAACATGCTCGCCTGTCACGTGACGATCATCCACGGCTGCGAAGGGCCGAGCAACACGATCACCTGCGCCGAGGCGAGCGGCCTGTTATGCGTCGGCGAAGGCACGCGCGTGATCCAGCGCGACGCGGCAGACCTCTGCTTCGCCGGCGGCTGCGAGAGCAAGGTGAATCTGATGGGCGCGCTGCGATGGACTCTGCTCAATCGTCTCGCGCCGTGCGACGAATCGGATTCGCCCGAATCGATCGTGCGCCCCTTCGATCCGAATGCGAAGGGAACTGTGCTCGGCGAAGGTGGCGGACTCGTCGTGCTCGAAGAGCGCGAGAAAGCGCTCGGACGCAGCGCATCGATCTATGCCGAGATTGCCGGATTCGGCGCTGCGCACTCGCCTCCGCCGGCCTATTCAGCGATCCCGACGAAACAGAATCGCAATAGCGACGATCGTCCCGGCGACGGCGTCAAATTCGCGGTCGAGGCGGCGCTCGCTGACGCGGGTATCCGCGCACACGACATCGATGCGATCGTGCCGACCGGCTCGGGAATCCGCGATGCGGATTCGGAAGAGGCCATCGGGCTTCGCGCGGTTTTCGGCGATCGGCTCGACGAAGTGCCGTTGATTACCGTCACGCCATTCGTCGGCCAGAGCGTCGCGGGCCATGGCGGCATTCAGCTCGCCGCGGCTGCGCTCGCCGTCAAAAACCAGCATCTGCCCGCGCGCATCAACTCCGGCACCCCTTCCAGCGGCATGCACGCCGGAGAAACGACCCAGCATGCGGCGACGCTGCGATACGTTCTGGTCGTCAGCAGCGCACTGGGCGGGCAAAATGCCGCGGTGGTGCTCAGGCAGTCTTAACTTTTGACACCGACGCCGGTTCCTACACTTTGTCACGCGGCGTGTCGCCGCTCAAGAACGGACTACGGAGCGCAACCATGAGCGACTACAGAAGCGACGGCCGAGGTGAAGGCAGAGGCGGGTATGGAGGCGGATATAGCGGGGGCGCAGGCGGGAGTCGAGGGCGCGGCGGGCAGGGTGGCGGGCGAGATGGTGGTGGGGGGCGTGATGGCGGGCAGAGACGGGGGATTCCGCTTTCGGAGCTGGACCCGACTCTGACATCGATCAGCCACAAGGTCATCGGGTGTGCACGCGATGTGCATATCGCCTTGGGCGGCGGATACGACGAATCGACGTACATGACCGCGCTGCAGCAGGAGATGCGGGCGCAGGGCGTGAACTTCAAGCACAATCACTCGATCCCGGTCAAGTACAAGGATCAGGTTGTCGGGCATTCGATCTGCGATCTGTTCATCGAAGATCGGTTCATTGTGGATGTGATGGCGCGATACGGCGAAGTTTCGGGTGCCGAGCGATCGGTGCTTCGGGCGCAGCTCAAGGCGGCAGATCTTGAACTCGGTTTGATCATCAACTTTGCGGGACGGCTCCTCAAGGACGGTTTGGTCCGCGTGCTCAACGTGGACAAGATCAACGCAGCCAAGGGGATCGCGCCGGGTGCGTACGACGGGGGCGATGGCGGCGGCGGATCTGTTCCGGGCGAAGACTCGCCGATGTATGACTTTGATGAAAAGGCGTGAGTGATTCGTTGAGCAAGCGAGTTGTCATAACGGGAACGGGCTGGGTCACGCCGCTGGGAAGCGATATTGATTCCGTCTGGGCGAAGCTGCTCAAGGGCGAAAGCGGGATCGGTCCGGTTTCGCACTTTGATGCCAGCACATGCGCGACGAACTTTGCCTCCGAGGTAAAGGGATTCAAGCTCTCGCAGTTTCTTGATGACACCTCGCCCCATGAGATGGCGAGCATCGG
Source organism: Phycisphaerales bacterium (assembly GCA_050730655.1). GTDB lineage: Bacteria > Planctomycetota > Phycisphaerae > Phycisphaerales > UBA1924 > JAFEBO01. The sequence goes on from JBOHNL010000005.1 coordinate 170,538, forward strand.
CACGCACTACGCACTTGGGGCGGCTGCGCAGGCGTGGAAGCAGTCGGGCCTCGCGGATGCGAAGGTCGAGCGCCGGCGATTTGGGATTTATCTTGGGTCGGGCGAGGGTCAGCTCGACTATGAGAATTTTCTCGCGTCGAACCTTGCCGGCTGGCAGGCCGAAACACGGACGGTTGACGGCGGAAAATGGGCGAAGCACGCGCTCGCGACGATGACGGCGGTGCGCGAGATCGAGCAGGAGCCAAATCTCGCGATGAGCCATGTGGCGGCGGAATTTGGCTGCCGGGGCCCGGCGTTCAACTGCATGACCGCGTGTGCGGCAAGCACGCAGGCGATCGGCGAGGCGTTCGAGATCATCCGAAGAGGCGACGCCGACGTGATGTTCGCGGGTGGCAGCCACTCGATGGTCCACCTGCTCGGGATGACGGGGTTCATCCGCCTGACGGCTATGAGCCAGCGGCGCGACAACCCGCAGAGCGCGGCACGTCCGTTCGATCAGACGCGCGACGGCTTTGTGATGGGCGAGGGCGCGGGGATGATCATCCTCGAATCGCTCGAACATGCGACGAAGCGCGGAGCGACGATCATCGCAGAGCTTGCCGGCTACGGCAGTTCGGCCGACGCGTTCCGCATCACCGATATTCAGCCCGACGGGCGCGGCGCGGCCGGCGCGATGGCGCAGGCCCTGCGGCAGGCCGGCGTTTCAGCGCGCGAGACCGGCGCCGACGGACGCCCGCAGGTGCACTACATCTCGGCGCACGGTACGGGTACGAAAGAAAACGACAAGATCGAGACGGCGGCCGTGAAAGCCCTCTTTGGCCCGCTCGCCCCGAAGATTCCGTTCAGCAGCGTCAAAAGCATGCTCGGCCACCTGATCCAGGCCGCGGGCGCGGTCGAACTGATCACCTGCATCAAGGCGATCGAAACGGGCGTTGTGCCTCCGACGATGAACCTCAAAAATCCAGACCCCGTGTGCGATCTTGACTACGTGCCCAATGCGGCGCGCGACCTGTCCGACGAGGGCGGCGTTGATCTCTGCCTGAGCAATTCGTTCGGCTTTGGCGGGCAGAACGACACGGTGGCGGTGCGGAAGTACCGCGAGAACTGATTACCCGTGGCCCCAGTTGGTCGCGAGTTCGTTCTCGACGACGTTCTGCCGCGATGGCTTGTCGTGTCGGCGCGTTGCACGTCGCATGAGCGTGCACAATGGGAACGGTCACCGAAATGACGTGGCGCTTTCTGTTGTGGAATCACACTGTGGTCGGTTGGCGAGGCCGCCGCATGAGCAGCGCACCAGTGCACAGGGCGATCAGCGCGACAGAGACGATGCTGCCTTCGGGGCCGTCAGTGCCGCCGGTGAGCCAGTCGGCGCCGACCGGCTTGAGGTGCACCAAGAGCGCCGGGATGCCCACATCCATGCCTGTCAGTGGCAGACCAAAGCCGACGGCGATCAGCCAGTTCCATCCGGTGTGCCACCCCATGACGCCAAGCACGCTCCGCGACCGCAGCGCCCAGGCGCAGCAGAACAGCGCGAACAGGAATGTGCTGGAAGCCACCAGCAGCGGCTGGCCTCGTTCATAGTGCAGGAGCGTGAAGAGCGACGAACTCACCAACACACCGATCGGAACGTTGAATTTCTTTGCGAGCACAGAAAGCAGCCAGCCTCGGAACAGGATCTCTTCGACGCTGGATTGCACCGCGAAGCCCACGAGCAGAAGCGCGATCGAAGCGAGCGCGCCCGGTGACGACCACGCGCTGCCAAAGGCCACCAGAGAGAAGCCCCGTGCAAACCAGATCACCCCGATCACAACGACCGCCATCGCGATCGCGACCAGAAACCCGGCGAGAAACGAGCGTCGCTTGTATGATCCGGCCAGACCGATCGAGGCGAAGGGGCGGCGTTCGACAACCCAAACCCACGTCAGCAGCGTAACGAGAAGCAAGCCGAAGGGCACGAGCGTGAATGCGACCAGACCCATCGGCGATGTCGGATTCTCTTTCACATCCAATGCGATGAACGGCGTGAGCAGCAGCGTCCCGGTGAGGATGCTGAAGACAATCATGCCAAAGCCGATCACCGGCGCAAGCACGCCCCAGGGCAGCCGCGAACGGAGCGATAGGGGCGCGTATAGGTCTTGAGTCTTCAAGGTGATCAAGAGAAAGGTTGTTGGGATTTGTGGGATGGAGTTTTAGTTGCGAGTTCAGCAGGCGCCGCTTCACGCCTTCGCTGCCTGTGCCTTCCCGCATTCCGGGCATGGTTTGCCCGCGCCAGTGGAGGAGAGGTCATAGCCGCACTTCGCACATTGACAAAAACGTGCGAGGCGGCGGGCGAGCGCATCGAATCGCCATGCAATGCCAGAGACGAAAAGTATGGGCATGATCAGGATCCAGAGCGGAATCGCGACACCGTAGTTCCCCTCGAAATGTTCGAAAAGAAACCACCACCGAAGGGGTTCCCGCGGATCCTGAATCTCGAAAGACAAAGCATTCGGCGGACCACCGCCCCCTTCAAACACCGCGCCAACCAGACAACCGGCGCGAAACTGCACGGACCATTCGTGTCGGATCCACCAGTTTGCAGACACCCACATGCTGCCGATCCACGCCACGACGAGTAGCACGGTCAGGGCCGCGCCGCCCCATTTGGTTGTTTTCCTGATTTTCGGATGCGGCATCACGCGCGGAGTTTACAGCGAGTCAGATGGAACACGGCAGCCGGGTCTTGGGTCAAACGACACCGCCCGGAAGGGCGGTGCCACGTTGGGAGCCATGATCGCTCCTACGTTCCTCTCCCCATGGCCGTCCTCCTCACAGCCCAGCACCTCTCCAAGACCTTCGGCAGCCGCACGCTGTTTGAAAGGGTGGGGATCTCGCTGCATGATCGCGAGCGGCTCTCTCTGATCGGGCCCAACGGCTCGGGCAAATCGACGCTCCTCAAAATTATCGCGGGGATGGAGACGACCGACGAGGGCGATGTCACGATCCGCAAGGGCGTGCGCGTCGCGTATGTGCCGCAGAAGGATTCGTTCCCGGAAGGATCGACGATTCTCTCGGCGGTGGTGATGGCGCTGCACGACGAGATTCAGGCCGGGACGCTCGCGCACCTGCACGATGACCACGAAGCCGAACTCGCGGCAGAGCTCGTGCTCGATCGCGTCGGGTTTCTTGATCTGCACCAGAAGACCGAATCACTCTCCGGTGGCCAGCGCAAGCGGCTGGCGATCGCGCGCGAGATCGCGAAGGAGCCCGATGCGCTCCTGCTCGACGAACCGACTAACCACCTCGATGTCGAAGGGATCGACTGGCTCGAGGGTGTACTCAAGGCGGGTCCGTTCGCCAGCATCGTTGTGACGCACGATCGCGAGTTTCTTGAAACGATCGCAACGCGGATCGCCGAGCTGTCTCGCCAGTATCCACAAGGTCTCTTTGCGATCAACGGCAATTACACCGAGTTCCTCCGGCGCAAGCAGGAGTTTCTCGACGGCCAGGCGCGCCAGGAACAGGCCCTGGCAAACGAAGTGCGAGAAGATCTGCGCTGGCTCGGCCGCGGCGCGCAGGCGAGGCGGACCAAGTCCAAGAGCCGAATCGATGCGTCGTACAAGCGCATGGATGTGCTCGCCGATCTGCGAGATCGAAATGCCGCGGCCAAGGCCACGGCGATCGAATGGGAATCGACGGGCCGGATGACGCAGAAGCTGCTGGTCGCCCGCGCGATCACCAAGTCGCTCGGCGGCAAGCCGCTCTTCACCGATCTTGATCTGATCTTGTCGCCTCAAAATGTGCTGGGCTTGCTCGGGCCGAACGGCTCGGGTAAATCGACGTTGATCAAGGTGCTGACCGGCGAGATCGAGCCCGATCCGCCCACGCCGGCGGCACTGAAGGCCGCGGCAGAGGCCGTGAATCTACCTCCGGGTTTACCCGCGCCGGGCACGATCAAGAAGGCCGACAAACTGCGGACGGTCATCTTCTCGCAGCATCGGACCGAGATCAATTTGGGAATGACGCTCGCCGAAGCGCTCAGCCCGCACTCGGACGCGGTGATCTATCGCGGCGCGACGGTGCACATCAATACGTGGGCGCGGAAGTTCCTGTTCACGGCCCAGCAGCTCAAACAACCGGTTCGCGCGCTCTCCGGCGGCGAACAGGCCCGCATCCACATCGCGCGCCTCATGCTCGAGCCCGCGGACGTACTCGTCCTCGACGAACCGACCAACGACCTCGATATCCCATCGCTCGAGGTACTCGAAGAAAGCCTCGAAGAGTTCCCCGGCGCGGTTGTGCTGGTCACGCACGACCGCGCGATGCTGGCGCGGTTGTCCACGCACATCGTCGCGCTCGACGGTCTTGGCAATGCGAGGCACTTCAGCGACTATGAGCAGTGGGAGCGGGCGCACGAAGCGTCGAAAGTAAAACCTTCCAAGCAGGCCGCGAAAGCGGCGCCCGCAGTCGGAAGCGAAACCGCTGCGTCAGGCGAGATCGGTCCGGCGAATACCGGCGCAGCGGCCCCCGCAAAGAAAAAACTCGCGTACAAAGAGCAACGCGAGCTCGCCGAGATCGAGCCCGAGATTCACAAGGCCGAGGCGCGGGCCTCGGAACTCGAAAAGCAGATGAACGATCCGGCAGTGATCGGAGACTTCCGCAAGTTTGAGGAAGTCTCGCGCGAATTCGCTTCGGCACAGGCGAAAGTGTCGGCGCTCTTTGAGCGCTGGCAGGAACTCGACGCGAGGCAGTAACCGACTACCACTCACCCGTCGCGGCACTCGTATCGACTTCGTTCTCGATGACGCTCGGATTCGGCAACTTGCCGACCATCGCTCGCGCACGCGGCACATCCCAGCCGTACAAGCCGCCTCGGGTCCAGCGATACCAGCCCGCGGCAAAGTTCGCGCTCGCGGCGCCGTTATCAACCGTGCCGAAGACATCCGATTGCTTGGTGTGAGCAAAGCGGGTGGTCATGCTGGATCGCGTCGAGCGCTTCTGGGCATTCCAGCCGGGGTTGGTTGAATCGGATCGCAGGAATCGGACAGATCCATCGTGAAAGAGCAGATCCTGTGCGGCGTCCTGATAGGCGTAGTAGCGGGGCTTGCCGTTGTGTCGGGCGTAGTCATCGGAGAGAAAGACTTTGCTCGACGGGAAACGGACTTCGGTCGCTTGCTTTGGTCCCCACGCGTTCAAGATCGTGGAGTCGCCTTCAATATTCCAGAAATCGGAGGCGTCCGCCGTTTGAAAGACCATCGGCGCCAATGCCAATTGCCCGTGCGGATTCAGTGTGCGGTAAGTCCGGCTCGGGCTCCACTGATACACATCCCAGCGATACGAACTGGAGAAAATCCAGCGCCAGACCCCGAACGAGTTATCTCCCCCGGTCGCCGGCAACGGCTTGTACTTCCCGTCGAGATAATTCTGACGCGTCCAATCTTCCGGGCACACCATGAAACTCGCCGGGGCCGCAACGTTCGCACTGGTCAACGGTGTATTCAGGTAGTCAAGAAGCGCTGCGTGAGCATTCAGAATCTGCAGCATCGCGCTCGCAGGAACCGGAGATTCCTGCGGAGTCAGGTTGGAGAGGCGGCGGTAGATGCTCACTGCTTGATAAGCCTGTGCATCGCGGTCGGAACCAAAATAAGTGCCCGGCTGCTCCGGATTCGGCATGCCCGCCTTCCAATCGAGCGCCCACATCCTGCCGGCGTGATCGTTGATGTAGCTGCCGCTGGTAGCGGAGATGAAGCGGTAGTTCCCAATGCAGACCTGACGCCCCGAGTCCATGCGGACCTGAGAAAGCGCAGGGACTGTGATGGCAGCGAGCGCCGCCAGAGCGCATGTTCCAAAGAGCGCATCACGGAGCGCAAAACCACGAGAAGATTTCATCGCAAGACTCCCGGACCCCACGCCAGAATGAACCATTCCGCGCCCTCCACCCAGAGGAAACGGACACAAATCGTGTTACGAAAGGTCCACCACGCAATAGACCCACCCAATCTACGCAAGCCTCCAGATGAAGGATTCCTTACCAGCTCCCGGTTGTTGAACTTGTATCAACTTCGTTCTCGATGACAGTCGCACTGGGGAGTTTGCCGACCATGCTCGAAAGACGCGGCACATCCCACCCGTACAGCCCGCCGCGCGTCCAGCGATACCACCCGGACTGGAAAGTCGCCGACGTCGCGTTGTTGTCGAGCCCGCCCCAGAAGTCCGCCTTCTTGGTGTGGAAGAAGCGAGATTTCATGTTGCCGCGGGCGGAAGAGCTTGATGGATCCCATCCCGGATTGGTGCTGTCGGTTCTGTAATAGCGAACCGAACCATCGTGGAACAGCAGGTCCTGACCCGCCGTCTGATAGGCGTAGTAGCGCGGCTTCCCATTGTGACGGGCGTAGTCGTCCGACATGAAGACTTTGTTGGACGGAAAGCGAACGGCGCTGGATTGCTTGGGCCCATTCACATTTTGAACAGAATTGTCGCCGCCGTAGGTCCAACTCGAGATGTCGGTGGAGAGCGGATACCAAATGGCTGTCTTTGCAGGTTGACCGTTTGTATTGATCGCCGTTGTCTGGCGGCTCGGTCCCCACTGGTATGTGCTCGCGGTGTACGAGCTCGTGAAGGGAATGCGCCAGTTTGCAGTTGTGTTGTCGCCGCCGGTTGGGGGCATTTGCGAAAAATCGCCCTCCACATATCGCTGACGAATTTGGTCCGCCGGGCAGACAAGGAAACTGGCCGGGATAGAAATATTGACGTAGTCAAAGAGCACCACGTGCGAGTACGAAATCGGACTGACCCAGCCAAATGGGACCGGCGCCTGGTCTTGATTCAGATGCGCAAGGCGACGCAAGATGCTCACCGTTTGCGTTCCCTGGGCTTCCAAGTCGGTCGCGAAGTAATTCGGCCACGGCGTAAGTGGATCCTTCGTCCCCCGTTTCCAACTGAGTGCCCACATATATCCCGCGTAGTCGTTCGTGTAACTCCCACTCACTTCCGCGATGAACCGGTAGTTTCCGATGCACGCCTGACGCGCCGTGTCCATCCGTACCTGCGAGAGTGCGGGGATTGTGACTGCTGCCAACGCAACGAGAATGGCCGTTGCAACCACGACGTTTTGAAGAACCATTGCTCTGCGATTGATCAAGGATGAGACTCCCGCTTCAGGTGGTCAATGTACCTGAAGTCGGCGTTCCTATCAAATATGAAGAACGTCTTATAACGTGCGCGACGGGCGCGCTCAGCCCTCGTTGGCCAGTCCGCTTCCAAACAGCCCATAGCAAAGCACACCGAGCACGATCACCGTAACCACGACGTACATCCAGTCGCGTTTGTAAAGGAACGCGAGCAGTGTGAAGAGCACGCGCGTCACCGGAGTCAGAATGAGCAGGACCACGCCGAGCTGCATCACGCTCGCGCCATCCAGTTTGATCGCATCCCGAAAGACAGAAAACACGCTCGCGTGCGCCGAGGGGTTGAACGTCTTGAAGTTGAGCACCTGCGCGTGATCTGCCCGGAGATACATCGCGGCACCGAAGAAAAGAACAACGGCCGCCAGTGCGGTACCTGCCGTCAGTAGCGTCGCGAGTGAAGCCTCAAGGTCGCGCTTGTGAGGCTGAACGGGCGAGAGCGCGATTTTTTCATCGGCACCCGGCGTGATGTTGGAATCATGCAGTTGATTCATCACAACGATCCACCCAAAACGCGTCGAAGCAGTTCAATGCCGGCGAATATCACCAGCCCCGCGAAAACCCAGCGGAGTGACTTGGTTTTGATATGAGGCAGCACACGCGCGCCGACCAGGGACCCCGCGAGTGCTCCAAGCGCGACCGGCGCCGCGATCGCCGGCTGAACCTGGCCGCGCTGCAAATAGACGCCCGCGCTTGCCGCGGCAGTCACCCCGATCATGAAGTTGCTCGTTGTGGTGCTCACCTTGAAGGGCAGACGCATCATCCGGTCCATCGCAAAGACCTTGACGATGCCGCTGCCGACTCCGACGAGGGCACTGAGCAAGCCGGCCCCAAACATGAGCACGCCACCGATCGGGACGTGATGCACGCGATATGCGACCATGCCTTCTTTGGTCGGATAGGTCGAATCAAGCCGGAACTTCTTTGAGATCGCGTCCGGCTCGGCATCGGGTGGCAGCGGCGCCGGCGGGCGAAGCGTCGAGTACGCGCTCCAGAAAAGCGCGACGATGAAAACGCAGGCGATAAAATTCTTGCTCACAAGCGCCGCGATGATCGCGCCGACGATGGCGCCGGTGACCGTCGCGACTTCGAGCAGAATTCCGACGCGGATATTCGTGTATCCCTCTCGGACGTACGCCGCGGCGGCACCGGAACTGGTTGCGATGACAGCGACGAGCGAAGCGCCAACCGCAAAGCGCAAATCAACACCAAAGAGCAGCACCAGAAGCGGGACGATGACAACGCCGCCCCCGAGCCCGGTCAGAGCGCCGAGAAAGCCCGCGCCAAGAGACGCAGTGAGAAGCAAGAGAACAAACCAGAGTGCGGTCACGCCCGCAGTCTAGAGCAAATGTGTTCCAGTCGCAGGGAGGCACCCAAGTCACACAAAACTCCCCACGCTTGCCGTACGAGCCCAAGCGCAGCGACGGGCACAGTTGCAAACGAACTCGACTGACGCAGCGAAAGAGTCCACCGCCTCCGAACTGAATGGATGCCAGTGAACCATTCTGACAGGTTCGCAACGAGCGGCACGCACGCCGGTATCCAGAATTGAATTCATCGGATGGAGGTTCTATGAACGACATTTCTCGACGTACTCTGCTCTCTTCGGGATTGGCGGCAGGAGTCGGCGCTGCCGCGGCAGTGAGCGTTCCGGGCCTGGCGCGGGGCGCGGCAAACGCATTCTTTGAGCCGGAGGAGAAGCTGGAGATGAAGATCGAGCATCGCACGTTTGGCAAGACCGGCTTGTCGGTCGCTGTGCTGGGTTTCGGCGGAAGCGAGATCGGGTACGAACGCACGGACGACGCGACCGTTGCAAAGCTGCTGAACGCGGCGCTTGATGCGGGGCTGAACGTCGTCGACACCGCCGAGTGCTACGTCGCCTCCGAAGAACAGATCGCGCGGGCGATCGGCCATCGCCGCAAGGATTTTCACCTGTTCACGAAGGTGGGCCACTGGATCCCCGAGGGCAAAGACGCTTCGTGGGGCTGGACGAAGGAAGGCGTGCTCGCCTCGATCGATCGGAGTTTGAAGCGTCTTAAAACCGATCACGTCGAACTCGTGCAGATCCATTCCTGCGGCGTCGATGAACTGAAAAAAGGCGGATGCGTCGAGGGTCTGCAGGAAGCACAGAAGCAGGGGAAGACTCGATTCATCGGCTATTCCGGAGATCGCGAAGCCGCGGTGTACGCCGTGAATATGGATGTCTTCGCGACGCTGCAGACTTCGGTGAACGTCGCGGATCAGCAGAGCATTGATTTGTTCCTGCCGCAGGCCAAAGCGAAGAACATGGGTGTGATCGCAAAGCGCCCGATCGCGAATGCCGCGTGGCGATACGACGACACGCCGGGTGAGGGGTATCACATCGAATACTGGAAGCGATTCCAGCAACTGAAGTATCCGTTCGCGTCGGGAGACGCGAGAAAAGTGTCGGGGCCCGATGGACCAGTTGGCGTCGCGCTGCGCTTCACCTTGCAGCAGCCCGGCGTCCACGTCGCGATCGTCGGAACAAGCAAGCCCGAACGCTGGGCGGAGAACGCGGCGCTGATAAAGCCCGGCCCACTCAAGCCCGAACAGCTCAAAGCGATCCGAGATCGGTGGAAGGAAGTCGCGCCGGCGGATTGGGTCGGAATGACATAAGCAAGCAGAAGATTCACCACAGAGGCACAGAGGCACAGAGGCACAGAGGCACAGAGAAAATCGTTGTGATCCATGGCAAAAGTGACCGGGTATCTGCGCCGCAGCTCGCTGCGGCAGATTTTGAAAAACACTCCGTCCCAAGCGAGCAGGGAGTAGGTCCCAACCCACTTTTTATTCTTCTCTGTGCCTCGGTGTCTCTGTGGTGAATGACTTCACGCCGCGCAGACTTCGGCAAACCTGAGCGCGAGAATCTCAGCAGAGCGCTCCGGTTCGCCCAGTCCCGTCTTCTGCCGCACATCTGCTTTGACGCAGTCATCGAGCAGCTTTGCCGCGGCATTCGGATCGACCTTGCTCGCCGCACGCAAAATGATGTCTTTACTCGGGCCCCAGAGCTTGAGCGTCCCCGCAAGCGCGAACGGATTCGCTCCCGCGCGGATCTCGCGCGAAGCGCCGTGCAGTTTGCGCGCCAGATCGGTCATCGCCCAGAAGATCATGACGGTGGGCTGGCGCGAGACATCGATCAGATCGCGGACATGCGCGACAGACTGCGCCGCATCACCGGAAACAAGCGTCGACTGAATCCCCCACACCTCTTCTTCGCGTGAGCGTCCGACAAACTGCGCCACAAGATCCGTCGTGATCACGCCCGGCTTGTCACCCGCGACCGCGAGCTTCGCGAGTTCACAGTCGATGCGTCCGAGTTCGGTGCCGACGCGTTCGACAAGAGCCTGCGCTGCCTTGATGTCGAGCTTCGCGGAGTGGCGCTTTTCGGCGCGCTTCACCGCCCACGTCACCGCCGTTCCTTCGTCCACTTCGTCGCACGGAACAATCGTGCCGACCTCCTCGATCATCTCATCGAGTTTGCCCTTGTGCCACTTTGTCGCGCGGAGTACCAGGGTCGCTCCGTCGCTCGGATCCTGCGCGTAGCGCTCCACCAGCGAACGCTTTTCTTCCTTCACAAACTGGTCGGCGTTATCAACGACCACCATCTTGTGCTGCTGCATCAACCCAAAGCTGCGGCACTCGTCCAGTACATCCGCAAGATTGGCGTTCTGTCCGTCAAACGTCAGCACATCCATCTCGCCGTGCTTGGCAAGAAGCTTTTCCTTCAGCGCGATCGTGTGCTCGCCCGCGATAAACGAGTCTGAACCCGTCAGCAGCACGATGCGGCAGTTCGTATCCAAGGGCTTGCGCGGCCCGGAAGATGTCGCTTTCTTCGCCATTCCTGGACAAGCGTATCTCCCGCTCGAGGCCCGAAAAGCTTCCAATCCCCTCCTTCCCATTTCCGAACCCCCTCCCCGAGGGAGGGGCAAGGGGTGGGCGCAGATCACGCAGTTCGCGTGCGAAACCACGGTCTCAAGCATTTGCCTACTTCCTCGAATCCTTTCCCCTCGCCTAGCGTCGAACCTCTTCCCGCCCGCCCAGCCAGAAAGTCAGCCGCCATCGCAACCACAAAAGAAAGTCCAAAGGGCAAACTCGCCGCCATCGTGCTCTCGCACGCCGTGGTGGATTTCTTTGCGGCGCTCGTGATCCCGATTCTGAGCGTGCTCGAAGGCCGCGCCAACATGTCGCCCGGCGAGGGCGCGATGCTGGTGGCCGTCGGATCGCTCTCCAGCGGCGTGATCCAGCCGATCGTCGCAATCGTGGGCGACAAGCGAGACACCCGCGTGCTCGGGACAATCGGCCTTCTGGTCGCGGCTGTCGCGATCGGACTCATCGGATATGCGGACAGTTTTTGGAAGCTCGCCGCGCTCCAGATCATCGGGAGCGCGGGAATCGGCGCGTTCCATCCGCCTGCCGCCGCCGTGATGGGCCACTTGGCGGGCAAGCATCGCGCGATTGCCGTCTCCGTCTTCTTCGCAGCGGGAATTCTCGGCGGATCTGTCGGCTCTGTTTCCGCACCGCGCTGGGCCGCGTCGCTCGGAATTCAATCGTTCATCTGGGGCGTTGTACCCGCAATTCTCGTTGCCGTGATTCTGGCCTGGGCAACGCACGGATCGGCCCACCGTCACGCGCACGCACACTCAACCCACAAAGCACTCCCAAAGAAAGAACGTGCCGCCCGCTGGAACGCCGTCTGGGTGCTCTACGCCGTCAACGCGATGCGCTTCACCGTGAACATGGCGATGGTGCAGCTACTGGTTCGCTGGAGCGAACTCTACACGCTCGCTCAGAGCGGAGTCGCCGGCCCGATCACGCCGACCATGAAGGCCGTCTTGCTCACCCCGGAACTCCGCCTCGCCTCCAGCGGCGTGAACGGTCCTCTACAAGCCGCGATGGGTTTGGGAATGGGAGTCTTCGGGCTGCTCGTCGGCTGGCTCGTCCCGCACAATCGTGCGAGGCTCGCGATGATCATCACACCCTGCCTCGGCGCGATCGCCCTCGTCACCATGCCCCTGATGGGCACGATGTGGGCAGCGTTCCTGCTCAGCGTCCTCGTCGGAGGCGGATACGCCGGCACGATGCCTCTCTCGATCGCCGCCGCACAGCGCCTTTTGCCCCACCGGACCACGCTCGCCTCGGGCCTGATGATGGGGGGATCCTGGTCCCTGGCATTTGTGGGCCCGCCGACAGCCCAGTGGATCTACGAATGGACCAACGGCAGCCTCGAAACCGTGGGCATCGTCTTCGCAGTCATGCTGATCGTCTCCGGCCTCATTATTCTGCTGATTCCCCGGCGTTTGCTCGACCAGGGCGAGGCCGTGATGCACGCCAAGGACGCTGTTGCAGTACCTGACTCAGCAGGTATCGCGGCAGAGTGACCCGGCGACTTTGGGCAGGTATACTCGCGACCCGGAATCGGCCGGGGTCCGACTCGCCTCTGGGGTCGGTCGGTAAAAGTTCGGGATTGTAGCTCAGCTGGCTAGAGCGCACCCCTGATAAGGGTGAGGTCGGTGGTTCGAGTCCACTCAGTCCCATTGATGGCCATTGATGGCTGGACGTCCGCTCGGGCGTCGGAAGACCCGGACGAAAGGGGCGGCCCGTAAGGACGCCCCTGCTTTGTTTGTGCCCCTGATTGTGGAACCGGTTCCAAACCGTTTCAGCAGCAGGGGAAGAATGAGACGCGGTGTTGCCGGAGTTTCTTTTCGGCAAGTGCGGGAGTGCATCATGCGGATCGACGTCATCGGACGCAATTTGGAAATCACCAAGGCGATCAAAGACCACGCCGAGGGCAAGGCCGACAAATTGCCGAAGTTTTACGACGGCGTTCAATCGGTCCGGTTCACGATCTCCAAGATCGACCACCAGCACAAAGGGTCGTTCGATGTGGAACTCGTGATCGACGTCGAGAAGCACGACGATTTCGTGAGCCACTGCAAGGGTGAAGACGTCTACGGCGCGATCGACGAGGTCGTTCACAAGGGCTCGCGCCAGCTCGCGGAGTTCAAGGAAAAGTTGAAGATCGAAAAGCGTTAACGTCCCGGTTCGGTCCGGGCGCGTTCGGTCTGCGTGCGCGGCCGCCCGACGCGACCAGACGATCGACCAAACGATCGACCAGGACCGATCCGAGGAATCAGGAGTGTCGCGCGTGCTCAAGTTCGCACAACTCATCGCCCCCGGCGCAATCGTCCCGCAATTGCGCTCCACGCAGCGCGATGAGACCATCGCCGAATTGATCGACGCGATCGTTGCGTCCGGCATCATCCCCGCCAAGATCCGCGATGAACTGATGCTCAAAGTGCTCGAGCGCGAGCGCAAGGGTTCGACCGGTTTCGGTCGCGGCGTCGCCGTGCCGCACGTCAAGCACAAAACGATTACCAAGATGACCGCCGCCATCGGCCTCTCGCAGCGCGGCATCGACTTCAACGCGCTCGACAAGCAGCCCGTTCACTCGGTGGTCCTGCTCGTCAGCCCGGAAGACAAGCCCGAAGAACATCTGCAGGCGATGGAGGTCATCTTCAAGAACCTCTCGAAGGAAACCTTCCGCCGCATGCTGCGCCAATCCGGCAGTGTCGAAGACGTCCGACAGCTTCTCTCCGACGCCGACAACCAGCAACTCCCCGCCTGACTTTGTTTTCGCTCGGGGAAGCGTCGTACGACGTTCCTTCGCGCCCCGAGTTGTTTTCTGTTCTCCGCTCCCAGATTCCGCATTCCAAATTCCGCATTCCGAATTTCCTCCTCATGCCCCGCATCGAAGCCCAAGTCACGATCGTCAACCGCCTCGGGCTCCACGCCCGCCCGGCGATGACATTCGTCGATCTTGCCTCCACCTTCGGCTGCGATATCACGGTGCGCAAGGACGACACCGAGGTCGACGGCAAATCCATCATGCAGATGATGATGCTCGCCGCGGCACAGGGTTCGGTGCTGCAGGTCGTCGCCAACGGCGATGATGCCGATGCCGCAATCGTGAAGTTGAAGAAGCTGGTCGAGAGCGGCTTCGACGAGGAGTAGGCCAAGCACGCCCTCAGGCGTCACGACATAGGAAAGCCGATGTTGCCGGGGTGAACATCGAGCATGTAGACGCCGCATCGCCCTTCGAGCGCGGCAAGCACGGATTTGGCCGCGCGCCAATTGGAGCCGAATTGTTCCGCTTTCTCAATCTCCCATGTTTCGAGCACTTCCGGTGGAAATTCGGGAGGTACGTCCAGTTGCGCCGATGCAAAGTCAAGCAAGAACGGCCGATGCACGAGCGTCATTTCGATCACAAGATTTGACCGGTCCGACCGCCGAATTCCGGGCACCGCATGGCCCCGGATGTTTCGGACGCGCCGTTCTGTAATTCGCTGATAAACCGCGACTTCCCTTTCCCTGCGTTCGACTCGTTCAAACGCTTTGATAACGGTAACGCGGTCAGTTGTCCAGACCATACCATCCTTGCCGAAGCCGAGTTGGCTTTCGAGCCGGAGCCCGCGCTTGACAGCGAAAGCGCTCGCTCGACGGAGGATTTGCAATGCCGCTCAAGCCCGTCAGAATTTGCGGGGCTATTCCTCTCGCGTGAGTCTAACTCTCCGGCGCTCCGAATTCGGGATCGAAGTTGCGCAGGCGGGCGACGGCGAACTCATGTTCGATTCGCCCGTAGCGTTGATGCCCGGAGAATTTACGCTGATCCGTTCGGTCGATGGCGAAGAACGCTCGTGGCAGATTGAAATCCTCGGCAATGGCGATGCTTCGGACGCCGCTTCTTTTCGATTCCTATAACGAGCCCGCCTTGCACCCGTGCCGGCGACTTGTCTAAATATTAAACGCCTGCTCCGCCAGCGCAATCGCCCGCGCCAGCGCCGCCGCCTTGTTCACCGTCTCCTGAAACTCCGGCTCCGCCTTCGAATCCGCAACGATCCCACCCGCCGCCTGCAGGTGATACAGCCATCCATCCGCATTGCGCTGATCGCACGGAATCACCATCGTCCGAAGCGCGAGCGCAATATCCATCTGACCATCAAGGCCGACGTATCCCATCCCGCCCCCATACGGCCCGCGCTTGATCGGCTCGAGCTCATCGATGATCTGCATCGCACGAACCTTTGGCGCGCCCGAAATCGTGCCCACCGGCAACGCCGCCCGCAGCGCATCCCAGCAATCGAGCCCTGCTCGCAGCTTCCCCGTCACCGTGCTGCTGATGTGCATCACATGGCTGTAGCGCTCAATCTCCATGATCGCCGGAAGCTCAATCGTCCCCGGCTGCGCAACGCGGCCCACGTCGTTGCGCCCAAGATCAACGAGCATGATGTGCTCGGCCCGTTCCTTCTGATCCGAAAGCAAATCCGCCTCGAACGCCGCATCCGCTTCCGGCGTCTGCCCGCGAGGCCGAGTTCCCGCCAGCGGTCGATTCGTCACCACAAACCCCGTGCCTTCCGCTCCGAGTTCCCCGTTCCCAGTGCCCCGTTCAGTCTTCCTCACCCGACACAAAATCTCCGGGCTGCTCGCGACCAAAATACACGGCCCGGTCTGCATGTACACCATGTACGGGCTCGGATTCACCGCCCGCAGCGCGCGATACACATCAAACGGATCGGCCTTCGTTCTCTTCTCAAATCGCTGCCCGAGCACCACCTGAAAAATATCGCCCGCGCGAATGTACTCGAGCGCCTTGTCCAGCATTCCTGCATGCTGTTCACGCGTCATGTTGCTCGTCAGCGTCGGCACCGGCGCATCCGCGCCGACCACTCCCGCCGGCAGCGGCTTCGAATGCCTCTGTATCTCCTCCACCCGCCGATCAAGCCCCGCCACGGCGCGATCAAACGCGCCGCCGACATCCTCCGTCGGCGAAACAATCGCAAGCTGAATCACGTGCACCAGCTTGTCCACGTGATCGAAAATCACCACGCCGTCATAAAACGCAAATGCCACATCCGGCAGATTCCGGTCGTCCTTCGGCGCATGCGACAGCTTCTCCGGCTCCGCGTAACGAACCGCGTCGTACGCCGCATAGCCAACCCAGCCCCCCAAAAATGCCTGCGGCAGCGCATCCCGCCGCGACTTCGGCACCGGAATCGCCAGCCGAATTGCCGCGCTGTGCTTTCGAACCCGATCCAGCGGGTCGTCCGAGGCGTAATTCCCCTGCCCTGCGATCTGGTGGATCGGGCGGCTGGAAAGGATGGAATACCGACCTTGGCGATCCCCCCCTTCAACCGACTCAAGCAGAAACGACGGAGCAGTTCGCTCGTCCGGGGCCACCAAGCGCCGGTATGCGAGCACGGGCGTGAGCTGATCGGCCAGCAACCGGACGCGCAGCGGCACAGCCAGCGACAGCCCTGGCTGCTTCTTTCGCTCAGCAGCCGCGAACGCGACAAAGTCTTCTTTGCTCAAGCTGAGGCCAAGACCAAAGCCGGAATTGTGAGGTTGCCCGGACATACGGGGCGATCGTACGCGGAACGTAGACTGTGGCGGATGATGAAGCACACCTTCACACAACTGTTTGTGGCGGCGCTCGCCGCGGCTCCTTCGCTCGTTCTGGCCCAAGGCAGCGCTCAACCCGCGTCTGCGCAGCCCGCTCCCGCGGTGCGCATTCCCAGACCGACCACCCCGCAAGTCGCGGTCCAGGGGTCCAGCGCCGCGCATTCAGCTCTCGCGCTGGGCGAACGCGTCCGCGAGACCCAGAAAAAGGCCGCCGTCATTCCGGCTGTCGTCATCGTTTCCGACGGCGCATCATTCCTTGATGCCATCTCTCGCTGGACTCCCGAGCTCCGCTTCCCCGTACTCATCGATGACGGCACCATTCTCGCCGCAGACAACATCGCCCGTTTCAACCGCGCGTTCCAGCCGACCGAAGTGATCCGCTACGAAGTCGCCAAGGTGCCCGGCGGCTGGGCGACGAGCCGCGCCGACGTCGAGCGCACGCTCGCCAAGGTGTGGGGTGCCGACTCGGCCGAAATTGAAAACCTCAAAAAAGCCTGGGGCTCAAAGTCCCACGAGCCGCCCGGCATCGTCGTCGCTAACGAGAAAGACGGCGCCTGGACCGCCGCAATCGCCCTCGCCGCGGCACATGGCGAGCCGCTCATCTGGATCGACGACGCTCAGGCTCCGCGCGAACTCCACAAACTGTGGCCGGCGGACGAAGCTGCCAAACTCGATAAGTTTCTTCAGGAGACCTGCGCAAAATCGGGCCTTGCCTGGAGCGATCTCGGCGACACGCTCGACGCCGTCACGCTCTGCGGCTCTTTTCCAAACATCATCGAGGTCAATTCCAAGGACGTGCGATCGCTCACCGATCGCATCGGCCGCCATCGAATCGACGGCCCCGCGCGATGGGCCTGGTCCGGCCAGATCTTCGGAAGCCCAAGCGAAGCCGCATATCGCGCCATGTGTCCGCTTTTCCTGACAAGCGACGAAGCGTGGCTCTTCGACAGCTATCCCAAGAGCCCGCCGTGGAGCAACTACAGCCTGGCGCAGGCAAAGACAGCGCTTTCTACTTCGTTCAAGGCCTTGCTCACCGAATCTCCGAGCGCGAGCGCCTCGATGTGGCTCGAAAAAACGCAGCGCCCGCTCAGTGCCGGTCTCCTCTTTGTGAACAGCAAGGGCAACTCCGATTTCTTTGAACTCGAAAACGGCTACGGCTACTGCGGCGACATCCCCACGCTGCTAAAGCCCGCCGCGCTCCACTTCATTCATTCATGGTCGCTTCAATACCCGGGCTCGCGCGACACGCTCGGCGGCCGCTGGCTCGAGCGGGGCGTCTATCTCTACTACGGCTCTGTGAACGAACCGACACTCGCGGCATTCACGCCCTGTCCACAGGTTTCAGAACTTCTCACTAAGGGCGCAGTCTTTTCGGGCGCCGCCCGTCGTGATGGCGGCCCCGCCTGGCGCCTCACGGTTCTCGGCGATCCGCTTGCAACCGTCATTCCCGGTGCAATTGGCCCAAAGTCCACGCAGCCGCTCGTACTCGAAGGTGCGAAGTCTGTGAAGATCGAAGGCGCTGAACTTGCCCGCAAGGGCGACTTCGCCGGAGCCATCCGAGCGTTCGTCCTTTCGGGTGATGAAGAGATGGCGATCAAACTCGCGTCCGCGCTCCTCCGCGATCGCCCGACCGCAGTCACGCCCGCCGTTGCCAAAGCCGGCATCCCCGCGCTCGCACGCGCCGGGCGCACGGCAGATGTTGTCGGCATGTTCAATGCCGCGAATTTCAAAGCCGACGACAAATCTCCCGACATCGCCATGCTCCGCGATTGTCTCTGGTCCGTCAGCGCGCCAAGCCTGCACTCCAAGATCAGCCCGCCCGAAGCCGGCACGCTCGAACTCCTGAAAACAAATCTTCGCCCCGAGCAACTCGATCAGGATCTGATCGAACTCGGCCAAGCCTGGGCGCAGGTCTTCGACTTCGCCGCCGCCAGCGGCATGGTCGAGAGCGTCGCATCGCGACAAACCGAGCCGTCTCTGAAAAAGAAAGGCCAGCGCGCCGTCGAAGAGCTGCGGAAAAACCGCCGCTAACCGTGGCACCGCCCTTCCGGGCGGTGTTCTCGAGCTGTCGACGACGCATCCGCCCCGCTTGGCGCGTTCACGGCAAAGCCGCTCAAAATGCCAGCAACTGGCCGTACGAGCCCAAGCGCAGCGAGGCGCGGTTGCAAACAACATCACTGCACGCGCGAGATGTCCCGCGCCAAACATGAATCGAAGTCGTGCTACGCCAAGCTGCGCGCATCAGAATCACCGCCGTCGCGCAGCGGGGCCGTCAGAACCACCATTAACCCCACAAGCAGCGCCGCACCCATCCACACCGAAGCAAACGTCCCTATCTCCGGCAGCGCCGAATACAAACGGCCTTCACCAGCTTGCACCGCGCTCCACACCCGCCATCCCGCGATCGTCCCGATCGACGCAAAGACAAACCCGATCGCCGCGAGCATCATCCACGCCGCCCGAGTGCCGCTCGTGCACCGGTTCTTCCGCGACGTTGTGCCGAGAAACAGGATCGGAAACATCGCGAACAGAAACCCAGAATTGTGCCCGCCGGACGGCTTCGAGCTTTCCTTCAGGACATATCCGGTGAAAAGCGCAAAGCCGATCGCCAGCGGCAGAACAACAAGCGCCATCACCAAATGACGCCGGTGTGGCAGCCTCGCGCGTAACGCTCCAAATGTCGCCAACGCCGCGAACGCGGGAAGCACCCACCCGATCGCGCCACCAAACGCGGGCACGGAATACAGCGGAATCGCGCAGATCGCTGCCACGCCAAGCGTGAGCAGCAGAGTGATTCCGAGCGGAACGCTGCCACGTGATCCGGGCGTTTCAGATGTTGAAGCGCAACAGTTCATTGGTTTGCCCAACCTTCCAAGAAACTACCAGAATGCCACATGTATTCCATCAAAGTATATCAGATGCGGAAACTCGGTAGATTCGATCGCCTTCCGTGCCGTCCGCGTCAATCCCACGCGGAATTCGCACCGTCGAGGAACACTCGATGTCCCGGTACGCACAGCTTGAAGTTTTCCGCACCGATTAAGTATCGACAAAGCGAGATTGCGGCCTCCGCCGGTGATCGCACGGCATCTGGATCAGTCGGCCGATAGCCATTGTGAACAATTTTGTTCCTTAGACTTATAGCCTTTAGCGTGCCGTCGACATCTTGGGCGCTCTCCGGAGATCGCGCAAACAGCGCCGCAACTCGCGGTCCGAGAGATTCACTTCGAGAATTCTTCCAAGCCGACATTTGCTCATGCCCTTTTTCGTGATTCGGATAACACGAGCTAGCGAATTCAGAAACTGCCATCTCAAGCGCAGTGATCGCCTGAATCAATCCCATGAGCGGAAAGTCCTCTATCAAGCATCGCTCTGCATCGACGAGTATGCGAAGCGCCGACGAATACGTTCGGGAATCACTGCAAGTCCTCGCAAGCACCGTCCAATCATGCTTCGACATGTATCCGCCCACGAATCGGAAAGAAACCTCTGGTCTTGTAGTGGGCGCGGTAGGCAGGAAAAAGCCTGTCTTGCCATCGGCGAACTGGCAAGTTACCGAATGGTGTTGAAAATAGTTGCCTAACGATTCGTGCCGACTATCCCATGCATGCGGCGTTGTAAGCCACCACTGGCCCAATTCAAGAATCATCCGCTCGCAGAAAACTCGAATCGGCGGAAACATGGTTTTATAAAGCGACTTGCCAAACGACTCAACCTCGCCTGATGCTGGGTCGGGATCGCTGAATGATGTTCGATTTTCAAGAAGACGGTTGGCCACTGATTCGGGGACATCGTTGACATTGCATGCGGAAAAGAGATATCCCGCATCGATGGGATTGGATTGAGCCACCACATTGTCGGCCACCGGCTCGCGATGGTTGAAGTCGTACTCAAGCGGCTGGATGCCAGGCTTAAAACGGCGTTCGAACCACACTTCTACCGTTTGCGACAACCCGCTGGATACCAACGCAATGGCATCGGATTCACCATTGGGTATCCAACCTTGAAAAAGAGGCCCGCAAATCGGTGAGTTTTCCAGTGTGGCGCGAGAGGACAATCGAAATACCGCGCCGAATCGCACTGCTTGATAGACGGACTTCCCCATGTCAATGACGACGAAGCGTCACTCCAAGTACGTATATCCTTCAAGTCCCTGATCATAAAACTTCAGCAGGCTCTGTCCTTCTGAAACCGCCAGCGTCCCGGCCTTCACCGCACGCTCGACGTCGCGGCGCATCGCCTTGATCAGATCCTCGTGGTCGTACTGCACATACGCCAGCACTTCCTTCACCGTGTCGCCCTCGACGACTTCATCAAGATCCCAGTCGCCGACGCCCGGTGAATCGTCGAACGAAACGTGCACCACGTGCGTGTCGCCGTACAGGTTGTGCAGGTCGCCCAGCACTTCCTGATACGCGCCCAGCAAGAACATGCCCAGGTAATACGGCTGCGGCTTGTGATCGCCATTGGTGTAGTTCAGGTCGTGCAGCTCGAGCACGGGCTTGCTCACCGTCTTCTTATCGCAGAACTTGTCCACCTGTCCGTCCGAGTCGCAGGTGATGTCCGCGAGAATCGCCCGCCGCAGCGGCTCTTCATTCAGCCGATGAATCGGGCAAATCGGGAACAGCTGATCGATCGCCCAGTGATCCGGCAGACTCTGGAAGACGCTAAAATTCACATAGTAAATATCGCTGAGCACCTGCGGCAGATCAATCAGATCATCCGGTAACTCACCCTTGGCAGTCGCCAGCGCGAGAATCTTCCGCCCGATCGCCCAGAACATCCGCTCCGCGCTCGCGCGCATCTTGAGCGACATGTACCCAAGGTTGAACAGGCTCATCGCCTCATCGCGTGCTTGCACCGCATCGTGATACGCCTCGACCAGGTTCACCTTCGGCTGCGAGAGCGATTCAAACGCATCCACCAGTTCGATCACCGGCTGGGGCTTCTGCTTCTCTTCGCGCATCAGCTTCTTCAGCGCAGGCATGTCCGGGTCGCTCGGGAAGTTGGTCTTGCCCAGCACATCGACGATCAAGAGCGACGAATGAGCCACCATCGCCCGCCCCGACTCCGACAAGATTCGCGGGTGGGGGAGTTCCGCCTGATCGCAGACACTCTTGATGCGATACACAATGTCCGCGGCATATTCCGCCACGCTGTAATTCACGCTCGACTGGCTGTCCGACTGACTCCCGTCATAGTCGATGCCCATGCCCCCGCCCACGTCGATCGTGTCGAGTCCTGCGCCGAGCTTCTTGAGCTCCACATAGATGTGCGCAAGCTCGTTGACCGCTGCCTTAATGTTGCGGATATCGCCGACCTGACTTCCGATGTGGAAGTGGATCATGTTCAGGCAATCCGCCATGTCGTGCTTCTTCAGGAACTCGAGCGACTGCAAAAGCTCCGAGACCGTGAGGCCGAACTTGGAGCGCATGCCGCCGGATGATTCCCAGCGTCCGCTCCCCTGCGTGCTCGGCTTGGCCCGCACGCCGATCTTCGGGCGCACGCCATACTGCTTCGCGTGCTGGACAATCAACTCGAGATCGGAGAAGCGTTCAACCACCGGAATGATGTGTCTTCCAAGCTTGGTCGCAAGGATCACCGTCTCGATGAACTCGCTGTCCTTAAACCCGTTGCACACAATCGGCATCGTCGGCAGGTTCTCGGTCAGCCCCAGCACCGCGAGCAACTCCGGCTTGCTGCCGGCCTCGAGCCCGAACCCGAGCTGCGCACCCAGATCGCGCACCTCTTCGCACAACTGGCGCTGCTGATTCACCTTGATCGGATAGATACATGAGTACACACCGGTGTACTGATGTTCCTTGATCGCGTTGTCAAACGCCTGGCGGATTTCCTGGAGTCGGTGCTTCAACAGATCGCGCATCCGGATGATCACCGGCGTCCCGATTTCGCGCTCCCGCAGCCCCTCGATCACCTCGTGCAGATCGATCTGCCTCTTCGGGTCGCGCTCGGGCATCGCAAACAGATGCCCCTCCGCGTTGACGCCGAAGTACCCATCGCCCCAATCGCGGACGCCGTACAGCTTCTCCGCGTCCTCCGTGTTCCATGCGCGCTTCGGCGCCGCTGGTTGATCGGACCCCATCCCGGGCACCTCGATTTTGGAAGAGGTCAGACTCGCCCCGCTCGCCGTCGTCACCGTTGCCATCTTCTTCTGCCGCCGCGCTTCCGCGGCTCCTCGTGTCCGAGTCGTTCCGCTTTTCGCGGATCCGTCGAACTGTGCGAACTGAAATGTCGACGCGACCGTCCCAAAATACACCGGCGACAAAATCCCGGCCTCCGACCCGCCCTCGCGTGCCGGATTCATCAACGCATCGCATCCATGACGCCAAACTCGGGAAGCGCTTCCTTGAGCTTCCTTCGACCGTTGCCGGAGCGGCCGACTGTTAACAAAACGTTCCGATACAAAAGATAGCGTCCCTCCCGCGCCGCGGCACGCCAAACCGCGGCCCGAGCCTCACTTTCTCATTCGGGTTTTGCGTCGCTCGGGTTCACTCGACGTCCGAAAGTCGCACGTCGCGCCGCTCCTTCACGAGCAAAGTGCCCGCCACCAGCGTCAACGCGCAGATCACCATCGGATACCACAGCCCCGCGAACACATTCCCCGTTCGATCGACCAGCAACGCGCCGACAAACGGCACCATCCCGCCAAAGACGCCGTTTCCGACGTGGTAGGGGAGCGACATGCTCGTGTACCGGATGCGCGTCGGGAACAACTCGACCAGAAACGCCGCGACCGGGCCATAGACAAGCGTGACAAGCAGTACCTGCAGCCAAATCAGGAAGATGAGCGAAAGCGCCGGCTTCCCGCCGAGCGATCCGAGATGAATCGACGTCTTCCACGTCTCCGTTGTCTTGCCGCCCGTTTCAATCCGGGTCTCCGTAACCGCTCTTTTCGTGCCGTCGGAGTATTCGTGCAGCCACGTTTGAACCGCCGTCGTCTTTTCGGCGACGCCAGCCACGGCGTTCCCCGCAATCCGATCGATCTTGATCGACGGACTGCGCTGGATCGACGGTTGGAATCGCGTTTCATCCGAAACATTCACCGCCGCCACCATCGCCCCATAAATCGGGTAGTACAACACCAACCCCAGAAGACACCCCGTCAGCATGATCTTCTTCCGCCCGATCTTGTCAGACAACCATCCCATCACGACAAAGAACGGCGTCCCGAAAACAAGCGCGATCCCGACGATCATCTCCGCCTGAGTCGGTTCAATATTCAGCGTCACCTTCGTAAAATTCATCGCGTAGAACTGGCCCGTGTACCACACCACGCCCTGTCCAGCCGTCACGCCAAAGAGCGCGATCAGAACCAGCTTCAGATTTTCCCAGTTCCCGAACGACTCCTTCAGCGGGTTCTTCGCGCCCTTGCCGGACGCCTTCATCTTTTGAAAGAGCGGCGACTCTTTCATGCGTCTGCGGATGTACCAGGAGAACAGCACCAGCACCAGCGAAACCCAGAACGGGATTCGCCATCCCCACGCATTGAAATCCTCCGCGCTCATCAGCCCGCGGCACGCCAAAATCACACCGAGCGACACAAACAACCCCAGCGTCGCCGTCGTCTGAATCCAGCTCGTCCAATACCCGCGCTGCCCGTCCGGACAATTTTCCGCGACGTACGTCGCCGCCCCGCCGTACTCGCCGCCGAGCGCCAGCCCCTGCAACAGCCGCAGCACGATCAATAAAATCGGCGCAAGCCACCCGATCGTCGCAAACCCCGGCAGCACGCCGATCAGAAACGTCGCGCCGCCCATGAGCAGCAACGTCACCATGAACGTGTACTTGCGCCCGATCAGATCGCCGAGATAGCCAAACGCAAGCGCCCCGAACGGCCGCACGACAAACCCGATCGCAAACGTCGCCAGCGTCGAGAGCAGCGCCGTCGCCCCCGCACCCTGCGGAAAAAACACCTGCGAGATCGTGACCGCCAGCGCCCCGAAAATATAAAAGTCGTACCACTCGATGAGGGTGCCCGCCGACGACGCCCCGATGATCGTCCAAAGGCCCTGCTTCGAAAGCTCCGCCTCCGGAGCCACGCCCACCATCGCTCCACTCTGTCCCGGCGCATCTGAATTCATTCTTCAACTCTATCAAAGTCGGTGTGCGAGCTTCCGTCTTCCAGGCCGATTCATCGGCCTTGCTCGCTCGTAGGCCGTCGCTTCAGCGACGGTGAGAGAGGCCGCAATTTCCACGTCGTTCGTTCATGTTTTTTCTTCAGCCCGTTTCAACGGGCTTGCGCTTGGCTGCTTTAGCCAATTGGACTGCCGATTCAAATCAACCTTTTCACTCGGCTCCGCCTCGTCTGTAGCACGCTCCTGTACACTCCTTCCAATTCCGAACCCGGAGCCCCTCACATGCTGATCTCCCTCCGCTCACTCGCCCTCTTCGCGGCACTCGCGATCACCTCCATCGCGCTCGGGCAAAACAACACGCCGTCCAAAAAACCCAACATCGTCGTCATCTTCGGCGACGACATCGGCATCACCAACATCAGCGCGTACAGCGACGGCCTCCTCGGGTACGAAACGCCCAACATCGATCGCGTCGGCAAAGAAGGTCTCCGCTTCCTCCAGTATTACGCCGAGCAATCCTGCACCGCCGGTCGGTCCGCGTTCCTTACCGGCCAGCACATCCTCCGCACCGGCCTGAGTAAGGTCGGCTTCCCCGGCGCGCCGATGGGCATGAGCCAGCTCGATCCGTCCATCGGCGGCCTCTTAAAAAGTCTCGGCTACACCACCGGCCAGTTCGGCAAGAACCACGTCGGCGACCGCAATGACACGCTCCCCACCGTCAACGGCTTCGACGAATTCTTCGGCAATCTCTACCACCTCAACGCCGAGGAAGAACCCGAGCTCCCCGACTATCCCAAAGACCCCGAGTACATCAAAAAGTTCGGCCCGCGTGGCGTCCTCGATTGCAAAGCCACCGATGTCGACGACGCCACCGAAGACCCGCGCTTCGGCCGCGTCGGCAAGCAGACCATCAAGGACACCGGCGCTCTCACCAAGAAGCGCATGGAAACCATCGACGACGAAACCTCCGCACGCGCCATCGATTTCATCAAGCGCCAGCACACCGCCGGGGGTGGGGGTAAGCCGTTCTTCTGCTGGTTCAACGCCACCCGCATGCACCTGCGCACCCACGTCCGCGCCGAACACCGCGGCCGCTATACGCACGGCGACAGCGAATACAACGACGGCATGATCGAGCACGATGAGACCGTCGGCACGATCCTCAAAACCCTCGATGACCTCGGAATCGCAAACGACACCATCGTCGTCTACAGCACCGACAACGGTCCGCACATGAACACCTGGCCCGACGGCGCGATGACGCCCTTCCGTTCAGAAAAGAACACCAACTGGGAGGGCGCCTTCCGCGTCCCCTGCATGGTCCGCTGGCCAGGCCACATCAAGCCCGGCACGATCACCAATCAGATGATGTCGCACAACGATTGGGTTCCCACGCTCTGCGCCTTCGCCGGCGAATCCGACATCATCGGCAAGTGCCTCGCGGGCTACGACGCAAACGGCCACACCTACAAGGTCCATCTCGACGGCTACGACCAGAGCAAGTTCCTCACCTCGGTGGAGGGCACCGCCGGCAAGAACAACAACGTCAAGAGCGCCCGCGATCGCTTCTACTACTCAAACGACGACGGCCTCCTCGTCGCCGCCCGCTTCGGCGATTACAAGTACGTCTTCTCCGAGCAGCGAAAAGACGGCACGATGGGTCTCTGGGCCGAGCCGTTCACCACGCTCCGCCTCCAGAAGATCTTCAACATCATGCAGGATCCCTTCGAGCGCGCCGACTTCACTTCCAACACCTTCTGGGATTGGCAGATGAATCACGTCGGCGCCCTGTACGGCGTCATGGACGAGATCTTCAAGTTCGCCCATACCTTCCGCGACTTCCCCCCGCGCTCCTTCCCGCCAAGCTTCAACCCCGCCAACGTCATGGAAGAAACCCTCCGCGAAATCCGCGCTGGCAAGAAGCTCGAGAAGGCCTTCCCGATGCTGCGCTCCGACGACACCAAGAAATAGTTGTTTACGTCCCGCCATCCCCCGCCCATGAAATGGGCGCCAGGACGTCGCCAGCTGCGCAGCAGCTGGTCAAAGCCCCAACCCTCCCGACCCCGCCCGTGAAACGGGCGGGCGTCCGCAAGCTCGCAACTTCAAATCCGAGTGATTCCGTCGCTCCGCGCCCGCACTTTGCGAGGGCTTCTCACTGCGCTTCCGCGCCAAGCCCTGCTCGATCCGTTGCACGCACCATCAGCATTCCGAATTCCTCCCCCTGGGCCAAACGTGTAGTTACTGCTTTTTTTGGGCCATACGTATGCGACAACGGCGCCCACTTTCCATTTTGCAAAATACAAATCATCCCACTGCCGCGCAACCACTTGCGCGCGACTTTGCCCACGTCGCAGTTACGGTTATTTCGGGCCATCGGCGCTTCGCGCCCCCTCTATAGCGGACCCCACATTCACCTCACCATCCGCCCCATCGCGTGCGAAGCCCAAGTCCTCTTCCGACTCGCCGCGTTCAGATTCTTCCAACCCGCCCGCGACAAACACCGATGCACCCGAGGTAACTCACAAGCCTGTTCAGGAACCACGCCGCAGTCGGGCAGACCCACGCGGGACGCTCCCGCCCGCCACACGCCCAGACCGGCTCCGCAAGCGATCGTCGCGGCGCACCGAAAACTCCTCGTAGAGCGCTGGCGCTGCGAAGCAGTACGAACACGATGAGAATCCCCATCCCATCAGTGACTTGGCGTACGAGCCCAAGCGCAGCGACGGGCAAGGTTGCCACCAATCTACCAAGCACCTCGATCGATGCCCAGACGCTCCGAATCCCCATACAACCGCACGGTAAACTCCGTGCGCCCACTCCAACGGAGTTCACCATGCGCACACTTTTCGTCGTCGCACTCCTCTTCATCACTTCCTTCGCCCGCGCCGCCGATCCGCTCCCCTCCTGGAACGACACCGCGCCGAAGAAAGCAATCCTCGCCTTCGTCGAGAAAGTCACCAAAGAAGGCTCGCCCGATTTCGTCAAGCCCGAAGAACGCATCGCCACTTTCGACAACGACGGCACGCTCTGGTGCGAACAACCGATGTATGTTCAGGCTGCCTTCGCGATCGATCGCATCAAAGCGCTCGCGCCGCAGCATCCCGAATGGCTTACGCAAGAGCCCTTCAAGTCTGTCCTCGCCGGCGATATCAAGACCGCACTCTCCGGTGGAGAGCACGCCATGGCCGAGATCGTCGCCGCGACACACGGCGGCATGACCGTCGCCGACTTTGAAACAATCGTCAAAGACTGGATCGCCAGCGCCCGCCACCCGCGCTTTAAGAAGCCCTACAACGAATGCATCTACCAGCCGATGGTCGAGCTGCTCGCATACCTGCGGGCGAATGGCTTCAAGACCTTCATCGTCTCCGGTGGTGGGGCGGATTTCATGCGCCCCTGGACGGAAAAGGCGTACGGAATTCCGCCCGAGCAGGTCGTCGGCAGCCGCGCGAAATCGAAGTTTGAGATGACTGACGCCGGACCCGTGCTCCAAAAACTCCCCGAGATCGATTTCATTGACGACGGTCCCGGCAAGCCCGTAGGCATCAATCAGGAAATCGGCCGCCGCCCGGTCTTGGCCTTCGGCAATTCCGACGGTGATCTCCAGATGCTCCAGTGGACGACCATGAACCCCAACCCCGTCGGCCTGCGCCTCGGCCTCATCGTCCACCACACCGACGCCGTGCGCGAATACGCCTACGACCGCGATTCCAAAATCGGCAGACTCGACAAAGCGCTCGATCAGGCACCCGAGCGTGGCTGGATCGTCGTCGACATGAAGAACGACTGGAACCGCGTTTTCCCGTTTGTCAGCGCCGAGCCGTCCAAATAGCGCGAGTCGGAAACGCCGATCAGCCGCGAATCACGGGGCAAAACGAGAATGTGTTCAACGTCCGCACTCAAAAAGTCTTCCCCCTTTCCCAAAGGGGAGGTGGCATCGCGTAGCGCATGCGGAGCGATGACGGAGGGGGTTTCGGAAGTCCACTCGCTCCGAACGACTCAAACGGCGCAATGAATCTCCTTCCGCACAAGAAATGTCACATGCACTCCTTGTACGATGGCCCTTCCGGGAACAAACATGAATACTCAGAAACGCGCCATCCTCGTCGTCCTTGCCCTTACGTTGCATGCATTGCTCGGCGCGGCCGCGTTCGCCGCACCACCCAACATCCTCTCCATCGTCGCCGATGACCTCGGCTGGAAAGATGTTGGCTTCCACGGCTCCGACATCAAGACGCCCAATATCGACAAGCTCGCCGCCACCGGCGCGCGGCTCGAACAGTTCTACGCCCAGCCCATGTGCACGCCCACGCGCGCAGCGCTCATGACCGGCCGCTACCCGTTCCGCTACGGCCTCCAAACCGCAGTCATTCCCTCCAGTCACACCTACGGCCTCAACACCGACGAATTTCTTCTTCCCCAAGCCCTCAAAGACGCCGGCTACTCCACATCAATCGTCGGCAAATGGCACCTCGGCCACGCCGACAAGAAGTACTGGCCCAGGCAGCGCGGCTTTGACTATCAGTACGGCCCGCTCATCGGCGAGATCGATTACTTCACTCATCAGCAGCACGGCGTCACCGACTGGTTCCGCAACAACGAGGTCGTGACGGAAGAGGGGTATTCAACAACTCTTCTCGGCAACGACGCCGTCCGCCTCATCAGCGAGCAGAAGGGAGACAAGCCCTTCTATATGTATCTCGCTTTCAACGCGCCACACACGCCCTATCAGGCGCCAGACGAGTACCTAGATCGCTACAAGAACATCGCCGATCCGAGCCGCCGCGCCTACGCCGCCTCGATCACCGCGATGGACGACCAGATCGGCCGCGTGATCGCGGCGCTCGAGGCAAAGGGTGTGCGCGAGAACACGCTCATCCTCTTCCAGAGCGACAACGGCGGCACCCGCGACGCCATGTTCGCCGGCGAAATCGACAGCTCCAAAGTTGTAATTCCGTGCGACAACGGCCCCTTCCGCAACGGCAAAGCTTCGCTTTACGAAGGCGGCACACGAGTCGTGTCCCTCGCCAACTGGCCCGGCCACATCAAGCCCGGCACGACCATTGACGAGATGATCCATGTCGTCGACCTGTATCCCACCATCGCCGCACTCGCCGGCGCATCGACCTCAAAGTCCATGCCCCTCGACGGCGTCAATCAGTGGCCGACCATCAGCGAAGGCAAACCCTCCGCCCGCACCGAAGTCATCTACAACATCGAGCCATTCCGCGCCGGCGTCCGCCAGGGCGATTGGAAACTAATCTGGCGCGTGATGCTCCCATCCGCGATCGAGCTCTACAACATCAAGACCGACCCGTCGGAAAAAGACAACGTTGCCGCGCAGCACCCCGAGATCGTCGCCAAGCTCCAGAAGCGCGCCAACGAACTCGCCGCAACCATGGCCAAGCCCATGATCCTCCTCACCGAGTTCGACGCCATGCGCAAACGCCTCGCACTCCCCCCGGCCCTCCCCGGCGAAGAACTCGAACTCGACACCGAACCCTGATCGCGACTGGCTCAATATGAAACACGCGGTTCATTGATGTAACAGGCAACTCTCCCGAGCACATCCAATCCTTATTCATCTCTTTCCCCGTCTTTCTCCGTGCCCCCTTCGTGGTTCTCCGTGGTACTCCGTGTTTCAATCCCGCATTTCACATCCGACATCCGCTAACCTTCCCCCATGGCCCTCGTCTCTCTCTCATCCGTTACCAAGACCTACCCCAACGGCTTCCAGGCCGTGAAAGATTTCAACCTCGACATCAAAGACGGCGAGTTCGTCGTCTTCGTCGGTCCTTCCGGCTGCGGCAAGTCCACCACACTCCGCATGGTCGCCGGCCTTGAAGACGTCACTGGTGGCACGATCACGATCGGTGATCGCGTCGTCAACGACGTGCACCCAAAGGACCGCGACATCGCGATGGTCTTCCAGTCCTACGCCCTCTACCCGCACATGAGCGTGTACAAAAACATGGCCTTCGCGCTCAAGCTCCGCAAAGTGCCCAAGGCCGAGATCGAACGCCGCGTGCAGGGTGTTGCAAAGACGCTGGGTCTCTCCGACATGCTCGATCGCAAGCCCCGTCAGCTTTCTGGCGGCCAGCGCCAGCGCGTCGCGCTCGGCCGCGCAATCGTGCGCGAGCCCAAGGCCTTCCTCTTCGATGAGCCGCTTTCAAACCTTGATGCCAAACTCCGCGTCACGACGCGAGCCGAACTGAAAGCGCTTCACCAGCGCCTCAAGACCACGACCATCTACGTCACGCACGATCAAGAAGAAGCGATGACGCTCGGCGACCGCATCGTCGTCATGAGCAACGGTCTCATCCAGCAGTCCGGCCCGCCTCTTGAGGTCTACCGCAATCCCAAGAACAGGTTCGTTGCCGCCTTCGTCGGCACGCCGCCGATGAACTTCCTCGAAGGCACGCTCGAGAAGCGTGGTGAATCGGTCGTCTTCATCGAAGGCAGCAACGATTCTGCCGGCGAGCCATACGAACTCCCCGCGCACCCGAGCCGCGCCGCCGCGCTTTCGGCGCACGTCGGCAAGCCCATCGTCATGGGCATCCGCCCGCAGATGTTCTCGCTCGAACCGACTGGTTCCAACGCCTCGCTTCGCGTCCGTGTCAACGTCGTTGAACCGCTCGGCGACACGGTCGACCTCGCGTGCTCAACACCCAAGCACCCGCTCATCGTCGCCCGCCTTCCCGCCCGCGGCAATCCCGCGCCCGCCGGTCAGGATGTCACACTTCACGTCGCGATGGAACTCGTTCACTACTTTGAGCCCGGCGAATTCGGTCACAAACTCATGCTTTAAAGCCCCCTGCCCGAGGGAGGGAGTTGGGGGTGGGAGGGAAGTGTTCTTGTTCCAAAAACCAATCTTCCTCCAATGTGTTCGCGCGACTCTTTGTGCATTCGCCGTGTTCACGACATCGAACTTCGCGTATTCCGCTCCGCCCGCCACGCGATCCATCGCCTGGGTCCTCGAACTGCACAACGGCCTTGATCACGCCAGCCAGGCGCAGGACCTGAAAGAACAAATCGCCGCTGCCCGCGCCGGAGGCGCCAAAATCGTCTGTGTCGAGTTCAAGGGAAAGCCCTGGCGTCTCGATGTCGCCCAGTCCGTCGGTGAGGTTCTCGCGAGCAGCGAGCCGCCCGCTGTCGCGTTCATCAGTTCTGAATCCGATGAAGCGCCGCTCGCGTTTCTGATCGCGGGCAGCCGCGCGGGGAAGGGCTGCTGGATCGAGACAGGCACGACGCTCATTGCCGATGCTGCCGGAAACGCCCGCGAGTTCGCCGACCCGAAAGAAATCAAGCAGGCCGAAACGTTCTGGAAAAAATCCGACGCGAAGACGGTCTTCGCCAAGTACGACGCGCTCCGCTCCGCCATGCTCGATCCCGCACTCGGCTGCTGGATGGTGACGACCAAGTCCGGCGCGTACGAAATCAAGAGCGGCACACCAACTGCCGCGCCAGGCCCAATGACATCTCTTTGTGAACCCGGCGCAACAACTCTTCGCCTCCGTGCACAGGACGCGATCGCGCTCGGCCTCTGCACGGCGATCGCATCTGATGCCCGCACTGCCATCGAAGCCGTGCTCGAAAAAGCTGGCGGCTCCAAACCAGAAATGCGCGAGCGCCGCCCCGTCGGCGCGAGTCTCGCCGGCCGCCGCGATCTTGCCGACTCGCTGCTTGATCGCGCCGGCAAATCAATGGACAGCGCCGAGCCGCATCTGAAAATGAAGGCCGGCAGCAAAGAAATCGCGCCCAATCACAAACACGAAGCCGCGGCACTCGCCAAGCCCATGCTCGATGCCGCTTCCGCCGCGATTTCTGAAGCCGAAACCGCTCTTCGCACCGACCCCGAAATTCTCCGCATGCCTGCTCCGGGCCAGTCCGACACCGGCCAGAAACCCGCGCAGTTTGAGACGCGCTGGCGTTCCAAGCTCCAGCAGGCGAAAGATCGCCTTGAGAAGATGCAAGCCAAAGCCGACAAACTCGCGGGCGCGTAGCAGTCGCCCGCTCGAAAGGTTCAGGTGGATCGTGCGTCCGAATCGAAGAGGTCGTAAGCCCAAGCCCGTTCGCGCACGCCGCCACCCCGCGACCGGAAAGTCCAAGCCCGCGCCCGCCGAAACCAGACTTCAAAAGCCGCAGGCCGCGATGGCGGTCCCTCTCGCGATGGATCCGCGCGAGACCAAACTCCTGCGCGAGATGCTCTGGCACAACGTCGTCCGCGAGATGATGTGCGCTCTGTGCCTTGAGACCGGCCAGGCCGACGCTTCCGACAAGCCTCGAGTTCTCGATGGCCGCCTCACCGTGATCACCTTCCGTGGCGAGCGCATCCCGATCGGCGCCGTCCGCCCGCTGATCAACTTCGGCGTCGGCACAACGCGCCAGGAAAAAATGCTCTCGATGATGCTGCAGGGAACCGTCTTCCAGATCGTCACTCCCGACGGCGACGTCTTCACGCTCCCGCTCCACGAGATCCGAGGACTGCACGCGCTTTCCGAATCGATCATGCAGCAACTGCAGGCCGCGGCACAAAGCGTCGAATCCGCCGAGCCCGGAAAACCTTTCGGCTTTGCCGCGTTCACCTCGCTCGCGCAAGGGTTGAACAACCGCCCGATTCCGCAGGCGCCCGATGATCCTTCAGAGTAAATCGCTCACCGCCGCGGATTGCGAGGCGTCCCCGACCGCACCGAGCGCGGCGGGTTCGGCGGATACGGAGACCGCACTTTCGAAGTCCCGCTCGAATCCGTCGCGCTTTCGTGACCGTTCGACGCAACCTGTGGGAGCGAGGCAGCCCCGGGCGCTTCTTTGGCCACATCTTCTGTGTCGTCGTGTGTCTCTTCAGGTTGCGCCGAATCTTCCGTCGCTTGCGCGTCGTTCGCGGCGACTGCTTCACCCGGTTTTCCCGGAGCGAGCTTCGCAAAGATCAATCGCCCCGCGGCGGTCTGCAAGTTGCTCGTCACCTGAAGCTCGACGCGGTTCCCGATCAGGTGTGCCGCGGCATCCGCCACAACCATGGTCCCGTCGTCAAGGTACCCAACACCTTGCCCCGCCTGCTCGCCACCGCGCGCGAGCACGACCGAAAGAGCCTCGCCCGGCACGAGCGCGGGCTTCAGGGAATTTGCAAGCTCGTGAATGTTGATGACACCGACATTCTGGATCTCCGCGACTCGGGCCAAACCCAGATCGGTCGTGACGATCAGCCCCGGCGAAAGGCGTGCGAATTCGATCAGCATCTGATCGACCGCCTTGCCCGGCACGGGCAGTTCATCGATGCTGACCGAAATTGTGCCGAGACGTTGGAGCCTTGTCACCATGTCCAGCCCGCGCCGTCCCTTGGTGCGTGTCAGCCGATCGCTCGAATCCGCCAGTCGCTGCAATTCCAGAATCACAAATCGCGGGATCACCACGGGCGACTGGATGAGCCCGGTCCCCGCCATGTCGACGAATCGCGCATCGATGAGCGCCGAGGAATCCAGGATCAGCGGCTTGGCGCCGCGAATCTGCTTGGCAAACTCGACGTACGGAATGACCAGTCGAAAATCGTCCTGGGTCTGCAGGATGGTCGTGACCGCAAGATACGCGAGCGCAATGCCCATCAGCACCTTCGAAGCGCTGGTCACGCGCGGGTCGAGTTCGTACAGAGTCGCGAGCAGATCGACGACCGATCCGATCGCCGCGGTTGCGAGCATTGCCGCGGCAATACCGAAGAAGACCGCGATCACGGCGCCGATTTTTTTCTTGCGGGTGAGCAGATCGACGCTGCCGACGAGCAGGACGATCACAAACGCCACGACGAGAATGAACAATGCGACCCGTGGCCATTCCTTCGGAACGGCCTTGTCGGGTTGGAAATAGAGCACCGAAAGCGTCGTAACGACGACGAACAGCGCCAGGAACGCCAGGCGAGAAATCCGAAGAAGCGATGCGCGGTAGGACTCGGTCTGTTCGACCGCCGACGGCAATTCGATGGGGGCTGGGTTTTCGCGCAGATCGGCCATGGAGATACTCAATTCTACGGGCGGCGTGGCCCTCCTGATTCCAGACTCCAGCCGTTCCTCGACCAAACTCGGGACAAACCTGAGCGGGAAACCCCCGCGAACGCGCTAGAATCGGTCCGCTCCCTCCGATCGACGGCCGGGCTCGGTGCACGGATGGCCCGTGAACCTGGTCAGGGCTTGACCGCAGCAGCCATAAGCGGCCGTCGTCCGGTGCCGCCGGTGTCCTGGCCGTCGATCAGGGGGAGCGATTCGGGCCTGTCGCGATCTTCTAGAATCGCCCCTATGGCCTACACCGTTCTTGCCCGTCGCTACCGCTCCACCGACTTTGATGAAGTTGTCGGTCAGGAAGCCATTGCCAACACGCTTCAGAATGCGATCAAGCTGAATCGCGTGGCGCATGCGTATCTCTTCTGCGGGACGCGGGGTGTCGGCAAGACGTCGATGGCGCGCATTTTCGCGAAGGCGCTGAACGGTGGCAAGGACGAGATTGATGCTGCGATCATGGCGGGCAAGGACACCGATGTCATCGAGATCGACGCGGCGAGCAACAGCGGCGTGGACAATGCGCGCGAGTTGATTGCCAATGCGGCGTACCGGCCTCTTCGCGGCAAGAAAAAGATCTACATCATCGACGAAGTGCACATGCTCTCGAACGCGGCGTTCAATGCGCTGCTGAAGACGATGGAGGAGCCGCCCGAGCATGTGATGTTCATTCTCGCGACGACCGATCCGCAGAAGGTTCCGGCGACGATTCAGAGCCGGTGCCAGCGGTTTGATTTCCGCAATATCCCGGCGTCGAACATTGCCGAGCATTTGACCGCAGTGCTCAAGAAAGAGGGCGTGGGAGCTGAGCCTGAACTGGTTTTCCAGATCGCGCGGCTGGGTAACGGCTCGATGCGCGATGCGCTCAGTTTGCTCGATCGCCTCATTGCCAGCGGCGAGAAGAAGCTCACGGTCAAGACGCTCGAGGAACTGCTCGGCCTTCCGGCGCGAGAACTGGTCGGATCGCTTCTTGACGCATTTGCGTCAGGCACGCCCGGCCCCGCGCTTGAGGCCGGCGACACGCTGCTGAAGCGGGGTATTTCAATCGATCAGATTCTTGAGAGCCTGCTCGAACGGTTCCGGGATTTGCTGGTCCTGGCCACGTGCGGCGGCAAGACCGAGCTCGTGGAGCTTTCGGATGAAGCCCGCAAGGTTGAAGTGGCGCGGAGCGCGAAGTTTGACCCGGCGGCGACGGTGCACATGATCGCGATGGTTGAGAACATTCAGCGCAGCGCGAAGAACAGTGCGTGTCCGCGGGCGCTGTTTGATGCGTGTCTTGTGCGTCTTGCGTTGACCGATCGGCTTGCTGATGCGACGAGCGTGCTCCGCGAGACAAAGGGCGAGGCGAGAGCTGCTTCTCCCGTGAGTGCCGCACCAAAAAAACGCTGACGCCGGTGGAAGCCGAAAGGCCCGATCCACCGGCGCGCCGAGCCGGAGTTGAAGAGCCCCCTCAGCGTGCCAGTGCTCCATTTGCGCGCGAAGAATCGCCCCGCGCGCCGGCGCTCGAAGAACCCGAGCGCGTTGTTGTACGCCATGCGCCGAGCAATGCGTGCGATTGGGCGAGCGTGCAGGCCGCGGCAGTCGAGTCGCGTCGGCAGGTCAAAATGGTCGTTGAAGAAGCGACCATGGTCGAGTTCAAGGACGGGTGCGTCAACCTCAAGGTCGCGCCCGATCTGATGACCGCAGCATCAGCGATGCAGGAAGACATTCGGCAACTGATCGCCCGGACGTGGGGGCGGCCGGTGCGGATCGAATTCGCTCAGCCGCTGGGGGGCGGAGCTGCAGCCGGAGTTGCAACTGCCACAGGCCAACTCGCCGGCGTCAGTGTGGAAGCCGGTAATGGGGCGCCGCGAAACGGCGCGGAAACGCCGTTGCCAGAGACCGTTTTTCAGGGGCCAAACCTGACGGTCGCGAATGCGACCGACAATCCACTTATTGCCAAGGCCGTCGAGTTGTTCGGTGCGAAAGTACTTGGCGTCTACCCTCGTCAGAAATAGAACTTCGACGCTGCCTCGCACGCCACAGGGGCAGCTTCGAGTGTTTTCAAGGAGTCGAATCAGATGTTGGACCAATTGAAAGCGATGGGCGCCGTCGCCAGCCTTCTGAAGAATCGGGAAAAGCTCCAGGCCTCTATTCAGCAGGTCAAAGAGGAGATGGGGAAGACCGAAGTCGTGGGCAAGTCCTCGAACGGGGCGGTGGTCGCGCGCGTCAACGGGCAGTTGAAGGTGTTGTCGGTCGAGATCAGTGCGCCGCTGGTGAACGGGATGGCCGCGGAGCCGAAGACGCGCGAAGCGGCGTCGAAGCTGATTGCGGATGCGGTGAATGATGCGATCGGGCAGGCGCAGGAAAAGTTGCAGGCGGCGGTGCAGAAGCGCACGGCGGAACTGGGGATTCCGGATCTGCCGGGATTGGGCAATTTGCTGGGATGATCGACGGCTCGGTGCGATCCGCAAAGCAACGGGACAAAGTCAGTTCCAGAAGCCGATGCAAATGGAGTTCCGAAACCCCCCTCCGTCATCGCTTCGCATGCGCTGCGCGATGACACCTCCCCCTTTGGGAAAGGGGGAGGACGAACTGAAACGCCCCGTACGTATGCAGCGTTGGATTCCCATCTGGACGAGGCATGCGTAAACGGGGTATTCTCCGTTCATGAAACGCATACTCGCGCCTGTTGCTGGGTCTTTCGCGCTCGCACTTGGAGCCTGCAATTACGAACGTCTGCCGGAGAAGTTTGAACTTGTGCAGGGTCCGGCGGAGCCGGGGCTGACGGTCATGTATACCGAATCGATGCGCGATCCGGCGAACGCGAAGTTTCCGCCGGTGACGGTTCGATTGATGGGTGTGCAGTCGTCGTCGGTTCCGGGCGGGAAGTTTGATTTCGGGTCGGCGATCGACAACGCGCAACGGGCGAACGGGCCGAAGGTGCAGGACATTGCACTGAACCAGCGGGCGCGGCTGGTCAAGATCGCGCCGACGGATCCGATGTTTGACGGCCCGTATGTGTTTGCTGCCGCGGCACTGGCGTGGGCGGGCCCGGAAGAGCCCCGCGACAACTACATCGAGATCGTCGAGGTCTTTGACGAAAAAGGGCACGAGATTCCGCCGTATATCGCGCTCCCCCCGGTGCCGAACAACGTTGAGCGCCGCGACCGGCGTGCGGCATTGATCACAAGCGCCTCGGTCCGCACAAACGGGGTGATTCTCGAGATCGATCGCGCGGGTGTGAAGGTGGTTCCGGCGGGCCTCAAGGTCCGAGAGGCACGAGCCGTTCCGCCCGCGGAATCGAAATAAGTCGATTTGCAACTGGCGGCCAAATCGCTGACAATTGAGGGATGCCGACGTTTGGGTCATACGAAGCACGCCGCGAGGTGGCGGGCGCAGGTTTCTGCGCTCGCTGGGAGGCGTCGCTTTCGCCCGAGTCGTCGGTTCCGGGTGGTGGGGGTGGTGGGGGTGGTGGTGGGGGCAAACCGTTCGGCGACCGATTTGTCGCGACGGCGGTGGGGCCGAGCGTGGTGGTTCCGTGGCTGCCTCGGGCGGGACTGGACGAAGAAGCACGAAGGCTTGTCGGTGCGGCGCGGGATCAGGCGCAGCTCGTAGGCGCGGGCGCGAAGCGCTGGTCAATCGTTGCCGACTTTGGATTGATGGATGACGGGCGCGGCGCGTTTGTCGTGCGCCCGACGCTGGCGTGGACGGTCGAGCGGCTGGTGCTCGCGCAGTACGTGTTCACGTCGGTCGAACTCCGGGGAATCGTGCTGGGCGTTGTGGATGGGCTGCTCGAACTCGAACGCAACGCGGCGCGGCAGTGGGGCAATCTCAACAGTTCTACCGTGATGTTGTCGGCGGGTCCGGGCGATGCCAAGCTCGGCGACGGCACGGGCGTCGTGCTCACCGAACTCGAATCGCGTGAGCGCCTTGGCACCGATGCGCAGATCGCGGATCTTCGTTCGCTTGGGCGACTGATCTATGAGATGGTGCTGAGCAAGCGCCCGCCTTTGAAGGCCGTGTCGGGTTGGACCGCGACGTGGTCGGATGGTTGGGAAGTTGTCGGCGACGGTCGCTGGTGGTTTGAGCTTGCGAACCGGTTGATGTCGGCGGGGACCGCGCTCGGTGAAGGGGGCAATCCTCCGACGCTTGCGCAGGTTCGGCTGCAGATTCTTGAGCATCGTCCGCACAAGCCGCTGCCGAAGAGGCAGCTCTATCTCGCGGGCGGGATCGCGGCGCTTGTGCTTCTGAGCGGCGGGGCGTATTTCGCGCTGCCTACGCCGAGCCGCGACCCGATCGTATTAACGGCGGATCAGCTTGATGAGAAGGCGAGACTCAGCCGCTGGCAGGGATTGGTCGAGCGGTGGCGATTGTGGTTTGGTGATTTGTACGCGGCACGCGGGCAGGTTTCGCAGGTTGCATCGGCACAGTCGGCGGGGAGCACGATTCGCGCGATCGCGGAGGCGCTGAATGACCCAGCGCTGCGGGACCCGCGCGCGATTTCGGGCGTGGGCGCAAACGCGAGTCTGCTCGATTTGCTTGATCGCCCCGGCGACGCGATTCAGGGCGAGAAGATTGTGGCGGCGGCGGCGAGTCTTGAGAAGATCGAAGAAATCCGGCGCCTGCTGATCGAATGGCCCGAGCTCGGGCGGCTCAAGGCGCTCGCGGATCAGTGGGACAAGCGCGGGTGGACGAGCGCGAGCACGCCGCTGCGAACTGCCGCGGAAGGTGTGGCTGCGTCGATTCCCGCCGTGACGAAGCGCGAGGGAGACGCGTCAACCCAGGATTCATCGTCGGCGATCCGTCCCGGCGCCGTCGTGCCGGCGGTGATTGCCGGGCAGGAAGCGATCGCGGCGTCGTCGGCGGTCGAGTCGGACTGGGACGCGCTGATGAAGGCGGGGGAGTTGCAAGGCGATTCTGAGAAGTCCGCGCGCGACCCGGTGTTGTCGCGGCTGCCGGCGATTGCGACAAAGGAAGCCGACGCAGCGGTGAAGTCCGCCGAGCCGGGCAAGGCCGCGCTCGCAGCGTTGCAGTCTCGGCTGGGCGAATTGAATGCGTCGGCCGGTGAGGCGCTCGCGTTCTCGCAGGGGCGCGTGGATGGCTGGGATCGCAAGGGGTTTCTTGACTCGGAAAAGCTGAAGCAGATCGCCAGCGGCGCGGACAGCGCGGAGCTTTTGACGCAGTGGAAGGCGCACGCTTCGACGCCGGAATTTGCGAAGGTCGATGCGCCCGATCCGCGCGAGCCCGCGATCGCGAAATTCAAAGGGGCGGACGAGCAGCTCAAGTCAGACGGGCAGCGTCTTGCGGACATGGCAATGGACGGGCGTGAACTGACGATGCAGCCGGCTGAATTTGATGCGCGCTTCGGCGAGCTCGCGGCGGGCGCGAAAACTCTTGCCGATACCGCGTGGAGCAATCGAAATCGCAAGTCGGTCGAAACGCTTTCGGAACAGCTTGTTCAGAACGTCGATGCGCTGCAACGGGATACGAAAGACGCGCTGACCACCGGGATCTTGCCGTTGGCGGCGGCGCTCTCGACGCAGGATCGAAATCTCTTTGCCAGCGGCGCGCTCCGTTCGGATTGGACACGCACGCTCGATGCCGCGGGTGTGACGATGAGTAAGCGAGAGGCGTTCAACACGGTGCGGAAGCGGCGGGATCAACTGCTCGCGCTCGAGCGCGCTGTGCCGGATCATCCGACGATCGCGTTCCCCGAGTCGCTTGCGTTCAATACCGAGGCGTGGAAGCGTGCGGCGAGCGGCGCGCGGGAGAAGATTCTGGCGGAGGCGCTGCGATCTGATCCGCCGGATGTTGCCGGCGCGGCCGAGCGTTCGAAGGTTTGGATGGCGCAGGCGAGCGAGTATCTTGGACTGGCGGCGAAGATCGATAGCGCGCTCAAGCGTGGTGAGGAGTTGAGCGGCGCGTTTGCGGGCGGTTCGCTGCCGGAATTGGTGAAGCGATTCGACGGGATCCCGAGCGCGCCCGAACTTGCGGGCGTGGTCCCATCTGTGAGTGGATCGCTTACGGAAATGAAGGACTTTGCGACGACGTCGGATGCGACGCGTCTGGTGGGCGCGATCCGCGGGGCCTCTGCTGAAAGCGCGCCGGTCGCGCTGAGCGCGTGGGGCCGGCTCGCGGACATCGGATGGCCGAAGACGACCGCGGATTTTGGCGTCGCGAAGGAATTTGCCGCGACGAAGATCCCTGAGTTGGTTGATCGCGGGATCGATTCGTCATCGCGGGAAGCGGTGCGAGAGCGTGCCGCGGGCCGCTCGCGCCGGATCTGGCTGGCGTTTGCGAATTCGAGGAAGGGATCGGATCGCGCCGGCATAGATGCGGCGATGGCGAACGCGGGGTTGTTTGGCGTGACGGCGCGCGATGACAGTGATCTGTCGAAGCCCGCACGCTACAACGCGCTGGTGTGGGAATTGACGCATCAGGCCGAGGAGTTTGCACGAAAGCAGGCGGAAAAGGGGATCAACTCGGCTTCTCCCGCGGCGGCGCTGGCGGGGCAGTCTCAGACGGCTCGGGACATGCTTGCGACATTCCGCACGGGCGCGTCAGAGCTTGGGCTGGCGGGAAGTGACGCGGCGACCAAGCTGGCCGGTGCGTTGTCGGGCATTGCCGACCGCGATGCGAAGCCCGCGTTTGATCCGCTCAAAAGCGGGCCGGCGGCGCTTCGAAATGCCGCGGGCCAGCCGCTTTGGAAGGGTGAGAAAATCGGGCAGCGAATCGTGTATTCGCTCGATCTGCCACCGGGCAGGCTCGCGCCGGGGCAGTCAACGGTCAAGCTCGCATTCATGCCGGTCGCGATCAGCGGTCCGGGTGGACCGATCGCGACGTATGTGAGCACGCACGAAATTTCTGTGGGCACCCTGATCGGCGCGTTCGAATCGCAGCGGGCGAACAAGAGCTGGGAGCAACTGCAGAAGACGCTACGCCATTGGGACTACGACAAGGACGATCCGCGTCCGGGCCCGGCGACGTGGAGCTGGGATCTGCGGCGTGCGAAGGTGATTCTGAGCGATCGCTCGAAGGAGTCGGTCGCGTGGAAGGACCAGACGGGCTGGCTCAAGGGCCATCCGACGATGCAGGGCAAGCCGTACTACGCGCCGGAGCTTGGTGAGATTGCGCCGCCGAATTACGAGAGCCCGATGGACTGGGTTTCGCCGGATGCCGCGCTGCTGGCGGCGCGTGAGATGGGCGTGCGACTTCCGACGGCGGCGGAATGGCACGCGGCGGTCGAGAGCGCGGGCGGGACGAAGAAAGCGCTCAACGGCCAGAACCGGCGCGACAAGTCGTGGCTGCTGCAGTTTCAGTACATCGACAAGCTCGATGTGATCGGGAAGGAATGGCCCCATGCGGGCATTTTCTGGCCGAAGAACCTGATCCCGCAGTGGCAACAGTCCGACGGCAAGATGCTGTATGTGAATGCAAGTGATGATTCATCGCTGCCGATCAATGACGGGTACTTGTGGTTTGCGCCGGCGTCGCGCGACAGCGAGGGCTTGTCGAATCTTGTCGGCAATGTGAGCGAGGTAGTGCTCGACGGCCCGGCCGATGAGATGGCGAGTGTTGAACCAATCGCGGATGCGGTGCGTCCGCTGGTTGAGAAGTTGGCGGACAAGTGGCGCGTGGTTGGCGCGTCGGCGTTGTCGGGGATTACGCTGCGCGCTGGCGCGGAGTACGACCCGTTCGAGCCGTACGAGTACAAGAGTTTGCGCGAGGCACGCATGGGATATGCGGATGTCGGGTTCCGGCTGGCGTTTTCTGAGGGTGGTACGGGAAGGCCGGCTGAGTCGCCGGCGGTGCTGTTGGCGAATGCGCTGGCGGCGGGTGCGTATTTGGATGCGCAGTAGTTTGCTGCGTGTGATCGTCCTGGTGGCTGAAGCCAATAGTTCTAGTTCGGTAAGCCCGTTGAAACGGGCTGAAGACATATGAGGTGAGGGATTTCGTTTTGCCGCTGTTTACCACCGCTGAAGCGGCGGCCTATGAGCGAGCAAGGCCGATGAATCGGCCTGAAGAGCGCGTTTGCGGATGTCGTGCGCGCATTCCGTCGGTCTGTTTCGAGTGTGGCGGCAAGCTGTGAGTGGTCTCGGTTTGTACTCGCTCGGTCTATTCATCCGCGCTGGCGATCACAGGGCGGGATGCCGCGGCGGCGGGGCGTGCCGCCATT
The DNA here is from genome assembly GCA_050730655.1 of Phycisphaerales bacterium. Lineage (GTDB taxonomy): Bacteria > Planctomycetota > Phycisphaerae > Phycisphaerales > UBA1924 > JAFEBO01. The sequence continues at coordinate 213,475 of JBOHNL010000005.1, forward strand.
CGGGTGCGCTCGTTTGAGTTGGCTCGGGCGAGTTCAATGTTGCGGGAGTAGACGGCCATGCCGAGGCGGTCGCCGGCGGCCATGGAATAGATTCCGGGGTTGGCGGGCCTAATGCCGAGGTCGGCGGAGTTGTCACGCGCGGCGAGCGAGCCGACGGGCATGGGAGCCTGCGCGACGGGGGAACTCGAGCACCCGACCCCGCCCGCCAGAGCGGCGATGGTGGCCAGGGTCCCGGCTGCCTTGAGAGCAGCGCTCGACCCCAAAAAAGAAAAACGACGGCTGTAGACCGTCTGCATCTCCCCGCTCCCGCCCCCGTTGGGGGCTATGTGCTCGGATTGGCCGAGCCCTGTCCGTTTCACGCGCCCGGTTTGAGGCCGGGCGGGCCGAGCCGCTGGGCCCGACCGCCAAACATCGGAAACTCCGGGACGGGAGGAGAGGTTGGCGGCTGAAAACGCGCAAGAATCGCGCGGGTCACACGGTCTGTAACGGCCGTGAGGACCGTGGGCCGACGTACTAATAGAGAGTGCCTGCGTCGGTCACCCCGCCTGTGCCCCCAAGCTTGAATGGAGCTGAGGCGGGGTGGTGTCGTGGCTTGGCCAAAAGGTGGGCTTGGGACGGGATTGAGTGGGAGCGGTAGGGGTTGGGTGGGGGGTTGGGTGCGGGGTTGGGTGCTGCGGGGTTGGAGCAGCCGGTATGCTCGCCGGTTGACCTTTCCGGGTTTGGCAGCGAGCGACATCCACAGTCTTGTGGGAAAGAGGTTCTTGGCCCAGCGCAGCGCAACAGCATGGCACACGAGACTGATCCAGGCAGAGGAAGCCTTGCGCCGGGCCCGAGAGGGCGCGACGCCGGAGGGGCTGGCGGCGCTCGATGAGGCCTCGGGCCAATTGGAACGGTTGAAGCTCGATTTGTACGCGGCATCCGAGATGGCCGAGACGATCACGCAGCTTGATCAACTCGTCTGGAACGCGTGGAGCAAGAAGATCGCGCCGGATTCGGCGCTGACGCGCGAGGGTGCATTCGGGCAGGCGCTGGCGCGGGTGCTTTCGGAAGGTGACGACGAGCGGCGATCTAAATCGCTGGATGAGGCCGAGCGGGCGCTTGCTTCGACGCGGCGCATGACTGCGGCGTTGATCGCCGCGATTGCGCAGGCTGCCGAGCGTTACGCGAGCAGGCATGTGATGCGGTTTGGTGTGGACACGATCGAGCGTGTTGCGACCGCGGAAAACGGCCGAACGGGCGCGGCGCGGCTTGGCAGCAACGACGCGGCGGCGTGGCGCAAATACAAAGAATTGATGGGCGAGACGGCGGGCGCATCGGAGGCGAACATCGAAGCGGAAATTCTGCGGGCGGTTGCGGAGTTTGCGGAGAATCTGGCGGGCACGTTCGCGAGCGCGGAGCGTGACAGTCTTTCCGCGTCGCAGCGAGAGGTCGGAGGAGGGCAATGACGCTTCTCGAACTGGTGGAGCCGATTTTGCAGCAGATCTGCCGCCTGAACCGGCTGGCGCGCAAGGGTGCGGCGATCGACCTGACGGTGGTTCGTTCGGAACTGCGGTCGGCGTTGAATGACGCGCGGGCGCGTGCCGCGGCGGATCCGGAGATTATGAGAGGGTTTGAGACGGTTGAGCCCTCGATGCTGGTGTTTATCGATGCGAGCGTGCGCTCGATGCGTGCTGGTTTTGCAGGGGTTTGGAAGCCGCTGGCGCCGGAACGCGGGGTTGACTCGAGCGTGAAGGTGATTGAAGAGGCGGTCGAGAAGGCGCTTGCGGATACTTCGGCTGGATCGACCGAGCGGCTCGCGGTGCTCGCGGAGATATTGGGATTGGGTGTGCCTGGAATTTACGGAAGCAACCGCGAAGCGGGCGCGAAGAAACTGGCGGAGGTTTTGCCACGCCTGAGTTCGCTGGCGGAAATCGATCAGACCGAGCGGGTGTGTCCGGAGGCGTATCGCAATGTGGATACGCGAAAGCTGACGTTGCCCCCGGTGCGGAGCCTGACGAGCGTTGCGATCGCGGCCGTGGGCATGATCGCGGTCGTGGTGTGCGCGTACTTCATGATGTTCGCGCGGGCCTCGGGCGATCTGCGCACCACGCTGCAGCAGATTAAGGATTCGAGCGCGACGGCGACTGCTCCGGCGGCGTCGGCTGGGACTGGGACCACGAGCCAGGGAGGTGCGAAGTGAATTCAATCCTTCATGACGCGTGTTTGGGCGTGTGTGTTGGCGGAGTCGGCGCGGTGCGGGCGCTGGCGGCGGGTGAGTACTCGGCGCTTTTGAAGATGATCCCGAAGGACGGGACGTTTCTGGCGGTGCTTGGAATCGGCGCCGTGGTGGTTGCGCTGGCGATCGGCGCGTTTCAGTGGTTTGTGCAGGTGCGCGACAAGGCGAAGGGTGTGCCGTTTGCGGACTTGATCAAAAACGCGGCGGGCATCGCGCCGGTGATTACGGATCCGGCCAAGCGGGCGCGGCTGGATGATCTTCGGCGGAAGTTTGATGATGGTGTTGAGAAGTTCCGTGCGGCGGGCAAGGACCTGTACAGCCTGCCGTGGTATTTGCTTGTTGGTCCGGCGGGCTCGGGCAAGACCGAAGCTTTGCGGCATTGCAACGTCGGATTCCCGCCTGGTTTGCAGGACTATTTACAGGGTGCGGGCGGTACGTTGAACATGCACTGGTGGTTTACGAACCACGCGGTGGTGCTTGATACGGCCGGACGCATGTTCATGGAAGGCGGCGGCGGGCCGACCGCGGACGGCGAAGACGGCGGCGAATGGGCGGAGTTTTTGCAGCTGCTCAAACGAAGTCGGCCGAACGAGCCGGTGAACGGGATGTTCCTGGTGATCGGCGCCGACAGCCTGATTCGTGACAAGAGTGAAGAGATCGAGAGCAAGGCGGGGCGGATCGCGCAGCAGCTCGACACGATTCAGCGCAAGCTTGATGTGCGTTTTCCGGTGTTTGTCATCATCACCAAGTGCGATCTGATCGCGGGCTTCCGCGAGTTCTTTGACAACATCCACGATCCGAATCTGCAGCACCAGTTGCTTGGATGGAGCAACCCCGACAACCTCGATTCGCCCTTGCGGATTGAGCTTGTCGAGGAGCACATGAAGCAGGTGAAGCAGAGGCTGCTGGCTCGCCGCCTGGCACTCGTTGCGGATACTACGAAATATGCGCAGGGCACGGGCAAGCGCATGGATGAGGTGGATGAGCTTTATGCGCTGCCGGAGAATCTTGAGAAGGTTGTGCCGCGGTTGAAGAGGTATTTGGAGACGATTTTCGCGGGCGGCGAGTGGAGCCCCAAGCCGCTGTTCCTGCGAGGTATCTATTTCACGAGTTCGATGCGCGAGGGCGAGGCGCTCGATCAGGATCTGGCGAAGGCCCTGGGATTGACGCTCGACAGCTTGCCGGGCGGCAGGATCTGGGAGAAGGAGCGGTCGTTCTTCCTGCGCGATGTGTTCCTCTCGAAGGCGTTCCGCGAGAAGGGGCTGGTGACGCGGGCGACAAACGTGAGGCAGGAGCAGAACAAGCGCAGGCTCGTATTGATGGGGTCGGCGGTTGCGGCTGCGGTGGCCGTGCTGGGGTTTGCGATTTACGGGCAGAGCCAGCTTGGGAAGTCGGTGGAAGGGCCCCGGGAGTTCTGGCGGTCGGTTGGAGTAGCGCTTGGAGTAGTGCAGGCGGAGAAGCCGATGGAGGCTGATCCGACCGCGACGCCCGGGCCGACGCTGACGCGTGGCGATACGGCGGTTGTGGGATATGAAGCGCCGAAGTGGGTGTATCTGGGCGATCGCGCGGATGTGGGATTGCCGGATGCGGTGACGGCGCGTGCGAAGTTGCCGGAGCTTGCGAGCAAGCGGGCGGCGGATGCGGTGCGTGTGCCGATCGTGTTCTCGCCGGCGGCGGTATTGGTCGGTGCGGGCGGCGGGTTTACGCAGGAGCAGCGAGCGGCGAGCGCGGCGGTTTTGGAACGGTCGGTGTTGCTGCCTCTTGTGAATGGTGCGCGGCAGCGGATGAGCGAAACGGGTCCGTGGGATTCGCGTGCGACGGCGGCGCTGGCGGAACTGCTTCGGTTGGAATCGTTGAAGCTTGGGCTGGCGCCGGCGGGCGGGCCGCGGGCGGCGCTGATTGATCTCAAGGCGTTGTTCTCGTACGTGCTCGACGGCAAGGCGCCGCCGGCGGAACTTCAGTCGTGGCAGGATGCGCTCGATGCGACGTATCGCATTGGCGGCGCATCGGAAGGAAAATTTGCGTGGCCTCCCGCGAGTCTGGCGACGGGTGAGGTTCCATCGCTGCGCGCGATTCGCGAAGGGCTTGAGCGGTTTGCGGGCTCGTGGGGACAGCGGGCGCGGGGCGATGAATTTGCACTTGGAAGATTGTCGCTGGTTGCGCAGTCGCTTGCGGCGTTCCGGGCGGAAGAGGCGAAGTTGATGGCGCTTCGCGGGATGCCGGACGCGGAAGGAAAGCCGACGCAGCTTGCACAGACGACGGCGGAACTTGATTCGTTTACGGGCGATTCGAAGGCGCGGCTTGATGCGATGACGGCGGCGGCGGGCCGGTGCGACACGCTGCTGGCCGGAATGAAGATGAACGTTTCGGAGCTTGGAAGCAGCATCGATCAGACCAAACGCGAGGCGATCGATCAGATCAATGGCGAATACGCGCTGCTGCTTTCTCAGTTGCCGACTCTTGGCGAGGGAGAGACGAACGAGCCTCAGGCGATTGCGGAGATCCGGCAGTTGATCGGCGCGCGGCGCGAGGCCGCTGAGAAGTCGGTTGATGCGGCGGCGACGCAGGTGGCCACTTCGCTCTCGTCGGTGATGCCACTGGCGGCACCGGGGCCGGGTGGACGCGAGAGCGAACTTGCGTATCGCGTGCGGCTGGATGCGTATCAGCGCGGGGCGAAGGACTTGTTCGGGCGCGAGTCGGCCTCGGGTGATTCGGATTGGTACGGACTTGCCGGGCGATTCCAGAAGCTTGATGCCGGTTCTGAGCGCGCGAACGCGGATATTGATTCGATCATTCGTGGCCTCGCCGATGCTTCGGCGCGGACGATGGTGGGAGGAGTCGCAAAGACATTTGTGCGCACGGCGCGGGCGGCCGGCGCGTCGGAGGCGCTGGGCGGATTCCTGGCGAAGTTGCCTGATTCGTCGGAGGGAGTTGCGAGCGCGGTCGAGGCGATCGCTGCGTCGAAGGGAGTGAAGGCGTTCCCGAAGCCGACGATTCCGATGACGGACCTGAAGGGCGGCGAGATTCCGACGAAGTTTTCGCCGGCGGCGGCGGGAATCGTGCTGTCGGGTCTGACGCGGGCTGAATCGGAGTTGTCCTCGGGCGGCGCGGTGATTGATCGCGATCGTTTGCTGGGCGAGGTGAAGTCACGCGGGCGCGGACTTGAGGATTATGCTCGCAGCTATGCGGGCGTCTGGACGAGCGGGCTGGTGCGTGAGATGTCGCTGAGCGATTCACTCCAGGCATGGGACAAGCTGGGTCCGGCGATGACGTCGGGTCTTGAGAAGGCGGCCGATGCGACGGCACCGATGAGGCAACTTGCGGTGGCGGCACTTGATGCCGTTGAGCCGTTGCCCGCGAGCGCGAAGAACGCGCCGGAGAACAAGGCCGCGATCGATCGATTGCAGCGGACGGTGAAGAGTTTGTCGGACGAGAGCAATCTCCGCACTCGGGGCGATGCGCTGAAGTCGCTCGCGCCGCTGGGCGCGCTTGATTGGAGCAAGGCGAGGACGGCGCTGCTTGCGCAGGGTGCGGGGCAGGCTCGCGTCGATGCGCTGATCGCGCTGGCCGGAACGGGTGAGCGGGATATTTTCGGCGAGAGCGTGGCGATCGGCGTGCTGCGGTCGCTCCGGGCCCAGTACGAGCCAGCGGCGCGCGAGGCGCTTGATGTGCTGAAGACTTCGGACAAGTGGCCCCTTTCGCGCTCCGCTGAGGTGGCCAAGCCTCTTGATGAAGCGGGACTGCTGAAGGCACTGACGGCGGCGGATCTGCTCGCGGCACCGGGCGCGGCACCGACGGATGTGTCGGGCGAGTTGAAGGATCTGATTCTGGATCTGCGCGGGCGTCGTGTGTTGACCGACCAGCAGCGTCAGCGCGTCGAGAAGATTCAGATGGTTGCGGCGGCACTGGGCAACGGGCTCGACCAGAAGCAGCCGGTGACGATCTCGATGGTCCCGGTCTGGAGCCGGCGCGATGTCGAGGCTCTTCCCCCGCTTTCGAGTTCGGGCGTCAGCAGCGCGGGAGATGTGATCGAGTGGTTCGAGCAGATGGAGATCGTGAAGGACGGCGAGGGGCCGGGCCCCCGCATTGCGCTGCGGGGAATCGATGCGGCACGTGCGGCGGAACTGGTGAAGCAGCTTTCACTGACGAGTCCCGGTCCGGGTGTGACGATCCGGTTCTTCCGGAACCTGGGAGATTCTGCCGCGGCGGGCGAATCGAAGATTGCAGGCCCGTGGACAGCGGCAGTGATCGCTCTCCTGCCCGGCGCCAAGCAGGCGGCTCCGGGAGGCAACTCGTGGGTTGCGCCGTTGCCGGTGCTCGAGTTGGAGACGAAGCAGACGTACCACCTGTGGATGAACGTGACGTTCTCGTCGCCGATGCCCAAGCCCGAGGAGTGGCCGGGCGCGACGAGTTGGCCCCGATGAGCCGTTGAAGTTGAATTGTGATCGGGCGTTTCGGGGCGGGAGTTGGGGTGGACATTGCGGAGGTTTTGAACAGCAAGGATGCTGAAGAAGTTCTCTCAATGGCTCGGCGGGTTGGCGACTCCATCGGACGGGGGCGGGGAACCGCGCGCGCAGCTGTGCCTATTCGGCAAGCATCCGGGCTGGGACGACCACATGCAGGACATGGGGTTGAACACCGAGCGGCTGGTCGAAGTGCGTCGAACGCTGTACGCCGAAGGGATCGCGGGGAATATCGACAACGGCGCGTGGGAAAAGCTCGGTGCGGCGGCTCTGCCGGACTTTGAGCATGTATTTGTCTGGCGATTCAAGGGCGACGAATTTGTGTTCGGGCGGATGTGGGCGAGCAGCGACGCACGCGGGCGAAAGAAGTATCCGATGGTCACGTGCGTCCACGCGCGCGGGCATGAGTTGACGCGGATGGCGACGCTGGCGTCGGAGTCGGTTTCGCGCGTCATGGAAGCATGTCGCCACGAGAGTGACGCGCAGGCGATTCGATCGGTGTTTCTGCGGGAGAGCGAAGGCTTGATGGCGCGGGCGGCGGGCGTTGGGCCGGGCGGCGCCGAGAGATTTGACGCGGCCTGCCTGGGCACGCTGGCGACAGATCCGACCCTGAACGGCGATGACGCATTGGCGATTGTTCGTGCGGCCTATTCGCTCCATCGCGAAGCGGAGCCGGCGCTCAAGCGCGGACTCGCGCAATCGTCGCGGGGAGTGCAGATGAGGGTGCCGTGCGTGCGCGGGATGGGGCCGGGCGGGAGCGCGTGGGCGTGGTCTGCCGCGGCTCTCGATCTTTTGAATGTGCCGGGCGGGATCGCGGATGGATTGATGGCGATCGAGGCGCTCGGCGGTCCGTGGGTGGATCTGGTGATCGGGCGGGTGACGCCTTCAGAACTGGTTTGTCTTCGTGCAAAGAGCGAAGCGATTCCTCTGACAACGGATGTGCCGTTCACGATCGATCCGGCGTTTGCGGATCGGGTGCGGTCGAAGGTTGCGATGTGGCGAGGCAGCGCGACACACGAACGGATCGGGGCGCACGGCTGATGCCATTTCGGAGTGTGCATTCTCCGGTTTGGAAGCGAGCCCTGGCTTGGCCGGCGGTCGTGGCATTGTGCGCGGGCGATGTGGCTCGGGCCGAACTGCCGACGCAGCCGAAGGATGGGAAGACCAGCCGGATGCCGCTGGATGAGCGGCCACCTCCTGTGCAGCTAACCCCGATTCCGCGCGTGCTGGCGCAGCCGATCGACGAGGACAATCTGCCGCCGGCGATTCCGGGCCCGGGCGAGCGGTCGTACAAAGTGCGACGGTTCGATCTGGCGTATAAGCGGGAGCATCCGAATCTGCCGCCGATCAGCGAACTCGAATTGATCCCGGTCGAGCTTGGACTGACGCGTGACGGGTACATGGCGCCGCGCGAAGGGCTTCCGACGGTGGTGATTCGCGTTGGAGACACGTTCGGAGGCGTTCAGACGCATGGCGCGACGTTCTTCAACAGCGCGATCCAAGCGGTGAGTGCCGCGATCGTTGCGGAACTGGCACGAAGGCAATTGATCGGGCTGTTTGTGGTGCCCGATTCGCGCGATATCGATGAAGTGACGGCGGACGACTTGCGCGCCGAGGGCGACGAAGAACGATTTGATCTGCGCCTGGTGATCTGGACCGGCGTGGTGAATCAGGTGCGCACCGTCGCATCGGGCGATCGGCTGGGCGAAAATGAGCAGCGGATCGACAATCCGATGCACGCCCGGATTCGCAAGAACAGCCCGATCCGGACCGGAGACCTGATCCGCAAGGACAAATTGGACAACTACGCGCTGCGATTGAATCGATCGCCGGCGCGGCGCGTGGACGTCGCGCTCGGACCGACCAAGGAACCGGGCGAGGTCGTGCTCGACTATCTGGTGAGCGAATCCAAGCCGTGGACTTTGTACGGGCAGCTCTCGAACACGGGCACGACCGAGACGAATGTGTGGCGCGAGCGTGTCGGGTTTGTCCACAACCAGTTGACGAATAACGACGACACGTTCCGTTTTGACTACGTCACGAGTTCACTGACGGACGTGAACGCGCTGAACCTGGGGTACGACCGGCCACTGGGCGATAGCGGCGTGACGCTCCACAGTTACGGGGGCGTAAACCAGTACACGGCGTCGGACGTGGGTCTTGCGGGTGAGAATTTTACCGGCCAGGGTTTCACGCTCGGCGGCGAGGTGTCGGTCCTGCTCGCGCAGCGTCGGGAATGGTTCCTCGAAGCGAGCGCGGGCGGAAGGTTCGACAACATCCAGGTCAACAACGAGGCGGTCGATCAGAAGGGCTACGCGAACATTTTCTCGCCGTACGCCGCGCTGCGGCTGACGCGCGAGTCGGATTCGACGACGACCAAGGCGATGATCGGGGTTGAAGGGCTGGCGCCGTTTGTGACCGGCGTGGAGCAATCGCAGCTCGCGAACCTGGGCCGATTGAACCCGGACAGCGCGTGGGCGATGCTCAAGTGGGATGTGGAGCACACGTTCTATCTCGAGCCCCTCCTGAACGGCCACGCGGACGCGATCGCCCCCTCCGATACGCCTGCGAACCGGAAAATGACCCTGGCGCACGAGATCGTGCTCATCACGCGTGGTCAGTTCACGATGGACGACCGGCGCATGATTCCGAATACCGAGCAGGTCGCGGGCGGTGCGTACAGCGTGCGGGGCTATCCGGAGTCCGTTTCGGCCGGCGACACGGTTATTTTGGCTACGGCGGAATACCGATTTCACTTCCCGCGAACGTTGGCGGTGACCGACCCCACGAAGACACCGTTCATGGGGCAGCCTTTCCGCTGGGCCCCGCAGCAGCCGTATGGCCGCGCCGACTGGGATTTGATTTTCCGGGCGTTTTTCGACGTGGGACGCACCGTGAATAACAATCGCGAGCCCTACGAGGTGAACGGGACGCTGGTGGGCACGGGCGTCGGGCTCGAATTCATGTTCAAGCAGAACATCAGCATTCGCATGGATTGGGGCGTTGCGCTCTACAAACTGGAAGGGCCGACCCCCGTGGAGCCGGGATTCCACAGGATCAATTTCATCCTGACACTGCTTTATTGAGACGTTGGCAAGGGCGGCCCGGTCGTGTGGCCGGATTGACCGTCAGAATCGGAATCGGTAATTTCTGCCTGGAACGAGTTGGTAGGCGTCGGGAGGCTGGCGCAGGTACATTGGAACAGTCGGATTCCGACTTCTCTTTCGCGCCCGGCTGCAGGCCCTGACCGGCGTTTTCGCTGAGTTCTCGGGCGGCAGGGCAGAAACCCGGCTTGTTGCGGGGCGTATGGGATAGAGAGAGAGGGGTCGCGACGGACCGAGCCGCCCGGATGGGCGGAGAGGATTGACGGCTCGCCCGCACGATGAAGCAGACAGTCCAAACCTCGCGGGTGTGTGCGCTGACCGGCTATGCCGGAGGCGTGGCATCTGTGCGCGCGATTCGGCAGACGCAAGGTCGCCGGGCTAGCCGCGGCATGGCCTGGATCGGTTCGACGCTCGCGGCGCTCCTGATGCTCGCGTCGGCGAAGGCTGCCGGACCTCAGAACCCGGTCGTCACATACGGCAGCGCGACGTTCACGAAGGTTGGCAACAACTGGGTCATCACCTGTTCGAACCGCGCGATCATTCAGTATTCGAGCTTTGACATCGCGATGGGGCAGTGGGTGCGGTTTGTGCAGGCGGGCGGCGACGCTCGCGTACTGAATCGAATTAACAGCTCGGTCCCGACGCGCATCGAAGGCACACTGATGGCCAACGGCCAGGTGTACTTCGTGAACCCCGCGGGCGTGATCTTCGGGCAGAATGCGGTGATCAACTGCGGCAGTTTCGCGGCCGTCGGCGGACAGCTCAGCGATCAGGACTTTCTCGCCAAGCGCGACAACTTCACGAATCTGACGGGATCGGTCATCAATCAGGGACAGATCACGGCCCAGCAGGGCGGCGTGGTCACGCTGATTGGTCAGCACGTTGCGAACTACGGCAAGATCGTCGCGCCGCAGGGCACGGTGATCATGGCCGCGGGCAAGGACGTGCTGCTCGGTGAATCGGGCGGACGAATTTTCGCACGCATCGACGGTGGCGCCGCGGGAATCGCGGGCACCGAAGGCGTGCGCAACGACGGCGTGATCGATGTAGCGCGCGGGCGAACGCTGATGGCCGCGGGCGATATTTACGGCATGGCCGTGATCAACACGGGGCGCGTGATCGCACGCGACGTGAAGATCGACGGTGGCAAGCACGGCGAAGTGCGCGTCGCGGGCCAGATTGATGCCTCGAACCACGATGTTGGCGGCAAGGGCGGGATCGTTGAGATCGCTGGCGACAAGATTGCGCTGATAGGCGCGAACATCGACGTTTCGGGCGATAGCGGCGGAGGCACGGCGCACATCGGTGGTGGACGCGAGGGCAAGGGCCTCGACAATGCCGCGAACGCGCTGTATGCGGATAGCGCGACCACGATCAAGGCTGATGCGATCCGCACCGGCAATGGCGGCGAGATTGTTCTGTACTCGTACGATTCGACGCGATCGGGCGCCCGGCTTTACGCTCGCGGCGGAACAGAATCGGGCAACGGCGGATTCGTGGAGACTTCGGGCGGCTGGCTCTCGCTTTCGGGCGCGCCGAATACTGCGGCCCGCTCGCTCTTCGGCAAGGACGGTCAGTGGCTGATCGATCCGCTGAATCTCGATATCGTCGCGGGTTCTTCGAGCGACGTGACGGGGCCACCCATCTTCTCGCCGACGAGCGGCACGGGGCAGTTGTTTGTCGGCGATCTGCTTGCCGCGCTTGCGACGAACAGCGTTGTCACGATTCAGACGACCGGAACGGTGGGCGCGGGAACTGGATTGATCCGTTTCCAGGCGGCACTTGATCTGCCCGCGACCGGCGGCACGCGCACGCTCAACGTGCTGTCTGCGGGCGGCATCGAGATCAATCAGCGCATTCGCGATCTCAACACGCCCACTGGTGGCGGCTTGAATCTGAATCTGTCGGCGAACGGCGGCGTGCTGATCGCTTCGGGCGCGGACATCCTGCTCAACACGGGTACGTTTACGAGCAGCGGCACGACTTTCACCAGCAACGCCATCATCCAGGCGGGCGCGGGCGGGGTCTGGCTGAATCACACCGGCGCGGTCACGCTCTCGAACGTCACGACGCAGGCGACCACGCCGGGTGCGACGGGATTGTGGGTGCGCGGCACGAGCTTCACGAGCACGGGCGCTCTCAAGACCAACGGCGGCAAGATCGACATTCTCACCTCGACCGGCAATGTCTCGCTCGGCGGCGCCGCGGGATTGCTCGATGCCGGCACGGGCGACATCTCGGTTCGCTCGGCGGGCACGCTGAATTCGAATGTTGCACTGACGGGCGGGAACATCTCGCTCTTCTCGGGCGGCGACGCGACGATCACGCGAAACGTGGTCGGCAGCGGATCGCTCGATATCCGCGCCGGCCAGAACGGCGTCGGCACGCTCGATTTCGCCGGTGCGGGCGGACCGATCGCACTCAGCGGGACGACGATTAATCTGATCGCGGGCAATTCGGTGACGCCGGGCTCGCTCGTTCGCTTCTCGCGTTCGACGAATCTCACGAGCACGCTGGGCAGTACGACGATCAGCGCCGGACCCGGCACGATCAGCATTCTCGGGGGCCAGACGGTCGCGCAGGTCGGCAACGGCGTTGTCACGCTGATTGCGGATGAAGTCGATTTGTCCGGCGGGCTGAATTCGGGCGCGGGCGGCAGACTGCGCTTTGTGACGTCTTCGAGCTCGCGCAATATTTCGGTCGGCGCTTCGACTGCGGGCACGCTCAATCTCTCGGCGGCGGAACTCGCCAATATCGGCGCGGGCTTCACGACGATCGACTTTGTGAAGTCGGGCCAGACCGGCAACATCTCGGTTGACGGCGCGACGGCGATGAACCGCTCGGCAAATTTCCTGCTTGGATCGGGCGTGCTGCGTCTTAACGCGAATCTGTCGCTGACTGGCGCGTTCAGCAACAACGGGCGGACGCTGATCGGGCCGGGAAATATCGCGCTGACCGCGACATCGGCGACGTTCTCCGGCCTGGTGGACGGTGCGGCTCCGGGCGCGAACTTCACGGTGACGAGTTTGGATCCGGGCGGGCTTGTAAATTTCGCGAACTCGATCGGTTCGGGCACGGCGCTCGCGAGTCTGACGGTCAACGGGCCGGCCGAGACGCGCGTGCGCAATCTGGTCCGCGCCGGCAGCGCGATCTTCAATTCGAAGACGACGATCCAGAGCAACACGACGTTTAACGGCGGGCCGGTTGTATTCAACAGCTCGCTCGATTCGGGCTTCGGCGGGCCGTATAGCGCGACGTTCCTTGGCGGGCCGGTTTCGCTGCTCGGCGGCGTGGGCCAGACGAGCGCGCTGGCATCGCTGCTCACTTCTTCGAACACGATCGTGTCGGGCAATGTTCGCACGGTCGGGTCACAGGCGTATGGCGGCGATCTGAATGTCACGGGAGCTTCGAACTTCCTCGCCAGCGGCGCGTGGAGCGTGCTGGGTGCGACAACCCTCGGTGCCGACGCAAGCGTCATCATGACCCCGACCGGCGCGATTCCGCAGCCGACGGTTTACTTCGCCGGCGCGGTGGATTCGCCCACCGGCCGCGATCTGCTCGTCACGAGCGCGGGCATCATCACGTTTGCGTCCGACATCGGCGCGGGCTCGGCACTTCGCAATTTGACCGTCAATGGCGGCGGATTGACGCGCATCGGCGGCACGGTGCGGCTCACCTCCGCGGGCAACGGCCAGTTCTTCAATCAGACTGAGCTTCTGAGCGATCTCTCGCTGCCCGGCGGCAGCTTTGCGTTCAAGAATCTGCTTGATTCCGGCGCTGCTGGACCGTTCTCATTGACCGCAAGCGGTCCGGGCACGGTCTCGTTCGAGCAGAACGTCGGCAGCGTTCGCGCGCTGCGGACGATTGATACGACCGGCGTCGCGCTCACGCAAGTGGGCGGCAATGTCGCGACGACGCTTGGCCAGAGCTATTCCCAGATGCGCCTGATCGGTGCAGCGGGAGACCGAACGTTCAGCGCACTCAGCGGCGATATCTTCTATTCGGGTGCGGTTGCGGCGATTTCGACAAACATCGGGCTCCTTGCGAGCACGCCGGGTCTGGTGACGTTTAACTCGACAGTCGGATCAGGAGTTGCGGGCGCGGGCGCTGTTGCGGATATTCGACGCACCGGTGGTGGCCAGACGATCCTGCGGGGCAACACCAATTCGACCGGCGAGCAGACGTTCGACGGCGATCTGCGGTTTGATACCGGTTTGACAGCGAATGCCGGCGGTCAATTCCAGGTGATCGGAAATTCCGTACTCAACGGAAACGTGAACGTGCTCGCGTCGAGCGCTGATTTCCGCGGCGCGGTCGATTCGACCGGCGGGCTGCGCGATCTGCATGTGACGAGCGCGGGACTCATCAATTTCGGCGGGCCGATTGGCGGTTCTGGTCCGCTTGGAAACCTGCTGGTTGATGGCGGCGGCCTGACGCGCGTCACGACGCTGGTCGACGCGGCCGACGCCAAGTTCCAGAATGCGGTGCAGTTGACCGGTGACACGGTTTTCCAGGGCGGCAGCGTCTTGTTCGCGAGCACGCTGGATTCGCTGACGCCGGGCGCGTTCGGTGCAGAATTCAAGGGGCTGGGCGGCGCGGGTTTGCTGACGCTGCTCGGACCGGTCGGCGAGTCGGGTGCGCTCGAGTATCTGATTTCCCGCACGAACGCGGATGTTCGCGGCGATATTCGCACGAGCAGCCAGCAGCAGTTTGACAAGTCGCTCGCGATCACCGGGCCGGCGACATTCAACGCCGGCGGGTTCTTCTCGGTAGCGGGCCCGACGACGATCAACGGGCGCGCGAACGTGAACGCTGCGAGCGTGACGTTCGCTGACTTTGTTGATTCGGGGCCGGGTCTTCCGACGGGCCAGTTGTTCGTCCAGAGCTCGGGGCCGATCCTGTTCGTTCGCTCGATCGGGCAGAACAATCAGTTGGTCGTTCTGGATGTTTCCGGCGGCGGCCAGACGACGATCAACGACGTGCTGAATGTTCAGACTGCCGATCTGCGTAACAACACGCTGCTCGGCTCGAACACGCACCTCCAGAACGGCCAGTTCACGTTCCATCAGATGCTCGATTCGGGCACCGGCGGCCCGTACAAGCTCGACACGCTGGGTGTTTCGACGTTCTCGTTGCTCGGCGCTGTCGGAAGCAACAGCCGCCTGCAGAGCATTGATGGGCTGGGCGCGGTGCAGACCGTGCTCGGGGCGAATGTCACGGCACAGGATTTCATCCGCTTCGGTGCGACGCGTCTCGATGGCGACAGCACTGTCAAGAGCTTTGCGGGGCCGATTGATTTCGGCGTTATTACGTCGCTGATCGCGCGGAACCTGGGCGTCGATACCCCTGGCATTGCGACCTTCGGCGGCACGATCGGTACGCTCGCCAATCCGCTCGCATCGATCCTTCGCACCGGTTCCGGCCAGACAATCTTGGACGGAACCACGTTCACGCTCGGGCAGCAGTCGTTCGCCGGCGACGTTCGGTTCAACAACGCGCTCGACGTCAACGCGGGCGGCCCGCTCTTCATCGGCGGCGCTTCAACGCTCGCAGGCGATGTGAATGTGGCCGCCGACGGCGCGACGTTTTTTGGTGCGGTTGATTCGTTCGGTGGACCGCGAAGCCTGCACGTCACCAGCTCAAGCCCGGTGCTCTTTGGCTCTGCAATCGGCGGCCTTGGTGCTCTGCAGAATCTCACCGTCGACGGCGGCGGCGTCACCACGATCAATTCGCTGGTGCACGTGCTTAGCACCACCGACTTTGCGAACAACACGCTGCTCGGGTCGGATGTAAATCTACAGGGCGGCACGTTCCGCTTTGGCGGAACTCTGAATTCCGGACCGGGCGGGCCTCACGATCTTCGATCGATCGGTACCGGAACGGTCGAATTTGTCGGCGATGTCGGGACGCTTGCTCGCCTCGACGGCATCGACACTTCGCTCGCGACTGATACCTGGCTGCATGGAGCATTGCTCGCGACGGACGCGGTCCGGCTGAGCGAGCTTCACTTGCTCGGTGGTGGTCTCAAGACGGTTTCGAGCACGAACGGCACGATCGACTTCCTCGGGGCGGTTGCCGCGGATTCGGGGGCCGCACTGAACGTGTTCTCGCCGACGACTGTCGAGTTCCACTCGACGGTCGGATCGGGAATCGCCGGGCTGGGCGCGCTCGGCACGATCAACCGCACCGGCGGCGGACTCACCATCCTCGACGGCAATACGACGACGAACGGGCTTCAGTCGTTTGATGGGGATCTCGATCTGAACGGCGCGCTCACGCTCAATAGCGGGGGCCACTTCAACGTCGCCGGGCTCACTCGGATGTTCGGCAACACGATCCTGAATACCGCGGGCTTTGCGTTTGGCGATTCGGTGGATTCGGTTGGCGGCGCACGCTCGCTCGTTATCACCAATTCGGGCATCGGTTCGTTCGCCTCGGGCCTCGGTGGCGGCGGCGCTCTGAGCACGCTGACGATCGGCGGATCCGGGTTGACGCGATTCGCCGGCATTGTCCGCTTGATCCCGGGCGGCGTGATGACGATGAATCAGGTCACGGAAATCGCCGGGCCCTCTGATTTCCGCGCCGGCACGATCAACTTCAATTCCGCCGTCGATGCCGCGGCCGGCGCGATCAACCCCTCGCTGCTGTTGGTCGCGGACGCCGCGAACTTCAATGCAAATGTCGGCTCGCTCCGGGCGCTCGCGTCGCTGGATGCCTCGGGCGTGACGCTCTCGAAGGTCGCGGGCAACGTTTCTGCAACCGGCCTGCAGAAGTGGGGTTCGCTGCTTCTGATCGGCGCACCGGGCACGCGAACATTCAACGCCGGCACGTCTAATTTCGCCGCGGTTGATGCTGCGACAAACACGATCGGGATGACCGTGAACTCGCCCGGCGTGACAACGTTTGCCGGTCCGGTCGGACTCGGCACGATCAGCGGCGGCACAACTCTCGCTTCGCTCCTGAGCAACAGCAGCGCGACGGTCGTCGGTGGTAACACCAAGACAATCGGCGCGACGACCTATTCGGGCAACCTGTTCACGCTTGGCACGCGCACGGCCAACGCATCGAGCTTCACCGTCGGCGGCGTCACGCAGCTCGGCAACTCCCTGACCGTCAACGGAACCAACGCCAGGTTCGTGGGCGCGGTCGATTCTGCTTCGGGTATCTTCTCGAATCTGCTTCTCAACGTGACCAACGAAGCCCGCTTCGAGGGCGGCGTGGGTCAGACCCGCGCGCTCGCGGGCGTCCGCAGCAACGCGGTGTCGTCGTATCTGCGGGGAAGCCTCCGCACCCTTGCGTCGGGCCAGACGTGGTTCGCGGGCGAACTGCGGGTGAACTCGAATCTGACGGGCACGACGACGATCGACACCGGGCAGCTCTTTGTTGGCCGAGATCTCTACACCGATGCGCTCGCCGGCAGTGCCGCGAACCTGACCTTGCTCGCGCACGCCGCCCCGACGCTCGAAGTCGCCCCGATCCGCATCGGTGGCAATCTCGGTGTGTCGTCCTCCGCCCCGGCGATCTCGCAGCGGCTGGGGAACCTCGTGATCGGCTCCGGCGGCGCGACTCCGATGACCGCGACGATCGTGATGGCACGGACGTTTGATTCTCTCGGACGCATCGTCGCGGCTGGTATCTCCGGGTCTGACCTGTACGCGATCGCCGCCAACAACATCACGATGGCGGCCGGTCAAAAGTTGACGGTCTTCGGCTCGCTGACCATGAGTGCGCTGACGAACGCCACCATTGCCGACATCACGACACTCGGCAACCTCGACGTGATTGCTCCGTCGATCTCGATCGTCAGCCGCGCCGGGTTCAGCGTCTTCAACAACACCGGTGGCACGATCAACGACATCGGGACCGATCTGGTGTCTGGCGGCGCGATCAACTTCAGTGTTGTGCCCGTGCTTCTGCCCGGCGCGGGCAAGTTCAGCTACTCGGCGATCGCCGGCCCGTCGCCGATTCTTCAGAGTTTCAGCTTCCGTCAGTACCCGTCGGCGATTACCGCCGCGATGTTTACCGACCTGCGGCTTGGAAGCCCGCTGGGCCCGGGCTTCATGCTCTCGCTCGACTTCGCTTCGCTCGGCCCGACTTCGACCAACGTCGCCGACACGCAGACCGTCCAGCCCCCGCGTCTGGGCGAAGTGCAGCGCGTGCGCCAAACCGTCGCCGTCGATCCGGCCGATCAGGAACTTCTGCGCCAGCTCGGCCTGTCGGTTGAATCCGCAACGCCTGAGCAGATCATCGCGGCGTTCATCGGCTATAGCTACTACCAGAACATTCCGGCCAAGGCGCGCCCGAGCGTTGAGGCTGGCGACTACGTGGTCACGGCCGATCGGCTGTGGATGAAGGCCGTGGTCGAACTCGCCAAGTCGTTCAAGGCCGAGATGCAGCGAACGGTGCTGGATGATGCGGGTAAGCCGGTCGCGCAGCTCCGCGATGTCGAAC
The DNA here is from genome assembly GCA_050730655.1 of Phycisphaerales bacterium. GTDB lineage: Bacteria > Planctomycetota > Phycisphaerae > Phycisphaerales > UBA1924 > JAFEBO01. The sequence continues at coordinate 231,708 of JBOHNL010000005.1, forward strand.
TCCGCCAGATCTTCGCCGAATCGTGGGATCGCTTCACGGCGCAGTCGGCTCCGGGGTCGCCCGAAGAAGAACTTGCCGCGTACCGGAATTACCTGCTCGAGACGAGCACCGAGAGCGGCACGCGGGATGAACTCGCCCGACTTGGTGCGGTCATCACGAAACTTCAGGATCTGGGCCTGACCACGCTCGAGGCCGGCATCCCCGAAGAGAGGCTGCTCGAGATGGTGCGCCCGCCGGCGCTGTCAACCGACGACCTGCGCCAGATGATCGCGGCGGTCAACGCCACGGGCATCAAGCCCGCTCCGCGCGAGCAGACGCCGATCACGCCCGCGACTCCTGTTGCGCCGGTCGCCCCGGTTGCGGAGCACAGTTCGGAACTGCTCAAGGTTTCGAAGCGATAAACCGACCGTTCACTCAAGGACATTCGAGCGCGTCGTACTGCTGCGCGAAAATCGAGAAATCGGCATCGTCGGTGAGGCCGTCGCCGTTCATGTCGCCCGCATTCGTCAACAACTCGTTGTACGCCGCCACAAAGTAGGTGAAATCGGCATCGTCCACGACACGGTCGCCCGAAAGATCGCCGAGGCATGGCGCGACTGTGATGTACCACTTCTTTTCCTGCGTGAGCAGGGAGGCCTTGGTGATAGGGTTGCGCACCCACAGCGTCTCGTCGGTGATGCGGCAGCGGACCGTGTTCGCACCCTTGCGGAAGTTGAATGTGGAGAGATCGAAAGAGGTGGCGGATTGCCCCGCGATCACTTGGCTCCCTACCAGCCACTCGATCTTGAATCCATGACCAATCAGTTGGAGCAGCGTCACCGAGAGCAGGCTTGTACGGGTGACGGTCGTCAGCGCCTCCGGAGAGGTTGACTCGACCGGCTTGGCGAGCTTGTAGATCGATCCGATGATTGCCTCGGCGCTGGGCAGATTGAACGGGCGCTGCAGATTTCGCATCATTGAGTCGGGCGAAGGCCGGTAGATCCCGAAGTACGAATGATCGCCACCCTCGTAGCAATCGTGGAGTCCGTCAAACTCCGGGTAATTGATGCCGATCCACCGGTACCACTTTTTGGACTGCGCCAGCATCTGGGTCTTGGTGAAGATCGACACATCGACTGCGGAAGGCTCGGACTGGACATGTGTCGTCGGCCCGTCGTATTCGTATTCATCCGCGAGGTCGGCGAACGCGTGGCCAAACTCGTGGACAGCAACCTCTGGCGCGGCAGAGTTCGATCCCGCGTAGGTCCCGACGTCGACCGAGCCGTAACCGGCGCCGCCGTATTTGAGAGAATTGGCGACCGCCAACACCTGATCGGGCGGAAACGGCGCGTTGTTCGCGTATTGGCGAGCGGCCGTGGTGTTGACGCAGAGAAGCCGATCGATTCCGTTGCACCAGAACGCCATCTGCAAGGGCGTGTTGCGGTTGATGCCGTTTGTCGGGTCGTTGCTCACACCAGAAACCTGGCTCACGACGTCGACGCGGTAGATGCCGAAAAAATTCTGGTAGGTCTTGAACGGCTCGTAGGAGAACAGCCGCGCTGCGCCGGATTGAACGTCGATTGCGTACTGCCCTAGCTGGCTCGAGAGATAGCCGTCGCCGACAAAGACCAAGTTGACACGGTTATTGGCGAGTCCGCGGTCGCGGAAGACCGGATCGAGTACCTCGAGTACGTTCCCTTTGGTGTCGAGCCGGTACACCGGCGCAGGAATCGGCGTCAGCGCATCCATCTCGGATCGGTCGAGCAGCGTGGGCTCGGTGACGATGCAGGACTCGGCCACGCGGCCCACTTCGCGATGTTCGCCCGGCTCGGGCGGGAGCGCGAGCGCGAAGTGACCAAAGGCGATTGATCCGATACCAAGCGCGTGACGCATGTGCCGTTCCCCTCTTTGAAGAAGGCACAACCATAATCGAGCAGACAGGTTTCCAGCGCCTGAATTCCGCTAGCGTTTCTCGGCCGACGTGAGGGTCGGTGCCACCTTCGTTGCGGCCGTCTGTGTGCCGGTGTATTTGCCGGCGATGGTCGATTGCTTCATCAGCGCGTTGGCGAAGACGGCCAGCACCAGGACGCCGCCAGCCGAGATCAGGCCAGCAAAGCGACGCGACACAAACGGGTTGTCCACGGCCACATCGCCCCGGACAGCCGGGTCTTCGAGCAGCGGGTACGCCATGAGCCGCAGGTAGTAGAACGCGGCAATCGCCGAGTTCAGGCCAAGCACAACGACCAGCGGGATTTCGCCGGCAGCGATGCCGCTTGTGAAGAGCGGAAGCTTGCCGAAGAAGCCCAGCAGCGGGGGAAGTCCGAGCAGGCTGAGTGCGCAGATCACCATCGTCCAGCCCGCGGCCGGATGCGTGCGGCAGAGGCCCCGAATATCCTCAAAGCTGTCAAGCTCGCGTGGTTCGCTGCCGTCCGCCGAGGGCTTCTCGACTGAGGCGAGCGCCGCGAACGCGCCCATGTTGGTGACGCCGTACGCAAGCAGATAGAAGAGCACGGCAGAGATGCCGCTGGTCGTGAAGGTGCCGTCGCCCGGGCCGGCGATGACGCCGACGAGCATGTAGCCGGAGTGTGCGATCGAGGAATATGCCAGTGTGCGTTTTGCGCTCGACTGGAGAATTGCGAGCACGTTGCCGACGGTCATCGTGAGTGCCGCGACGACCCAGAGGAGCAGACGCATCGAATCAGGCAGCGATGTTCCGCCGGGGCCGTAGTTCCAGCCGACCAAGCCGACCATCAGCAGGATGGCAAGGAAGCCTGCGGTCTTCGGAACAAACGCGAGCATCGCCGCGACGCCCGACGACGCGCCCTGATAGACGTCGGCCGTATAGAAGTGCATCGGGACTGCGGCGATTTTGAAGCAGAGGCCGAGCACGCTGAGCATGAGCCCGGCGAGCGCGAGCGTCGATGGGCCGCCGTTTTTCAGAGAATCGTGGATAAGGTTGAGATTGGTCGTGCCGGTCGCGCCGTACAGGAGCGCGAACCCATACAGGAAGATCGCCGCACCGAGCGCGCCGAGGAAGAAGTACTTGACCGCAGCTTCCTGCGAGCGATGGCGCGAGGAGCTGATCGCGACCATGATGTACGTCGGAAGACTGGTGAGTTCGAGGGCGAGGAAGAGCCAGATCAGGTCGTCGGCATCGGCGACGAGCAAGAGGCCGGTGATCGAGAAGAGGAAGAAGGAGTAGAACTCGGCGCGATTGGAACGCAGCGGATTGAAGCCGCCCTTGCCCGACGCGATTCGGAGTTCTTCAGCCCGATCAACCGTCCCCGCGAGCAGGGGAAGCAGCATCAACGCGACGATGCAGATCAGGGTCTTTGCGAACGGGACCATCATCGGCAGCATGAGCTGGCCGTTTGCCGACGCGGGGGCCGGTGCGCCGGGCGCACCCGGAGTCGTTATCGCCGAGAGGACACCTGCAACGACAAGCCCGACGGCGCAGATCCACGCCGAGGACTTCCGAACCGAGAAGTTCCGCGAGAGGCCCATCACCATGACGATGCACGTCGCGGCAAAGAGCGCAATCTCCGGCCAGAGGAAGGCGAGTCTTCCGATCATCGTTCGGCCTCCCCAGAAGCGCCAACCGAGGCCTGCACCGTCTCATGTGCCGCGGCAGCCACTTCCGTGCGGCCACCACCCGGCTGCACCGGATTGTCGCGAACTGCCTGGACCAATGCGACTGTGTCGTTCACGGGTTCTTTCAGTGCGTCAAAGAGCGGCATCGGATACACGCCGAAGACCAGGCATGCAATGGCGAGCGGCACGAGGCACGTGATTTCGCGCGCCGTGAGATCGGGCGGCAACGTGCCGCGATCTTCGGCACCATGGGAATCGTGCGAGTCGTGACCATGTTCGCCCGGCTCACGCAATGGGCCGAAGACGACCTTGCCGACCATGATGAGCAGATACATCGCCGCGACGATCACGCCCGTGCCCGCGATCAGCGCGTACCACGGACCGAGGTTGCCGGGCGTTGCACCGGGGACCGGTGCGCCCTTGCTGCCCCAGACACTCGCGCCCCACGAATCACTCGCCTGGAACGTGCCGAAGATGCACAGGAACTCGCTGACGAAGCCGTTCAGGCCGGGCAGGCCGACCGAGGCCATGACGAAGAAAACCATGAAGGTCGCCCAGATCGGCATCTTCGCCGCGAGGCCTCCGACATCCTTCATCGAACGCGTGTGGTAACGCTCGTAGACGAAGCCGACGCAGAGGAACAGAGCACCGGTCGAGAGGCCGTGGTTGATCATGTAGAGGATCGAACCCTGAATGCCCGCGACGTTGAGCGCGACGAGGCCGAGGATGCAAAAGCCAAGGTGCGCGACCGAGGAGTACGCGACCAGCTTCTTCATGTCGGTCTGCACCCAGCAGATCAATCCGCCATAGAGGATGCCGATGATGCACAACACCGCGATAAACGGCGCGTAGTGAATGAACGCGTCGGTGCAGAAGGGCAGCGCGAAACGGAAGATGCCGTACGTGCCGAGCTTCAGCAGGACGCCCGCAAGGATGACCGAACCAGCGGTAGGGGCCTCGGTATGCGCAAGTGGCAGCCACGTGTGCACGGGGAAGAGCGGCACCTTGACCGCGAAACCCGCCATCAGCGCGAGGAGCACAATCGATTGCTGCGCCATTGTGAGGTGGTTGACCGACGCCTGCTGAAGCGTGCCGATATCGAAGGTCCACGTGCCTGCGCCGGGGAACGCATCGGTCGGAAGACCCGCATTCACCCACGCGACGTAGGCCAGGCCCGCGAGCGTCATCATCGAGCCGGTGAAGGTGTACAGGAAGAAGGTAGTTGCCGCACGCTTGCGGTTGGTCGAGCCGTAGAGGCTGATCAGGATGTACATCGGGATCAGCGTGAACTCGAAGCATGTATAGAAAAGGATCAGGTCGCGAGCCACAAAGACACCGACCATCGCGGCCTGCAGCACCAGGAACCAGGCGAAGTAGGTTCGGACACGATTGGTGATCGCGGTCCACGAGGCGAGTACACAGATGGGCCCAAGCAGGCCGGTCAGCGCGATCAGGAGCATCGAAACCGAGTCCACGCCCATCGACACGGAAATTCCGAGCGAAGGGAGCCACTCGATGCGATTGGGGAACTGGAACGAGCCCCCATCGCGCCAATCGAACGAGAAAAGCGACAGAACCGTCAGGGCGAGCGCGACAAGCGTTCCAAAGAGCGCCATCGCTCGCGCTCGCTTCTCCGGAGAGAGCGCGACAATAAACGCGAACACCAGCGGCACGACCACCAGCAGCGTGAGAATCCACGTGCTCAGGAAGCCCGGCGTCGCCACCGCTTCTGCGGCAGTTGAGATTGGGTTTTCGGGGCTCTGCATGAAGCTCGAAGACTCCGGAAGTCAGATCAGCGAAGGGTCAGAATGAAGACGATAAAGAGCAAGAGCGCGACACCCGCGGCCATGCCCGCGGCGTACCCATGCAACTCGCCCGATTGCGTGGGCCGAATGGTGTTGCCGATCCAGCGCGGGATCGCGCCGAACGTCCGCACCAGGCCGTCCACGATCAACTTGTCGAAGAGATTGCAAAGGTGGGCGACGACCAAAAGCGGCACGCGGATGGCAAGGTTGTAGAACTCGTCCACGTACCACTTGTTCTGCGCCCACTTCGGGATCGGTCCCAGGTACGGGAGCAACGCGTCGGCCTTTGCCGTTGCAGCGGTCGTGCGTCCGACGTAGTGCAGCCAGAAGGCGATGAAGATACCGATGAATCCGACCGCGCCAGAGACATAGAACATCACGGCGTGCGGGTTCCAGCCGAGGAAGGTGCCGGCGCGCGCATGGGGGTCGGTCAGTCCGATGGACGTCGGGACGTACGAGGGCGCGCCCGCGCCGTGTGCGTCCGGTCCTTCGCGGCCGCCTTCTCCTTCGCCGACATGTGCTTCGGTGTGGTGGGCGTAGGGCGATTCGTATGCCGCGGAGGATTGCATCACCATCGCCGGGACGACGCCGCCTTCGACGTGGGCCTGTCCGGGCAGATCCATGAAGTTCAGCGCGCTCGCGCCGATCGAGAAAAGGCTCAGCGTCATCAGAACCGTGTTGATCGCCCAACCCGGCGCGTGCGGGTGGAAGTGTCCGCCATGCCCGTGATCGTGGTGCGTGTGGTCATCCTGGACATGGTTGTGATCGTCGTGGCCCGCATCGTGTGAACCATGATCATCGTGCGCTGAGTGCAGTTCCTCGCCCGGCTCGTACTGAAGCGGGCCGACGATGACCCGGAAGAAAACGCGGAACGTGTAGTACGCCGTAAGCCCGGCCGTGAAGAGCAGGATCCAACCGACCGCTGCCGTGCCCGGTGTCACATACTCGGAACCGATGATCATGTCCTTGCTGAAGAAGCCGGACGAGAACGGGAAGCCCGAGAGGTTCAGGCAGCCGATCAGCATGCCGAATGAGACGATGCCCCAGCCTTTGAGTCGTCGGATGCCGCTGAGCTTGCGCAGGTCGAGCTGACCCGCGAAGCCGTGCATGATCGCGCCGCAGGAAAGGAACAAGAGAGCTTTAAAGAACGCGTGCGTGACGACGTGGAACGCAGCGCCCGTGCTCGAAAGTCCGCCCAGACCGGCGAACATGTAGCCGAGCTGGCTGACCGTCGAGTACGCCATGATCCGCTTGATATCGAACTGCGCCATGCCGATCGTCGCGGCAACGAACGCAGTCAGCGCGCCAACCCATGCGACCAGCGGCAGCGCGTATTCGCTCAGCAGGAAGAGCGGATACATGCGGGCGACGAGGTAAACGCCCGCCGTCACCATCGTCGCGGCATGGATGAGCGCCGAGACCGGAGTCGGCCCTTCCATCGCGTCGGGCAGCCAGACATACAGAGGCAACTGCGCCGACTTGCCAAATGCGCCGATGGCGAGCAGGATCGGGATCAACTGCACAAGGAACGGAATCTCGGAGTAGCGACCGGCCTTGGCAAGGTCGATGTACGGCTGTGCCGCGTGGAAGATCTCGCGGAACTCGATGCTGCCGAAGTGAACGAAGGTCAGGCCGATGCCCATCAGAAGGCCAAGGTCGCCGATGCGGTTGAGGATGAAGGCCTTCTTGGCGGCTTCAACGGCCGAGGGCTTCTTGTAGTAGTAGCCGATGAGCAGATACGAGCAGAGGCCCACACCTTCCCATCCGAGGAAGAGCAGGAGCAGATTGTCGCCCATGACCAAGGCAGACATGCTGAAGACAAAGAGGTTGAACGCCGCGAAGAAGCGGCAGTAGCCCGTGCCCAGGTCCGGGCTCATGTATTCACTGGCATAGAGCGCGATGAGCGTCGCGAGGCCGGTGACAAAGAGCATCCACAAGACGGTCAGCGAATCGATATAGAGCGAGAAGTTGCCGACGAGCCGCTGTCCCTGACCCTGGCCCCACTCAAGGAAGAACCAGTCGAAGCCCGAGGTGATGACCGGTGCGCTGGTCTGAGACATGAACAGGCGAATCGCGACGACAAAGCAGCCAGCAAGGCAGGCGACCGTCAGGAAGGCCGGCAGCTTGGTATTGACGCGGAGGATCGCACAGAGCGTGCAGAGCACGACGCCGAGCATCGGCAGCGCGAGGATGAGCAGCGCTTCCGGCGGGCCCGGCAGAATCGGATTGAGCGCGGGCGCGGCGCTGGCGAGTGCAAGTGTGGATAGAAGAGTCGTCACGAGTGCTCCGCAAGAGGATGATCAACATCCAGAACCACGACCAGAATCAAAACCGGGATGCCGAATCAGCCCTTCAACTCCGACCATTCCTCCGCATCCAGGCTTTCCCGTTTGCGGAAGAGCAGCACAACGAGCGCGAGCGCCATCGCCGCCTCGGCTGCTGCCACTGTCACGATGAAGATCACAAAGCTCTGTCCGGTCATGTTCATGTGGAAGCGGCTGAACGCGATGAGCGCGATACTCGCCGCTTGGAACATGAGCTCCGTGCAGAGGAACATGATGATGAGGTTGCGGCGCGTCAAAAACCCGATCAGACCGAGCGCGAACATCGTGCCCGAGATGAACAGATAGTGCGCGAGCGTGATTGTCGAGAGTGCCGCGGGGAAGCCGTCCTGCGCCAGCGTCAGAGCAGTGTTCATGGATTCGTCTCCGCGCCCTGCGCGAATTCGGCCGCCAGGCTCTTGGCGTGACGCTCTTTCGCGTCTTCATCGAGCTGCACCTGCTTGCGGCTGAGCACCACCGCGCCCAGCATCGCCATCAGCAGGATTACGCCCGCGATCTCGATCGAGCCCGGATGATCCCGAAGCAGGTTGAACCCGACCATTTCAACGTTCGAGACACCCAGATCCGCGGGCAGCGGGGCTGAAGTCACTTCGCCGCTGGCGTTCTGAACACGGACCGTGCGGGCTCCGAAATCCACATCGGCTTCGCCACGCTCGTTGACGACGACCTTGCCGCCAGCCGGAAGCTGGCCGCCGAACGTCAACGCCGACTCAATCTTGCGAGGCATCTCCGCCAGCAGCGCCGTGCCACCCGGGCTCTTGCGCGAGGGCAGGTCGTTCACTCCGCGGAAGAGCAGCGTCGTCAGCACCGCGAGCAGCACAAACCCCGCGGCAGTCGCCACGACCGGTTCGCGAGCCTGCGTGTCGTAATCCGCCAAGGCGTTCTCGAGCTCCTCGGTCGGCGCCTGCGTCGCCAGCATGATCACGAACAGGTATGTAATAAGGATGGCGCCCGCGTACACGATCACCAGCGCAAAGGCCATGAACTCGGCCGACAGGATCAGGAACAGCCCCGCCGTCGCCAGAATGCTGAGCACGAAGTAGAGCGCGGCATACACCGGGCGCGGGTGCGTGATAACCCGAAGCGACGCACCAAGCGCGACCCCGCCAAAGACGTAGAAGTAGATACTGGGCGACAGTCCAAGGCCAAAGAAGCCGCCGGCCTTGATTCCCATCGCGATCAGAACGATCGCGCCGGCCAGCGACGCCAGCAGCGCGCCGAGGATCTGCGGGTTCGTGCCCTCCTTACGAGGCAGCGCGAGACAGACGCCGATAGCGCCAAGGCCGCACGCCGCGTAGAGAGCCAGTGGGTTGATGACTTGATCCAACGATTGGCCCCTTCGGGCGAGGCCCGTTTGAGCCGAGGAGCCGGAGCCCCTCGCTCGCCCGACTTGGGCGACACACGCCGCCGAACAAACACCGCCGACGAGCGACGCCCCCAGCCCCCCAACCCTCCGCACCTCGCCGACAGAAGGGCAGAGGATAGTGGGAACCAACTACGTCTTCAACTCTGATAGGAGCCCGGCTGTCGTTTGTGGAGGGCCCGGGTTTGCCGGATTTGGTGGCACGCCTCTCCGAGGCGTGATTCGATAGGTTCCGTGCGAACCGCGTCGAACGGGTTTGCGAGAAAGACCCGCTTCGGAGAAGCGGGCCACCAAAGAGTGGGTACGCTTCCACGCGTGAACTCCGAGCCCGGCATCGCACCATCCGGTCCCACTTTGCGTGCCCGCGCGCCGGTGGTTGGGTGGTGGGTCGCCGTCCCCAACATACTGACTTTGGCCCGATTGCTCCTCGCGGCAGGGCTGATCACCCTGCTCTCGCTCTGGCGCTATCCAAAGCTCGACGAAAACTTCTCGCCTCCGACCGGCCCGATGCTTTGGGCATTCTTTCTTTTTGGGCTCGGCGCACTCACCGACCTGCTCGACGGTCTGCTCGCCCGGCGATGGGGCGTCATCAGTAAGTTCGGCCGCATCATGGACCCCTTTGCGGACAAATTGCTCGTCGTCGGCGCCTTCGCGATGATGGCCGGGCCGGCCTTTGACTGCCAGCTTTCCAACGGCAAGGCGATCCAGGTGAGTGGCGTCATGCCGTGGATGGCCCTGGTCATCCTTTCCCGCGAGTTGCTCGTCACGACCATCCGCGCCGTTCTCGAATCCCGCGGTATCGATTTCTCCGCCTCGCTCAGCGGCAAGGCCAAAATGGGCGTCCAGTGCGGGTGCATCATGGCGATCTTCCTCATCCTTGCCTTCTGCAGCCCGACGCCCCTGATGCCCGCCCGCAAACTGATCGATGCGATGGTCTGGACTGCAGTGATCGTCACGGCGCTGTCGATCATCCCGTACGCGGTCCGTGCCGCGCAGGCCAGCGCGTCTTATCACTAGCAAACTGTTTCAGAAGCCACCTCCCCGAGGGAGGGGGTTGGGGGTGGGTCTCTTGCGCGGCAACAGTCCCCACACCGGTTCGATTTCGTGTAAGCAGAGTGTTGATCTGCGCGGCCGGTGAAAATGTTCGCAACCGCACCTCGCTGCGCTTCGCGCTCGTACGGTCAGTCGCTGGTATGGTTGAGAGCCTTTGCCGTGTCCGTGCGCTCGACTAAACGTTGAAACCGGCTAATTCGTGGTGGAAATGACAGACTCATCGACTACCTCTTCTAAGTTGTTGTGGATAACGACCTTCGGTCTTGGCCACATGCGCCCGGCGAGCGGGACGTGGGGCTCGATGCCCACCGTGGTGCTGGCGTTCGGGTTGATCTACTGCGGGTTTGGCCCCGCACACGTCCCTTGGGTGTACAACGCCGTCTTGGTCGCCTGGTGTGTCCTTTTTTCGATCGGATGCCTCGTCCAAGGCGAGGCCGCCGAGGCCAAATTCGGCAAGAAAGACCCGTCGCAGGCCGTCGCGGACGAAACAGCCGGTCAGGCGATCGCGCTGCTCTTTCTTCCCGCAAGCGTCGAATCCTCGCTCCAGACACTCATCCTCACCCTCGGGGGTGCGTTTGTGGCGTTTCGGATCTTCGACATCCTGAAGCTCTGGCCGGCGAGGGGGCTTCAAGTGCTCAAGGGCGGCACCGGGATCCTGATCGATGATCTGGTGGCGGGCGTGCAGGCGCTGCTGGTCGTGCAGATCGTCGCGCGAATCCTGCTGAAGTAAAAACCGAAGGAAACTTGCATGGGATGCATTCTCGTTCTCTTCGCGATGTTTCTGCCGCGCGTGACGCTGTTCTGCCTGTGGCTCTTTGGCGACTATCTGCAGCGCGCGTTTGCCGGCCAATTTCTTTGGCCGATCCTCGGCTTCTTCTTCGCGCCGTACACGACGCTTGCGTGGGCCTTCGCGAACCTGCACGGGGGCGTGCAAGGTGGATATGGCGTCCTTGTCATCCTCGCCGCGCTGCTCGACCTCGGCAGCCTCGGCGGCGGGTCGCGTCATGTGCGGAAGAAGTGAAGCAACTCACCACAGAGACACAGCGGCACAGAGAAGGCAGAAGAGAGAGTTTGAATTTCGTTTCGCCCAACAAATTGAAACGATTCATGCCCACCAAAGCGACACCACCACTCCCCTCTCCCCTCTTCTCTGTGCCTCTGTGTCTCTGTGGTGAGTGCCTTTAACTCTCACACCTTTCGATCAAGCAGTCGATACTGCACCGCTTCGCCGATGTGATCCGAAGTCACAATGTCTGATTCCGCCAGATCCGCGATCGTTCGCGCGATGCGCCGGATCTTGTCGAACGCGCGGGCTGAAAGACCCATCTCGTTCATCGCCTGGCCGAGCATCGCGAGCGCGTTGTCGTCAAGGTTGACCATCTCGTCGAGTTTCTTGCCGCTGAGGCGCGCGTTGGGCGTTTCGCCCTGGCGCTTGTGCTGGCGCTCGCGGGCCTTGGCAACCTGCTCGCGCATCTGCGCTGTTGTCGTCCCCGTTGCCTGCTCGTTGCGGCGCGAGAGTTCGCGGAATGGAACTGCCGGCGCTTCGATGTGAATATCGATGCGATCGAGCAGCGGCCCGCTGAGTTTGGAGAGATATCTCTCCATCTCGATCCGTCCGACTTCGCCGGGCGCAACATCCCCGCGAGGCGTGGGGTTCATCGCCGCCACAAGCATGAAATTCGCCGGAAATCGCACAGCGCTGTGCGACCGCGCGATCGTCACAACATGGTCTTCCATCGGCTGCCTCAGCGTTTCGAGCACGTCGCGCGGAAACTCCGGCAATTCATCGAGAAACAGCACCCCGTGGTGCGCAAGGCTAATTTCCCCGGGCCTCGGAATCATCCCGCCGCCCACGATCGCCGCGCCGCTCGCGGTGTGATGGGGCGTGCGCACCGGCCTCGTCGAGATGAGTCCCTGCCCCGGCGCTAGCTGTCCCGCCGCAGAGTAAATCCGCGTCACCTGAATCGCCTCATCCGGCGTGAGTGGGGGAAGTACGCCGGGGAGCGCCTTGGCCATCATGGTCTTGCCCGTGCCCGCCGGTCCGAGCATGACCATGTTGTGGCCAAGTGACGGTGACGGTGAAAATGAAATGATCGGACTGTGTAAGGTATAAATTCTTTGCGAGAAATTTTGCCGCAAAACGCTCGGGAAGGACAAGGCCTGAACTCTATAGATTTTGAACGCGTATTAAGGCCCTGCAATTTGCCCAAGCATCGTTTCCACAGGTCTAGGGGTTCGACCATGAATCGTCTTGGTTTCCCGTCCGAAATCGATGGCTGGCAGGAGTCGCACACATTCGAAGATCGCGGTAATGACCCGCCCGGGGTCATTGTCGGCGTCCTAGCGGTGGGGATGGGATTGCTTCTTGGTGTGCTTCCGTTTGGATTCATCTCCGTCTTTGTGCTGCGTGCTCTCCCTGGAGACTCATTTGGTCTAGGCCCGGATCCAAATTGGGATTGGACTTCACCGTGGCTGTGGTTCTGCTCGCTCGGTTTTTTCTTGTTTGCAGCTTTGAGCTGGGTGATTGTCAGCGGTGGCATCTCATGTATCATGGATTCCGTAGTGGCCGGGCTCGCGTGGTGCGGCATCCCCCGCAATTTTGAAAATCGCCTCACGCATGTTCCCCGACTCGTTGCTCTCGGGCTCCTAGTCGTTTTTCCGTACCTGGTTGTCTCGTCAATGACCAATCAGGGGAATGATTCGAGTGGAAAGACGCATGGACATGCACACGCGCACAACGAATCCGGGAATCGCTCGAGCCGTGAAGAGAAGGTAATCCCATTCGAATCTGAATGGAGTCGAGGCGGAGGATACGATCCGTCGAGGCGAAACGTCAGTGAATATCGGCCGACACCACGAAGGGTTCTTCCATAACCGGTTTTGGAAGAGCCTCAATTCGGCATGGGCGGGAGAGAATATCATGCCGCTAAATCTCAACCGTACTTTCCAACTGCAAAACGATCGTTGTCTCATCACAGTGTTTTTCCTTGCAGACGATCCGGTGAGATATCGATTTGTCGCAGAACGACAGAATGCGGCGACCAAAACGAGGTACGTAATTTACGATCGTGATGTGAATTTCGGCAGCGAAGCAAGTCATGCACAGCCGGTCATTGATGTGGCAATCACAAACCATATGGAGAAGATCGAAAGCGAAATCTCGATCCAATTGAAAACCCCTTCGTCGGGGGGGAAAAACCACAAACTGCTTTTGCCCTCCGTGTGGGATTAGTAGACGCAGCGGGTGTCGTTGCTCCAAGCTCCTTAATGGCCGAAACGGACATACTGGAGTGGCGGGCGCTGCTCAGTACTCATTACCGGAAAGACTTGAAATGCGAGTGATTCACTTGCTCGGGCTGCATGTCTGTGCATTGATCCCTCTTCGATGATTGCGGGCAGCGTTCTGAGGTGGCTGCACGCGAGAAACTGTGGGTTGACAGCACGGCGAGTACTTACCAGGGCTATGTAATCTTCGACCGCCCGTCATCGCCGTCATGTTCCCGCGCCCCACGCTCAGCGAAACGTCGAGCGCGATTCGCGCCGAAGTGTCGGGCATATCGCCAATGGCGGGTGGTGAAATTCGCCTACGACGTTCAGGGAAAAACCCGTCGCAGTGGCCCCGAAGTAAACGCTGCTCCGTCAGCTGGGGTGCCCCTACGCTGCCGTCTTCGTGTTCAACCTGGACTCGCTATCGTTCGCCCTTTGATCGGAGCGGCCTAAGTGTTTGTTCCGCAATCTGAACCCCCGCCGCCGTACGTCATGGTCATCGACAACGCCATCTCTCCGTACTCGGAAATGCTCGCGTATGAGACGCTCTGGGCTTTGCCGAGCGTGAGCCTAAAGACGATCGCCGACTGGGTGCGCGTCAAATCTGCATTGCCTTCCGCACTGCTGGATGCGTGTCGCAAAGAGTCGATGTTTTCCGAAGTCGACGAACTCGCGGAGAAGGTTCGACTCTTTCTTTCGAAAATCGAAATTCCATTCTCGATCTGTGTGCACGGTACATTTCAGTATCCCGAACGGCTTCGGGATGCCCGCTATCCACTAGAGCTGTTCTACTACCGTGGTGACATTGGACTTTTGGAGAGTAAATGCATTTCGGTGGTCGGCGCCCGTGAATGCACGGAAGACGGCGCGAAACGAGCGGCCAAACTTGCTCGCGGACTTGTCCAACGAGGGTTCACGGTTGTTTCGGGTCTCGCGAAGGGGATCGATACGGCCGCGATGACAGCGGCTATTGACGAGGGTGGCAGCACGATTGGGGTGATCGGAACCCCACTTGATACCAACTATCCAAAGGAGAATGAAGGGCTTCAAGCGACCGTGGCAGCGAAGCACTTGTTGGTGAGTCAGGTTCCGTTTTACCGCTATCACCACGAAATATTTCCCGCTCGACGCGTGTATTTTCCTCAGCGCAACGAAACGATGGCGGCGCTCTCTGAGGCGACCGTGATAGTTGAAGCGTCAGACACGAGTGGCACGCTCACACAGGCGCGGGCCTGCTTACAGCAAGGACGCAAACTCTTCATCCTGAATTCCTGCTTTGAGAACCCGAGTATCTCCTGGCCCGCCAAATACGAAAAAGAAGGCGCCATTCGGGTGCGGGATTTCGAGGATATTTTCAGCGTCATCGGAAAGGCCAAAATAGGTGGGTAGTTGGGGAAGCTCTGGCAAAAACTAGATTGCTTAGCGGAAACCAAGCCGCGACATCTCGATAAAACAGACAATTGCTACTACGCGCGCGAGTACATCTCGGGTGGCGGTTATTCGGGGTCGCAAGCGAACGACTTGGTTCTGAATTTTAAGAAACCTCCGGATCGCAAAGGAAAAACGGAGTGGAAATGGAAACTGAGTGCGGTCAAGCAATTCGCTTTAGAGCTCTCTTCCCTATTACGCGACGGCACGTGCGTAGCGGCAATCCCTACCTCGAAGCCCGATGACGATCCGGAATTTGACAATCGATTTGACCTGATGCTTGCGGACCTCCAGCAGACAAAATCGACTCTGCGTATTGAGAAACCGATCATCCGAGTGGCCCGCGCACAGTCGCTCCATGAAGGCGGAACGCGAAGCGTGGTTGAGGTTCAGCGCACGCTCAACTGGGTCGGATTTAGAGATCCTCCGCCGTCAACCGTTTATTTGGTTGACGACGTTCTTACTTGGGGAACGAATTTCAAGGCGTGCCAGGAAATGATCCAGCAGCGGCATCCGCGTGTCGTTGTTGCCGGGATCTTTTGGGCTAAGACCGTTTGGCAATCGTGAGCATTCTTTGAGTTTTCACGTTAGGGTAACAGGAGCAACGCCGTAGCGCGATGCGGCGCTGTTGAAGTAGCGGCGATACCACTGCCATTTTTGAAATCGTTTTGCTCGTTCCTCTGCTGTGAGCGAGTTAGGCAAGGCAAGCGTATCGAGCTGGGAAACGATCATGCCGCGGACGGATGAAAGATGATCCAGATTTCCCGTGGTAGAGTGCAGTGCGCATACCGTCGCGCCGAGATGGTCCAAAAAGTAATGGCCGTCGTCATCCTTCTGCATATTGGGGAAACCCCCTACCCATTGACCGTTCGAATTCCTGGCATCTTGCTTTCCTGCTTCGATCCATTCCTCCAGGAGGGCATCCGAAGTGTCCTCGCCGACGCCATGAACAATGCGCATGACACCTGGCGAAGCAATCACGCGCGGATTGCGCGCCACATTCCGTTCGAGAAAATATGCATCGATTAGCGCCTCTCCAATAACTATTCCCGGCGTCTGATGCAGCGGTGCCATCGTGATTGCTCCGCGAATCGCAAAGCCGAGGCAAGCCATTTCTATAGTGAGCAGCAGGATGTCCTGAAGCAAGTAGGTGAAGTCGCCGGGGTGGTAGTAGGGATACGAAATGACTATTGAATCGGAGAAGCAGTTAACGCGCTTGTCGCCAATCATGCCCACGTCTGTTGCCGATGTGTTTTGTTCCGCGAGTTTGCGAAGAGCGGCAAGTAACCGATCTTGAAGCGACTTGTCGTCTTTCATGCGGCGAACAAGTTCCGCGAAGCCGATTATATCTATAAACGCGGTAAGGCGTTCTTGGTATGCCCTCAGTTCTCGGCGCGAGTTCGGGCTCAGTCTGCCGACATTGGCACCGAACTCATACTGATCCCGAAGTTGTTCAAAGTCGTCTTCCATGTTGGCCAATCTAGGAAAAGAGTGTCGGCGCTTCTTTCGTCTGCTGGACTTCACTGAGCAAAGCCGCATCGTCATTCCGAACAGAATTCACGCGCGTGCTTACGCGGTGCATTTCCATCTGCTCCGCGGGAAATGCTTCCACGACGTTTTCGAGGCTCGCGTAGTTTTCGTTCTTGGGATCAAGCCATGCGTCGTAGTGCTCGGGCCGGACGATGACCGGCATTCGATCGTGAATGCGTGCGATCAAGCTGTTGGGTGAGCGCGTTAGCATCGCGAACGTTTCTATCGGCTCGAGTCCTTGTTCCCAGCGTTCCCAAAGTCCGGCAACGGCAAAGAGCGGCACGTCGCGCACTCGAATTGACCACGGTTGTTTCTGCTCCTGGCCGTCGATCGTTTGCCACTCATAAAAGCTGCTGAGCGGCACGAGACACCGGCGGCTTTTGGCGGCGCCGCGATAGGCGAGCTTTGTTGCCGCGTCCTCGCTCCGCGCGTTGATGCAGCGGCTTCCAATGCTCTCGTCTTTCGACCACGACGGGATCAGTCCCCAACGGAGCATCGAAGCGATGCGTTCGCCATTTTCATTCAGGCGAACGATTGGTGCGAATTGTGTCGGGGCGACGTTGTAACTAGCGCGAATATCGAGCGGCGACATTCCTGCAAGATTCATCAGGCGTTGAAGCTGTTCCCACGTGTAGAGATAGGTGAAACGTCCGCACACGCGAAATCTTATGGGCCCGCGCTGCCCCAGATGTCGTACACGCGACTGCGAAACGCACGTTCGCCCATCTGCGTTCGCAGCCGGTTTTGTTCCGTACGGATGATGTCGCACCGCCACTCGGGATCATCGTGTTCGATCACGCCCTCCCAAAGCTGCACGAATTCGGCTTGAAGATTGAACCAACGTACCCACAGAATGTCTGCTTGGTCGCTCGTCATGTGATGGTCACTCCCATTCGAAAATGCCAAACTCTCGTTCAATGAAAATCTCGCGATAGCCCTTTGAATTCCGAAGCTCTCAATTCCAGCGGCTGAAGCTGTCGCACCTTCACATGCACCACGTCGCCCTCGCGTTCAATCACGCCACGGGCGACGATGGCGAAACTGCCTCGCGCGGCGTTTCGGAATCGCTCAAATATCTTCGGAAACAAGACGAGGTTGGCAATGCCCGTCTCGTCCTCAATCGTCATGAACACGATTCCGGATGCCGTACCGGGTCGTTGCCGCACCAGCACGAGCCCGGCGACGCTTACAAGGCGCCCCGCCTTGCATTTGCTTTCGTCGCGAAGGAATTCACAGGGTGTTACGCCGGATGCTTTAAGTTCGTCCCGAACAAATGCAAGCGGATGGGCTTTCAAAGAAAGTTGTGTTCGGTCGTAGTCCGCGGAAACTTCATCGAATGCCGATCGCGGCGGAAGGGTGCGAGCGGTATCCCTGTCTTGCGCGACGCTGTCGCACTCGGTCCCTTCAAAGAGCGGTAGTCGTTCGTCGGTGAGGCGATGCAGTGTCCAAAGAGCCGCCTGCCGAGTAAGCCCCAGTGAGCCGAACGCGTCGGCGCGGGCAAGATGCCGAAGAGAAGAAATCGACACGCTCTGGCGGGTTCGCCGCTGTAGATCGTCCAGCGAAGTCACCTGCCCGTGTTCGTTGACGATGGCGCTAATGGCATCGGCATGATCTTGGGGTAGGCCTTTTACGAGTCGCGTACCAAGGCGTATCGCGTGGCCTTTCTCGCCCGACTCCAGCGTGCAATCCCATCGGCTGTGGTTCACGTCGATGGGGCGAACTTCAACGCCGTGCTCCTGAGCATCACGCACGATTTGTGCGGGCTGGTAGAACCCCATCGGCTGGCTGTTGAGCAATGCGGCGGCGAACGCTGCCGGTCGGTGGCGTTTGAGCCAACACGACGCATACACGAGAATGGCGAAGCTTGCCGCATGGCTTTCCGGAAAGCCGTAGCCGGAAAAGCCGCTAATCTGCGTGAATACCTGGGTGGCAAACTCAAGCGAATAGCCGCGGGATGTCATCCCGTCGATAAGTTTCTTCTCGAATGTCTTGATCTCGTACTGCTTTCTCTTCCATGATGCAATTGCGCGGCGAAGTTGATCGGCCTCGCCGGGCGTGAAGCCAGCGGCCAAGACCGCAAGCGACATACATTGCTCTTGAAAGAGGGGCACACCGAGCGTGCGGCCAAGCACGTTCTCAATTTCAGGCGAGGCATAGACGACGGGAATCTCGCCGTTGCGCCGTTTGATGTAGGGATGGACCATGTTGCCTTGGATCGGCCCCGGCCGCACGATGGCAACTTCAATGACAAGGTCGTAGAAGCAGCGGGGGCGCAGCCGCGGCAGCATTGACATTTGCGCGCGCGATTCAATCTGAAAGACGCCAATCGTGTCGGCTTTGCAGATCATGTCATAGGTGACTGAATCCTCGGCGGGAATCGTGGCAAGCGTGAGATGTTCGTTGTCGCTTGACGCGACAAGCTCAAAGCATTTGCGCAAACAGGTGAGCATCCCGAGCCCGAGGACATCCACCTTGAGCATCCCGAGTGCTTCGATATCGTCCTTGTCCCACTCAATCACGGTGCGATCGTCCATCGCGGCGTTCTCGATGGGCACCAATTCCGAGAGCGGCGTCTGCGTGATGACAAAGCCGCCCACATGCTGTGACAGGTGACGCGGGAAGCCGAGTAGTTGGCCGACAAGTGTGGCGAGCCATTGAATGATCGGCTCGTCGGGATTGACTCCCATTTCCTGCATTCGACGCGAATTGATTGCCCCGGTGTCGAACCAGTCCGTTGTCTTTGCGAGCCGATCCACCAAGTCGAGTGAAAGTCCAAGTGCTTTGCCTACGTCACGCACGGCGCTACGCCCGCGATAGCTGATGACTTCCGCGGTGAGAGCCGCCCGCTCGCGACCGTATTTCGCGTAGAGATATTGAATGACTTCTTCGCGTCGTTCATGTTCAAAGTCAATGTCGATGTCGGGTGGCTCGTCGCGTTCTTTGCTGACGAATCGCTCGAAGAGCATACTGCCGCGTGCCGGGTCCACGGCTGTAACCCCCAAGCAGAAACAAACGGCAGAGTTCGCCGCGGCTCCTCTGCCCTGACAAAGGATCTCTTTGGATCTCGCAAATCGAACGATGTCCTGCACGGTCAGGAAGTAGGGGGCATATCGCAAGTCCTCGATGATCTGCAGCTCGTGCTCGATCTGTGTTCGCACCTTGTCGGGCAAGCCGCCCGGGTATCGCTCGGCGGCGCCCGCGAACGTCAGTTCGCGGAGGTGCGACATTGGCGACGTTCCCGCCGGCACAATCTCATCGGGGTAGTTGTAACGAAGTTGATCGAGCGAAAATCCTTTGCATCGATCCGCGATCTCGACGGTGCGAGCCAGTGCGTCCGGCAGGTCGGCAAAGAGCCGGTGCATTTCATGCGGTGGCTTGAGGTGGCGTTCGGCATTGGCGTGGAGTTTGAAGCCCGCTTGATGCACCGTGCATCCGTGACGAATGCAGGTGAGTACGTCTTGAAGCATTCGTCGATCGTGCGCGTGATAGTGCACGTCATTGGTGACAACAAGCGGAATTGCCACGCGTTCGCTCAACGCGATCATCTGCTGTACGCGAATCGCATCGTCGGCCTGAAAGCCACGCGTGACGGCAAGTGAAAGCCGGTCATCGTCAAATGTCTTTCGCAATTGCTCTAGAACCGCGATGGTGTCCTCGGACACAATGGGGGGCGGCACCGCGACGGCGATCAATCCTCGCTGGTGCTCGATGAGGTCGTGCAACTCAAGGTGACACTCGCCTTTCTTCGCACGCCGTTTGCCGACCGTCAGCATGGTGCAGAGTCTGCCGTACGCGGCAAGGTCGGTTGGATAGACCAGCACAACGAGTGGCAGCGGCTCTGCGAATTTCAGCGCACAGCCAACGAGGAGTTGAATGCCGGTGTCCTTTGCGGCGACATGCGCTCGGACAATTCCTGCCAGCGTGTTCGTGTCGGTGATGGCGATCGCCCGGTATTCGAGCGCGGCGGCTTGCCGGGCCATTTCATCAGGATGGCTGGCGCCAGTCAGAAACGTGAAATTGCTCGTGACTTGAAGCTCGACGTAACCGGGTGCGGGCTTCCGATCAGTATCGGAAGAAATGATCTCCGCGTGCGAAGCAAATCGCGGATGAGGCTTTTTCTTGGCGAGCGGTTCTTCTGGCATGGCGGCGTCTCGACGTAGAAACACCCGGCTGCATCCATGCAGAACGGAAAACACAAACGGTGGGTGGCTTCGTCAGCGGGCTAAGTCGCTTCGCCGTAGGTGCTGATCGCCGACAAGATCGCTTCGACTGCGGTATCGCCGGGTGAACCCTTGGTGACTTGGCGGTCGCCTTCATTTCCGTAAGTCGTTACGCGACCGGCCCACCAAGTGCCGTCGCCTTCCTGCACCAGTACTCTCCTGCCGCGAATGCCTTTGTCGGGGTCATGCTCGATCCGCAATCGGGAAAGAAGCGTGGCATTGCGGGGTGAAGGAATATCCATGACCGGAAGATACCGTACGGACTCCGCACGTCAAGCCGACGCCCGAACAAAATCCACAAATTTGTGGAAAGCCCTGCAATTTAGGGAAAAGAGGGGATTGAAGGCTCACAACCGCCGTTTAAAATCAAGGTTGTTGGCCGCGAGGAGGAACACATGCATTCCTTCAACCACCCAAATAAACGCATTCCAACGCAACGCCATCCGTACTGGTCGCCCGAGGAGCTAGCCACGCTCGTCACGCTTTTAGCGTGGGTAACGGGCACCTTTGCCATCTGGTGGTGGACCACGCCCCATTGAGCGCGGGGTCAAAAAAAGCCGGGACGGCAGGAGGGGAAAAGAGAAAGACAAGGCCATCCCAGCCTTTGCCGCAAAGCGTACCAAAAAACAGGCCGCTCCCCACGAGCGGCCTATCCCAAAGCGAAACGCTTTTTCGCGTGCTCATCGTAGTCAGGCTATTAACGCGTCTAAGAAACACTTGCTTCGAGCGCGTGCAACTCGGATTCAACTATTGACGATCTCGACCACGGACGCCGTCAACGGTGGTCAGCCCGGGCACAGGACCACTCAGAGAAGAGCCCGGCCAATCGCCGTTTCCCCTCGGGTATCCCGGCGTCATTTGAGCTAGCGGAACTTCGGTGGCGCTTCCATCCACAAAACTTGAAAGCACAGACGTCGAATGCGTCAGATCTACCGACATACCTGACGTTCCAAATGATCCCAGGCTTACCATCAGCGCTTTGGCCGACGGGAACTGCACTTCCGCTGCCTTCGTCGCACGCCATTGAGCAGGCCCGGTCCGCGTTTCGGCCGACCAAAATGCAGGATCGGCGAGAAAAGCGGATGAGTAGCGCAAATTGGTGACAAACGATGGCGACTTCTGATTGAAGTCCCAGAAAACCGGATTTCCCCAATGCTGCCCGTATGTCTTTTCACCGAGCGCAACATGCCAGGTTGAATCCGCATCAAAATATCGAGCTTTCAATGTGAGTCCAGGTCCTCGCACGATGGAATAGCTTGCTTCCGGGTCCGTAAAAAATGGCCAGAAATCCTTGTAGTCGGAGGTGTATGTCGAAAAAACTGCGGCGTGCTGCTGAAGCCGCGCGGTCATGGATGTGCGTTGAGCGCGCTGACGAAAGTATCCAAGGTTTGGAACGAACATCGCCAGCAGAACCCCAATAATCGCGATCACAAGCAGTAACTCGATGATCGTGAAGCCGCTTGCGAGTGAACTCCGACCCGCGGATTGTTCGCGCCGCGCTGGCGACATGCGACTCGTAGCGCTGCCCCGCCTCAGGTAAACACCTAAGCCCAAAAGCCCGAAGAGCGTCAGGTTTCTCGTGATGATCATGTTTGAACTGGCACGCTCCTGATTGAACGCCAAAATCTTGCTGAAACAATTGCAGGTGGGCGGCCGCAGAAAATAGACGTGCGCTGCGTAAAAGCCGGTGAACGCCGCGAGAAGTGAAAGACACGTCCACGAAGTCCACCGTTTCTGACCACCAACAAACCACCAGCCAGCGCACAAGATCTCAATTGCAGGAACTCCAATTGCAACAACGTTTCTTAGAGATCGTGGGATCAGTTGCCATGTATCAAGCGAATTGCGAAAATCGTCTATCGAAATCAGTTTGAGCAATCCTGCGATAAGAACAACGGCGACGACGGCGCCTTGAAGTAGCAATCCCGCCCGTTCACGGGTTGAGTGAACGGGCGAGAAATCACAGGGTATTTCCTGCGTTGACATGCAATTCACTCCCAGCCTCCACCGCCCCCACCCGGAGTGCAGAGACCGCCGGTAGCAGACGTGCAATGCACGGTCACACTAAAGATGCCACCAATTTGCATGCAATAGTAAAATTCATCATTCCACAGCTGGTATTTCCACGAACACGTGTCTGTAAAAGGAGTTGTCCCATTCATTCCCATGCTTGAACTTGAAGTTATGAACGGACAAGCTGGATTTGAGAGGCGAAGAACTCCGCAACCAAAATCAGACGGAGGTACCCCCATGTCGGTGCACGCGTCTCTTGGGACTTCCAGATAGCAACTTCCCCCACCGCCCGGATCGGGCATGTGAACTTGAGCCAGTGAAGTGAAGCCCCAGGCCGCCACGATCATTGTGCCAAAAACTTTAAACCTCTTCATAGCACTTCCTTTCTTTAAGCAACCCGAAATGAGCCACGAACGCGGTAGCCGATCAAACCAACAACCAGTAGACCAAGTACCACCCAGCCGACGGTTCTAAGACGATCGGTTTCTTTTGGATTGATTTCAAGAACAGTTGGCGCAGCACCTACATGTCTCGGGTAAGTTTCTTTGCCCACTCCCGGCCGGTAATCTCTGACGTTGAAAAAAGTGATCTGGCCGCGAATCGGATCGGAACCTGCGGGGTCGGGCAATTGCTTCAGCCCTGCCAGCTCATTGCCTTTCTGAGGTCGAATTTCTTCAACCTGGGCTTCCGAAAATACTCTGCCGTTTGAATTTGACTCAGTGACTTTCGACGCAATCCAAAGTCCGGGGATTGAGCTTTCATTCCAAGTGCCGAAGGTGCGCTTCCGTCCTACCGAGTCCGGCTGTCTAGTTGACTTCACAACGGTTGTATCTGAAACAAAACCCCGCTGCAACTGCTCGTTCCAAGTTCCCGCAACACGGAGGGCATAATTTGGTTGTTCGACAATGCAAGACCACGAAGTGCCTTGAAGCGATACGTCTTTCAGTCTTGCTTCTGCAACCTTTGGTCGGGCCAGACCGCCTGCGCTGAGGTCAAGAAAATACTTTAAAGGCGCGTTTAAGTACGTGTTCAATTCGTACTCATGCGGCCATCCTTCGCGAGGATCGATTACTGTCAATTGGCGTGGATTCATTTGCCACGCGAGATCGGGGCCAGCATAAACGTCGTTGAATCGAATGTCGGGCTGCTCCGGCGAGTCGCTGTTGACGCGCCAGTTATTTGCATCGTTCCGCCAAACCGTATAAATGGTGCGTTCCCCGTTGTTTTTTACTCGGAGAATCTCGGCTTGTAATTCAAACCGCTTCGGATGATCGGGCTTTCCTTCGACTTCCTTCTGGACTGCAGCCAGTTCGGCCGCACTCCACTGCGGGGGCATGGTCACCGTCAAGCGAAAATAAAGGTTAGGATATTTTTCAAGGCCGAACTGCCCATCGATCTGTTCCTGAAGCCAAGCTGATACCTGGGCTTTGTCGATGGCGGCGTCTGCTACTCGCGAAGTAAAAAGCGAGAGCAGAACAAAGAGCGAGATACAAATCGGCCTGATGCGTTTCAGAAAAATTCCGAGCAAATCGAGCTCCCTGTCAGGTGCGGTTTTCAATGGTGGTGACAAATGCGAAGAACGCCATGTTGCCCAACTCGCAGATGCGTGCGGATCGCCTGTCGAATTGTTGCCGTTCAGTTCTTCTCGCGGTAGGTGTTGGCAAATCACAAACCGTGATTGCTCCACTCTAACAAGTTTTGAAGGTCTTAGTTCGGTTGAAGGCATGTAGAAATATTTTTTGCAGCGAGGTTTAGCGCGAAACATTTTCAGGCGAATCAAGCCAGCGAGGGAGCCCAATTCGCCATCATCTTGTCGATGTGACAGCGTCGTGACAGGCAAGTCCGCCGTCAAAGCCGCCTCCACGTTGCTCTCGTATTATTCGTGCCGGTCCAGCTTTGGCCGGTGACATTTGAAATTGACGCGCAGGCGTCAAGACTCTGCTTCCAGGGGATCCGCCAAGTTTTATCTGAGAAAGCAGTGCCTTGATGGCCGCGCCCCGAAAGGGGCGTCGGCCGAGGCACGTTTCTCATGCCCCTTGGCGGGGGCCCCTGGAGCGTCCTTGGTTCGACGCTCCTTTTTCTTTCGGGGTCCCGCCATGTCTCACTCCGTCACTGGTAACACTTCGAATTCTCGCGAAGCGTTTCCGATCGAGCCTGAAATCTGGACGCAGACCGTGCTGAAGCTCGGATTGACGCCGCAACAGGTCAAGATCGCCGAGCTTCTCCTTTCGGGCATGAGGGACAAGCAGATCGCATCCGCGCTCGGTCTTCGTATCCCAACGGTGCGAACGCATTTGACGAGAGCATTCCAACACGTCGGTGTGCAGGATCGCGTCGAATTGATCTTGAGAATCTTTGCCGTTGCCCACGGGGTACGAGCCGCTCGATCAGCCTGATTCATGTCATCATTTCTGATGTCATCGGTCGCGATGTCGTCATTGATGATGGTTGGCGAACCGCGATCCGCAGTGCATGTTTGCCTGCCGTCCCATAAAGGTCGCGCGACACCTCAAGGCGGCGATTGTCGAGAGAAAAAAGGAACGTGCATGAAGCTTCTATTTAGCTGCGGCCCCGCCATCCTGTTTGCGCTTGTTGCCGGTTCCAGCCTGTCGAATGCCGACATCAGCGGATTCACCTCGGGCAGTTACCAGTACAACACCGCCGATGCCGGCTCGCCGCCGACCGTTGGTGCGGGATGGATTCAGCTTACGGGCGGTGCCAATCAACGTCGAGGCATCTTTTTCAAGAACAAGCAGAACATCAACCAGTTCCAGGCAAGCTTCACCTACCGCGCGCCACACATCGAGGCCTGCGCCATTCTGCAGGGCTTGGCCTTTGTCATCCAGAATGAAAATACTGGCGCATCGGCGATCGGCGGATCGTCCGGCGGTTTCTTCGGTCCGTCGGGCCTCGGGTTTTCCGGCTTGACAAAAAGTGTCGCTGTGACGCTGGAGACCGATACCGGGCCCGGCCGGACTTACACCGGCGTTTACTCCGCTGGAGCATTCAGCGGCCGCGCCGCGGAGGTCTCTCCGGTCAACGCATTTAGTGGCCACGATCTACACGTTTCAATCGGCTACGACGGAACGCTCATGAACATCGTCATGACCGACTCGGTCACCAGCCAAAGTTTCAACCGCTCGTTCCTGGTGGGTTCACTTTCTAACGTGGTCGGAAGCGACTCCGCTTACATCGGCTTCACGGCAAGTACCGGTGGGGGGTTCTCGTTCGGTGGGGCAGATCAAATCCTTTCTGATTTCAGCTTTTCAGTTCCGGCTCCGGCCTCAAGCATGTTGCTGGCAGCGGGGTTGATCGCGGGGCGACGGAAGAGAGCTTGAGCAAGCGGTAAGCGCAAACCACTTACGGTCTAAAACGCCGACACAAAGTTGTCGGCGTTTTTCATTGGTGCGGGCGGCCGGACTTGAACCGGCACTCCAGTTTGGATCGGCATTTTAAGTGCCGTGCGTCTACCAATTTCGCCACGCCCGCGCGAAAGCCGGTATAGCGTGCCGAAACGCTCCCGCCAAGAAGAATTGCGCGGGACTATGGCCTCTTCGTTTCGCCGTTCTTCGTCGGCTTGGGGCGCCGAACGTTTATCGCGGCTGCATCAAGCGTCGTCTTGATGTGGGCGGCGTAGTAGGTCTCGATCATCTCGACGCTGGTCCGGCAGTTCTTGGCGATCTGATAAATGTCCGCACCCTCCATTAATCGCAGGCAGATGTAGGTATGCCGCAAGCTGTACGCCGTCCTGCGGTTGCCGTCGCGATCGAACTTGAGCCCCTGCTCCTCAAGAATCGCATTGAACAGTTCCCGATGGCGATTCGGAAAGATCAAGTCCGTGGGCTGCAACTTGTTGCGAGTGCGAATGCGCTCCAACGGCCGCACGGCACCCGCCATGCTCTTACAGAAACCCAAGCCGCGCTTTCCTCGCACCTCGATTTCAACAATGCGCTCGCCGGTTGCCTCGTCATCAACGATCGTGGCGTCGCGATTCTGCAAGCTCCACGCTTCGTCCGGGCGCAACCCGGTGTTGGCCATGAAGAGGACGAAGTCGTGAAGATCCTCACACCCGCTCTTCCAATGCTTGCGCAATGGTTGTTGCGCCCTCTTCCTGGTCGCCTTGTAAAGTTGCTCGTATTCCTTGGGGGAGAACCACGCTCGGTGCGTGATCTTCCCGGAAGTCTTGTAAGGCGGAGTGAGGTCGGGCATGTGCTGCAACCAACCATGCCGATGCGCAGTTTTTAGAACCTGGCGTAAAGTCACGATCTCTTTGTGCATCGTGCTACGAGAAGGAACCCGCGGTTCCTTCCAGTCCGGTAGCTTTCCCGCCTTCACGGAGGGTTCAGCCCGCTTGACGCGATATTCCTGTACCAAGCCGGGCGTGATTTCCGAAAGCACTCGCCCGTCGAAAAAGGGAATTAGGTGAAGCTCTAACCTGCGCCAATGGCTTTCGACATGATCGGGATTGCGCTGTCCGAGCGTGATGGCTTGATATTCACGCCGAAATTGGTCGGCCGCCTCCCGAAATGACTTGCCTTGCTTTGGTTTCTCGGATGGAGCCGCGATCAGGTCGAAGTACCATTTTTCAGCGAATGCCATTGCATGGGTGAGGCTTTCTTGTTTCGTGCTTTCGCGTTGCTTCTTATTTTCAAGAAAAGTTCCGCATTGCCAGAAGCGGCTGCGCGGCCTCTTGAAGACGTAGATACGTCCTCCGAGCAGGTCGTGGCGTTCCATGAATCCTCGTACGTTTGTTGCTGGCAAGTGCGCCAGTAGTGCGCCACCCTACTGGCACATGGAACGACTGTCAAGAGTCATTTAACCACCTGAGAGATCAAGATATTTTTCTGTCTTGAATTTGGACGAGTTCGCTTTTAAGTCCCTTGCGTGCGCAACTAACCGAATGATTTCCATGGACAATTCGTTGTCCCATTCTGAAGTGCGCCAGAACGTGCGCCAAACGAGGCAGTTCGCAGCGCTAGCTTTCAGTCGCTAGCGCCGTGAGGCACCGAGACGCTGCCAACACCCTGACAAGTGTGGTGGACTTCGTTCCTGCTCGATGCGAATGGCTTGGCTTAAAATCGCAAATGACGCCGAGTCCTCGCGATGCCTCCCTGATCCGCACTGTTGGATTTTATGCACCTAGCACATACTGTATTTTTGTTAATGCTTCCCTGAGAGCCACTGACCAAATGGCGGACGACGTTGAAGCCGGCAAGAACCCGGCTGTTGAAACTCTCATTGAGTACCTAACAATCCGTCACGAGATCGATCACTATCGGGCGTTCATTTCTACTCCGCTCGGAATCTTCTTGGATCAAGCCCACATCATTATCACCGAGTATTTTAATCCACTCGTTTCCCTGGCAAGCAAGTCAGGGCCGCTTCGCATCCCAAGGCCAGTTGTGGCGTATTTGGACGCGCTTCAACCTGCTTATGAAGATGGCGATGACAACTCCCTCAACAACTCGCTTTTCGTGCTTCATGTGCGAGTCCGCGAAATGAGAATGATTTACCGATTCTTACAGGGCGGCTCAATGATCGAGGTGTTATCACGCGGCGATCATTTCGCCGGTTTCTTGTCGGCTATCAAGTTTTGGTCCGATTTGGCTTTTCCAAATCACAGCTTCGCTGACGTGGGGCAGTCGCCGCAGTCCGAGCTCGCTGCATTTCCGCCTGTCGCGTTGGGATTTCTGGAGATTCTTGAAGGCTTAGCGCGCGCGTCGGAATACGCAGTTCTTGTGTCGTCCTTTCCACAATACTATCAGGCGCTCAAACAACACATGCATTTTGGCGAATACGCTGTAGCTATTGATCGCGCGACGGCGATGTTGGAGCCGCTCTGCGACAACATGCATACCTACATACTCTCGCTGCGAAGCATTCTTGATTTGGCGTTGTACGGCCCATTCATCCCACTGTTTCCGCGCAGGTCAACGCCTTGCTCATGGGTGGAATTGCACCCCGGCCTGCGCTTTGAGGCCATTCTCGCAAAGCTACCGACGGTGGGGCCTCTCAAGCGCGCTGCCGACTATTCAGCATGGGTGCAATCGATCTGCGATGCGATGGTTCCGAAGTGGATGACCCCAATGGCGATTGCTCCCTCGCTTCGAGACGCTCAGCGCTTCGGCATGTCGCGCCTATCTCAAAAGATTGAAGATGACCGGCTATCGGCTGCTCGCATGAGGATTCAACATCCGCATGCGATTCCCTTGTATCCGGTTTATCGGCCCGGTAGTTCGACATCGGAATTGGTAGAGCGACTTTATCCGCCTCTCTTGATCGGAACTGACGGATTTGCATCTGGCACGCTTCCTAATGACGCGATTCCGGAAGTGGTGACTGTTGCGGCGGTGATTTCGGCCCGGCATGAGACGTTGTATGTGAAGGAATGCACGGATACGAAGAGATTGGTAGATGCATGCGCGTTTGGTCAGGTCAAGGATGCGGCTTTGAGACACCTGATCGAAAGTCAGACCGGAATCGCGTTATGACTTTGCCATCCCTCAAGTGCTAGCGCCGCGAGGCGTAACGATTAATGGGATGGGAAGGTCGGTACGGAATTCTGGAGTGCGTAGGTTTGACGGCGAGGGGTACAACGCTTGCCTATTGGATCAAGCAACTTGCCCGCCGTTTTCTTCCTTGTCGAGTAGTCTAGCTGGAGCGAGCTTCTTCATGCATTCTCGCGAGGTTGTGACTCGCTATTTCCGCGCGAGCAGTATCCGAGAGGAGATGAAGAGAAGGGAGGCCCATCGTGTAGACCTGGAGCATTTCAAGCAATCGAGAGCAAGAGATCAAATCGAACGCCATACCCCGCTGCTCCAGTTCGCGAGCGCCGGCCTGTGCGATGCTTGAAAACTCAGAACTCGTTACCAGATACGCTTGCTGCACATCAAATTGGAGTGCCGCGCCAGTTAGGCAGCGAATAGCTGAAATGCCGACACGACGTTCCGCCGCGTACCTTTTGCACTCGACGATGCCGATAGGCTTGCCATCATCCTTGGAAACGACAATTAAGTCGGCACCACCATCTCGCGTCTGCTGTGTTAATAGGATTTGAAATCCATGCGCCCGAAACACATCAGCGACTAACTCTTCAAAGCGTCGCCAGTGGAGACCGTATACGTCGGCAACATGTCGCCTCAAATATGCACCCAACTCCTCGAGCGACAAGGCGGTCGAGTTAATGTCAAATTCCTTCAACTCCGCGACGCAACCTGAGTCGACGATCGGCGTTTCCCCTCCAACAAACGGCCAATATTTCAAACACCACCCGCATAGCGGGCAAGTCAAGCTAACCGCTTGCGCCTCTTCTGGCGAAAGCTCGTTGTAGGCATTAGCAAGTTCAAACGGATCGGGATCGAGATAATTGCAAAGGTGGGACCCCAGAACGGAGTCAAACATCCGCGTTGAACAATGGGGACAGGGATGATCGATTGCTCGCCCAATATTCTGCCCATCCCAAGAACGTCGGGCGCGCCAGACTAGGATGGGTTCGGTTAGCGGCATCGCGTGTCAGCCAACGATAGACACGTTCATATTTTGGACGCCGTGCCAGCTTTTCATGGCAACTCTCCGTGGGCTGGCGCGTGGCGACATTTGCTTGGGCTCGGACTCGTCTGCCAAAGGCCACACTGTGACCGAGCAAGCCTTAGCTTCAGGTGCTACACACATCTTTCGTAGGCGATTGATTTTTCGAGACAATTTCCAGACGTGAAGCTATATGTGTAGGAATATGTGTAGGTTTGTCGCCGCAACTTTCGTCGTCCAATTTGGCCGTTGCGCGGGTTACGCAAAACGCGTATAATCATACGCAGAAAGCGTATATGACCATGAACACACTCGACGCATTGTTTCCAAAGATACGACAGGAAATTCTTGCCGCGACCATGCTCGCGCCGGAACGATGGTGGTACATGGCCGACCTCGCCAAGCATATGGGTCGTCAATCATCCAGCCTGCAGCGGGAACTCGAAAGCCTTTCCGGCGCTGAAATACTCGTAAGCAAGCGAGAAGGCAATCGAGTCTATTTCCGCGCGAATCGCGAAGTGCCATTGTTCATCGACTTGCGCGGGCTGTTCGTGAAGACGATCGGGCTCGTAGATATTCTTCGAGACGCACTCGCTCCGCATAAAGAGCGGATCGCCGCCGCGTTTGTTTACGGCTCTATGGCACGAGGCAATGCCGACGCTGAAAGCGACATCGACTTAATGATCATTGGAACTGTTCGTTCGTCAGCATTGGCGCCAGCTCTTTCCGATGCCGAAAAGCAACTCGCGCGCCCGGTGAACGTGACTGTGTTTTCAGAATCGGAGTTCGCGGCAAAGCGCAAGGTGGGACACCACCTGATTCGTTCTGTGCTTGACGGCCCGAAGCTCTTTGTAGTAGGCAAAGAGAATGAGTTGGGAGTCGCTGCTAAGAGACGGAAAGGTCGTCGCTCACAAGGCCACAAGGTCTGAGCTCGATGAATTGCGTGGCGTGGTTGCCCGCAATCTCAGCGACGCGGCAATCGAAGAACTTTCAGACGACAATCGCTTTGGGCTTGCATACGAGGCAGGACTGTTGCTCGCAAAGATGGTCGTAACCAAGGCCGGTTATCGCATTCGCGGATCAGGTGGGCACCAGACCATGCTTGAAGCACTTGAGCTCGCAATGGGGGTGGAGGTCCATCAAATGGCTCGCTATCTAGACCAATGTCGTCGCAAGCGCAATACGTTGAGTTACGACATGTCCCTTGTCGCTTCGAGCAAAGAAGCCGATGAACTCCTCGAAGAGGTGCATGGGTTCAAACGGCAAGTGGAGCGATGGATAAAAACCAGCTAGCCGAAGCCGGGAAAGGCGACCGTCCAATTCAGCGCCCGCTCTATAATGGACGCATGCCACTGAATTTGATGCTTCGAGAAGAGGGAAGGAAGCCAAACGATTGGGAACCGACATTCGGGGAGATGCATGAGGCATTTCAATCCGCCAAATCCGCTTCAGATGGAATTGCATTTGTCGATGCGCTGTACGCATCCCGATTCGATCAAGGTCCTGTACTCGAAGACGAGCAACGAATAGCTGGATGCCGAGCATTTGCCGAAGCGTGCTTTGGCACGAATGAAGATGCATGGACGAGGACACAGTTTGCTTGCGTCCAAACCGAGAACTCGGCCGCGGCGGTTGCAAGCGCGTTTCGCGATTTGTTTCGCGGGTATTCGGATGCAGAGTATGCGGCGGCGGTTGCAATCGCTTCGAAAACGCGAGCGTCGGTAATCAGTGAAATCGATCAAACGATGTCGGAGAATACTGCCGCTATGGGTCGTGCTGGAATTCATTCCAACGATCTACTGAAGCATCGGGAGAATTTAGATACCCTCTCGAATCTCAAGACGGCGGTTCAACGGCAATCGGATGGCAGCGTTGCGCGCAGCCAATTGGATGACACATCTGCACGCCGTCTTATGCCGCGCATGTCTCAGACGTTGTGGTTTGCTCCATTGACGAATGAACGCTTGATAATCGATGGGTGTGATGCCGCGAGGGTAAGCTTTCCGTTTCGCTTTCTCGTGTTCGCCCCGCTAAGTTCTTACCACGGTCTGTTGAAAGAATGGCGAGCGACCGGCGATGCTGTCGCCGTAACAAAAAAAATTGCCGCCGATGTTTTCGTTGAAGACTACGTGGATAAATTGCTGGCGCTGTTTCGACAGTCGCCATTGGCAGCGGTGCCAGACGCGGCAAATATCGAACGCGTACTCGAGGAACTTCGACAGCCGCTTGCTCAGCGTCGGCTTCAAACCATCACGCTTATTTGTGTCACGCAGACCGAAGGCATGATTTGGCGATATGCGGAATTGCTGAATGCAACGGGAACGCCAATCTATTACGACAAGCCGCGGACGCCACCGATGCAAGGGTACGACAAGATTGGCTACAGGTGGGATAGAAAGGCAGCTAAACCCGTGCTCGACAACGCGGGAAATCGAGCAGATTCTCGACCGCTTACATCCGCGTATGCGCTGTTATCCAATACGCAGCTTGAACAAGCGTTTCGACCCAATGCGATCGATTTTGCTCTAGCAGATTACACTAACGATCGCAACGGCTTGGCGCACGGGTCACTATTCGCTGACGAGCGCTTGGCAGTTCAAGCAGCGTTATTGCTCGGAACCGTCATGCAATGCATTTCCTTTTTCGAGCGTGCGGGGCGACCGATTCAGAATTTGTGAAGCGGACCGTGATTTGTTGCTGTTGCCGAGCGGGTGATCTCGTATTGCCACTCACAATGTGGCTCAAGCAGCTTCGCGCAGAGCTTTACGGGCATGTCGGGAAATCGCTACTTCGTCGGGATAGATCAATAACTCTTCACCTGCGCGCCGCTCAAAGGCACTGTAAGACAGGTCGAAGGCAGTAGTGTTCATGCCGGAATACAGCTTTCGAATAGCTGGAACGTTGTCATACGTCATCACCCACGAAAAGCCCACTGGGGCAGTCAAAAAGCCAGCCAGCGCTTCATGCTGTTCGGGCTTGAACGCATTCATGTAGAGTTGTGCCCCTTTTACAAAGTACGGCGGGTCGATGAAAGCGAATGTCGGGATGGCGTGCCGGCGACGATTGAGTTGCCTTAGAAGCGAAAGGCCGTCTCGGTTTGTCACCAAGATCCGGTGACGGTAGCGGCCGATTCGTTCAATCCGCTCGCAAAGTGAATCTCGATAGAAACGCGCGTCGACGAGGAATCTGCCTGTTTGATCGTGTCCGCCAATTGGGCCGCCGTCCCTTACGATGCCGGAGCGAGAGGTGCGGTTGAGGAAAAATGTCGCGAATCCCAACTCAAAAGGCTTGCTGGTATCGCGAGCCTTGTAGATGCGCCGCTGTTTGGTCCATTGGCGGATCGACACAGGAACATTTTGAATGGCCTCCAGGAAGCGTTCATTGTGGTGAGTTATCGCGAACCACATGCACCGGATGCAATCGTCGGCGTCGTTGATTGTGATGGTCTCGACATATTCGTCGAATAGCAGGTGAAGAGCAGCGCCTGCACCTCCCGCGTATGGCTCGACGTAGTGGGGTCGTTTGAGCCCGTTGGCTTTGAGAACTTCTATGAGAAACGGCGCGAGGCGTCCTTTGCCGCCTGGATATCGCAGAGGGGAAGCGTGCTGAGTGTCGCTCATGCGTTCATGGCCTCAAGCAGCGGGAAAACATTGTGCGACATCACGCAAATATCTGATCCGGTGATCGAGAAACTTGGATTGTGGATCAATTGATTCATCGATGTAACGGAGAGGAGGCGGTTTGCATGAGCGAGATCGGTCATCGCGCCGTGCAAAAGTTTTTTCACCTGCTTCTGTTCTGCTTGAGGAGCAGAGTCAACTAGGTGCTTCACAATATCGCGGAGGACATCCGCAAGCTGACGATCCTGGCCATTCTTTTCGGTTTTGGGACCCGCGGGATGATCCTTGCAGTAGGCTTTGGCTGAAAGCTCGAACATGCTCCGCAGCACGAAGCAAAAGGCGAGCGGAGTCTTCTCAATATCAAGGTAAATGGCCTCCTCTCGAAGACGAACCACCTTCTCGCGATTTTTACCGTTGATCGCAAAAGCCTTGAATTTTTTTCTCACAGACTTCGGATCGTTGAGGTCTTCCGCTTTGGCTTTTCCACTGCCGGTCGACTTGCTTGAACTGGTGCCCTTGCCTGTCGTGGCTGCCGCGCTCGAGGATGTCGATGCAGTAGAGGAAGCCTGATTTGTCTTCGATGAGGCGGCCGCAGCGGCGGCTTGCGGTTCGGGGGTCCGAGCGGGGAAACCGCACTCGTGGAGAAGATCCCGTTCCTTGCTTCGTAGAGCGGGAAATCCTTCCAAGCCACTGCCGACCATGTGGATCAACAGCTCGAGTGCCTTCACATGACTGGCAGCCATTCCTTTCTGATAGGTCGTTATTACATCTGGCGGTTTGGCGAGCTTGATTCGTTTGGCGATTTCTGGAAGTGCTTCGCTGAGAACACTCACAGGAAAATCGCCGCCCCAGCGAACTCGCTCGTCGTCAGAAACGTTCTGCCCCTTTTTCAGATACGCGTCTAATAGGTCAAGGCCCAACTCGGGTTGTTTCAAGTGGTCACGGTTGTGGCGGGCTCTGGCCACGGCATTCCACGGTCGCCGCGCGGCGTCCTGAGACTTGCCGTGCGTCATCGTGACGATTTGATCAACCGTTTCCGATTCATTCGCAGCGAAAACCGCACACGGTATTTTTTCAAGAGGTGCTTTGGAGTCGTCAGTGAGCCCCGCGATCTGTTGTTTGACATCGTCGGGCATTTCAAGATCTGTCGCCTTCAACTTTCCGAGGATGAGCTTCAAGGCAGCGACCCGACGATTGCCTTCCTTGACTATGTTCTGTCCGTTCTTTACGAGAACAATTATGTTCTCCGTGGGCAGGACCTTGTTCGATAAGAGGCTGCGAGTAAGACCCCAAAATGGGTCCGGATCAACTTTGACCATGGCCTTGAGAGCTGCCGCTTCCGACTTTTGCTTCGGCGTTCGGTAGTTTTCAAGATCAAGAATGAGATCGTCAATTGGTAACGACTTGTTTTGCGGCATAAGGCATCACACCCCGAAGTCCGACGCATAGGCCGGGCACGCCATAGTACCATTTCCGGATGGAATGCGAAGGAATTGCCCGGCCGGTACGACGGGTATAGGTGACGGTGGTGAAGAATGGCCAGTAGATCATGTCCGGGAAGTAGCAGCGGCTTTATCCGCGGCGTGAGCGGCTGTTGCTACGTTGACGTCAGTTTGCAGGCCCTAAGCAATGCTTAGGGGAGATGTCTGTGACAAAAACTTCTGCTCCGGTTCTGAATCGGGACAGCCTCAGTCCGACGCCTGACTGGATCGATTTCACCGTGAAAGTTTTCGGAGTGACCGCCTTAGTTCGGGTTGGAAGTCAGTCGTGCCGCCAGAGCCTGCGGATCGCGAGCCGCGGCTATGACGGCGATCACGCGGATGCAGCCGGGCAGGATGCGATAGACCACCAAGTATCCGAAATGATGCATTACCGCTCGCCGATAGGGCTGCTCCAGCACTTCGCATCCCTCCGGCCATAGCTGGATGAGCCCGATGGTCCGATCGACCTCCAGGCGAAACAATTCACCGATTCGTGCGGCCTCGTTGTAATAGGCAATAGCGGTCGCCATGTCGAGCCGAGCTTCCGGCGTGATGACGACCGGGAGCGTCATCCGCGAGGTTTAAGCTGCTCGCGAACCTCTTCCCAAGGCTCGCAGGAATTGGGATTAGAATCCGCCCTCGCGTCACGACGGCGGACTTCTGCCATCTGAGCGGGCGATAGCGGCTGCGGGCGCATGTGCGCCATGTCGAGCAGTTCTCCGGCAAGCAGAAGACGTTCGGCAGCGGATAGCTGGGCCACGTCAAAGATGCGCTGGCGCTCGGTCATACAGATCTCTCGAAGGTTGTTTCTCGATGATGCCGCAAACGGCAGAAACGGTCAAGAAGAATTACGCTGGTGTCCTGTATCGCGTGCCGGAATGTGACGCGAAGCGGCATGACATGCGGCGGAGAAAGTCCAGTTGCCGGAGAAACTGCGCTAGCCGAATTCAGTGGGGCAAATACCCCAGCGAACGGGGATTGCTGACGCATCGAAATGAAATTTGTGTCGATCTAAATCACGAGGAGGACTGCGTTATGCAACGAATGTTGCCGCGCGTTCCTTCGCGTGTTGGCATGAGCGACATTCCCCGGGTAGCTTTGAGCGGGGAGGCGCGGGCTGCAATCCGCATTCTCTAAGGGGGTTCGATGAAAAAGCACTGTGCGGCGATCTTGTGGTTGTCGTGCGCGGCAAGCGCGAATGCGGGACTGGTCAACGGAACATTTACGAACAACCTGAATCCTTGGGTTCTTGGCCCGGTGCCGGGAGCCAAAGTGGTATGGATTCAAACGCCAGGAGCGGTGGTGGGGGATGGATCGGCGCAAATCAGCTCGACTGCGGCTGGTGCCTCCAGCAGCATTTCGCAACCGTTTGACTGTGGGCCGGCCGAAGCTGGTATGCGCTGCCTCATCACGTATCGATGGAAAACAAATCTTCCAGCCACCGATCCAAACGGCCTACCCACTGACGGTGGCCGCATCACCATCACCCAAGGGGCGGCCTCGGCGACAGACGATTTGGGAAATACGGGTGGGGAGTGGTTTGATGGTTTTTTCTTCGCAGGCAATTGCGGGAAGTTCACTATCAAGTTTGAGAACATAAACGGTGCGGTCTTCACATTGGACACTGTGACCGACACATGTGTGGCGGTTCCTGGTCCTTCGGCCTTTGTAGCGGCCTTCGGATTTGTCGGGACGCTGTTCTCGCGGCGGGCCCGCCGATAAATCTTGGCAGTAGAGGGGCAGAAGCAAGCCAACTTGCTTCCGCACCCTCGGCGACTTCGCCTTTCGATCATCCGATCGAAACTATTGAAACGCCCTCGCCCGCGGAAGTTTCTTCGACATATGAGCCATCTTTCGGACTACTCAGTACGACATCGACTTCTTTGCCCAGGCGGCGTCCATCTTGATGCCAGTCGCGCCAAACGTCGATCACGTGCAACGTGGTTCCGTGCTGGACGTAGCTGAATCCCGCATCCATCCAAATGAAGCGGCCGCGACATAGACGCAGCAAATTCTTTCCCGGGAAGAGCCGGTACATGCGGTTGACGTTATGAACGGCGACCAACTCGTTGCGAAGCTGGGCTACCGCAATGGCGCCGTCAATGGGACTGCTGAAAAGATGGTCGAGGGCGTCGGTGATCTCATGCTCGATCGAAACCGTTTCCGCGGGCTGAGGCTTGTGTAGCAAGAATGTCATTTGATGTCTCCTTCGTTTGTGGGCCACGACCGTCGCGACCTATGCACGTCCTGCAAAGCCGACGAACCGAAGCGACCATTTGGGAGCGTTCGCGTCAAGCGAAAAACCGAAGGCTTCCGCTTGCGGAAAGCGGTTTTGGCAGCTTGACGGGATCGGTGGCGGCTTTAGCGTGCAACTAAGGTCGCGGAGGTTGTGGCATCGAGCAAGGAGATCCGGCTATAGGCGGGACTGCAACGCTCATGCATTGGCTGGTCGGCTGTGATAACGGTGGCCTCATGGTCTTGCGCTGCGATGACATAGAGGCAGTCGGGGATGGTGTGTTTGACGCGAAGGGCAAGATCGACGGCCCGCGGATAAACATCTTCGATGGGAACCAAGTCGAGAATTCCCCGTTTCAGCATGTCGTCCCAGGTGTCGCAAGCGGCGCGGGCCGCGTCGTAGGAAATGCGTCCGTCGCGGAAACGCCAGAGAACCGCTCCGGCTACCTCCAGTCGAATGATGGATGGCGCGATCAATCGGCTTGATTGGTCAAGCAGCGAAAGGGCCGACTCGCTGTTGGTTTCATCGAAAAGCCATTTCACGGCCACGCTTGCATCGACGACGATCATTCAAGACCGTCGCGCTGGGCACGGATAATCGGCGCCGAATCGGAGAGAATTCCGACCTCCGCCCGGATCTTCGCTTGCAGTTTGCGAAGCTCTTTCACCATCTGCCGGCGTGGCCGCCAAGCGGCGTCGGTTAGAAGCTGACGTAATTCGGACTCAAAGCTGATACCGTGACGCTGAGCTTGTGCTTTAAGCGCTTGAACCACCTCTTCCTCGAGATTGCGGATACGTACCTCTCCCATTGTCTAACCTGTCTTGTCGTTGCCACTGAATCTCAGCGTGCCACAACCGGGGATGTATGTCAAGAACATTGAGTGGGCACAAGACGCTCGGCGAGTGCATTTTCGCATGATGGCCTCAACCAAAACAATGGGAAGCTGATATACTAAATTGGTTGGGCAACAGGGGAGAAAGAGGAATCTGGCTTGGCGAAACGTGGACGCAAATCGGCATCGACTATCTGGGCAGCGTTTGAGGCGGCGGAAAACGAGATCCATGAATTAGAGGCCCGCCTTGCGAAAGCTCGCAAAAGCGCCGGCTCTCTTCTGGCATCGATTAATGCGAGAATGTCGCGACTTGCAAGCAATCTGTCCGGTGGCCAATCTTCAACGCGAGGGACCGCGGTTGGCAATTTCCGCGGCACGGGCAAGCGCGGTCGGAAAGGAAAAGTTGCGGAGTCGATTGTGGCTGCATTGAAATCCTCGAAGAAGCCGCTCAGCGCCGACGAGATTTTCAAGGCCACCGGATCGAAGTCGAAGCCTTCGGTCTCGCAAACGCTGATGAAAATGGTTCACAGCGGCAAAGTTCAGCGGCACAATGCCGAAGGCAAGCCGATCGCCAAGAACGACAAGAGCCAACGGGCCAAGGGCTACACGCTGGCCTGACCGACGGGACAATCAGCATTAAGCAAAGCCGCTTTCGTGGGAGCGGCTTTGCTTTTTTTGAGGGTCTATTGCGGCGCGATGATCGGCAGGCGACGGCCGTGCCTGATGCCAACGATTGACACCGTTGCCCCATGCACAACAAACAGAATGCGGTAGTCACCCAGGAGCCGTTGTCGAACTTGCAGGCCCGCTCGGTATCCCTCCGGTGCTTTAGGCGATCGATTTGGAAAATCTGCTAACGGCTGAATCGACTTGCGTATCTTGGCCGTAAACCGTGCCGCATTGACCGATGAGTCCTGTGCAACGTAAGCGGCGATTTCAGATAGATCGTCGCGGGCCTCTTGGGTGAAGTCGATGCGAAACCGCTTGACGCGGCGACTTCCGGTCATGCCCGAGCATCTTGATGTGTGTTGTCCGACTTGCGATGTCGTGTGCTTCTCGACTTGGCTGCGTATTTTCGCTCAAGTTCCTGCAGAACCTCCTCGGCCGGATAGGTCTTTCCTGCGGCGATTTGGCGAATGCTCCGGTCAACGGCTCGAATTGAGTGTGACAGCAGCGCTGCATCCGCCAGCTGCTCGTAAGCGTGGGTGCTCATAACGATGCCCGCCGCCTTGCCCTTTTGCGTCAGAAGCAGCGGCCGGTCGCTGCGGGCTAATTGTTTCAGAACTTGCGCGGTATTCTCGCGGAACTCGGTCAGGGCTTGAGTGTCGGGCAAGGAAGGCGGCGTGTACATGGTGGTCTCCGTCAAAGTGGTTCGGTCTGTTTTCAGACTGCCACAAGTGAGGCGAAAGGTCAAGATGAATTCGATTCTGCGCGTCTTGCCTCCGGGTTTGCCTGAGAGGCGGCCGCGGTTTGGCGTAGGGGCCGGTACGCTTGCTGTATGGGCACGATAAAGTCTCCATCTCGCTTTCATATTGAGACAGTCGGGCTATTCGTTGGCGCTCTCACTTTCCTCGCACTCGTGGCGTCCGGATTGATCGCGATCGGGTGGAATGCCGCCTCCGGGACTTTCGGTCCGCTTACGTGGACCGACGGGCTGATAGTGATCGCGTGTTTCTTGGTTGCTTGGCGGGAAGCGCGCACATGGAGGGCGGACCCATCGCTTGGCCTGCGTCTTTCGGCACGAGGGGCTTTGCTGCTTTGGCTTGGAATGAGCGTGTGCGCTATCGGCTTTGCGGGCGCGATGAGGTTCTTGGGGCCCCAAGCGATCGCGTTCTTT
This sequence comes from Phycisphaerales bacterium, assembly GCA_050730655.1. Taxonomy (GTDB): domain Bacteria; phylum Planctomycetota; class Phycisphaerae; order Phycisphaerales; family UBA1924; genus JAFEBO01. Next base: position 271,832 of record JBOHNL010000005.1, read on the forward strand.
CAGAGCACTTCCGCCCGCCATTTCGGGATTCTCGTGGTGTATCTCTTGGGAGCGCTGCTCTTTTGGATGCGTTTGCGCTGCCGCTTTGTTTACGGGTTTGCAGAATTGCTCTTTGCCATGGTCGTGGCTTGGCAATTGCTTCCCAGCCCAGGCCGTCGGCCAAGTCAAGCTCAGCGACATCCAGCTCACCGCCATCGCTTCCGGATGTGTATATCTGATCGTCCGCGGCTTGGACAATATGGAGCAAGGCCGAAAAACCGATCGGCTGCTCTTGTGGTGGACAAAGCGCGGCGAAGCGGACGCGACAGGTTGACCTTGTTCAAGCTGCCTGTCACTTGCGAGGTTTGCTTCGCGTGTGCGGCTGGACATAGGTGCCATCTTTGCGGTAGTAGCCGCGCACATGCACGCGATCGTCTGACGGCACCACGCTTGCCGGCGCGGACGAAGTATCACTGCTCGGCGTTACCGCGGGTGTATTTGGAGTAGCCGAAGAAATGGCAGGATGGCAGCGGCTGCAAGGCGAGTATTTCGCCTGCGCGTCCGCAAGCGACATCGCAATCGAGCTTGATTTCAAGTAAGAACAACCGGCTCGGTGATACTTGGTACCGGTCTGCGTCACAAAGACGGTGTCCGACTGCGAATCCGAATCTTTTGGCGTGTTCGACGCCGTTGGCGAGGGGGACGTGGTCGAAAGCGGGCGCGGTGCTACGGCGACAGGCTTGGCCGCCGGTTTGACTGGCTTGGGTGCCCATATTCCCTTGCCGAGTTTCTTCGCATGGGTCTCGTACGCCGAAAAAAGCTCTGCGTTTTCTCCGGCCTGTACGACATCGACCGAACCGAAGCCTTGGCGAACGATCTCAAGATTCAGCCAAAGCCCGTCTGATGCCCTGAACAGATTGACCTTTGAAACATCCCCAGGCAGCAACGTTCCCTTGATCCGAACCAATTCCGATTCGACAAGCTTGCGAATTCCGCCATCCGCAACGGCGCGGGTCGGATTTAGAAGACCATCGTCCATCGTGGAAGGCAGAGCAATGCCCCAAAGAGAAACATCAAACGCGCCGGCGTCGCTTACGAGACGTATGCGGTCGCCGCTGATAACAGCAAACGCCGTCATCTCTTCGGCGTCTTTCAGATCAAACTGCGGAGGCGGTGGCAGCTTCGAGCCCGTTGGCTCGGAAGCGATTGCAGAAGCCGCCCCAATCAACAGCGCGAGAAACAACCAAAGACGTGTCATCGCTGCCCCCAGGAATAGACGATCGCTCAAGCCCCTTTGCAAACGCGCATTCTCATGATACCAAATCGGTTTTGCGTTGCCCGCGAAGCGTAATGCGGACTTGTGGTCGCTCCGGAATTGCGCCGCTCAGATCGAAACTGCTATCGCTTACCGAGCCGGTCAATGCCAGCTTGAAACTGCCCGATACACCCATGACCGACTGAACTCCCGTCTGATGCTGAGTCACTTCCACGTTGGCGGTCACCTTGCTCTCGTTGAGTTCGTAGCGCCCGCGATAGATGAACCCGTGATCGCCGCCTTGGATCTTTCCGTCTTCAACCACAGCCACACCGGCTCCCGCCATTGGGCCAGCCGCAAATGTCACCGCGTATATGCCTGATTTCATAAGAGATACTCCTTACCCCCATGCAGCATAGCCGCGCGAGCGATCTATCTTTATACGGAAACGCTGGGCTGGGGTGTTAACCCCAGCCCAGCCGGATCGTTCTTCTGGTTGGATGAGCCTGCGCATCATTTCGAGGGTTTCTCGAAGACCGTGCACACATCGTGAAGGCCCGGGATGAAGGATGAGCGATAGACCTTTTTGCCGCTGCTGGCGCCGTGACTGAAGCGGATGATTTCCGTGCAGCACTGCTTGAGACCGCAAGCAAAGGCAAGATGCTTGGTGTGATAGGTAAGCGGTACAAGGCCCGCGTCGCGGTCGGTGTAGTCGCCCATGAGGACGGCGAGTTTTCCGCCGGGTTTGAGCACATAGGCGCTATGCGCAAGCGCCAAGGCATATCGCTCTAGGAACTCATCGAGCGTCGGCGCTCCCGAGAGATCGCGCGCATCCGCTGCGTAGAGCTTCTGGCGCCAATAGGGAGGATGGAGCCAGACGAAGTCGAAGGTGTGTTTCGTGAAGCGTGCGCTCTCGCCAAAGAATTCTCTTGGCTCGCAGAGATCGAATCCGTCGTGGATGTCCTGCGATACACATTCGATACGCAGGTCGCTACATACCTCTTGGCAGGTGCCGCTGCCCGACATTGGGTCAAAGACTCGTTTCGGCTGGAAGTAGCGGAGCAAATCTCGAATGAGATTGCCGCCGCAGTTGCCGGGATAGCTTCGGTTGCCATACGGACCCGGATCTGCGTCGTGATACAAGCTTGTGAGGCCGGGAACTGGGCTCGCGTTGATCGGAGCTTGAGGGAGTTTCGCAAAGCGTGGAAGATCGAATGTCGGAAACGACAAGGCGTGGCGAGCTGCGTAAAACGGATTGATGGTGGATGTATTCATAACGAATTTCCTTTCAGGTTGAAGCGATGCATGGCGAGAATGGCGTGGTAGACGGCGAGTGATTGCTCAAGGGCCTCTTTGACCGGCATTGCGGCGCCGATGGCCGTGTTCTGCTCGCCTTTGCGAATGTGCTCACGTGCGGTGAACACTTCGTAGTCTGCGGCGACAAGCATCTGATGGAGGGAGGCAAGTGCGGCTTCGATGCCGCGGTGAATTGCGGTATTTTCATTCATGGTGAATCTCCGTTGAGGGCGATCGAGCGGGCCTTGCGGCCCGCCCGGCGCCGGTTGCTGTTAGTCGCGTTTTTCGGTGATGACGCGAAGGGTGATGCGTCCGTCGAGCGGCACCATGTCGATCTGGACGTTGAAGCCGTTGCCGTCGTTGTGCGGCCAGGCTGCCCCGATGCGGGTCCAGAAGGCCTTGTTGTCTTTGCCTTCGCGGACGTGATAGACGGCGTGCGTCGGTGCCTTGGAAGCTGTGGTGGTTGTCATGATGAATCTCCTTTTCGTTTCCCGCCTGCTCATCCGGAACTTCCGTTGAGCGGTGCGGGCCTTGTTTGCGGGCCGCGCCCATCGCGGCCTGATGGCACGACAAACAGCCGCCTTAGCCCGAGCCTCAACCTCGCCAAAGTTCAGAGGCGTGCCTGTCACAATGGAAAATTGGGGGAAACCGACAGCGCAGCGAACGGGGGAACCGATTTTCTATTTGACAGGACGGGCTGGTGGCTGAAAGTGCCGGAAGACAGAGCCGTGATGGGTGTGCCCGCCGCCCCGCCGCTCAATGCGCATTCCGGCAGGCCACACGAATCAGAGATTCACCATGACAACCGCTTCGCTCTTGCGCCAAGCCGTACCACGGCCGCGGCAGCTGGAGTGCGAGGGCGTTGGACCCGGCATTTTGGGCTATTTGCGCACAAACAAAACATTTGTTGAAAGAGACAGGTGCCGGTCGTCAACGAGTATGCGGAGAGTTCGCGTCACCGATGACTAGAACGCCTCCGCGCTGGGAAGGTCGCAACTCGCAGTTGATGCCGTTAACAGATTTTCAACCAATATGCAGTAAGAGGAGCGCTCTCGCATGCTCCGAATCACGCAAAACAGCAATGGTGCCGGTGCCAAGTCCTACTACAGCACCGCGGACTACTACCTCGAAGGACAGGAACTCGCAGGCATGTGGCGCGGGAAGGGCGCCGCTCGACTGGGCTTGAGCGGTGAGATCAATCGAGCCGAATGGGACCGGTTGTGCGAGAACCGCGATCCCGCCACCGGGCTCCCGCTGACACCTCGCCTCAAGAGCGATCGTCGCGTCGGCTATGACCTCAGCTTCCACGCACCCAAGAGCGTTTCCATCCTCTATGGCTTTACACAGGATGAGCGGTTGCTTACTGCGATGCGCGAGGCGGTCGAGGAAACGTTGGCCGACATCGAATTCGAGATGAAGACGCGAGTGCGAGTCAAAGGCACGAATCATGATCGCGTCACCGGCAATCTCGTGTACGGCGAATTCGTGCATTTCACGGCGAGGCCGGTGGACGGAATTCCGGACCCGCACCTGCACGCGCACTGCTTCGCGTTCAACACAACTTACGACGAAACCGAAAAGCGCTGGAAGGCCGGGCAGTTCGCAGATATTAAGGCTCAAGGTGAATATTTCGAAGCGATGTTCCATTCGCGGCTTGCACGCAAGCTGGAAGAGATCGGGCTTCCGACCGAGCGTCGTCGAAAAGGCTGGGAACTGGCAGGTGTACCTAGCTCCGCCATCCGCAAGCTGTCGCGGCGCACCGCACTGATCGAAGAAAAAGCCAAGGCACTGGGCATTACCGATCCCAGCTCCAAGAGCGAACTTGGTGCCAAGACGCGAGAACGCAAGAGAAAGAATTTACTTCTGCCCGAACTCCAAGAGCGTTGGCATTTGATGCTGACCGGCGATGAAATTGCCGCGATAGGTGAGACTGCGTGGCAATTGGGAAATGATCGCATTCCGGAGGACACCGATCTTGCTCGCGAAGCGGTGGACCGCGCGATCGAGCATTGCTTCGAACGGGCATCGGTTGTGCCTCTGCGTGTGCTGCAAGCCGAAGCAATCAAGCGCGGTATCGGCAAAGCATCCGCCGAGACTATTTCCGAGGAACTCGCCAAACGGGATCTTCTCGTTGGTGAACGCTTCGGACAAGTGCTGACAACGACGAAGGAAGTACTGGCGGAAGAACGTGCGATGCTGGATTACGCCCGGCGAGGACGCGGCAACTGTCGCCCTCTCGCCACGGATGCGACGTCCTATGCATTCAAGCGGGAATGGCTCAACTCCGAGCAGAAGGCCGCCGTTCGTCACGTGCTCACGTCACGTGACGCGATTGTTCTAATTCGTGGCAAGGCAGGAACTGGCAAGACCACCATGATGCAGGAAGCCCGCGATGCGATCGAAGCAAGCGGACTTCGCGTCTTTGCCTTCGCACCTTCGGCAGCGGCGAGCCAGGTATTGGAAGCCGAAGGCTTTTCAGAGGCGAACACCGTCGCGCGATTGATCGCCGATCCAAAAATGCAAGAAGAAGTCCGCGGCCTATGGATCTGGGTAGACGAAGCCGGTCTTCTCGGGACCAAAACTATGCGGGAATTGTTTGAAGTCGCAGAACACGCGAACGCTCGAATTGTACTTTCGGGAGATCGCCGCCAACATGGATCAGTCGAACGGGGCGCCGCGTTGCGGTTGCTTGAAGAAGAAGCCGGGCTTCGCCCCGCCGAGATCAAAGCAATTCAGCGTCAGCGGGAGCAATATAAAGCCGCGGTCCATGCTTTGAGCGAAGGCAACGTCCGCGGGGGATTCGAGCGGCTCGATCGCCTCGGCTGGATACGTGAAGTCGATGACGACAATCGCTGCGATGCCTTGGCGAAGGAGTATGTCGCCTCGATTCGTTCGGGTAAGTCAGCCCTTTTGATCTCCCCCACACACGCCGAAGGCGCACGGCTCACAACAGTGGTTCGCGAGGCACTAAAGCAAGAGAAGCTGCTCGGTGCCCGCTCATGCCGATATGTTTCGCTCGTTCCGTTGAACTTCACAGTGAGTGAGCGGCGAGATCCGCTGAGTTACCAGCTCGGTGACGTGTTGGAATTTCACCAAAACGCGAAAGGCTTTCGCAAGAGCCAACGGCTCGTCGTTGGTGATGTGCCCCTTCCGCTTGATCAAGCCGAACGATTCTCAGTCTTTCGGCCAAACAGCATCGAGTTGGCGCCCGGCGATCGATTGCGGATTACGAAAAATGGAACAACCGAAAATCGGAAACGGCTCAACAACGGCGATCTGGTAACGCTGAAAGGTTTCACTCGTCGCGGCGAGCTGATACTCACCGATGGTCGCGTTTTGGCGAGCAACTTTGGACATTTCACATTCGGTCTCGCCGTAACAAGTCACGCAAGCCAAGGCAAGACCGTAGACAATGTTTTCATTTGGCAACCATCGACCACGTTCGCAGCCGCGTCGCGCGCGCAGTTCTACGTCAGCGTGTCGCGTGCCCGCGACAAAGCGATGATTTTTTCCGACTCCAAGGCAGATCTGTTGGAGGCGGTCTCGCACAGCGACGAGCGCTTGGCAGCTACTGAACTAGTCGCGGACATGCGCGCCCAGGAGCGACACGCGATTCGAGATCGGCAGGCAGAGTTGGAACGCAACCTACAAGCGCACGAGATGCCGCGCGCGCAAGATGAGATGGAACATGCCAGATAAGCTGCTCGACAAATACCAGCGGATGGTCAGCAAGACCAGTTCTTCGGACCGCGCCGGTGAACAGACTGAGCAAATCGTGGATCACGGCTGTTACGGATTTCTTCGCGGTGTCCGCGACCGTGCGATCATGCTTGAACTACGAAAGAAGGACGGCCGCATACTTGCGGTCGCGTACGGCTCGATCGAGCGTGTGGAATTCGATCCGGATTCCGGCATCACGCTGACCGGCGGTGGCAAGCGACTTCAAATCGAAGGTCAGCAGCTTGCTGGTGATATCCAGTCTGCAAGCTCGTTGCTTGCCGGCATCATCCGGCATCGCGTATCGTGGATCCGAGAGTCGCCGAGTACGCTCACAATCAATGTCGCATCCGACCTTTGCATCATTGAGCGGATTGACTGGGAGTAGTGACACGGCATAACCGACGTACCTTCTCAAGTTGCATCCATCCGGGTCCAGCGCGATCAGGAGCGCGCGTCCCGTGCGACACTGACCACCTAGTCTCCATCTTTCTCGCGTAGAATGCCGTGTCATCACGGAGTATTCGGATGGAAACATTTGTCTCTTTTCCTGCTGAGCGTGACCGACACCACGCGATCGTCGGTCGCGACGATGTGCTAAAGGAACTTCACCTTCTCACTTCAGCCGACAGCGCTCCAACAGATCGCGGCTGGGTCTTAATCAAAGCTGGACCAGGGAGAGGCAAAAGCGCAATTCTTAGTTCCTTTCTTACCCAATTAGAAATGGGCACTCGAAGCACTGACCAAGACGCACCTACTTCCAGTGACTCCGGGAAACCGTCTCCATCTATCGCACGCATTCCTCAGCATTTCATACGTCGTGGCTATGAAGGCTCGGACCGTTGGGAAGGGATCGTGCGTTCCTTAACGCTTCAAATCGAGGCGCGTTTTCCTGAGCAGAAAGAGTATCGCAACGATGATCACGGCCAACTCTGGGCTTTACTCAGACGAGTGTCCGAACGAGTACTTCGTCCCGCAAACGATCGACTGGTGATTGTAGTAGATGGCCTAGATGAAGCAGCGCCTGTTACGGGCGATGTGCGGACGCAAGTAAATCCGCTGCCTTCGTTCCTGCCCTTTGTGTTGCCGTATGGCGTGTATTTCGTCTGTGCATCGCGTCCGCACTATCCCCACTTAGCTTGGGTCGAAGCAAAGGAACATCTCTGTGTCATAGACCTCGACTGCCAGCGGTGGTCAGTGTCAAACCGAGCGGCGTCGGCGGCGTTCTGGGATCGTGAGCGCGTCAATTTTCTTCCTCAACTTACCCACCAATTTGTTTCTAGCGCAATTGAACGCGGCGAAGGCAATTTGCTTTACGCTGTGAAGCTCCGTGACTGGCTTCGGGATCAAGAATCCGACGTCACACAAGCTATTCGACTTCCGAAGGGATTGGAGGCATTTATTCAGCTTATGTGGGATCGTCTTCGAGAGGGCGATCATGTGGGCTATGAGCATGCCATCGAAGGACTCGGAATTCTTGCTGTAGCTCAAGAATCTCTCACTCTCGCAGAGATTGCCGAAGCACTGGCTTGGAACGAAATGCGGTTTAAGGAAGATTTTTTGAGCCGTGCTTGCCATTTTCTTCTCGAAGAAACCAGGGGATGGCTAGGAGGTCACGACACAACATATAGGCTCTATCACGAGTCAATACGTGATTTTATCGTCAAGAAGCTCGGAAGAAATCAATTGCAGGAGCTGCATGCCAAACTCGCGATGTCGATTGCCGCGTGGCCCACCCGTTTCGCAGATGACGACCATCGCCGAAGATATGTGCTTAGGTACGGTTTATGCCACCGGCTTGAGGCCGAGGATTGGAAGGGCGTTAAGACACTGTGCGCTGATACGCAATACCTAGAAAGCGTGATAAGAGAACATGGCATAGGCTTTCTTGAAACGCTGCTGGATGAAACATCACTTTTGGTTCCCGCTGGACAAAGCAAAGATGAGCTAATAGGGGTCGCGCGAGCAGTCAGATCGGAGTCACACTGGCTTCGAGCATTTCCCGCTGCGCTCGGCTCAATTCTGTACAACCGCCTTCGCGCTTATGGATGGGCCCGCGACAAAATAGATCAAGTACTGTTTCCGCCACCATCTGGACCGTTGTTGCGACATCCTGTTTGCCTGGGCAGAAACGAGCTCCGAACACTGGGCGGACATACGGATCATGTAACCGCCATTGCGTTGAGCGGCGACGGAGCGATCGCAGTGTCAGCGTCGAAGGATGCAACACTCATCGCATGGGATTTACGACACGGGACCGAGCCACGCTGCTTTAGGGGCCATACACAAGCCATCTCTGCGGTCGCACTGAGCGAAGACGGGACCTTGGCTGTGTCAGCGGCGGATGATCGGACCCTGAAGATGTGGGATATAAATACCGGAACGCTAATTCGCACTTTAGGTGATCAGGATCCAGGCATAACTGCCTTGGCCGTAAGTAATGACAATCTGCTTATTGTTTGCCGAGCTCATACCAACACGATTCATGTATTAAATTTAAACGACGACACATTGTGTTATCGCATTCATGGAGTCGGCAGTGTAACTTCAATATCCATTTGTCATAGTACGTCTTGCGCAGCATTGGGATCGATGGGCGGAACGATCTGGACATGGAATATCCATGATGGAAGCGAATTATGTTTTATCAGACATGCCGGACGTGTTGAGTGCGTAGCTCTTAGTGGCAACGGCTTGAGGATTGCCTCCGTGTCCAACGATAAATCACTCAAAATTTGGGATCTTGAAACCGCAAGTTTAAGGCAGGATATTACCAGAGACATCAAATTCAACACCGTTGCTATCAGCGAGGACGGAAGAATTGCCGTTTCGGGTTCCAGCGACAAACTGCTTCGAGTATGGGATTTATCAGCTGGTACGGAACAAAATGTGTTGTCGGGACACAGCGGAAATATCGGGGCGGTCGCGATCAATTCAAAAGGCGATCTCGCGATTTCGGCGGGAATCTATTCCAGTGAGCTCAAGGTTTGGAACTTACAAAACAAGGCTGACAAGTTCGTACCCCCAGCACACTCAAGCTGCGTGAGCGCGATAGCGATCAGTTCCGACGGCAAACTTGGTTTCTCGGCTTCGTCCGATGGGGCTCTTAAGATTTGGGATCTTGCCAGTGCAACAGTTCGAAGCGCTTTACTTGGACATTCTAGTGGGATTCAAGCGGTGGCGATTAGTGGCGATGGCCGCTTGGCAGTTTCCGGATGTGCGGATGGCAAACTCAAATTTTGGGATATGGCAAGTGGAGCAGAACGGATACTTTCATTTGGCGAGGGAGAGCCGCTGTTTGGAGAGCATGGAATTCCCCACTACGGTCCAGTAGAAGCTGTGGCACTGAATTTTGATGGCACTCTCCTCGCAACGGCCTCCCCTCACCGTTCCTATTTCGAGGTATGGGAGATCGAAGGTAACAATGTCGGACATGCGTGGGCGGGTGGTCATGGACTCGGCCAAGTCTTTGCGCTCGCGATCAGTCCTGCCGGACGACTAGTATCGGGCTCCCTCATGGGGACCGTCCATTCATACGACTTAGCGAGGCCGACCCATGTGGAAATTAAGGCCCACTCCACGGCGGTGAACGCCGTCGCGATTAGTTTTGACGGGAAGTTCGCTGTTTCGACATCCCGCGATCAGTTGCTTAAGGTGTGGAATCTTGAAACTGGTGCTGAGATACATAGATTTGCCGGGCACAATTCTGATATAGCTGGGGTTGCATTTAGTAAAGATAATTCAGTCATTGTCTCTGCATCGTCAGATTGTACGCTAAAGATTTGGAGCTTAAAAACAAACAGTCTTGCATGGACAGTTTACGGGGGAAGCGGATTTGAGTGTGTGGCAATTGCAAACGAGACAATTATTGCTGGCGATCGGGCGGGTAACGTGTGGATCATAGATCTTCCATCGCTTGACGGCAAAAGGGCGTTGGGCGAACGGATTGTAAACCCAAAGGATAATCCCAGTCCTTATTTGGACGGCTCGTCCGATCATACTGCCCGTTTTGAAGCTCGACCATACGTCAAATCCCAATCAAGACCGCTGATGATGCCGTTTCTATTCGACGATCCTGATGCCGTCCAGTACGCCGCCAGTCGCGAGCTTGGTGAAGTTGACAAGATCATCCTTGAGAAGGTCTTAGAGAACGTGTTGGCAAAGTTGATTAGCGATGTGCGCATTGATGAAATCGCTGCGACGATCAAACAGATCTTTGTATATTCCACGCTAGTTGACGATCCGCAAAGGTCGTACTATCGACTGGTTGGATTGCTCGCTATTGCTAAGGAAGAGGTTGGCCTCCCTGTCCCGGATATGGCTGGCCGCGGGTTTCTAAGGCCCCTTAATCTTGCTGAAAGGAAGAAGACACGAACCGAAAATGAGAAGTCGGAACATGAGCGCATCCATCAAATGGCCCAGTACATTGGCGTAAAGTTTGAAGGTTCACTCAAGTATAACACTGTTTGTGCTGGCTATCGCCGGGCGTACAAGTCGTTGCACGGGTCTCGAGCCGATCCAAGGAACGCCAGATCCAAGATTTCGGTCAAAGATCGCTAATTGGCAAGACCCGCTGTAGCCGATCTGTCTCGGAAATCAGAACTTCCGTTTGCTTCCGAGCCCTTCCGTCTCGGAAGATCGGATAGTCGCAAAAATAATTCTTAGCGGTTTTGAACGCCCTAGAGGGTTGTCAATTCTTCGTCAGTTCAATTTGTTTGCGCAAGCCTTTCCGTCGGCCCAATTGCGTCACTTCACAATTGTGGGAGTGATGGCCAAGGGACCGCCGGCGACCCTGTGGTGGAATCACTCCCGGCACAGCGAGAACTCGGCATGCGAAAGACAAATCAGTATAACCGCTTTTACGCACGCGCGAAATCATTGATGAGTGAGTTGTCGATTAAGGGGTCAGTGATGAGTGCTGATGACGCCGCCCAAGAGGCATGGCGCCGATTACTTGAGGCGAAGCGCAACGGAAAAATTGATCAGGCAATGGGATCAGAGCTTGCCTTTCTTTACGGGATTCTTCGCAACGTCGGCCGAGAGGCTGTTCATGCTCAAAAGGTCGCAACAAAGCGCATTGGTGAAGCATCGCGTCGTGAAGATTCGCTCGATGTCGTCAAGAACGTGCTGCGAGCGGAACGTCTAAGAGTGATCATGATTTGTTTTCGTGAGCTGTCCGGACGGGAACAGACGGCACTAATCCGAGCGCGCGGCTCTCTCTTCGGGCGGAACGCGGATTGCAGGCCAAACCCGAGCGACTATGCCGCGGCGCACCGTGCTGTGAAAAAACTCCGAAAGCGGGTTCAAGAGATGGGGCTAATGGAGTGAAAACCTGACGCAAGTCAAACTTTGGGAATGTAAGGCACGCGGCCCGACTCAAACGAGTTGGGTCGCTGCTTGCACGAGAGTCACCGATTGCAAGGCGGTCCGTAGCTATCGAGTGGGACCATCCGATCTAGCTGATCGAGCCCATCGAAAAAATGATGGGATTGGGGTGGCGTCTGCTTCGATGAGCCGCAACTCCGGAAGTTCGTCAGACTCGACTGTTGACAATCCCTTGCTATGAGCGCGAAGTCTCACTACGAATCGAAACTTGGGGCGAAGTGTATCTCGCGTTGAGCCATCACCAACCATAAAATGGCCCGGACGACCGGTTTGGGGGCAAGCGAGACTGATGCCGAGCCGCTCAAGGCTTTCACGCATGATGACAACTAGCGAGGTTCGTTCCTTGTCCGTCGATTGTGGCTGCCGCCGAACGTGCTGAATGAACGACGGTGCTAGTGCAGTTGCCATTTCTTGGTGAAATACATGACGAAGAAGTTCTATTGCGGCGTACCGGTCTTCGAACTGGATTGGAAGTGTCGCAAAAATGTCGCGATAAGCAAGTCGCGCCTCTTGGACGGAGTACGTCTCCTTTGTATTCCCTCCATCATTCTTTTCACTCATTGTGTGAGACTTGTCTGTGGATTGCGATGTTTTAATTATGCACAAACCGCCCCGCACCGGCAAGCAAAAATACTCAATACGATTAAAGTACTCGTGAATTAGTTAACTAAGCCAGGTGCCACTAAGTGAAATTCGTCCCATCGCCAATAAATTGAAACAAAAGGTGTGTCGCGACGTGCGCCATAAGGGCTGATCGCCAACTAGTTGCGTCAGCCTGAGGTTCAGCCGCTTAAAGACCAGAACAGTCAGGTGCGTAATACAAGGAGGCAGAATGGGAATTGTCCGAGAGATACTCAAACGCTGCGACAGAGGATGGACACTCGCTCAGAAAATCGGCCTCACCCTCCTCCTCGCCATCTATTGGTTGTCGCCCATCGACTTCATCCCGGACATCTTCCCAATCCTCGGCCAATGCGACGACGTTTTCCTGACCTACTGCCTGTTCCGCGTTTGGCGCAGCCCGACATTGCCGCCGACTACTGCGGCTTCGACGTGACCTCGTCATTCCTGATTGCAAGCTCAAACTCGCCCCATACGGAGAAACTCCGATATTCGCGCACATTCGCAAATTTCTTCGTCCTCAGCGGTCACCGGAGATCCCGCTTCTCCAGCGCCCAATCCTTTCGTGGGCCGACGGTGACGACCTGACAATTCAAGACGCATTCGCTGGAGTGCTTGTGCTTGGCGCTACCGGCTCCGGCAAGTCCAGTACGACTGGAACCCATGTCGCCCGCGGAATGCTTCATCACGGCTTTGGCGGGCTCGTCCTGGTGGCGAAGGAAGCTGATGGCCGCACGTATTGGGAGCGGCTGTGTCGCGAAACTGGTCGGCAGGACGACTTGGTCATCATTTCGCCGGAGTCCGGTTTGCGTTTCAATCCATTTGATTTCGAGTTAAATCGTCCCGGCCGTGGTGCAGGCAAGAGCGAAAACGTCACCCGGCTTCTGCTTACCCTCGCTGAAGCAGCGGAGAAAGCCGGTTCGACGCGAGGCGACCGTCCGGCTCAGGGCAACGGCGATCCCTTTTGGAAAGACTCGCAGTCTCAGATGATTCGCAACTCGGTCGAACTGCTCCGGCTCGCTACCGGCAGCGTCTCCATCGAAACGCTGCGCAAGCTGATTCTCTCTGCACCACAATCTCTCGATGAGGCACGATCGGAAGGATGGCAGAACTCGTCTTACTGCTTCTCGCTGCTGGTCCTAGCGGACGAGCGCACAAAGGGTGTGGGTGAGCGAGCAGACCTCGCGCTCGCGATGGACTATTTCCTTCTCGAACTTCCACAGCTCGCGGCACGGACACGATCGATCATTACTACCAGCGTGACCGCCTTGACCGACACTCTGTCGCGCGGAGTACTGCGAGACCTCTTCGGAAGCGGAAGCGACATCACGCCTGCGGCTTCGGAAGAAGGCAAGATCATCTTGGTGGACCTGCCCGCAAAAGAGTTCGGTGAAATCGGGACCATCGCCGGCGTTATCATGAAATACTGCTGGCAACGCTCTATCGAGCGGCGCGACATCCGCGCCAGCCCGCGCCCGGTTTTTCTTTTCGCCGACGAGGCTCAGAATTTCCTGACGTCTTACGACATGCACTTCCTGGCGACCTGCCGGTCTGTACGCGTCGCAACAGTTTTGCTTTCGCAGAACGTGTCGAACTTCTACGCCGCGCTCGGTGGCGGCGACCTCGGCCGGTCGCTCGCCGACAGCATGTTCGCAAATCTCAACACCAAGGTGCTGCACGCCAACGGTGATTCGGTGACGAACGAGTGGGCAGCCAATTTGATCGGGAAGACGCGGCAGTTCTTCGTCAATGCCGGAAACAGCCAGGATGACGACCTTTTCTATTCGGTGACCGGTCTTGGGCAAAGCTCCCGCGGCAATGCCGGCGTGAGTGAGCAGCTCGACTATGAGTGGGCGCCTTCGACTTTCACCGCGCTGCGAACGGGTGGCGAGCTAAACCGACTTCTGGTCGATGCGGTGGTCTTTCGCTCGGGCCAACCCTTCACGACCGGGCGCAACTGGCTTGCCACCACTCTTCGGCAGGATGAGATGCTGTAGCGAATTCGACACGAAGCGCGAGTATGTGCGCTGCGGCGCGGCGTAGTCGCGGACCCAGATGTCCGAGGAAAGCACAACCGAATTCGAGCGATTCGACACAATCTTGGGAATTACCGCAAGTCTCAGACGTGTTGCGCTCAATGTAATTGTGGAGAAATCATGCGCCAGCAACAGGACAACGAAGCGCCAGGCATGTTCTCGATGCAGAGCCATCGCAACACGATCCAATGGGTCGCCCTAATCGCCCTTGCCGGATCGGTCTCGCTGGAAGTGTTTCTGCGCAAGGGTTTCGGCTCGCGTTATTTGCACATGCAGGCGGCGCTCGCGATGCTGCTGATTCTCTTCTGGCCGTTGCTATTCCAACACGATGATCCGCTGCCGATGGTCTGGTTTCTTGGTGCCTACTTGCTGATGCTCGCCCGCGCGCGGGCGGCGCGCCTCACGACGAAGCTCGGTCGTTCGGAGGATTTAGTGCATTCACGGTACAACGGCACGCCGCGGCTGTGCCGCTGGATGCCTCGCACCTCGGAGAACGCTGTCAAGAGCTTTGTCGAGCCCGCCCTTGCGGTCGGGCTTGGAATCGTGCTTGCCGGGCTCAATCAGTCGCTTGGCTGCTATCTAGTTTTCGCGGGGCTGTGCATGAAGGTCAATCACTCCTTCATGGAGGCTCGCGAAAAGGTTCGCACGCTCGACATGCGCGACATGCTCATCGAGCAGCAACTCGCCGTGGAACGGTTCCGCGGCTATGGCCGCAGGTAACCCCGCAAGTCGTAAGGAGGACGCATGAATCTGCGTGAGAATTGGAGTCGTTCAAAGGAGGTGATCGGCGCATATTTGCGGCAGGGCCTGCACGAATTGGGTTCGGTCTTCTATGGGCCGGGGACTGCCGCCCAGCCCGCCGAATATGGACTCTTGGGAACGAGGACGCCGGGTCAAGTGCATGAAGGGATTCGAGCGAAGCCCGTCCCCGCTGATCGTCAGGATGCTCAGCCTCCCTCGCTCATTGATGAGCGGCTGGAGTCGCTTAAGGAGCGCGTGAGCGAAAAGGAGCCCGAGCGTGAAATGCACGAACCGGAACGCGACTAGATCGTCAAGCGGCATCCACTGCAGTTGGAGCATCCGCGGAAAGGACAGCGCACATGAATGTGAACCAAGCGTTGGAGATGGCCAAGAAGTTCACCAACCCCCAGGCGCCGGGCAAGGGCCGCAACCCGTATCTAGCGCTGCTGATGGGCCTGCTCTTGGGTCCGATCGGCATCGGGATGTATTTGCGCAGCGTGGCACAGTTTGCCTGGTGTTTCGCCTGTGCGCTTGCACTTGTGCTGATTACGGGCATGTCTCCCGAATTGGCCGGAACGCTTGCAGGGGTCGTGTTCGGCCCGCTGCGCGTCTGGTACGACAACCGCTGGGAGCGGGAGGCTTCGGGCGGCAATGAGTTTGCCGTGCCGACGGGCGCGTAGGAAGGGTTTGCCGATTGCGGCTCTGTTGATTCATTCATCATTTAGAGGAGTAAGAAAAATGTTGACGCTGATCGTCGGATTCGCCATTGTGTCATGGCTGCTCATCGGTCTCGTGATCTACGCCGTCTGGAAAGCGCCCGGGCTTTCCAAGTGGATCGGATTGATCTGTTCGAGCGGAACGATGGTCGTATAGCGACACGTAAAAGCTTCCCTTCGACATCCCCCAACCGATCTGGTGAGCAACGCAGTCTTCGAATGCCTGCCCTGCAAACCAAACCCAGCCAACCGAAGTCTCCCTTCACCTGAGCGACGGCGAAAACGCGGCCGCGCGGTTTCAACGAGCTGTGTCGCGTTCCCAATTACGTCCGCGGATTCGATTTTTCATGGAGTCGCACATGATGATCTCTCTTGTCGTTCTTTGCGTGGCATCGTGGCTCTTGCTTGGCCTGAGCGTGGCTGCCTTCTGGAAGATGTTTCAGATGGCAAGCAAGAACCCACGGAAGTTCTTCGAGGTGTCCTGGAAGGTACGTCGTATTTTCGGCGTGTAAGCGCGGCGACCTCGCAGCGCGAGCAAGACAAGAAGCATGATGAATCGATGGGCTTAGCAACTCGCAGTCGTGCCGCCTGTTTCCGATGGTTTCGAGCAGCAGGATTGCTTTCGAGGAGAACTTGCCATGCATGAAAAGCAAGAACCCCGCAGCGCGTTCAATCCGATGGAAGCGTCGGTTGCCGCCGGCAACTCCGAATCAAGCGCCGCGCGAATTGCGACGGTTCTCTTGGAGCTTGGAGCGGCGCTGGAGGAAAAGGAGCGCAGAATTGGAGAGATGTTGCGGCGGGCAATCGACGCCAGCGACCTCCCGCTTGTGCGTGAACTCTTGGCTCTTTGGCGCGGCGAAGATCCTCCAAAGTCGGCTCAAAAATAACACTAATTCCAGCAACTTTTGGTGGTCACGCGCGTAACTTCTGTCAGTGGGAGGATGAGTCATGCGTGTCATCGCCATGTATCGCGTTTCTACGGAACGGCAAGCTGAACTCGGGGCTTCGCTCGACGCTCAACAGCGAAAATTTCGCGAGCTTGCGGCTTCGCAGGGCTGGACAGTGGTCGCGGAATTTCGCGGCTCGGAGTCGGCCACGCAGGCCAGCTCGGAACGGCAAGTGTTGCAGCAGGTGCTCGCTTGCATTCGCCTCGAAAACCCCGATGCGCTTTACGTACACGAACAATCCCGCTTAACGCGCGGCGACGAACTGGAAGTCGCCCTTCTTCTGCGCGAGCTTCGGGAGCGTTGCGTCAAGATCGTTGTCGGTGGGGTGGTGCGCGACCTTGGCAGTATCGACGAGCGGTTTATGGTCGGCATTCAAAGCCTTGTCGACCGCGCCGAATCCGAGCGGATTCGTGAGCGGGTCGGCCGGGGCAAGCGGGAAAAGGCGCGCCAAGGCAAGTGGGTGTGTGGGGCGGCGCCCTACGGCTATGTCAATCCGCCCCGGCACGAACCACGTCACGGTACGTTGCAAGTCGTTCCGCAACAGGCCGCCCTGGTGCGTCGAATCTTCGAACTGGCGGCGGCGGGCTGCGGCACTCGCGGAATTGCCGCCATCCTTAATAAGGATGGCGCGGTTTCTCCGCAGGGCAGAAAGTGGGGGAAGACCACTATTCAGCGGGTGCTGTCGAATGTCGCCTATTTGGGCGTGCAGGCCAGTGGTGTCTGGCGAAAGTCGCAGAACAGCCGTTTTTTCCGTTTGGAGCCTGCCCATCCGCAAGCGATCAAGGTCGAAAACGCCCATGAGGCGGTCGTGCCGAAGGCTTTGTGGCAGGCGGTTCATGGCCGAATCCGCCCGCCATGCACCCGTTATCCGCGGCTGCTGACAGGACTTCTTCGCCTGAATGGGTCTCCCGCTCAGGGAGACACCAGTCGGGGCAAGCAGTTTTACCGTTCGCGAGACGAGAGAAATGCTCCTTGGCTCCTCGTCCCTGAAACCGAGCATCTTGTCTGGAAATCGCTTCAAGGCATCCTTACCCGACCGGAGGTGATCGAGGCCTGCTTGAACGAAAACGGGTCGCGCGAACGGGAGACTCAGATCCGCGAACAATTGGAAGCCGCAGAGACGAACCTCATAAAGCACGAAGGGCGACGGGACCGGCTTCTCACAATGCGAATCGATGGTGAAATCGGCAAGGAAGAATTTCAGGCAAAGAACGGCGAGATCGCGGCGGCGATCCAAGGTGCCCAGCAGGCAATTGTCCGATTGCGAACACAAGCTGAGAGCATGGATCCAAACCGCGTCCGCCGAGCCGTCGCCGCCGCCCGCGTGGCAATGGCCCCGGAAACGAAACTGGATGCAGTGGGGCAGCGAAAACTGCTAGCCAGCGTGCTGGTCGGCATCAACGCCAACGCCGTGCGGATACCCACCAGACAGGCCAAGGACCCAGCAGGCCGCTTCCGGCCGGGTGCTGTCGACCGATGGCGCATCAAAGAAATCTCGTTTACTTTTGCCGGGCGAGAGCGCGGTGTCGGCAACTCGGCCACGACTTCACAAGATTGTGTCCGCCCGCCGCGGCCACCACAATCGCCCGCTTCACCGTCTCCTGACCCTTGATCTCACCAAAGTCGATCGGCGCGGTCGCCTGCTTCAGCAGTTGTGCAACATCGGGCGCAGGAAACGGCCGCGGCTCAAGATGCCCCGTCATCAGCCCCACAACTTCGGCAAGCGATCGCGCCCCGAGCACAGCAATCCCTTCAACGACCGCCGCCTCCGCCGCGTTGTCGTATGGAATGATCACGCCCTCAAAGCCCTTGGTCTTCGCGAGCGCCGCGAGCGCGATCGCGCCCTTGATCGGGCGCAATCTTCCATCAAGCGCAAGTTCCCCCGCGAAGAGAAACCGGCGCGGATCAACACCCGGCGCTTCTTCGATCAACGTGCCAGTCGTTCCCGTCGCTCCACGAGCCGGCGCGCTGCCTGGTTTGAGGGCCGACTTGGCGCCCGACTTCGCCGCCTTCACCGGCGCCCCAATTCCCTGCACGAGCAAAACGCCCACCGCGATCGGCAGGTCGTACACCGGTCCTTCCTTGCGAACATCCGCCGGCGCGAGATTGATGATCGTGCGACCTTGCGGGAAGAAGTAGCCGCTGTTCACCATCGCGCTGCGCACGCGCTCGAGCGACTCTTTCACCGCTGCATCCGGCAGCCCCACGATGTTGGTGAACGACTTCTTGTCCGGGTCATCGCCCTCCCCAAAGTCGGTGTGATCGACCTCGATCTCGCAGGGGAGCGCATCGATTCCCTGAAGCAGTGACGATTGAACGCGGGCAAGCATGGCGGAAAGTGTACCGAACGGAGGGCGATCATTCAGGGTTTTCCCCGTCCGCTAAACGTTATCGGGCGTTGATTTTCAATTGATTTCCCAGTTGCGCGAGGATTGCCTGGCGTCTTGCGAAACTGGCGCTTGCGGCAGTGAGCCGTTTCTCATACACTGCAAGTGTCGGGTCATGCGAGGAGAGAGACAAACCGTTCCGGCTTGATGCGATTTCCGCCGCGTCAGGCGCTCACGGACCGGATTTCCCTGCTTGAACCGATGTGTGCTCAAGGCTTCTTTGTGAAGCTTTGGATCGTTCATTTGGTTTACCGGCTTCCGCGCCGGCCTGCAGGGAGAGACAGACATGATGAAGATGGCAATGGGCGCGCTCGCGCTCACGGCGATCGCCGGCATGGCGAACGCCACGATGGTTTCCAACCTGAGCGACGGCCTTCAGACCAGCGCCGCGGGCCTCGTCCGCGTCGGTGGCCTCCCCTCAGATCGCTTCGTCACCCCGGGCGACACGTTCTCGGCCGCTCTGCTCGGTCAGACCACCGTGGCCCCGGCCGCCGGCTACGTGACGGCCACTGCCGGTCGCGTGACCTCATTCACCTTCGGCAACAACAACGCCCACGGCACGCTGATCAGCAGCAACGCGACCGTCAACATGCAGTCGCTTGATCTCGGCGATGTCAGCCCCGGCGTGCGTCGCATCGTCGTCGCGTGCTTCACCACGAACACCACGAATCTCTGGGTCAACGGCATCACCATCGGCGGCAACCCGATGACGCAGGGCCGCTTCGATGTCGGCAGCACCGCTCTCGGCGGCAACGGCCTCGCCTGGAACAATCTCCCGGGTGCAGCCACCAGCGTTTCGATCTTCTCGGCCCTCTGGAGCCCGAGCAACTCGTTCGCGGCCCCGATCGCCACGAGCTCGGCTCTCACGAACCAGGGCACGCTGACCAACTTCGGCTCGAACGTGGTTTGGAACGGCGTCGTTGGTTTCACCGGCATCATCAGCGAAGTCGACATCATCATGGACATCACCTACGTCCCCGCACCCGGCGCAGTCGCTCTCATCGGCCTCGGCGGTCTGATCGCGACCCGTCGTCGTCGCGCCTGAATTTGCATCTGATCAGTTCAATATCTCTACCTGTACGTTGAGCACCCCGCCGACTGGCGGGGTGCTTCTTTATCCAGACGGAACCCAAAAAAAGAACAAGACCCGAAAAACGGAGAGTGCCAGCCGGTTCGCAAGATTTTTGCAAAATAGGGCAAAATGTGGGTGAAGATTGGTTTGCCGGAACGGGGTGTTAGTGTATTCTCATTCTTCGGATTCGGTGGGAGAGAGACAATTTGCCGTTCTGGCTTGCCGCGTTTTCCGCCGCGGCACGCTCTATCCGGGTTATTTCCGGATTGTCACGCTCGGTCGTTCCTCTCCCTCCTGTTCAAGCCCGACACCGACTCGATGTGAGCCCGGTGGGGTGGACAAGGTTTTGAAAAGGGAGAGAGACATGACGAAGTTGATTTCTGCTGCTGCAATGTTGGCTATCGCCGCTGGCGCGAATGCCACGGTGATTTACTCCACGGGTTTTGAGAACCCCCCGTTCGCGGTTGCCGCCCTCAGCGGTCAGGGCACCCCGGCCTACGCCGTGACCTCGACGAACTTCAACGTGAACAACGGCGCCGGCCTTGCTCACAGCGGCACGCAGTATGCCCGCATCTCCGGTTCAGGCACGAGCACCAGCGGTAGCTGGGCTTGGGCCGACAATACCCGCACGGCTGCTCAGCTCGCCTCCGGCGGCATGATCATCCGCGCGTCGATCTGGGTGAACCTCAGCACGACGGGCGCGATCGGCACCCGCCTCTATCGCGCTGGCCTTGATCTGTACAATGACACCGGCGCTTCACGCGTCGGCGCTGTCGGCATCAACCTCGACGGCTCGGTTTCGTTCATCAACGGCGCCGCGACGAACGCCTCGGTCAGCACCGCTGCCGGCGCTGTCGCGCTCAACGCGTGGCACAATCTGATCGTTGAAGCCGACTTCGCGGCTCACACCCTTGCCTTCACGGTTGACGGCGTGGCAATCACGACCCCGGCCGGCTTCGGCGTGTTTGATGCCGGCATCACCGGCTTCGGCGATGCCGACCTCTACTCGGTGCGCGGCTCGACCGGCACCAACACTACGACCGAGCACCGCTACGACGACCTCAGCATCGAGCAGATCCCGGCCCCCGGCGCTCTCGCGCTTGTTGGCCTCGGCGGTTTGATCGCGGCCCGTCGCCGTCGCGCCTAAGTCTTGAGTGATTCGATCTGAATCTAAACGCCTCCGGTCGAAAGATCGGGGGTTTTTTATGCGCCTTTTTTATAGGGATTAAGACGACATAATGTCGTAAATTCTAGGCAAAATGCAATTGCACGCGCTCGGTTTCGATAGGCGCCTCTGTACAATTGTCCGGTTCGGTCTGTGAAGAGAGAGACAAGAAACGATTGCGGCGTGCACCGGGTTTTCCGCCCCGGAGCAGTCTGAGCGCCGTGCGTGCCTTCCTCTTCCATTCCGATTGTTTTGAGTCGCTCAGCGTGAGCGCTCATTTCGCGAATGTTTTGAAAGAGGGAGAGAGAATCATGATGAAGTTGATTTCCGCTGCTGCTGTGTTGGCTATCGCCGCCGGTGCGAACGCCACCGTCCTGTACTCCACGAGCTTCGAAGCCCCGACGTTCGCCGTCGGCAACATCAACGGCCAGAACGGCTGGCTGGCTGACACCGGCACGATCGCCAATACCGCTGGCGGCGCCCACACCGGCACGCAGTTCGGCCGCATGACCGCCACCAACCTCTCCGCCGCCGGCGGCAGCGCTTGGGCCTGGCAGGCGACGAGCTCGGGCACGCCCCAGATCCTCCGCGCTTCGGCGTGGTTCCAGATGGGCGGCACAATCGGCACCCGCGCGTTCAGCGTCGGCCTCGATTGCTACGACGTCGCCGTTTCGCGCATCGGCCAGATCCTGATCAACTCGGATGGCTCGGTCTCGATCCTCGATGGCCTCGGCACCTCGGCTGCCTCGGCCGCTGGCCTTGTCAACCCGAACGTCTACAACAAGCTCTCGATCGAAATGAACTACACGACCGGCGTCGAGCGCTTCTTCTTGAATGATGTTGACACCGGCTTTGCCGGCGCCTTCCTCAACACCGATTTCGGCGATGCCGACTTCCGCGGCATCCGCAGCACGACCGCTGGCACGGGCACCCCGGAAATGCGCGTCGATGACTACCTCCTCGAGACCTTCAACGTCCCGGCTCCGAGCGCGCTCGGCCTCCTGGGCATGGGCCTCGTCGTCGGTGGCCGTCGCCGTCGCGCCTAAGTCCTGATAGAGATTCCTATTGAATCCGAAAGGTCCCGATCGAAAGGTCGGGGCTTTTTTTTCAGCTCGGGGTTGCGCGAAAAGCCCCTGAAAAATAGACAAAACAGTGAGATCTCTTTTTGGCATCCGGGGTGTTTGCCCTATCATCGGAGCGTTCAGGGTGCGAAGAGAGAGACAAGAAAACGATTCTGTGTGCGCCGAGTTTTCCGCCTCGGTGCTTTTCCGGGCGCAGCTCGTTCTTCCTTTTCCATTCTGATCGTTTGGGGTGTCTCAGCGTGAGCGCCCGCGTTGCGATTTTTGAATGAGGGAGAGAGACATGTTGAAGTTCGTTTCCGCTGCGGCGGTGCTGGCGATCGCCTCCGGCGCGTCGGCCAGTCTTGTGTACGGCACCAGCTTTGAAGCCCCGACGTTCGCCGCGGGCGCGCTCAATGGTCAGGCCGGATGGGTGGCCGACGCGGGCAGCGTCACCAACAACCCGGCGCGCGCTCACACGGGCAGCCAGTTCGCCTCGATGACCGGCGCGCAGATCGGCGCCTCGGGCAAGTGGGCGTGGGAGAGCACGCACGCGATCGGTCCGGCGCAGCTCGCGATCAATCCGATCGTGCGTGCCTCGGTCTG
Organism: Phycisphaerales bacterium; assembly: GCA_050730655.1. Classification (GTDB taxonomy): domain Bacteria; phylum Planctomycetota; class Phycisphaerae; order Phycisphaerales; family UBA1924; genus JAFEBO01. Next base: position 294,813 of record JBOHNL010000005.1, read on the forward strand.
GGTCGGCATGGGTGGCGACGCGGGCACCCGCACCTACACCGCCGGACTCGACCTGTACGATGCATTCACCGCTCGCATCGGGCTGGTGTACATCGCCAGCGACGGTTCGATCGGCGTGATCGACGGCGCGAGCAATGTGTTCACGTCCGCCGCGGGTCTCATCAATCCCAACGTCTACCACAAGCTGGCGGTCGAGGCGAACTTTGCCTCGCACACCATCCGCTTCTTTGTGGACGGAGTGGATTCGGGCGTGAACGGTGTGTTCTCGAGCACCGATTTCGCCGACGCCGACATCCGCGGCACCCGCACGACGGGCACCGGCGGCGCGGCGTTTGTGACGGCCTTTGATGACTATCTCATCGAAAACGAATCCATCCCGGCCCCCGCGTCACTCGCGCTTCTGGGCATGGGTTTCGTCGCCGGCGGCCGTCGCCGTCGCTGAGCGGGAAACCGTTACAGTTGAATTCATATGAACTTGAAAGCCCCGGTCGAAGGATCGGGGCTTCTCCATTCTTCGGATCGATCTCGAATACGACAATTGACCGAGCGCCATGCTCCGCGGCGATCGTGTGACTCTGCACGAAAGTTTGCCTCGATATAACGCACCCGAATCGGGCTAGCCTCATCCATGAGCCAGGCAGACTCAAAGGGCAAGCGTGCGCCGATCCGGCTGCACATCGGCGGGCACGAAAAGCGTGCCGGCTGGACGATCATGGACACCTTGCCCGGCGCGCAGGTAGATGTCATCGGAAACTGCCGCGACCTGTCGCAGTTTGCGGATGGATCGGTGGAAGAGATCTACGCCTCGCATGTGTACGAGCACCTGAGCTACATGCACGAACTGGTCCCGGCGCTTCAGGAAGCATTCCGCGTGCTTCGCCACGGCGGACTGATGCGACTCGCGGTGCCGGATCTCGAGGCGCTCTGCAAACTCTTTGCGAAGCCGAACCAGTCGTTTGAACAGCGCAACTTCCTGATGCGGATGATCATGGGCGGCCAGATGGACGACTTTGACTATCACAAAGGCGGGCTTTGGTTCGAGCAGCTCGAACTCGTGCTGAAGGATGTCGGGTTCAACAACGTGCGGCGCGTCGAGAGCTTCGGCCTGTTTCAAGACACGAGCGAGAAACGCTTCGAGGGACAGGCGATTAGTCTGAATATTTCGGCGTACAAGGCGTAGCAAGCCGTGCTTGGGATTGAGATGCGCGGGCTGGGGGCGGCCGTTACCGTCGCTGAAAACAGCCGTTGATTTCCGGTCAATAAGAAGAGCCCCGATAAGAAGAGCCCCGATCGCGCGATCGGGGCTCTTGCTTTCCACCCCACACCACTCCACACTGATCTCCGAGCCGAAGCGCCGCTTCGGGTCATCTCAATAAAGCAGCGGGCAACGATGGGATCTGCCCGCCACGGGTGAGGCTTTTCATGCCTCTTCTCCCTCTCCAAGGAGCGACAAATGGACGTTGCAGCGCAGACGCGAAAAAAATCGCGACTGGAACGAATCGTGAAGTGTGAACCTTGAACAACAAACGGGCGAGCAACGAATTTGGTTCAATCCCGGATTGCTCAACGCACTTTCCAGAGAATCACACGGGCGCATGAAGCCAGAGTGAAGGGAAGAAAAAAGCCTCGCAGTTTTTTAAAAAACTGCAAGGCTCGTTGGCGGCACAAATTCAAACCGGGGTGTCGAAAATCGACGTGCCAACTACAGATCTGACGCGCGGCCACGCGCGAATGGACGCAACGATCACCTGCACCATCCATCGCCTGCTCAGGCGCGCCGACGCCTGAGCGTCGCGAGCAGGCCTGCACCACCAACGAACATCATCGCGGATGGCGAAGGCACCAGATAGAAATTCTCCGGCGCACCCAGGGAGCCCATGATCGGATTGGTCACGCGGATCCCGATTCGATTGGTCGCGTCGGCGAAGAAATTGGCTTCGAATGGATCGAACGTGATGTTGAACAGGTAACCGGCGTTGCCGACGCCGCCTCCGATCTGCGCCAGCACCGTCGGAGTGTTGAACGACGCGACGAACAGCTCGCTGCCGCTCGCGGAATAGAACACCACATCAAACTGGTTCAGCGTGATATTGGGGTTGCCACCGGGCTGCGCGATGTTGAGCACGACTCCGAATGTCGAGAGATTTGCACCGCTTGCAACGATTTCGCTGACGGTTCGCGTCTGCGAGAAGGGCTTGGCATCGCCGGATTGGACGTCGATCGCGCCGTTCCACGCGACGCCGCCCGCTTCGGAACCATTCCCCTGCAACGCAAGCACACTCAAAACGCTTCCGAAACCGGCACCAGTTTGGTCAACTGGCCCGCTCAATGAAATGGTTGCCGCCAGGCTGGATCCGGCAACGGTCGTCATGGCGAAACAAGCAAGAATAGTTTTCACGGTCATCGACTCCTCTTTTCTTCCGGCCACCCGTGCAAGGTGCTTCTCGCGGATGAATGGAGGGTGAAGTCGAAGGAAAACCACACGCATCGAGCAAACTGGAACAAGACGCAGTGCGTTCAGACAGCGCCCGTCACGGTGTATTCCCGTGTGATCGAAGATTCACGAAATGGCGGTCCCCCGCGAATGGGCTAGACGCCGACCGGCACTCGTCCGGTGACGCACCGCTCGATCGCCTGCGCCGCCTGTTCGATCATCGGTGCGGTGACATCCAGATGCGTGACGCAGCGAATCCGGCGCGGACCAGTTACAAGCATCAGCACGTTCGCCGCTTTGAGCTTGTCCGAAAGCTGCTGCCCCGTCAGCGGCACATCCTGAGCGATATCAAAGTAGACGATGTTGGTCTCGACCGGCGCGAGCGCGATCGAGAGGCCCGGAATGTTCGCGATCAGTTCAGCAAGGCGCTTGGCGTTGGCGTGATCTTCCGGAAGGCGCTGAACGTGATTGTCCATCGCGTAGATCGCCGCGGCAGCGAGAATGCCGACCTGGCGCGTCATCCCCCCGAACATCTTCTTGAATCGCTGCACGCGGAGGATCGAATCAGCATCGCCCGCAACCGCCGAGCCGATGGGGGCGCCAAGACCCTTCGAGAAGCAGCACGAGATCGTGTCGAACGGCTTGGCGAAATCCTTCATCGCGACGCCGCTGGCGATCGACGCGTTCCAGAGGCGCGCGCCGTCGAGGTGCATCTTGAGTCTGTGCTTGCGTGCTTCGGCTGTGACGCGTTCGATCTGTGCGAGTGGCCAGACCGTACCGCCGCCACGGTTGTGCGTGTTCTCGACCATGAGCAGGCGCGAGTGCGGAAAGTGGTACGCATCTTGACGGACGAGAGGCGTGACGTCGGCCACGTCGAAGAGCCCGCGCGGATTCGCGATCGTGCGGATCATCACCCCCGAAAGCGCGGCAGGCGCACCTGTCTCATAGTGAATGATGTGCGCACCGTCGGAACAGATCACCTCGTCGCCCGGCTCGGTGTGAGCGCGCAGCGCGGTCTGATTGGCCATCGTGCCGGTGGGGACAAAGCATGCCGCGGGCTTGCCGAGGTGAGCGGCGAACTTTTCTTCGAGCTTGCGGACTGTCGGGTCGTCGCCAAGCACCTCATCGCCGACTTCGGCGTTGGCGATGACCTTGCGCATCTCGGGCGTGGGGCGGGTGACGGTGTCGGAGCGGAGGTCGATGAGGCTCATAATGAAATGGTACGGCCCGGTCCGACTTTGGTGGCAGGCTTTTCTAGAAGCCTCCAAAGGCTCTGAACACGGCGAATCCGTACAATCAGGGCGTGAGCATCGACCCGCGGCGAATCGAAGTCATCGACGACAAGACGGCGGAGATTCTGCGCGCGAAGACGGGAGCGGAGCGGTTGTCGATTGCGTCGGATATGGGAGCGTCGGTTCGCGCGATGCTTGAAGCCCATTTGCGATCGCTCCACAGCACTTGGACAAACGAGCAGGTGCATGCCGAGATGATGCGGAGACTGAGCAGTGCGGCATGAGGAATTCGTCGGACTAATCAGCTCGCGTATCGAGTCGCTTGGACTCGAGTATTTCGTTGTCGGGTCCACCGCGTCAATATTTTTCGGCGAGCCTCGGCTGACTCAGGACGTCGACGTCGTTATCGAACTGCCGGCATGGAAAGTGCAGGATGTGGTCGCACAGTTCCCAGCACCGGATTATTACGCTTCGGAGATTGCAGCTCGAGAAGCGGTAAGCGTCGGAGGGATGTTCAACATCACTCATGTCGCCTCCGGTTACAAGGCCGATTTGGTCGTATTTCAAGGCGAACACTTTGATGAATGCCAACTGTCGCGCAAGCGACGGGTCGCGATTAGCGGCGCTCAACAAGTATGGATGGCTTCGCCGGAAGACGTCATCCTAAAGAAGCTGGTGTTTTACAAGCAAGGTCAATCAGACAAGCACCTCCGCGACATCGCCGGCATGATCCGTGTACTCGGCTGGTCCGACAAGCCTCTCTCGGGTGAACCAGGAATTGACCGCGCATATCTAGAGCATGGGCTCTGCGCTTGGGTGTAGCAGAAGAATGGCGGGCAATTTTGCTGAAGCTTGGCATTCAGAGCGTTTAGAGTGCTCGAAACTGCCAAAGTGGCAAGCGATTGGGCGCCCGCTGCCGGGCAATGCCTCTGGCGCCTCAAAAACAAGCCATTTCCGGGCGGATGTGTGGTGGTTACACCGGACGTTGCCATTGGCACGGAGGTTGCAATTCGTTCTCACGAGTCGCACACCGGCGTGGGGTCGGAGTGCCTTTGAAAAGGAGAACTGCTTATGAATATTGCTTTCCGTCGTCGTCCGAGTGATGCCTCTTCCTGCTGCGGCCCTGCCGCGGCGTCGAATTCCAATCCTCTCGCGCATGTATTCAACGATGCGTTCTTTGGTGAAGTCCTCGGTAGCCTCGGCGCTGCGCCGGCCGCAATGCCGCTCGATGTGACTGAATCCGAAGGCGCGTTTGTCGTTCGAGCCGATGTACCCGGCTTCAAGAAAGAGCAGATCGCGCTCGACTTGGAGAAGGGCGTTCTTACGGTTCGCGCGGAAGCGACCGAGCAGAAAGAAGAGACCGCGGAGCGGTATCACCGGCGCGAGCGTCACTCGCAGAGTCTGGCCCGCCGGATCGCACTCCCTGAAGGCGTTCTCGAGAGCCAGATCGCCGCCGATTTGGCGGACGGCGTGCTGACGATCACGCTGCCGAAAGCGCCGCAGGCGCAAGCGCGCAAGATCGAGATTAAGTAAGCACGCACACGTAAGAGGGCCGTGCTCCGATCCACGCGGCTCTCCTTCCACACGCTCCCCCGCGAGGCGATCCATTCGCCAGCGGGGGAGCGTTTTTTGTTTGCCAAAACCCCGATCCCGAACAACGCACAGGAACAACCAAAACCTTGCCGTACGAGCCCGAGCGAAGCGAAGCGGCCCGACCACCATCGACGCCCGCACCGACCAATGAACCCCTCGCCCACATAAACAAAAGATTCAAGCCGACCGAGCCTTCGCCAGCGTCGCACGATCGCCCATGTGTGCATGCAATCGACTAAACCCGGTCGCTCCGACTGCGCACATGATCGCGCTGACCGCAAGCACGCCCGCCGCGGCAGTCGTCGTCACACCCAACCCCATCAGATTCAGCCCCGCAACCACCGCACCGTTATAAAGCCCAACCGCCACGAACGGCGCGATCAGCCCGCGAATCCCGTTGAGCGTGACGTGCGAGGCCATGTACTGGCTGGTGTGCGTTGGCGGCGCGAAATCGACATGGCCAAGATTCCACGCGAGCGTGCCCCCGCCGTAGGCGATGCCCTGTAAAACGGCGGTGAGGTAGAGCAACTCCACGCGGTGAAAGAGCACGCCGAAGCACGCGACAAACGCGGAGAAAACAAACACCCACGTCTGGCGGGCACGGAAGCGCACCACGTGCGAGCGATCGAGATAGCGCGCCCACATCGGGATCGAGAGCGGCATGACAAGCGCGGTGATCGAGCTTGTGATCAGAATGCTGCGGAGGTAGCCAAGTTCAAACTGATCGCGGAGCACGATCGTCAAAATCGGCCCGAGCAGCATGTTGCCAAGGCCGAGCACGAACATCCAGAGCATGAAGCGGGCCCACATGCGGTCTTTGTGGAGCACGCGCCAGACAACCAGCGGGCCTTGCCAGGGCTTCATGCGCGGGGCGGAGTCGATTTCGGCCCGTCGCATCCGCGCTTCACGCCGCACGCGCTGCTTGCGCGTCGCGATGAACGCCCCAAGCCCGACGGCTGCAACCGAGAGCACCAGCGCGCGAAACATGTTCGGATTCCCGTTCAGCACCGATCCGACCACAATGCCGACGACGCCCGCCATGATGTACTGCATCGTCTGGAAATTGCCGACGGCGGTTGCGCGCATGATCGCCGGGTAGTTTGAGCGCCAGACGGTGGGGCGGAGCGTGATGATCCCCGACCAGCAGACCCGCGCGAGAATCGCGATCGCCACCATCGCGACGAGCCCGGCACGCGTTGCCGGAGTGAACGCCATCAGCCCGATCAACAGGATCACCGCAAGCTGCAGGATGTTAATGAGCGGGATCTTCTTGCGCCCGTGGCTCAGGCCCGACCAGAAGAAACTCAGGATGTTTGCGAGGTCGGGCGCCGCGAAGAGCAGCGCAACATAGAAGTTGAGCGCGTCCGATTCGACCACTGACTCGAACCGGCGCTTGGCGATGTTGGAGATCACTCCCCCCTCGACGATCCCGAGCGTCGCGGAGAAACAAATGACCGTGATGATCTCGAGCGTGTACGAGCGGCGCGCAAAGCGCGGGAAGGCGCTTGGAAGAAACGAGCGAAAGTACGAGGGAATCAGGCCCATGCGTTCGATGCCGGAAATCGAGCGGTCATCCGTGACGCCGGATGCTAGCGCGGAGAGTCGGATTCACCAGAATTCGGCGTCCAATCTCCGGTTGGGACAAAGCTGAAAACGACCTATTCTTCGGCATGACGACCGCCGCTCCTTCGCCCGTTTCTCCACGCGAACAGCCTTATGTGCTCGGCACCGGGAGCGACGAAGCTTTTCGCCTCGGGTTGCAGCACCGTCTCTGGAGCAATTCCGCGTTTGATCTCTGGCTGCGCGCGGGGCTTCAGCCGGGCATGCGCGCCCTCGACCTTGGCTGCGGCCCCGGGCACGCCTCGCTCGACATCGCCCAGATCGTCGGCGCTCAGGGCCGCGTCGTGGGCGTGGACGAGTCGGCGGCGTTCCTGAAGCAACTCGGGCAGGAATCCGAGGCTCGCAAGCTCCACAATATTGACCGTGTGCTGGGCGATGCGCAGAAACTCGATCACTGCCTGCCGTCTCCCGCGACCGACGACTATTTCGATGTCGCGTACACGCGCTGGGTTTTCTGCTTTGTTGCAAGCCCCGACGAAGTGGTCAAGGGAATCCGGCGTGTCCTCCGCCCTGGCGGGAAGCTGATGGTGCAGGACTATTTCAACTACGAGTTCGGCATCACGCTCGCGCCCCGGCGCGAATCGTTTGCGAAGGCGATCAAGGCCGTCGGTCAATCCTGGCGCGCCCGGGGCGGCAACCCCGACATCATGGGCGAATTGCCCCGGCTTCTGAAGCGTCACGGCTTTGAGATCGAGCACATGGATGTCAAACAGCGCATCGCGCGCCCCAACACCAGCATGTGGCACTGGCCGTGGACGTTTTTCAATTCGTTCCTGCCCAAATTGGTCGAGTCGGGCTTCCTCTCGCAGGCAGATTGCGACGGCGCGCTGAAGGAAATGGCCGAAGTGATCAACGACGACGGCGCGTTCATGCTGCTGCCCCCGGTGTTTGAATTGATCGCCGTCAAGTCATGAAAAAACCCCCGATCGTTTCCGATCGGGGGCTTACGTAGAACGCATCTCGAGTTGTCGGAGTCTCTCTCTCACTCCAGAGACTCGGGGCAAAGCCAAGACTTACGGGCAGAGCAGTTCGTTATACGCACCGGCGAAGATCACGAAGTCCGAGTCGTCCACCTGGCCGTCATCATTCAGATCGGCCGGGCAAAGACCGGGCAGCGCGGGGCAGAGCAGGTCGTTGTACGCCGACGCGAAGATGACAAAGTCAGAGTCGTCCACGAGGGCGTCGTTATTCAGATCCGCCGCGCACGAGCGATGCGCCATCAGAACGTGGTAGTCCTCATCGAACACCTTGCCATCGCCGCTCACGTCGCCCTTCGCCCAGCCGGCCGGGCTTGAAGCCGAACCCGTGTTGTAGTTCGCGGCCCAGATATTGAAGTCGGCCGCGTTCACCTTGCGATCAAGGTTCACGTCGCCGTACGAAGTCTGCAGCGCGGTCTGAACAACGTAGTCAACATCCGCCTGATTGATGATCAGGTTTCCATCCATGTCCGCCGAAAGGTCGGCGTTGATCGCGTGTTGGAGATTGGACCACGACGCCGCGCCGCCGCCCGTGCTCGGGTTGAGCTTGAACTGCGCGTAGACGTAGTCGATGTCCTTGGCGTTGATGGTCCCATCAGCACCGACCGGTGCCCAGCCACGAGCGCTGCCTGCCGCACCGGCGACGTCAGCGCGGGAGGCGCCGGCCGTGTAGGTTGCGCCGCCCGCCGCCGTTGCGAGCGTGGTGGCGAAGAAGTTGCCGCCGCCCTGGGCGTCGACTTCGGTGAACGCGGCGCCGCGATCGAGGTTGCCCCCGATGAGCAGCAGGCCGTCGGCGAAGTAACGGATGTCCTTCTTATCGAAGTTGCCGTCACCGTTGAAGTCGCCGAGGACTTCGATGATGGCGTCATTGCCGGGAGCACCCGCGATGGGGCCTGAACCCGCGGCAGGAACCCAAGCAGCGCCGCCGGCGCGCTGGTTGAACGCCTTGATCATCTCGCCGATGTCCGCAAGGTCGCGGACGCCGTTCCCGCTGAAATCGCCCGAAATCCGGTTGCGGGTCGTCAGGGCCAAGCCATACGCGACCGTCGTGCCGCCCTGATTGATGTAGGAGGTGCCGGCCGGGACGAGGGTCTTGTCGCTGTAGGTATTCGCGGCGACCGTACGGGTCGGGACGACACCGTTCGCGCTCGTGTTGTAACTGTAATACGCAGAAGCGCTTAGCACGCTGTTCGCGCGGGTGTAGGTCTGCACTGCGGCGCTGAAGTTGGGATTCGGATCAAGAGCGAGCGGATTGAGCTTGTTCTGAATGTTCTGCGGCGCGGCGCCGAGAACGAGCTGCGTCGCGAGGAATTCGCCGGGCATCCCGTCGTTGTTGGGGTTCGCGGGAACCGAAACAAACGCGTTGACGCTTTGCGTCATGTTGTTAATGAACGACGCGGCGTACTTGTTGTTCATTTTGGGAAGAATCGCGGAGGTGCCGCCGTCGGCGACTGATTCGGCGAGCGGGCTTCCAAGCGTGACGAGCTGGGCGAAGGTGCCGAGGGTCCAGCCGTTGATGGTGTTGTCGAGGACCGCATCGATGTTCGGGCGGTTATAGACGGTGCCTCCTTGCAGGTCATTTTGAACGGCGAGGAGTTCGAGTTTCTGCGGCGTGGCTGTGAGCCAGCTGTTGAAGCCGCGCTCGGGGCCGACGTATCCGACGGCCAGACGTGCGTTGATCGTGGTGGTTTCCATCTGGCCCGAGCCGCCCTTGTTTGACGGAACGAACACGGCGCCGAGAATCTGCTCGTTTGCTGCGTTGGAAGGCGTGATGCCGACGCCACCGACGTTTTCGCCGACGCCGTACGACGGATCAAGATTGAACGCGTTGTTGAATCCGTTGCGCGTGCCCGACTCAACGTCGCGCGTCACGGCAATAAGGTTCTCGCCCGAGGGAAGGCGACCGGTCGCGAAGAGGTGGCGAAGCTCGGTCTGCGTCGCCTGCTGGCGGCCGACGCCCGGATTCACGATCGCGGCGATCGGCTCGAACGCGATGGCGTTGTTAAAGAAGACGTTGGTTGCGCTCGTGGGGGGCGGATTGCTGGGGTCATAGAAGACCGAACCGGTCAGAAGCGGAAGATTGCTGAAGAAGCCCGCGCCGGCCGAGATGCCCGAGGGGTTCACGCTGAAGCGGCTGTTGCTTCCGTAGCCCGATTGTCCGGGCTTCTTGGTCGGATTGCCCGCGCCGCCGGTGTACTGCTTGGCCCACTCGACAAAGACGTCGGAGGGAGCGATATCGATGCGGATGCCGCCGGCCGAAGGGGTGTTCGGGGCCGAGTAGTTCGCGTCGAGGGTGACGAGGTCAGAGCGAACCGGGAAGCCGCCCGGATTCGCGGTGTTCTGAATGCCGCCGCCGGCGTAGGGCTGGAACTTGATGCGGTTGTAATACTCGAACGACGCGGCCGAGATGGGAAGGCCGGCCGGATCGCTGTCGCCAGTTGTTACAAATGCGTTACCGAAGGCGAGCAGTTCGGCGATGCCGCGGACCGAGCCGACGCCGCGGTAGTGAATGCCCCAGTACTGATCGGCGGGGAAATTGCCGCCGCCGTCGACAACGGTCGTTGAGGTGGGCGTGGTTGCGAGCTGCTGGGGCGGGAAATCGCCGAGTTTGCCGGCGTAGTTGTTCTTGTCGACGTCGATGTAGTCGTTGGTGGCGGCGCGGGCCTTGAGCGTGTTCTCGAGGAGGGTTGCGCCCGAGAGGTTGACGACCTTGGGGCCGGCGCCGGCGAAGGAGCCGATACCTGCCGCCACCCCGCTCGCCGAAAGAAGAACGATGAGCCGACGTTTGTTCGCGTTCATAAGCAATCTCTCCGTCACGAAAGTGATTGATGCCTGACGATCGGCACGTACCGATCGCCACTCCTCCCGCTCAAAATCGACCGCGAAGTTTCGCGGACCTCTCTTTGCAGCCTTTCAGCCGATCGAAACAAAGCTCAGCAGCGCCCGTTTGCAAGCGGCGCAGCTCGAATTACTTCTTATCTTCACCGTCCGCGTCGTACACACGGGTATTGCGTCCGGTGATGCTGTAGAACTTATTTCCCCAGAGGCGTTTGGTGATTGTCGTTGTTACGGACAGGCGCTCGACGTGTCCGTCAACAAACACGTAGTCGCCCGCGCCGTACACCGGGTCGTCGCCCTGGTGATGGCGGGCCGCGCCATCGAGGCTGGTGCCGCCGCGCTCACCGCTGAATGCATATCGGGGGACGCTGTTCTTGTCGCTGATGTCCGACTTGCTGCTTGTGGCCGTCTTGACGTTCGGGTAGGAGAACCGCGGGCGAGAGCTGGCGCCATCTGGCTCGTTGTAGACGTCCTTTGGATCCGCGCCGCCCGAGAGGGGAAGGAACGGGGTGAAGGGCCGGTGACTCACGGACGTGAACCCGGTATCAGATCCGCCTTCGGAGACACTTTTTCCGATGGTCGCCCAGCCGTTGATCTTTGAGAAGCCCAGTTCGCCCGCGAGAATGAATCGCGACATGCCGCCGGGCTCCGAATCGATCATGCTTGGTGAAACCAGCACATTTTCGCGGAGCGGCTTGTTCGCGAACTTGTTGCGTGTGAAGATGGCGCCGTTGCCCGCATACGCCATGCGAGGGGCCTGCAGATCAGGAACACCTGATGGTGAACCGGGCTGCTGATCCTGCTCGGCGTCGTTGGTGTTGTCGCCAGGGTTGGTGCGTGGCGCGCCGCGGCCGGGCGCTGCGGGGCAGGTGAACGCGTTCTGGGGAACCTGGCCGGAGTTGAAGAGAAAGTTGGACCAGTGGATGTAACCCTGAGGCGGGTTGTCGCCGGTCTGATCGGACATCTTCCATTGGATTCGCGAGGCGGAGGGATCGGAGGGCGGATAGACGTACGCGGGTGGGAACCACCTGTAATCGATGGTGTAGGACGTGACCGCCACGCCGACGGACTTGATGTTGTTCCCGCAGACGACGGCGCGCGCTGCGTTCCGCGCCGAGGAGAGCGAGGGGAGCAGAATTCCGATGAGCAGCGCGATGACCGCGATGACCACCAAGAGTTCGATCAGCGTGAACGCGGCGCCGGTCCGGCGCTCTCCGATTGCGGCCCGTCTTGCAATGTGGTTCGACATCCTGCGTCCCCTTGAGCGTGAACTCCGCGGCACGTGATGTGTGCCGCTTGAGTGCGCAGGAGACTAGAGATCGCAGGAGCGACTTTGGGAAATGGCGTGTTCAAGTGTGCGATAAGAGTGTGTGAATCGAATTGTTCGGATCGCGACAAGAAACGAAGCGGGCACAGCGCAGCGCCGTGCACGCGGCGCGAAAGAACTCGGCGCAACTCCGTGCAATCGCGGGCGGTACGCGTGCGTACGCGTCCAGGAAGCGCGTCGCGCAAGCATTCAGATGGGGTGAAGGATGCGTGAACGGTCGGGCGGTTTGGTGCGACCGTCCTTCACGAAAGCCTCATCGAATTTGGAAGCGAATTCCGGGTTCAGCGACGGCCGAGTGCGCTGCGGATGAGGATCACGGCGCGAACGGAGTAGACCAGGGCCATCACGCCGACCAAGCTAAGAACGGAGAGGTAGAGAGCGGCACCAGCGATCGACGAGGTCTTGTTGCCGGTCGCGGCGCTCGCGCCGGCGGCCATGAACTTTGACATGTCCGCGCCGATGGCCCACTTCATGATCGCGCCCTGCAGCCACATCATCGCGATCACGATCGCGAAGAGGCCCCAACGTGACGCGATGAACGCCCAGCGTTCCATGCTGCTCTCGCCCTTCATCGCGCGCCAGAGTTCTCTGAACGGCATGCAGAACACGAGTGCCATGTAGAAGATGCCGCCGATGCCTGTCGCTGGTAAACCCGCAAACATGTTCCGTCAACTCCCGGCGGAGTGGCCCGCCTGTGTGAATCAAAATCCGAAATCCGAAATTTCAACTTTGAAATTTCAGACCCAAAACTAAATCTCCGAACCGCTGATCAGTGTCCCTTCTCGAACACTTTGATCGAGCGTTTGCCGACAAATTCGTTCCAGAACGCGCGCGTGACATACCACGTGTTGACGAATCGCAGCACCCAGAAGGCCGGGATGCTGGAGAGCGCCTTGAAGAACTCGCCCCGCTTCGCGGCATAGATCAGCACCGGCACCACGATCGTCGGAAGATCGAGGATGTATCCGAGCAGGAAGGCCGGGTGCACAAAGATCGCGAGCAGCGGAAGCAGGATGAACAACGCGAAGACGCTGACCATCGCATCCCAGAGCGCCGTTGCGACCATCGAACGCAGGATCGATGTTCCGACGATGTCCTTCCAGTGGACCTTGATGCACTGAGCAAAGCCGGCGCACCAGCGCTCGAGCTGCTTGCTCATGAAGTGGAAGTTGTTGGGCTCGACCGGATAGCACACGGCCTCCGGCGCGAATCGCACCGACATGCCGAGGCGATAGACCGACCACGTGAGGTCCATGTCTTCGCCGACGGTGCGGGTGTTCCAACCGCCGAGCTGGCGGAGGATGTCGGTCTTGTACGCGCTGAAGCAACCGCTGGCGATGAGCGGGCGCTCGTAGTAATCCTGGATCGGCTTGTAGAACAGGAAGGCGTAGAGGTATTCGATGTACCGACCGCGCTCCCACATCGTGCTGACGAAGCGGGGGAGCACCATGCCGCAGACCGCGGCGGTCTTGGGCTGATCGAAGTGGGGCATCAGCTTTTCGATCGCGTCGTCGGCGAGCGTGGTATCGGCATCGATCGCGAGCGTGTACTCGGTGCTGACGTAATCGAGCGCGTAATTGAGAGCGGTCGCTTTGCTGCCGCAGTTCTTGGGCGGGCGGACAACGACGATTTCGTTGCCGCAGGAGCGGGCGACTTCGCCGGTGTTGTCGGTTGAGCAGTCGTCGATGACGACGACGTGATCGACATGCACGGTCTGGCGCTGCACGGAGCGGATCGTGTCGGCGACGTACTTGCTCTCGTTGTACGCGGGGATGAGGACGGTGAGCCCGCCCAGCAGCCGGGGCTTATCACCCGGACGGATGCTCGGCGCGACAACCAGGCGCGCGATCGGCTTCACCGGCGCCGGATCGAGCAGCATGCTCTTGAGCTCTTTGCCTACGCGAACGGCCGGTTCGGTGAGGTTCTCGACGAACTGGCTGGAGCGCCGGATACCGCTGCGGACTTTGTCCGAGCGGCTGGCCGGTTGGTCGGGCTCGATCGACGACGGTTGGGATTCGATGGTGCTCATGGGGAATGCGGAACGATGCTCTCCAACCCGACTCGCCCCTGACCAAATTTCGCTTCGCTCATTCGCGTCCGGAACTTCCGCGCAACGACGGCGCAGAATTGTGGACCCCGGATGTGGAATGTGCGACGTGCTTGCTCGCCAATGGTGGCGAGCGATGGCCTTGAGGGCTGACTTGCGGGGCGGAAGCCTCACAAGACGGCATGCGGGCGGTTGACTGCTCGGCTCTGGTCGCAAACTAAGGCGACCTGCCGACAGCGGGTCGCGATGGATCGGAACGTCCGTTGACTCGGACTATTCAGACACCGCTTCCCGCCAGGACCGGCGGCCCGACCGTCACGTTTCGGGCCAGCGGGAGAATGTTACGCGTATTGCCGCGACGAGTTCCCGGAAGAAGGCAAGCGGCCTCGGTATTTTCGTCCGATAATTACACCTCCAATTGTCACCCGTCCAAAATACATACAAATGCGGATCACCCGTAACTCCCAAATGAGCGGTTGACGCGGCGGTTTGGCTGAAAGTCAGTATTTCCGGACTGTGCCGGTGTTTCCGGACCAAGGTCGCTCCGAAACGAAAGAGAGGGAACATCAAATGAGATTCCTCGCCGTCGCCTGCGTGGTTGGTGTGGCCGCCGTCGCACAGCGATCGGCGAACGCTCAAGCCGTCAACTTCGGGATCGAGAAGTACGCCGAATTCACACAGACGGCCGACGCGTCGGTGAACCCGCCAACCTGGTTGGCGATTTTTTCTTTGCATTCCCCGACGTTGGGAGCCTTCGTGGATCCCAACACCGTGACGTATGACGGGCCGCTCTCGCCCGAAAATCTTGGATTGGTGTACGACATCGCTCCGTACGGGCAGCTTTGGTACGGCTACTCCAACTCATATTCGAGCCAGGCCGATCTTGATACGGATGTGCCCGCGACGGATTACTCGTTCAACGTCACCACGAACAACGTTGCCGGCGGGACGTTCGTGTTGATGCTGCTTCCCGATTCGTTCCCGCCCGAAGATCCGCAGTTCGCGGGCGACACCTATTCGCGATTGCAACTCCTGAAGAACGATCTTGCGTCGGACTTTGCCGGTTCGATAAACGGGTTTACGGACGACCCAACTTCGAATTCCAGCGCGATCACGATCCTGATCAAAGACCTCGCGAAGGGCGATGTCTGGTATGACACTGTGCTGACCCCTGTCGACACGGCGTTCACGATTCCCGGCGGGACGCTCGCACCCGGGTTCGCGTATTTCATGGTGGTGTACTACGACATCGGACACGTGACCGACGACGCGAGATGGAACGGTGGCACTACGTCCGTGGGCTGGCAGAAGGACACGACGATCACCTTCAACACCCGGGGCCCTTGTCCTGCTGATCTCAACGGCGACGGAGTCGTTGATGATGCAGACTTTGTCATGTTTGTGCAGGCGTACAACCTGCTCTATTGCTTCGACATCGCGATGCGGGACAAGTGTCCAGCGGACCTCACCAACGACGGGTACGTGCTCGATGACGACTTTGTCAATTTCGTGCCGGCATACGACCAGTTGCTCTGCGATCCGGAATGATTTCGAATTACATTGCCCGCAAGTCTGCATGTTTACACGCCGCTTGACGCTTTCTGCTCCGAGGGGGCGGGGCGGGAAATACACAGAGGGAGTGATCGGTATGCGCAGAGGACTCGGTTTGGCGTTGGTGTTGGCCTGTTCGAGCGCAGCATTTGCGGGCGATATCGCCAATTTTGGTGCCACCAAGCGCGCCACGTTTCGGCAGGCCGACGACGGCTCTCTTACTCCGTACGTCTTCGACTTTGCGACGCGCGTGATTTTCTGGACGCCGGAGGCATATACCGGCGGCACGGTGAATGCGCCGGGCTTTCCCGCGCCGCTCGATCTGCAGCATTACACAAGCACAGGACTGTTCACGTGGGACGGCTATTTCAACTCGTTCGAAGAACTCGAAACGAAGTATCCGGCGGCCACGTTAACGTTCTCGCTTCAGGGCGGTTTTTTGCCGCCGGCGAGCGAATCGATTGTGATGGGCCCGTCCCTCTTTAGCGCGAATCGGCCGCACTTCACCGGGGACACGGCGCCGCGGCTCTCCGCGATCGATCCTCTTGCGGTGTTCAGCGGCGCGATCGCACCCAGCACGCTTGAGGCGGGGGCAACGATCGCCTTCGGCATCCTTTCGATCGTTGATCTCAGCACCGGAGGCTCGGCGTTCTATCAGGAATTTCAGCCCGGCGAGACCCAGTTCGAGTTCCCGATCGGCACGATCGTTCCTGGCCGCGCCTATCTCGCGATCATCTCCAACGAGAATCGAACGCAGATCACCAACGCCGGTTTCAACGGCGCGCTCGGCGAGATGATCTGGCTGCAGGAAACCACGATGTTCTTCAACACCCGGGGCAGCTGTCCGGCGGACCTGAACGGCGACGGTGTGGTGGACGACGCCGACTTCACGCTCTTTGTTCAGGCGTACAACGTCCTGCAATGTGCGGAGGGAACGCAGATCGGTTGCCCGGCCGATCTCACGAACGACGGCTACGTGCTGGACGACGACTTTACGGTTTTCGTCGTCGCGTACAACGACTTGCTCTGCCCGTGATGCGGACGGGCGCCGGTTCGATTATGCTCTCGCGATGAACCGATCCGATATCGACCGCATGGCGCTCGACGCCGCGTATGAGCAGGCCTGCAAAAGTCTTTCTGAAGGCGGCATCCCCATCGGAGCTGCGCTCGTGAACCCCGCGGGCACGATTGTCGCGCTCGGGCACAATCTCCGGGTCCAGTCGGGCGACCCGACGGCGCACGCCGAGACTGTCTGCATCCGCAACGCGGGGCGCCGGCGCGATTGGCATCATCTCACGATGGCGACGACGCTCAGCCCGTGCGCCATGTGCAGCGGCACGGCGGTGCTCCACCGAATCCCGCGGATCGTGATTGGTGAGCATCACACGTTTCTCGGCCGCGAAGACTGGCTTGCATCCGAGCGGATCGAAGTCGTTCTCATGAACGACCTGCGATGCATCTCGCTGATGGAAGAGTTCATCAATTCTAGGCCGGAATTGTGGAATGAAGATATCGGCGTGCCTCCAAAGGGTGCATGATGTCTGGAATCCGGCTCTGCAACGTTCGGCGCGACACCGGCGATGGAACCGCGTGAGATCAGGCTCCGTACGCTATGGGCGGGCAAAGGGACGCCGGGAGCGGGAAAACCGGCAAAGCGGGCGAAAGTCCGGACTCATCGGATTCCAATATCCGGTCGATACACTGAAGTAATCGTGGGTGGCGGGAGGTGTCTCATATGCGCAGGAAAAGCGGTTTTACGCTGATTGAGTTGCTTGTTGTCATCGGCGTAATCGCGCTCTTGATGGGATTGCTGCTGCCCGCCATCATGGGAGCGAGAAGACACGCCCGTTCAACCGTGGGCATGGTCAACCTGCGATCGCTCGCGCAGATTATGACTATGTATACCGGCGATTCCGCCGGTAAGTTTCTCAGCCCGTTTCACCCCGATTATTTCCCCACACCCCCCGATCCACACCCGAATCCCGGTCCGCTCGGAGAATACTGGTACGACGCACCGAGGTATGACGCGAAGCCGGAGCTGTATTGGAGTTTCAAAGTCGAACAGGCGGCGGAATTCCACACGGAATTCTTTGCGGCTTATTGGTACAGCTATCTCGCGCCGTATGCCGGGCGGCAGTCGTGTTCAATGGAGCAGTTTTCGCCGGCGGATTCACAGCTCATGGATATGGCGTCGCAGGCCGGACCATCCGGGATGCAGAACTACAACGCACTTTGGCCTTCATCCTTTTACTATTCGCCCACATTCTGGATCAATCCGGATCGTTACAGCACAGAACGCAGACAAATGCTCCACAGCGACCTGCTGAACGCGCGCATGGACAGCGTCTCGCTGCCCGCTGCCAAGGTCCTGCTTTGGGAGCGCGCCGATTTCGCGCAGCGCCAGCGGGTCGAATTCAATTCGACAGGGGTGACAAGCACGCGAGTTTCACCGGCATGGGGAAACCCCCGCGCCCGGCCTCATGTGGCGCTCGTCGATGCCAGCGTTCAGCAGGTCGACATTGGGGACCTCACGACTCGTATTGCGGAGAAAACCGATGCAAATCGGGATTTGGATCTCAAGCCGCTCGGCATGTTCGCTGCTCCCGATTCTCTGCCGGTCCTCTTGCCGGGCGGGAGCAAGTCGACGATCGAGTTCTCAACGACAACCGACGGCGAATATCCGCTCTTCTTCTGGGCGACACGGTTTGGAGTGAAGGGTCGGGACTTGCCAAAGTAGAGTGGATCGAGGTCTATGCGCTGGTTCGAGGAGAACTTATCCCAGTTTGGCAGAACCATCGACGAGGCGATCGAGGGCGTGCAGGCTCGCATCCGCCTTGGAAGGTCGGGCCCGTCGATCGGCTCGCGCGTGCGTGACGCTCAGGAACGTGCGACCGAGTCGGTGCGGCACGCCTCGAGCCGTGTGGGCGAAGAGGTCGGGCAGTTTGTGCAATCGATGAAGTCCGACGATCGTCCCGCGCCGCGGTATGTCTGGCCGATGATGATCGGCGCAGTCCTTTTGTCCGCGGGCCTGACGTTTGCGCTGACAGGGTCGGGAACATCGCTGCCGCCACCGACGGACTCGGAGCTGAAGACGCAGGATGAACTGCGGCGCGAGGTGGCGCGCCGGCGATCGCCGTTTGAATCGTTTGTTTCACAGGACAGAACGGCGGAGAATGCCGCCGCGAAGAAGCGCAAATAGGGGCGGCAGAGACAGGCTATAATTTGGTTCAGCGGCGGACCCGGAAGGGCCGCCGCTTATCACTTGGAGACCGAGCGTTCGCGCCCGCGATTTGGGCGGGCGGACGATCAGGAAAGGCCCACCATGAGCGAGAACGAAACCAACGCAGCAGTCCCGGCACCAGCCGCTCCCGCAGTCCCCGCGCTCGATGGTCGCCCCGACGAGAAGGTCGGCCTCATTGCCGGTGACGAACCCATTCGCCAAGAGGGCATGAACTGGTTCGTGCTCCGCGTTGCCAGCAACAAAGAGAGCTCGGTGCGCGACACGCTGCTCCGCAAGGTGCAGATCGAAAAGATGACGCACCTGGTCAATCGCATCCTGGTGCCGACTGAAAAGACCAAGACCGTCAAGGGCGGCAAGCAGAAGATCACCGAGACCAAGCTTTATCCCGGTTACGTCTTCGTGGAGATGCGCCTCGAGCCCGACGGCCGCATCCCGCAGGACGTCTTCTTCCTCATCAAGGAAACGACTGGCGTCGGCGACTTCGTCGGCACGGCCGGGCGCCCGACCCCGATGAAGGATCACGAGATCGAGAAGATGCTCAAGGACTCGAAGAAGCCGGAGGACACGCCGAATGTCCGCATGGTCTTCGAGAAGGGCGAGCACGTCATCATCAAGGAAGGCCCGTTCACTTCGTACGAAGGCACCGTCGACGAACTGCTCCCCGAGAAGGGCCTCGTCCGCGTGCTCGTCACGATCTTCGGGCGCCAGGCTCCGATCGAACTCGAAGAGTGGCAGATCGGCAAGGCCGAAGGGGCGTAAGCCTCACTCGTGTCGACTCGCGCAAAGTCTGCATTGAAAGCGTTTCCACGCTGAGGCGATTTCCTCAATTCTCCGGGCCACGCTCGGCTTTTGTGGCATTGCGCGCATGCGGTGATACCCGTTGAAGTGTCACATGCTTTGCCGCGGCGACGGAATGGCCATTCGTTCGCGGCGGGCACGGTCGCCTGTCGTGGGTGTGACAAGGGTTTCGAGAGGATCGCTCCGTGTTCCGGGGCACTTGCGCGAGGGTAGAACCATGTCCAGATTGCTTCGCTCGTTGCCGGCCGTTCTGGCGGCAGTTGTCGGTGTCGCTGCGTCGTCGGCGTTCGCGGACGATTTGAACCCGCCGCCCTGGCGCGGCCAACCGGATACGACCTTTCAGCATTGGGGCTTCCTTCCCAATTCTCCGTCTGGAGCACCCGACAGCGGGCTCAACAACCCGAACGGCACGCCGATCATGACACCGAGCGATGGCGGCGTCTTCTACGACCCGACATTTGGCGATCGCATCGGCGTGTGGGGAGTCACCGGTGGCTCGCTGCGGTTCCACATTCCCAACGACAACGATCCTGACGCGATCGCAAAATTCATCTGGATTCAGGTGACGTGGCAGGGGCAGGCGCTGCCCGGCATCAGTGGTGTGAGCAGCACGGACCACGATTTTTCCCTAGTCGGCGATCCCCATACGGATCCGCTTGGTGGCGGCTGGAATCACACCACGTGGCAGTTCAGCTTAAAGGAGTGCCCGGAATTCGAGGACGTGTTCCTCTCGAACAACGATCCGACCGGTGCCCCGCTCTTTATCGACCAAGTCGTGATCGACACGATTTGCATCGTTCCGGCTCCGGGCGTCGGCGCGATTGCGCTCGCCGGGCTTGTTGTCGCGGGCCGTCGGCGTCGCTGAAGGCTGCGAGCACATCGTGATTTGTGAACCCTTAACCCCGGCATCCGTGCCGGGGTTTTTCATTTCGTGCCGTGGTCGTACGCTTGCGCATGAACGCTGCTGTGCATCGCCTCACAACGCTCGCGATTCTGCCGGTCCTTCTTGCGGGCTGCCGCACGCAGGGCGAGACCAGCGGCGACATGCTCCGCAAGCAGAATCTGGAATTGCAGAATCAGGTCGCGCAACTTGAGAAGGATGCGAGCGAGCTTCGCGCGAAACTCTCGGAGCTTGTTGGTGGCGCGGGGAGCGCCACGAAGAGCCCTGAGGTTGCGGAGGCAACACCGCGCGTCGCGGCTATCGAGATCGATTTCCTTTCCGGCCCGACTGTCGATTCTTCTGCTCCGCCTCAGAGCGATCGAAGCCGCACGGTTGCTGTGTACATCAAGCCGCTTGATGGGCGGGGCCGATTCGTGCAGGCGACCGGCAAGCTGACGGTTGAGGTTTCGCGACTTGCATCACTTACTCCGCCGGCGTCGACATCGGCGAGCCCGGACGCGCCCGCCCGCCAGCTCGCGAGCAAGTCGCTCGAGCCGCTGCAACTCCGCGATGCCTATCGCTCCGGCTTCACGGGGACGTACTACGTTGTCGAACTGCCGATTCCCGCTACGGATCTGCAGCCTCCGGGGCAGATTCTGCTGCGGGCGCATTTCTCTGACGCGATCACCGGCGCGTCGTTTGAGGCCAGCCGGATCGTCGGCCTGCGCTAGCGAATTTGTGGAAAACTCTTGTTCCTGCGGCGCGCGTCTGGTAAGAAATGGACTGGGCGGGCTTTCGCCGGAGGGGAGTTCGAGATGAAAGCACTTGCGCAGTCCTTGCTCACACTTTTTTGTGCCGCCGCGTACGCGGGGCCATCCATTGTCGGTTTCAATAGCACGCGGGCCGGCGCTGTTGCGATCGACTCCGGATCGATCATTTCGCAATGTCGGGCGGCAATTGTCGGCGCGTATCCGGGCGTGACGCTTCAAGGCGTGGGAACGCTTTCGAATGCGACTCTCGCCGGCGCCGATGTGGCGTTTCTGAGTTCGGCAACCGGCGGGACTACGGCGATCGTTCCTTTGACTGCTGCCGAGCAAGCCGCGTTGCAGCAGTTTGTACTTGCGGGAAATGGCGTGGTGATCTTCACGGATAACGACACCTTTGCGGGCGGCGCGAGTGCGCCGGCGAACCTCTCGTTGCTCTCGGTGTGGGCGTTACGTACGTGCACGGGCACGGGCCTGCCGTGGTTGCGCAACGCGATCGTGACCAGTCCGCACGCTTCACCCGTCACAGACGGACCGTTTGGCAAGGTGACATTACAACGTGCTCGACTGCGCCGATCCGACGATGCCCTGCGGATGTCGGGCTGATTTGAACAAGGATGGGCTGGTCGATGACGGCGACTTTGTGATCTTCGTCGCTGCGTACAACGAGTTGGTTTGTCCGTGAACGGACGGGGATCAGAGCGGAGCACCCACGTGCAGCGCTCTTTCACGTTGCGGCAAATCTGCGCCATCGGGCGTTTCAATCGGATCGCGTGACTTACTTCCTGCCGATCAGGTAATAGAGCAGCACGCCGACGATGGGCAGGAGCAAAATGAGAAGGATCCAGAGGAGTTTTTCACCGACCGCACGCCCGCTCTGAAGAATCTCGACGATCGCAATGATGTCGAGAATCAGGACGATAAGTCCGATTAGTCCGCCGCCGTACAGCATGCGAAGCTCCCTTGCGCTGGATCGAGCGCTCGCCCACGACGCTTCCGCACAGTCCGCGCAGAACCCACGAGGATTTAGTGGGGCAGGGGGAAGCGTTCGCACAGCTTACGAACATCTTCGCGGATCTGCGCGCTGGCCTTCGTGAATTCGGCTTCACCGGCGAGTCCGGCGCTGAGCGCGCGATCGATGAACGACGCCACCGTCGCCATGTCGGCCTCTTTCAGCCCGCGCGTGGTCAGTGCGGGTGTGCCGAGGCGCACGCCGCTGGTCACCTTTGGCGGGCGCGGGTCGCTGGGGATTCCGTTCATATTGCTGATGATGCCGGACTTTTCGAGCCACTTGCTGGCATCGGCGCCGGTGAGCGCTTCGCTGCGTTTGCGGAGATCAACGAGCATGAGGTGGTTGTCGGTGCCGCCGGTGGTGATGCGGTAGTTGAGTTTGATCAAGGCATCCGCGAGCGCCTTGGCGTTTTTTACAACCTGCGCCGAATAGGTCTTCCACTCCGGCTTCAGGCATTCGCCGAAGGCAACGGCCTTCGCCGCGATCACGTGCATGAGCGGTCCGCCCTGCATGCCCGGGAAGACGGCCTTATCGATCTTTTTGGCGAGTTCTTCGTCGTTGGTCAGGATCAAGCCGCCGCGCGGGCCGCGGAGGGTTTTGTGCGTCGTGGTGGTGACGATGTGCGAGTGGGGGAACGGGCTCGGGTGTGCGCCGCCGACGATGAGGCCGGCGATGTGCGCCACGTCGCTCATGACGAGCGCGCCGACTTTGTCGGCAATCGCGCGGAAGCGGGCGAAGTCGATCGTGCGCGGATAGGCGGAATAGCCGCAGAGCAGCATCTTGGGCTTGTGCTCGAGCACAACCTTTTCAACCGCGTCGTAGTCGATGCGTTCAAAATCCTTGTGCGCAACGTCGTAGTGGAGGGGGTAGTGAACCGGGTTGTAGTAGCGCCCGCTGAAGTTGATCTTCATGCCGTGCGAAAGGTGGCCGCCATCTTTCAGCACGAGGCTCGCGAAGGTGCTTCCCGGTTCCATGCAGGCCATGAACACGGCGGCGTTCGCCTGCGCGCCCGAGTGGGGCTGCACGTTTGCGAACTTGCAACCAAACATCTGCTTGGCGCGTTCGATCGCGAGCGTCTCGACCTGATCGTGGAACTCGCAGCCGCCGTAGTAACGGGCGCCGGGATATCCCTCGGCGTACTTGTTGGTGAGGCAGGTTCCCATCGCGGCCATGACCGCGGGCGAAGTGTGGTTTTCGCTCGCGATGAGTTCCAGCGTTGTTTCCTGACGCTGGGATTCTTTGGTAATCAGATCGGCGATCGCGGGATCGGTCGCGCGAATTGTCGCGATCCCTGGAATTGGTGACGTCGAAGAAGTCCCGTGCGAAGCACCCTGCGCGGGTGCGGATGCGGCGGTTACAGCAGATGGCGTCATGGTGGGCCTCCTCACGTCTTACGAACGCAAAAGGGTAGGAAGCCCAATCGCCGCCGCCGATTGTTTGTCCGGTCCCGCGTGTCCCGCGAGTGCGTGTCAGATGCACGAGTCGGCAAGCGCCAGCGAAGCCGTTTTCGGACTCGATTGGTCTTGCATTGGGCTCTCTCTCTGTGCGACAATCGAACTCGACGGCTGACTGGTGCACTTCCATTGGGTGGAGATCGAACGATGAACAGATTATGCAAGGCGTTTCTTTTGGCCGGATTGGCTGGGTCTAGCACGCCGGCCTTGGGCGTGGTGAACTTCTTCGATATTTTTTACTTGACCTATTACGACCAGCCGTCCGCCTCGGCGCCGACGGAATACTCGTCGAACAGCTTTACGGCGCGGATCATCGCTGAGCCGGGAAGTGTCGGCACTGCAGAGTTTGCGTCGCCACTCGAACTCTCGATCAATTTGCCGGAGATCGGGCCTGGGTATTTTCTTGCGCAGTGGAGCTTTGGAGATCCCGATTCGATGGTCGCCGCGTTTCCGTCGGGCAATTACATCTTCGGGATTTCCGAAGGATCGATGGGCTCGAGCCTCGGCGAGATCGCCCGTGCGGAAAACACATACTGGAGCGACGAGATTCCAGCGTTCACGGGCGAGTGTTTCCAGGCGATGCAGAATGTTGATTCATCGATTGATTTCGGCGCCTCGTTCAACACGTTCAGCGCGCCCGCTCCGGCGAACCTGGGCGTGACATTTCTTTCGATTCTGGATTCATCGAACTCGGTTGTCTTCAACGAGTTCTTCCCCTCCTCGGACGGCGCGAGGACCATTCCCGCGGGCACGCTCCTGCCCGGTCGCGCGTACCGCGCCGTGCTGTTCTTTTCGAGCCGCGTCGAGTTGCAGACCGCAGACCTGGGCGGCTCGACGTCGATCGCGGCATTCGATCGCGTGACGACCGCGCCCCTGTTCACGCTTCCCACGTGCGTCGGAGATTTGAACAATGATGGCCTTGTCGACGACTCGGATTTCGTGATCTTTGTCGGCGCGTACAACCTGCTCGATTGCGCCGATCCTTCAATGGCGCCGGGCTGTCCGGCGGACCTCAACCGAGACGGCTTTGTGGATGACTCGGACTTCGTTCTCTTCGTGGGTGCGTACAACGAGCTGATCTGCCCCTAATCAGGCGGCACAAAGGGCGAAATCGGGGTTTGTACGGAGGCTTTTTCAGCGTCCATTTTTGGTTCTTGCTGAATTTGCCGGATTTGTCGAAAAGCGACAGCCCGAGCATCGTTTAGATTAGTTGATCCGACAAGGTTCTAGATCCAACGCTCTTTGGAGACGGTCGCAATGCAATCAAACGTTCGAGTGGTCCGCGGCATTCTTGCCGCTGGAATGTGGTCGACACTTTCGCTGGTCGCGCTTGCGGGGCAAAACCCCGGCGCGGTGCATGCGAGCAAGCCGTTGTTTGTTGAGAAGCCGGGCACCGTGCAGTTCACGGGCAGGCTCATCGTTCGGCCGGGCGGGACCGTGAACGCCGCGGCGGCGGTTCCCGGCGCTGCCGCCATTCGCTCCGCCGTTGCGCGCGCCCGCCTCAACGAAGACGGCATGCGCGTCGTGAAGTTCTACCCGGAGACCGACGAGTACCTCGTTGAAGTGACGCCCGCAGACTCCGTGGCAGCGATGGTGCCCGCCGCGCGCGGTCAGGTCGAAAACACCCGCGCTGAAGCGCTGCTTTCAACCGGCGATTACGACTACGTCGAGCCCGACTGGCTCTGCTGGCCGACGGCGCTTCCGAATGACCAATTCATCGGAAGCATGTGGCACGTGAACACGATGAAGATGCCCCAAGCCTGGGACATCAGCACCGGCCTGAACACGATCATCGTCACGACGGTTGATACAGGCGTGGACAAGTCGCATCCCGATCTGGCGTCGAGACTTCTTCCGGGATACGTCTCGGCGACCGGCCAGACCGAAGCTCAGGGCGGCGACGTGCAGGATGTCAACGGCCACGGCACCGGCACGCTGGGCTGCGTCGGCGCGATCGGAAACAACGGCACCGGCGTCACCGGCATGGGCTGGAACTACAAGCTCCTTCCCGTGCGCTGCTCTGACAACGAAGATGGAACAGCGGCGCAGAGCGCGATTCTGGACGGCGCTCGCTGGGCTGCCATCAACGGCGCGAAAGTCGTGAGCGCCAGCTTCTCCGGTGTCGAGAGTTCGGCGGTGAATTCGACCGGCACGTACCTCAAGAGCAAGAACTCGCTCTTTCTTTACGCGGGCGGCAACGACAACATCAACTGGACCAATTTTTCATGGGCCGACACGATCGTTGTAGGTGCGACTAACCCGGGTGACACCAAGGCGAACTTCTCGGGATACGGAAACGGCGTGTCGGTCTTCGCGCCGGGCGTCAACATCCTGACCACGACCGACGGCGGCTGGTACGGATATGAGTCCGGCACAAGCTTCTCGACGCCGCTCACCAATGGCGTGTGCGCCCTTATCTGGTCGGTCAATCCGGGCCTCTCACCCGATCAGGTCCAGACGATTTTGTACAGCAGCTGCGATCGCCTCGGCAATCTCGCGCTGTCGTATCCCGCCAAGGACCCGGTCTTCTCGTACGGCCGCGTCAACGCTCAGAAAGCGCTGCAGGCGGCGCAGGCCAGCATCGGCGCGCCGACCGCAGTGGCTGACAACACGGCGCTCTTCCTTCCAACCACGAGGAATATGGACGTGCTCGCCAACGACGTCGACGGCAGTCAGCTCGGCCTCACCATCGTTTCGTTCGACGCAACGACCACGCTTGGCGGCACGGTTACACGTCTGGTCGGCGCCGGGCCGAGCGGTCGTGATCTTCTGAAGTACACCCCGCCGGTCACCATTCCGCCGGGCTCACCAGTTCCTCCGATTGACTCGTATTCGTACAAGATCAAGAACACCGTCAACGCGGTTTCGACCGTCACCAACACGATCACGCTCTTTGCCAGCACCGATCTGAACGCCGCGAAGACTCCTTCGAGCGTGACCGCAAAGGTTCGCGCGTCGTATTTCAACCTCGCGGGCATCACGCCTCTCAACGCTCTCCCGGTCTGGGGTGAGCAGCCGATGGTGGTCAGCCGCCTTGACTCGGTCGTCGTTGCAAACCCGGGCTCAACCAGCCTCGGCGGACTCGGCATCGCTTCCAAGGGCGGCATCGTCTATCGCGGGTACGTGAACATCACCGGCGATGACATCTACCGCTTCTATCTCAAGTCGGACGACGGTGCCCGTATGTACGTGGACGGCCAACTTGTCGTCGAGAACGACGGTTTGCACACGGTGTTCGAAGACTCGGGGTTCCTGCCGCTCAAGTCCGGCTATCACAGCTTCCGGATCGAGTATTTCCAGGGTGACGACTCGACTGCGTCGCTGGTCTTCAGCTACGAGTCCTTCGGCGCGCTCGGCAGCGCAGCGATCTCGAAGCGCACGATTCCGGCGACCGCGATCAAGCACTCTGATTGCCCCTCAGACCTGAACCTTGACGGAGTGGTCGACGACGCCGACTTTGTGACATTCGCGACCGCGTACGACGCCTTCCTGACGTTCGATGGCGACCTCGACTTCGACGGCAAGACCGACGACCTCGACTTCGTTCTGTTTGCCTCGGCGTACGACGACCTCGTCTGCCCGTAAGACTTCGTCCGCCAAGTTTGATGCTTTTCCACCGGCCGACCCCATTGGGTCGGCCGGTTTCGTAATGCGGGCGACAGGAATTGAACCTGCAAGGCCTTGCGGCCACGGGAACCTAAATCCCGCGCGTCTGCCAATTTCGCCACGCCCGCGAAAAGGTCTCAGAATGGTACGGCCAACGCCCGTTTCAGCCGAAAACCCGCGAAACTTGCAGCCCATTGGAAACCAACGCCGACGAATCGGAACAAGATCTCGGCATCCCGCCGCAACCCGGGGGTTTTCTCCATGACTTCGCGTGAACAGATGGCCGTTTCCATAGCTCCGCTCTTTCTGCGCCTGGCGCTCAGCGTCACGTTCATCTGGGCGGGCTTGGGCAAAATGCTCGCGGATATGCCGGTGTCGGGCGAGCGGGCAGCCGTTCTGGCCAACATGGGAGTGGGTGGACTTCAGCGCGTTGCGCAGCCCGCGGCCACCGCGCCGACTCCGGCTCCTGCACCCGCACCTGTTCACGCCCCGACTCCAACCAAGGATCAACCCAAGACGCCGGCAAAGGCACCTGCATCGGGTCCGCCGGCACTGCTCGTCCTCGCGCAGTCCGGGGGAGCTTCAACGAGTGCTGCGACGTTTACTGCCGCGGATTTCCCCAACGAAGTGAAAGTCGCTCGTCTTTATGGTCTTGCGCTCATGCTGCACGATGCGGTGCAGACAACTGATCGCGAAGGCAAACCGCTTCGTTTTCCGCTTGCACCTTCGATCATTTCCACTGGTGCATGGTCCGTTTGGCTTGCCTGGGCCGCAGCCCTCACCGAGCTTATCGGGGGCCTGCTCGTGCTGTTCGGCCTTTTCACCCGACTCGCGGCGCTCGGGCTCGGAAGTGTCATGCTCGTCGCAATCTGGTTGACGCAGATCGGTCCCGCGATCCAGTCCGGGACCGCGACCTTTGGCATCCTTCCGCCGCACGCGGCATATGACGTTGCGGCGTGGCAAACTCTGCTCTGGCAATTGTGCCTGTTGTGTGCCGCCGCGAGCCTCTTTTTCGCAGGTCCCGGTGGCCTGTCGATGGATCGCGCGATCAGTGGCCGGCCCGTCGTCAACAAAAACAAGCCCGCAGCGCCGGCGAAGTAGGCGAGAGGGCGGTCGCGCAAGTTCTGGCCCCGGAATGACTTGAGATAAATGCTCAGTTCGCCCCCTCCGGCGACCGAAATATCATTGTTCCCGGACCTTTCCGTCCCCTTATGGCAAAGCGCCTCAAAAAAGCAAAGACCGTCGCTGCCGCAGCTCTGATCCCCGCGTGGATCAAGCCGCTCGCGGCGCCGCTGATCGTTTCGGCCATCATCCACGTGGCGGTGGTGGTCACATTTGTGGCGATGGACATCATCCCCGGTCCATCCGGCCCGATCGCTGCGCACATCTCGGATGACGTTTCGACGTCGATCCAGCTTGCGCCGTCGCCGAATCTGCCGTCGAATCCTGAACCCGAAGTTCAACCAGCGCCAACGCCACCTCCGGTTGCGGAAGTAACGCCCCCCGAACCTGTGAAGGCGATTGAGTCTGAAGAGGCTGCGACGTTCGAGTCGCTGCCCCCGCCCCCCGCACCGGCGCCTGTTCACATTCCGACGCCTGTCGCATTGCCGTCGGTGCGGCCCGCTGAGCCGCCGGCACCGGCGATTCCGACGGTCGTTGCCAAGTCGGAGGCGCCTGCCGCGGGTTTTGCCGGCGTGCAGGTGCGCAAGGCGCGGCGGATCGTCTACGCCGTGGACGTGTCGGGCGCGATGGCGGCGTGCCTTGACAGCGTGCTCTTGGAACTACGTCGCTCGATCGGGCGCCTCGATCAGGAACAGCAGTTCCAGATCGTTTTCTTCCGGCAGGAACTCAATGGCGAGCAGCGCGCGGTCGCGATCGACGATCGGGGCGGAAAGGCTTCGCTGCTCGCGGCGTCGCCGGAAAACAAGCGGCGGGTGGATCAATTGCTTCGGTCGGCGCGTCCGCTGGGGCGCTCGGCACCGCTTGCGGGCCTGAAGCGCTCGCTCGAACTCGCGCCGGATGTTGTGTTTCTCCTGACCAGCAATATCCAGCGGAGCGACCAGGGTGCGGCGAGCGACGCCATGATCCTAAAGGAACTCGACAATCTCAACCCGTTCAGCCGCGTCAGTGGGCGGCGGCCGGTTGTGATCAAGACGCTGCAGTTTGTGGAAGACGACCCGACGGGGCTGATGCAGTCGATCGGCCACGCACATGGGGATGGAGCGGGGTCGTACGTTCTCCTGAAAGTTTCGGATATCGAGCGGCCCGATCGCTGACCCACAACACGCCCCGATTTTGTGGCTAGCATTTCCCCTTATGCCACACGTGATCGCTGAACCCTGCCTCGGAACCAAGGACACTTCGTGCGTCGAAGTGTGCCCGGTTGACTGCATCCACCCGACCAAGGCCGAGGCCGAGTTTGGAAAGTCGGATCAGTTGTACATCGATCCCGATACCTGCATCGATTGCGGCCTTTGCGTGGACGAATGCCCGGTGAAGGCGATCTTCCCGCAGGAAGATCTGCCGCAGGAATGGAATAAGTACGTGCAGGTCAACCTGGATTACTTCAAGGCAAAGGGTTGACGCGCGGAACGCTCGGGTGGTCTTTCTCTTGAACGAGCGATGTCGAGGCGCCGTTCGACGGCGTGCATTTGCATACAAGTCGAGTTTGCGATAATTGCGACGTCGAGTCGTACGGCGGTTCTGGTGAAGTTGTGAGCAACCGCCCGTCGCTGCGCTTGGGCTCGTACGGTCAATCGCTGGTTCGCCTGAGCGTTTCGCGCGTACGCGTTTTGCCGAAGGTCCGAGTTACGAAGCGGCCGGCGCGGCGGGCTGAGCAGCCGGTGCTTGTGCGACCGGCTTTTGCTTCGGCGTTGACTTGGTGCGCTGGATCCAGATCCCCACAAGCGTGAGAAATGCCCAAGGGCCAAGGAGGCGTGCGGGCTCTGCGGCGGCATGTGCTGCGCCGGGTGTTTGCACGATGATCGCGATTGTGAGCCCGCCGACGATCAGGCCTGCGGCACCGAGTCCGGCCGTCGAGAGTGCGGCGATTCCGCGCGGGAAGAGCAAGCCCATCAGAATTCCGGTCATCGCGCCGACTGCGGTCGCGGCAGAGACAAAGACCTTGCTCTTTTCAGGGAGCGCTTCGTAGCGGGCCTTTACGCCGTCACGAAGGACTGCGGCAGCGCCGCCTTCGATCATCGACTGCGATTCGTTCTTCACATCTGCCGCGGCGACTTCGCCCTTGAGCGTGCGATTCCACAGATCGGTTGCATCCTGCAGCACGGCCTCTTCGCTGGTGTTGAGCGCTTTGGTCTGGAGGGGCAGCGCATCGGGCTGGCGGTCGAGGTAGACCACCGAACCGGCGAGCGCGATGGAGGCAATTGCCACGCCGGCAACGCCGGCAGTCACGATTCGGAAACTGAGATACCCGGCGACGGCGCCGACAAGCGATCCGCCGATGATGCCGACGAGGGTCGAGGCGATCGGAGTCGCGAGTGCGCCACCTGCCGCCGCACCCAGAATCGCGCCCGTCAGGGTGAGCGCGGGACGAACGAGGCAGGAACCCTTCAGCCAGAGCAGGAAGGCGACGCCCGTGCCAAAGACGAGTACCCAAGGGGTCAATGGCGTCACGCCCTCGAAGAAGTGCGTAAACGAATCGTGGGCGTTTGAGAGCCACTCGGCGTTGGAAGATGTGTGCTGGATGGGGTCCATAGTGCGGGTGAGCGGGGGTGCCCAGACGAAGGGTTCTTAGGACCTTGCGTCGGCCAGTTTTGGGTTTGCAGGGGATATTTGCCGCAAAGGGGTCGCCGGAGCGTGCGAAGGGCGGAATAGGGGCCGGCGTTGAGCCGATAATTGCGGGTCCGGCGGCGGCTTGCGCGGTCGGGTTTCAATCGCCTACCAACGGGCGCCCACCGGGCCCAGACACAGAGAGACCGATGGCAAAGCGCGGGAAGAAGTCGAAGCGGGCGTCGGAATCCCTTGGAGGGTCGGCTGCCAGCCGCGAGAAGTCAGGCAAAAAGGCCAAGGCTGCGAGCGGCAAGCTCTCGGCTTCAGCGCAAAAGCATCTCTCCGAAGTTCGCGTCAAGATCGATGCGATCGACAAGAAGCTGGTTCGCCTGCTGAACGACCGTGCGGCGCTCGTGGTTAATGTCGGCAAGTTCAAGCGTGCCGCGGGATTGCCGATTTATGCGCCGCATCGCGAGGCCGACGTGCTCGACAAGGTGATTCACGCGAACAGCGGTCCGCTGCAGGATCGGACGCTGGAGGGCGTGTACCGCGAATTGATGTCGGGCAGTTTTCAGTTGCAACAGCCGCTCCGCATCGGCTTCCTTGGTCCGCAGGGGAGCTACTCGCATGTCGCGGCGGTGCGGCACTTCGGTTCGTCGGTTGCATTCGAAGATCTGCACGAGATCGGAGGCGTCTTCACGGAAGTCGCGCGCGGGCACGTGAATTACGGTTTGGTACCGATCGAGAATTCCACTGGCGGCGGTATTGTGGAAACGCTCGACGCGCTCACGAAAATGCACGCTTCGTGCCATGTATACGCAGAAGTGCAGCTCGAAGTGCACCATGCGCTGCTGGCGAATTGCGAGCCGAAGGATGTGCGCCGGATTCACAGCAAGCCGGAAGTGTTCAGCCAGTGCCGCCAGTGGCTGGCGACGCAGTACCCGAAGGCGGAGTTGATTCCCGCAGCGAGTTCGTCGCGTGCGGCACAGATTGCCGCGGAGGAGTGCAAGAAGGCGCTCGAGATCGGCGCGATTCCGGGAACGGCGGCGATCGGCAGCGATCTGGCGGGCCAGATCTATGGATTGAAAACGTTGTTTTCGAAGATCGAAGACAAGCTCAATAACATCACGCGATTCTTTGTCATCACGCGTGCCAAGGCCGTGCGCAGCGGCGACGACAAGACGAGCATGATGTTCATCACCGAAGACAAGCCGGGTGCGCTGGTCGATGTTCTCGGCGTCTTCCGCGATCGGGGTGTGAACCTCTCGCACATCGACAAGCGCCCGAGCGGCAGGACGAACTGGAGCTATACGTTCTTCATTGATGCAGTCGGCCACCGCGATGATCCGCAGGTGGCGGGCGCAATCGAAGAGGCGAGCGAGCATTGCCAGGAGATGATCGTGCTGGGGAGCTATCCGCGGGCGCGGAGGATTTTGTGAGCGAGACGCGGGGCGCGTTCTGGCTCAACCCAGGGCGTTGCCCTGGGCTTTGGCTGGGCCGCACCTTTGTTGCGAAGGCAATGCCGACGCAGGCCTAAACGGCAACCGGCGGGGTGCTCTCCGCTATCGGCGTCCCGCATTCCGGACACCGATCAGCTTTCAGATCAAGCAAGTTGTACTCGCACTTGATGCAGTGCGGCTCGGCGAGTTGAAGAATGAACAGCAGGCCGCAGCCGGTGCAGCGGGAAGTACCCGGAGCGGCGTCGCACTTGGTGGCGCAGCGCGGGCAGATGATTCGGATGTTCTTGATTTCTTTGATCGCGCCCGAATGCGTCACGAGTGAGCGGCGATTGGCTGCGAGGAAGATGACGATCGCAAGCAAGCCGCAGACGGAGATTATGCAGCTCGCGGCAAGCAATCGTGCCGCGAAGTCCTGTTCAAAGTCGGCGGTCTTGAAACCAACGGTGACGAGATTGAGGTAGCTCGCAAAGAAGAACGATGCGAGCACCATCGCCATTGTGCCGAGCGCGACGTATCGCTGAAAGCCCTTCAGTTCGAGCGTGTTCAGGATGTTGCAGACGCCGACGGCGATTCCGATGAACATCGCCTGCAGGAACCACATCGGTGGATCGCTCAGCTCGTTCCAGATTCCCCAGAGTCCCATTGCCGCCGCCGCGAGGGATGCGAGTACGCCGAGCCATCGCCACGGCGCGGTGCGCGAGCCCAGGCCGAACAGGCACGCCGAGACAGTGATGCCGCACCAGAAAATGAGCCACGCGCTTCCCCAGAATTGCGCCTGCACCTTGTATCCGCCCAAGCCCGCCGAATCGATCCAGATTCCCAGCAGTCCGCCTGCAAAGCAGAGCGCTGCAGCAAGAAGGGCGATCAATCCCGCGGGTCGATTGCCCGCACGTCGCGCGAGCGAGAGTGCGCCAAGTGCCGCGGCAGCGCAGAAGCAGTAGTGGCCGGCGGTCGCAGCGAAATACCACTCGATGCGATAGCCGCCAAAGAGGCCGATCCAGATCGCCATCAGAATAAGCAGGAATGCGGGAACAATCGCAACGAGAATCGCGAGACCTACCGGGCGCGTGCGTTCGTGATCGAGACGAGAGGAGGCAGGGAGCGCGATGGCGATCGCGAACGCTGCGGCGATAAGCGTGAGGGCGATGCGGCCCAGGAAGTCGCGTGCGGGGACGAAGATCGTGGTGACGCCCGCCAGTGCGGCGAGGCCGAGCAGCATGAGCATTGCACGAAGCAGTCTGCGTTGGAGAGTCATAGCTGGAACTCCGTGCGACGCCGATGGGCTCACCAGCTAGTTTTGTGCCGCGGGAGTTCAGCCCGCCATCTTCGGATGCTGCGTTGCCGCACTCTTTGCGACGTGGTCGAGTGCGCGAATCGTTGCGCCGGCCTTCTCGAGAAGGTCGCGCAATGTCTCGGCGGTCTGAATGCTCTGTTGGAGCAGCGGCTCGCTGATCGAGGCGGGCTTGCCATCGGCACCGAAGGTCACGCCGAGTTCCATCGCGAGGCGGCGGGCGTTTTCGTCGAGGTGGAGAAGGTGTTCGCCCAGTCGCGTGGTGAACGTGTGGAAGGCCTGCGAATCGGCGCGGAGTTGATCGATGCGTCCCTCGACGAGATTTTCGATTTCGCGGGCCGCGTCTTTGCTCTTGCCAATGGTGTCAACCAGTTCGTCGGTCTCCTTAAAGAGCGCGTCGATCTTGTCGGCGCCTTCGAGGATTGCTTTGTCCATGCCGCGGCGGGCGATGTCGACCTGCTGCTCAAGCGTTCCAAATTCACCGGCCTTGGCGATGAGGCGCTGGTGGATGCGCGACGCGTCTTCTACGACATCGGCAAGGCTCTTGCTGGATGAACTCTGTGAGTCGGCTGTTTGGGCGACCGGCAGGCCGACTTCGGCTGCGTGATGCGGCCCGAGAATATTGGCGGCGGCGCGGCAGAGTTGCTCAAGTCGCTGCATGCCCGGCCCGCTCGCAACTTCGACCTCGAGACGCGCACGACGAATCCGCTTGTCGAGTTCGCGGACATCGTGCTCGACCTGCTCGTGGAGGGGTGCGAGGCGGTCTTCCATGCCGCGGACCATCTCGTCGAGCTGGCGCTGGACCGCGCTCTCGCGTTCGAGAATTGCGGTTTCTCGGGCCGTCGCGTCGGCGTGTCGCTGCTGGGCGCGGCGTTCGATCTCGGAGGCTTGGTCCGTCATCTCATCGAGACGGCTGCGAACCACGGCTTCGACGGTGGCGGCGCGGGCTTCGATCGCCTGGAGAGCATCGATCTGCGCACGCTCGAGCTCGCCTTTGCGTGCTTCGAAGAAGCGATCGAACTCGGTGGTGGTGCGTGCGAGGTGTTCTTCACGCTCGGTGATTCGTGCAAACGTGCGCTGGATCGTGCGTTCGCACTCGGCCTCAAACTCGACGCCCTGAGCGCGAACAAGTGATGCGAGGTTTTCTTTGATCAGCGATTCAAGACGAGCGGGGTCGCTGGTGAGGCGGGCGACCGAGTCGGCGATCTGCTCGGCGCGATTGATGCGCTGCTCAAGCGACGGAAGCACCTTGCCGGCGGCATCGAGGCGAAGCTGCAGATCGCGCGCGAGCGACTGAACGGTCTCGCGGAGTGTGCGGACTTCGGTGCTGGTGACTTCGAGCGTTCGACCGTGGCCGCTGGCTTCGCGGATGAGTTGCTGGAGTGTGAGCGAGTATTCCTCGAACGTCCTGCGATCGACCACGCGAGGCGAGACGAAGACGTCCGACAGAGTTTTTTCAGGGCCCGGCAGCGTCCGCGCGGTTGCCGCGGATGAGGAGGAGAATGGGGTGGCTTGCTGCGGAGACATGAACGACTGAGGATCGGCAAAGCGTGCGCGTTTGCTGGCGTTTTTCGGACGCGGAGAAGGTGATTTGTGCGTGAAGGACGAGGTGCAGCGCGAGCTTCTCCCTTCCCCCAACCTCTTCCTGCAGGGAAGGGGCTTCAGAGGCGGGTCCTTACACTGGGGGTATGAGTGGTTCGCGATCGAATGAAGAAGGTGGCCGGAAAGTGCGTCTCCAGCGGGTGCTGGCGGAAGCGGGAGTCGCGGCACGAAAGCAATGCGAGCGGCTCATCGAGACCGGGCACGTCGAGGTCAACGGGGAGCGGGTCGAGAAGCTACCCATTTTCGTCGACCCCAAGGTGGACGACATCCGGGTGGATGGAAAGCGGATCAAGGCCACGACGCGGCACGTCTACCTGATGTGGCACAAGCCGGCGCGGGTCTTGGCGACGCCCCCGATTGATGAACACGAGACGAGGCCGACCGTTTCGGACTATGTGGATCACCCGACGGCGCCCAGGCTCTTCCCGGTCGGGACGCTTGGGTTTGAGGCCTCGGGCCTCATGATTTTGACGAGCAATACCAAGGCAGCGACTCTGCTGACGCACCCAAGATCAAGAGTGGAGCGGATTTACAGCGCTCGCGTGAAGGGAACGCCCTCGGGCGTGGCCCGCAGCAAGCTGACCAAGGGCGTGCAGGTGCTGATGCCCGAGAGGGGCAAGGCGGGCCCGGATGGCACGTTCGGCCGCGGAAAGAAGAAAGAAGAGCAGCCGAAGCGAAAGAGCATGGACCGCGGCTTTGATCGAAATGAGCGCGAGAAAGACCGGCCCAAGATGCGCCGAGTCCGATTGGAGATTCGCGATCTGGATCCGTCGATGGGAGGGAGTGGAAGGGTTGGGGGTCGGCGCGGAAAGAATTCGGAGCCGGAAGATTCGATGGTGGGGAACTCGAGCATCGAGATTTTGACGACGGAGCCGCGGGACGAGTACGTGGCTCAGGCGTTGCACTTGGTGGGGCATCCGGTGCGCAAATTGGCGAGGTTGGCGATCGGCCCGCTGAAGCTGCGGGAAGTCGGTCCGGGCGCGTGGCGTGAATTGACGCGCGACGAAATGAAGGGGCTGCGGGTACTTTTGGATGAACTCGAGGCTTCGAGCGGCGGGGGCAGAGGTTCAAGGTCGGGCGGCGGCGGCAAGAGCGGTTCGGGCGGGCTGGGCGCATCGCGCGGACCGGGAGCGCGCAAGCCTCGAGTCATTGGACGGACGGTGAAGGGCGATCCCTTGAAGGGTGCGGCGAACGCGGCACCCGCGAAAACCGAGCAACAATTGGGCGAAGACGCGGGATTTGATCCGGAAGAGTTTGAGGATTGATGAACGCGGGTTGGTAAGAGTGGGGCAGTGGACGCTGCGGCGAACAGGATGGCATGACGCAATCGAACGGGAATAACGGGAACTCTTGGAAGCAGCCGGGCAATTCGATCCGGCGGCACTGGGTGCTCGACTACATCATCAGCACGGTCGGTTGGCCATCGGATGAAGACGACCGGCCGGACCTGACAGCGATTCAGGCGCTGAATCTGCCCCCGGGAACTAAGCCCAGCACGCTGCACCTTTTGGGCGTGTCGGTTTCAGGGTTTTACAAGGCGCAGATGCCCTTGATGGCGGCGGCACTGGCGTATCGAACGATTTTCGGCCTTGTGCCACTCCTGATCATTTTTCTGTCTGTGCTTGGTGCGATCGCGCAGGAACGCGACATCAAGTGGGCAGTGGACAACGCGCTCAAGTACACGGGTCTTGGCGAGGTTTTCCAGATCCGCGACGGCGAGATGCACGACACCAGCGGGGTGTTGAATTCAGGACTGCCGGGCGATCCCCCCGCGATCGAGAAGCCGTCGGGCGAGCACGCGGTGAATCCGGGAGTGAGCGCCAACGAATCCAGCAAGCCCGTTGTGCCCAGAGAGTGGCTGGACGAGTGGATCAAATCGCTTTCGAGCGGCGTGAAGTCGATTAGTTTTACGGGCGTCGGCCTCGCGGCCATGTTGCTGCTCGTGTACGCAGCGGTGTCGATGGTCGTGGAAGTGGAGTACGCGTTCAACCGGATCTATGAGGCGCAGGCGGGAAAAAGCTGGGCGCGCCGGATCATGCAGTACTGGACGCTGATGACGCTGGGCGCGGTGTTTTTGCTCGCGACGTTCTACATCGGGAATCTGATCAACGGGAAGATGCAGGCGTTCATTACGAGCAACGTGCAGGGGCAGGTGGCGACGTTCCTGCTGCTGGCGCTCGGCAACATCATTCAGATCAGCATCACGGGCATCATTTTGCTCGTCGTGTACTTCACGGTTCCAAACGCTCGGGTGCGGATGATCCCGGCGGCGGCGGGCGCGTTCTTTGCCGCGATCAGCTGGGAGATTCTGAAGTACGCGTTCCGCGAATACGTGCGATTTGCGATGCAGCCGACGAGTTCGTACTCGCGGTTTTACGGATCGCTGGCGCTGCTTCCGCTGTTCCTGTTCTGGATTTACTGCACGTGGCTAATTGTGTTG
Organism: Phycisphaerales bacterium; assembly: GCA_050730655.1. GTDB lineage: Bacteria > Planctomycetota > Phycisphaerae > Phycisphaerales > UBA1924 > JAFEBO01. The sequence continues at coordinate 332,709 of JBOHNL010000005.1, forward strand.
TTCGGGCTGCAGATCGCGCGATCGATTCAGTTGTTCTCGCGGCTGCGCTCGCTCGGACCGAATCTGTTTGCGCTTGCCGCGGCACGCGGTCCGGCCGAACCGGCGATCATCGACTCGGGCGTGATCGTTCCGATCATGATCGGCGTGGCGAAGAACTTTGATATCGGGAAGCCGTCGTCGGCATCGACTCTGAAGAACGAAGTGCATCTGAACGAGGCGGTGCTTGGAGAGGTGCTGAGGCAACTCGCTCGGGTGGGGCTCTTGCTGCCGGTGCAGGTGCAGGGGCCGGAGCGGCGTGGCGCGATTTTGCTCCCTAGTTCGGTCTCGCACGACGAGGCGTTCTTTACACTCGCCCGGTCTCCGGCGCAGATCCCGGTGGAGCAACTGCTGACACTTGGATATTCGCTGAGCGACGGCGTGAATGCACTTGGGCCGGATTCGGAAAAATCGCTGCCCCCGGCGCTTGCGCGGCTGCGTATTGCGCAGAAGGATGCGGCGAAGGGGATGACGTTGGCGGATCTTCTTGTGCCCGGCGCACCGACACAAGTGGCAGCGGCGGTTGTGCCGCCTGCAATTCCTGGAGTGGCCCCGGTATGAAGAGCAAATGTGGAATGCGGTTGATGGCCTCAGCGATCTGCGCCGTGTGCGTAGTCGCGCTGGCTGGTTGCTACGAGCGCGTCGTCCGGGCGGAAGGATTGGGAGCGCAGGGCGTTGCGGTGCAGAAGCCGTACCGGAGCGAGGGGCCTTTGGACAAGGCGGTGTTCCCCGACAAGCCGTCTGACGACAGCGGATTTGGGACTTCGAGCAGTTCGATCAGGCCGCCGCCGACGCCGCGATGAGGCAGGCGGTTCTATCTATGATGGGCGGAGGAAACGACGCACATGGGAATCGAATCGGCACTTCCGAATGACTGGGTCTTGACCACGCAGTTCAAGCGGGTGGTCAACTGGGCGCGGCGCAACAGCATGTGGCCGATGCCGTTCGCGACGGCCTGCTGCGGCATCGAACTGATGGCGACGGCGTCGAGCCGGTACGACGTGGCGCGGTTCGGGATGGAGCGCATGGGTTTTTCGCCACGACAGGCCGATCTGATGATCGTGGCCGGACGCGTGGGCGTGAAAATGCTGCCCGTTTTACAGCGGATATACATGCAGATGACCGAGCCCAAGTGGGTGATCAGCATGGGCGCGTGCGCCTCGACCGGCGGCGTCTTCGATACCTACGCGACAGTCCAGGGGTGCGACCAGTTCATCCCTGTGGATGTGTACGTGCCGGGTTGCCCGCCGAGGCCCGAACAATTGCTCGAAGGGATCATGGCGATTCAGCGCCACATCGATCAGGAGGGGATGCCCCCGAGCGATGGCAGCGGACGGCGCGTGCCTCTTGGCATCATGGTGCAGCCGAATCAGCAGCTTCGCCCCCAACCGGTGGGATTGACGATTTCGTGAACTGAGCGATTTCGCTGCTCGTGTTATATTTGGTGCAATTGGCAAGCCACCGCGAATGCGGCGATGGCGGGAGTCGTGTCATGGCGCGAGTGTCGAGTGCGTTGGGTCTATTCGCGATTTCTGCGTTGGTGGCGTGGTCTGCGCTCGGGCAACAGCCGACGACGGACACCAAGAAAAACACAAGGCCTGCGGCAAAGGCTCCAGCCGCAAAGCCCCTTGCCAAGCCCGCTGTGCGGCCCGGTGCGCAATCGAATGGCGCGAAGAAGCTCGCATCCGACAGCATGGCGGCGCTACTGAAGGGTGACGACGCGAAAGAGATCGAGACAAAGCTGGATGAAGAACTGGTGAGGCTGGCAGAGGAAGCCGATCCGGTCGCGGACGTGGAAGGGTTCTATGCGATCGCGAACGCGAGCCGTTCTGCCACGCTGCTATCGCATGCGAAAGACCCTGACGTACGCGAGAATCTGATCGCGGCGTTTCGCAAGGCTCCGAAGTTCATGAACGAACTTGCGATGGCGCTGAATGAGAAGGACGATGTCGAGAAAGTCGGCGCCGTGGCGTCGAAGCTGTGGAAAGCCGAAGGAGTGCGGCTGAACGATTACGCGACGCTCGGCGCCGCGATCTGCGTCGTCCACGATCGCGAGGTGATCGAGCAGGCGAACGAGAACAAGGTGAGCTCGGACGACCCGTTGAAGTTGTTTGACTACTTCGCGGACAACGAAGCTCGCATGCCTTTGGGGCTGAAAAATGTTCCGGTGCCGCTGCTGGTGTTCGTTGTCGATACGACAGCAAAGGTGCCCGAACTGGAGTGGGCGCTGAACAAGTACCGGGGCGACCGGAGCGTCGGGGCTCGGTTCTTCGAGATTCAATACGACATGAATCACTTTGTGAACGGCGCACCCAAGCGCGTGACGCAGGAGGGGCTGACGCTTCCGAACATCGCGAAGTACGGGGGAGTGTGCATCGATCAGGCCTACTTCGCGGCCAACGTCGGCAAGGCGAACGGGATTCCGTCGTCGATCATGCGCGGAAAAAGCGCGGAAGTCGGGCACGCGTGGGTCGCGTATCTGCTTTGGAACGGCCAAACTGCGATTTTTGATATCACGAAGGGGCGCTACCCGGAGTATCGGGCCGTCATCGGCTATGTGCAAGATCCGCAGACAGGAGACGGAGTGTCCGAGGCGGAGTTGGCGCTACGGGCCGCGCTCGCGCTGACGCCCCCGGAAAAGCGGATGCGTGCGATCGCGCTTGAAGATGCTGGATACGCCCTTGCGGGGAAGTTGCTGCCCCGGGATGAGGCGATCGGAACCGATGCGAGCGGGCATCCAATCCACGAAAAAATGACGCCGGACAAGGTGACCAGATTGCTGGCGATTTCGGAGGCCGCGGCAAATCTGAGCCCGGGTTCGGCGCGAGCGTGGCGATTGGGCGTGGCCATCGGCGTGACCGGCAGCTGGACGCCCGAGCAGCGGAATCGATGGGGTGAGGCGATTCTGAAAACGCTGGGGAAGGGCTACGCCTCGTGCGCGGTCGATTGCCTGATTCGCGTGATCAACTCGGTGGACGATATCGACGAACAGAACAAGATGTGGAACTGGCTGTTCGCTTCCATCGACCACAATGGTGATCTGGCGTCGATCGTGCGATTCAACCAGGCGACGATGTTCGAGCGCGAGCACATGCCGGAAAAGGCGTGGGAGTGCTACGACTGGATTCTGAAGCTGTACGCCGACTCGAGCCCGATGGCCGTGGGCGCTGCTCAGCGCTTGCTGGCGTTGCTGAAGGACAACGGCAAATCGCTTGGTGACGGAGCGGCGATCCTGGGCAAAGCGTGGGCAAATACGACAAAGCCGAGGTCGTTAAACCCGGCGTTCGCCAGTCAATCGAATTGGTATCGGATCGGCAAGCTCTACCGGATCGCCCTGAAGGACGCTGGGCAAACCGACGACTACACGCGCGTGAGCGCGACGCTGGGTCTCAAGCCGTAACTCGAGACTGCGTCGACTACTTGTCGGCGACGTTGAGGCTGCGACCGACCTTGCGCTTGCGGTTCATCATCTTGCGACCGTGGGTGGTCTGCATGCGGGCGCGGAAACCGATGGCGCGCTTGCGTTTGAGCCGGCTGATGCGATGGGGGTAATGCATGGCGTACTTTCGGGGCTTCCCTCAGGCGTCCGTGACCGGGACGTCCTGCGAGAGCGTTTTTGCAGGGCCAAGAGGATAGACCGACAACTCGCGTGGCTCAACCCCCTCGGGCAGATATGATCGGACGTTGTTTGGGTATCTCTCGTTTCTTTTTGTTTGGCGGCAGGGCGTCTATCCGGTACGATGGGTCCGGCCCCGAGGAGAGGGGTCGCAGGTCGTTGCCTGGGTTCTCCGGGCAATCGGGAGCGACCGGCTCGCTGGCCGTTCTTCAAACTCTGGCTTCTCACACAGGTGAGATGGCCCAGGGAGTGGAGCAACGACCGTTCGAGCCATCGCTGCCGAACGCGGTTTGTGAGAGAGATCGCCGGGCATTCGCCTGTGCGTTCTTCATGCTGGGCATTCTGCCCGGAGCGTTTCTCAGATGGCCCCGATGGACGACAACACACGTAACAGACTCGAACAGCGCATCGGGCATCACTTTGCCGACGCTTTGCTGCTAGATCGCGCACTGATGCACGCCTCGCTTGTGGATGCGCGGGTCGAGTCGAACGAGCGGATGGAGTTTTTGGGCGACGCCGTGCTGGGCATGGTGGTTTGCGAACGCGTGTTCACACACTTCCCGGCGATGCTCGAAGGCGAAATGACCAAGATCAAGTCGATGGTGGTCAGCCGCCAGAGCTGCGCCGCGATCGCGAAGGAAATGGGCCTGCCCGCGTGCCTGAGGCTCGGGAAGGGCATGAAGGGTGGCGAGCAGCCTTCGTCGCTTGCCGCTGCAGCGTTTGAGGCCGTGATCGCGGCGGTTTTCCTTGATGCAGGGCTGGAAGCAGCGAACAAGTTCCTCGCACCGCTGGTCGATCCCTTGATCCAGCGTGCCGCGGCAAGCAATCACCAGCAGAACTTCAAGAGCTTTTTGCAGCAGCACGCGCAGGCGATCGGATCGGGGCTGCCCTCATACCCGGTGCTTGATGAGAAGGGGCCCGACCACAGCAAGTGCTTCAAGGTGTGCGTCGACATCGGGGGCAGGCGTTTTCCCGAGGCTTGGGGACAGAGCAAGAAACGGGCTGAACAGCTCGCAGCGCTCACTGCGCTTGTTGAACTCGGAGCGATGACGCCCGAGGCGGCAGACGAAGCGGCACGCCAGGCGGGCCTGGTCGATTTAAAGCAAGATGCTGTGCCGGTCAAATGATCTGATGAAGCGAAACAGGTGAGACGGCCGATCTGCGGCGTGTGACAAACGCACCGACGCGCGGGCGAGCGTTTGGCGCGTGCCATTTCCCGCGTTCTGCGAACGTTTCTGCACCCAGAATGCCGTAGGCTCTGCACCTTGCCCCGAACCCTGAACCAGATTGTGCTTGCAGGTTCGCCCTCGCGCGCAGGCGCGTGGGATGCGTTCAAGGCGGTGGTGCGCCCGACCAACCCGGCGTGGCTGACGGTCTTGAGTTCGCTCGCGCTGTCGCTGCTCGGCGTTTATGGAATCGATCTCGCCCGCCAGTTACGAGCAGATCCGACAGCGCTTTCGGGGCTCGATCCCGTTGCGATCAAGCAGCTCATCCTGCTCGCGGTTGGGATCGTGAGCGCGGTGCTGATCGCGCTGCCCGATTACCGCTGGCTGAGCTATGTGGCGATGGCGATTTCTGTTTTCGTGCTCGGGCTGTTGATCATTTTGATCTTGCCCGGCGTACCGGAGTCGCTGGTGCGGCCCCGTAACGGCGCACGCGGATGGATCAACCTGGGCGTGTTTGATATTCAGCCGAGCGAACTTGCGAAGATCGCGTTTGTGCTCGTATTGGCCAACTACCTGCGTTTTCGGAGCAACCATCGAAGACCGGGCGGTTTGATTCCGCCCGCGATCATCGCGGGGATTCCGATCGCATTGATCACGCTGCATCCCGATCTCGGGAGCGCGCTGATGTTCGTGCCCGCGCTCTTTGCAATGCTGCTCGCGGCCGGCGCGAAGAAGCGGCATCTGATTCTGATCGTCATTGCGGCGACGATGGCGGCGCCGCTGAGTTATCCGCTGCTCAAGCCTCACCAGAAGCAGCGTATCAACGGATTGCTCGCGCAGATTCAGGGGAACAAGCAGCTCGATCAGGACATCAACTTCCAGCCGATTACGGCGCAGTCGCTGGTCGGTGCGGGCGGAATCTCGGGAACCGTTGAAGAGCGTTCCCGGGCACTCGTGCACTTCAGCCGCCTGCCGGAGCGTCACACCGACATGATCTATTCGGTGTTGGTGAATCGCTTCGGGTTGATGGGCGGCATGGCGGTCATCGGGCTCTACGCGCTGTGGATGGTCGGCGCGCTGCTCACTGCGGCGATCGCGAAGGAGCCGTTCGGGCGGTTGATCGTCGTCGGGCTTTCGACGTTTGTGGCCACGCAGGCAATCGTCAATATCGCGATGAACGTGGGGCTTTTGCCGATCGTCGGCATTACGCTGCCGTTTGTGTCCTACGGCGGATCGAGCCTGATCGCGAGCTGGCTCATGGTGGGGCTGGTTTTTTCCGTGAGTGTCCGGCAATCGAGGCTGCCCCAGCGCACGAGCTTTGAATACTCTGATGACGAGTGAGCCAATCTCCCCCCGAGAAGCCGAATTTGCCCCGCCCCAAACTCGACGTGAGCAACGTGGAGACCGCGCCATTGGTCGCGCCGGCCGCGTTCGTTAGTGAGGCGGAAACGGTCGGCATCGTTTTCGAGGACGGCGATGTCGAAAAGCTTGGGCTCTATCTGGCGTTGCTGCTCAAGGCAAATGAAACGCAGAATTTGACCGCGGTGCGCGAGCCAACGGACGCCTGGCGGCGTCACATTCTGGATTCATTGACGCTCTTGCCATTGCTGGCAGAGTTTCCAGACGGATCCAAAGTGATTGATGTCGGAAGCGGAGGCGGATTGCCCGGGCTCCCGCTGGCGATCGTTTTTCCCGCCCTTCAGTTCACGTTGCTCGAAGCCACCGGAAAGAAGTGTGATTTTCTCAATCAGGCGATCAAACGCCTCGGGTTGAAGAACGTCAGCGTGTTGCAGGGCAGGTCCGAGCGAGTTGCGCACGATCGTGGCGTGAGGACCGATGCGAAGGGAACGGTCTCACATTCAGGAGGATATCGAGAGCAGTACGACGTTGTAACGGCGCGAGCAGTCGGAAGGCTGGCGACGCTTTCTGAATTGACGGCACCGCTCTGCAAGGTCGGCGGACGCGTGCTGCTGATCAAAGGCGAAAAAGCCGACGAAGAAGTGAAAGAAGCCGAGAAGGCGCTGCACACGCTCAAGGTGGTGCACATCGGCACGATGGAAACACCGACGGGGCGGATCGTCATCCTCGAAAAGCGAAGCGCGACGCCGCGCGATTTTCCGCGTGGCGATGGCGAACCGGCGCGGGCGCCGATAGGGGCGAGGCGGGAAGATCGCTGAATAGCTTTTCGTACCGGCGCCCGACCGAAAATTGGGGCGAATAGTTGTTTGTTCGGAGGCTGTCTGAAAATTGGATCTTTCAACAAATCCTCGTGGCCGGTTATTCTGTCGACCTCGTTCCGCGGTTGGCAACGGCCGATTCGACCAGACCATTTTTGACGAGTACTTATGAGCGACACAGTCCAGACGTTGTTGAAGGAGACCCGGAAGTTTCAGCCGCCGTTGGCGGAAGCGTTGGGATTCGGGCATTGGCATGTCGGTTCGCTCGATGAATACCGCGCGCTGCACAAGCGCTCAATCGAACAGCCGGAGGGATATTGGGCCGAGGAAGCACAGCGGCTCTCGTGGTTCAAGCACTGGGATCACGTGCTCGATTGGGCGCCCCCGGATGCCAAGTGGTTTGTCGGCGGCAAACTCAACGCCTGCTACAACTGCGTCGATCGGCATGTTCAGTCGGGGCACGGGGATGAATGCGCGATGGTGTGGGAAGGCGAACCCGTCAGCCCGCGTACGAACCATCCCGCCCCCGGCAGCAGCTACGCGCACGAACCGGAAGTTCGGTACGTCACCTATCGCGAGCTGGAAGAACAGACGAGCCGCATCGGCAATGCGCTGAAAGAGCTCGGCGTTCAGAAGGGCGACGTCGTCACGATCTACATGCCGATGGTGCCCGAGTTGGCCATTGCGATGCTCGCGTGCGCGCGAATCGGCGCGGCGCACTCCGTGATCTTCGGCGGATTTGCGCCCCATGCGATCAGCGAGCGAGCGATTGATGCAAAGTCCAGGGTGATCATCACGGCCGACGGCGGGTATCGCCGCGGCGAGGTTGTGCCCCTGCAGAAGAACGTCGAAGAGGCCGTGAAACAGATTGCAGAGAAGGAACACGCGATCGAGCACGTTCTAGTGCTGAAGCGGACCGGACACGACGCGGGCGCGAACCGATTTCAATCAGGAACAGTTCCAGAGTCGGTCAAGGCCGCGAACCCAAAAGCGCATACCAAGTTTCACTGGTGGCATGAGATTGCAGAGCGCGTCTCAAGCGCGTGCCCGTGCGAGGTGATGGATAGCGAAGACATGCTCTTCCTGCTCTACACCAGCGGCAGCACCGGAAAACCCAAAGGAATTCAGCACACCACCGGCGGGTATCTCACGTTTGTGAACACCTCCGCGCGGCTCACATTCAACCTCGTGCCGGATTCAGGGCAGTTGTTCTGGTGCAGCGCGGATATCGGCTGGGTCACCGGCCACTCGTATGTGCTGTATGGGCTTCTCACGAATCGCATTCCAACTTTGCTGTATGAGGGCGCGCCGAACTTTCCGGATAACGGGCGTTTCTGGGACATCATCTCGCGTCACAAGGTCACGCAGTTTTACACGGCGCCCACCGCGATCCGCACATTCATGAAGTGGGGGACCGAGTGGCCGGACAAGTACGACATGACGTGCCTGCGAGTGCTCGGCTCGGTGGGCGAACCGATCAATCCCGAAGCGTGGATCTGGTATCACGAAACGATCGGTAAGAAGCGTTGCCCGATTGTGGATACCTACTGGCAGACCGAAACCGGAGGCCACGTTGTCACTCCGCTGCCCGGCGCGACTCCGACAAAGCCTGGTTCCTGTACGTTGCCGATGGTCGGGATCGACGCGGCGATCGTGAACGAAGCCGGGCACGAACTCCCCGCAAATCAAGGCGGGCTGTTTGTCATCCGCAAGCCCTGGCCGGGGATGCTCCGGGGCGTCTACGGAAACCGCGAGCGCTTCATCAGCAACTACTGGGGACGGATCAAGGATCCGAAAACCGGTACGCCGTACTACTTCAGTGCCGACGGTGCGCGACGCGATGAAGACGGATATTTCTGGGTGCAAGGTCGCGTCGACGACGTGATCAAAGTCAGCGGTCATTTGCTCGGGACGATGGAAGTTGAGAGCGCGCTTGTGAGCCACCCTGCCGTGGCGGAAGCAGCGGTGGTCGGTGTGCCGCACGAGATCAAAGGCAGCGGGATTGTCGCGTTTGTCACGCTCAAGAGCGCGTGGGCCAAGGACAATCCGGGCCGCCAACCCGACGACAAGCTACGCGTCGAATTGACGAGCCACGTCGCGAAGGAGGTCGGCGCGCTTGCGAAGCCCGACCAGATTCGATTCGCGGAAGGCTTGCCAAAAACCCGCAGTGGCAAGATCATGCGGCGGCTGCTGCGCGATGTTGCCGCAGGGGTCGAGAAGATCACCCAGGACACGACGACACTCGAGGATTTCTCAGTCGTAGTCAAGCTGCGGGCCGACGAAGAATGACCGGTGTTCATTCGACCGTCTCAGTTTGCTCGGCTTGCTGCTCCGCTCCTCGGCGCGTGCGTGTTGGTGCTGTCGGGCTGTCTGACGCCCTTTGACTTCGCGGCGAACGCCGGCCTGGGAGTCGCGCAGGCGGGGACCAGCAGCTTCATTCAGGGCACCCTGCAGGCGGCGTTCGACAAGCCGATGGATCAGGTGCTCGAAGCTTCACATCGGTCGCTCACCCGGCTTGGGTACGAGATCACGCGCGAAGATTCGGATGCGCACTACGCGCAGCTCCAAAGCAATCAATCCGATGGCAGCAGCATCGTTCTCAAGCTCAGAAAGAGCAGCGAAACGGTTACCGGGCTTTCAATTCGCGTCGGTCTGCTGGGCGACAACGCGGTGAGCAAACTCATTCTGATCGAGATCGAGAAGGAACTTGCCGGGAAGGTTGTTGCGCCCGAGCAACCCGCCCCAGAAGTCAGGCCACAAGGGCAGCCTCACTGATTACTACAATGGCGTGCATCTCGCCGGGTGTGCGAGCGGCACGTGGAAGGAACTGATTTTTGTCGTCAACTCCGCACAGCCTATTTGATTCCGTCGACGCCGTGAGCGTCGTGCGCGAGGAATTGATCGAGGCGATTCAGGGTGGGGACGATGATGGCGACGCGTCAGGGGCAGCGCCGGGTTCGGTCGAGGGCGCGGATTCGCCGCTGCCTTCGTTATTCAATGGGCCGCGAGTCTGCGTTGCGCTGCCTCTGTACAACGCCGGGGCTGACGCGGCTCGCGTGCTCGACGAACTGGTTGTCTTTGCAGCGCGCGTGCCGACCTGGGAATTTCTGTTCGTTGACGATGGCTCGACCGATGGGACCTCGTCGATTCTCCGAAAGAGGATCGCGGCGATCGATGTTGTCGAGCCGGAACTGGCGAAGCGCTTCGGTGTTCTGAGCTACGCGCCAAACGCCGGCAAGGGGCACGCCGTCCGTGTCGCGGCACTCGAGAACGATGCGGAGTATTTCCTGTTCACCGACGGCGACCTTGCCTATTCACCGGATCATCTGCTGCGGCTGTTCGAGCGATTGCAATCCGCCGACGTCGTGATCGGCTCTCGCCTCGAGCACGATGAGGGTTACGGCGCGCGGCCGCTCCGCAACGCCATGGGGCGGGCCTTCAACTACCTCGCGGGGCTGGTGCTCAGCATTCGCTACCGCGACACGCAGGCGGGACTGAAGGGGTTCCGTTCGCGTGCGGCACACGATATTTTCTCGCGCGTTCGGATTCTTGATTTCTCCTTCGACGTCGAAGTTCTCTACGTCGCGCGCAAACTCGGGTACGCGATTGCGGAAGTCCCGGCTTATGTCGATCCGGTTCACCGTCGCAACTCGTCCACCGTGAATCTGGTGCGCGACCCGATTCGGATGTTCTGGAGTTTGTGCCGCATCCGCGTGAACAAGATCATGGGGCTTTACCGGCTTCAAGAGCGGGATTTGGGCGACGTTGGTGCGAGCGTCGACCCGGCAACACGAAACGCCATGCCGAGCGGACTACACCGGCGCGGCGCGTGAGTACTTCGAATGAATCGAAGCTCCCGGCGGTACTTCTCAGTTTCGATGCGGAGGAGTTCGATATCCCGCTCGAATACGGGCAGGCGATCTCAGACTCCGAGCAGTTTCGGATTGGCGCGGACGGCTTCGATCGCGCGCTGCAATTGCTTGCCGAGGCCCAGGTTCGCGCGACGTTTTTCACCACGGCGGCGCTCGCGATTCGGCGGCCGGATCTTGTGCGCCGCGCCGTCGCCGATCGGCACGAGATCGCAAGTCATGCCTTTTTCCACTCGCGGTTCGAGGAGAAGCACCTGCGCGCGAGTCGCGAAGCGCTGCAATCCATCAGCGGCACCGACGTCGTCGGCTTCCGCATGCCGCGGATGGCGCCGGTGTCTCCCGCGATTCTGCGCGAGGCGGGGTACGAATACGACTCGTCGGTGAACCCGATCTGGCTTCCCGGCAGGTACAACCGGTTCTTCGAGAAACGCCGGGCGCACAACGTCGACGGGTTGATCCGAATTCCGCTCAGCGCGACGCCGTTGATTCGCTGGCCGCTCTTCTGGCTCGCGTTTAAGAACCAGCCGCGCTGGCTGACTCGCGCGACGACCGCGGCCACGCTCCGGGCCGACAACTACGCGGCGCTCTATTTCCATCCGTGGGAGTTGATGAACAACTCCGGATTCGGTTTGCCAAAGATCATCTCGGCTTTGAGCGGGCAACGGATGTGGAGTTCGCTCCGGGAGCATCTGCTCTGGTTGAAGGGCCGATGCAGGTTTGCAACCTATCGCGAATTCGCGCGAGAGCGGTTTCCGGCGTAAGCAATCCGGCACGTTTTGAACTATCCTGTCTAGCGCATGACCACGACCGGCGTTCTCACGCCAAAGCTATCCGAAGACACCCCTCGACATTGGATTTTCGCGCCGTTCGGCCAGTGGTTCGTCGAAATCGGTTGGTGGCTATGGGCCATATTCGCGGCGGTCATCGCAATCCGAACGGGGCTGCACCCCGAAAAGAACTCCGTCTCCGAGTGCTACCGCATTGCCTGCGCGTGCTGGTGGAGCGGGCGGAGCATGTACGAGAATGTCTACGAAGACAAGTTCAACGACATCTACAACGGGTTTATCTACCTGCCCCACGCGGCAATTGTCTACTCGCCGTTTTACATACTGCCGCCGTGGCTTGGCGAGAGTCTCAATCGCGTCGCCGTCATCGCGATGATGGCATGGGCCGTTTGGCGGGTGACGAAGATGGCGAGCACGCGCTCGTGGAACGATTCGTTCTTTGTTGTCAGTGCAATCACTATCGGCGTCGGCGCGGGAAATGCGGTGAACGGGCAGTACAACCTCCCGGTCGCCGCGTCCCTGGTTCTCGCGGCGTGCGCGCTCGTCGAGAAACGGTGGTGGTGGGGAGCGATCTGGCTCGCGGTCGCGGTTCTGTTCAAGCCGATCGCGATCGCTCCGGTGCTGCTGGCAATCGCTCTCTATCCCGCGCTCTGGTGGCGATTCCCCGTAGTCGCGCTGGTTGCGTTCGCGATGCCGTTTGTGACTTGCGTTTACGGCCCCGCGTATGCATGGGGCGAGTACGAGATGTTCTGGACCAAGGTCGTTCGTGCGACACAGCCTTTACCCCGGCGTTTCGCGGAGTTTTCGACCGTGCTCTGGTGGTTTGTTTCTGATCTGACCAATTTCCAGCGGAACATCTGCCGCGCCGTTGCGGCTGTGGTGACGCTCGGGCTCGGGTTTGTCGCGCTGCGTCGGCACGGCGAGTTACGCGGCGGCCTCATCCTCTGGGCGCTGGGCGTCTCCTACATCGTGATCTTCAATCCGCGCACCGAAGGGCTGACCTACGTCGTCGTCGCGCCTGCCATCGCGCTCTTTGGCGCGATGGAGTTCGCGGCAGCTCGGACGCCGATTTGGAGGCGAGCCGCCGGAATTACGCTGCTGGCGATGGGATTCCTCATGATCTTCGTGCACGAATTGATGCCGCGTTCGGGCGCATACTTCGAAGTGGCGCAGGGCAGCAAAGACCTGCTCGCGCGGCCCATAATGAGCATGCTGTTTTACCTATGGCTGACCTGGCTCACGCTCGTCGATCGACGGGAAGCGGCCCCTGTACCCATCCTATTCAATCCAACCGTTCAATCTTCTCCGTGACCGTGCTCGTCACGCTTGCGGGTGCACCCTGCCATGAATAGTCAGCGGTGTAGGTGTGAGTAATCTCACCCTGGCGAATTTTGGCCGAGGCGGTGTTGACCTTGTATTTCGCGCTGTACTTGCTGTCCTTGAAGATTTGCCCACGCTTGGCCGAATCGGGAGCCGAAGCGCCCGTGCCGGTTACTTCAATGTCCATCACGATGCCGTCGTTGCCCGTAAGCGAAAACGTTCGATCGGTGATGATCGAATAGCCGGTATTGATGCGGATCGGCAGCGAGTCTTTCCACTCCTGGCCGATGGTGGCGGAATCGGCGCGCCAGCCGAAGAGCACGCCGAACCGCGCCGGAAAGGCGTCGTCTCCAAACGTGTTGTCGAGCAGGTTGACGCCGTCCGAGTACCACGCGCGCAGGCGGGGGTGTTCTTTTCGAAAAAATATATTCGTCTGACCCGAGATCGCGAACTCGAGCGGTTTTTTCAGCAGGATCGCCGACGGACCCGCGAACACTGACTGGGCCGTTTTGGGGTCAAGGCTGTCGAACCGCTCCGTTCCCGCCATGGTCGGAGCCTCGATCACCACGCGATCCATCGTTGCGGAGCAGCGATAGACGCGATCCGGAAACACCTGCTCGATCTTGATCGTGAACGTCAGTTCGCAGTGGCTTATGCTGCGCTTCTGTTTCTCGCCGATCTTTTCGCCTTCGCGAATATCGACGTTGTCGGTGGTCCAGCGGACCTTGATCGTGTCGCCCGCCTCATAAACCGGGCGTAGATCGACCGCCCCGGACTGTGGCGTAGCGTCGGCAGTTCGAGCCGGACTTGGCGCCGGCGTGGCGGCAGGAGTGGGCACAGCCGGTGCGGGTTCGGTTGTCGGGGTCGCCGGAACGCTCGTCGGCTCAGCAAGACTCAGCGCGGCGAGCAGTGGAATCCAAAGAAGCATGGTCGATCGCTCCGGTTGACTGAAGATCGGGATGAGCTCGGGTTGGTCGAAATGCGGAATGGAGTGTTTTGGTGGGAATGTTGGGATCGGCCAGAATCGCAGGCCGGTCCTGAAAGAGTATTGGAACTCCTGAAGCGGACGGAGGCTGCGCAAGGATCGCGCAATTTTGCTGAAGTCCGGCAGAAGCCGCCGATATCAAGCCAACGCGGCTTGGCCGCGGCAACTGAATTCAGACGGCCCGGCTACCCCGACGGTTCGGGGAAAGACGGGCAGTTGAAGGGTGGATTCGGGACGGCGGAGCACGACCCATGGCAGAAGAAGGTCAAATCACGATTATCGGCAAGGACGCCAAGATCAAGGGCGAGCTCTCATTCGAGAACTCGGCCAAAATTCTGGGCGGCTTTGAGGGCAAAATCTCGGCCAAGGGCGAGGTGATCATCGGCGAGACGGCGAATTGCCGCGCCACGGTCGAGGCCGGGACGGTCATCGTCGATGGCCCGATTGAGGGTGACATCATCGCCCGCGATCGCATTCAGCTCTCTCCCAAGGCCAAGGTGAAGGGCGACATCATCGCCGCGAGCCTGAGCGTGAGCGAGGGTGCGAGCTTCGTCGGCCACTGCAAGGTGGGGCCTGACGCGGTCAAGCTCTCGGAAGAACCCAACGCCGAGCTCGAGCTGAAGTCGGGACGTACGAATCGGCACGCGGCAACGAATGGCACGGCGAATGCGAATAACGGCGCGTCGTGGCTCGCCGGCACGCGTGCGGAGTAGTACGAGTCGGCCAAGCGCCCGGAGATGGAATCTCCCGGGACACACGACAACCAGTGTCGACCGCGGCGGAGTCCGTGCGTCGGCCAACCAAACGGCGTCCTCGCGGAGCGAGGGCGGCGTGAGAGGTGTCGTGCGTCATGATGGGCAATCGGGCCGAAGCCACATCGACTGGTCCCACGCGCGGGGTGCTCTGCATCCACTGCCGCACGACCATGCACGTCGCCCAAAAGGCCGAGACGACGACGTGCCCAAGTTGCTACAAGCGCCAAACCGTGCGCGACGTCATCGTTGAGAATGACCGCACCGGTGGTCGGGTCGAGACAACCGGAATTCTGTTCATCAAGCGCAAGGGCCGCGTCTGGGCGCCGGGCGTGCGCGCGGGCGACGCCGTCGAAGTGCTCGGCGAACTCAAGGCTGATGTCGTTACCCACGGGCATGTCGTGATCGGCGAGACCGCTCGCTGGCGGGGCGATTGCACGGCGAACATCCTGATCGTTGAAGACGGTGCACGCATCGATGGCGGGTATTTCTGCATTGATCCGACTGGCGAATTGCAGGATCGAGACGACGTGATCGTGGGGGTCGTGGCGCCTGTGGTCGCGGAAGTGAAGCCCGAGCCGATCGTGGCCACTGCCGTCGGGGCGGATCTGCCGCCGGCCGAGCCTCCGACCTGGGCCGGCGCTGCGATCTGATCAACCACCTACAAGACGCTGCCCGACGAAGGCCTTAGCCTTTTTCATGGCCGAAATCAGCTCTGGTGGCGAATACGTCCATGGCACCCACCAGTCCGAGCAGGACCGGCTCGCGCTGATGAATCAGATACTGAACGCGCGAACTCTGGCAGAGGTGCCGGTGCGGGCGGGCGATCGCATTCTCGATGTCGGTTCGGGACTTGGGCAAATGTCGATCGCCTTTGCCAAGGTGGGTGGCGCGGGCTCGCGCGTGCTCGGGATCGAACGCAGCCCTGAACAGATCACCAAAGCGGAATCAAGCCGAAGCACGGCCGGGTTGACGGGAAGCAATGTCGAGTTTCGCCAGGGCGATGCGATGGCGCTGCCGCTCCACGGCGATGAGCACGGGCGATTCGATCTCGCCTTCACGCGATTTCTGCTCGAGCATGTGCCCGATCCATTGGCGGTGGTGAAGCAGATGGTGCTTGCGGTGCGGGCCGGGGGAAAAATCGTGCTCGCGGACGACGATCACGAAGTGCTGAGGCTGCATCCCGAGCCTGCCGGGTTTGGCGATGTGTGGAGCGCGTACATCGCTCTTTATAAACGCGTGGGGAACGATGCGATTGTGGGGCGGCGACTCGTGCAACTGCTCCACGATGGCGGCGCGAAACCTCTTCGCAATACGTGGGTGTGGTTTGGCGCGTGCAGCGGCGATCAGATGTTTGGGGCGGTC
The DNA here is from genome assembly GCA_050730655.1 of Phycisphaerales bacterium. Classification (GTDB taxonomy): domain Bacteria; phylum Planctomycetota; class Phycisphaerae; order Phycisphaerales; family UBA1924; genus JAFEBO01. The sequence goes on from JBOHNL010000005.1 coordinate 348,780, forward strand.
GTTCTGAATTTGATCGAGATATTGCGTGGCGCAACGGATCGCATAGTCACAGAGCAGTTGACCACCCGGTCAAACATCGACGCGTGCGTCCGCGAATTGCACGCCTTTGCTGCACGGCCCGATGCAGCAATGTGGTTTTCAATGTCGCTCGCAGAAGGCGTGCGTGCAGACTGAAGCTCAGCGATTCGGTGGCGGCACTTCGACAGGCTGCGCCGGCCGATTGTCCTGAACAGCGCGAGCAGCCCCTGCGGCAGTCCCCATCACGGGCGGTTCAACCGAGCCGGGCGTTGCCGCCGCGGTCGCCGTCATTTCCATGCCGGGCAGCGGCTGGAACGTGCCGTCGGGCGCCACGCGCAGCTGGTCGGACTCGAGCAGGTAATTCAGAATCGAGTTGCGCAGATCGGTCTTCGCCTGGTCGCGCCGGTTTTCGGCATCAAGCAGATCGTTCTGCGAATCGACGACCTGCTTGGCATCGACCTCGTCGATTTTGAGAAGCTGTTCTTCAAGCCGCCGCTTGTTGATCTCGACCTGCTGTTCGGCGAGCTTGAGCCTGAACGCGGCAAGATCGATATTGCGGAGCGCGCTGCGCACTCCCACGACCACATTGTCTCGAGCCTGATCCAGCCCGCGCTCGCGCTGCTGCAGTTGAATCGTCGCGGTGCGGACGGTGAGGCGCTCGATCTCGTTGTCGAGCGGGAGCGACAGCGTTGCGTTGCCCGTGATGGTCGAGTCCTGCGGGCTGAAATAGACGCCGCCAAAGCTGGTCTTTGGATCGGCGATGACGATCGCCGAGGCCCCGACGTTCAGCGAAGGGAGCGTATCGTTTTGAGCGTTCGCAACGCCACGGCGCGCGTCGTCGACTCGATCTCGTGTGTTCTGCAGATCCAGGCGGTATTCGAGCGCCACGCGCGTCGCGTGATCGAGCGACGAACCCGGCATCGGGATCTCGAGCGCGAGGGGCCGAATGATCACGCGCTCCGAGACTTCAAGGCCCAGACGCACCTTGAAGCGATCGAGCTGCAGGATGTACTGCTCACGCAGATTCGCGAGCGATGCCTCGGCGTTTAAGACGTCGTTCGCGGCGATGTTCACTTCGAACGCGCGGATGCGCCCGGCATCGACGCGGGCCTGCGTCGCCTGCTGGAACAGGTGCAGGCTCTCGAGGGATCGCATCTGGTTGGCGATCTGCGACTGCGTCTGCACCAGCACGAAATAGTCGGCCGCGATGTTGACCAAAAGTTGGCGACGGAAACGCTCAAAGGAGCGGGCGCGATAGATCACCTCGCGCTCGGACTGGATCAGCGGTTCGCGGGCGACCTCACCCGCGCCGCGCAGCAGCGGAATGTTTGCGGTGAGCTGAACTGCCGAGGCCTGTACATATCCCTGAGAGACGGTGCCCACGAGCTGCTGGCTCATGTTCGCAACCCACGCCGCCTCGACCTGTCCGCCGTACGGAAGCTTCTGTTGCACACGCAATTTGTTGATCGCGTTGAGCGCGGTGCCCGGATCGCCGTCGGTCCACGCGCCGGTCGTTCCAAGAGTCGTGTCATTGAAGAAGCGCGGCTCCCAGCGATGCTGTTCAGCGAGCAGCGAAATGACGGCGAGCAGATAGTCTTCTTCCGCGGTCAGGAACTCGCGCGAACTTTTCTGTGCGATCCGCCATGAGGATGCCAGATCAAGCTGGCGTGCGTCTTTCAGGCCGCCACCCGAAGTCGTGTTGCCGTACGCATCCGCGGCATACGTGCTGAGGCGTTCGGCGACGTTGCGAGCTTCTTCTTCCGGCGTGTAGTGCAGTTCGTCCGCGACGGGGTTGTTGGACTTGGGATCGGTGGACAACGAGTGATCGCGGATCTTGCGGTCGTCCGTCTGCGCCGCTTCCTGCGAGTAGTCGTTCGCGGGAACCTTGTTTGATCGAAGTTCATTCGAGCGATTCTGCATCATGGCGTCGATGCGGCGATCGATCGAATCCATTCCAGAGTTGCAGCCCCCGGCGAGACCGGTAATACCTAACAAGATCCAGGCATTCACTCCCCGGCGCAGGGTTGATCGTCTGGGAGGGGATGGATTCGGGTGGCATCTCACGCGCTGTTATTCGGACTTTGATCGGAATTCGATGGGTCTCGGAAGAGACGAAGTGTACCTCGGCAACCGTCCCAATGTTGCAATACGACCCGGCGCGCATATAGTCAGCCATCGTCGATCGGACGACCCATCCAGTTAGGGATTTGGACGGATGTGAGGGTGGACCTCTCCGTGGCCTCCGGGTCGTCAGCGTTCCCAAAGCCTTGTCCGCAAGTCATTTGCGGCCGGGCGAGGGTGAACGTGGCAGGCAGTTTCTTTCCTTCCGGGGAAGGTAGCGCCCGCCGTCGAGGCCTGCGAGCTTGGACGCTCAAACTTGTTCCGCGAGCCGCGCAGCGTTGTGCGCTGTGCTGTGTGCTTCGCGGTGGTCTACTCGCTCCGGGCGAGCCGGGGAAGGGACCCGATGGCTTCGATCACCTACGACGGGCGCAGCTTACTCATTGATGGCAAGCGCATTTGGCTGGTTTCAGGCACCGTTCAGTACACGCGCGTGCCGCGGGAATACTGGGCAGACCGGATCCATGCCGCGAAGCTGGCTGGCCTCAACACGATCGATACCAGCATCGTCTGGGCTCGCCACGAGCCGCGCCCCGGCCACTATGACTTCAAGGGCGACAACGACCTGAAGCACTTTGTCGACCTCGTCGGCAAGGCGGGCATGTACTGCACCGTGCGCCTTGGACCGCACGTCGCCAACGGCTTCGACATGGGCGGCATGCCGGTCTGGCTTGTCTCGAACAAGAGCGCCGAAGCGAAGGCTGCGGAGGCGAAGGTCGCCGAAGGAAAGCTTCCGACCAAGCCCGATGGCGACGACAACGCCGAGACGCGCGCGATCAAGGCCAAGGTCATGCGGCTTCGCGCACCGAGCCAGCCGTTCCTCGAGGCCGCTTCTCGCTTCATCAACGCCGTGTCGAATCAGATCCGCGGCTTGCAGGTCACCGCGACCGCCAAGGGCGGACCGCTAGTCATGATCCACAACGAAGCAGGCTGGACCTGCGGCGATCAGGAGATCGCAGATCACTACCTGGGCGAATTGCTCCGCTACATCCGCGAATCCGGCTTTGATGTGCCGATCGCCAACAGCAACAACCTGTGGTCGGGGGTCGAAGGCGAAATCGACGGCTGGACCGGCGGCGACGAAATGCTCAGCGCGATGCGCCAGTTCGCGATGGTGCGAGCGTTGCAGCCGCGCTTTGTCGTTGATTTCGATACCGCCCCGCGCGACTCGTGGGGCGCAGCCCCGGAGCCGGCGCGTCCGGCATGGTTGCTGCAGCGCCAGATCGCCGAGATCATGGCGGGCGCGGGCCAGTACAACCTTTCGCCATTCCACGCAGGAACCAACTGGGGCATCTCGGGCGGTCGCCTGTCGGATGCGCCGGAAGTGTTCAGCGCGACCAACGTGTCGGCGCATGCGCCGCTCACCCAGACCGGCGCTGCGGGCGAAACGCACGCGTTCCTTCGTCGCATCAACACGTTTGCTTCGCGCTTCGGGCGCGTGCTCAGCGGGTTTGATCCCACGTTCCATCCCGTCATGGTCGCGCCGCGTCTCGCGATCGCGCACACCAAGAAGGGCAAGCACGATCCGCATGAGCCGCCGGCAACCGTGGTTCATGCTTCGGGAAGTCAGGGCGGCGTAGCCTTTGTGTTCACGCCCGGACCGGCCGACAAGGGCGAAGTCCGCACTGTTGAACTCATGATGCACGACGGCACAGCGCTGCCCGTCCATCTGACCAATCAGTCGGTCGCGTGGTGCTTGATCAATGCGAGCGTGGGCGGGCGTGCAAACGTGGATTACTGCACGCTCTGCGCACTCGGAGCGGTGGGGCGGACGCTGGTCGTCTTCGGACCGGTGGGCACGCGAGGCACGATCTCGATCAACGGTTCGCCGCTCGAAATCGAAGTCCCGGCTGCCGGTGTCCGCAACCCGGAAGTGATCGAGCACGAGAACATGTTCCTGGTCGTCGTGAGCGAAGAGCTCGCCGACTCGACGTTCTTCTCGGATGATGCCGTGTACGTGAACACCGCCGGTCTCACCACCGACGGTCGTCCGATGCCGATCGAGGGTCAGCGTCAGATCACACGTATCGATGGCGAGGGTGATGTACGCACGGTCGACACGGCCAAGCTCTCGCTGACCAAGAAGGCAGAGAAAGCTCCGGAAAAGATCGCGCTGCACAATTGGACCTGTGCGCCGCTCGACGAGTACATCTCGGGCGAGAGCGCCCGGTTTGCCGCTGTAGACGGTCCGGCGGATCTTTCAACGCTCGGATCAACGACCAGCTACGGCTGGTATCGGATCAAGCTGAAGCCCTCAAAGGCCGAGCGCGCGACGATCGCGTCGCCTTTGTCCGGCGATCGGCTCCATTTCTTTGATCGTTCGCGAGAGATCGGTGTGCTCGGCGTTGGCGCCGGTGCGCATTCCACGCTCGCGCTGCCGTTGCACAAGCCCGACCAGACTCTCGTGGTCCTTGGTGAAGCGCTCGGTCGTTACAGCGACGGCCGCCACATGGGTGAGCCGAAGGGTCTTGTGTCGCATCTACTTGAGGTCGCGCAGATCAAGGTCGCGTCTCCAAAGGTCGAAATCGGCGAGCCGCTCGATATCTTGCGTTTCGCAAGCCCGATCTACGACGTTCGCTCGTCGGATTCGACGCTCCCCGAGCGCATCAGTTGGAACCTCGGCAAGAAGTCGTCAGCTCCAATTCTCCTCGTCAACAAGGGCCTTCCTTGCGCCGCGCTGCTCATCGTGAACGACAAGCCGGTCACCGTCATTGACGGCGCCGGTCCCGCGACCTATCTCATCGAGCAGGATCGCCTCGGCCGCGGCAACGTGGTCATCCAACTCGCGCTCTTCCCGATCGAGGGCGGAGGCGACGGAGGTGGCGACGGCGAAGACAGCGTGAGCGGTCTTGTCGACGCCGCCGGCTCGACGCTTGAGTTCTACTCGGTCGAGAACAACATTTCCGCGAAGGCCGAGTGGGCGTTCGCGAAGTTTGATGTTCCGACAGCCGCGATGTTCAAGGCCGGCAACAAACCCGAAGAGGGACCGGTCTGGTGGAAGACGTCGTTCCAGGCTCCGCACACTTCGGTGCCGATGTTCATCGACCTTGATGGACTGACCAAGGGCCAGCTCTACTTGAACGGTCGACACATCGGGCGTTACTTCGTTGCGACCAAAGCCGGCAAGGAAATCCCGACGCAGACGCGTTACTGGCTCCCCGCCTGCTGGCTCAAGAAGGACAACGACCCGAAGCATCCGGCGATGAACGAACTGATGATCTTCGACGAACACGGCGCCAAGCCGACGAAGGTGAAGATCGTCTTCGACGACACGGTCATGCCCGTGACCACGGGAGTTTCGCAGGAGCCGGTGTGAAGCGCGTCCCAAAACGAAAGACAACGCGTGCGACGAAGCTTGCGTTCGGACAAAGCAGCGGTATGGCCGGGGCAGCGCCCGGCGCGCTCTGGCGGAACGCCGCATCTTTTGCTGCACGCAAACACGCAGGGCAATTGCGCCGCGACGGACGCACGCCGTACTTCGCCCATGTCGTGCGGGTGGCGATGACCGCGTCAGAGATCTTCGGTTGCCACGACGAGGAAGCGCTGGCCGCGGCGCTCCTGCACGATTTGATCGAGGACACCACCACCGACTACGACGATCTGCTCGAGCGATTCGGCAGGACGGTTGCCGACATGGTGGCGGCACTCACCAAGAACATGTCGATGCCCGAAGCGGCGCGGGAGAAGGACTACGACGCGCGCATCGCCCGGTCGGATTGGCGCGTTCGATTGATCAAGCTCGCCGACGCATACGACAATCTCCTCGACAGCGTCAACGACCCTCGGGGCGAAAAAGAACTCTCCAAGCGGATTGAAGCCTGCCGACGTGCAATCGCGCTCGCGAAGCGTGATAGTGCAAAGCACGCGATCAGCCGCGACGCGATCGCGGCAGTCAATGAACTTCTTCGCACAAATCGTGTGGGGGCCTAGCGCCGCGCGATCGATCAGCGATTGCGCTGCGGCTGAATCAATTGAGCCATCTGCGCTTCGATCCCGGCGAGTTCAGACTGAAGATCGTCCACTGCCTGGCGCATCAATTGACGTTGTTCACGCGGCACATTCGGGTCGTTCACGATTCGAGTCGCGGCTTCGACGCGATCTTGAAGTATCTTGCGCGTCTCTCGAAGCTCCTGCGCACGCTTGATCAGAGCGTTCCGGTTGTCGGCAGGGAGATTCATGAATTGCTGGGGCCGGCTCGCCAGCATGCGAGACTGAGGCGTGCCCGTCGAGACTCGGGTGCGCGGGTTCCCCGTTGCCACGAGATCCGCGGCGGGCGTTCCATCGCGTTGCACGTTCATGCGCGAGCCGTCGGGCATCAATCTGTCAACCTGAATCTCGGGATTTTGAAGTGACACCCGTCGAATCTCCGCTTCCGGGTCGACCGGTTCCTTGATCAGGCGATCGGCCTCGACCCATGCCTGCGCCGGGATCGCGCCGACTGCGGGGCTGCCAGTCTGATCAGTTGTATTTCGGGCGAGCCGCAACTTCCACGCTGATTCGATGACATCCGGCGCGGGCAACTGATTGCGCAGGTCGCGCTGCGAACCCAGGGTCACGCTGACGCGCATGGGCCGCCCGTCGCGCTCGATCTCTAGCTGAACAACCTGGCCCTTGTCGCGAGAGATGGTCTCGAGGCGGCATTGCAAGTTTGTGCGAATGCGACAGCCGTCGATCGCGCGAAGCAGATCGCCGCCTTTGAGCACGTTGGACGAATCGAATCCCGCGAGAGTCGATTCAATCGGAATTCCTTCTTCGAACTGCTCCTCAATCGCGGGAATCGCCTGAAGGCGCCCGAAGCCAAACGAGACGCCCAGCGCGCCGCGTGGAGTCGCAAAGAAGACTTCACGAGCCAGACCAATCAGCCGCTCACGCTGCTCCGGGCTGGAATCGTGGTTGATGAGTGCGAGCAGCCGGTCGGGCGAAAGACCGGCCCACGCGCGAAGTGATGCCGCGCCCTTGTTGCGTGCCTCGATCGATTCGCTGTTCAGATCCGCGAGCGCTGAATTCACGACCGCCTCGGGGCCGCGAGCGGCGCACAACGTCCCGGCGAAAAGCGCGAGCGCAGCCACAAATCCGCGGCCGAGCACACTACCGAAGTTGCGACATGAAATCGTCATGGACACACACCCGCAGTCATTCTAACAGCCCTGCCGGTGTATTTGAGTTTACCAACGAATCGGCCCGAGGTTCACTCATGAACTGTTATTTAGGGATGATTCACGAGTCAAGCCCCTGGCGCCGAATTACTCGACGTTCTGGGCCTGTTCTTTGATCCGGTCGATGGCGCCCTTGATCTCAACGGCGTGGCGAGAGATGGTCGCGTCGGGCGATTTGCTGGCGATCGTGTTCGCTTCTCGGAGCATTTCCTGGGCGAGGAAATCGAGCGTGCGTCCGAGCGGCCGAGGCTCGTTGTTCGAAATCAACTCGTCGAACTGCTCGAGATGGGCCCGCAGCCGATTGATCTCTTCCGCGATATCGGTTCGCTCGGCATATGCCGCAATCTCGCGAACCAGATCGACCGAGTCGATTTTTACGCCCACGTCTTTCAGCAGCGCATCGATGCGGGTACGCAGCCGCCGTTCGTAGTCGGCGATGACTTCCGGCGCGCGGTCCGCGACCAGCTTGAGCCGCTCGGCGATGAATTTGTGATGCGTGCGAAGGTCGGCGACCAGCGATTTTCCTTCGCGCTCGCGCATCAACTGCAGTTGCTTGATCGCCTTGTCGAGCAGATCGAGCATCGCCGTTTTGGTCGCTTCGAATCGTCCCTCCGAATCTGCGGGAGGCTGAAGCACACCCGGAAGCGCCAGCAACGCACCGATGTCGATCTTCGGCGCGCCGTCGATCCCCTTGAGCTGCTCGATATACCGGTTGAGCGCCTTCTTGTTGATCTCGTATGCCGCCGCCTCGGTCTGGTCGGAGATCGAAGCGTTCACGGTCACCGTTCCGCGGCTGATTTTCTCACGCAGCTTGGTTTCGAGTTCCGCCTCGAGGCTCTGCAGCTCTTCCGGAAGGCGAAGGACCGCTTTCAGGTACTTGTTGTTCAGCGAACGAACTTCAAGCACGTAGTGCGCCCCGTCCACATGCGCGGACGCCTCGCCATATCCAGTCATGCTCCGGATCAAGCCAGACCTCCAGTGATTGTGTGTCCTCGAACTCGCATCAGTTCTTCGGCGCGGGCTCAGTCGGCTTGGGTTCCGCAGGCGTCGGAGCCGGCGCCGTCGCGGGCGAGCTCGTCGGGGCCGGAGCCGCCGCGGGAGTCGCGGGCGTGGTTGCCGACTTGTCGTCGGCTGGCGGAGTGATCGGCGGAGCCTGACCGGTCGCCGGCGCTACACCCGCAGGAGCTTCGGGAGTCGCGTCTGTTGTCGCGGCGGCGGGCTGAACGCTGATCGCGACCGGGGTGGTGGCGTAATTCAGGAGAATTCCAAAGATCAAGAACGCGGCAAAGACCGAGATCGTGAACCAGGTCAACGCGTCACCTGTTTTGGTGCCGAACGCGGTCTGGCCGGATCCGGCCGACCCGCCGCCGAAGGCCGCGGAAAGTCCGCCGCCTTGGGGGCGTTGAATCAGGATCGCGAGGACCATCAGGGTGCTGATCGCGATAAAGACGACCATGAGCAGCGCGGTCGCCCATGGGTTGTTCATAAACCACTCGAAAATCTGGTTCATTCGTACTCCAGCGGAAGGTGGGGATGATAGGTCAAGAGGAAGCGGATGAGTTGGCGGTTGGAATTACCGCAACGGCGAAGCGGAGAATCGGTACGCTGGGACTTGGCGGCAAACGCCGCCCTTTTCGGAGGATGTCTGTGGCTGATAGCAAGCGAATCGTCGTCGGCATTGCCGTTCTCTCGATGGTGCTGGTCTCGTGCGCCGGCACGCCCAAGTCGGCTTCCGAAGCGAAAGTGACCGGCCAGTCGGCGGCACTCGATCGCGCAGGGCTGGATGTGACGTTCAAGCAGCCCGGTCAATGGGTGAGCATGGTGGATGGGAAAGAAGTTCCCGTTCCCGCGATCGAGATGGGCGACGACGCGATGACGATGAAGATCATCCAGGAGGGCGCGCTGCGTTCTCAGGTGATGGACACGCTGAAGGCGATCGCGGTCGAGCGCGGGCCTCGTCTCACCGGGTCGGAAAATCTCCGCAAGGCGCAGGACTGGGCGAGCCAGAGCTTCCGCGAGTGGGGCCTCACCAACGTGCATCTGGAACAGTGGGGAACGGTTGGCGTCGGCTTCGATCGCGGCCCGAGCAGCGGCACGATCTACATTGCTCGGCCAATGCGTCCTGAGACTCGTCCGGGTGTGAACACGCGCGACCCGGCACCGGCCGCAGCAGGCACCCCGACCGCAGAGGCTGCGAAGGACGCGCCGAAGGAAGAGCCAAAGCCCGAACCGAAAATCGAATGGAACAAGGCACGCGAAGTTGAATTGACCGCGCTTTCCTGGAGCATCGGCACCAACGGCCCGGTGCGCGGGACCGTGATTCGTGAGCCCAAGGACGACGCGGAATTCCAGGCGGTGAAGGGCGAACTGAAGGGCTCGTGGGTCTTGCTGCAGGCGCCGCCGGCGCTTGGAATGCGTGGCATCCGCTCGATGATGTCGGCCCGGTACGACATGCGGAAAGAAGCGAGAAAGAAAGTCGCGGAAGGCAAGCCGGTTTCGGAGTTACCGATCGCCGAGCGCCTCGCATTCGAGCCGATCGCGGGATACATCTCGTCGAGCCGCGACGAACGCGTGTGGACCGGCGCGGTTGCAGGATGGCGTGATCTCACGATCGCCGATCGCGACAGCTTCGACGATGATCAGCCCCACGTCCAAGTACGTCTGAGCGATTACGACTTCCTGAATTCACGTTTGGCCGATGGCGAAAAGGTGGAGGTCGAGTTCAATCTCGATCACCACTTCAAGGCCGGCCCGGTGCCAGTGCACAACGTGATCGCCGAGATCAAGGGAAGCAAGTATCCGAACGAATACGTGATTATTTCGGGACACCTGGATAGCTGGGACGGCCCCGGTTCACAGGGCACGACCGACAACGGGACCGGAAGTTCGACGACCCTTGAAGCCGCCCGCATTCTCAAGGCAGTGAATGCCAAGCCGCTCCGCACCATCCGCTTTGTGCTGTGGGCGGGCGAAGAGCAGGGGTTGCTCGGCTCAAAGGGATACGTCGAGGCGCACAAGGACGACCTCGCAGGAATCAGCGCGGTCTTCGTGGATGACGGCGGAACCGGCTATCAGGCCGGCGTGCAGGCGGCGAATGTCCAGGTCGAAATGCTCGCCGCGGCAAGCGCACCGATGAACAACGTCTTCTTCAGCCGCTTCGACAAGAAGTTCCTGAACGTCGACATCAAGGACACCGGCGACGTGATGAAGAGCCACGGCGGCTCCGATCACGCCAGCTTCAATCAGGCCGGAGTTCCGGGCTTCTTCTGGGAAGAAGGCGGCCGCGCGGAATACGGATTTGGCTGGCACACGCAGAACGACAAGATCGGCCTCGCGATCGAGGAGTATCTGATTCAGTCGGCGACGAATTCGGCGGTAGTGGCGTATCGGCTCGGCTGCGCTCCGTCGCTGCTGCCCCGAGCAAAGGCAGACACCGCCGGCGAGCGCCCGAACATGCTGCGGCGAGAACAACCGACAACACCGCCAACGCCTCCTGCACCCGCGCCAAACCAGAGCCGCAGCTAAGCGGGTGGGATCCGGCGAACGCGCGTGGCCGCGTGTGTTCTCGCGAAGAGGAAATGGAGCGGACGTGATTCGAACACGCGACATCCAGCTTGCAAAGCTGGCGCTCTACCAACTGAGCTACCGCCCCGAAGCCGGGGCTGGTCGCTCCGGCGGGGACGGAGTTTACGCGGCGACCGGAGCAAAAGAATCGGGCGAACAGAGAGTTCTGCACTCGCTAGACTGATTCTGTGCGGGTTCGGCGGGACAAGGATGGCCCGAAGTTGAAGACACTCGATCGTCCAATCACGGTTCTGATGGTTCTTGCCGCGGCGAGCGGGCTCGCCGGAGCGGCATACGGCCAGGAACCGACGACGCGTCCGCGCCAGGACATTCAGGGGGCAAGGCCGGGGTTTGACGACCGCGATCAAAAGCTGACGGCGCAGCTCGATGTGTCCGCGAGCTACCGATTTCGGAGCGATCTCGATAACGGAACCGGCGAAGTCGGCATTTTCCGCTCGGGCATGGGCGTGACGATCACGGCGCCCGTGCCGCCTCGGAACAGATTGAGCGTGACGCTGGGCACGGAGCAGTCGTGGTACGACTTTTCATCGAGCGCGTTGCTGGTTCCGGGCGACACGCGTCCGTGGCGGCACATTCAGTCGTACACGCTCGGCGCGAACTTCGCGACGCAGTGGACGGAAACGCTCTCGTCGCTGCTGATCGGCAATATCAACTTTGCGGGCGAGGGAACGGCAGCGTTCGGTGACGGATTCACCGGCGGCGGCGGCGCGGCGCTCATTCTGAAACTCTCCGAGGGATTCGATCTGACCGGAGGTGTGTTTGTGCGTTCGCGGCTCGGCGGGGGCGTCTATGTCTTTCCGATCGTCGGGATCGATTGGCGCATCAACAAGCAGTGGCGCCTCTCGAACGAGAATCAGCCCGGGCTCTACCTCAGCTACGAGATCGACGAGAATTGGCGGCTGAGCGCCGGCGCGCGATACGACTTCTCTGAGTTCCGACTCGAGCAGGACAACTTTGTGCCAAACGGAATCGGCAGCGACGAGCGAGTGCCGGTGACCTTTGGCGTCGATTGGACGCCGACTCCGAATGTCACAGTACAGGCACGCATCGGCGCGATGGTCTACGAAAAGCTCAAACTGCGAAACTCGCAGCGCGACACGCTCGGCGAGTCGGATGTGAAAGCAGGCCCCTACATCAGCGGGGGGCTGGTGCTTCGCTTTTAGCGGGCGGCTCGCTCTTGGCGGGCTGATTGCTCACGGGTGATTGCGATGCGGGTGCGCCGGATGTGATCGGCTTGGGGCCCGTGCCGTACGGCGCGGCATCGACGAGCGTGGCAGTCTTGATACGGGGCATCGGATCGAGGGGCCGTCCTTCCGCGCCGATCGGCGACGCCGCGATCGCCTGGATCACGTCGGCGCCGCTGATCGCCTGACCGAACGTTGTGTAGTTGCCGTCGAGGAATGCGGTACCGCCTCTGCTCAAGCAGACAAAGACCTGCGAACCGTTCGAGTTGGGATCGCCCGAACGCGCCATCGAGAGGACACCGAAGTCGTGCGGCAGCGAACTCTGCTCGAGATCGATGTTGTAACCGGGTCCGCCGCCACCGGTCGCGGTCGGGTCACCAACTTGAATGACGAACGGCTGCCCGTCCTGCAGCTTGGGAACAATGCGATGGAAGATGATGTCGGTGTAGTAACCGCCGCCGGCGAGTTCGCGGAAATTCCATGCCGAATTGGGAGCAACATCGGGACGGAGCTGGAAATCGATCACACCCTTGTCGGTGTTGAATCGCACGTTTTGGTCGACGTAGATTCGAAGACCTGTGTAGACCTCGCCGGTCGATGAGAACTTCGGCGCGCGCGAGCCGGGCTGGATCGAAGCGTTCTTGGGGCTGACCATCGGCTGGAGCACGAGCGCGGGGCCGATCTTGTCGCCTCCAACGGAGAGCTGCGCGTAGAGCAGTGACGGCGTCTTGGTGTTCCAGAGATTGGGAAAGAGCGTCGCGAGATTGACCTTGCCGGGGAGAACTGAAGCCGTCGCGACCTTTTCGGCAGTCACCGGGCGCAGCAACTCGATGACTGCTTCACCCTGAGCCTCTTTCGGGACCGAGACGACGATCGGTATTTCGCGGTTGATGCCGTAGTAGAGCCGTTCGGGCGCGAGCTGAGCAAGCGCCGAACCAGACAGCATGACACCAGTGAAAAGCAAAACTCCCAGCGCGGCAAACTTGTTCATGCGCGGAGGGTAGGACTCGCAATGAAAACCGGAGAGGCGGGGCCCGCGATCAAGGTACTAATCCAAGTACTAATGGTCGAGCGCGACCATTCCCATGGCCTGATCCATAATCGGCCAGGTGTCGCCCACGTTCCTGTCTTTGTTGCCAAGGCGAGAGATCAGGGTGACGATGCGCTTGTCGTCGTCCGAAAGCCAGGTGACCGAAAGGTCTCCTCGCATGATATTGAGCCCGTACGTGTGGCTGAAGTCCTGCAGGCTGGTCAGCGCGTCGGAGATCAAAGCGCCGCCCGATGCTTCGCTCGAGACATTGAGAATGCGCGATCCATTTGCCATTGTGCCGCGATACTGGAAGTTACCGACGATCGTGCCCGGACTGCCAGCCCACTGTGCGGCGTACTTCGAGAACGGATTGGCACCCTTGTGCGAAGGGCAATAAAAGATCTTTGGAGCGAGCAGATATTCGCGTGAGAAGAGCAGGCCCACGCCGTCGTAGTCGGCAGGTCGTGGGGCGCGGCTGCCCGCAGATTCGTCGGTACGCAATGTGGTCGTCGATGCGTCGCGACTGGTGCCGACGGAGGAGACGAACTTGCTAGGTGGCAGGAACTGGAAGTTGTCGGCTGCGTACATTGAAACGCCGATTGAAACTTGCCGCATATTCGAGCGGCACATCACTCGGCGCGTCGCCTCATTGATCTTGGCGATGGACGGCAGGAGCAGTCCAATCAGGATTCCGATGATGAAGATCGAGACCAAGAGGTCGATCAGAGTGAATGCCGCGCGCGCCGTTACTCCCCGAGAATTTCGGGTGGGTCCAATGAGACCAAGTTGGGCCTCGCGATCCCGCAACTGCGTGCCTCCACGGCGGTCCATCTCCCCGCCTGCGCCATTACCGTACCAAAATCGGTGAACCGCCGCAAGCAGATTCCCATATTCGGACGCTTGTCACACGAACCCGCATATAACTAGAAAATGACCATGTTGCCTATACTTAGGAATTCTACGAACTGGGCTTGCGAAAAGGTCGCAAATCGGCGATTCTGGAATCAGGTTCGGGAATCCTCCCGTAACTCATCTTGCGGGCGCGTCTTCGCCCGTCGATTTTGTGTCTGTTTGGTTTTGGGGTCGGGGGACGACCATGGCCGACAGGCGGATCAATCGTGAGCAGGCTGCGCTTGACATCTCTTTGATGCAACGCGTGGCAGCAGGTGACGAGCGTGCCGTCGCCGAGCTGTATGACCGCTTTGGGAGTCTCGTGTACAAGATGGCCTTTCAGTCAATGCCAACCCGAGCCGAAGCCGAGGATGCCGTCCAGGAGATTTTCGTTCGGCTTTGGAAAACAGCGGCGCGCTACGACTCGGAGCGCGCGGCGCTCGTGACTTGGGTTATGTTGATTTCGCGCCGGCAGCTTGTCGATCGCATGCGTCGCAGCCGCGCACGAATCAAGCCCTCGGTTTTGGATGAGTCGACGCCGGTGGCTGTGCCCGACCGCAACGACGATCGGACGCAGGGTGAACGCGAAGAGAATATGAAAGAAATGCTCCGGCGCATCGACGCGTTACCGGAGCTGCAGCGGACTGTTGTGAAACGTGCCTACCTCGGTGGGCAGACTCTGAGGCAGATCGGCGAAGAGCTGAACACGCCTCTTGGAACGATTAAGTCAGCGCTCAGCCGAGCTCTGACCAGATTACGTGAACGTGGAAGTGAGGAATTCGCCGTATGAATACGAATGAACTCTTCGAAGCGGCTCAGCTCGACGCCCTCGGCCTGCTCGATGAACATGAGCAGGCAGAGTTTGAGGCGGCCTTTGCCAGCGCAGCACCGGCGATTCGCGCCCAGCTGCGCGATGAGCAGTCCCGCTTCGCCAAGCCCGATCGTTTCCGCCTGAGCGCGGAACCTCCGGTTGATCTACGGGCACGCGTGCTCGGCGCCATTAAGGCCGAGATCGCGGAGGTCGCAGGTTCCGCCCGGAGCAGGCTGCACATCGCCGGCCGTGAATTGCCGACGGTGCATCCGGTTCGCCGGGTCAGCCGCGCCTGGCGCGTCGCGACTCTGGCGTCGCTCACCGCTGCCTTTGTGCTTGCGATTCTTGTGCAGCAGCAAAGCTCCCAGATGCAGAAGCTCGTCAATGCCAACGGCAGCGATGCTGCCTTGAACAAGCTGGTCGATATGTTCGGCCCGGCCGACCTGACCGATGCGGTGTTCAGTTCGAACACCAAGAAGATCCCGTTCGCGGCGGCGCAGCCCGACTTCAAGGGCGAAGCGGCGGTTTGGTACAACTCCTCGAAGCAGACGGCTCGACTGTTCTGTCGCAATATCGTGACCGAGCCGGGCGAGACGATCCGCCTTGTCGTTCTTGATGACAACGGCAAGGTCGCCAGCCAGATCGCCGAGTTTGCCTCCTCAGGCGAGATCATCACCAAGTCGGTGTCGATGAGCGGATACAACCCCAAGCAGCTCGCGATCTATGTGACCGCACGGGGCGTGGATGCCGCGAAGGGCCATCTGGCCATGATCACGTCGAATATCTGAGTTTCGAGCAGTTGCGTTCTGGCAGATGCCGGACAAACAGAGCAAACATCAAGCCCGGAGACCCCGGGCTTTTTTATTGCCTTCTTATTGGCGTGCGCCGGTATTCGGTCGCCCGACCGTCGTGGCGGCGGTGAACTCCGACCACTTGGCATCGTCGAGCACCTGGTCGATCTGAGAACCAAGCTCAAACTCCTGCTTGACGCGGGAGAGACGATTCCAGATTCCAAAGCCCATGCCAAGCGTGAGCACAACCGAACCGAGCAGCACGATGCCGGTGCGGGGAAGACGCTGATCGTCGATCGCTTGCGCCCCCGCGACGGCAGGAGCCTTGATCAGCGTGACCGCACCGTCGGGGCGGCGTTCGCGAGCGGCGTTTGCGTCGCTGGCAAGCGCGGTCGTGATGATGTCGAGCGTGCGGACGGACTTCTCGCGCCCAGCGGCACGCAAATCGAGCGCGAGCGTGCCCGGCGATGCGGAGTCGTGCGAAACCGCCGTGGACAGCAGCGTGCGGACGGCGGTAGGAGTGCCCAGCGTCTCATATCCGCGTTGTTTCATGCGGCCCGCCACGGTCTCGGCGAACTGCGGATCTGCAAGCGTGGTCTCGAGTGACCGGCGCCATTCGTCGAGCTCGCCGACGGCAAGCTCGCGCCCGCGCCCATCGGCAACGAGCTCGGCCCGTGCATCAAAGTCGCCGGGCCAGATCTGCCCAACCACGGCCCACGAGAGCGCGCCGAGTATGGCGAACGTGAGGACAGCGCACAGCGTAAGAACGCCAGCGCGCTTGCCGGCGGCACGGCGCGACAGGGACGTTGCTGCGACGTCCAACTGACGCTTGGCCGCGGCGAGCTGCGAACGCTGTGAGAGTACCTGTTCGCATTGCTCGAATCGCTTCGCAAGCACTTCGCTGGCCTTGCGCACCTTCGCGACGTGTTCACGGAGAATGGCGCGGCAGCGCTTCAGCCGTCGTTGGCGCAGAACACTCGATCCGCGGATCGGCTCGGGCTGGATCTTCGTTCCGGCCTTGGCGGATTTCTGCAACTCGGAGAGTTTGCTGTGCAGGCGCTCGCGCTCTTCGCGCTCGTGTGCCAGGCAGGTCTTCAGCTCATCGAGGCGAGACCGGGTTTCGGCGGGTTCGGCGTCGCCGGTCTGAATCTCGGAAATCAGTTCATGAACGTGCGTGCGCTCGACGGCGAGAAGTTGCTCGTACTCGGCGAGTACCTCTTCCTGTGCGGCGCAGCGGCGTGCAACCCGTTCGACATCACTGCGAAGTTGCTCACTCGTCTGCGTTTCCGCGGCAAGTCGGCCCGCGAGCTCGGCGTCGGTGGCTGCGGCCTTGCCGGCCGCGTCCTGCGCTGCGGAAAGCTCCTGCGTGCGCGAATCGAGCTCGGCGCGGCGCTTTGCAGCATCCGCTTCGGTTTCGCTCCTAAGCGACTCGAGCTCAACCTCTCGCTGCTTGATGGCCTTGGCGTTTTCAACAAGCGAGGCACGGGTTGCTTCGAGGTCGGACTTTTCGCTTTCGAGATCGCCCTGTAGCTTTTGGAGCTCGGTCGCGAACTCGTCGAGTTCCTTCGCGAGTGCCTTCGACTTCTCGTCCGCCTTTGCCTGTTCGGTGTTCTGCGCTTCGAGCTGCTTGCGGCATGCTTCGAGTTCGGCGCGGGCGGCCTGGAGCGCCGATTCGTTCTCGCGCCTGGCGGCTTCGTTCGTTTCCGATTCGGAGCGGAGCAACTGGACGGTTCGCTCGTGCTCGGCCCGGGCTGCGTGCGCTTCTTCGAGTTCGCGAGCGCGCTGCGTGAGTTCTGTTTCTTTCTCGATAAGCTGCGACTGCGCGTCGACGAGCTTGCTTTCGATTTCCTTGCGTTCTTCGTAGAGTTTTTTCAGACCCTGAATGCTCTTCTCAAAGTCGGTAATCGCTCCAAGCGCGTCGGCCGCATGGCGGTCGCCCCCCTGCGCGGCTGGGGTCGAATTCGGAGCGCTTGGAGCGGTCGGTTCTTGGGTCATGACAATCTCTCGACGCCAACTCTCAAGTCCGGAAATCAATTCCGGCGCGACGGCCACTTCGCGGCCGACTTGGGCCGCTCGAACCTTCCTGAGACTTCGCTTATCGGCACCGAATGGACCTCGCTGAAGGCGATCCAGCGGACTCGGCTTTTTGTCGTTGATTGCGCTGTGGATCCAATAGATCACGGTGCGGACAGGGTGCGACGCGCAAAGAAATGCACATCCAACCCCGGTCGAACCGACCCGCCCGGCCTAGGTGGAGGGTCGCGATCCGGCGGGTTTTGATGCCACTCGACGATGCCCGAACGCAGAATTCTGACTGAGTCGACGGCCTTCACGCCATCCGTCAGGCGCAGAGCAGGTCGTTGTACGAATGGACGAAAATGACGAAGTCGGCGTCGTCGGTCAGGCCGTCGCCGTTGAAATCTCCGCCGGTATATGCACCACCCGGAGAGACAAGATCGTTGTACGCCGCGACAAACGCGACGAAATCGGCGTCGTCTACCAGATTGTCATAGGCCAGATCTCCCGGGCAGCGGATACGGCCATGGAGATACTCCGCGGCCTTGCGCACGTTGATGATGCCCCAGCCGAAGTTGTCGTCCTTGCCTGCGACGCCAACGTCGGTTGCCGTGTGTTCGAGCACCCAGCGCGTTGAAAGCGGCGGAACCGGCGGATTGCCTCCGGAAGGAATGAAGCTGCCGAGCAGAAGCCCGGCGGCACCCGCGACATGAGGCGTAGACATCGACGTGCCACTGAAGTTGGCGTAGGAATGGCCGTTGTTGAATTGATACAGATTCACCGACGTCCCGTCGTTGGCCAGAAGGTTGTCGCCGTCGGCCTGCGTGGCGCCCACGACCGGGATCGTGAACGTGCCGGGGATTCCCAGCGATCCGGTGAGCGAGCCGGCGACGTTGTTTGAGATGATCACGCCGATCGCCCCGGCAGTTGCCGCGTTCGACGCCTTGGTAAACAACGTGACGGTGGACGCGTCCGGCGAGCCGCGCCGGATATGGGCAATCTTGCCGCTGACCGATGCGGGAAACGCCGCGGCGTTTTCGCCATAGCCGCAGAAGATTGCAGGAGCGGCGACCGCGCGGATCACGGTTCCGGTGATCGGATTCACGCCGTGATCGGCCGCAAGCCAATTTGCGTTCCACGAGACGTTGGGCACGCTCGACTGCACACTTACTCCGGGCGCAGCGACTGAAATGTGCGGCCCGAAGTTCGAGAACGACGCGAGGTTTGAGCCGGAATCGACCGCGGAGATCGCCATGACAGACGAATAGCCGGAGGGATATCGGGGGATCGAAGATGCGACGTTGCCGGCGGCCGCTACAAGCAGAACACCATTGGCGAGCGCCGCATCGCACGCCGCCTGAAGCGAAGGATCGGATGCCGAGCCGGAAAGCGACATGCTGATGACGCGTGCGCCGTTGGATACCGCCCAGTTGATCCCGGAAATCAGATAGCTGTACGAGCCGCTGCCGCTGTTGGCGAGCGCTTTGGCGATCATGAGGCTCGCGGTGGGTGCAACGCCGACGACGCCCTGGGTGTTGTCGAGCGCGAGCACGGTACCCGAGCAATGGGTGCCGTGCTGGTTGTAGTCCTCAACAGTCTCGCCGGGAACAAATGAAGTTGTGGTCGCAACGGGCAGGTCGGGGTGGGTCGTATCAACGCCGGTGTCTAGCACGCAAACCTTCGCCCCGTTTCCCTTGCCCCACGTCGGCCAGACCTGATCGGCGGCGACCATGGTGATGCCGTAGGGAACTGATTGTGCGTCCGCACGCAGTTCATGATCCGGAGTTGCGTAGAGCACACCGGGTTGCTTCTGAAGCTTCGCGACAACTTCGTCGACCGTGCCGTCATCCACTTCCACGATGCGAAGGCCGGGGACAAGATCGATGTGCTCGATCGTGCGGCGCACGCCGGATGAAACGAGCGTATTTGCTTCGGCGAGCGCGTCGCGGTCCGCGAGCGGATCGAAACGCACAAGCATGCGCGTCGGATGCTGCCCGTTCGGGAACTCCGCGCGAACAGGCGAGATGCCGCTGCCGGCGACGAATCCGTTGACGGACTCGGCGGACGACAGAAGGATCGCGCTCGGCTCGGTCGTAGGTCCCGCGAAGGCGCTGCCCGCAGACGCGAGCAAAATGGCGAGCGCTGCGCGCCGGGCGTACTGGGAATTGTGCTTCATGTGCCGCTCCCAACGAAGCGACCGGTGGCCGCCTCGAATTACAGATCGACTTTGAACGTTCATCAACGCCGACGCCAGACTATCACGGGCAAAGGAGATCGTTGTAGCTCCCAGCAAAGATCACGAAATCGGCATCGTCGGCGACGCCGTCGCCGTTGAAATCGCCGCCGGTCCACGCACCGCCCGGTGAGACCAGGTCGTTGTAATAGGAAACAAAGTTCACAAAGTCGGTGTCATCGACGAAGCCATCGGCGTTCAGATCGCCCCGGCAGATTGCGCGCCCGTACAAGTAGGCCGCGCCGGCCTTGACGTTGACAAGGCCCCATCCGTAGAAATCGTCGCGGCCCGGCGCACCCAGATCGACGGCGGTCTGCTCGATGATCCAGCGGAGGCTGCCCGGAGGCAGCGGGGCGGGCTGCGACACGGACTTAAACAAACCGATTAGCAGCGCGGCAACTCCCGACGTGTGTGGGCAGGCCATCGATGTGCCGTTGAACGATGCGTACGAGTGACCCGTGATTGCCTGATTGAACGTTGCAGTGGGCAGAATGAGAGGCTGAAGCGTGTTGCCGTCGTTCTGGCTGATCGAGAAGACGGGAATGAAGAACGTGTCGTT
The DNA here is from genome assembly GCA_050730655.1 of Phycisphaerales bacterium. Lineage (GTDB taxonomy): Bacteria > Planctomycetota > Phycisphaerae > Phycisphaerales > UBA1924 > JAFEBO01. The sequence goes on from JBOHNL010000005.1 coordinate 369,172, forward strand.
CAGCGCGCCGGTAAATGGAACCGTGCCGCCGGTGTTGTTCGAGATAATCAGGCCGATTGCACCTGCAGCGGCCGCATTCGCCGCCTTGGTACCGAACGTGACTGCTGTCGCGTCCGGCGAGCCACGTCGGACATGGGCAATCTTGCCGCTCACCGAAGAAGGAAATGCCGCGGCGTTCTCTCCAAACCCGCAGAACACAACCTGGCCGGTGACTGAACCACCCGGAGACCCATCGAGGTTGCGTGCCCCATGGACGACGCTCGAGAACGTGACGGTTGAGGTGACGGTGGGAACCGTGGACAAAACGCTGACGCCCGGCGCCGAGACCGACACGAGCGGCCCAAAGCTTGAGAACGACGCGAGCGTGGAAGTCGAATCAAGGGCAGAGATCGACATCACGCCGGGGAATGATGCGGGATAACTGGGATCTGAGGTTCCGCTATTGCCGGCCGCGGCAACAACGAGCACGCCGGCGTTGAATGCGTTGAGGCACGCGTCCTGGAGCGCGGGTTCGACGGTGTCGCCTCCAAGAGACATGCTGATGACGTTCGCGCCCTGCGAGACAGCCCAGTCGATACCAGTGGCGATCCAGCTATCGAGGCCGTAACCGCCGTTGTTCAACACCTTGCCGATGATGAGCGAGGCGCTGGGAGCGACACCGATGACGCCGTCGGTATTGTCGAGCGCGAGAACCGTGCCCGAACAGTGCGTGCCGTGCTGGTTGAAGTCGTCCACGGGCAATCCGGGAACGAATGAACTCGCGACGAGGGGGGCCGGAAGATCGGGATGCGCCAGATCGACGCCGGTATCAAGCACGGCGACCTTCGCGCCGCCGCCTCGGCCGTACTTGGCCCAGGAGACGTCGGCCTTTACGAGTGAAATGCCGTAAGGGACGGACTGCGCGAGGGCGTGGCGCACGTAGTCGGGCGACGCGTACAGAACTCCGGGCTGGTTGTTGAGCTTTGCGCACACTTCTTCGACCGTGCCGGGCGCCACTGAAACAACGCGAAGGCCGGGGACGATGCCGATGGTCCGGAGCGTTTGCCCGGCGCCCGCGGCGCGCAGAGTTTCGTCCTGCGCAGCGCGATCGACAAACAGCTCCATGCGGACGAGAATCTGACTCGGGTGAAAGCGCGGGACCGCATCGAGTGCTTCACGCGATGCGAAGCCCAAACCGGCTTCAAAGCCGTCGAGTGATTGATTCGAGGTCGGATCGATCGCGGAGGGGGTGTCTGCCTGGCCCGCGCCGGCAGAAAGGGCGAGAGTGGCCATGAGCGCCAAGCCGGCGCATCCGACGAATCCTGTTTTCAACATCCATCCTCCTAAGGCGAAGCCGATCATGGGCCGAAGCGGCCATTTGTATCTTCGCAGGAGAGCGAAGTTTGTGCAATCCAATTGCGGAAAAGTCCGAGAAAACTTGGCGTTTTTGAGTTGCGGCGCAGATGCCTCGATCAACAATTCTCACTTTGCGAACTCGGGACGGGTATCCTCCCCGTTTTCCGGTCGGTTCTCGGTCCCCAAACAGGCGGGCCGAAGTCATCAGGTGTTTTGAGGAGCGCGAGCGTGCGGGATCGAAAGCCCTTTGTCGGCGGCAACTGGAAGATGAATACCAACCGCACCACCAGTGCGGAGCTCACGCGGGGCGTGGTGGATGCGCTGGCCCCGGTGACGGGCACGGACATCGCGATTTTCCCGCCGTTCCCCTATCTGCTTGCGGTGCGATCAATCCTGCGCGATCGTGGCAGCTCGATTCAGCTCGGCGCTCAGGACTGCTACAACAAGCCCGACGGCGCGTTCACCGGCGAGGTCTCGCTCGACATGTTGAAAGACTGCGGCGTGCAGACCGTGCTCGCCGGACACAGCGAGCGCCGCCACGTGATCGGCGAAGATGACGAGATCGTCAATGTAAAGCTGCGAGCGATTGTCGAGGCGGGGCTCATCGGGGTGCTCTGTATCGGCGAAACGCTTGATCAGCGCGAGTCGGGGCATACCGATCCGGTGAATCAGCGTCAACTGCGTGGCGGCCTTGCCGATATCTCGGCGGACGCACTCGAGAAGATTGTGATCGCGTACGAACCGGTCTGGGCGATCGGCACCGGCAAGACTGCGACTCCCGAAGACGCGCAGGATGTTCACGCGAAGCTGCGCAAGATTCTGGGTCAGATGTATAACGCCGATGTGGCGAAGCGCACCCGCATCATTTATGGCGGCAGCGTCAAGGCGAGCAACGCGGAAGAGCTTTTCCGCCAGCCGGATATCGATGGCGGGTTGATCGGCGGGGCTTCGCTCAAGGCACCGGAATTTGCGGGCATTGCGAAGGCTGCCGCGGCGACTGCTGCGAAGTAATCGCGAGGACGCGGCATCGAATCAGCGCGCCAGGCGCGAAAGCGGAAAGAGCGGTTCGCGCGCGTTGAGCATCGCATCAACGGCTTCGTGCGCGGCCTTGTAACCCATCGACATTCCGTGACCGGTGAATCCGCCACAGAACCAGATGGGAGAAGCGGGCGCGATCGGGCCGATGAGCGGCAGTCCGTCCGGCGAAAAACCCATCGTTCCTGCCCAGCGCGATGTGATCGGAAGCGGCTCGTCCTGTCGATAGCCGAGCATCGCGCGGGCGAATGACTCAAGCGCGTTTTGCACGTGGGCCGTCGTGCGATCTTCGAATCCGACTTCTTCTTCCGCGAAGTACGTGCGGCAGCCACCGACGACGATCGTTCCGTCTGCCGCCTGCCTGAAGTACTCACTGCCGTCGTTGGCGTAGTACGACGCGGCAAGTGTTCGCCCATTCGGTGCGAGCCCGAGCATCTGCCCGCGCCGGGGCTTCACGATCTCGTTGAAGCCGGGAAGCAAGAGCGATGTGTACGCGTTGGTGCAGACCAGGACGTGTTCGCAGCTGATCGTAAAGTCGGGAGTGCGAACGATCGCCTTCGCACCGTCCGCTTCCATTGAGAAGACTTCCTGATTCTCGACAATGGGCGACGTGAACTTGCTGGCGAGCGATGGGTGAACTTTTAGTTTGGAGGCCAGATGCCGCATTAACTGGTAGGAGTTGATGCTCGCATCGCTGGGATTCACGAGCGCGCACGCGATCTGTCCGAAAGCCCATGCGCTGTCCTTGGGTACCGCGGCATCACTCGGCGCGAGCCAGCCGACTTCGAGGCCGTCTTCACGCATCAGTAGGAGCGAGCGTTCGAGTCCCGCGCAATTCGCCGCCGAATATGTGACGTCGGGCTCCCAGACTTTCCCCGAGCTGCCCGGCTTCAACGCGAGCAAAATGGAGGGCACGCGCCGATAGCTCGCAAGGGATTCGCAGCCCTCCGCGCGCAAGCCTTCAAGATTGCCTTCGGTGAATCGCCAGAGATCACGAGCTCGATCGCGACCGTACAGATCGATCGCTTCGGCGTAGTGGCACGCCGCTCCGCGCATCAGAAAACCGGCGTTACGCGATGATGCCCCGCTGGCGAGGGTGTGGCGTTCAAGAACGATGAAATTTTCGGAACGCGATTGAAGCGCGAGCGCAGCGGAGACGCCGCAGATGCCGGCGCCGATCACGCAGACTCTTGCGTCGAGCGTCGTAGGGGAGTTTGCGGAGCGTCGCCAGTGGGAAACGGTCATCGAGAACAATTTATCAGTTCAAGTCAATACTTTGTCGGCCAAAGCGAAAAAGTCGATATTCATCAAATGGTGATGAATACCGCCAGACTTGGCCGTCGCGCAGCGATAGCGCTGACTCTGGGATTTGCCGTCGCCACATGCACTGCCTTGGCGTGCTCGCTCTGGGAGCCCGTGCAATACACGATGCCGCCGAGGCCGCGTAGTTTGGACGCCTTTCTTGGTTCGGAGAAACAGATCCTCACCGGTTGGGGTTTCTCGGGTAGCGTCGGCTTGGGCGGGCGCGGGTCCGAAGATTATTTCAAAGAATGGACGTACATCGGTCCCGGCGAATATCGCGCGGGCTGGCCGGTGAGAATGTTGGTTTCAAACGTTGCGGCCTGCCACAACAAAAAGAGGCTCGCACTCGCTGGCTTCGACTTGCCTCCAGCGGAACTCTTCAAACGAGGATTTCCAACTGACAGGCTTCCTTCATTCGTACATGCGAAACCGGAACGACGAATTCCGATGAAACCGCTGTGGTTCGGCACGGTCGTGAACACAATTGTCTGGTCGGCGTTTGTCGCGGGAGGCATGTTCATGTGGACAACGTGTGTCGCGACTGTCCGGATGCGGCTCGGGAGGTGCGTTAACTGCGGCTACTCGTTGCGAGAACTCACGCATGTTCACGTTCGGAAATGTCCAGAATGTGGCACTTCAAGCCCGATCTTTGGTGCAGCAACGGGCGTCGAATAAACTGGAAATAATTCGGCTCAGAAAGTGCCCAATGATGCAGTCCGCATGAACTTTGGCTTGAACGTGCTTGGGCTTTTCGCGATCGTCGGCAGCGGCCTCATCGCCGGTGTGTTCTTCGCGTTCTCGTCGTTCGTGATGAAGGCGCTGCGCGACTTGCCGCCGGCCGCAGGAATCGCGGCCATGCAGCGAATCAATGTCGTCGTTATCAACCCGATCTTCATGACACCGTTTCTCGGGACCGTCGTTGTGTGCGTCGCCTTGACCGCAATCGCGATTTTTCGATGGGGTCAGTCGTCGCCCTTTCTTCTTGCCGGCAGCGCGCTGTATGTGGTTGGCACCTTTGGTGTCACGCTGGTGTTCAACGTGCCGCGGAACAACGCCTTGGAATCTCTAAGGCCTGACTCGACACAAGCGGAAGTCCCTTGGCCGCGGTATGTCACCACGTGGACTAGGTGGAATCACGTTCGCACGGTCGCCGCCCTCAGCGCGATGATCGCATTCTCGCTCGCATTGCAGCGAATGTAACCGCAAAAAGAACAAGACCCGATTGCTCGGGCCTCGTCGTTCTATCAAATTGAAATCGCGGCCGGGTTCAGGCCTTCGGCCCCGCCCCGCGAACATTCTCCGGCATCTCAAACTGCTTGTCGTTTTCGCGGAAGCCCTTCGCCAGCTTCGCGGCCTGCGCGTCGTACGCGGCGCCATCCTTCCACGTATTCCGCGGCATAAGCACCTCGCTCGGCACGCCCGGAACTGCCTTGGGAACATGCAGCCCGAAGACCGGGTCGGTTGCGTATTCGGCCTTCGCGAGTGAGCCATCAAGAATCGCTGTCACGAACGCGCGGGTATACGCGAGCTTGAAGCGGCTACCGGTTCCGTAAGGGCCGCCGGTCCAGCCGGTATTCAGCAGCCAGACATTTGCGCCACCCTGCTTGATCTTTTCTGCGAGCTGCTTCGCATAGCTCACCGGCGGGCGCGGCAGGAAGACGCCGCCGAAACACGGGCTGAAGTTCGGCTGCGGTTCCTTCACGCCGGCCTCAGTGCCCGCGAGCTTGCTGGTGTAGCCGTTGATGAAGTAGTACATCGCCTGCTCGGGCGTGAGCTTGCTGACCGGCGGCATGACGCCGTAGGCATCCGCGGTGAGGAAGATAACGTTTTTCGGATTGCCGCAGACGCTCGGGATGATCGCGTTGTCGATGAAATCGACGGGATAGGTGACGCGGGTGTTCTCGGTGAGCTTCGAGCTGTCGTAATCAGGAATGCGCGAAACCGGATCGATCACGGTGTTCTCGAGCACGCTGCCGAACTTGACCGCATTCCAGATCTGCGGCTCGCCTTCTTTGCTGAGATTGATGCACTTGGCGTAGCAGCCGCCCTCGAAATTGAACGCGCCGTGGTCGCTCCAGCCGTGTTCGTCATCGCCGATGAGTTTGCGGTTCGGATCGGCCGAGAGCGTCGTCTTCCCCGTGCCCGAAAGGCCGAAGAAAAGTGCCGCGTTTTCGCCCTTCATATCCGTATTGCACGAGCAGTGCATCGGGAAGACGCCAACTTCGGGCATGTCGTAGTTCATCGCGTAGAAGAGGCTCTTCTTCATTTCGCCGGCGTACTCGGTGCCGATGATGACGACGATCTTGCGCTCGAGGCTCTGGAGAATGAGCACAGGGCTCTTGACGCCAAACTTTTCCATCTCCTCCTTGGTGAGGCGACGGCGTCCGGCGTTGATGACCGTCCAGTCGTGCTGGAACGTACCCGTGACTTTTCCTGCCGCGGCAGTTCCCTGGCGGATGAAAAGGGTCGAACAGAAGAGGCTGTGCCACGCCTGCTCGGTCACGACGCGCACGCCAAGGCGATACTTTGCATCGGCGCCGACGAAGCCTTCGAACACATACAGGTGAGGCCGCGTGTTCAGGTGATCAACCGCGATCTTGAGCGCGGCATCAAAGTTCGCGGGCGTGATCGGGCGGTTGACCTTACCCCACCAGATGTTGTTCTTGATCCCCGGAGTTTCTTCGAGGTACTTGTCGTTGGGGCTGCGACCGGTGCGGTCGCCCGTCATGCAGACCAGGGCGCCGTTTGATGCCAAAGTTCCTTCGCCCGCTGCCACTGCTCGCTGAACCAGTTCCGCCGGACTCAAGTTGAAGCTCGTCTTGTGCGGAGCGAGATCCAGATTGCTGAGATAGCTCGTCGACGGCGTCACTTTGGATGAGGCGGTGGGGGTGCTGGACAAGTTGGAAACCTCCGTGTTGACCTTTGGACCTGATATGCCGCGGTTCTGTGCGTTACATCCCGACGAAATCCCGCGGCAGAGCGTTCCGAAATTCGCTCAGGGGGTAACGGAGAGCCTAGCCACAAAAGGTGCAAAAAGCGACATTTCTACCGAGGCAGAGCGGAATCCGGCCGGAATGAGCGCGATGTGTAAATGAGTCGCGTTTTCATGCTTGGAAAGTGTGAAAAAGCGGCTCGTTTGGTCAGCGCCCGGCGTTTGGCGACGACGGCCCAGATTCGTTGGACTGGGCGACGAGGGCGACGTCCGGATCGACGGGCAAGTCGTCGAATTCGTCGATCGGGGCGAGGTGTCGCTTCTTGGAGGCGAGGTGCTGCGTGATCAGCATCGTCGCAGCGCCGCCGACGGCGATCAGGCCGGTTGCCCACTGTGCACCGGTGAGATGTTCGTCGTTCGGAAAAAGAAAAGGCGCGATGATCGAGACGGTGATGGGCTGCAGTTGCACGACGCCGGCGGAGACGGCGAGCCCGAGTGCCTGAATGCTCTTGAAGTACGCAGTGTGGCCGATGCCGATCCCGATGACGGCGGACAAGAAAAGCATCGCCAGTTGTCCCGGTGCCATGTGCCAGAGACTCATGCCAAACGAATGTTCATGCGTTTTCAGATCGCGAGCAAAGATCAGCATCAACGCAAGCATCATCGCCGCCGTGTACTGACTGACCGCGCTGAATGCGAGCAGCGGCGGCAAGCCGTGCATCGTCGCGCGGACAGACAGCGCGTAGCCGGCGTAGAGCAGACCCGAAGCGATGGAGAGCGCAACGCCGAGCGCGGTTCCGGATCCGAGCCCGCCCGGCTTGAGCCAGACCGTCAGCATCGTGCCGACCACGACCATCGCGATGCCCGCGATGAAGCCGGGCTTGCGAATGACCTTGCGTTCCGCGGGGAAGAGCATCGCGGCGCCGAAAGTGACGAACACAATCTGCAAGCGCAGACTGAACGTCATCAGCCCCGGTTCGACGTAGTAGGGTGCGAGCCCGAAGCAGATCTGTGCGGCAGTATTAAACAAACTCGGCCAGAGTGCCGCACGCCAGAGACCGCGCGGGATGGTGCCCTTGCGCATTGCGAATAAGAGCAGAGGCAGCCAGAGCAGGGCGGAGAATCCGTAGCGCCAGCCGTTCGCGCTCCACCCGTCGATTTGCTCTCGGAAATGGCGGAGAAAAAGCGGGATCGTGGTCCAGCACGAAAGCGATGTGAGAATGAGCGCAATGCCGACGCCTGCACTCGGCGGGGCGTGTGCCGCGGGCGATGGTGTCATCGAGTTGGTTTCTGCCCCGGTTCCGCGCACCTGCGAGAGTATGGAGCGGCGCGAAGGCGGGTTCGGTCAATCTGGTTCAAATCACGCTCGGGGTAGGCCGGAGTCGTTGCGCACGATGAAGTGCGCCCGCGACATATAGATGGGCGCATATTTCCCAAACGTGGGTTCCGCGACCGCGTGGAAGAACTGGCGCGCGACTTCGACGCCCCAGCCGCGTTGACCCGTTGCTTCGAGGTGCTCCCAGCGCTTCCAGCGCACATCCGGCGGAGCTTCGACGAAGACGCAAACGTCGAGATGGGGCAGGAGCCTCTCGTGCAGCGCGTGAATACCCTCGACGAGAATCAGTTTCGACGGCGGCACATCGCGATATCCGACGCGCGAGTGCGACTGAAATGACCACTGAGGAACGCGTGTCGCGCGCCCGGCGCGAAGATCCTGCAAGTTCTGAATGAGGGCCGCGCTATCGGCGCGGTCAGGATCATCGCGGCCTTCATACGCGACCTTGTCGTAATCAGGCAGGTAGTCGTCGGTCGCGAGATGAATCCCGCTATCGCCGCGAAGCAAGCCGGAGAGATGCGACTTTCCCGCACCGACCGGTCCGGTGATGCCGATGACGCCGACGCGATCGGCTGCGAGACTCTGGAGAATCTTCCCCGGAGCATCATCCCAATCCAGGATTTGACCAGGCGTCGACATCGTTGCGTCGAGCTTATCGCGATTCGGCTTTGGAAGCGGCCTGTTTGGCCGGCGCGTTCACCTCGCGGGCGAGCGCGTCGTATTCCCCGGCACGTTTTGCATCGCCAACACGCGTGTAGTGCCAAGCCAATCGCTGATAGCCGCGCCGCACGGCTGACACCGCCACGCCCTTGCCCTTCGAGAGGGCCTGCGCGGATGCTTCCATGAGCGGGACGCCCTCCTCGGCCCTCCCGCTTGCGGCCAGTGCGCTGCCGACTGCTCCGCGAGCCATAAGCGTTTGCCAGTCGGTTGCACCAAAAGCCTTTTCGCGTATGTCCGCGGCACGGCGCGCAAGTTCAAGCGCTGCCGTCGAGTTTCCCGCCCGCAGGAGCGCGTCGGAAAGAGCGATCATCGAACCTGTCGCCTGCAATTCGTCGGCGTCGAACACAAGGCGGCACGCATCCAGCGAATCTCGGAGATTCTGTTCGGCTTGTGCGAGTTGTCCGCGCTCGGTTTGGAGATCTCCGAGCCCAAAGAGAATGCGAGCGGTCGCGGCGCTTTTCAATCCCATCACTTCGCGAGCTTCCGATGCGGCATTCAGGAGCACTTTTTCCGCATCCTCCAATCGTCCCACCGAGTACAGACACAAGCCCACGTTCATCTTCCCGAAGATCGTCTCAGGATGCTTCGGCCCCATCGCATCGGAGCAGACGCGCAGCGCCTCTTCAAGCAGAGGCAGCGCGAGATCGAGCCGTCCGGAATCGACGTAGAGAATGCCCAGGTTGTTCAGCGCGGTGGCGATCTCCTTATGAGGATCGGCGAAGAACTTGCGCTGCATCACGAGCGTTTGCTTGAAAAGCGGCTCTGCTTCCTCGTAGTTGCGCTTGTCCTGCAACACCGACGCCAGATTTGACATCGCTCGCGCCACGCTCGGGCTCTCTCCGTCGGTGCGTTTGAGCATGTCGAGCGCTTCGCGATCGAGCGCTTCGGCTTCGTCGAGTTTGCGTTGATTGCGAAGGCAAAGCGCGAGGTTGCCCATGGTCTGTCCGAGCGTCGGATGGTCTTCGCCGGGCACGGATTTCATAAGGGCGAGCGAATCGCGCCAGAGTGTCGAAGCTTCATCGAGTCGATTCGTGCGTCGAAGCAGCGTTGCAAGATTGTTCTCAGCGGTGGCGAGATTGAACGGCTCGGTCGCGCGCATCTTCTCAAACTTCGCCACGACCTCGCGGTAGTACTTCTCTGCTTCATCGAATCGCGCAAGATCATCAAGCAGGAACGCGAGACTGTTCAGCGCTTCGGCGTATCCGACGCTCTCTTCACCCAGTGTTGCCCGGCGCAGTTCAAGCGTGCGACGAATTTGCTTCTCCGCTTCGGTCGTCAGGCCGAGGCTGATGTACGCATCGCTCAGCGTCTGGCGAACCTCAGCTTCAACGAGCGGCTGATCTTTCAACGAGCCGGCATCGAGCCTTGCCGCGGCCTGATCGATCACCTGCCGCACCGTCATGTTCGGTGTCGCCCCCTTCTCCGGGTCGCCCGCCGCGATCATCTCCTGCAGGAAGCTTCGCACCGCGAGCGCCGTTTCGGCCTCATGCTGCGCTTCGCTCTTTGCCTTGGTCGCTGCTTCAGCCTGCAGCACGGCGTCTTCCTTCGCCTTTTTCGCGGCCTGTGCTGCTCGATCGCTGTTTTCGCGTTCCAGCACGGCGATATCGCGTTGATCGCGTGCCTGGATCAGGCCGTACCCGGCAAGCGCGAGGCCGACAACAAGCGCGAGCAGCACTGCCGTCGCGGCGCTCAATGCAATCCGGTGGCGCCGTGCGAATTTTCTTGCGCGATAGAGCGCGCTTGGCGACCCGGCGAGAACCGGCTGGCCATTGAGCGCCCGTTCGAGATCAAGCCCAAGGTCCCGCGCAGATGCGAAACGCCGCTCACGATCTTTCTCGAGACTCTTGAGGAGAATCCAGTCAAGATCGCCTCGCAGCGCCTTGGCGAGGGTGGCGGGCCGGTCGCGGCGCCGATCGGCGATTGAGCGTGTGTTTGCGGAACTGGTTTCCGAGAACCGGTGGGAGGCGCGTACCGGATCAGCTTCGCGCAGCAGTCGGAGCATCTCGAGTGCGGCGCCGCGCGTGGGGGGCTCGATCGGAAGGCGCCCCGTGAGAAGTTCGTAGAGCGTGACGCCGAGCGAGTAGACATCCGAGCGCACATCGGCATCGACGCCGCCCGAGCCCGCCTGTTCCGGGCTCATGTACTCGGGCGTTCCGAGAAAGTGGCCATCAAGCGTTCGCGCCTGCTGCACGCCGGGCGCGGTCGCCTTCGCGATTCCGAAATCGATGATGCGAGCGCGGGCCGGTGCGTCGGTGCGATCGGATTCGGGATGAACCAGAATGTTCGACGGCTTGAGATCGCGATGGATGATGCCGCGCTGGTGCGCGTGTTGCACGGCCTCGCATACATCGATCATGAGCCGCACGCGTGAAGTCACATCCATACGCGCGTCGTCGCAGAAGCGCGTAATTGGCACGCCCCCCACAAGTTCCATCGCGAAGAACGGTCGCCCGTTCGCGGTCACTCCCGCGTCGAGAATCTTGGCGATCCCCGGGTGATCGAGCAGCGCGAGCGCCTGCCGCTCCGCTTCAAATCGCGCGATGATGTCGCGCGTGTCCATCCCGGGCTTGAGCACTTTCAACGCGACGGTTCGGCGAAGCGGCTTTTCCTGCTCGGCCTCATAGACCACGCCGAAGCCGCCTTCACCAATCACCCGCACGATTTTGTAGAGGCCGACCTGATCGCCGGGCGCGAGCCAGCCCGTACTCAACACGGAGGGAGAGGCGGCCTGATCGATTGTCGGTGAATCCTGATCAACCTTCCTCGCGCTTGCGGTGCTTCCCGGCGGCGTTGATGGCGCGTCCTGAGTCGGCTCGCCACCAAATTCAAATGGGCGATTGTCCGGCGCCGTCATGTACAAGGGTATTGCGCTCTTTCACCGCTTTCCGCGCCGGACAAGCCAGCACGCTGGCCGGATGTCTCCGGTGAGGTCTTCAATTCCCGCGCGCTGACGCCGGAGGCATTCGGAGAGCAGCTCACGATCTCTCGGATTTTTTCGGGCGAGCGCTGCCGCGTTCTTCCGCAGTAATTCGTAATTTGAGCGCTCGCGGCTTCGAACTTCCGCCCTCGTCCAGACCTTCGCGCGCACGACCCGATCGTCCACGTCTTCGATCGCGTCCGCCACATCGCGCGCGGTTGGGAACACGTCGTCATCGCGTTTCACGTGCACTGCGTCGTCCACGAGGTAGTAACCGTCAGGCTTGGTGAGTCGCCGAGCGAGCGGTATGGCTTGCTCGAACGGAACGACATTCAGCAGTATGACCGCGTCATATCGGCGCCCGCGGCGCTGCTGCGCGATTCCCAACTGAAAGTCACACAGCGAGCTGACGCCGCGGCGTTCCGCGAGTTCCCTCGCGCGCACCAGGAATGGCTCGAACGCGTCCACGCCGACCACGCGGCAGCCTGCGGTCCGGGCGACTTCGACGGCAACTGCACCTTTGCCGCAGCCGAGGTCGAGCACGAGCGATTGCTTGCCCATCCCAGCCGTCTTGAGCCAACGCGCCATCAACGCGGGTGAACTGCCCAGTGCATCCAAGGGCCCAAAGAACTTTTCCAAAAGGCGGGCGCCGCGTGCCGGAACATCGAGCGATCGCGCCGCAAGCCGACTTCGGGTTTGACGCTTTGTGGCCGCAGGCGTGGTCAGAAGAAGACTCCGGGTTCGCACTGGTTCGGGGGTCCAGGCTCGCAAGGTGTCAGTATGGCAGGTCGCACGCCCTTCACGCGTCTGCTAGGCGGGAAAAGCCGCCGAATCACTCGAGGGAGGCGTTTCACACCCTTCTCATTCGGTTCTGGTAAAAGCTGGTTGTTGGCACGCCGGTTGCCCTACCAATGGGCGAAAGCGTTTTGTGTTTGGAAAGGAGAATCAGCATGTCCAAAATCATCGGAATCGATCTCGGCACCACGAACTCGTGCGTTGCCGTTATGGAGGGCACCCAGCCAAAGGTGCTCATTAATAGCTCGGGTAATCGGATCACCCCCTCGGTGGTCGCGTTCACAGACAAGGGCGAGCGCCTCGTCGGCCAGCCCGCCAAGCACCAGCAGGTGACCAACCCCAAGAACACGATCTTCTCGATCAAGCGGTTCATGGGTCGTCGCCACAGCGAGGTGGTGTCGGAAGAAAAGCTCGTTCCGTACACGATCGTCGGCGGCGCCGACGAAGCCGTGAAGGTCAAGGTCAATCAGGGTGAATTCACACCCCAGCAGGTCAGCGCGTTCATTCTTCAGGATCTGAAGAAGACCGCAGAAGATTACTTGGGCGAAAAGGTGGACCGGGCGGTCATCACCGTTCCCGCCTACTTCAACGATGCGCAGCGTCAGGCGACAAAGGATGCGGGCGAGATCGCCGGCCTCAAGGTCGAGCGCATCATCAACGAGCCCACTGCCGCGGCTCTCGCGTACGGCCTCGACAAGGGCAAGCGGAATCAGAAGATCGCGGTCTTCGATCTCGGCGGCGGCACGTTCGACGTGTCGGTGCTCGACATTGGCGACGGCGTCTTTGAAGTGCTTTCGACCAACGGCGACACCCACCTGGGTGGCGACGACTGGGATCAGCGCGTTATCGACTTCCTCGCGGAGGAATTCCGCAAGAAGGAAGGAATCGACATCCGCAAGGATGCGATGGCTCTCCAGCGCCTGAAGGAAGCCGCGGAAAAGGCGAAGGTCGAGCTTTCGACCATGCAGGAGACGTCGGTCAATCTGCCGTTTATCACGGCCGATCAGAACGGACCGAAGCACCTGCAGGTCACATTGAATCGCGCCAAGTTCGAATCCCTCTGCGCCGATCTGTTTGATCGACTCAAGGGACCGTGCCTGAGCGCGCTGAAGGATGCCAAGCTCGACACCAGCAAGATCGACGAAGTCGTTCTTGTCGGTGGCTCGACCCGCATGCCCAAGGCTCAGCAGATCGCCAAGGAAATCTTCGGCAAAGAGCCCAACAAGAGCGTCAACCCGGACGAAGTCGTCGCCATCGGCGCCGCGATTCAGGGTGGTGTTCTTACCGGCGCCGTCAAGGACATCCTCCTGCTTGACGTCACCCCGCTCTCGCTGGGCGTCGAGACTCTCGGCGGCGTGATGACTCGGCTCATTGAGCGCAACACCACGATCCCGACGAGCAAGAAGGAGACCTTCTCGACTGCTGCGGATAATCAGACGAGTGTGACGATCCATGTTCTGCAGGGCGAGCGCGAGTTCGCCAAGGACAACCGCACGCTCGGTAACTTTGATCTCACCGGAATCCCGCCGGCCTCCCGCGGCATTCCGCAGATCGAAGTTGAGTTCGCCCTCGATGCCAACGGCATTTTGACGGTGGTTGCCACCGACAAGGCCAGCGGCAAGAAGGCCGACATCAAGATCACCAACTCCGGTGGCTTGAACAAGGACGAGATCGAGCGCATGAAGCGGGATGCCGAGGCGCACGCCGCCGAAGACAAGTCGCGGCGAGAGGTCATCGATCTCAAAAACAAGGGCGAGGCCATGCTCATCCAGACTCGCAAGAGCCTGGAGGAGTACGGCGGCAAGGTCAGCCCGGAAGTCCGTGGAAAGGTCGAGAGCGCACTTTCCAACTTGGAAAGCAAGCTCAAGGCCGACGACAAGGCCGCAATCGAGGCCGCGATGAAGGAACTCGACACCGCCAGCATGGAGCTGGGCAAGGTGATGTACGAGGAAGCGTCGAAGAAGGGCGCAGCCCCGGGCGCTGAAGCAACCGGCGGCGAGGCTCCGGCCGACGGGGCGAAGAAGGACGACGTCATCGACGCCGAGTTCAAGGTCAAGGACGAGAACTAAAGCTCGTTCACGGCAAAGAGTGTTTCACGACGCCCCGGAATTTTTCCGGGGCGTTTTTCTTTGCTCTTTCGGGAGCCGATGGTTCGAGTCTCCGACGACGCACACAAACGGACGCCCGCGAAGTCGTGATCCTGAAAATCGCACTCGAACTGCCGAGACCTGGCCGTACGTGCCCAAGCGAAGCGAAGGGTGATCGAGCGGGCAATTTTCAAATAGACCTTTTTCCCGCTCGCCCTCGCTCGCTCAAATCCGCTTGAGCTCTCGAACCGTGCGCGAGTCGAACGCGTTCCCGGTGTTCAGCGTGCCTGCGGGCTCAAAGAGCACAACCTCGACTTCGCTCGGCGCGACGGGCCGATGTTCAACGCCGCGCGGGACAACCAGGAATTCGCCCTCGCCCAGCTCGACGCGTTTGTCGCGGAATTCCATGATGAACCGGCCGCGATGAACGAGAAACATCTCGTCTTCGTGCTCGTGGCTGTGCCAGACAAACTCGCCCTGAAACTTCACGAGTTTGACCTGCTGCCCGTTGAGATCTGCCGCGATGCGGGGCGACCAGTGTTCTGAAATACCCGCGAACGCCTGAGCGAGATTGACCTTCATGTGCCGAGTGTACGAGTCGCGACCAAAATCGTCGGTCCCGACGCGATGGTCAGGCTCACAGGAGTCTTCGCGAGATCAAAGGCAATCTTGGTCGTCGGCACGCCCGCCGGGAAGAACTCGTTGTTTCCGAGCGAGTGAATCCGGATCCGCGAGGCATCGCCCGACCTTTGGAACTGCAGATTACCGCGATCGTCGAGCGTGATGTCGATCCGATCGTTCACGTTTGCGCCGAATGAATAGTTCCCGACGAGCTTCTTCCGCTCCGCTTCCGTTATTGCCTGAACGTCGGGCGAATTGCCCGCGTCGCCGAGCGACTTCAGGTAATCAAACGTGTCCTTTGCCTTATCGCCTCCGACCTTTGCGTGTGCCAGCAGCGGGATGCAGTGCGGCCCGAGCGTCCGTTGCACGCCGGGTCGCGCTGTGACAAACGCCTTCACAACATCCGTATAGCCCAGCATCGCGGCGGCGAATATATCGATCCGCGCGCCGCGCTCAAGCAGAAACTCCGCGATCGCCCGGCGGCCCGTGTGTGATGCCGCGCCCAGAGGCGATTCCAAGTCGCCGAACCCCCAGTCCCACCATGCGTTCACGAGCGGCGGGTGCGCTTCAACCAGTTCCCGAACGCGACTTTCGTCAAAGTGGGCTTTCCCCACCACTTCAGCGACTAACTTCGAATCGAGGTGCGGGAACGCGGGCCAGGATCCCTTGGCGTCCGGCACTTCGCCGGGCGCGAACGCTCCGTGCACGCTCGAACCCATCGCAACA
This sequence comes from Phycisphaerales bacterium, assembly GCA_050730655.1. Taxonomy (GTDB): domain Bacteria; phylum Planctomycetota; class Phycisphaerae; order Phycisphaerales; family UBA1924; genus JAFEBO01. The sequence continues at coordinate 384,978 of JBOHNL010000005.1, forward strand.
GCCGCGACTCCGATCGCCGGTGCGATCAGCACGGTTCGCCTCGAAACGCGTGATTGCAGCCGCGCCGGATCCTGGTTTGTCATTGATGGTTCCCCTCGTACGACCTGTCCGTTGTACCCCTGCGTGAACGGTTGGTTCCACATTCTGGCTGCCGGGCAGCGAGCAACCTTGTTACCCTCCGCCGTGCCTGCACCGGATCTAGGACCGCCAATTTCGATCACGCGTCCCGCTCATCCGCTGGCGGTTCATTTCGTGCCCGCGATGGTTCCATCGGTGTCGCTTGCCGGATCTGTCGTGATCATGATTGATGCCCTGCGAGCGAGCGTCACGATTGCGTCGGCTCTCGCTTCGGGCGCCACGGCGGTTTTCCCGGTTCTCACGGTCGAAGCTGCAAACGCGAAAGCGGCGGAGATGCAGCGAGCCGGGCTTCTACGAAATCAACTCGTCCTCGGTGGTGAGCGGGGAGGCGTGCTGATTCCGGGATTTGATCTCGACAACTCGCCCCTGGCCTACACGCCGGATCGCGTCGGTGGGCGACCGGTCGTCTTTACGACCGCAAACGGCACGTCGACGCTTGTTCACGCACACGGCGCGGCGTTGATTCTCATCGGTGCACTGACGAACCTCTCATCCATCTGCCGCGCGGTGGCCTCAGATCCGCGCGACGTCCACATCATTTGCTCCGGCACTCGGGGCGAGATCAGTCTCGACGATTGTTTGGCCGCCGGCGCAGTCGTCGAGCGATTGCTTGAGGCCGGTCGCGAACTCGGCTCCGACGATTCGGGTCTGGTCTGCCTCAATCTCTGGCACAAGGCGAAGCGTTCGGGCGTGCTCAGCGCGATGCGCGCAAGCCGCGGCGGGCGAAATCTCGTCCGTTTGGGGTTCGATGCCGACGTGGAACTCTGTTCGACAATCGATGCAGTCGATCTACTGCCCTGCTACGACGTCGTGACCGGCGCGATCCTGCTGCGCACCAGTTCGGATGTCTCCGTTCCGCGCAGAGACGCTCGGTAACCTCGTCACTGCTGTTCGAAACTGCGTCCTGTATGGCGCCGGGCGGTCGAAAGATCTCGGCGTGTGCTCTTCATTCGTGAGCACGTGCGGCGATCAAACACGCGCTATTTCCGGATCTTTTCTTTGATCTTGTCGATCTGCTTGCGGTACTCGACCACATCGGACGCGCTCAGCGATTCGACCAGCGGCAGCATGTGCAGGGCCTTGGCCTGGTCTCGGAGAGGACCGACACTGTTGCTGAGGGTCGAAGTCACGTCGTCGATGCGCCGGATGAACGCTTCCTTGTCCTTCACGGTTGCCGCGGCGTCTTTGAGCTTCTCGATGCGATCGCGCACGTTGACCTGCCACTGCTTGACCCGCTTCATCAGCGCATCGCACGAGTTCTTGGCGCTCTTCATGAACTTCTCGCCCTGATCGCCCGCGCTCTTGAGATCGCCGAGCGCGTGGGAGATCGAGCGTTCGGTCGCATCCGGGATCGATGCCGCGATCCCGTATGTCACGCAATCGGATCCTGTGAGCGTGAAGACTTCGCCGGCTCCGATCTGCTTGACCCCGCGCTCTTCGGTCGGCTTCACGGCGACGAGCTTCCAGGTGTTGCCGGAGGGGACTGCCCACACTTGCTGGCCGGACATCATCATTGCCTTCGCGATCGCGCCGCTGTGCCCGTGCTTCTCAGCGATCGCCGCGACTTCAGCCGCGAGGATCGAGTTCATCTTCATATCGACTTCGGCCGAACCGGTGTTGGTCATGTGGTAGACCACGGCGCCGCCGAACGTGCCGCCGGGGGTGATGAGGATGTTGTCGCTCGCAAACGTCGGCCAGATCGATGCGCTGATCGAGTTCTCGATCACCATCGTGAAGTCCAATTTGCCGTCGTACTCCTTCATTTTGTCGGCCATGTACTTCGACGCCCAGACGTAGCCACCCGGGGAATCGATGACCATGACAATCCGCGGCACCTTGTGTTTCACCGCCCAGTCCATCGCGCTGATCAATCCGAGCGGATAGATGTCCTCGCCAAAGGTCCCTTTCAACGGCACAATCAGAAAATCGCCGCTGCCGGCTTCGTCCTTGACGTCCGGCTCAACCTTCGTGGCCGAGCGCGACGACACGTTTCGAATCACCGAAGCGATCTGTGCCCTTTTGAACGTGGAGTGAAACTCGACTCCCGCGATCGTGCCCTTTGCCTCGATCTCGTCGTCGTTCTCTTTGATGACCTCGCCGACAAGCACGCGCCCGTCATTGAAGTAGACCATGTCGTCGGCCCGCGCGGAGCGAACGCCCGCCATCAAGACTGTCACCGCGATCAGAAGCCAACGCACCATGCTCATGGAAAACTCCCAATACCGATACCTACTTGATTGAACAGCCCGGAATGCAGAATATCGATCAGCCCCAGAACGGGTTGGTTGATATTACAGACTTCGCACAAGCCTCGCCATCTTTTCGGCCGCATTTCGACGGTGGCTGACCGAGTTCTTCGCCTCGGCCGAAAGCTCGGCGCTCGTCAGGCGAAATGCTGGCGCAACCAGGAACAGCGGGTCATAACCGAAGCCGTCTTTGCCCCGCGGCACGTCGTCGGTAAGGCCGATTCGCCCTTCGAATGTGCCTCGCACTTGCCCGAGGATCTTGCCCTCGGCGCTGCTCAGCGTCATGACACAGCAGAAACGGGCCGTTCGATTCTCAAGCGCGACGCCCTCCAATTCGCGGAGCACGCGCGCGTTATTGGCCGCGTCTCGCTCCGCTCGCGACATCCTGGTTTCGCGTCCGTCGGTGGAATATTGGCTGCTGATCACTCCGGGCTTTCCCCCAAGGGCATCAATCTCCAAGCCAGAGTCGTCTGCAAGGCACATTCGCCCCGTTGCCTTTGCGTAGGAAATCGCTTTGATCGTCGAGTTGGCCTCAAACGTCGAACCGGTTTCGGCCGGTTCTGGCGGAGGCGTGCCACCCAGATCGCCCAGCCCGATCAGCTTCGTGCCCGGCGTCAGCGACGCGAAGATCGCCCGCATTTCATCAATCTTGTGGGGGTTGGCGGTGGCGAGCACAATCTCGATCATGACTGATTCTTGGGGTCGCGAATGGTCACAGTCCGCGTTTGTTGCAGCGTTTGCCTATTTTTGCACCCATGGTGGGAAGAACTGAGATCGCACGTTCCGCGGCAGCAAAGCTTGAGCAAGCGGCTGATTCGCTTCGCACGCTTCCCATCCTCGTGGGATTCGACGGATTCATCGATTCGATCATCCATGCCGTGGACAAGCGCCAGTCGCTCGGCCCGGATGGTTACACGCCATTCCGGACGATTGAGCAGTTCTCGAAGCGAGTTGCCGCGGCGGCGGGCAAGAGTGCGAACATCGAATTGGTCGTCAAGGAAGACCGCTTCGGCGGAAACGGTCCGCTCATGGCCGGCGCACTCGGACGCGCGGGCGGCTCGGTGACCTACATCGGTGCCGTGGGCGCGCACGACAAGCCCCGCGAGCTGCATTCGATCTACAACGGCTTCGCGAAGATGTGCGCGGATGTCGTTCCGGTTGCTCCGCCTGCGCACACCGACGCGCTCGAGTTTGACGACGGCAAGATCATGCTCGGTCGTCCACGCAACGTGCAATCGATCGGCTGGGAGTCGCTTGCGTCGGACATGGGACGCGAGCGTCTTGTCTCGGTCTTTCGCAACGCCGCGCTCATCGGCATCGTGAACTGGGTGATGATGCCCGGTGTCGAATCGATCTGGGAGGGAATTCGCGCCGAGGTGTTTCCTGACAAACGCGCGGAATCGAAGCGCGTCTTCCTCGATCTCGCGGATCCGACGCGACGATCGGATGACGACGTGCGCGGCGCCGTCCGCAGAATTGCTGATTTGGATAAATCTGTCCCAGTGACGCTCGGACTCAATCTCTCCGAAGCACAGCGCGTTGCGGCGGTGCTCGGATTGCATGTGCTGCAAGTCGATGCCGGACCGGGGCTTGCGGCGAGCGTTCGCGAGGGTGCAAAGACGATTCGCGATGCTTCGGGTGTTGATTGCGTTGTGATTCATCCGCGTGAGGGCGCCGGCGCCGCGAGCGCGGATGGCAACGCGGCGTGGTTCGATGGGCCGTTCACTGAGAATCCAAAGCTCTCAACCGGAGCGGGCGATCACTTTAACGCAGGCTTCGCGCTCGGCCAGTTGGTGCGGATGAATCTCGATGAGTCACTCGCGCTCGGTTGTGCGACGAGCGGCGCCTACGTCCGCGACGCCGAGAGTCCGACAGCGCAGCGATTGAAGGAATTCCTTCATCAGCTTCCTGGTCCCGGACAGGCGTAGTTGAATGATCGCGCGGCGCGCGTGCGGCGGCCGGACGATAAAACCATATGCCGGCGCGCAACCTAGTGAACGCAAGCGTCCAGTTGAAGAACCATATGAGAAACAGAGAAGCGCCACGCGCCATTGCTGTCGCCTACAGTCATGACAATGTGTTTCACGGCTCAGTCTGCAGAAGTTGATACGGGCATGGAGATGCTTCCAGTGGACGCACTCGCACGCGCGGCAGTGGCCGAAGTTCAGTCGGGCATGATCGTCGGGCTCGGAACCGGCATGACCGCCGCCCGCGGCATCGTCGCTCTCGCCGAACGCGTGAAGGCCGAGAAGCTCTCAATCCAATGCGTGCCCACGAGCCATGCCTCTGAAACCGTCGCGCGTAGCTATCAGCTGCCGATTATTGATTTCGCGATGGTTGAGAAAGTCGATTTCATTTTCGACGGCGCCGATGAAGTGGATCCTCTGCTCCGCATGCTCAAAGGCAAGGGTGGCGCGATCGTGCGTGAGCGCATCGTGGCGCACGCCTCGACGCGTTCTATCTACATGGTTGGTCAGAACAAACTCGTTGATCGCCTCGGTCAGAGCTGCACGCTCCCGGTCGCGGTCATGGCCTTCGGCCTCGCTTCCGTTCGCACACGTCTTCGTGATCTCGGTTTGAACGGCGTCATCCGGCGCACGCTTGATGGCCAGTTCTTCCTCACCGACAACGGCCACCTGCTCATCGATGTCTCGATTGAGAATCACGACCTCGATGAACTTGCCGCCGAACTCGATCAGATCGCCGGCGTTGCCGATCACGGCCTCTTCCTGACCGAGTGTCAGGAACTGCTCGTCGAAACTCCGACCGGCATCGAGAAGATGGCCCGTAAAGTTCCGGCCTGAGCCTGTTCGACTAGGCCAAGGACTTCTCTATTCGATATTCTGTGATCGTCTGGCCTCGATCGCATTCGCGATCGATGTTTGTGCGCCCTGGGCTTTGGGAGAAGCGGTCATGAAGCGAGCGATTGCAGTCCTTCTCGGTGTGGCAGCGACGTTCGGAATCAGCCATGCCGATGCGCGTCAGCCAGTCGCGCCCGGCTCTGTTTCTCCGGAATTGGCTCCGCCAGCGACACCCGCCGGTAAGCAACTCGCGTGGTTGCTCGATTTCCTGAACGGAAAGGGACCGATCGGAGAACCCAAAGACCGTTTCGACGAGGCGTTCCTCTCGAAGGTTCCAGAGGAGAAGCTGACCTCAATTCTCAAATCGGTGAAAGAAACGCTCTTCAAGGACGGCGCGAAACTGACGCAGATCAAACCCGGTGCGACCGAAACCAGTTTGGTCGCAGTCGTGCAGGGCGGCGATTCGCCTCTCGATGTTTCCATCAACATCACTCCAGCCGGCAAGATGGACGGTTTGTTTCTGAGGCCGGCGCTCCCGCCGAAGGTCCCGATGGTTGCGTGGAGACAGTTCGACGAGAAGCTCGCGGAATTTCCCGGCCAAACAAATTTCGCGGCTTACGCCGTGACAGCTTCATCGGATGGCAACTTCGCGCTTCGCCCGGTTCACACAGTTCGTCCCGAACTTTGCCTCGCCACCGGTTCGACCTTCAAGCTCTATGTCCTCGGCACGATCAGCGAGCAGGTCCTCGCCGGCACTGCCAAGTGGGACGAGCAGATGAAAGTCGTTGACGCTCTCAAGAGCCTTCCCGGCGGCGTGATGCAGAACGAGCCCGACGGCAAGGAGTTCCCGCTGAGCGAGTTCGCTGCCAAGATGATTTCGATCAGCGACAACACCGCGACCGATCACCTGATCCACCGGGCCGGGCGCGACAACATCGAGAAGTACGCCGCAGGGTTCAACTCGTGCGCCGCACGCGCCACGCCCTTCATGAAAACCATGGAGATGTTCCGCATCAAGCTGTCCAAGGACAAGACGCTCGCAACTCGCTTCGCAAACGCAGATGTCGCGGGACGTCGCAAGTTTCTCGAGCCCGGCGGTGAAGTCTCGAAGTCCGACCCGGATGTTGAATTCGCCGAGAAATGGACCGTTCCGATCGAGATCGAGAAGATCGAGTGGTTCTCTTCCGCAAACGATCTTTGCAACGCGATGCTCAAACTTCACGGCTTTGAACTCAAACCCGGGATGGACGAGCTCAAGCGTGTCCTCCGCATCAATGGTGGAATTCCGTTCGATACGAAAGTCTGGCCGAGCGTTGCATACAAGGGCGGTTCCGAGCCGGGTGTCATCAATCTGACCTGGCTGCTCGAGCGTAATGACGGCGCGCTCTTTGCCGTTTCCATAGGGTGGAACAACCCGACGGCAGCTGTCGACACCAACACAATGGTCGCGCTCGCCCGCGGAGTGGTGGACTTGCTGGCCAAGGAACCGAAGTAACTTACTTCGCGCGTTCGAACATCACGCGCACCGATTCGGGCCCGATCTCAAACACAAGCGTGCCCGATTTGCTCGGATCGAACGAGCGCCCGACATGCGCCTTCATATTCCGCGTCGCGCCATCGGGAAACGTGACATCCACATTCGCGACTTCAGAAATCGGCTTGTCAAAGTACGAGAACTCGCGCCGCCCGTTGGTCAGCACCACGCCGGTGTTCAGCGAAGCATCTGTAAACTGCAGCACGCAGTTTGTGATCATCATCCCCGTCTTGTTCACGACGCCAACGCCGATGTTGCCACCGCGATCGCAGCCGCTGAGCAGCATCCCTGCGAGTCCGGTCGCCACCAGAATGGCGCGTTGAATCTTCATGCGACGCCCACTCGCCAGCAGTCGGGCATGTCCGGAATATCGGTACTTCTAGACCGCCGGTTTCCTCAAACTACCCGGATGCGTGGCTTTGGGTCCCATAGCCACGGCGGACACTGGCCCAAACGACCGAACCGTTCGGCCGTTGTCCGTACACTGGCGTTATGCTCCAAAAAGCACTTGCCGAACTCGGCCTTTCCGCTCATCCCCGCATCGTGCTCGATCCACCCGCGAGCGCGGCAAGTGATGCCTCGCTTTCCGTTGTGCTCAGTCCGACGACCGGCAAAGCGATTGCCGCGGTGCGCCTTGATGACGCTCGCAGCTACGACGAAGCGGTTTTCCGCAGCGTCGCTGCTTTCAAGAAATGGCGAGAAGTCCCCGCGCCGGTTCGTGGCCAGGTCGTCCGCGCTATCGGTAATGAGTTTCGCAAGCACAAGCAGGCGATCGGCGCAATCATGACCGGTGAGATGGGCAAGATCACCTCCGAGTCGATCGGCGAGGTGCAGGAAACAATCGACATCGGTGACTTCGCCATTGGCCTGTCGCGTCAGCTCTATGGCCTCACCATGCCCAGCGAGCGCCCCGGTCACGCGATGCGCGAGCAGTGGCTGCCGCTCGGCCCGATCGGTGTCATCTCCGCTTTCAACTTTCCCAACGCAGTCTGGGCATGGAACGCGATGCTCGCCGCCGTCTGCGGCGACACCGTCCTCTGGAAACCAAGCCTTCTCGCGCCGCTCACGGCGATTGCGACGAACGCGATCGCTCAAGGCGTCGCTTCTTCCATGGGCCACGAAGACCTTTTCACACTCGTGATGGGTCGTGACGACGTGGTGGGGGAGCGGATGATCGCGGATGCGCGAATCCCGCTGATCAGCGCGACCGGTTCATGCCGCATGGGCAGGCGCGTCGGTGAAGTCGTTTCAAAGAGGTTCGGCCGTAGCCTCCTCGAACTCGGCGGCAACAACGCTGCGATCGTCCACGACGACGCCGATCTCGATCTCGCGGCACGCGCGATTCTGTTCGCAGCCGTTGGAACCTGCGGCCAGCGCTGCACATCCACGCGACGCCTGATCGCCCACGAGAAAGTTGTCGACGCACTCGTTGCCAAACTCGTCAAGGCGTATTCGTCCGTGCGAATCGGCGATCCGGCCGCAGAAGGCACGCTCGTCGGCCCGCTCGTGAACGCCCGTGCGGTCGAAGGCTTTCTCGCCGCGATTTCAACGGCCAAGCAGCAAGGCGGCACGGTCCTCGTCGGGGGCGAAAAGCACACACAAGCCGGACTCGGAGGCCACTTCGTTCAACCCACGATCATCCGGGCGCCCGCGAACAACGCACTCCCCATCGCCTCCGAAGAAACTTTTGCGCCAATCCTGTATGTGTTCACCTATCGCGACCCCGAAGAAGCGATCGCGATGCAGAACTCTGTTGCCCAGGGTCTTTCTTCCGCCATCTTCACACGCAGCGCCTCGCTCGCAGAGCGATTCCTCTCTCCCGCCGGCACTGGTTCTGATTGCGGCCTTGCCTATGTGAACATGGGGACCAGCGGCGCGGAGATCGGTGGCGCGTTCGGCGGCGAGAAGGAGACCGGAGGCGGCCGCGAATCCGGTTCGGATTCATGGAAGGCGTACATGCGCCGCCAAACCTGCACGATCAATTTTTCTGGAAAACTCGAACTGGCTCAGGGCATTCGCTTCGAGTAAATCCCAATGAACAACCGCGATTCAAACGCGGTTCGCGAGCACGGATGCTCGACCTCGGCGAATCTCCGGGCTTTGTTCGGAGTGGTCGATTCTGACCGAAAAGCGGCCCCGGCGGCCGATGCGAACTGCTAAAGTTCCTCGCGGGATTTTCCCCGCCCCAAAAAGGTATGCGAAGGCAATCATGACGACAACCGCGAGCCGTCCTGCTGAGACTCTTGTCCGAACTCCCGCGCCCGCCGCCACACCCGCATCGCGCGACCTTCCGCCAGATGCCTTCATTGATCCGGAAACCGGCGGTCCGAGCACCGTCGCCCGCAAACTCGCGCTTCCGGAAGGCGTTCAGCCCTACACCTATCGCTGGCACGTGATCATTGCAATCGCGCTCATCCACCTTGCCGCGATTCCGGCGTTCTTCCCACAGTTCTTCTCGTGGACCGGCGTCGCGCTCGTTCCGATCGGCATCTATTTCTTCGGCTGCCTCGGGATCAACCTCTGCTATCACCGCCTGCTGACACACCGCGGATTTGTCGTCCCCAAGTGGGTCGAGCACGGCTTCGCAATGCTCGCGATCTGCAACCTGCAAGGCACACCCGCATCGTGGGTTGCCGCGCACCGCCGCCACCACCAGCACGCCGATCACGAGCCCGATCCGCATTCTCCGCTCGTTCACTTCCTCTGGGGTCACATTCTGTGGCTTTTCGTATCGAACCCGCACGTCGACACCAAGGAAGGCATCGCCAAGTACTGCGTCGATCTGATGCGCGATCCCGTCTATAAGTCGATGGAGAACAACCGCGCCTGGCTGCTGCTCTATATCGGGAGCGCGCTCGCCATCATGGCCGCCGGCTTTGGCGTCGGCTTCTGGATGACCGGCACGACCGCCGGCGCCTGGCAGTTGTCGCTCTCCTGGCTCTTCTGGGGCGTCTTTGTCCGCACAGTCGTGGTCTGGCACGTCACCTGGAGCGTGAACTCGATCACGCACATGTTCGGCTACCGCAACTATGAGACGGGCGAAGACAGCCGCAACAACTGGCTTGTCGCACTCGTCTCGGGTGGCGAAGGCTGGCACAACAACCATCACGCCGATCAGCGTTCCGCGGCACACGGCCACAAGTGGTGGGAGATCGATCCGACCTACCTGACCATTCTCTTCCTCCGCAAAGTCGGAATCGCGAAGGACCTCGTTCAGCCCCGTTCGTGGGGTCAGCGCAAGGTTTGATCGAACGACGCCGGCAGCGGGTTTCCGCGTAAACTCGTGTCGTGACCCAATCCCAGACACAGCAACCCGTTGCTTCGTGCTATTCGCCCCGCCCGGTCAACGTGCTGCCGCTGGTGCAGTCTGAGACGTGGCAGCTAAAGCCGTACCGCATCCTCGGCCGCACATATGACGGTGCGCCGACGCTGGATCAGGCGGCGATTGATCTCATCGCGTCGGATTTGCCGGACCCCGCAAGTCTTTCTCACTGCCCGGGCCTCGGCTTTGTCATCGAGCACCTCGCGACACCGGTTGATTACCTCGTCCTCTGCTGGTGGCAGAACAAGAACGAGATCATCACGCGGATCTACATCCGTGGAGCCGGCGCGGCGTGGCGCCCGACCGACGGCAACGAATCATTTTGCGTCTGGGATCTCGACATCATGTGGTTCGAACGCAATGCGTTCATCCGCACCATGCTCTCGTTCCCGGTTCATGATCCCGCTGCGTACCTCGCCGCCCGGTTCGAAAAAGCGAGCGTGGGGTGAGCGCCGCTCTCGTCGTACGAGACGCGACGACCGCCGACATTCGGGCCATTCTTCCGATGGTTCGCGCGATCTGCTCGATGCACGAGGCGCTCGATCCGCAGCGGTACGCGATGAAGTCGAACGTCGTCGAGATGTACGAATCGTGGCTGCCGCAGCGGATCGCCGATCGCAACAGCGTCCTGCTGGCCGCGGAACTTGATTCCAAACTCGTCGGCTTCCTCGTCGCCAGCGTCGAAACCAACATCCCGGTTTACCGCCTTGATCGATTCGGTTTCATCCACGATGTGTGGGTCGAGCCGTCCGCACGAGGTCACGGAATCGGCAAGGCTCTTGCTGAGCGAGCCGTCGAGCAGTTTCGCTCGATGGGCATCAAGCAAGTTCGACTCGAAACCGCCGCGGACAACCCCGGCGCTCGCGCGCTCTTCGCATCCTGCGGGTTCCGTCCCGCGACAACCGAAATGCTGCGAGATCTCGCGTAAGCGGGTTTATTCCCGCGACATCTCCACAGTTACCGGCTGCCCGTCGCGTTCCACGACCACCGTCACCTTTGGCGCCCGCATCGCGGTCAAAATCTCCTGCTGCGTCTTTACCTCGACGCCGTTGATCGTCTTGATCGCATCGCCCTCGCGCAGACCGGCCTTGTCCGCGACCGACAAATCAAAGATCCGAACAATCCGAGGCGGTGACTGCTCCGCATCAAACGCGACGCCGTACCGCGCCGCCTTGGGCTTGTTCGCCGGCTCCGAAATCCGCACGCGCTGATTCTGAAGATCAAATGTAAAAGCGAACGGCTCCATCGCCAGGAATCCCATGTTCGGCGTTTCCCACACATCGAGCAGCTCGACGCCGGTCATTGTGGTCGGCATGCCGCCGAAGGTCATCGGGGTTTTCAATCGCGCCCGCTTGATCACCTGTCCATTGCCGACCTTTCCCGAAGGCCACGGCTCTTTCGTGAGCGTGAGCTTCGATTGCATCGAATTTGGAACAACCAGTCCCATCATGTTGCCCGAGTTCAGTGTTGCCCGCGACTCCACGCCTCCGATCGAAACCGGAATTGACGGGCTCTGATCTTCCGGCGTGAGCGCCGCAACGCCCGGAGCGCCGGCATCCTTCAGCGGTTCATCATCGATGATGATTTTCCGGTTCGCGTAATCAACGGTGTACACGCGCCCCTTCAAAAGCTGCCAGCCAATCGCGCCGTCAATCCGCTGTTCCGCTGGCTGCTTCTTCGCGCCGAGCGGCACCGACCAAAACGTCACGTTTTCAAACGTCTCTCCCCCGAAGGCAAACTTCTCGCCCTTCACAAGAGGAATGCCGCCGCCATCCGTATCCGTCGGCAGCAGTCCCGCAGAAGCAAGCGCAAGCTCCTTCGCCACTTCCTCGTCGATCCGTCCATCACCCGGAAGCGCGGAGTCAAACATGAACCGAAGCGGCTTCCCGCCCAGCGTCACTTCGACAAGCAACGGTCCCGTGCCCGTGCACGGCACAACCGTCGGTTTCGCGTCAGCGATCGGGACTAGAGCAGCAATCGCACAGCAGGCGGCAATTCGCATCGGCATCTCCCAAAGCGCGGCCATTCGCCGCGACCGCCGTTACCGAAGTCCCGCTCCGTCGTTGCATCAGCCACAACCGAAAGTCCTTTCGGAATCCCGACATTCGACTTGACAGGCTACATCCAATCTGCTTGAATGAACGCTCAACGCTTGAGCGATCGTTCAATGACCCCCTCACCAGCCACCCAACCCGACACGCGCACCCGGATTCTGGACGCCGCGGCACGCCTCTTTCACGAGCAGGGCTTCAACGCCACCGGCGTCTCCACCATCCTCCGCGAAGCAGGAATAAACCCAGGCAGCCTCTACAACCTCTTCCCGAGCAAGGACGCCCTCTTGGCGTCGGTGCTTGAGCGATACACCGAGTTGCTCTTTCCGGTCGTAATGGCGCCGGTGGAAGGCAAGACCAATGACCCGATCGAGCGGGTCTTCGCTCTGCTTCAGCAATATCGCGACTGGTTCTTGCCCCTCGAGTTCCGCCTCGGCTGCCCGATCGGCAATCTCGCGCTTGAGGTTGCGGATTCCCATCCCGAGATCCGTCCGCTCATTCAACAGAACTTCGACGGCTGGTGCGGGTTTGTTGAGAAGTGGCTCCGGGAGGCCGGCGATCGCTTGCCGCGCGATCTCGATCGCAAACAACTCGCGGCGACTGTGCTCACCGTGATGGAGGGCGGGCTCATGCAGGCGCGCTCGTCGCGCTCCGCCGCGGCATACGACGCGTCGGTCTCTCAACTTCGTCAGTATTTCGATCTCCTGCTCGTGCGGGCGTCCGCCGAGCGCTCCAAGTCCTAATTCCGGAGGTGTGGATGTTCGCGAAACTCAACGAGATCAACTGGTTTGCAGTCCTGGTCGCGGCCGTCGCGATGTTCATGATTGGCGGCCTCTGGTACGGCGCGATCTTCTCCAAACTCTGGCAGCGACTGCACGGCTACACCGACGAGCAGAAAGCCGCGATGCAGAAGCTGCGTCCGCCGCAGGTGTTCTTCTCGATCATGATCGCTGCGTACGTGGGCGGCGCGCTGGCCATGTCGTTCCTGGTCGTCAATCTCGGCCTTCACAGCGCCTTCGATGGCGCCGTGCTCGGCGCGTTCCTCTGGCTCTTCGCGACCACCGCGATCGGCCTCACCGATCACATCACCCGAACGCGCCCGTTCGCGGCATACCTGCTCGACAGCGCATACCAACTCGTCGCGTTCATGGCCGCCGGCGCGATCCTCGGCGTTTGGCGTTGATTTTCTTGGGAGTTCACAAAATGAGACTCGCAGCCTGCATCGTTTCTGCTGTTGCCATACTTGGACTCGCGTTGCCCGCTCCGGCAGCCGACCGCGTCGTCCAACACGAGGGCGTGATCCACGCGCCAGTTTCGGAACTCTGGAAGAGCTTCCAGACGCCCGAAGGCATCCAGAAAATGTGGAGCGTCCCCAAGGCCGACGTGGACTTCCGCCCCGGCGGCCAGATTCGCACGACCTACAACGCGCAGGGAACACTCGGCGATGACGGCACGATCGTCAACGAAATCGTCACGCTTGAGCCCGAGCGCGTTCTGGTGCTGAAGTCGGTTGCGCCGAAAAGCGCGCCCGACTACATCAAAGCGATCTGCGAAACCGGCTGGACTGTGCTGCGCTTCGAGCCGCTCTCGCCGACATCCACGCGCCTCACGATCACGGGACTCGGCTACAAAGACGGCGAGCTCTACGACAAGGCGTACGAATTTTTCAAACAAGGGAACGGCTGGACTCTCGAAAAAATGAAGGAGGCGTTCGAGCCGCCCAATCGCCAGGCCAACGCCGACGCAATCGAAAAGCGTTTTCGCTCGATGGTCGGGAATTGGGAGTTCAATCTCACTGCCGGTGACGGCAGCGTCTTCCGCGGCAAGAACACCATGGCCGCACTCTTCGACGGTCGCGTTTTCTTCGCGAGCGGCTTCCTGGGTGACGAGAAGAAAATGGGGCAGCACAGCCACTTCACCGCTGCGGTTGATCCGCGCACCGGCGAATGGACCGTCTGGGATTTTGATCAGGACGGCAGTTACACGATCGCGCCCGTCCATCTCCAAGGCAACACAATGACCCTCGACTGGAACAGCTACTCAAGCAGCGACGGCACGCTCATTCCATATCAAGTGAAGTACATCTTCAACGACGACGGAAGCTACGACGTGCATGTGCTCGCCTCACCAAACCCCGATGGCACACGCAACCCCATCGCCAAAGTTCACTACGTGAAAGCGGAAGCTGCCGGCACTCCGCTGCCAGGGAAGTAGCTGTCAGCTTTCAGCCATCCGACATCCGACATCCGACATCCGACATCCTTCCTACCCTCCCCCCTATGTCACTTTTAGTCACCGGAACCATCGGCCTCGACGACGTCGCGACCCCTGTCGGCGAGGCCAAGCAGGTCCTCGGCGGGTCTTGCATCTACTTCGCCGCTGCCGCGAGCTTTTACTCGCCCGTTCGCATCGTCGCAGTCGTCGGCGATGACTTCCCGCCCAAGTTCCGCGAGAGTTTCAAGCAGTTCCCCGGCGTCGATCTGACCGGACTTGAAACCCGCGCCGGCGGCAAGACCTTCCGCTGGGGCTGCAAGTACCACGCGAACATGAACAGCCGCGATACGACGTTCACCGAACTCGGCGTCGTCGGCGAGGCGCCCGCGAAGGTGCCCGCGTCGTATGCGGATTCGAAGTTCCTATTTCTGGCGAATTCGCCGCCCGCCGTGCAGGCCGGCTTTATCGAGCAGTGCCCCAAGCGCGTGCTGACCGTTGCCGACACGATGGATCTCTGGATCCAAGTTGCCAAAGACGATCTCCTCGCGCTGCTCAAGCGCGTCGACGGCCTGGTCCTGAATTTCGATGAGGCCGAACTGCTCACAGGCAAGGCCAACCCGATCACCGCCGGCCGCCACATCCTTGACCTCGGGCCGCGTTTCGTGGTGGTCAAGAAGGGCGAGCACGGTTGCCTGCTCATCCATCGCGACGGCATCTGCTCACTACCCGCGTACCCGACGGAGCGCGTGATCGATCCCACCGGCTGCGGCGACACCTTCGCCGGAGGCCTCATGGGTTTCGTTTCGACCGACAAGTCAACGCAGCACGACCCCGGCAGCTTCGCCTCGATCCGCCGGGCCTTGGTGCACGGCACTATCGTCGCCAGCTACACCATCGAAGCCTTCAGCCTCGATCGCCTGAAAGAGATCAAGCGAGCGGACCTCGACAAGCGTTACGAGGAATACACCAGCATGGTGCGGATCTAACGCGTTGTTCGATGGCTGATACCATCGATCATGGCAATCATCGTCTTCCAGCACGGCGAACTCGTCGGTCCCGGCCGCCTTGGCCTCACGCTCCGCGATCACGGTTTCAAACTCTCGATCCGGCGCCTCGATCTCGCGGCAGATCACCCGATCAACCGCCTCGCGATCGAAGACTTCCCCGACGGCAAGTTGATTCCCACCGACTTCGACAACGTCCAAGGCGTCATCGCGCTGGGCGGGGCGCAGAATGTTGGCGAAGATCACCCCTGGATGCCCGGCGAACTCGCGTTCCTGAAAGCAACACACGAGCGTCAACTCCCGCTCATCGGCATCTGCCTCGGTTCGCAGATGATCGCACACGCGCTTGGTGGCCAAGTCGGCAAGATGGATACGCCCGAGATCGGCATGAAGACGGTCTCGCTCAATCCGATCGGTCAGACCGATCCGATCCTCGCCGGGATCGCGTGGGACGCCATGCAGTATCAGACGCACGGCTACGAAGTGAAGCAGCTTCCGCCCGGCGCAACGCTGCTCGGCTCGAGCAAAGAGTGCAAGGTTCAGGTCTATAAGGCCGGCGTCCGAACCTACGCCTTCCAGTATCACCCAGAGTTCGACCGCGCGATGATCGAGGCGCTCCTGCCGCACGAAAAGGATTTCTGCACCCGCGCCGGCATCTCCGAAGGCGACCTCCGAGCCCAGATCGACAAGCACTACACCGATTTCGCCCGCTACGCGGACCGACTGAGTGTCAATATTGCCAGCTTCCTGTTTCCGCTGGAACGCAAGCTGGGAGCGTGAGAGGAGGGAGAGCTGTCAGTCTTCAGCTGTCAGCTTTCAGCCAGACGAGACGGGTCCAACACGGCGCCTCAAATCCGCGCAACAAAATCGCACCCCGCATTCCGCATTCCGCATTCCGCATTCCGAAATCCGAAATCCGAAATTTGAAATTTCAGATTTGACCTCTTTCTCTGCCTTCCTCCGCGCAACTCCGCATCCTCCGCCTCTCCGCGTTCTCTCGCCTCTCATGTCTTCCTTCACAATCACCCCTCCCTCCGACTACTCGCTCGCTCGCGACGTCTGTTCGTACGGCTACTTCCTCCTCGCTCCCAACCGCTGGAACGTCAAAGACCAATCTCTCTCCCGTGCTCTCCTGCTTGAGAAAGACATTGTCGGTATCGTCATCTCGCAGCCAAAGGGCCGAGACAAATCACTCCGTGTCGGAACCGATCGCGCAATCTCCAAAACACAAACGGCCCTCGCCGAAGAGCAGATCCGCCGCATGCTCCGTCTCGATGAAGACGAATCGCACGTCCGCGAGTTCCACAAAGTCGATCCGCGCTGGAAGCGCACCGGGCGCGCTCGTCTCTTCCGTTCGCCATCGCTCTTCGAAGACGTCTTAAAGACCGTCACAAGCTGCAACGTCACTTGGCCCGGCACGGTGCACATGAACCGCCGCCTGTGTGAGGTGGTGGGACGAAGCTCACCCTCGGGCCTTCTCACGTTCCCGACTGCCGCCGCCCTCTCGCGCACACGCCCCGAAACTCTCCGCTCCCGCTGCCGCGTCGGCTACCGCGACCTCCGCATCATCGAGCTTTCTCGCATGTTTGCCAAGCGCGATCTCGAAGTCCGCATCATCGAAGATGCCAGCACGCCCGACGAACTTCTGCACGAAACACTTCTCTCTCTCCCCGGCGTCGGCCCCTACGCCGCGGCAAACATCATGCAGCTCCTCGGCCGCTACTCGCGACTTCCCCTCGATACCGAAAGCGTCCGCCACGGCCGCTCCGTTCTCGGCTACACCGGCTCCTCGAAACAGATCATGCGCCGCGTGAAGGATCACTTCGCGCCCTTCGAATCACACGCATTCCGCAGCTACTGGTTCGAAATGTGGGTTCACTACGAAAAGCTTCAAGGCCCCGCCAATACCTGGGACCGCGACACCACTGGCACGATGTTCACCGCTTCACAGCTCGAGAAACTCGCCGAGGCCGCCGGTCACAAGCCTCCCTCGAAACCCGTTTCGAAGCCGCCAAAAGCCGCGAAATCTGCCCGCCGAGCGCTCCGCTCCCAGACGGCCCGAAAATAACACGCCTCGGACCCGCCCGTTCGTCCGGCCCGGATAAATACGGTACGAATCCGGGCCGATATCCGATGCGTTGGCCCGCTTCTGGACACAACTCGACGTCGAGGAAACTGCGCGCTGGCTTGAGCGCCGCAGCAAGCTCGACGTCCTTTCCCTCGCCCTGATCGCGCTCGCGCCGATCGTCGCGCTCGATATCAAACTCGGGCCCCACATCTCTCTCAGCGGCCTCACGCTCGCGCCCGTCTTCCTCGTCGGCTGCTTCGGCGGCCGCGTCGTTTCCTATACCTACGCCATCATCGCCGCCTTCTGCGACTTCGCCGAATCGCTGCGTGTCCTTCCGACCGACGCGAGCACCGGTCTTGTCGTCTGGGCGCTTGTCTCGCGCATCATCACCTACGCGTTCATGGCCGAGATCTCCTCGCGCTTTCGCGATCTCATCCGCCAATACGCTAAGCACGCCCGCACCGACGGCCTCACCGGCCTCTCCAACCATCGCGATCTCTGTCTGCAGGCCGAGCGAGTCATTGCTGCCGCACGCCGCGACAGCAAGCCGGTCTCCGCGGCATTCCTCGACTGTGACAACTTCAAGCAGGTCAACGACCGCTTCGGTCACGCTCAAGGTGACGCGGTCTTGCGCACGGTTGCAAACGTTCTCCGGCGCTGCACACGCCCCGCCGACGTCGTCGCACGCGTCGGTGGCGACGAGTTTGCCATCATTATGCCCGCCACCGATCAAGACGGCGGCAAGCTCGCGATCTCCCGAATTCAAGCCGAGCTCTCCGCCGCGATGCGGGAGCTCAACCGCGACGTGACGTTCAGCATCGGTGCCGCCACGTTCGAGGTTCCGCCGGTCTCCAGCGATGAGCTGCTCGCCAACGTTGACGATTGCCAGTATCAGGCGAAGAAGGGCGGCAAAGACCGCTTCGTTTACAACACCATCGAACGCCAGGCTGCCTGATCGGTCTGCCTACTTCTGTTCCGACTTTTTTTCGTTCAGCAAATCTGCGAGTTGCGCGCGCGCCGCCGCGGCATCTGCTCCAGCCTTCTCTGCTGCATCAAGAAGTTCACTCATCTCTGGGCGCGCCTGCCCTCTGCTCATCGCAAATCCGAGTACGCCCGTAATCAACTTCGGCCCATCGTGCAGCTTCCTTGCCTCAGTCATGATCTCAGTCGCCGTCTCATCCTTCCCCGCCGCGAGATACCCGACATACAGCACCGCGACCTTCTCGCGAAACTGTTCCCACGGCTGCTCGCGCACCGCCGCCTTGGTCGCCGCATCGAGAAAATCCGGCGGTTCGGGCTGACGCTTCGCCATCTCCGCGCTCATCGCATAGTCCGATCGAAGCTCCTGAAGCGGGCTGGGATACAGCAGCGGCACATCCGCGAGCCGGTCATGCTCGACGAGCAACCCGACAATCCGGAAGGCGACGCCGCTCAGGAGCTTCGCGTCCTTCGTGTTCTCGCCCTTTTTGATGCCATCGAGCCACGCGAGCGTGGCGTCTTGATCCCCGATCACCTCATTGAGAACGACCCAGTCATCGAGAAATCCCGCCGATGCCGGCTCGGCGCCCCGCTTGGCCGTCGCCATTTCCCGCAGCATCGTAAATCGCCCCTTCGCTTCCGCGCTTCGCTGCGCCAGCGCCCGCATGTCGGCCGCCATAAACGAGCCGCGCACGCCGCTGGTGGCAGGATCGATCTCGACCATGTTGTCCCAGAGCCACGCGAACTCCTCGGTTGCTTCGTCGGCCTTGCCCGCTTGTGCCACCTCGCGCACAGTTCGCAGCCGCGCCATCATGTCCTTGGAGTTGCGATCGATCGTCGAGCCACCCGCGAGTTTCCCGGTGCTCGCTTCCTCCAGCCACTTCAGCGTCTGTTCCGCGTCCGTGTATCCGGTCTTGCGCGCGATCTCGGTTCCGCCCTTGAGCATTACCATCGTCGGCATCGCCGAAATCTGATACGTCTTCGAGACTTCGCGCTGCTTCTCTACATCCACTTCGATCGCGACGCCATGCTCCTTCACCCACGCAACAACCTTGTCATCGCGCCACGTCGTCTGATCCATCGCCTTGCACGGCATGCACCAGTCGGCAGTGAACTTCATCAGGAGCAGCTTGTCTGTTCCCGCAACCTGCTTCTGCGCTGCCTCGAGGGTCAGATCGCTGAACGAGGGCGGCAAGTCCGCGCGAACAGCGACGCCGAACGCAATAGCCAACAGAGAAGCCAAGAGTCTGCGCATGACAAACTCTAGATCTAGTCGCCTTTTCACGCCGCGGCTGGTCGCAGTCGCACGGCGAAATCGTGGACAGCAACAGCCGGGGTTCGGCGCGACTGAGGCGTCGCCGAGAGGTTGGTATGGAAATGGCTTCCCGACCCGCGGGGCCGACAATGCCAGACGGGCCAGCGCCGCGATCACTTCTTCTGCAGCGCCAACATCCGCGCCCGCACCGCGCTCACGTCTGACCCTGCCGCCGCCGCTTCATCCAGCCACAGCTTCGCGCCCGGTCCCGTCACGCCGGTATTCACCGATTCCTCGACAAGCGCAACGCGCATCGTGGGGGTATCGCGCAGCTGCAGCATCGTTTCAGCAAATTCATTCGCATCCTTGAGCTTGTGTGCCGCGACGTACCCCGCGTACAACTTGGCTCCCTGAACTTCAAAGACCCGCATCTGCTCTTCGCCGTTGTGCTTTCGTGCCCGTGCGAAGCGGGCGATGCGATCGTGCTGCATCGTGGCCCACTCCGTCCCGTTCGGCACAGCAGCCGCAAGATCCGCGACACGTTGATGACGTGCCAGCAGCGGTGTAAGCAGCGTCAACGCCGGTTCAAATAGCTCGCTTGAGCCCGGTTCCTCCTTCAACTTGTCAAACCACGCAAGGCTTTTCGCATCGTCCGACAAAACATCGTTCAGCGCAAGCCAGTCGTTCACATCCGCGTTCTTCGCCTTCACGCCCTTCTGCACTTCCTGCTCCGCTCCATCGCGGATTTGAACGATCGTGCTTCGTGATTCCGGAGAAGCCGCCAAGAGTGCACGCAGTTGCGGTTGAAGCATCTGGGCAACCCCGACTCTCCTCATCGAGTCCGCTGCGTTCTTTTCGCTCCAGATCTCCTGCACATCGACGATCGCCTCGGCATACTTCTTGTCCTCGATGTTTGCGTCGAGGCGGCCGACCACGCGCAGGAGCTCGGGCACGTTCGGGTCGGTCGCCGGCGGCGGCGCTTTCCCTGTTGCCGCCGACTCCAGCCACGACAGCGTCTGCTGCGGATTCATATATCCAAGCGTGCGCGTGAGTTCTTTTCCTCCGCGCAGCATCACCATCGTGGGCATCGCCTCGATGTTGTACGCCTCCGCCGTCTTCTTGTCCTTGTCCACATCCACCTGGATCGCGACGCCGTTTTCCTTCACCCACTTCACCACGCTGTCATCGCGCCACGTCGTCTTGTCCATCGCCTTGCACGGCCCGCACCACTCCGCCGTGAACTTGATCACGACAACCTTTTCCGTGCCGTCGACCAGCTTCATTGCCTCATCGAGCTTGATGTCGCTGAACGCGGGGGGCAGATCCCCCGCGCACGCGAATCCGCAAGTCGCCAGCACACAAACACTCAAAATCGTCCGTTGCATTCGGTTCATGGCGCAGCTCCAAGGCTTCAGCATACCCATCCGTAGCGCCAGCCAGATCAGATCCATTCGTTACCCTGTGCAGGTGGATCCCACGCACACCAGCCGCCCACCGATCTGCCCGCGCTGCATCTACGACCTCTCCGGCGAAACCTCGCGTTGGGCCGAGAGTTGCCCGGTGGAAGGCCTCTGCCCTGAATGCGGTCTTCAATTCGAATGGAAGCACATCTTCTTCGAGCCGCTCGCCCCCGATTGGTGGATAGAACGCGACGCCCCTCGCTTTGTCCGCCGCGCCGCCGGAACTTTGATGCGGTCTTTCTTCCCCCCTGCCTTTTGGAAATGCGTACGCCTGGAAATTCAAGGTAACCTGCGAGTCTCCGCGGCACTCTTCATACTGGTTCTGCTGCTTTGGTGGATCGCGGAGGTGGCGGCAAGCGCTTCAACCCTCCATCTCATGCAGTTGCAAAGTTCGTACTACTCCGGCGGTTCGGGCGTTGCATGGCGAGTGCCCTATTGGCCGTTTGGTGTCTACCGCCGAAACAACACGCTTTGGACGTTGTACTTCGCGATCTGCTTCCCGCTCGCAATCGCTGTCCTGCCCGAGACGCGCCGGCGCGCCAAAGTCGCGTGGACGCACATCTGGCGCGTCTTCATCTTCGCGACCGCGCCCGCCTTTATAGGTCTTTCCGTTCTCACGGCCCTTGGCGGCGCGATCGTTTTGCTCGACACGCTTGCAACTTCACGCCGATCCTGGCTCACTCAAAGCCCATGGGCAAACATCTGCTTTTCCTACGCCCCGCTTCTGTCCATCATGATGATCTCGCTGTCGTGGATATTCGCGACCAGCCGCTATCTGCGCCTTCGGCACGCTCTCTTTGTCGCAATCTCGCTCATTGTCATTTCAGGGCTTCTCCCGCTCACAATCTACGCCTGCACCCTCGCCATCCGATTACTCGGCTTCCGTGGCGTCTTCTCCGCGCCATGGTGAGTTTCAAAACTCTCTTCGCAGCCGCGCCGCCGGGATATTCAGCTGATCCCGATACTTCGCGACCGTCCTTCGCGCAATCTCAATCCCGCGGCTCTTGAGTTCATCCACCAGCGCATCGTCAGACCACGGCTTCTTCTTGTCTTCGTGATCGATGATGTCGCGCAGCGCGACCTTGATCGCGTCCCACGCCATGTCCTCGCCGCCCTCGGTCTGCACGCCCCCAGAGAAAAACTTGCGAAGAGGCACAACGCCGCGAGGCGTCTGGATGTACTTCTCGCTCACCGCGCGGCTCACCGTCGCCACGTGAATGCCTAATTGATCCGCCACCAGCGTCATCGGCAGCGGCTTGAGCGCCTGAGGCCCGAAATCAAAGTAATCCCGCTGCGCATCGACAACGGATTGCACCACACGCAAGAGCGTGTGCTTGCGTTGATTCACAGCATCGATCAGCCACGAGGCATTCGACAAGTTGGTCCGGATGAACTCCTTCCCACGCTTGTCCATCTCCTTGCCCTTGCCGAGCAAGGCATATTGCTGATTGATCCGCAGATCCGGGATGCGCGTCTCGTTCAGGTACGCGACATACCGATCCTTCTCCGCGTCATACTCAACAATCGCATCCGCAACGATCGGCCGCACATCATCCGTGACCAGGCGGCGCGCCGGAGCCAAACTCAGCTTCTTCAAGAGCTCCAGCGCCGATCGAATCTGCGTCAAAGACAACTTCGTCTTCTCGCTCACGCGAGGCAGCCGGTTGTTCATCAGATCATCAAGGTGATTTTCGATGATCAGCCGCGCGTGCGCGATGACTTCCGGCTCGATTTTCCGTTCATCTTCTCCGTCCTCGAGCGCATCGATCTGCAGCAGCAGACACTCGCGTGCATCCCGCGCCGCCACGCCTGGCGGCTCCAAAAACAACTGCACCGCTTTCAACGCATTCTCGAGTTCGGCAACCGTCGGCTTCGGTTCGCCCGGCGCCCGATCCGAAACAACGTCCAGCCCCGTGCGTAGATACCCGTCCGCGTCCAAGAACGAAATGATCAGTTCCCCCAGCGGCTTCAACTCAGGCTTGACCTCCGCCAATCCCCATTGCTCCAGCAACTGATCGCCCAGCGAAATCGCCCGCGCCGGCGTTGCCGCCATCGCTTCCATTTTCGCATCGCGGTCATCATCCGAGCGCTGCCGGGGCGAGTAGTCAAAATCCTCGTCGCGCGTCCGTTGCTCCGCGCTCTCGACACTCTCCGGTGCGTTCTGTCCGACGTCCTTCGGCGATTCGTCGAACTCGTTCTCCGCCGCTTCCGGATTCGTCTCTTCGTATTTCTCGAGCCGCGCAAAGTCGTCGACATCTTCGCCGACATCGAGCTCGCGCTCATCTTCCGAAACCGGGCCGTCCGATTCGTCCGTGTCCGCGTCCTCGTCCACGCTCGCAACCAGATCAACGTCGTCGCCCGCGACCTCCGATGCCGCTTCACCCTCGCGCTCCGTCAATTCGAGCGTCGGGTTGTTCTCAAGTTCCTGCTGGATCCGCTCCTGCAGTTCCGCCAGCGGCATCTGCAGGATCTCCATCGATTGGATCATCCTGGGCGCCAGCTTCATGTGCTGGCCCATCTTCAGATGTTGCGACGTTTCAAACCGCATCACGCACTCCGGCGAAAGGAACGGCTCTCCGTCCCCTCATTCGTCCGGCACGCCGCGGCTAACTCCCGCTCATCCGCTGCCGGCTCTGTATGGCATCGGCCAAAACCGCCTTGTTGGCATACTCCAATTGGCCACCACTGGGCAAACCCCGTGCCAATCGAGTGATACCGACACCTCCGACGCCCAGCGATTCTACCTCTTTCTGGAGGTAAAGCCCCGTGCCATCTCCTTCGAGAGTGGGGTTAAGTCCGAGAATGATTTCAGTTATCGGAACTCCACCAGCATTCGACGCCGGCTGCTTGATGCGTTTCACCAAGTCCGCGATCGTCAGGTCGCTCGCCTCAACCCCGTCGAGCGGGCTCAGCCTCCCCATGAGCACGTGGTACGTCCCCCGATACATCCCTGTCTGTTCGAGCGCGATAAGGTCTTTAGGTTGTTCCACCACAAGCACTTGCGAACGGTCTCGTGCCGGGTTGTCGCAGATCCCGCAAATCTGTCCATCCGCCAGATTCCAGCAGATGCGACAGTGCTTGATCTTCTGCTTCACATCCAAAATCGCCCGCGCCAGCAGATTCGCAGTCGTTTCATCATTCTTCAGGATGTAAAACGCCAGCCTCTCCGCCGACTTCCGCCCAATCCCCGGCAGCTTCGCAAATTCATCAATCAACTTCTCTACCGCCGCCGGATACGCCAGCCCACGCCGCAGCGGCCCGGCATTTCGCCCGTCGTCTGCCGGCGGATTGGATTGGCGAGCATCACCCATGTCTGATCCTAAGGCGTAGCATCGAGCCGTTGACTAATTCTCGCGTAAATCCCCGCGGTTTCGGCTCCCTCTTCGGTGCCTTGCTCGCCCTCGCGCTCATCATCGGCCTTGCCGTCTTCGCGTACAAGGCTGTCAAACCCGACCTTTTTCCCAAGCGTTTCGCAGAGGTCGTACCCGGCAAGGTTTACCGCAGTTCCGAGCTTTCGCCCGGCGCGATGGAGCAACTCGCCAAGCGCGCCGGCCTGAAAACGATCATCGATCTGGGCGTCGCCCCCGATGGCGATCCACGCGACCGGCGCCAGCAACTCACCGCCCAGGCGCTCGGCTTGAACCGCTACAAGTTTCAACTCATCGGCGACGCCAGCGGCAATCCCAACGAATATCTCGCCGCGCTCCGAATCGCACTCGACCCTGCAAATCAGCCGGTTTTGATTCACTGCGCGACCGGCGCACAGCGAACCAGCTGCGCGATCGCCCTCTTGCGCATGGCCTCGCAGGGGTACACCCTCGATCAGGCCCTGGCCGAATCCGAGACATTCGACGCCAAGCCAAAAGCGAGCGAAGTCACCCGCGCCATCGCCCCCAAGGTGTTACAAGCGCTCCGAGACGGCACCTCAATCCCGGGTGAACCACCGATTCTCGCGGTCCCCGCAGCCCCGATTGCCGCACGGCCTTAAGTCGCCAGCGCCATCTGCGCAAACTCCGGCAAAAAGCCTTGAATCGCGCTCGCGCCATCCAGTACATTGCCCCTTCCGATCCGCCCGGCTTCTGGCTTGGTCCGCCCGAGGTTCCCGCGGCAACACACCAAAATCTCGACATATTTGTGGGAACAGCGGCACGGCTCGTCTTGGGAGAGAGAGGAGAAGCGTCCGCTGTTTTCACTTTTGCGCGTCGCCTCCATCGCGCAAACAGAAACTCAACTCCCGGTTGCTTCGTAGTGTCCAAAGCGGGGGCGCTTTGTGTACCATCCGGCTCGTACGGGTCGTGGGGGCCCCCGGGCGTGGGATCGTTCGGGAAGGGATTCGATCACGCTCCGCCCAACGGAGAGTGATCCTGTCGGCGTTTAGTGCCGGCGGCAGGGATGGGGGATCGGGATGGGGGCGGGGATGGGGGCGGCAGATCCGCGTTGCGGGTCTCCGGATCGCATGTTCACGGCCGCTGCGCTCTGCGTCGCGGCCCGGAAATCAAGGTATGCCAAGTTCGAACATCTGCTGGGGTATCGAGATCGGGGCCGCGGCCATCAAGGCCGTCAAGGTCGAGAACGCCGGCGAGCGCGTCAACGTGCTCGATATGGCGATCATCGATCACCCACGCACGCTCTCGACGCCCGGTGTCGATCCCGCCGACGTGCTTCGCGTTTCGCTCGGCACACTGGTCAGCCAATACGACCTGAGCAAAACGCAAATCGCCGTCAGTGTTCCCGGCCATTCGAGCTTCGCGCGCTTCGCCAAGCTCCCGCCGGTTGAGCCCAAGAAAGTCCCCGACATCGTCAAGTTCGAGGCGATGCAGCAGATCCCGTTCCCACTTGAGCAGGTTGAATGGGACTACCAGACGTTTATCAGCCCCGACAGCCCCGAGATCGAAGTGGGCATCTTCGCCATCACGCGCGAGCGGATCAGCGAACGCCTCACGATGCTCCAGGATGTCGGCCTGACCCCCGGTGTTGTCACGCTCGGACCGATCGCAGTCTTCAACGCTCTCGCGTACGACCTCGACTTCAACGACAAGACTCCCGGCACGATCGTCGTCGACATTGGCACGACTTCAACCGATCTTGTCATCTCCGAAGCCGGCCGCATGTGGGTGCGAACGTTCCCGCTCGGTGGCCACCAGTTCACCGAAGCGCTCGTGAGCGCCTTCCAGATCGGCTATCCCAAGGCTGAGAAACTCAAGCAGGAAGCCGAAGATTCCAAGCACGCGCGTCAGGTCTTCCAGGCGATGCGGCCGGTCTTCACCGATCTCGGTCAAGACATCCAGCGCAGCATCGGTTACTACCAGTCGCTGCACAAGGACGCGAATCTCCAACGCGTCATCCTCATCGGTGCGACCGCGAATCTGCCCGGCCTGCGCAAGTACCTCAAGCAGCAGCTCGGCATCGAGGTCTACCGCGTTGAAGAGTTCAAGAAAGCCAATCTTCTTCCGCTCGATGGCGGCAAAGACGGTGGCGAGCGCGCCGCGAAGTTCAAGGATCGCGCACTCGACATGACGACCGCCTTCGGTCTCGCGCTTCAAGGTGTCGGCGCCGGAACGATCAACGCCAACCTCATGCCCATCACGATCATCCGTGAAGCAATGTGGAAGGGCAAGGTCAAGTGGTTCGGCGCGGCCGCGGGTATCGCGGCCGCTGCTGGCGTTGCAATGTTCGTGCGCCCGTTCCTTGATTCGAACGCCGTTGCAGCGTCCGCCGCAGATCCGGACGTTCCCAATATCCAGTCCACGATCAACGAAGGCAACAAGCTCAAGAAGGAAGCCGAAGACGCAGGCGTTGTCGGCGCCGCCACGCCCGATGAACGCGCCGCGAAGATGATCGCGATGCTCGAGAACCGCACGTTCTACCCCAACCTCGTCAACGACGTTGGCTTGATGGTGGAAGATTCAACCAAACGCGCGTCATCGTGGGCAAAGGACGTCGGCTCGCCCGCTGTTGTTGCCGAAGGTTTCCGCGTGGACAAAATGACGACCGCCTATTTCCCGCCAAGCGCCGAAGCGCCGGCTGGTGGGCCGGGCGCGTCGGCCGGTACAGATATGGTCGGCACCGGACCGCTTGGGCCGGCCGATCGGCCGCGCGTGGTGGTGACGCTCAACGTCACGACCAACCAGCCCGAGCCCCAGAAGTTCATCCTCGCCACTCTTGATACCTGGCTCCGCGCCAACGCGAAGCGACCGGGCGTCCCGTACGAGATCATCGTTTCGCAGACACCCTGGCGTCAGGATGCGTCAAACGCGAACGCCGGCGGACCGCAGCAAAATGTTGCGGCAGCGCCTGTCGCGCCGGCCGCCCCGGGTGGCGCCATTCCGGGCAATCAAGCCTCACGCGACCTCAAGACCGGTCTTGAGAATCTCGCGCCTATCGCCGCACTGCGTCCGCCCGCTCCAGAGGGGCTACCGCCTCCAACCTCCTTCACCATTTCTTTCACCGCATCGAAAGTTCCCGCGCAGCCGCCGGAGGCCAAGCATTGAAAAACATTCTCCCCTGGCTCAAGAAGAACTGGATCATCCCGTCGCTCTGCGTGTTCATGATCATCATGCTGGGTACGGCGTGGTGGTTCAGCTCCGGATGGAACGATGAAATCCGCGAGAAGCAGCAGAGAGACGCGAGCGATCTGCTGACAAAGGTCAACAACATCAAGGTGACGTACGCGCTCCCCGTCGTCGCAGGCGATGCCAAGGCCGTCGAACTTTCCTCGCCTCCCAATGCGATCCTCACCGCAAAGTTCGCCGAGCGCAAGAAGCAGTTGCTCGATCAGCGCGAGAGCGTCGTCAAAGTTGCCGAGGCATTCAACAAGGGCGACAAGAAGCCGCTGATCAATGGCCTCTTCCCTGCGCCCGCCGCCGGAGAAGAGCAGCTCAAGCCCCTTGAGTTTGTTCAGAAGCTCGCCGGCAATCCCGCGCAGGGAACCCAGTCCGCCTATCAGGGCCTTCTCGATTCCATCCGCGCCGGCGGGCCTGTCGCTTCCACGCAACTTGAAGCGCAGCTCAACGACATCAACCGCCGCGAGACCGAAAAGATCCGAGGCAACGGCGGCAATCGCGAGCTAACTGGCTCCGAGAGAGAATCGCTCGACCGTCTCCTGCTCGACGCCCGCCGCGCCGAATACGTCCGTCGCGCGAATGAAGTCTCTGTCTACGCCGACATGAGCGTCTTCCCCTCGGGTGGCTCCGCCAACGGCCCCGGTGGCGGAGCTCCTGGATTTGGTGCCGCCGCCGCCGGCGCGAATCAGATTCTTCTTGCCGCGCCCGCGACTCCGCCCAACGTCCGTCAGACATTCCTCTGGCAGTCCGATTTCTGGCTGCTGCAGGATGTGTTCGCCATCGTCCGCACCGCCAACACGGGGCCCGATGGCAAACTGTCCAGCGAACGCGACTCGGTCGTCAAGCGCATCGAGAAGATCGACATTCTCCCTTGGCGCGCGCAGATCGCTTCCGAAGGAACCGGAACCGACCCGAACGCCGCTGCTCCGGCAGGTGCTGCGGGCGGCGAATTCAAAGACTCGATCAGCGGCCACAGCGACGGCGCATCGACCGAATTCGATGTCCGTCGTGCCCGCGTCACCATGATCGTTTCGAGCGCACGGCTCCCTGAACTCTTCAATGCAGTGGGCCGCACCAACTTCGCGTTCGTCGTCGGCTTCGCCATGGAAAAGGTCGATGGCTGGCAGGATCTCTCGCAGGGTTACTACTACGGCGACGAAAACGTCGTCCGTGTTCTGCTCGACGTCGAGTTCACGTGGCTGCGTTCGTGGACGTCGCCACTCTTCCCCGCCGCGGTTCGCAAGGGTCTGGGTCTCCCCGATCTCGCTCCCCCTGCCGACGCGAACGCTCCTGCCACCCCACCCAAGTAATCAATTTCGAGCCGGCGTGTGCACACGCCCGCAGAAGGAACAGCAATGAAGCTCAAGGGAATCAATCCGGCAGAGCAGCACGTCGAGAAAGTCGTCGTCGTTCTCGCTGGCGTCGTGCTCCTCGCCGTGATCGCGCAGCAGTTTCTCACTAGCCCCAACGAAGTCAAAATCGGCAGTGTCACCGTCCCGCCTGCTCAGGCATACGGACCGGTGAAGGAAGCAGCCAACACGCTTAAAGCCAAAATCGAATCTCAAAATCCCACGTTGCCACCGGATATCGATGCCGCCGGCAAGGACATGAAGACCGAGTTCGACAAGCTCGTCAAGGGCGGCATCGCACCGCGCCCGTCGATCGGCGCGCTCGGCCCCGCTGTCGCCCTGGGCGGCGCCAATATCAGAGCCTCTGATGCACTCTTCGCCGAGATCGCGCTCCCGCAGCCCGCGACCGCTGTTGCCTCCTCGTTCTGGTCCACCATCAGCGTTGACGAAACCACTGCGTATCCCGAACTCGCCGCACTGCTCCCCAAGGAGCAACCCTTCGATCATCCGTTCGTGAGCGTCGAATCGTCGATCGACATCAAGGCCTTTGTTGATTCGCTGCTTACCGATCCCGATGGCGCGGGCCCGCTCGAAGCCATGCCTCAGGGCTGGTGGCGCGAAGGCGTCGAGGCCGTGGTCGTCGAAGCCGAGCGCCAGAAGATGAACTCGGACGGCTCGTGGGAGACGGGCGTCGTCCTCCCTGCCATGCTCGGACGCCATCTCTTTATCGTCGGTTGGAACGAGAGCGTCAAGTCCACCAGCGACATGCAGACGCAGCTTCTCAACGCGCGTCAGCAAGCGTCCGAAATTCTCCGCCCCGCGTTCTACAAGACACTCGGCAATCAGGAATGGGTCCCCCCGTCCGCCGCCGCGACACGCACCAAGGCCAGCGCCGATCCCGGAGTGCTTGCCGCCAAGCAGGCCGAACTCGAAAAGGTCCGCGCGGATATCAAGACGCGTCAGGACGAACTTGCAAAGCTCCCGAAAGACGAGCCCAAAAAAGTCGAACCACCCAAGCCGCCCGAGAAGCCCGCGCCGTCCAAGCCCGGCCAGCCCGCGCCAAAGGCTCCGACCCCCGCACCCGCACCCAAGCCCGAGCCCATCGTGAACAACACGGCGGAGCGCACCCGTCTCGGCAACCAGATCAAGAATCTCGAGAACCGCGAACGCCTCCTAGCCGAGGAGATTGCAAAGCTCAATCCGGCCGCGGCACCAGGTGATCCAGCAGCCGCCAACGCCGCGGCACCGGTCGCGGTGAACAGCCTGCTCTCGCAGGAGTCAGTCAAATTCTGGGTTCATGACGCGACCGCGCAGCCCGGCGAGCGATATCGCTATCGCCTCCGCGTCGGTGTCAACAACCCGCTCTTTGGTCGCACGGCGCTCTTGCAGCAGCCCCAGCAGAATCTCGCGGCCGCCAGCATCATCAAGAGCCCCTGGTCCGACTGGAGCAACACGGTCGACGTCGATCGCGCTGAGTATTTCTTCGTCACTTCCGCGACCCCCGACAGCGACCTCGGCGCCGCTCGCGCTTCAGTCGAACTCTTCAAGTTCTATTTCGGCCACTATCGCAAGCAGACCGCCGGCATGAACATCGGCGACCCGCTCTCGGGCAGCATCAACCTGCCCAAGAACCTTGCCGGAGTTCCGGCTGCCGCGGCGAATCCCGCGGCTCCGGGAGGCGCTCCGGGTGCTCCAGGGGCTGCCGTTGCACCTGCCGCTGCGGCAGCTCCGGCCCCGTTTATGGCTCCCGACAACATCCGCGTCACGCTGGATGGCGTGATTCTGCTGGACGTCTCGCCAGTCCCTAACGCGAGCGGACCGGCGTCTTTTGTCGCGATTCTTCGGGATATCAACGGGAATGTGATCGTCCGAGTACCCGAAAAGGACCGCGAAAGCCCCCTCTACAAGCGTGTTGAGGCTTCCGCCAAGTCGGCGGGCGGTTGAGGCACCCAAAGAACCCTCTCCGTTCAGTTTTTGTAAAGCCTTGTAAATGCTGGATTTGGAAAAGCCACGCAAAAGACTTTTGACTTGCGCTTGACCCTTGAAGGGTTCTCCCTAGACTTCTCCCCGCACCCAAAAGGAGCGGACACCGGACTGGTGAAAACCAGCCCGGACCATCACCCGGGCTTTGGCCTTGGCGACGGGTATCTTTGACAACTGGAGATTGGAAGAAGATTTTCGATTCCGGTTAAAACCGATCGAACGTGGATGCCACAAGCGTGCCGTGTTCGATGGGTGGAGGCCGGGATCACGACGACTTAAGGACCTTGAGCCCTTGGGGGTAAAACCCTTGGCCAGGTCCTAAGTGCAATAGAGAAGCAAGTAAGAATCGAGATCGGAGACGTCTGTCAGTCAAAGGGTTAAACCGGAGGCTGGCAGATATCAACGGACTCTCGAAGCGCAATTCAGGTTGGCCTTTTCGACGAATCGGACCCGAGCCGCAAGGCAGAGGAAAGAGGAAGCGAGACCATGGGTATTCAGGCCCATGGGGTATCGATCTGGCTACGAGGTGTGAAACTCGCCGGAGCAATCCGGTGCGGGAAGCATCGCGGCGTCAGGTTGGTGATCAGGCACGAAGGGCGCACGGCGGATGTCTTGGCGTTGAGAGGCGATGAAGGACGCGAAAACCTGCGATAAGCCCTAGGGAGCCGGTAAATAGGCTGAGATCTAGGGATTTCCGAATGGGGCAACCCACCCGCAAGGGTACTTAACATTGAATGCATAGGTGTTAAGAGCGAACGTGGAGAAGTGAAACATCTCAGTACCCACAGGAAAAGAAAGCAACAGCGATTCCGCAAGTAGCGGCGAGCGAACGCGGACGAACCAATTTTGTGAGTGAAGCAGCTGGAAAGCTGCGCTTCAAAAGGTGACAGCCCTGTAACCACATATTGGGGATGCCCATAGAGTAAACTCGGGCTCGGGAAACCCGGGTTGAACACGGGGGGTCCACCCTCCAAGGCTAAATACTCCTCAACGACCGATAGCGAACCAGTAAGGCGACTGAACGATGAAAACTACCGCGATGAGCGGGGTGAAAGAGTAGCTGAAACCGTGCGCTTACAAGCGGTCGGAGCCCTACGGGGTGACGGCGTGCTTTTTGCATAATGAGCCGACGAGTTATCCTATGCGGCGAGCCTAAGGTCTACCGGACCGGAGGCGGAGCGAAAGCGAGTCTGAAACTGGCGATCAGTCTCATGGGATAGACGCGAAACCTTGTGATCTACCGTTGGCCAGACTGAAGGGCGGGTAAAACCGCCTGGAGGGTCGAACGCGTGAACGTTGAAAAGTTCTGCGATGAGCTGACGGGAGGGGTCAAAGTCCAATCAAACTGGGAGATAGCTCGTTCTCTCCGAAATAACTCTAGGGTTAGCCTCAGCAAGCAAACTATGGAGGTAGAGCGACTGGATGGTCTGAGCGGCCTACCCGGCTAGCCGGACCAACCAAACTCCGAATGCCATAGTTCAAGCGCTGGGAGATAGACGGCGAGTGACAATATCCGTCGTCAAAAGGAGAAAAATCCAGACCACCAGCTAAGGTCCCCAATTTCTGCTCAGTCAAAGGAAGTTAGGTTGCGGTGACATCCAGGATGTTGGCTTAGAAGCAGCCATCATTTAAAGAGTGCGTAACAGCTCACTGGACGAGGAATCTAGCGCCGATAATGATCGGGAATAAGCAGAAAACCGAAGCTGTGGGTTCAATAGCAATATTGAGCGGTAGGAGAGCGTTCTTGGTGCATCGAAGCTGTACTGTAAAGTTAGGTGGAGCGCCAAGAAGTGCATATGTCGGCTTGAGTAACGATTAGACAGGTGAGAATCCTGTCCGCCATATATCCAAGGTTTCCTGGGGAAGGTAAATCCGCCCAGGGTTAGCCGGGTCCTAAGGCGAGGCCGAAAGGCGTAGTCGATGGAAGTTAGGTTAATAGTCCTAAGCACCTGCGTAGATCAATCCGTTGTGCGGATTTCCGGAGTTCACGGCTCTGTTGGATGAGCAGGCCCTTGTGGCCGATGTGAGCAAAGGGAGTTCCTAGAAAAGCAGCGGTGGCGAAACAGGTCCCGTACCAAAACTGACACAGGTGGATGAGGCGAATAGCCTAAGGCGCTCGAGAGAACGGTCGTGAAGGAACTAGGCAACATAACCCCGTAAGTTCGCGATAAGGGGGCCCTCCTCCGCAAGGAGAGGGCGCAGAGAAAAGGATCTGGGAACTGTTTATCAAAAACACAGCTCTGTGCTAAGGTGTAAACCGAAGTATACAGAGTGACGCTTGCCCGATGCCGGAATGTCAAGGAAGTGGCTAAGCGAAAGCGAAGGTCGCGACCGAAGCACCGGCGAATGGCGGCCGTAACTATGACGGTCCTAAGGTAGCGAAGTTCCTTGTCGGGTAAGTTCCGACGCGCATGAATAGCGTAATCACTGGATCACTGTCTCCACGACCGACTCGGTGAAATAGTAGTGGCGGTGAAGATACCGCCTACCCGCAGCAAGACGGAAAGACCCCGTGGACCTTTACTATAGGCTCCTATTGACCACGAGCATATTCTGCGTAGCATAGGTGGGAGGCTTTGAAGCCTGGGTTCTGGCCCAGGATTAGCCAAAGGTGAAATACCACCCTGAGTAAGTTTGTGGTCTAACCTCGTTTCCCGTGAATCCGGGCGAGGGACAGTTGGTGTCGGGTAGTTTGACTGGGGCGGTCTCCTCCAAAAGAGTAACGGAGGAGCACAAAGTTCGGCTCAGCACGGATGGAAACCGTGTGTCGAGTGTAAGAGCACAAGCCGGATTTACTGCGAGACCGACGGGTCGAGCAGTTACGAAAGTAGGTTCTAGTGATCCTGCGATCCCGTGTGGAAGGGTCGTAGCTCAACGGATAAAAGGTACCCCGGGGATAACAGGCTGATCGCTCCCGAGCGTCCATAGCGGCGGAGCGGTTTGGCACCTCGATGTCGGCCCATCACATCCTGGGACTGAAGGCGGCCCCAAGGGTTCGGCTGTTCGCCGATTAAAGTGGTACGCGAGCTGGGTTCAGACCGGCGTGAGCCAGGTCGGTCCCTATCTGTTGTGGGCGTCGCAAACTTGACGGGAATCAACCTTAGTACGAGAGGATTGGGTTGGACATACCCCTGGTGATCCAGTTGCACTGCCAAGTGCACCGCTGGGTAGCTACGTATGGCAGGGATAAACGCTGAAAGCATCTAAGCGTGAAGCCCCCCCGGAGATTAGGTTTGCTTGTCGTAAGACGAAAGACCCCTGGAAGACCACCAGGTTGATCGGCCGCGCGTGTACGGGCAGAAATGCCTTCAGCGGAGCGGTACGAACGGTCGAATGTCTGATCACCAACCAGCCGCCGCGATTTGGTCTACCGGTTCTTGCCCTCGAAGCAAGAGCCCGGAACAACCTTCGTGGCAGCGCTTCAAGAGTTCTGTTTCGTGTGTCGCCTCGGCGGCACTCGAGTCCGGTCTCGATTCTTACTGTTTCTCTATTGTCGGTTCTTCTTCCATTCTTCGCTGTCGACTGACGGCCCGCCGAAAGGCGTGCCTGTCCGGTTTGTCGGTGACCATAAGCGTTAGGAAACACCTGTTCCCATCCCGAACACAGCAGTTAAGCTGACGCTGCCGATGATACTGCAACGCGGGAAAGTAGGTCATCGCCGACTTTGAGCCCCTTGAGGTAAACCTTGAGGGGCTCTTTTCATTTTTGACTTGCCGCATCTTGCGGTACTCGCTCACGCCGTCACCCGGTGAACGGACTGCGGCGAACCGTTCGAGTTCGCTCGACACGTAGACATCTATGTAGTCGTCCAACTCGCATCTTTGCCGAAGCCGTATTCTCATGCCATGGGAGTCCGTGTGGGTCCTGCAAAGTGGCGTTTGATGTGGACCAGCGAATGGCTGGTCGTCCTCGCGGTCACACTTGCGCTTGTCACAATATCGGCGTCCGGCATCTGGAGTGCCATTCGTGCCGGCACGCTTCTCGGTCAGATTATCGGCGCAGCCATCGCCTGTTTCGCAGCGGTGTTCGAGTTTGGATTTCTCTGCACGCTCACGCCTTCTGTTGAGATCAAAGGTGATGAACTCCACTTGCACACGTTGACCGGAACACGCGTCGTTCGGCCGGAGAGCATAAAGCAAATAACGCTGCGCCATCGTGAATCAAAGCCCGGTCACGCAACTATCCGTGTTCGCCGCATTCGAGGCAGCCAAAATAGTCTCGTGGCTTTCTTTCCGAGCGACACCGCGCGCGACTTTGCGGATCGGCTTTCTCAGGCGACCGGAGCACCGGTCGTCGAAACGCAGAGCGCTTGTCGGCGGCTCGATCCCGGCTGCAGCAAGCAGTGCCGCCGGCATTGAGAATAGTTTTCACGAAGGACAAGCGGAAAGCGGCGGCGGTACCGATCAAGGCGCGCCGCCGTACGACAGGACGCGGCGGAACCATCGGCGTCGGCGATTATCTTCTCGTAGTCGCTTCATGAATTCATTTTCAGCGTGAGCGGCGCGACGGCGAATGTCGCACGAATGGTCATGCGCCGTTTGCATGCAGAATGAAATCGCGTTTACGCACTGTGCTCTTTTCACGCAAAGAAACCGCGCGCCGCTGAGACACTTTTCATAGTGAAACAAAGCCTGCAGTAAGCGCACCTTTACATCGCTTTCACCGGTGGTGACTCTGTATCCAGTATTGTTTGAATACAGAAACACGAGGGAGTGAATCATGAAAATGCAATCCACCGACATTCAAGTTGCTTCGTCTACCAGCTTGCCCGCCACTGCGCAGGCAACTTCACACGCGACATCAGAGCCCGCAGAACCACTCGCAGAACCACTCATGCAGCTCATCGCCCAGGGCGACACCGAAGCGATGCGCCGCTGCATCGAGAAGTACAAGGGCCTGGTGAATTTTCTCGCTCGCCGCTCTCTGCGTTCGGCCGGCGACGACATCGAAAACGCCGTGCAGGATGCCTTCGTCGAACTGTGGCGCAGCGCCCCGTTGTACGACCCGACCCGCGGCTCCGAAGCAACCTTCATCACGATGATCACCCGCAGTTCGCTGCGCGACGCCTATCGCCTGGAAAGCCGCCGCCCCAAGGCGACGCTGCAGGACGAACTGTCCGCCGCGCGTGGCCGCGCTTCCAACGACCGCATCTCCGCCGAAGATTCCGCCCGCGTTCGCGCCGCGTTCAATTCCCTCGAAGATGAGGATCGCCAGATCCTTCGTTGCGCGCTCCATAGAGGAATGTCGCTCAAGCGGATCGCCAAGTGCGAAAACATCCCGCTCCGCGACGTCCAGCGCCGCGTCCGCCATGCTCTGTCACACATGCGCTCCGCCCTGCGGCAGGACGGCACCGAAAGCATGCTCGCGTCGGTCGCGTAACCGAGCCCAACCAAAATGTCTCGTAGGATTTCACGGATGAAACGCCATTCCATCGTCGTGCGAACGACTTTCTCTGTCGCGCTTCTCTGGTCCTCCGGTGCAGCGCACGCACAACCGTTCAACCACATCCTCGGCCGTCCCAACGCACTCTCCTTCGCCGACGGCGTCACCATCCTGACCAACGGCGATATCGGCCTGATCGGCGGCATCTACCAAAACCCCGCGACCGACGCCCGAGCGTCCATCACCCGCACCGACTCGTCCGGTACACCTATCTGGAATCTCACGCTCGATTCGCAAAATGCCTTCGACTTCGGCTTCCGCCTCCGCCCAACTCCAAGCGGAGACCTCGTCGCCGCCATGTACACCTCAAGTGGCGACACCTCTCTTTGCCTTGCTCGCATCTCCGGCGCAGGCGCCGTCCTCTGGACGCGCCGTTACGACGGAAGCCCCCTCCTCAGCGGCGTCGGAATGGAGATCGACACATCTCTCACTCCCTTCCGCATCCTCGTCGCCGGATCCCTCGCCAGCGGCAGCTCGACCTCCGCTCACCTGCTCCGCGCCACCGGAAATAGCGGCGCACTCGACTTCAATCACATCTACGAGCCGCCCGGCAATCTCGCCAACAGCATGTACTTCACCGACGTCGCTTTCACAAGCGCAACCGACTACTTCGTCACCGGCGGCATCCAATTCAAAAACGACAGCTCCCGCGGCAACGACATCCTCGTCGCGCGAATCTCCCGCTCCACCGGCGACGTCGTCTGGTGTAAAGCCATCGGCCTCACCTTCATCAACAACAGTGGCGAAGCCGGCATGGCCATCGAACTCACCGCTTCCGGCAAGGTCGCCGTCGCCGCTCAAACCGGCGATCCGACCGGCCAGAGTTCCCCCGCCGGCGCTGTCCATTTCCTGCTCGATCCCGATACCGGCGACGTCCTCTCCACCAGCGCAGTCCGCGACGTCCAAGTCGCCATCGCCTCCCTCAATCGACTTTCAACCGGCCAGCTCGTCGTCAGCGGCACGCGCCTTCTCGCAGGCGGCCAAACCCGCGCACAGATGTGGCTCTTGAACGGCGCCGATCTCTCCGTGCTTTGGCGCGCCGAATACACCCGCAGCCAATCCTCCGGTCACGATGCCGTCGAACAACTCGTTCCCACCCAGGCCTTGCTGCTCGCCGGCAGCAACGACAACTCCCCCTTCAACATCGGCACATCCGACACCATGCTCATCCGCACCGATCTCACCGGCAACGACAATTGCTCAGCGTTGATTTCCGTCCCCGAGCCCATCGTCCCAGAATTTTTCGCCTCCTCCGTGACGCTCAAGCGATCGGAAGCAACCCAGTCGCTCGCTTTTGCGCCAACCGCGACTCTTTCTAACTTCATCACGCAGTCAGCCTGCCGCCCCGATTGCTCCGGCGACTTGAATTCCGACGGCTTCGTGGACGATTCCGATTTCGTCATCTTCGCCGCCGCGTACAACATCCTCGACTGCGCCGACCCATCCATGCCCCCCGGTTGCCCCGCCGATCTGAACGACGACAACTTCGTCGACGATGCCGACTTCGTGATCTTCGCCGCCGCATACAACGAGTTGGTTTGTCCCTAAGAGTGCGCCAGTGGAACTCCCACGCCCGAACGGCCCCTTCTTCACCGCGAGGCGGTGCAGGTATCGTCCTTGTTGCACGGTCTTTCCAGGCGATATGCCCTTCTAAAAACCCTTCCACGAGCAAGCGGGTTGGAAGTGCAATTCTCGCCGCCGATTTCGCATGACACGCGATCGTCTTCGAATCCAGGCGTCGCTCCGTCAACCCCAAGGACGGCACTTACGTGGAAGATCTCTGAGGGCGGAGGTCGCCGCAGACTACTTGCCGCGAGGGTGTCACCGAACGGCACGTTCAAGAATTGGCAGCGCCAATGCCAGTCTCTGTCTTACTCGTCGGGTCTTCAGTTGGGAATTATTCGTGCCGCAACGCGGGTGCTCCGCTCGGCTCAAATTCCGCGTCGCCGGCCAATGCCACGTGTGGCTTTGGCCAAACATGCTTCACAACAATCCACCATTCAGATTCTGGATTTACGATGTGATGCCCAATGCTCTGATTAAAAATAACTTGGTTGCCGCATCCTAATTTATAAAGCGATCCCAAGTCCACTACATTAATTGGATTGCCGATGTCGTCCACACTCCAAAGCTCGAGACCAACAGAGTCGTAGACATGTTCCGTATTGTTCACCACAAGAATGCTGACGGAGCTGTCCGTAACTTCCATCCATTCATAAGTTATGCCCCAACCAGCGTAGCCACCAGCATCAGTCGGTTGTGCTGGAGCGAGCCAGTTTGCTCGCTGTATTAGCGTGGTCCACTCCACAAGGCTTTCTAGTGAAACAACCCGAGAAGCGCCGATGCCATTTTCTGAAAGTATAGTGCAGCTTAGTTGATTTTTTAGCATGTCATGATCGATGGCGTTGCTAGATGTCCGTATCAAACGCGCCAAATGAAATGGAAAAACTAAACTCACGGGATAGTGCGTCTTGACTGACATGCCTGGTAGCAGCAAGGGTGCATGCATTGGTCCCGAAAAAGCGTCCTTGTGCCCTTCGGGCAATGTGTCAATGTCAAACAATATGTTCTCTGATTTATGAAAAATGCCTGTTGGTCTCGCCAAAACTGTCTTGGCGACAACCTGCCCTTCGTTTACTATTTGTGTTTCAAGTGCGCAAGTAAGTATGCTTGCATCTGGAGAGCAATAAAGCGATACGGGGTAAAGTGATTGGTGCTTTATGGCAAGCCGAGGCCTTGTGAGCCGATTCCGCAGCAATTCAAGATAAAAATGCGGTGCGGGTAGCGAATTGGATCCGATTCGGTAGTGATATAGCTGAGTGCGCGTATCTTGATGCGGAGCTTGACGACTATCGCCCACGTCAACAACGATTACGGCAAGATCTGGTTTGTTGGGCAATGCAATCTCGTGCACCCGAATTTCCTGCAACGGGGGCTGCAGGAGAGAAATGGCTAAATTTTCGATCCATTCCTTAGTTGGTTGGCGGGACTTGTAAAATCGAGGACATCCACCAATTTGTCCATCGTCGCTAATGCCAAGAAAAATGTGTCCTCCGCCACTATTGGCAAATGCAGAAAGCGCCTTGGCTAAGAAATTCTTGATGTCGTCATCTTTGCCTGATATAAAGGCCTTTCGATCAAATCGATCATCTTCTGAACGAGCAGAAGAAGGCAAATCATCGAATGTCCACGAATCTCTTGTCATTGTGAGCTCGCAAGAATGTAACGGTCGCTGATGTAAAAGAAGCAATGTTACTCACACGCCAACCTGTCATACGCCGGCGCAAACACCGCAAAGTCCGCATCATCCGTCAATCCATCCACGTTAAAATCCCCATCCGTATTCACAAGCTCGTTGTACGCCCCCGCAAAGATCGAAAAGTCCGCGTCATCCACGACGCCATCAAAGTTGATATCCGCCGGACACGCAGGCCACTCCGGAAAGCTCGCTACAAACGCGACGTTGCCAAACCACGGGCTCTGCGCATATCCGCATACGGTCGTGCCGTCGTCCGAAAGTCCCGAGATGTTCGTCAGCAGGTAGTAATCAAGATTCGTCGCGCCGAAGCGCTGCAATACCTGGCGAAGATCGCGAGCGCGCTCGCCTTGCCGACGAATGAACGCCCGCGGCCAACCCGGGCGCGTCGCTACGCCCGCGGCGAAGAGCCCTCCGTTCGAAACGAAATTGGTGTACGTGATTCCGCTCGAGCCGAGTGGCGGATGAAACTTGTCCGCTTCCTGTCCAATCTTCCAGAGCATTCCTAGATACCTGGCACCTCCGCCACCCCAGTCAAAGAAGCCCGCGGCATACTCGCCATCCGCGCTCACCGAATCAAACTCCGCCTTGGGAAATAGCTGAGTCTCGACTTCAAATCCGCCCTCAACGGGTGCGAACGTCCACACCGCGCCGAACGTTCCTCCCGTTCCGTACTTCACGCCAACGACAACGGAGCCATCGAAGTTGATTGCGGCGCAACCCGCGCTACCAGCGCCGTTTAAACTCTGGGTAACGTCCGGCCGCTGAACGCGAAACGCGGAATCGGCAGTCGAGCGCCCCGCCATCCACAATCCGTCGCCCGACAACGTGCGTCGCGGACATGTAATGTCGGTTGTGGATTCGAATGAGAACGGCGAATCATCGCGCCCAAAACCCCAAGGTCCGCTCCAGAATCGGTAGTACAGACCAGCAAACGAGTTGATATCTCCAAAACGGATCGTGCCGTCGTAATTGAGCGCCTGAATGTTGAGATATCCGAGTTCGTCAGGAGAGAAGCCTGCAGGCTTCAAACCAGTTTCGGCAGTCCAAATCATGTATTGCCCAACCACCGTCTTGCCATCGCCCGACATCGCCATCGGCGCAACCATGACCAGCGGCGGATTGTCATTCGATCGCAGATACGTGATCGAAGCAATCGGATCCGCGCCATACGCGACAGAAGCACATAAAAACGCAAGCATGAAACGCATTGTGGGTTTCCCGGATTTCCAAAGTGTACTGAAACCTCGCAACCTCACCCACCCTGCCACGTCATTGCAACATCGAAAGTCGACCCCCAAAAAGTCCCTTCGGCCCCATCTCCGTGCTCCGGCAAACCGCCTTTCTCCGTCCCACTCCGTGGTCCTCTGTGGTTCTCTGTGTTGAAATCCCCTATCGCAATCGCACGCAAGATACTTGGCTGTAGGCACTTGCCATCAATTTACTACAATACCGTACAAAACCCAACATTCATCACGTTTTTCCAGTAAACTATGTCCCATGGTTGTCCTCACCAGCACCGATTCCCCGACCACTTCCGCCTTTCTCCCCCGGGCTTACGAGCCCGACGAGCGGCGACCCCGCCAGCCCCAGCACGCCGAAATCCCAGCCAGCGCGCTCCCCACGCCCCATCCCCAATCCCCCCTCGCCAAGCTCCGCGACCCTTCCTTCTCCACAACGCTCCTCGTTGATTACCTCGCCGGCTTCACCGCCAGCCGCCTCTGCGCAAACTACAACCTCACGCTCCCGCAGCTCTTCGCCTGGCAGCGTCTCCCCGAAACGCAGCAACTCCTCCGCGAACACACCGAGTTCGCCGAAGCGCAGGCCCGCCACGTTCAACACGACAAAGAACCCGAGATCATCCTCACGCTCTGCGCCATCGCGACCCGCGGCACAAACGAATCCGATTGCCGCCGTGCCGCCTCCGATCTCCTCCGCGCTTTCAAATTCCGCGAATACATCTCCCAGCGTCGCCCCCGCGCAGCGCCTGCAGAGGATTCAACCGATCCGGATCCATCACCACCCTCGCAAGGTCCCCGCCCTTCGCGTTCGTCCTCATCCGATTCGCAATCCCGGCCCTCGCCCGTTTCAAGTCACGCTTCGCCGACAGAAAACGTTGCCGATCACAAACCGCAGTTCGACAAACACACGCTCGATCAACTCGCATCCCGCGACGACACCAGCGAACCGCCCTTTCTCGATGATGATCTCCAAGACGACGAGTCCCAACTCGACGAATCCCAACTCGACGAAGACGATGCCGAGACCTCCGTGCCATGCGCAAGCCCCCTCCCTCTGAAAATAGATCAGAGTGGAGGGCCAGAAAAGCCCATTTCGAACGGAGAAAAGTCGCACTCAACACAATCTCAACACGGCGAATCCATCGCGACTGTTGTCATCACGCAGCCCCCGCACAGCGATGACGAATTGGCAAGCGACGATGAAGTAGGCAGCAGCGACGAAGAAGCAGAAGGCGACGACGAAGCGGAAAGTGACACTGAAGCAAAAAGCGAAGACGAAGCAGGCGGACTGGATTGCAGCATTACCCGAGCATTATCCGAAGCGACAAACAAAACCGCTCAGCCCCAATCACTCTGCGAAGTCATCCTCAACACTCCCGCCAACATCCCTTCCGCCGCGCCCCCAAAGGTGGTCGATCCCGCACCCGGCTTTCCTCTCTGCCTCATCCCCAAATACCGCATCCTTCCCCCAGTCTTTGAAGAGATGCGCCGCTTCATGCCGCCCGCCTCGAAGAATTTCAATCCCTATTGGCCCGAGTCCGACATCTTCTATCTCTGCTTCCCCGGCCGCACCGACAAGTACCATCTCCGAGTTGCGATCACGAGTCACCAGGAAGCGCTCGCCCGAAATGGCGCGCAGGTGCTCGTCAATCGTCGGAACTTCTACCCCGAACAGCAAAACCACGAGGCGTACGTCGCCGCCGTCGAGTTCTATCAGGAGCTCGCGCGCAAAAACCCGCCGCCCGATCACTGACGACGCGTAAATCCGCACACCCCAAAATCGCGAAAATGCTGCACTTGGCCTCGCGTCATCGCCGACGAAAATCCTGTGTCAATCCCAGAATGGCGGAAAACGGCACGTCACGATGCCAAATAATGCTGCATGGTTTCGATGAAATCGAGGGACTTGTACGCGGCTGACGCCCCAACGGGTTGGATGCCATGGGGCGTGCTTGCGCCTGTGCTCTGCCTCGCCATGGTGATCGTCAGCACGATCGTCGGCTCCCTCATCCTCAAACCGTTCATCGCTCTTGATGCGAAAGAAAACCCGGTCAGCCCTTCGGGTCTGATGACGTACACGGTGGTGATCTTCGGTCTGCTTCTCCTCGTTCTGCTCGCGTGGGTTCGCTTCGTCGAAGGTCGCACGCTCGCCGCCATCGGTCTGAGCGGGCCGCACAAAATCTCCGCCTTCCTGGGCGGCAGCGCTCTCGCCTGTGTCGTCGTCCATTTCGGAGTCGGCGCGATCTGGCTCAACGGCGGATTCTCGATGGACGGGCTCGGTCGCGCTTGGACATCACCCCGCGCACTGCTCTCGATCGCGCTCCTCTTTCCCTGCTTCGCCCTTCAGTCCGGTGTCGAAGAACTCCTCTTCCGCGGCTGGCTCCTTTCCGTCCTTTCCAAAAAATTCAACGTGTTCATCGGCGTGCTGGTCAGCTCCGCTCTCTTCACCCTGCTTCACTACGAACCAAACCAACCCTGGCTTGTCACTTCGACCACGCTTCTCTTCAGTCTTTTTTGCTGTGCCTGGGCGCTCAAGTCGCGAAGCGTGCTCGGCGTCATGGGCTGGCACACCGGCTGGAACTGGCTCATCGCCGTCGGCTTCGGCTTGCCCCTCACGGAAATCAACGCCGGTATCCCCTCCCTGATTGTCGAACTCAAGCCCACCGGCGCACCCTGGCTCACCGGCGGCAGCGACGGTCCTGAAGGCAGCGCGATTTTCGTCGTCATGCTCTTCGTGCTGACGACTTGTCTTCTTGTTGCTCTGCCGCTCACCTCAAAGCGGAATTCGTTCGGCTCAAAGGCGAACGGGTAGGCCCACTGTTAGAGACCAACTCCATTTCACTCACCGAAGAAGGCTCCAAACGAAAACAGACGTCCGAAAATGCCCTGCTCCGGTTCCCTCGCAAAGCTGTTGCCTCTACCTCGCCATCCCCAAAACTCGGGGTTTTGCCTTGTGTGAGTCGAGGCCCGTGGTATCTTTTGGCAATCGCGCCCAAGAGAATGCCAAGCGGAATTTGGTCGGTTCGTCGGGGGAAAAAATCGCGTCGCACCCCGCGGCGTGCTCGCCCGGCGGGGAGTTTTCCAATGTTGAAAATGTTCGCTTCGGACCAGTCCTCTCGCCTTTGTCGCGTGCCCGGAGGCTTGTCCAAGTTCGCCGGCTTCGCGGCCATCGCGCTGGCCTCTCTTTCCTCCATGTCGGCATCCGCCCAGTGCACCCCCAACTGGGTTCAGCGCACCGTTACTGGCCCCTCCGCCCGCGAGGACGCCCGCA
Organism: Phycisphaerales bacterium; assembly: GCA_050730655.1. Taxonomy (GTDB): domain Bacteria; phylum Planctomycetota; class Phycisphaerae; order Phycisphaerales; family UBA1924; genus JAFEBO01. The sequence continues at coordinate 429,154 of JBOHNL010000005.1, forward strand.
TGGTCTACGACCCGGTCAGTCAACAAGTCATCCTCTTCGGCGGCGCGAACTACACCACCGGCCTCCGCTACAACGACACATGGGCATGGAACGGCACAGCCTGGAATCAGCAGTTCCCCACCGGCACGCTCCCGCCCCCGCGCAGCGGGCAGGGCATGGCCTATGACGTGTCACGCTCCCGCGTCGCGCTCTACGGTGGCAATCTTCCCAACAACGTCACAAACTACGGCGACACGTGGGAGTACGACGGCACGAGTTGGACGCAGGTCTCGACTTCCGGCGGATCGAAGCGATATGCGCCGGGGTTTGCGTTCGATACCAACCGAAACGTGATCATGTTGGTGGCGGGGCAGACCGACAACAACCAGTCCTACCGCGACGCCTGGGCGTGGGATGGCTCGACGTGGACCCGCGAATCCACCGCCGGCCCGATCAACGGGTATGGAATCAGTTTCGATTACGACCGCGTTCGCAAGACCGCCATCTTTTTCGGCGGGACAACATACTACGGAAACTTGCCCCGTTACAACGACACGTGGGAATGGAACGGGCTTACCTGGACCAAGCGCACTCCGGCCACGTTGCCCCCGGTTCGACGATTCGCTCCGATGGTCTTCGACGTCGCACGCGAAGCCATGGTCCTCTTTGGTGGCGACGGCGCGAACAACGTTTTCCTTCCCGATACGTGGACTTGGAATGGCACGAACTGGACGCAGCTCGCCGTTTCCGGTCCCTCCGCTCGTCGAGATGCCGCGATGGCCTACGACGAGGCCCGAGGCGAGATCGTCCTCTTCGGTGGGTTCGATACGGCGCTCCGGGGCGACACCTGGGTGCTGCCGTCGCCGCTGGGGATCATCAAGCATCCGTCGAACACGGGCGTCTGTAAGAACGGCGCGGCCTTTTTCCAGGTGAAAGCCGTCGGCGTCGGCAATCTGACGTATCAGTGGCGCAGGAATTCCGAGCCAATCGACCCCGGTATCAATCCCTCCGCCTTGAACTCGACGCTTGCCCTCTACGGCGCCCAGCCTTCCGATGAAGCGTCGTATGACGTCGTCGTCACCGGCGACTGCGGCAGCGTGACCAGTTCGCCCGCAACATTCTCTATCTGCCGCGCCGATTTCTCCTGTGATGGCGTTGTCGACGACTACGACTTCACTCTGTTCGTTTTCGCCTACAACCTTCTCGCCTGCGATGATCCTGACATGATGCCGGGCTGCCCGTCGGATCTCAACGGCGACACTGTCGTCGATGACGCGGACTTCGTCGTGTTTATCCAGGCATACAACAAACTGGTTTGCAGCTGACCCGATCAACCGCATGTGCGAGTTCTTTGCCTCACTACATTTCTTCGTGTTCCGCTTTTTCCTTCTATCCGGATCACTCGCCATGCCCGCCGTCGCACAGCCATTTCAAGCTGATGTTTTTCTCACCGCCAAAGACACCGAATCCCGACTCGCGCTTGTCGGCAAACTCACTTCCGCCGCGCCCGGCCCTGCTCAAGCATCCATCTTTCTGGATGATGCTGCGACATTCCAGACCGTCGTCGGCATCGGCGGCGCCATCACCGATGCGTCGGCAGAAACACTCGCAATGCTCCCCGCGCCGAAACAGCGCGAGCTGATGAACGCTTACTTCGATCCCAAGGCAGGCATCGGCTACTCACTCATCCGCACCAACATTCACTCCTGCGATTTCTCGAGCGCGAGCTATACCTACGTCAAAGACAACGACGCATCGCTCGAATCCTTCAACATCGCGCCCGATCTCAAGCACCGCATCCCGATGATCAAGCAGGCGCAGGGTCTCGCCGGGAAAGAGATGACGATTTACGCCAGCCCCTGGTCGCCCCCCGCGTGGATGAAGACCAACGACCACATGCTCAACGGGGGCGAGCTGAAGTCTGAATTCGCATCCACTTGGGCCAACTACTACATCAAGTTCATCGAGGCCTACGAAAAACAGGGCATTCCGATCTGGGGCCTCACGATCCAAAACGAGCCCGCGGCAGTCCAGCGCTGGGAATCCTGCATCTACACCGGCGAACAGGAACGCGACTTCGTCAAAAACCACCTCGGCCCCGCGCTTGCCAAGGCCGGCATGAGCGATCGCAAGCTCATCGTCTGGGATCACAACCGCGACATCATGTACGACCGCGCTCGCGCTGTGCTCGAGGATCCCGATGCCGCGAAGTATGTCTGGGGCGTGGGGTTCCACTGGTACGTCGGCGATCACTTTGAAAACGTCCGCCTCGTGCAGGACCGATTCCCCGAAACACATCTCCTCTTCACCGAAGGCTGCGTCGAGCGTTTTGATGCCGCCAAAATCAACGACTGGAAGTGGGGCGAGATCTACGGCCGCTCGCTGATGAACGATTTCAACAACGGCGCCGTCGGCTGGACCGACTGGAACATCCTCCTCGACGAGCGAGGCGGCCCCAACCACGTCGGAAACTTCTGCTTTGCACCGGTTCACGCCGACACGCGGCCCGGCAAGAACTTCGGCACGTTCACATACATGAACTCGTTCTACTACCTGGGCCACTTTTCAAAGTACATCCGCCCCGGCGCCAAACGCATCATCGCGTCGTCCACCTCCGACGATCTTCTCGCCACCGCATTCAAAAACCCCGACGGCTCGATCGCCGTCGTCGTCATGAACGCCTCTGAAAAGTCGCTCGACCTCAATCTCACCCTCCGCGGCAGTTCAATCACGACCAAATCTCCCGCGCATTCAATCATCACAGCTGTGATCGCCGCGAGATAGTTCCCAACCCCCTTTCCTGTGGGAAGGGATTGGGGGAACGGCCTTCTGCGAATGTCGCACCGCGTGATCGGCGTAATCGGCGTAATCAAAGTGGAGGAGACGTCTTATGCACGTGCAACTGAATCTCGCCGTCGATAGCACTTTTGACGCGGCATATGCACGGTTCGCGCTGCGGAGGCGACCGATCGGGACCGTGATCGACGTCGGCGCTTCCAACGGGAGTTGGACGGGGCTTTCGTACCGGCACTTTCCCGGGGCGAAGTGGCTATTGATCGAGGGGCTGCCGGCACACGAGGAAATTCTGTCGCAGTTTGTGAACCAGGCGCCGAATATTCAGTACGAGATGGTGCTCGCGGGGAATCGCGATGGCGAGGCCCACCTGTTTCTGGGGCCCGACAACTTCGGTGGTGCCGCACATTCGCGCGCATCCGAAGGGCAAACCGTGCCGCGGCCGATGCGCTCAATTGACAGCTTGGTCGCGCAGCACAAATTGCCGGGGCCGTACTTCATCAAGCTCGACACACACGGCTTTGAGCGGGAAATTCTCGAAGGCGCCAGGGAGACGTTGAAGGGAACCAATCTGGTGTTGCTCGAGGTCTACAACTTTGAGCTCGGGCCGGGAATCGCCCGGTTTGCGGAGATGTGTGCGCACATGGAGACGCTCGGGTTTCGGTGTGTGGATGTGGTCGACCCGCTTCGGCGCACGTCCGACGGCGCGCTCTGGCAATGGATTTGTTGTTTGAGCCGATCTCGTCGCCCGTGTTCGAGCGGTCGCAGTGGTAGTGGAAACTGCCCCCTTTGCCCCCATCGCTGTTTCTGCCTGTTTCCATCCGCAATCATGCGGTGTTTCGGTAACAAAACAGCCTATTTTCATAGCGTTTTCATCGTTTTTCTTTGATGACTTTCGCAGGATCGTCGCCGATACTTGATCTGACTTGCGGCATCCGAGTCTAAGGCAGAGTTGGAAGTTTGCCCACAAGTTCAGAATATCCGATCGAGCTCGCTCATGAACATGCTTCGACACCAACACGTGCACCTCGGCCAGCAAAGCCGACTTCCGCGCGCCGGTGCTGTTGCGGGGTGTCTTTCGGGTTGGCTTGCGGCGTGTCGTCAAATTTGACCGCAACACGACCGACCCGCGATGAAGCCTGAGCCGTTCCTTTCACAGTCAAAAACGTCCAGTTTCAAGACAAGGGTCTTTCACGTTCGCGTATTTCGATTTGCCGTGTTTGAACCAACCACTGAAGAACCACACGCCGCGACCTGCATGCAGGCGCGGCTCACGACAAAGGAGTGTCCCATGTCCGCCACTCGCCGCTTCCCGTTTTCGCGTAACGCCATCTCCGAATCTGCGCAGGCGCTGCAGGAGCGATTGCGTTCGGCGCTACCCGATACGAGGCGCCGCCCTCCCGCGGCATCCGCCGAACAGGCCGAATCGCGCGCCCCGGATTTCTCGCAGACGTTCAGCGAATTGGTCAGCCGCACGGTGCGGATCGCGACGATCGATCTCGATCGTGATCCGTGGTGGCTCTACTTCCGGCGCCGGCGTTAATCCTCACGCGATCAGCGCGGCAGGCTCCGGCGCGATTCGAGGTGGGGTGCCCGGCGTGGCCGATGTCACAATCGCGGGATTCTCGCGTTCGACGGTGTACTCCCGGCCGGTCTTCGAGACGCCTCGTTCCGCTTTCGTCCGACGTTCCTGCACGACCTCGCGCAGCATCTCGAAGTTGGAATCGACCATTTGCCTTGTGATGGCCGAATCGCGCGGGTGATCCATGTGAAAGCAGGCTGCGACGTAGCGAACGTGGCGCGTACCGGCGCCGGTGTGCCGGATGCGAAGACCGAACTCGACATCTTCCTTGCCCCAGCCGAATCGTTCGTCGAATCCATCGACGCGCATCGCGTCGGACTTCCAGCAGGAAGCATTTGAGCCGCTGAACCGCGCGGGCATGAAGTTGATTGCGTCGGTGATCGGCGCGAGCGACCGGGGCAGGAATGCCTTCACGAGTGAGCGACGCCACTTCATACCGTTCTGCATCAGCCACAGCGCTGAGAATGGACGGTGTGCCAGCACGTCATCGACGGTGATCCGGTCGGAAACCGCGCGGTTGAGCCGCAGATCGCCCCCGCCGAGAATCCGGGCTGGCGCGGCAGATCGCACGTGTCCACGAAGCCAATCGCGCCGATGAATGCAATCGCCATCGGTGAAGACGAAGTAGTCGCCCGAAGACTCGAGCAGACACTTATTCAGGATGCTGCATTTGCCCCAGCCCACGTGCTCCTGGCGCACATGCACGACGGGAAAGCGAACGGTCGCACGGAAGCGCCGGATGACCTCGCGTGTTTCCTCACCGGAACCGTCGTCGGCGATCAGAACTTCGTGAGGAGGAAAAACCTGCCCCGCCATTCCAGCCAACGTCCGCTCCAAATAGGAAGGACGCTCGTGAGTTGAGATGAGGACGGTCGGCTGCATTGGGTGGAAAAGCATACCCAAATGGGTGGCATAAACCCGGGAATTGTCGGAGAAGTCGAAAGGTGCCGTTTTCAGACCAAGAGCGAGACAACCTCGTTTGCGCAGCCGCGGCAGAGCGTGTAGCCCGCGCCGCCATGGCCGTAGTTATGGATGATTCGCGGATCTGCCGCGTCGCGTTCGAGGCGGACGGTGGGGCGGAAGGGGCGTAAACCGGCAGATTCACGGAGAACGGGGCCGGGTTCGAGGCCCATCGCGGCGGCCCGCGAGAGGATCGAATCGGTCATCGCGCGGGTGGTTGTGGCGGGGCGGTCGTCAGCGCTTGGTTCGGCGCAGCCGCCGAGGACGATTTCGGCGCGACGGGGAATCGAGTAGAACATGCGGCTCTCGTCGCGCTCGTCGCCCATGCAGCCCTTGATGTTGATGCCGCCGGGGGCGGTGATGACGGTTTGACCGTAAATCGCTTGCAGCTCGCGATCGCCGGTGAGCGGGCGAGCGCCGAGGCCGCTGCAATTGACGAGCGCATCAGCGCGTTCGCGCGAGAGGAGAGCAGCGAGCGATTCGGCGCACTCGATGCGGATGGGATTGTTGAGCTGGCGCTCGAGCCAAGCGAGGAAGATGGGTGGGTCGCAGCGCGGGGCGTCGAAGACCCAGCCGAAGCGGGCGAGGTTTGGGAGCGGATTCGCTTTGGTGGACTCGATTCGCCGGAGGCCGGGTGCGGCATCGGACCACCAAGGGCGAGCTTCAGTGTCGGAGAGTTCGGTCCGCGCAAGGACATCGACTCCGGCGTCGGGATGCGTGCGGGCGAGATCGACGAGCCAGCGGAGCGTGGCACCGGCCCACTTGGAGACCTTTTCGGGCGGGCCGACTTTGAACGGGTACCAGATCGCGCCTGCCGCGGCAGAGGTTGTGGCGTTGCCTTTGGCGGCGGCGAAAACCAGTACATCATGACCCGCTTCTTCGAGAGCGAGTGCGGAATTCAGGCCGATGACGCCTGCACCAAGAACGACAACGCGAGCCATGATCGAGGGTACGCGGGTGCGTCAGTAGGCGTCGGCTTTGAGAGCTTCGAGGGCACGCTGGCCACCGACGCCGGCGATGATGAGAAGGGGGATGAGCGCGAGAGCGAGTCGCAGGATTGTGCGGCCGACCCTGGGCGCGGCGGGTTTCCAGATCGCGTCGACGAGGAAAGGGAGAGTCGGGACGAGCATCATCATCGCGCCGAAGAGGATTTTGAGCCAGGCCGGATCGTCGCTCGCGCCGAGCATGACGGCGAAGGTGATCAGGCTCGTCACGAGGACGGGGACGTGCGTCGCATTTTCGGCGAGGCGGAGGTTCGGGCGGATGAGAGAGATGACGCAGATGCCGAGGAGCGCCCACGAGATGATGCCGATGAATTGAGCGCTCGGGAGTGAACTCAGGCCGGGTTCGCAGGCGACGGCACCGGCGAGCGTGAAAATTGTGAGTATGCCGACGCTGCTGATCCCTTTGTTGAGCACAACCGTGTGCGCGAGCGAAAACCAGGCGAGGGTGGTGAAGACGCCGAGCAGGCCGAGCCAGACGCCGATTTCTGCGGCAGTCCAGCGTGGCAGGAATTTCTGTGCGACGAAGCCGCCCAGCGTGATGACGAGCGCGAAGCGGGCGAGCAGACGCAATGCGCGCGGGCGCGCCAGAGCGAGGGCGACGAGCGAAAGGATCGTTGCGATCAGGCAGATCAGCAGCGGCCATTCGGAGGCGGACTGCGGATAGAGAACGAATTTGCCGGCGAGCGTCGGGACGATTGCGAAGAAGAGAACGCAGAGAAACACCGGCAAAACCCATGCGAAACGCGGGCGTGGGAGCTTGTTGGTGACGGGGTCGATCGGTGGAAGAGTTTTTGGCGCGAGAAAGAAGTAGAGGGCCGCGGCGGCGAGGAAGGGAGGGATGACGCCGAGGAGGATGAGTTTGATTTGTTCGGGGCTGGGGGTCATGGGAGTCAAAGTGCCAAATGTTCAAAGGGCCAAATAGCCAAAGAAGGAGGGATCAAGGAAAAGAAAACGCACCGCGGGGTGGCGGTGCGGTTTGAGAGTATGGGAGCGAAACGGGCCCACCCCCGGCCCCTCCCTCGTGGGAGGGGGGAAGAAAAAATCAGGCGCCCTTGCCGCCTTCGGAGCTGAAGAGGATGGAGACATCGTCGCTCAGGCCGGGGCCGACCATGAACGAGACGCCGTAGTCGGAGCGCTTGATGTTGAACTTGGTTTCGAAGCCGGCGACTTCGCCGTTGCGGGCCTTGCCGTGGCCGGTGTCGGTGACGGGGACGGTGATTTCCTTGGTCTTGCCGCGGATCGTGAAATCGCCGGTCACGTCGTAGGTGTTCTCGCCAGTCTTCTTGAACGACTTGCTCTTGAAGGTCATGGTGGGGAACTCGGCGACGGAGAAGAAGTCGCCGCTCTTGAGGTGCTTGTCGCGGCCGGCGTTGGCGGTGTCAACCGAATCAGTCGCGATTGAGATATCGATGAAGCTCTTGGAGGGATCGGCGGCGTCGACGTTGAACGTGCCCTCGGTCTTGTTGAAGCGGCTGTAGAAGTTGGAAACGCCGTTGTGCTTCACGCCGAAAATGGCGGAGGTGTGAACGGGATCGACCTTGAAGCCGTTGTCGGCGGCGAAGTCGGCGATGACTGGCGTGCTGGAGGACCAGAGCGCGGCGGCGGTTCCGACGGCGGCAATGGTGAGGAAGGGGAGCGAGAGTTTGGCCAGTTTCTGCATGAGCATCGATCTCCAAAGTCAGTAGGGAATGAATCACCCGGAACGTCCGGAAAGCGTTGGATGGTTGGATGCGGCGGGCTAGTAGAGGTTTCATTGACAATAGATGGCAATAGATGTACGATAAATGGCAGGAGATGCCATGAAAGAGAAAACCGAAAAGGGCGATGCGGGGAAGATGGAGACGATGAACATCTCGCTGCCGCGGGAGCTGGCAGAGTTTGTCGCCAAGCGGGTGGAGGGGCAGTTTGGGAATCGGAGCGAGTACATCCGGCATTTGGTGAGGGAGGATGCGGAGAAGCGGAATCGGTTCGAGCAGTTGATTCGGGAAGGTCTTGATGAGACGGGCGCGACGGAAGTCACGCCGGAGTTCTGGGAAGCGATGAAGGCGCGTGTTGCTGAACGGCTCAAGCAGCGGAAGAGCGCGTGATCAACATCATCATTTCGCGAGCGGCGGAACGAGATGTTGAGGCGCACGCGATGTTTCTGGCACTCGATAGCCATGAAGTTGCGGGGCGATTTCTGGCGCGCGTGGACGCGACGATCGAGTTGCTGAGAGCGCGACCGGAGTTGGGGCATCGGCGGCGAGACTTATTTCCTCCGGAAGAGGCTGAGCTGCGGCTGCTGGCTGTTGATGGATTTCCGAAACACCTTGTTGTGTATCGCGTTCGCGAGGAAGGCTTGTATGTCGTGCGGGTTGTCCACGGCTCGCGGGATTTGCCGGCGCTGGACGACTTGGCGGCCGAATAGGCGATCGAATACAGTCGGTGAACACTATGAGCAACAACGTTTTCAATACGCGGACGGATGCGCTCTTCTCCCAGCTTCGCGACCAGAAGGTTTGGAAGGAATTGCAGACGATCGAAGGGCCGATGGATGCGAAGATTCGGCTGAAGGGGTACGGCGATGTTCTTTGCTTCTGCTCGAACAACTACCTGGGATTGGCGAACCACCCGGAGGTGATCGAAGCCGGGGTGAAAGGGTTGAAGGATTACGGGGCGGGGACGGCGAGCGTGCGGTTTATATGCGGGACGTTTTCGCCTCATCATGAATTGGAAGCTGAAATCGCGCGGATGATGGGGACGGAGAGTTCGTACACGTTTGTGAGCGCGTGGACGGCGGCGGAGGCGCTCCTCCCGACGTGCGCGGAGCCGGGCGACTGCATCATCAGCGATGAACTGAATCACGCGTGCATCATCGATGCGATTCGGTTGACGACGGTCATGAAGAAGGGCGTGCAGAAGGCGGTGTACGCGAACAACCGCTTAGAGGGCGAGAAAAGTTTGCGGGCGGCGCTCGAGGGCGCGAAGAAGAACCCGGAAGTGACGGGGCAGATCTGGGTGGTGACGGACGGTGTGTTCAGCATGGAAGGGTCGATCGCGGATCTGCCGGCGATGCGGAAGTTGTGCGATGAGTTTGGGGCGCTCCTGATCGTCGATGACTCGCACGGGCATGGGGTGATGGGGAAGCTGGGGCGGGGGACGCATGAGCACTGGGGGATGGTGGGGGAGTTGCAAATGGCAAAGGGCCAAATTGCAAATAGCAAAGGGGGAAATGCGGAGAAGAACAGGGTCGACATCTTCACGGGGACGCTGGGCAAGGCGCTTGGTGGTGGTGCGGGCGGGTTTGTTGCGGCGAGTGAACGGGTGACGAAGTTGCTCGTGCAGCGCGGGCGGCCGACTTTGTTCAGCAATGCGTTGCCGGTGACGGTGGCGTGCAGCGCGAAGAAGGCGATCGAGATCATGCTGCGAGAGCCGCAGCGCGTGCAGAAGCTCAAGGACAACACGACCTACGCGCGGAAGAAGATCAAGGAAGCCGGCTTCGATGTGCTCGAGAGCCCGACTGCGATCTGCCCGATCATCGTGGGAGAGACGGCGAAGGCGATCGCGATGAGCAAGCGGCTGCTGGAGTTGGGCGTGTTTGTGATCGGGTTTGGGTTTCCGGTGGTGGCGGAAGGGCATGCGCGATTGCGGTGCCAGATTTCGGCGGCGCATTCGACGGGGGATATTGATGAGCTGGTGGGGGCGTTGAAGAAGTTGTAAATGGCCAAAGGGCCAAATTTTCAAAGGGCCAAAGAAAGACAATTCACGACAGCGAACGCAGAGTGGGCGGAGAAGGAATTGGGATGGCGGAGCAAGTTGCGGCGCGCGACGGGTGTTGGCAGCGAAGCGTGAGTGCGCTGAGCCATACCTGGCTTCGGCCGGATGTGATTGACCGAGAGTTGGAGGCGCGTGTCGGAGTATTTGAAGCGGCGCTCGAGAAGGAAAACTTCGACGGCGAAAAGGTTCACGAATTGGAACGCGAGATTGTGCAGCGGCGAGACCAATGGTCGAAGCGCTGGGTAAGCGTAATTCTCGATCACGACTTTGCGGCCAGATTCAACACAATGTCGACGTTCGGAGGCGCGGAATCGAGTCTTGCGACAATGCTCTGGGCGCCGATCTTTGTAGTGTACTACGGAGTGAGGCGCGCGGTGGGGCTCGGTACGACAGCGAGGCTGAGGCGGGCGCTTCGAGATGGAGAGTGTCCTGATTGCGGATATTCGTTGGTGATGACCAAGTTGGCGTTCAAGCAGACTGAGAAACTGCGGCTGATTGGACCTCGCGCATGTGCGGAGTGCGGGTCGGTATGGCCGTGCGTGCCTCCGCCAAATGCGGGCGAACCTGGCGAGCTTCCATCAAGCAAAGCAGATCGTCGCTGAACAGCATCGATGTTGCCGGCGATTGATCAGCAGCTTGTCGCGTTAATCGTTGTCGGCGATTGGGCAACTCAGGCTTTTGTCGTACATGCCGGAGCGATCGAAGCAGCAGGGGCGGCGCTTGCCGCTGGCGAGCATGTCGCAGGCTTTTTCGATTCGGAGGGTGCGGGTTTCGGCGCGTTTGCCGGAGGTCATGAACTGGATCCAATCGCGGCGGGCGACGGGGGTGATGTCTTTCCAGGCTTGCTGTGCCGACTTGGGTGCGGCGGCGAGTGCTTTGCGGAAGTCGGCCGGGACCTCGGGCTCGGGTTCTTGATCAGGCGTGAGAGGCGTGATTTCGAGCGAGACTTCATCGCCCGGCGCGGCGGCTGCGCGTTTGCTCAGTTTGGGATCGACTTTGAGCCAGTGGCCTCCGTTGCCGTCGGGTTGGAGGGTGGCAGTGAAGGGGACGGTGTTGAAGGTGCCGGAGATGGAGACCATGCCGCGGGAGGGGAGTTTTGAGGCGGCTTGCTTGGGGAGTGTGAGGAAGGTCCAAGTGGCGCGTGGGGTGTTTGCGTCGGGTTTTGGGCGCAGGAGTTGGGCGCTGAAGCGGATCTTGGCGGTGGCCGTCTTTGTTGTGGGTCTTGGTGATTGCTTTGCCATGGCGATCGGGTGAGCGCGTGGTGTTCGAGAGTTGGGTGCGGTGACGGACGCCCGCCATTTTATGGGCGGACTCAAGGAGATGTTGGGCGGCCGCCAGATGTTGCACATCTGGCAACGTCCGAGCGCCCGCTTTGCGGGCTGGCGGGTGTCAGACGCGTGGGTGCTGAATGCGAGAACCTGTCGAGGCCGGTTTCGTATCATCCTCTCATGCCCGTCTTCGTTCGCTGGATGTTGTATCTGATTCCCTTGAACCCGATCGCCGTTCGTCTTGTGCAGAACGGGTCGCGGCGGATGCGGCATCTGTATATACGGGCGGCGTATCTGGCGGTGCTGATTCTCGTGTTGCTGTGGTCCCTGATTGCGCGGCTTGGTGGTGGGGAGCTTGACTACCGGGAGCTGGCGATCAATGCGGCGGCGAGCTTTACGTTTATTGCGTACTTGCAGCTTGCGCTGATCTGCATACTGGCGCCGGTGTTCATGGCGGGTGCGATTGCGCAGGAGGCGAGCCCGCGGACTTGGGAAGTGCTGCTGACGACTCCGCTGACGGCGGCGCAGATTGTGCTTGGGAATTTGCTGGGGCGGCTTTTCTTCATCATCGCGCTGATGGTGGCGACGCTGCCGCTGTTTGCGCTGACGCAGTACTTTGGCGGCGTGTCGATGCAGGCGATCTTCGGGAGCTTTGCGATCAGCGCGTTTGCGGTGCTGCTGGTCGGGACGATCGCGATTGCGTTGTCGGTGTCGAGGCTGGCGGGCAAGCGGGCGGTGTTTGCGTTTTATGTGTGTGTGATCAGTTACCTTGCGATCACGGCGGGGATCGATGTGTTCCTGCGGAACTCGGGACGTGGGGCGGCGGGCGGCGGCGGCGTCACGTGGATGACGGCGATCAATCCGTTTCTGGCGCTCGCGGCACTCTTGAATCCGACGGACTTTCCGACCGCGCCCGAAGGGACGACTCGCGGGTTTGCGAATCTGTTTCTTGAGCATCCGGTGCGGACATGGTGTTACGGATCGCTCCTGCTGAGCGTACTGCTCATGATTGTTTCGACGTTCACCGTGCGCAGCGGCGGGCTGAATCTGTTTCAGGGTGAAGAGGGCGGGATTCCGTGGTATCGCAAGGTGTTTGGACTCGGCGCGGCGGGTGCGGAATCGCGGCCAGCGCGGACTGTGTGGCACAATCCGATCGCTTGGCGCGAGGCCGCGGCACGCAACAGCACGTTTGGCCGAATCGCGGCGCGATATTCGTTCATCGCGGTCGGCGCGGGGTTTGGCGTGCTGCTGCTGGTGCTGTATCACATTGGATCGATGAATCACAATGACTTCCGGACCGCGCTCCTTGCGACCGTGTGGGGCGAGCTTGCGGTGATCACGCTGGTGGCGATCAACATGGCGGCGACGGCGATCAGCCGCGAGAGAGAAGATGGGACGCTCGACCTTTTGCTGACCACGCCATTGACGCCGTCGAGCTATTTGTTTGGAAAGCTGCGCGGGTTGATCTCGTATTTGCTGCCGCTGCTGGCGGTGCCGCTGGGGACGTTGGCGCTGGCGTCGATCTATGTGCTTTTCGGCGGGTTTGCACGAGCGGGTGATGTCATGGTGTCGGCGAACATTGCGGGTGTCGGGACGATGGCAGTTCCGGTTATTTTGCCCGAGGCGGCATTGCTCGCGCCGGTGGTTGTGCTTCCGTTCACGGCGTTTTGCGTGATGGTCGGATTGCAATGGTCACTGCGGAGCAAGGGGACGATTTCGTCGGTCGTCGCGACGGTGGGAATCGTCGGCGCGGTTGCGGGATTGGTCGGGCTTTGCGGCTGGCAGGCGGCGTTGAGCGTTGCGTGGATCGGGCCGGCGCTTGGCGCATTGAGTCCGGGGCCGCTTATGTTTGCGCTGGTAAGCCCGGAGACGGCGATGATCCAGACTGTGAGTGGCGGCGGCGGACTGGAGACGGCGCGGGTGTCGCTGGCGATCGGATCGGTTGCCGCGGCTGTTATTTATTGTGTGGTGGTGTATGCGATTCAGAGCGGGATGGTGCGGACGTTTGATATGACGGTGAGGCGGCTGGCGGGGGTGCGGTAGGGAAAAAGGGCCAAATAGCAAATGGGCAAAGCGCCAAATGCGGATTGTCGTCCCGCAGCGCTTTACACGTTTCGAGCCGTCGCTTGGATTAGCTCCCACGCAGTGCGAACGTGATGTTCCTGCGTCGTGGTTGCACCGATGCAGAAGCGGATCGTGTAGCCGACGCCGGGCAACACCGTGTGCGTGAGATAAATCTTGCCGCCGGCGTTGAGGGAGTCGAGGAGTTTGTTGTTGGCAGCGTCGTCCGCTTTGAGGCGGAAGCAGATGAGATTCATGCTGCGTGGGGCGACGACTTCGAAGCGGGGGTCGGCGCGGACGAGTGATTCGAAAAGTTCGGAGAGGCGCATGTGCTCGCGGATGTGGGAGCGCAAGCCCTCGGCGCCGTAGTGGCGGAGGACGAACCAGAGTTTGAGGGCGCGGAAGCGGCGGCCGAGAGGGACTTGCCAGTCGCGGTAGTCGATCGCGCCGGAATCGGTGCCGGTGTTGCGGAGGTATTCGGGAGTGATCGAGAGTGCGCCGGTCAGAGACTGGCGGTCGCGGGTGTAGAAGCAGTTGCAATCGAAGTTGGTGAGGAGCCACTTGTGCGGGTTGAAGGCGAAGGAGTCGGCGCTTTCGATGCCCGCGAGCATGGAGCGGAATTCGGGGCAGATGCAGGCGGCACCGGCGTGTGCGGCGTCGATGTGAAGCCAGGTGCCGAGTTTGTCGCAGCCGGTTGATTGGAGAACGGCGGCGATTTTGTCGATCGGGTCGAGGGCGGTTGAAGAGGTTGTGCCGACGGAGGCGACGACGTAGGTGGGAATGAAGCCTTGCGCGAGATCTTGGCGCATGGCGCGTTCGAGCGCGGCAGGGTCGAGTGCGAAGTTCTTGTCGGTATCGATGAGGCGGATGTGGGTGCGGTCGTCGGGGCTTGTTGCGAGACCGGCGATCATCGCGGCTTTGATGATGGAGGAGTGGGCCTGGGTGGAGGTGTACACCGCGAAGCGCGGGGAAGAGCCGTTTGCCGAGTGCGTGCGGACGCGATGGCGGGCAGCGCAGAGGGCGACGAGAGTTGCTTCGCTGGCGGTGCCTTCGATGACGCCGCCGCCGTTGCCCACGCGCGCGGGCGATGCGTTGTCGGAAAGAAAATCGCGCGGCAGGCCGATCAGTTCGCCGAGCCAGTCGAGGACTTTGGTTTCGAGTTCGGTGCACGCGGGACTCGTGAGCCAGAGCATGCCTTGCACGCCAAGGCCCGCAGCGAGGAGTTCGCCGAGGATTGCGGGGCCGCTGGTGTTGGAGGGGAAGAAGGCAAAGAAGTTGGGCGATTGCCAGTGCGTGATGCCGGGGAGGATTGTGCTTTCCAGATCGGCGAAGATGGAATTCCACTCGGCGTCGGTGGAAGAACGTGCGGCGGCGGATTCATTTGGCGCGTGCGCGGGGAGGGCGTTGTAGATGTCGCCGGGTTTGACGGTCGAGAGGACGGGGAGAGATTCGACGCGTTCGAGGTAGTCGGCGATGAAGTCGATCGCGCGATGGGATTGGGCGCGGAAGTCGGAGGGGGACATGTGGGGGGTGTGGGAAGCGGGCATGTCGGGATCGTTCGCGCGAAGTCAGGCGTGGGCGCATGGACAAGGCGCAGTGGAATTGGTGAGCGAGCGCAGCTCTGGTGGCTGAAGCCGATTTGACGGGAAGCCCGTTGAAACGGGCTGGAAGAAACAGAGCGGCCGCGTGAACCATGGCTGAAGCCATGGCCTAAGAGCGAGCAAGGCCGCTGAAGCGGCCTGGGGCGGACTCATTTGGGCGGACTCATTGGGGCGGACGATGAAAGACTGTTCCGTCAGAAGCTCGTAGACCGCCGACTACTTTCCAGCGATCATCTCCGTACAGGGGACGACCGACGAGATCGTAATAAACAACCGTTGAAATACCGACGTCCACGATGGGATTTGGGTTCTCGACGATCATCGGAGTGTGTGATGGGTCGAACTCGCCGTTGGGTGGCGGAATGTAGAAAAAGGCCGGCTCGCCAGTTGGAGCGCGCTTCTTGAAAACGTCGGCGGGTTTCAAGAGCCCGGCTTGCGCGAGCGATGAGTGCCAATCAAAGCCGGCGGGTGGATACATCGGTGCTGACTCCGACCCGGGAGGGAGACTTGCGTACTGCTTCATTGCGAACGCTATGTTGTTGGCGGAAACCCACGCAAAGAGCATGGAGCTGCGACGACTTGGTGCAACCGCGACGGCGACCCAGCAAATTGCAATAAAAACTGCCGCGAGGAAAAAGCGGTGCCAATGAATCCATACAAACTGATGCAGTTTGCCAAGCCGGGGTGTTGGTTCGATGAATTCGCTCATGGCCCGCACCGATTTTGACTAACTCTGTCCATTCGAGGGGCGCGGCGAGTGGGTTGCGTCACATCGTTCGTCCGCAGCGCGTTACGCAGGAGTCATTATCTGTCGTGATGTTGAAGACCGCGAAGACGATGAAGGCGTCGAAGAGGAAGAAGGCGGAGATGAGGATGGTGGTGGTGAGGGGCGACACGATTAGCGATGCGAGGTGGTTTTGCGGCGTGCAATATTGCGATTGGGTTTCTTCGGCGCGACGTAGAAATCCGGTTTGGAGATATCGTCGTCGCGTTTGTTTGGAAAATATTTTCGTCGAAGCGGGAACTGGAGGAAAAGTGTTCCGTGAATTCCCATCGCATCTTTCTTGCGAATGCGGCGCGTAGTACTTCTTCGTACCAGGGCGCCGATTTGCTTCGACCCAACCCGCTTCGAAAGGTCTTCGATGAACTCGATGTCTTGGCCGCGCGCGGGAAAAATTGTTTTAAAGTCTTGGTCGCTTACGAGACAGATGGAATAGCTGCAGTTTTCGGCGCCGTCGATGACTTGAATGTTTTTCATCGGGAGTTGCTTCATCGAAGGGCGATGTGACGTCCACCGGCTTGCGCGTTCGTTCGCCTATCAAGGCGAAATTCATAGTCCGCCGCGGTGTTGTTCCAATTCCAAGTATCGCATGACGGATGCGACAATCGTGCTGCCGGTTACTTCACTGACGACAATCAACCGGCCGCCCGTCGTGAATAGGAAATTGTGATTTTCGTTCGTTGCGAACAACTGAGCGATGTGATTGGCGGAAACGATCGAGAACAGGCGAAAGCTGGAGGCGCCCTTGTAGGAGACGCGTAGTTCTGCGTTCACGCGAAGCAGCGTGACGTCGCTTCCCTGGTCCAGTCGGATTTCGGAGACTCGGTGCTCATTGCTTTGCAACGAGGTCAACGCGGAATTGATTTCCGATTGAAGGCGAGCTTCGTCGTGTTCGGACATAGCAGTTGCCCAGTAAGCTGACTACACGCCCAATTCGTCGGCAACCGCTTCAAGCGTCTGCTCGCCGGTATCGCTGCCATCCCCCGACAACTGATCCACCGTCTTCGCAGTCGGCAGTGGCTTGCCGTTCGCATCTGTCAGCGCGATGCCGTCCATCGTCTTTATGACGGGAATCGGGTTCGCCGCGGCGTGTGCGGCCATCTGCTTTTCGAGGTCGGTGCGCTTGGCTTCGTCGAGTTCGGCCCATTTGCCTCTGCCGCGGCATTTGGGGAAGCGGGAGCAGCCGAGCCACAAGCCGCGGACTCCGTTGCGGAGGTTCAGCGGGGCTTCGCAGGTGGGGCAGGGGAGATCGGTGGCGAGCGGCGGCTGTGAAGGAGCGGTGACCTTGCCCTTCTTATCGATGTTGAGCAGGCCATCGCAGGGCTTTTCTTTGTCGGTGTAGCCGGAGCAGCCGAGGAAGGGGCCGAAGCGGCCGACGCGCTTGGTCATGCCTCTGCCGCACTTGGGGCACATGACGTTGATGGTTTCGGCGGCGGGGCGCGGCTTGCCGTCGCGGTCGATGGGCGTTGCGTAGGTGCAGGTTGGGTAGTCGGAGCAACTGAGGAAGCGACCGTTCTTGCCGAACTTGTAGACGAGCGGCTTCGAGCAGGTGGGACAGGTGTATTCGGAGGGCTGCGACTCGGCCTTGGCGTGGACGAGTGATTCTTCCGCGTTCTTCAGGTCCTTTTTGAAGGGGCCGTAGAACTTCTTGAGCATGTCGATCCAGTCGAGGTGGTCTTCTTCGACCTTGTCGAGCTGGGCTTCCATTTCGCGGGTGTAGCCGACATCCATGATGCCAGGAAAACCTTCAATCAGTTTGTCGGTGACGACTTCGCCGAGATCGGTGGCGTAGAAGCGGCGCTGCTGCTGATCGACGTACTTGCGTTCCTGGATGACGCTGATGATGCTGGCGTAGGTCGAGGGGCGGCCGATGCCTTCGGACTCGAGCATTTTGATCAGGCTGGCTTCGCTGAAGCGAGCGGGGGGCGATGTGAACTTCTGGAGCACGCTCGCGGCGAAGGGCGCGAGGGGCTGTGATTCTTTGAAGGTGGGGAGCGTTTGCTCTTCGCCGCCACGGGGGACGCCGGTGACTTTGTAGTGGCCGTCGAAAACGAGAATGCGGCCGGTGGTTTTGAAGGTGACGATCTTGCTTGGATCGGTGCCGCCCGTGCCACCCGAGATGCGGATGGTGGTCGAATCCCATTGCGCGGGAACCATCTGACATGCGACGAAGCGCTGCCAGATGAGTTCGTAGAGGCGGAACTGATCGTCGGTCAGTGCGCGGCGAATCTTCGGATTGGATGGCGCGAGATCGGGATTGGTCGGGCGGATTGCTTCGTGGGCTTCCTGCGCGTCTTTGTTGGATGACGAGAAGAAGTTGGGCTTCTCGGGCAGGTACTTATCGCCGAACTGCTTGCCGATGTACGCGCGGGCGGCGTTGAGCGCTTCGCCCGAGAGGTGCGTGCTGTCGGTACGCATGTAGGTGATGAGGCCGATCGGGCCTTCGCCGGGGATGTCCACACCTTCGTAGAGCTGCTGCGCGGCACGCATGGTGCGCTGAGCGCCGAAGCCCAGGCGGCTGCTCGCGGCCTGCTGGAGCGTGGAGGTGATGAAGGGTGGCGCAGCACGCGTGCTGGTGCGCTTGGTTTCGATCGACTCGACCTTGTACGGAGTCTTCGGGTCGATATCGCCTTTGATCGTGCGGATCTGCTTGGCGGGGCCTTTGCCGGTCGGGTCGTCGGTGACGGTGACGGCGGGAGATTTCACGCCGGCAAGGCGGGCGATCTCGAGGGCACGTTCGCGGACGGCTTTGTTCTGATCTTCGCTGCGGTGTTCGCCTTCTTTGGGCGCGAAGATGTCGAGGGGTTTGCCACCGACTTCGATGAGTTCGGCCCTGAAGCCGTTGTTCTCTTCAAGCCAGTGGGTCTGCTGGGCGACGGTGGGCGGGTTGTTCTTTTCGTCGCGCTGCGCGATCAACTTCTGCCACTCGGGCGCGAGGCCGGCGGCCTTGGCGAGTTGATCGGTGAAATTGGCTTTGATCTCGTAGTACTCGTCGGGCATGAAGGCGCGAATCTCGCGTTCACGTTCGACAACGAGGCGGACGGCGACGGACTGCACGCGGCCTGCGGAGAGGCCCCGCGCGACTTTCTTCCAGAGCAGCGGCGAAACCTGATAGCCCACGATGCGGTCGAGAATGCGGCGCGCCTGCTGCGCGTTCACGCGGTCTTCATCGATCGGATGCGGGTTGCTGAAGGCCTTGGTGATTTCGGCCTTGGTGATGGCGGGGAAGATGACGCGCTTGGCTTCTTTGCTGTTGATCCCAAGTTCCTGCGCGAGGTGCCACGCGATGGCTTCTCCCTCGCGGTCCAAGTCGGTTGCGAACCAGATCTGGCCGTCACCGGACTGAACGTCTTTGGCGGCGCGGCGTAAATCGCTGATGACGTTGGCGCGATCCTCGTTAATGACGTAGGTGGGTTTGAAATCGTGATCGAGGTCAACGCCCGGGACGGGGTTTTTGACACCCTTGGGGTTGCGGCTGGGCAGATCTCGCACGTGTCCGACGGAGGCAAGGACGACGTACTCATCGCCGAGGTAGCGGTTGATGGTCTTGGCCTTGGCAGGCGATTCCACGATGACGAGGTTGCGGCCCTTGGCGGAGCCGGCCTTGTAGACAGACTTGAAGACTCGACCGGCGCGACCACCCTTGCCAGCCTTCGCTCCGAAGCGACCTGCGGGCTTCTTGGCGGCTGCTGGAGCCTCTGCAACTGCGGTCGCACCATTTGCGGATGCGGGTTCGGCGGGAGCGGCTTTTTTGGAGGGTCGTTTGGCCATGAGGGTCTTTGGAAAGGCGAACGGCGTGCCGGGAGCGAAAAACGGCTGGGCGGGTCAGAAATCGAGTTTGGGATGGCGATTCCACCCCGGATCGACTGCCAAACCTTCGGCGATTCACCCGGTTGGGCCTGAAGTGGCATCCCGGGGATGTCTGTAGATAAGGAAAGGAAGGGGGGGTTGTCAAGGGACAAGGGATGCGTCGCCCTTAGTCTATCCGATTAGATCGGGTTTTGGAAGGGTGTTTGCGGCGAATCCGGAGATATTCACCGCAGAAAATGCGGCGAATAGGCGATATATTCACCGCAGAAAGTGCGGTGAATATGACCTTCGTGCATGAACGGGAAGATTGGCCGCGGTTTCGATGGGATGACAAGGTTTTGGCGCCGCTGCTCGCGCGCGTACGGCATGCTCAAGGACGCTTGCTCGGCAAGATGGAATCGCTTGGACTTGCCATGCGTGACGAGACGAGTCTGTCGGTGCTGACGCGCGACGTTGTGAAGTCGTCTGCGATCGAAGGCGAGAAGCTGGATGCAGATGAGGTGCGATCGTCGCTCGCGCGGCGGCTGGGATTGGACGTTGCGGGACTGAAACCGAGCGGGCGCGATGTGGATGGGATTGTCGAGATGATGCTCGACGCGACGCAGAAGTACGAACTCGCGCTGACTGCCGAGCGGCTCTACGGATGGCACGCGGAACTTTTTCCTGCCGGATGGAGCGGAACGAGTCGCATCGCGGTGGGGAAGTGGCGACCGAAAGAAGCCGGCGCGATGCAGGTGGTGTCGGGCCCGATCGGCCGCGAGCGAGTTCATTTCGTGGCGCCCGAGGCGGAACGGCTTGACGAGGAGATGCAGCGATTTCTGACGTGGTTCAATGGCGGCGACCCAATTGATCCGGTGCTGCGGGCCGGAGTCGCGCACTTCTGGTTCGTGACCGTTCATCCATTCGAGGACGGAAATGGTCGAATCGCGCGCGCGATCGCTGACATGTGCCTTGCGCGTGCCGACCGGAGCAAGCAGCGGTTCTACAGCATGTCGGCTCAGATCGAGGCGGAGCGCAAGGAGTATTTCCTGCGGCTCGAAACGCAGCAGCGATCGGATGTGGACATCACACCCTGGCTTGAGTGGTTTCTCGCCTGCCTCGAACGCGCGATCGGCGCGGCGGAAGAAGCCTTCGCTTCGGTGCTTCGCAGAACGCGATTGTGGCAGGCCCTCAATCACGGGTCGCTCAATGAGCGCCAGAAGGCGGTGATCAACCGGATGATCGAGGGATTCGAGGGAAATCTGACGACGTCGAAGTACGCGAAACTGTCGAAGTGCTCGGCCGATAGCGCGCTGCGCGATATTCGCGAACTGGTGGAGCAAGGGATATTGGCGCAGAACACGGCTGGCGGGCGGAGTACGAGTTACCGACTTGCTGAAACGGCCGAGCCTCGAGACGTTGGCGAGTGATTCTCACCTTCGGGGGCGATGCACGCGAAAGGACTTCATCGCGTAGTCGCCTTCGAGCGAGCGTTCGTAAATCTGCTCCCAGAAAAAGCGATTCGCACTGAGTGAGTACGCCTTCGAACATGCCGCACAGTTGCCGTCTGGCGTTGGGGGAAGAGGCGAGCCGCAGTTCAAGCACGCGGAGTATTCATGTGTTCTCAGCCAGAGCAGATCGGCCCTAAGACGGCGGACAAAGACGAATTGAAACAAGAAACGGCTTGCACAGGCAAGCACTGCAGCCCACACTGGCCAGAAGAGAGGCCAATTTCGAATTCCGCAAATCACGAGCAGAACCACCAGCCCGTAACAGCACACATTCCACAAGCGAGTCGGCCAGTACCACCACGCACGTTGATGAGGCAGCGTGTGAAGCGGGCGGACGGGAATAAGAAGCGGAAGTTCGTCCTTCATATGAGTAATCCGCCTAACAAGCCTTCGTCATTGCGGCGCGGACGCGGTCGCATGATTCAAACTGCGGTGATGTAGTTACATCGATCCACACGCTGCTGGGGGTAATGCGGAGTCGTTTGAGCCAGGTGCGCTGCGTCTTGGCGAAGTGGCGGGTGTCGATTTTGATTCGTTCGATGGCATCGTCGAGTGACATGCGGCGTTCGACGTGGGCGAGGAGCTGTTTGTAACCGAGCGCTTCGCGCGCCTGCGAGTTGGCGGTAGGGGCGAACGCACCCGAGGCGTGGAGCTCGCGGACCTCATCGAGAAAGCCAGCCTCCATCATGCTTTTGACGCGGGTGTTGATGCGCGGATTGATCTTTTCGCTCGGCCAGTCGAGACCGATGAGCACGCAATCGGTGCGCGATGTGTTGCCCCATTGCTGCTGGTGTTCGCTGATGGGTTTGCCGGTGAGGTGGAAGATTTCGAGGGCGCGGATGGTGCGACGTTCGTCGTTGGCGTGGATGCGCTGTGCGGCGGCGGGATCGACTTTTTCGAGTTCTTCGCGGAGAGTTGGAAGACCTTTGGCGCGCATTTGCTCACGAAGTGCTGCGTCGGCGCCGGGGCCCTGGAACATGCCGCTGAGGAAGTTCTGGATGTAGAGGTGCGTGCCGCCGACGACGATGGGGGTCTTGCCGCGGGATTGGATATCGGCGATTGCGGCTTCGGCGGCTTGGAGCCAGTCGTGGACGGTGAAGGGCTCGGGATCGCGCGGGTCACGGATGTCGATCAGATGGTGCGGAATTCCCTGGCGCTCGGCGATCGAGGGCTTGGCGGTGCCGATGTCCATGCCTTTGTAGATCTGATAGGCGTCGGCGGTGACGATCTCGGCGTTGCCGAGGGAGTGTGCGAGTTCGAGTGCGAGCGCGGACTTGCCGCCGGCGGTGGGGCCGGCGATGAGGGGGAAGCGGGGAAGTGGAGAAGGCGGCACGCGGGATTGTTCGCGCGGAGAAACGCTTCAGAGCGTGCGGCGAAAGCTTGCGATGATTGTGCCGGCCGCAAAGCCGACGACGGCGAAGGAAGTGAAGAGGACGGTGATGGTCCAACTGATCGCGACCTCCTGACGAGGTAGGCTCATGCCTTTCAGAGATGGGATGATCTGAAAGAGGAGATAGATCTTGAAGGCAAGCGTCGCTGAAACGAGGAGGGCCGCAGTCGTTGCAAGGACCTCACTGGAGAGGATGCAGGAAAAGAGCCACGCGAGGCCGCAGACACCTAGAAACGCGGCAGCAAACAGGCCGAATGTAAAGAGCGTGCGTGTCAAATCATCGGAACGATTCACAGCCGATGCAAATCCGGAGAGACTCGCAAGCAGGCCGAGAAGCAACGGGAGTGCGAGCAGGCAGGCGGTTGCGATCGCCTTACATCGGATGACTTGAGCACGCGCGATTGGAAGAGCGCCGAGGAACTCGGAGGTTCGTTCACGCCGTTCGCGGGCAAACTGACAGGCGGCGACGGCTGGCGCGGCAAATATGCAAAGCCAACTTCCGCCGACAAAGAGGGCCATGAGATCGGCATGGTCGCTGAGCGAGTACTGCAGTAGCGAACCTTTGTCCTCGAAGATGCGCGAATAAGCCGTGACAGAAACGCCGACCGTCGCGGGGACGAAAAAGAGCACGGACATGAGGAGGAACGCCGGCTTGGCGAGGCGCCAGTCTTTTCGGAGCAGCGTCAGGAACATGTTGCCTCCATTCCCTTCACGATGTCTTTGAACGCGTCGTCGAGCGAGAGATCGGCGATGTCGAGATTCGGGCTATGTGCCGCGGCGCGCAAGGATTCTGCCGCGGCCGCTGAAAAGTTGCGGAGCGTGATGGTGACGGCGCGGCCTTCGCGGGCGATGTGCGAGACATCCGGAGAGAGACGGCGAATCGCAGCATCTTCGATGGGCGAATCGGGAAGCAGACGCACGCGTTTGGTCGTTCCGAGGAGCTCGTCGGTGCGGCCCTGATAGATGAGGCGGCCTTCGTGCAGGAATCCAAGATGATCCGTAGCGCGCTGGATGTCTTGGAGCGAATGGCTGGAAATCAGGACGGTGCGGGGAGAATCGAGCGAGGCGCGGAGGACTTCTTCGAAGAATTCATCGCGGGCGATCGGATCGAGGCCATCGGTCGGCTCGTCGAGGATGAGAATCTGCGGATCGTGCGCGAGTGCGATGAGGAGAGACAGCTTCGCGCCGGTGCCTTTTGAGAGTTTGCTGACTTTGGCACGCGGGTCAATGCGATATTTCTTGAGGAGCGATGCCGCGAGGGTGGGGCTCCAGTCGGGGAGCACACCTTCGCAGAATTGGATTACTTCCTGCACGCGCATCCACGGGTACGCGGTGGGGCGATCGGGGACGTAACCGATGCGGGATTTGGCGCGGACCGGTTCAAACGCGATGTTGACACCGTTGAGATGCGCTGTTCCCGATGAGGGGGCGAGGAGGCCGAGGAGCATTCTGATCGTGGTGCTCTTGCCGGCACCGTTGAGACCGATGAAGCCGTAGATCGCGCCGCGAGGAACGGCGAGATTGACGCCGTCCACGGCGACGCGTTTGCCGAATCGCCTGGTGAGGAGGTCGGTCCTGATTGCGAAGTCGGCGGGGCTCGTTGTTTGAGTCATGGCTTGGCTCCGGATCGCTGCGATTGCCAGGCGCGCGTATAGGTGGCATCAGTCGCGGCACGGGAGAGACCCGCGGCAATGGAGATTCGGACGCCTTGCTCAAAAGCATCGCGGATGGATTCGGTTGCGCTGGCGCGGGCGGGCGCTTCGCCGGCAGCGGCAACGAACATGCCGATGCCGCGGCGGGATTCGATGATGCCTTCGCGCTCCAGTTCTTCGTACGCGCGCTGAATGGTGTTGGGATTGACCTTGAGCTTGAGGGATTGAGCGCGGACGGACGGGATCGCGTCCCCAGGGGCATACACCCCACCCGCGATGCCGTGACGGATGAGGTCGGCGACCTGCTGGAAGACGGGGAGGTTGGAATCGGTGGGAAGGGGCATTTCTGTTTCGGGGCAGTGTCCTAGTGTGCTAGTACACCATGTTTCGGCTGAAAAGTCCAGCGTGTTTCAAAAATTGCGAAAAAGAGCATTGCTGCAATCGGGCGCGCGCGAGGTTCCCCAAACGGGTTTGCCGCGGATGCCGGGGCGGACTGGCGTGCAGCGCAGAACGTGGTATGATGGGGACGTGGCTGCGGGGCTTACAAGCTCGGCGCGAATCGTGAAGTCACCGCTTGGTGATTTGCGGCTGCAAGCAAATTCAAATTCTGTGTGCGGGCTTCACTTCTCCAACGTGGATGATGCTGCGTTGCCGATCGTGAAGAGCGCGCTGCTCGAACAGATCGAGCATGAACTGCACGACTATTTCCAGGGACGCCGGCGCGAATTTGGTGTGCCGCTGGAATTTGATGGAACGGAATTCCAGAAGCGCGTGTGGGAAGAACTGCGACGCATTCCATTCGCAGAGACGATTTCGTACGCCGAACTCGCGAAGCGCGTGGGAAACGCAAACGGCTTCCGAGCGGTCGGTGCGGCAAACGGCGCAAATCCAATTGCGATCGTTGTGCCCTGCCATCGCGTGATAAACGCGGATGGCGGCATCGGGGGTTACGGGGGAGACGTGTGGCGCAAGCGTTGGTTGCTGGAACATGAAAGGCGGGTGGCGGGAATGCCGCCGCTGGATCTGTTTGCGGTCAAGACGCCGGTGGGCGTGGGAACGGGGTCGAAGTAGCAGCGGTTTTGAAGGTGCGGGCCGTCCGGGGGGCTGGTGGGGGCTAGTGAGGGTCATGGTTGGGGAAATGAGGTGGCGGGTGCGGCGTTGAGCCTCCGGAATTCCGAAAGGGACTCGTGGAGGTTGTGATGCTTGTGCTTCTGATGGCGCTGATGGTGACTGCGGGCGGCGACCCCGTAACGGCTGGTCGCCCAGCGGATCCGGACACCGGAGCCTTGCTCGCGGGGCCGACGGTCAGGCAGCAGCAATCGCGGCCGACACTCGTTCACAATGGCGCCGATGGACGCTTGCTGGCGCTCGAGGATCGAGAAGAGTTTGCCGCGGTCGATTTGCTTGGATTGAACGCGGAGGAGCGCGAGCCGATCGATCGGTACATTCGGCTGCGGCTCGCGGATGTGATGTCGGGCGGGCTGAGGCGGATTCCGCTCGTGCTTGAACTGCACGGCGCGATCGCGAGTGGGGACGACGCGAAGATTGATAGTGTGCTCGATCGCTACGCGAAAAACCGTCCGATCTGGGCGGGCAAGCAAACGCCGGAGGAGGTTGTGGAGCATGCGCTGCCCGAGCGAGTACGCGCGGAATATCGGAGGCTGGTCGAGGAATATCGCGACGCGTGGATCGCGTTCAAGTCGCGGGGGAGCATGAAAGGGCGCGACGAGCTGCTTGCGGATTTTGAACGCGAGAAGCGGATCGCGGACATTCGGCGGCCGACCGACGCGACACTCGAGCAAGCTCGGTCACGTTTCGAAGCGATCTCGCGCCGGCTTGATCTGACGACGGATCAGGAAGGAAAATTGCGCACGCTGATCCAGGAGTACGCGACGAACACGAACTACCAGCCCAAGGGACGCGACGGATTGAAGCTGCTGTCGGACATGTTCAGCGTGCTGACGTGGGAGCAGCGCGTGGAGATGGCGAAGTACCTGCGAGAACAGCGGACGGGTGAGCGGTTCAGGCCGATCAAGGATGCGCCGAAGGGGACGGGAATGGCGGCAGGAGTGCCGATTTTGCTGCTGGCGACTCGACGAAAGAGGCCGCCGAGGCCCTGAAGCGTTTCCCTACGATGCTGCGTGCCCATTCCACGTATCGCCATCGTCGGACGGCCCAATGCGGGCAAGTCCTCTCTTATGAATCTGATCGCCAGGTCGAAGGTTTCCATTGTGGATCCGACGCCGGGGGTGACGCGCGACCGGGTCGCGGCCATCGTCGATCTGGAAGGCCCCAACGGTGTGAACAGCCCCCGCAAGGTTGTCGAGTTCATGGACACCGGCGGCTTCGGTGTGTACGCAGCCGAGGGCGAGCGGTACGACGAAATCGGGTCGGATCTTGCGACGCTCACACGCGATATCGAGACGCAGATCGCGGCGGCCGTGGAGGGTGCCGACCTGATTCTGTTTGCGGTTGATGCGCAGGCGGGGATCACGCCGCACGATCTGCAGATTGCCAAATTGCTGCGTGAGGGAAAGCTCGGGCAGGCGGGAACAGAGGGGAAGCGGGGGAAGGGGAAGAAGAAAGATTCGAAGAAGGAAGAAGGCACCGAGGCATCCGGGCATCAAGGCATCGAGGCGAAGAAGCCGAAG
This sequence comes from Phycisphaerales bacterium, assembly GCA_050730655.1. Taxonomy (GTDB): domain Bacteria; phylum Planctomycetota; class Phycisphaerae; order Phycisphaerales; family UBA1924; genus JAFEBO01. The sequence continues at coordinate 455,932 of JBOHNL010000005.1, forward strand.
CGGCCCCCGATTCGAATCGTGGCGACGAAGGTGGATGGACCAAAGTGGGAGGCGCACGCGCACGAGCTTTCGGCGCTGGGCTTCGGCGATCCGCTGATGGTCAGCTCGATGAACAACTACATGCGGCGCGAGTTTCTCGAGACGCTGTATGCGTTGATGCCCGAGAATGATGATTCCAAGCGGCCTCAGGCGCGCGCGGACCTGATGATGGCGATCGTCGGCAAGCGGAACGCGGGCAAGAGCACGCTTGTCAACACGCTGGCGGGCGAGCCCCGGGTCATTGTCAGCGAAATCGCGGGAACCACGCGCGATGCGATCGACGTGCGGTTTGATTTCGACGGCAAGACGCTGATCGCGATCGATACGGCGGGCGTTCGCCGCAAGAAGAGCTTCCAGAACATGATCGAGCACTGGGCGATGGATCGCGCCGTGCGGGCGATCGAACGCGCGGATGTAATTCTGCTGCTCATTGACGCGACGGAGAAGATCAGCCAGGTCGATGAGCAGCTTGCGGCGATCGCGCAGAAGAGCTGGAAGCCGACGATCATCGTCGTGAACAAGTGGGATTTGGCCGAGGGCCAGATCGGGCGCGACGACAAGCCTGTGACGCCGGAAAAGTACGAGGATTACCTGCGGAAAGAGCTGAAAGGGCTGGCGTTCGCGCCCATTGCCTTTGTCAGTGGTAAGGACAATTCCAACGTTCGCGAGACGATCGAGCTGGCGTTCGAGCTGCAGGAGCAGGCTCGGCAGCGTGTGACGACGGGCAAGTTGAACCGGCTCATCCGCGAGATCGTGACGCGGCAGGGCCCGACCGATACCGCGGGCACGCAGGCAAAGGTCTTCTTTGTCGCGCAGACGCACACCAATCCGCCGACGGTCACGATTGTGGTGAATCATCCGGAACTCTTCCGGCCGAACTACCAGCGCTTCCTGATGAACCGTTTGCGAGAAGAAACGCCGTTTGTCGAGGTGCCGCTGCGCATTGTGATCCGGGCGCGGCGCCAGCGCGAGGACGACTCGAAGCTGATCGCGACGGAGAAGTTCTCGGAGAAGCTCAAGCTCGGGCGGGGCGGCCATCGCTCCAAGATCACGAAGCAGGAAGGCGCCTGGGTCGCGGAAGAGGGCGAGTTTGACGAGGCAATTCTGAGCGACGCTCAGTCGGCGCCGGTCGAATTTGAAGACGACGAAAAGACGGCGGAAGACTACTTCGATGAGGAGTAGCGGGTCAGCTGACAGCGACTAGCTTTCAGCTCTCAGCCAGAAATCAGAGAAGTCAACGCCGGCTCGCTATCAGGGGCAGAGTAATTCGTCATACGCGCTGAGGAAGATGACGAAGTCGGCGTCGTCGGTCACTCCATCGCCGTTGAAGTCGCCGAGCGGATCGACGAGTAAGTTGTACGACGTCACGAACATTGTGAAGTCGGCATCGTCAACGAGTCCGTCGACATTGAGATCGCAGACGCAGGTTGATTCGGCAACATTTCCTGTTAGCACCAGTCCATATCCCTGTGTGCCAACGTTGACGGCGGTCGCATCGATCTTGGCGAACCAGACTCCGGGAGTCGGGGCCTGGAAAAGGCCCATTTCGACGTTGTTGAGCGGATCAGCGCTGCCGCCGGTGGTGGACCAGCCGTTCGAGAAAATGTTGCCGAGGTAATCGATCCGCCCGGGCGCGATGAGCGTGAGATCGAGGTTGTTGACGACGGGCGCGATCGAAGCGACGTTGCCAGGCGCATCGTGGAACGACATCGTGGCGCGAAGGTCTTCGCTGCCGGGCTTGACGACAAAGCGGATGTACTTGGTTTGACCGGTGATGAGCGCGCCCGGCGCGTTGTTCAGCTGATCGCGCACGAGCAATTTGCGGGTATCGCCGGGCAAGTAGACCGAGCGATCGGCGAGCAGGCGGCCCCAGCCTGCGGAATCGTTTGGATAATTGGCCTGCGAGGTCATTCGCACGGCGCTATTGAGCAGCATCGACTTGATGAGCGGGCCTGAAGGCGTGAACGCATCGGGCGCATTCGCGGCGCCGGACGGATAGAAGCCGCCGGTGAAATACTGGCGGATGATCGCGGCCATGCCGGTGATGACAGGCGTGGCCATGGAAGTGCCGGCCTGACCTCCTGTGCTGCAGACTGTGCCGTTTACGGCAGAAGTGAGCGAGCCGGGCGCGGCGATTTCGGGTTTGCGTCGGCCGTCAGTGGTGGGGCCGGTGCCGCCGAAGATCACGGTTTCGGTGTTCCCGACATTGCCGCAGGCGACGACGGCGAGGCAGTTCTTTGAATTTTCCGGGTTTGTGAGAGGGCCGCCCTCAGAAGTCGCGAACATTAGCAGGCAGTTGCTGTTGGTCCACGAGAAGTTGTCAATTGCGCGGCAGGTGACGTCGTATGCGTTGGTGGCACCGTTGCCCCAGCTGTTGTTGTGGACGAACGCGCCGTGGTTGTAGTTGTCGAGGAAGAGGTTGTAGATGACTGTTTGATCGAGCGCGAGGCCGCCGACGAACGAGATGCGGGCTCCGTAGGCAATTCCGCGGGAGTAGCCGTCGTCGCCGGCGTCGCCTGCCGCGGTGCAGGAAACATGCGTGGCGTGGAGGCCGACATTGCGGGGCGAGTTGAAATAGACGAGTTTGCGATGCGTGGGGCCCGGGGTTGCGACGGCCGGATCAAAGAATGAGCAGTGCGCGAGGTCGAGCTTGGTCGAAGACTCGACGATTCCGATGATCTGACCCGTGCCGGTCAGAGAAGCCGAGTAGAACGGCGTCGAGTTGGTGATGTTGGTCTGGACGATCCAGCGCGCCGTCGCGTTGCGGTCTTCAAACTCCGGCGCTTCTTCGATGAAGAAGACAGTTGAGAGGCGGCTCAGTGCGCGAAGTTGATCCGGGGGCAGCGCGAGCACGGCGAGCAGATCGCCGCCCGCGTTGTCGAGGCGGATGAGTTCGGCGCCCGGAAGTGATGCGAGTTGTGTTCGCGCGAGCACCTGATCTGCGCCGGGTGTGAGCGAGACGATCAGCGCCAGTTTGCCTTTGGATTGCAGGCGATGGCGGACGGCGTCTTTGAAATTGCGCGGTTGGGGGGCGGGCGCTTTGGCGAGAAGATCGGGCGAGATCTTCCACTCGGGCTTGAAGTCCGAGGCAGCGCGCACGAAGCCGAGGCGGTTGAGCGCATCGGGCGAGCCGGGCGCGATGTCGGCGATGAACGAATCGCCTTCGAGGAAGCCTTTTATCTGCACGCCGGCCTTCGCGAGCGCGGCGCGGCGTTCGGGCGACATTGGTCCGTCTAGTGTGATGACGCGAGGCGTATTTGCAGCGCCGATCGCCCGTTCTTTGAGAAGATCGGGCGTGTCGCGAAGGCGCACGCGCTGCGAGCGCAGGTTCAGAGAATCCTGCTGCGCTAGTGCCGGCGTCGCAGAGATCGCAAGCCCTGCGCAGAGAAGGACACCGGATGTTGTTGCGTGCAGAACTGTCAAGAAGTGACCCCTCTCACGACCGTCTAGAAACGAGCGTCTGACCAATGCGAAATCGGCGGTCTTGCGTCGGATATTGAAGCGCAAGAAAAACCCTCCGTACGCAGGTACGGAGGGCGACGGTGCTGAGTTTCCCGCGATCTGGCCTATCGGTCCCAAGGTCCGAGAATTCGGGCTTCTCGCCGAGCGCATTCCCTCAGGCAAGAACGAACGATCACAAATCGGTCAACCGAGCCACCCGCGACTGGCCGTACGAGCCCGAACGAAGTGAAGAGGCAACCGCGTGCGATCTCGCCGAAGGCGCCGAACGCTCCTCGCGATCCCTGGTGTCAAACCGCGCCTTACGCCGCGTCGCCTCGCTTGAGGCCCAGCCACCGGCCGACGTTGCTGACCGAAGAGCGGCTGGCAGCATTGGCGAAGCGCTGCAGAGCTTCCTTGACCGATCCCGCCAGATAGAGCTGGCGGTGGAGTCCGGTCTCGCGAAGGAGCGCCTCGAGGCGGGGCGAAAGCGACATGATCGCGAGCTTGCCACCAAACTGCTCGCACTGCTGCGAGGCGGCGATCATGGCGTTGATCCAGGCGCAGGAAAAATCGGTGACCTGGGTCATGTCGAGCGCGAGGCGGCCGCCGGTGAGGCGGGCGAGCGCGATCAGTTCCGGGCCGAGCTGCGCGGCGTGTGCTTCGCGGAGGTGAGGCGTGATGAAGGTGACGACGGTCGCGTACGGAAGTCGATCGATCGCCATGAATTTGTCGCGCGGAAATGGCCGCGCCTGAGTTTGAGAAGACGGCCCCGGCGACGACGCACCAGCGCGGAGAGGCCGCTCTTCGCCGGGCGTCGCCTGACCCGGGGCCGATGACCGGTGACCCGTGCCGTTTGCGCCGTCCAACAAAGCATCCGAATCCGAAAAAATATCCATCGAAACCACTCCCCCGCCGCGAGGCGAAAAACCTGGCGGCGTGCGCGATGCCCCGAAATCGGGCAACCATTGCGCCCGGGCGGGGAATCGCGGCGCGTGCCGCCGACCTGCTTCAAGGAAGTCAATGAAGGAGGCGTATTGCAAGCCCCGGAACGGGGCGCGGCGGCGAGACATGCGCGTCTGCTCCAACTGTGCGGGCCGTAAGGGGGAGGAAGACGGGCCCGCCGGTGTTTTCGGTCGTGTCTGTTTGGCGAACCTTGGGGCCGCCGAAACGACTAGATACCCACGATCGGTGGAACCGTCGGCCCCTTGAGCCAATCGGGAAGAGAAAAATGGGGAGGGAAAACGCCTTTCCTACTCTGGATGGACCCGCGCAGGTTTGTTGGGAAGGTGCACCGGCGATTTTCGCGCCAGATGGAACGGAATGAAGAAGGAGATGCTCGCTGCATGATCAGCATCCGCAACATCAGCAAGCGGTACGGAACGGGATCGAGATCGATTCTCGCAGTGGACGGGGTGAGTCTGGAAGTGGGCGCTGGTGAAGTGCTCGGCTTTCTTGGGCCCAACGGCGCGGGTAAATCCACGACGATGAAAATGGTCACGGGGTTTTTGACCCCGACGAGCGGCTCAGCCGTTGTGTGCGGGCTCGATGTCGTGGATGACCCGGTCGGCGTGAAGAGCGTGATTGGGTACTTGCCCGAAGGTGCGCCGAACTACCCGGACATGACGCCCGCGGCGTTTCTTGATTTCATCGGGCAGATTCGCGGGTTCTCCGGCGCGGAGAAGAGGCGCAGAATCGACGCAGTGGTCGAGCGCGTGCACATCGGCGGAGTGATGCGGCAGCCGATCGAAACGCTGTCGAAGGGATTCAAGCGGCGCGTGGGTTTGGCGCAGGCGATGCTGCATGAGCCGCCGGTGCTGATCCTCGACGAGCCGACGGACGGCCTCGATCCGAACCAGAAGCACGAAGTGCGGAATGTGATTCGCGAACTCGCGAGTCGGGGCGATGTGAGCTCCGGGCGCGCGGTGGTGTTGAGCACGCACATTTTGGAAGAAGTCGAAGCGGTGTGTACGCGTGCGGTGATCATTGCGCGGGGCAAAGTGCTGGTGGATGGGACGCCGGCGCAGCTGCGATCGATGAGCAAGTACCACAACGCCGTGACATTGACGGTGGTTCCGCCCCTGACTTCCGCGGGCGAACCGATCAACGTGGTGACTGAGTTGGCAGCAATCAAGTGGATCGCGGATATTGAAGATCAGGGAGTGCGCCACGTGCCGGTATCGGCAGCAGGTCCGGGCGGGCCGCGGCAGACGTGCACGCTGGTGCCCAAGGGCGGAAGGCCTCTGCTCGCGGATGTGACGAGTTTGGCCAAGAGCAAGGGCTGGACGATCGAGACGATCGCGGTCGAAGGCGGGAGGCTGGACGACGTGTTCAGAGAGTTGACGACACGTGATCAGGTCCGCGATCAGGCGCGCGACGGGGCACGCGAATCGGCGAAGGCCGGAGGTGCGGCATGAAGGGGCTGCTTCCGGTCTTCCGGCGCGAGTTGTCGGGCTATTTCACGACGCCGGTCGCGCTCGTCTTCATCGTGATCTTTTTGTTTCTGGCGGGGGTGTTCACGTTCCAACTCGGCGGGTTCTTCGAACGCGGACAGGCAGACCTGGTCGTGTTCTTCAACTTCCATCCGTGGTTGTATTTGTTCCTTATTCCTGCGGTCTCGATGAGGCTGTGGGCAGAAGAGAGAAAGTCAGGAACAATTGAATTGCTGTTGACGCTGCCGATCTCGCTTTCGGCGGCGGTGGTGGGGAAGTTTCTTGCAGCATGGGCGTTTACGGCGATCGCGCTCGCGCTGACGTTCCCCCTTTGGATCACGACGAACTATCTTGGCAATCCGGACAACGGCGTGATTCTCGCTGGGTACCTGGGCAGCCTCTTGATGGCGGGCGCGTTCCTGGCGATCGGCTCGTGCATCAGCGCGATGACCAAGAGCCAGGTGATCGCGTTCATCGTTTCGGTGGTGATCTGCCTGCTGTTCATGCTGGCTGGGCTGAAAGAAGTGCAGGGCTTTGTCAGCGGGTGGCTGCCACTCGAGGCGGTGAAGGTGATCGGGAGTTTCAGCTTCTTGTCGCGGTTCGAGGCGATCTCGAAGGGCGTGCTCGATTTGCGGGACATGATCTTCTTCGGGTCGATCATCACCGTGTTCGTCGCGGCGACGGGCGTGGTGGTGAATATGAAGAAGGCGGAGTAGGGAGCGGAATGTCGGATGTCGTGACTGCAACGTGAGATGCGCACTATGAATGCAAGAGTGGCCGGAATTCTGTCGCTGGTGCTGCTGGCTGTTCTGCTGGTTGCGATCAATGTGCTGGCAGGTGCGGCGTTGCGGGCGGTGCGGCTGGACCTCACCGATGGCCATCTCTTCACTCTGACCGAAGGCTCGAAGAACCTTGCCAAGAGCCCGGCGGAACCGATCACGTTGACGTTTTACTACTCGGCAAAAGCGGCCCAAGGGCGGCCGCAAATCGAAGGAATCGCGGGACGCATCGGCGAGATGCTTGAGGAGTTTGCGCGGGCTTCTGGCGGCAAAATCGTCGTGCGGACGGTCGACCCGGAATCCTTTAGCGAGGAAGAAGATCGCGCCGCACAAGCCGGCCTGACGGGTATTCCCTCCCCGACGGGCGAATCGATCTACCTCGGGCTGGTCGGGACGAACACCGTCGGCGGGCGCGAAGTGATTCCGCTGTTCGACGTCTCGAACGAACGATTCCTCGAATACGACGTCGCACGACTGGTGCAGGCGCTCTCAATGGCGAAGAAGCCGGTTGTTTCGATCGTGAGCAGTCTTGATCTCGCGGGCGGGTTCGCGATGGACCCGCGAACGCAGCAGCCGATGCGCAAGCCGGGCTGGGCATTTGTGCAGGAACTCAAGCAGCTGTACGACGTGAAGATGCTGCAAGCCGACAACCTGGTGATTCCGGCCGAAACGACCGTGCTGCTGGTCGTACACCCCAAGAACTTCAACGTTCGTGCGCAGTACGCGATTGATCAGTACGTACTCAAGGGTGGCAAGGCGATCATCTACGTTGATCCGCTCTGCATGGCGGACGAAGCCGCGGCACAGAATCGCACGCAGCCCGGCGGCATTGATCTTTCGTCGAATCTCGAAGGCCTGTTCGCGGCCTGGGGAGTGGGCTTTGATCCGAAACTCGTCACGGCGGATGCGACGCTTGGCACGCGACTGATCGCCGGCCAGGGCGCGCGCCAACAGCAGATCCTTTTCCCGCCGTACATCACCGTCGATCAGCGCGGGTTGAGCAAATCCGACCCGATCACCGGCAAATTGACCAGCGTGAACTTCGCGATGGCGGGGGCGCTCAGCGCCAAACCGCCGACAGATCCTGCGAATAAAGGCGGAGAGCTGACACCGATCGTCGAGACCACGGACAATTCGATGCTGCTGCAATCGTCCGCGATGCTGACGCTGACCGATCCAAACAGCGTGCTGGCCGACTTCAAGGCGAGCGGAAAGAAACTCACGCTCGCGGCGCGGCTTTCGGGAAATCTCACAACCGCGTTCCCCGGTGGCGATCCGGGTGCCGCGGCAGCGGACGCGGCAAAGTCGGGCCCCACAGAGCCGGCGGGCGTTGCCGTGAAGGCTTCGACCAGGACGGCGGGTGTTGTCATCGTTGCGGACGTCGATGTGCTTTCCGATCGGATGTGGATGCAGCAGACGGCGCTCGGCGCGATGAAGGTTGCGGACAACGTCAACTTTCTCACGGCGGCGATCGACTCGTTCGTCGGAAGTGGAGATCTGCAGGGCGTTCGCGGGCGAGGCGAATACACGCGTCCGTTCACGCGAGTGGAAGAGATTCGGCGCGGCGCGGAGCAGCGCCTGCGGACCGAAGAAGAACAACTCAAGAAGAAGGCTGAGGCGGCGCAGCAGCGGATCATGGCGATCGAACAAACCCGCCCGGATCAGTCTGAGCAGGGCGTGATTGTCCTGACGCCCGAACAGCAAACGGAACTCGAAACGCTCCGTGCCGAGCGGCTCGAAACCCGCAAGCAGCTGCGCAAGGTGCAGTTTGATCTCACCCAGGATGTCGAGAAACTCGGGGCGCGGGTCAAACTGATCAATATCGGCTTGGTGCCGGTCGTAGTGATGCTGATCGCGCTGCTTTGGGCCGGGCTGCGTGCGCTCGGGCGGCGATCGGCACGGACCGGCGCGTAAGAGGCGAGAAGCATGAGCGGAATGAAACTTCGAAATCTCGCGATCGCAACAGCGCTGATTGCCGGCGGCGCCTTCTTCGCGGTCCAAGGCCGGCGAGGCGGAACCGAACTTCCTCCTCCGGGTCCGGCGCTCCCCGGTCTGAAAGAGAACATCAACGACATCGCATCGCTCGTGATTCTGAAGAACTCGGGCAGCGTCACGCTCACCCGGACCGGTACTGGCACAAACGCAACATGGACCGTCGGCGCCAAGGAAGGCTTCCCCGCCGATCTCGAGCGAATTCGCGCCACGTTGATTCAGTTGAGCAACCTGGAACTTGCCGAGCCGAAGACTTCGAGCGCCGAGTTCTATCCGAAGCTCGGCGTCCAGAACGTCGTGGTTCTCGCGAAGGACGCCAGCGAAGCCGCAAAGAAGGACGCCGCGCCCGGCGCGCTCGTCGAATTGAAAGACGGCGCGGGAAAGACCATCGGCTCATTGATCATCGGGAACGCCGCGGATATCGGCAACGCCACGCTCGATCGGCCCATGGAAAGCGGTCAATTCGTGCGTCGCACCGGCTCAACCCAGTCCTGGCTGACGCGCGGCACGATCTTCGTCGATGCCGAGCCGATGAACTGGGTCGACAAGAAAGTCGTGGGCATTCCGCGCGAGCGAGTCAAGAGTGCGACCGTTCGTCGCGCAGTTGGAACCGGGCCGTCGTCGCCGGGTGCTCATCCGGAAGCGGATCTAGCGATCACGCGGAAGAACAAGGATGCGCAGGCGTTTGATGCCGCGGGAATGCCCGAAGGCGTCGAGATGAAACCAACCGAGGCGGTCGATCAACCCGTGCAGACGATTGCGTTTCTCGGAATGGACGATGTGATGAAGGACCCCGGTGGTGGGGGAGGTGTGATCGGGAATCCTGATCCGGCCGCGACCGGGCCGAACGCGGCACATCCAACTGTGACTCAGTTCGAAACATTTGACGGATTGGTCGTCACGGTGAAGACCGGATTCCGCGACAACAAGTGGTGGGCGCAGGTCAGCGCCGAAGCAGCGGCCTCTCCGGTTCCGCCCGCGACCGATTCGAAAGCAGATGCCGAGAAGTCCGGCGCCGAGAAGAAAGTCGACGTCGCGAAAGAGGCTGCCGAGATCAACAAGCGCACGTCGGGATGGCTCTTCGCAATTTCGCAGTTCGATGCGAAGCGATTGAGTGCACGCCTCGACGAGATGGTCATTCCGCCCCACGTCGAAGGAACGCCGCCCGCGATCGGCCCCGCGGCCCTTCCTCCGCCAGAGAACGGAGTGCCGCTGCCTCCGAAGGCTCCCGCGGTCCCCGTTCCCGCACCGAAGTAAGCGCAAAGAAATGGCACGCTTGGCGTGCCTTGAGGTCCATTGCAACCCGAATTGTGCGGGGCGGTTACGCCTCGATCTTGGTGCCGCTGAAACGCGGCTTCGGGACGACGACCGTGCCGGAAGGCGGAGCGGAAGCTGCGGCGACAGCGGTCTTTGCGCGACTCGGATGCTCTTCGAGACTCTCGCGCATAAGGCGCCCGATCTTAAACTTCACGGTCTTCTTCGCAGGCACCTCGACGCGCTCGAGCGTCTTGGGGTTCTGCGCCGAGCGAGCAGCGCGCTGCTTCACCTCGAAGACGCCGAAGTCGCGAAACTCAAGGCGGTTGCCGCGCTGGAGTTCGGTGATGACCTGATCAAGGAATTCCTGCACAACAGATTTCACAAGCGGGCGCTTGATCTTCGCCCGAGTGGAGATGTGATCGATCAGATTCTTTTTGGTGATCGTTTTTGTGATCGTTCGCATGGCCCTGTGTTCCCGCGAAAGCTCTCGAGCGTCTGACTTGCGAAGCATCGTTGCCGCGCCACCGTTCCACGTCCAACCACTGAAACGAAGTTTTCCCCGAGCCGGCGCGTGGTTGGTCGCGCGGCGCGGGCGGAGAACCGGCCCGGTCAAAGGACGATCAAATCCGAATGTAAAGAAAACCCCCGCAACCCCATGACCCGCATATCTCGCAAGATCCGCAAGCCCTTTCCCCCGGAAATACCGCAAGCTGAATGTAGGCAAGCTTCAGACATGAGGATTCCTATGCACAGTATCCGCGATGGCGTGAGCGGCGTCAAGGCAGAATGGAACTCGGAGCGCTCAAGTTATCCATGTTTTTGCGATTCCACAGAAATGTGGAATTCGGCGGTTCGGGCTTGACTGGTGGCCGTTGTTTGATCAGAAACGGACTGCGGCGCCGAAGAACAGACCTGCGAGACCGCCGTTGTAATAGAAACGCTGCGCGTCGCTCCCGGTGCGGAACTCGTTCACGAGGTTTCGATAACCGATCTGTACGCCGACGTTGGGGATCGGGCGCCACATGAAACCGACGGTGATGTCCCAGCTCCAGGCGTAGCTGCTGTTGCCGCCGGGCCAGCCTCCGGCGCTGGTTTCGAGATCGATGGAGAACTGCTCGGCGATGTCCATCGAGCCCTTGATACCCAGAATCGCCTGACCGAAAAACTCGCTCTGGTCAGCGGATGCCGCGCCCTGCGCGAAACTGAATTTCAGATCGTCGAGGCGGGCTCCGCCGAAGACTTCGAGCCGGCCGAGAAATTTCACGGCGTCGGTCGCCTCCGGATCGCGTCGCCAGAATTCATAACCGACGACGGGCGCGTACTCATCCTGCTGGATTTTGGAGTAGACCTGGTTTCCGGGAGCAAACGCGACCGTGCCGAGCTGGCCACCGACGGCCATCGTCTGGAGGCGATCCTGCGAGAAAAAGAACGTGCCGAAGCTGAAGCGCCAGTTGCCGGTGCGGACGTGCAGTTCGCCCGCGGGGGTGAGGCGCGGATTGTCGAGATTCAGGTCATTGATCTGGACCGTGCCGCTCGAAGCGGGCGCGCCCGCGATGCGCACTTTGCCGCTCGCACCGGCGTACCACGCGGAAGGCTCGAATTGAAAGTGCCATTCGGGCTTGGAAGTCCCAAGCGGCTGTGATTGGTCTTCGGGTTTGGGTTCGGGCGCGGGAGTGCTCGAGAGTTCTTCCTTGGGCGGTTCGGCGAGGCAGATTGCCGTTGCAGAGGAAACTGCGAGTGTCAGGGCGGTCAAAACGAGGCGCATGCGACGCTCCCGGGACTTGAAGTGGTGAACGGTCGGCAGAGCGTAGCCGGTTTGGGAGCGGGCCTGTGGAGGATCGAATGGACAACTAGGCTTGTTCGTGCGAAGCGGGAGCGACAAAGTCTTCGGCCTGGCGATCGAATCGAGCAATCCGAGTTCGGCCGGCGAGGGTGCGCTTGGCGGGCCGGGTGTTGCCCTGGCAGAGGTTTCCCACGACGCCGGGAAGTGGGTAGTCGCGGGCGAGATTCTGACTGAGAGCCTGAAGCGCGGCACCGGGCGCGAAGACGATCTGATGGCCGCGATCGATCGAGTGTCCAAGCGAACGGGGATCGGTGCGAAGCAGATCGGGCTTGTCGCCGTTTCGGTCGGACCCGGCGGTTTCACGGCGCTGCGAGTGGCGGTGACAGCGGGAAATGTGATCGCCTTCGCGACCGGCGCTTCGTGCAGCGCGGTTCCGAGCGCACTCGTTGCGGCAAGCAAAGTCGAATGCTCGGGCCGTTTCGCGGTCATGCTCGCGAGCAAAGCGGACAGCGCCTTCGCGACGATCTTTGAACCCGGCTGGCGGCGCGCGGGCCACGTTCACCCCGGGCGGCTGGTTCGGGCGGCAGATATTGCCGCACTCGATGTCGAATTCATGGTTGCCGACAAGTTCTTGCCCGCAGTGATCGCCGAAGCTGCTTCGAAATCGGGTATTCAATTGATAGACCCGACGTTTGATCCGGCCGCCTGCCTTGAGCTCGGCTGCGCGATGCCGATCGGGGACCCGGGATCGCTCAAGCCGCTCTATGCGAGAGAGCCTGAAGCAGTGACGCTCTGGAAAGCGCGCCAGAAGCGCTAAGTTCGGGAACGGGAAGGGTACCGACCCCCTTTGCCGGCGCAACTCGCACAGATTGCCTGAAGTGGTGCCCCATCGGGTCCGATGACGTGGTTTCAGGACGTTGCTACCAAGACCGCGAACGCACAGCCCTGCCGCGAACCCCACCCACCCCCTCTCTTCCCCGGAGGCCGCATGGACTCATCCGATCATCCCGCAGAATTGCACGAGGCGCAGACAAGCGGAGACGTTGGAAGTGGAGTTGGTGGCAAACGCATCTTCACGACCGGTGAGGCAGCGGCGATTTGCAAAGTCAGTCAACAGACGATCATCCGATGCTTTGACGCCGGGCGCCTGACGGGCTTCCGCGTTCCGGGCTCCAAGTTCCGCCGGATTCCGCGCGAAGAGTTGCTTCGATTCATGCGCACGAGCGGGATTCCGACCGGTGCGCTCGAGACGGCACCCGCCGATTCAGAGAATCGCCGGCGCGTACTGGTCGTTGACGATGATGATTCGTTCCTGCGTCTGGCCGAACACGCGCTCACCCGCGCCGGCTTCGAGGTGCGCACCGCGAAGACCGGTTACGACGCCGGACTATTGACTGAAAGCCTGCGCCCCGACGCGATCGTGCTTGATCTGATGCTGCCGGACGTGAGCGGGAGCGTCGTGTGCGCACGTCTCAAGGCACGCGAAGATCTGCGCAACTGCCGCATTCTGGGAGTGACCGCCTCGGGCTGCGAGGACGAAATCCGCGGCATGTCGGCCGCGGGAATCGACGCGATGCTGCTTAAGCCGTTCGAACCCTCGGTCCTGACTCGCAAAGTCGAGGACATGTTGAACGCGCCTTCCGGGAGCGTTCGTGTGGCGGCGTGATATGCAGGAATCCGGCGGACAAACTTCCGGCGAGCATGAATCCGACCAGGTGCGGATGATCCTGCGCCAGGTGCAGAATCTACCTCCGCTCGCACCAGTTGCGAGCAGATTGCTCGCGCTTCAGGATGAGGCGACGGTCGACCTTGCGGAAATCGCGCGGCTAGTCGAGACCGATCCGGTGCTCTCGGGCCGGATTCTGGGCCTGTGCCGGCGTGCAGATAAAGGCGTTGCGGAGAAGATCACTTCGGTGCGGCGTGCGGTCGTGCTGGTCGGCATCGGGGCGGTACGCGGCGCGGTGCTCGGGGCGAGCGCGTTCAGTGCGCTTGGAGCCGAGAGCGAGAATTCGACGAGCGGGTCCGGTGGGCGGCGCTTCGAAAAAGCCGGATTCTGGAAATACTGCGTCTGCGTTGCGTGCACGGCGGAATTGCTCGCCGGTGCAAACCGCGCGGCGCTGCGGATCGCGCCCGAGGAAGCGTTCGTCGCCGGATTACTCCACGCGATCGGGAAGCTGGTGCTCGATTTCGTGCTGCCCAAGGCGTACGGCCGCGTGATTGAACTGGCACGTCTCGAGTGCGAGCCGAGCGCTGCGGTCGAGCGCCGCGTGCTCGGACTGGACTATCACCGCGCCGGGAAGGCTCTTGCCGACTACTGGAATCTGCCGCCGGTCCTGGGTGAAGTGATGTTGCTCCACGCGACGCCGTTCGAAGATTTGCCCGAGTCAGACAACCGCGCGATGGTGGGACTGATCTCGGGCAGCGCCGCATTTGTACAGACGCTGGGCCTGGGATGGAGCGGAGACTTTGGAACGCCCGCGCGAATTCCGGTGCTATTGCCGGCGGCGAACATTCGTCCGCCTGAGATGGCCGAGTTTGGCGAAAAGCTGCTCCGGGCGGTGAGCGACCGGTTGACGGCGCTTGGCCTGTCGAACGCCGGCCCGTCCGCTCTCGCCATCGAATCGATCATGGAGACGACGCGAGAGAACCGCGGCCTGATGAAGAGCGTGCGGGAGTTGACGCTCGCGGCGCGCGGACAGCAGTCGGGCGCGGAGACCCCGGCGAGCGCTTCGGATGCTGCGGACGCGCGCACGCTGGCAGAGGCGGGCAAGAGAGCAAAGCAGAGCCTGTCGATCGTGACCTCGAAAACTCAGCTGCTCGCGATGAGACTGCACGACGCCAGGGACCGGGCGGCGGCACTCGCGATCGTCGAAGCATCGCGTGAACTTGAGTCAATTCTCGAATCCGCCGCACGCGGAACGGTCGTTTCGGACCGCTCAGATCGAGAAACATCGACCAAGTCTGATGCTGCGGCCTGAAGAGGCCAAAGTCGGGCCTTCGGTGCGTCGAAAACCATGTGCGGACCTACCCGCAACTGGATGCACCGAACATGGCGGCTCGTAAATCAAAGTCGGCGAAGGAATGCCAGAACCCCGAAATCGCGAAGACGCGCAGGGACGCGCTCGTGCTTGTCGCGCATCCGGTGCGAGCGCGACGCGAAGCGATCGTGAAGACGCTCGGTGCTCAGGGTTACGAGTGTCGCTCGGCTCCGAGCGCATCGTGCGTCGAGGAGGCGATCGGCGCCGGGATCGGTACGATCCTGCTGATGGCCGAGTCGATCGCGGATCAGATCCCGTCGGCAAGATCAATCGAGACTGTTGTCCTGCTCTGCGAGAAGACCGATGTGCGTGCCGCACGCCGGGCGCTCGAACTCCGCTGCGACGACCTGATGGATGAGCGGGGCGACTTCAGCGAATTTGAAGTGATGATTGAAAAGGCCGCCGCGGCCCGAGGATCGGCTTCGGTGCGTGAACGCCGCTTGCGCGGACTTTGCCGCAAGCTGAACGCGTCGCGCCGCGAGCTGTCGAATGAATTAACAAGGCTCTGCTCCGAGATGACGGAGTCGTACGCGGAATTGGCGGGCAAGATCGATACGGTCGCGATCGCCGGCGAATTCACCGGATTGATCCGCCAGGAAATCGAGCTCGAGAGTCTGATGCGCACGAGCCTCGAGTTCATGCTTGCGAAACTCGGGTCAATGAATGCGGCGCTCTTCCTGCCGTCGAGCAGCGGCGATTGGACGCTCGGCGCGTATGTAAACTACGACCGCGCTCGCGAGTCCGCGGAGATGATGCTCGATCACCTTTCCGACACGGTGCCCGGCCGCATGGACGAGATCGGCTCGACTGTTCTGCTCCAAGGCGAAGCGCAGGTCAAGCGGGCCCTTCCCGGCGCCGCCGAATGGCTTGGAGATTGCACCGTCCTCGCGGCACCCGCTTCACACGAAGGCGAAACGCTCGCGTGTGTTCTGCTGTTCCGTGATCGATCAACCCCGTTCCCCGAACACGCCCGCGAAACGCTCGAGTCGCTCTCGAAGATCCTGGCGAGCCAGTTCGGTCGCGTGATCAAGGTACATCACCGCCATCTTCCGAAGGAAGAGTGGGCGAGCCCGGGCGATCCGTTCCCGTCGCACAGCGAAGAGCTCGAAGATCAGGACGATCGCGATCTGCTGGCCTGATCAGGACGGACGTCGGCTACTTCTTCGGCTTCTTGAAGATGTCCTTCAGCGTGTCGACGACCTTTTCGGGGCTCACGCTCTTGATGAATCCCTTGGCAAACATCCCGGCATCGGGCGCGGTCTTTGTATTTCCGAACGGGCCATTGATGCGAATCGGCACCATCGTCGCTTGAGTCAGAATGCTTCCGGCGGTTCCGACTCCCGGTATGCCCTTGAAAATGCCCGCGACGTCATCGGCAAGCTGACCAAACGGCAGCCATGCGATCATGTCAATGTATTGCTTCGGCAGGTCAACCGTGCCTTCGAGGTCGACATTGAATTCACCCATCGGGAACGCCCACTTGGGATAGGTGATGACGCCGTTAGTGATCGTCAGTGTGAGCGGCTTGAGGCGCTGCAGCAGCTTGCCCTGATCCTTGCTTTTCAGGCCGCGGAGCAGCGCGCCGAGTCCGGGCGCGGCTTTGAAGCGAGCGTCGCCCGGATCGATATTGACCGTGCCGTTGAGCTTTCGCGTGTCGCCATCGAGCGGAATCGCGAGAGATGGTGACGCGACAACAGTTTGCCGATCTTCATACTTCTTCTCGACCTCGGCCACGATCGGCAGCGTGTTGGACATGCGTTTGGCAAGGCTGCCTTCGATGCGCCGCAGCGTGATGTTCAGCGGCGCGACGAGCACGCTGTTCTGCGCGACGCCCTTGAGCGACATTTCGGCTCGGGGCAGTTGTTTCGTCGCGCCGTTCTCGGTCACGCTTCCGGTTTCGGTGCTGGTGGCGTTGAACGCGATCGTTCCACCCGCTTTGGAGAAATTCTGCGCATCGAGCGAAACGTTTACGCTCGGGCCGAGAATCTCACCGGGCAAGCCGTTCTTCAGACTGAATGCGTCGACGAGCGCGGAAGACAGCGAGCGGATATCACCTTTGGCGGTGATCACGGGGTTCGAAGAATCGATCACGCCCGCCGGAGTCGCGATGCCGGCAATCGTGCCCTTGATGCTGCCGCCACCGGGTCCGGACTTTCCAGGGTCGGGTACGACCGCGAGCTTCGCGAACGAGAGATCGAACGCGAAGCCGACCGGCTGACCGGGCGACGACGATGTCGATTGCAGCTTGAGGACCGCATCGCCCATCTGCGTGCGCACGGAACGCGAATCAACCAATTCCATCGAGGCAATGCGGGCCGTCGCATCGAGCGCGAAGATGCCGGGGTATGCCGGGCCTTGGATGCCCTTGTCGGTGTTTGTGCGCGAAACGATGGCACGCGCGATCACCAGTTCAGCGCGGGCCGGCGCAGCGAGGCTCAGATCCGTCGATGTCGCGCCCTGACCCTTGCCAAGCACGAACCGATCGAACCACGCCGGATCGATCGTCCAGGTAATCGGGTCCGCGGCCTCAAGCGTGATGCGATCGCCTTCGGCCCGCGCGCGAAGCGGGCGTTTGATCTCCAGCTTCTGCGATACAAGCGTGATGTCCGCGGCAAGATCAGCCTTGCTGAGCGCGTCGGCGACGCCCACCGGCTTTCCGGCGGGCGGCGTGATCTTCGTTGAAGCAGTAATAGCAGCTGTCGGTCCGAGCGCACCGGAAACCAGCAAGGGCTGGCCGAGCGCCCGATCAAGACCAACCGTGCTGACGTCGTTGAGATGCACCTCGACGTTTGCCGGCCCTGCAAGCGTGAGATTCGAGCCGAGCGGCATGGCGACGTTCGCTACGAGAGCTCCCATCGCAGAACCATCGGCCGAAAGCAATCCCCCGTTCGCCTGGACCGACGCATCGCCTCCGGTTCCGTTCCCTATCGCCGAGAGCGGAACAATCGCGTTCACGCCAAAGTCCTGAACGCCGTATGCCTGTGCCCCTGATTGGACGATCGCCTGGCCCGCGACCGACGCCCTGGCCTTGAGTGACCCTGCCTTCGCCAGCACCGGCGAACCCGCCGGATCAAGCGGAATACTCAGCGGTTCCATCGACAACGTATACGACGCGGGAGCGCGGAGCTTCGGCTTGTCGGCGGCATTTCCGGTGAGGAGCGAATCGACAAGGCCGGGAGTGATCGTGCCCGCGCCGGTCGCGGACGCGACGATCGCAGCCTGGTCTATCGTCGCGTTGACGCCAAGGTTCGCGCGAGCGCCCTGCACGCTCGCCTTGATCGCCATCGCGTCGGATTTCTCCGGCTGCGACGAATCAATCGTCAGCGCGATCGTGTCGCCGACTGCTTCACGCACCATCGCCCCCATCGTGGACGTCGACTGCGCAGAGTGCGGCAGCGCATCCGCGAGCGTGGCGGGCAGGCCCGAAAGTTCGATGTGGCCAAGCGCGAGCGCCGGTCCGAGTTTCTGCGCGAGGCTTCCGCCAGTGGCCGTCTTCGCTCCGGAAAGACCAGCGAGCGCATTCGGGAGCGAGAGATTCGCCGCGAACTTCACCGGCGCAGCGTCCGCCGATGCGTCGGAAGTGACGCGAATTTCCGCGCCCTTACCCGGTGCGGCGCCGACATCGGCCGTCAGCGAACGCAAATCAACCGCGACGGGTCGGCCCGCGATCTGTCCTTCACTGGCCGGAACCTGGGCGACGAGGGCCCAATCCGTCAGTTCCACAACAGCCTTGGTCGAAAGTTGATCGAGTTTCGGGGCGCGGGTCTTCGCGTCCATTGGAAGATTCAACGATGAGACCATCACCGCAAGCTGGCCCGAAGGGCGCGCGAGTTTCAGGCTCGGGCTCTTAAGCGTTCTCGCCGCGATCGAACCCGCATTGGCGAGACGAAGGAAGATTCCCTTTTCTCGAGCGGTCAACGCCTGGTCGGTCACGCGAAGCGCTGCGTTCGCTGCCGCCGATTGCGAAGTCGCGTTCAGATCGACATCAATGACGCCGCCCTCGGTCTTCGCGACGAGGTCAACGTCGGCGGTCGGACCGATATCCCGGGGCAAATCAACGCTGACGCCCGAAGCAGCGAGCGCGCCCGCAACGATCGGCTGAAGGATGTTCGTCGCGGCGCCTCGAAGCGCGACATGGCCGTCAACGGTCTTGGGAAGCCCGGTCAGCGGCGCGCCATTGGAATCAAGCAAGCCCGAGGCGGAGATGTCGGCGTTCAGGTTGCCGCCCGATGCCGCGTTTCCCCCGGTCGTAATGGTGGAGGTCGAATCGGCGGTCACGCGCAGCACACCCGCAAGATCTTCGCTGGTGACCGCGGCACGGAACGACGGGATCGAAACTTCGGATGCCGGCTGGCCTTCGCCTAGCGCGATCTTGCCGGCCGTGTTTGCGAGTGTCGCAGTTGCACGAACGCGGGCGCCGCGCAGGTCCATTGCCGCGCTCGGCAGTTTGAGCGAAAGTTCCTCGATGAGCAGCGTCGCGTCGGGAGCGTTGGTGATCACAAATCCACCGGTTTGTCCGGGCGCAAGGTAGTTGTCGAGAATCGCCTTGGTCGCCGTTGCCGGCACTTTGACGCTCGCGGGTTCAACCAGTGTGATCACCCCGTCCTTGAGCGCAAGTTTGGCATCGGCCTGCGCACCGGTGCTGCGAACGCTTGCGGATGCGCTGCCGCCGGAAAAGTCCCCTTTGGCTTGCGAGTGAATCGTGATCGTCTCGCCCACGATCGAGCGCAAGTGACGTTCCTGCCCCGTTGCCGTGGCAACAAGCGCGTCGACGAGCGCCATCGAAAGATCGTCCACGCTCAGTGAAGCATCGACCTTCGGCGAGTTTTTGGAAAGCGAGGCGGTGTCGAGATGAATGCTGCCGTCGGGCTGTACCCAGTTATCGATCTTGATCTTCGCCGCGATCGGGGACGTTCCAGACTTCGCGTCGAAGTCGAGCGTCAGGGGCGAACCGATGCGCACATCCGCAACTGCCTTGACGTCGCGCAGTTCCGCCGCCGGCTTGCCCGAAGCATCGAGCACGCTGACCTTCGTGAGATTCATCTCAAGACGCGCTCGCAGGTCCTTCGGAAGCGGGATGCGGTCGGTCGTGAGCGTGACTTTGGCTTCGCTCGATGCGGGCGCGGGTTTGGTCGCGCCGGACCCTTCGCGCAGCTCCGCATCACCCGTGACACGAATCGTCCCGAGATTGAACCAGTTGGTGGCGAGCCCGAAGAGGCCCCGATCGATCGAGATATTCAGTGTACCCGCCGGCTTGTTCTTGGCGTCGCTGAGCGCCAGCTTCACTTCCTGATCACCAAACCACCGGAGCGATGACGACTGAACCGTCGCGTTCAACCGGTCGGACGTCAAGACCGTTCGCCCATTGACAAAAGGTGACGCAATCTTGGGCAGGAGCGCGACAATGCCCACAAGGATGAGCAGAAGTCCGCCCAGGATGTACAGGATCTTCCGCCCCGCGCCGCCGCGGCGTTTGCCCGACGTTTGATCAAGCAGCGCCGCGGACTCTTCGGAACTCAGACCCGGTTCGCGTTTCATCTTCCACTCCAGTACGCGCACCCGGCGCGATGTCGGCAGATCAAGTATTCGAGGCACCGGAGCGCGCCAAAGCCTGTCGAAGTTGTGAGAGAGGACCGGCTCCCTGGTTCGGGCGCAACCACTGTCCGGATCTGCCTTTGCGGGGCAGGTTGATTTTCAATCGTTTCCGGAAGTATA
Organism: Phycisphaerales bacterium; assembly: GCA_050730655.1. Lineage (GTDB taxonomy): Bacteria > Planctomycetota > Phycisphaerae > Phycisphaerales > UBA1924 > JAFEBO01. Next base: position 476,405 of record JBOHNL010000005.1, read on the forward strand.
AACCTGTTGAAAATCACTGCAAATCAGGTTGCAAATGCCTTTTCAACAGGTATAATAATGACATGAAACGTGCTCGCCCCGAACTCGCCCAGTCCGAAACGATCGACGAATTGCCACTCGCTTGTTCCGATGAAAAATCTGCAATTGAGTTTTTCGAGCGTAAACGCTGGGGTGATACGCCCTGCTGCCCGTCCTGTGGCGACATTAACGTTTACCAGATGAAGGACCGCAAGACTGGCGAGCGGAACAAGGATTTCCGGTGGCGCTGCCGAGGCTGCGGCAAGCTGTATTCTGTACGTCTCGGGATGATCATGGAAGAAAGCCTGTTGCCGATGACGGTGTGGGCGCGGGCGATTTGGGAGGCTTCGGTTTCCAAGAATGGATGCAGCGCCCTTGAACTCAGCCGCAAGACTCAGATTTCGTACAAGTCAGCCCTGTTTGTTCTGAATCGTTTGCGCTTCGCAATGAAGATGGACACCGATCCACCCAAGCTGACGGGCACGATTGAAGCGGATGAACTTTACTGGGGTGGCAAGGCTCGCCATCCGCGCATCGTCCGCGGACAGGCTCGCCCGGGTCCGAATCCCGACAAGCCCAAGACGCCGATTTTCGCCGTGGTGCAGCGTGGCGGTGGCGTTCGCGCCAGCGTCATGCCCTCTGTCACCGCTGGCAACGTGCGCGAGAAGATGTTGGCGCTGGCCGATCCGTCATGCCGACTAATGACCGATGAACTGAAAGCCTATCGGCGGATTGGAAAGCCATTCGCGCAACACGATACGGTGAACCACACGCGCCGCGAGTATGTGAACAAGTCAGATCCGAGCATCCACACGAACTGCGTCGAATCGTTCTTCGCGCGTGTGCGCCGTGGACTTACCGGCACGCACCATGCGGTAAGCCCCGAACACCTGCATAGGTATGTAACTCAGTACGAGTGGCTGTATAACGCTCGCCAGATGAACGACGGCGAGCGCGTGGAGCACCTGATTCGCAATGCGGACGGGAAGCGTTTGGCCTACAAAGAATCATCGAAGCGTGCTGGCTGAATCGCCCGATGAACGACTAAGATTCTTCCGCTTGGAAGCAGATTGGTCGATGACTCTCACTTTCAGAAATGGAAGCGAGGGGAATCGAACCCCCGTGGCCTAGATCCAAACCTCGACCCGGATACCAATCCCGCTCCCGCTGCGAAACCCGGTCCGTCGCCTTTCAGCGTCGGACCGGTGCTATCACCGGTTGGTCGCCTGCGCCTTGGTTAACGCTGAGGCAAGGCATTCGCCCACCTCTTGACGTTACCGCCACTGACGAACCCGAGTGGCGGGGCAATTGCGTGTTGTCGTCCTCAATTAGGCTTCTCCTTCTGTCCTTTGGACTTCGTATCCGTCGATGGCGCAGCCTCGTTGGCCGCTGGTACAGCCGGATTCGTCCGGCGCGGCGCTGCCGATCGCTTGGGGAGTTCTGCGGTTTCAACTTCCTTTTTCTGCGCTACGGCCTTCTTCATGGCCTCGCGATCTGCCTGCAATTTCCGAACCTCTGCCGGCGTTCGCTTCTTGTCGCGCCTTTTGACTATCGGGCGATCAAGCTCAGCCTTCGCGCTCGGATACCACTCGATCAATCCGAAAACTGCCGACTCGTCCGTACCTCCCGGAAGTTTGTGGAACACCGCCGTGTTCTTGGCAAGTGAGATATAGAGGCCGCGCTTCGCATTCGCCTCGTTCTTCGCCTCGAACTTAAATCCGCCCAAACACAACGCGCTGTAAATGTCACTGACCGTCGCAGGACCGACGCCGCCGACGCGGCGCATCTCCAAGTACTTCCGAATGGCCGTCGCCAGCGCCACGCCGTAAAACTGATCTCGTCGAATTGAGCCCACGTCGCCCGCTCCGTCTCCTTCCGCGTCCGCTCCGGGAAACGGTGCTGCGAGTCCAGCGCGAAGGCTGAGCTTGTTGATTAAGCGCTCGGTCTCTTTGACTTCCTGAAGCTGCTTAAGGCGGTGGCCACGCAGTTCTGAGATGGCGCTGTTGAACTGTTCGCTCATGGTGATTCTCCGGCTTGGACGACCGCAAATACTACCCCGCGCCCAAGGTCAAGGCTTTTGCAGGGAAATGGCCCTTGGGACCATTCCCTCTCAAAACATCGAAATGTGCCTGTTTTATAGAGTGCAACGCCGTTTTTTGTATAGGGAACAAAGTCGAAAATTTGCCAAATTTTGTTCCCTTTTTGCGGTTTTGGGGTCGGACATACGACACAGCCACTCCCCGGCCAGTCATCGTGGATGTCGAGAAATCCGACGCACAAGGCATCGCCGGTACAATTGACCCATGATTGCATCAGACTCAACTGGCCGGCCTCGCGGCCCCAAAGCATCCAGCCTCAAGATTGACGGCGACTGGGAATCAGCGGCCGAGCGGGTTGCCAAGGTGAAGAAACCGGCAACCGGGTGGCCCAAAGAAGTGAAACCACGCCGCCGGAAAAAGAAATCGGCAAGCAAGAAGCCGAAGGCCTGAGGAGCGCCGCGTATCGGCGCGCAAGGCTCGTATCTGTAGTGTCTTAGACCGTTTTCAACAGGTCCACACTTCCGATCGTTTCTGAAACTTCCGCTATAATGAGGGCGACGCACGTTCAAGGCACCCGAGGTCCCATCCCATGGTGGCAACGCAGCTCAAAGAAGCCCAGGATCGATTTGTGGCCGTCTGGGGGCAAATGGGCAGCGCGTGGGGCATCAGCCGCACGATGGCCGAGGTGCACGCGCTGCTCTATATCACCGGCGAGCCGCTCTGTACCGACGACATCATGGACCGCCTGCAGATTTCCCGGGGCAACGCCAGCATGTCGATGCGGGCTCTGCTCGACTGGGGCATTGTGGAGCGCGTCCATCGTCGGGGCGACCGCAAGGAATATTTCAAAGCCGAGGGCGATGTCTGGGCCATGTTCCGCGCGATCGTGCGCGAGCGGATGAAACGCGAGGTCGATCCGCTCCGTGCTCAGTTGTACGAAATTCGCGATCAAACCGGAGAGCGGGCCGGCGAACGGGTCGCACGCGAGCAGAGCGCCGATCTCGGTGCGCACAACAAGCGGCTCGATGATTTGCTCCGATTCTTCCAAACGCTCGAAGGCGTGTCGAATTCATTTGTGAGTCCCGCCGGGCGCGGACTCCAGGCCGCGGCCAAAATTCTCGGCTACATTGGTGGCGGGAGCGGACCCGGCAAAGACACCGACGACACGAAGGAAGCGGGATGACAGCGGTCGACTATCGAGAATCAGGCGCGCCAACGGCTACACTCGGCCCGGTGCCGAACGAGACTTCCTCCAACACGAATTCGAACGATGCGTGGCCCCGAGCACTCTGCGGGAAGTTTCTCGTGTTCGAGGGCCCCGACGGCTCGGGCAAGAGCACGCAGATGAAGCGGCTCACCGAAGCGTGCGAGGCAAACGGCGTGAAAGTCACGACCGTGCGCGAGCCCGGCGGCACGTCGGTCGGCGAGCAGATCCGCAGTGTTCTGCTCGATCCGTCGTCCACAATGACGCTTCGCTGCGAGATGCTTTTGTACATGGCCAGCCGGGCGCAGCTCGTCGAGGAGACCGTCAAGCCGGCGCTCGCTGCCGGGCACCTTGTGATCGCCGACCGGTTTCTCACGTCGACCTTTGCGTATCAGGGCGCGGGGGGCGGTTTACTCGCCGAAGACATCAAAGCAGTGGGGCGGGTCGCCACGCTCGGAATCTCGCCCGATCTCGTGCTTATCTATTACGTCGACGTCGAGACCGCGACCGCGCGCACGCGGGGAGTCCCCGCGACAACCGGAAAGAAAAAATCAGCGACCGCGGAGGCGCTGCGAGGCGTCACGCTCTTTGACGATCGCATCGAGCAGCGCTCAGATGATTTCCGTCGGCGCGTGCACGAGAGCTATCTCGCGCAGGCCAAAGCCGATCCCGCTCACCACGAACTCCTGGATGCCAAGGGCAACGCCGACCACGTGTGGGAACTCACCGCCCGCGCGCTTAGCACACGATTTGCAAAGCGCTGAGCCGGTTACGGAACCCGGTAGAAGCCGCGGAACGGACGAATGATCGTCGGATCGTTTCCACGCCGAAATACCGTGACAGAATTGGCGGTCGATGGAAGCGTGAACTGATACTGCAGATAGAGCGAGGGCGGCTCAGCAGAGGCGTAGTACGCCATCGGCTCACCCGGCGGGCCCGTGACAACGCCAAGCGCCGCATCGTTTCGGCCGAGTTCTTCGTTGTATTCGGCCATCGCGAGCGGTGAGGTGTTCACGTCGTCGGATGGAAGAACCGCTGCCCATTTTGACGCCTGACTTGGCGCCGATGACGGCGTCACCGTTGCAACTTCCGGCTCACGGGAGGAAAGTTCCCCCTGCGTATAGCGAACAGAAGTGCAACCGCCCAGTGCGACAAGCGCGAGCGAACCGCCGGCGAGCAACAAAATGCCAGTCTTGGTATTCACAGTTTAAAACTACTGCGCTGCTCAACTCAAAGGCCATAGAACATGAAAAAATGGCCGGTGGAACTTGCCGGTAGCGCAGTCTTTACCGTTTCGTTCGCAACCTGGAAGGCGGTCGGACGCTCACCGTTCGCAGCGAGCAACGTCCTGATATCTGCATGTTCGCGGAGTTTCGTGCGCTTCCGTAATTACCCCGATGTTGACTGCTGGCTCGGTGCACGCGGCAACACTCGGAAAATTCAAACAGGAGACGGCCAATGAACTCACGGACTTCCTTCGGAATGCGTGCGTGGTTGGTCGCGGGTATGTGCGGGACCGCGATCGGAACGACAGTGTCGGCGCAGATTTTTCAGCGCGCGTACGGGACTCAGTCGAGCGAGATCGCGTACGACATCAAGGATCTGTACGACTGCAGCTATCAGACAATCGGCGTGCGTGCGCTCGCGGGGATTCCGAGTGGAATTCACGCGGTGAAGTACGACTCGGATGGCTTCATTCTCTGGAGCAAGCAGTACCTCATCACCCAGGGAAACAGCGCGGGCTACACGCTCGATGAAGCACGCGATCACTCGTTGCTCTTCGGGTGCGAGAGCGCATCTGGCGGCGCCGTCGCCGGAAAGCTCATTGTTCGCGTGACCCCCGCGGGTATTCCGATCTGGGGAACGCTTACACAGGGAACGCCCTTCGCGAACTCGATCTCCGCCGCCGCGGGCACTCTTGGCGTCAGCGTCCGCGAAATCACAAATCAGCGCGTCGCGTCGGTCAATCGGCAAACCGCTGCCTTTGGCGTCTCGCGCGCCGGAATTCTGACCGTCCAAACCGGCGCGGGCGCGCTGGTATTTGAACGCGGGTACATCCCGCCGGGCGCAACCCCCGCCGAACTCGACTTTGCAGAAATTCGAGAAGCCCGATTCCCGACGACATCCACCGACCTGCTCATCGTCGGCAACATATTCGACGTGACCGCCGGCAAGTACGGCGCATTTGCGATGCGGACCGACCCCGCAGGCAACATTGTCTGGGCGCGCGAATACCTCCATCCGCTCAACGGAATCAGCATCACAGCCGACGGCTTTGCCCTCGATGGTTCGGGCGACATCATCTTCAGCGGCCGGCGCGGCCCCGCTGTTCCCGGGCAGCTCTCGCCTTCAAATCTCATCGTCGCCAAACTGGACAGCCTCACCGGCGCTCCGGCCTGGGCCCGCGATGTCGACGGATTCACCAACGGCTATCAGGCGGTCACCTTCACGCCCGACAGAACCGCTGTGATCGCGGGCCGCACCTCGATCGGCGCCGCCGCGATCGTGAACAGCGCCTCGCTCATCGAATTCACCAACGCCGGCGCGTTCGTCAAACAGGAACTCTACGGCCCGATGGTCCCCGGCTTTACCACGCGAGGCGAGGCCGTCACCAACTGGCGCCCCTGGGGCGGCTACGGCATGGCCGGATACACCGACGATTTCGGATCCGGCGGAAACGACATCTACTTCGTCAAGACGTACACCGATTTCATCAGTGGCTGCCGCGAGGTCAAGTTCACGCCCCTCAACCAGCCCGTCGTGCTGCAGGTCAAAACTCCGGCGCTCCAGATCGCGCAGCTCGACAACTGGTTGACCGTGAACGTGCCCAGTAACGACGTCCCGCTCAATACCAAGGAAGCGTGCTTCCGCAAGCGCTGCGTGGGTGATCTCAATGGCGATGGCGTCGTGGACGATCTCGACTTCGTGATCTTCGCATTCGCGTACGATACGCTGCTCTGCCCGACGTTCCCCGCGCTGTACGCCTGCTGCCCGGCTGATTTCAACGGTGACGGCATGGTCGATGATGCCGACTTTGTGCTCTTCGCCGCGGCATACGACGCTCTGCTCTGCCCATAAGTTGCCCTGCGGGTAAATCGTTCGCCAAACCCAACTTCGGCCCGCGCCCGTTCGGCGCGGGCCGTTTTCATTGACAGTCGAATGTTGTTCAGTCGTTGTTCGCAGATGCTGGAAGCGCAGAAAATCCCTATCGAGAAGCTCCAATTCCGGGTAGGCTCCCGTGGTCGCTTGAGTGCGTGTTGATTCGATGCGCGGGGCGGCGGTGGTTGCGATCCATTGCATGCGGCAGCGGATCGTTCGAGGGGGAATCAACATGCAATGGGTGCAGATTCGAATGGGCAGTTTCATCGGCGTGTGCATCGCGTGCTGGTGCGGCGGAACCGCGTCCGGCCAGATGTATCAAGTTGCGGTTGGCGCGTCGAACTTGGAGCTGACCAACGACATAACCGCAACGAAAGATTGCGGCTTTCAGATTGTCGGTCGCGAGCAGTCCGTCGCCCTGAATACGAGATTCGCAACCGCGCGACTGGACTCGAACGGCAACGTGCTGTGGGCGCGCAGTTACGCGTTGGTGACCGGCACGGCCGCGATAGGGCAATCAGTGTTCGAATCGGTCGCATCCGGAGACCTATTCCTCGGCGGCGAATCCGTTCTGACCACAATCGCTCCCAACCGCCGCAAGCACATCATGCGTGTGGATCCGACCGGCGCGCAGCTCTGGAGCGTCCTGCTTCCCGGAGGATCCGGCGCCGGAAGTATCGCACCCACGACGCCCGGTCTTGGAGTCAGCGTGGCGGAAGTCGCCGACCAGCGCGTTGCTTCCATCAGCTGCATCCTGAACGTGAACGCTGTTCTGCGCGTCGGCGTGCTGTCCGTCCTCGATCGCAACGGCAACCTGATCTATTCCAAGCGCTACGTTCCCGCCGGTGGTGATTCGACCGAACTCGACTTCGCTCAGGTCCGTGCCGCCAAGAGTCCAAAAGACACGACCGACATGCTCGTCGTCGGCAACATCAACAGCGGCGCGGGCGTTTACGGCGCCTTCGCAATGCGAACCGATGCCGCCGGAAATATCATTTGGGCAAACGAGTATCAGCATGAAGAGAACGGAATCAGCATCACGGCGGACGGATTCGATCTCGATTCCCGTGGCAACATCCTCTTCAGCGGCCGGCGCGGACCAGCGATTCCCAATCAGCTCTCACCGGTGCAGTCAATCGTCGGAAAAATCGATGCAGTGAGTGGTGCCGCCGTCTGGGGTACAAATCTCGACGGTTTCTTGAACGGCTATCAGGCAGTCGCCGCAACGGCGCAGGACGGATTGGTCGTCGCGGGAGACGTCAAAAACGCCCCGAATCTGGTTCTTGCATCCGCCGTCGAGATCGATTCGAGCGGATCCGTGATCCAACAGCGCGTCTACGGCGCATCGGTTCTCAACTCAATCGTGCACGCCAACGCAGTCGTGAAGGCATCACCCTGGGGCGGTTATGCGATCGCCGGCGTGACGGATGAATTCGGCCATGGAACGCTGGACAATCTGCTCATCAAGACGACTCCATTGCTTGAGAGCGGATGTCATGAGGACCGGGTCGATCCAAATCCCGTCTCCGTCAAACTCAATACAAAGGAACGATTTCCGCAGTCCGTCGATGATCCGGCCTATTTGCAGCAGCCGGCGCTCGAAGTCGTTCCCAATTGGGGCACCATCGCCGACTGCTTCCGAGCTCTTTGCCTCGGCGACCTCAACGGCGACTTCCTCGTTGATGACGCCGACTTTGTGATCTTCGCCGGCGCATACGACATTCTGCTTTGCCCAACCAATCCGGCTCTCACGTGTTGCCCGGCCGATTTCAATCACGACGGCCTGGTGGACGATGCCGACTTCGTTCTGTTCGCCGGGGCGTACGACGCGCTGATCTGTCCCTGAACGCAGCAATATCGGAAGTTTGCCCCAAACAGCCCGCCCGATGGTTTCAGGGGCCACGCCCTTGCATCGTCCTGTACCATTGAACACGGCGAGGCAAACGTTCTTCGCGCACCCGCGTAAGGAGCGTCATGCGTTCAGTTCAAGCGATTGTCGGCACAGTGGCAATACGACTCGCCTGCGCCACTGCATTCGCAGCCCCGCCCGATCACATCGTCATCGTGATCGAAGAGAACCACGGTCTCTCGCAGGTGATCGGCTACCCCGGCGCGCCCTTTATCAATGACCTTGCGGCCCACGGCGCGCTCTTCACCGACTTTTACGGCCTCACACATCCGAGCCAGCCGAACTACCTCCACCTCTACTGCGGCAGCTCCATGGGTGTGCTCAACGACAACATTCCTGCCGGCAGCCCATTCAATACCCCGAATCTCGGCGCAAGTCTTCTTGCCGCCGGCCGCACCTTTGCAAGCTACTCGGAGGATCTCCCCTACGCCGGCTTCAATAGCGCCACGTTTAGCGCGTATGCGCGCAAGCACAATCCCGCCGCCAATTGGCAATCGCCGACGCCCGGCTTGTATCAACTCCCGCTCGCACTGAACAAGCCATTCGCCGATTTTCCGGTGGATTTCACGCAGCTCCCGACCGTTTCGATCGTCGTTCCGAATCTGAACAACGACATGCACGACGGCACGGTCGAGCAGGGCGACGCGTGGCTGTCGCAAAAACTCGGCCTCTACGCCCAGTGGGCGCTCGCCAACAACAGCCTCCTCGTCGTCACCTGGGACGAGGACGGATTCACCCAGCGCAACCAGATCCCGACGATTCTCTACGGCGCGAACATCCGTAGCGGCGAATACCACTCGACCTACACCCTGCACAATCTGCTCCGAACGATCGTTGATCTCTACAACGCGGAACGTCCCGGGAGCGCTCAGTTGGTCTCGCCTCTCGCCGGACTCTTTCAATCCGATCCCAACATTCGCAGCGTGAGCATCCATCGCACGACGGGTTCGACCGTGACAGACACCTATGTGGATTCGTCGGTCCCCGGCGTCAGCCGCGCCGCGATCTCGCCCATCGTCGTCGACAACGCCCCTTCAACCATGCAGGGTCTGGTCCGCTTTGACTCCTTCGTCGGTCGCGCGGCAGGTCAGGCCCCGCCGGGCGCGCAGGTGCTTTCCGCAAAGCTCAAACTTCTCACCGGCCCAGCCTCCGGCGACCTCTCGGCCAACGGCGTGGCCGCCCACCGCATGATCCGGTCCTGGGTTGAAGGCTCGACCTGGAACTCGCTCGGCGCCGGCGTTCAACTCGATGGAATCGAAGCGAACGCCACCGCCGAGTTCACCGTTCTCCCGAACGTTCTCGACGCTTGGGCCATCTTCGATGTCACATCGAGCGTGCGAGACATGGTGCTCCATCCCGAGACCAATCAAGGATGGGTTCTCGTTCCGACCGGAGGCGATGGCTGGCGTTTTACCTCAAGCGAAGGCTCCGTCGAAGCCGATCGCCCGACGCTCGAAGTCACTTTCCTCTCGCCGGTCTGCGATGGCGACCTCAGCGCCGACGGTATCGTGGACGACACCGATTTCGTCCTCTTCGCGAGTTCCTACGACAATTTTATGGTGCCGCCCGCATCGGCCTTTGCCGATTTCAACGCGGACGGCGTTGTCGATGACGGCGACTTCGTCCTCTTCGCCGCGGCATACGACGCGTTCCTCTGTGATTAACGGTGCGCACTTTTCAGATCAGCAACGAATCCGAGCCGTTCTCAGTGCGCCGCCGTAGTTGGCGCAGGCTTTGACTCCGGCGCGATTCCCCCCGCATGCCGCCCGTGCTTCTCGAACAACTTCTCCGACAACGCCTGAATGAGCACGAAGAAGACCGGCACGAAGAAGATCGCCAGGAACGTCGCCGCGATCATCCCGCCCAGCACACCCGTACCGATCGATTGCCTTCCCGCGGCACCCGCCCCCCGCGCAATCGCCAGCGGCACGACGCCCAGAATGAACGCCAAGCTTGTCATCACGATCGGCCGGAATCGCAGCCGCGCCGCGTTCACCGCCGATTCGACAAGCCCCTTGCCCGACGCACGTTCCATCGCGCAGAATTCCACGATCAAGATCGCGTTCTTCGCCGCAAGTCCCACGAGCGTCAGCAACCCGATCTGAAAGTAGATGTCATTCGGGAAGTTCCGCCACCAGACCGCGACCAGCGCACCAAACACGCCGATCGGCACCGCCAGCAACACCGCAAACGGCAGCGACCACTTCTCATACTGCGCCGCGAGCACAAGGAAGACGACGATTAGGCCGAATCCAACCACGATCGGCGCCTGATTGCCCGCCTTGATCTCCTGAAAACTCGCACCCGACCATTCATATCCATATCCCGGAGGCAAGACTTCTGCCGCAACGTCTCGCATCGCCTGCATCGAATCACCCGTGCTGAACCCCGCCCCCGGCGCGCCCGTGATCTGTACCGCCGGGAACCCATTAAACCGCGCGACCGTGTTCGGCCCCGACTGCAACTTCAACGTGACCACTTCCGACAGCGGCACCATCCCGCCCGTCTCATTCCGCACATAGATATTGGTAATCGATTCCGGCGACTTCCTGAACTGCGGCTCCGCCTGCACCTGCACGCGCCAGATGCGTCCGAACTTGTCAAAGTCGTTGATGTACAACGCGCCCAGATACGCCTGCAGCGAGTTGAAAATGTCCGTCAGCGACAGCCCCAGCATCTTCGCCTTGTCGCGATCGAGATCGACGAACAACTGAGGGGTATTCACGCGCAGCGTCGCATTGAGCCCCGTGATCTCGGGCCGCTTCGCCGCCGCCGCCATAAACGTCTGGTTCACAGCCGCCAGATCGCGCACGTCGCCGGCCCCGCGCGCCTGCAACTGGAATTCAAATCCGGCCCGCTGACCCAGCCCCTGAATGGCGGGGGGGTTGAACGGCAGCACAAGCCCTGCGCGGTTCGTCGCGAAGTGCCCATACACCTTCCCGATGAGCGCCTTCGCTGATTGATCCGGTGCCGTGCGTTCGGCCCAAGGCTTGAGCCGCGCAAATAAAATGCCCGTGTTCGTGCTGTTGATGCCGCCCGCAAGGAAGTCAAACCCGCCGAGCATCACCGTGTGGATGACATTCGGATCAGATTTCAAAAACGTCTCGACTTCCGACGCCAGCTTGTCGGTCCGATCGATCGAAGCGCCATCCGGCAAGATCATCGCGACGATGATGTAACCCTGATCCTCATCCGGAATGAACCCGCCCGGCACAGTCTGAAAGAGCCGGAACGTCACAAACAACAGCCCGCCGAAAATCAGCATCGTGACGAGCGCAAGCCGGATCGCCAGCTTCACCGTGTTCGAATACGCGTGCGTCAGTCCGTCAAACACCGTGTTAAACCAGCGGAACAAAATGAACTTCCGCTTTCCGCTCTCCGGCTTCAAGAGCAGGCGGCACATCGCCGGGCTCAGCGTCAACGCCACCAATCCCGAAATCGCCACCGACACCGCGATCGTCACCGCAAACTGCCGATACAACTCGCCCGTCAACCCGCCGAGGAACGCCACGGGCAAAAATACCGCCGCCAGCACCAGCACGATCGCCACAACCGGCCCCGTTACCTGATCCATCGCCTTGATCGTCGCCTCGCGCACCGGCAGATGCTCCTCGTGCATGATGCGTTCGACGTTTTCAACCACCACGATCGCATCATCCACCACGATGCCGATCGCCAGCACCATGCCAAAGAGCGTCAGCGAGTTGATCGTGAACCCGAGTGCCATCATCCCCGCAAACGTGCCGATGATCGCCACCGGCACCGCCACCAGCGGAATGATCGTCGCCCGCCAGTTCTGCAGGAAGATGAACACCACCAGGATCACCAAAATGCCCGCCTCGATCAGCGTGCGCACCACGCTCTCCATCGACGCGCGAATGAACTGCACAGTGTCATACGGGATCAGCCACTCCACGCCCTTCGGGAACGACCGCTGCGCCTCCTTCATCGACTTCTCAACCGCGTCATACGTCGAGAGCGCGTTCGCGCCCGTCTGCAGATAGATGAGAATCAGCGTCGTCGCCTTGCCATCAAGGCGGCCGAACAAGTCATACGTCTGACTTCCTAGTTCAACCTTCGCCAGATCCTTCAGCCGCAGCATCGATCCATCCGGATTCGCCCGCAGGATGATGTCCTCGTAGTCCTCCGGGTTTTCGAGCCGGCCGCGCGTCAGTACCGGGAGTGTCAACTGCTGGTCCGCCGGCCCCGGCCTCTGCCCGATCCGCCCCGCCGGAAACACCGCGTTCTGATCGCGGATCGCCGTCGCCAGATCCGTCACCGTAAAAGCCTTCTGCGCCAGCCGATCCGGATCGACCCAGACCCGCATCGCGTAGTCCTTGCCGCCGAAGATCGTCGCATCGCCCACGCCCGGCACGCGCTTGATCGCGTCCAATAAGTTGATCGTCGCGTAGTTCGCGAGATACACGTCATCAAACTCGCCCGCCTCCGCGCGCAGCGCCACCACGCACAGCAAACTCGTCGATGTCTTCGTCACCGTGATGCCCTGACGCACCACTTCCTGCGGCAGCCGCGGCTGCGCGATCGCCAGCCGGTTCTGCACCTCCACCGCCGCCAGATCCTGATCCGATCCGATCTCAAACGTCGCCGTGATCTTGAGCGTGCCGTCATTGCCCGACTGGCTCTGGTAATAGATCAGATGCCGCGCACCCGACAACTGCTGCTCGATCGGCGCCGCCACCGACTGCGACACCGTCTCCGCGCTCGCCCCCGGATACGTCGCACTAATCACCACGCTCGGCGGCACAATCTCGGGAAACTGCGCAATCGGCAGATTCTGAATCGCGACCAGCCCCAGCAGCGTTATTAAGAGCGACAAAACCGTCGCGAACACCGGCCGGTCGATGAAGAACTTGGCGAACATCAAAGATCCTCTCGGTTGCAGCGTTCAATCAAGGCAGGAATCGCGGACGATCCAAAACTCGCAACAGCTCTTTCACTTCGTCGGTGGCGTCGCCGCTTTCGGTGCGGCCGCTTTCGCATCAGGAGCCGCTGCGGGCATTGCCGGTTTCGCCGTCTCCGGCGGCTGCACCGTTCCCGTCACTGTCACTCCCATTCCCGGCTGCACCTTCTGAATATTGTCGACGATTACCTTCTCGCCGCCCTTGAGCCCGAACTCGACGACCCAGTCCGACCCAAGCCAATCGCCCAGCGTCACCGGCCTTCGCTCCGCCTTCCCGTCGTCGCCAACCACCAGCACAAACGTCCCGTTCGGCGTATTCAAAACCGCCTCCTGCGGCACAGTCAGCACGTTCGGCCGCGCCACCCCCAGAATCTTCACTTTCACAAACTGCCCCGGCATCACCAGCGCGTTCTTGTTCGGAAACTGCGCCCGGATCATCGCCGTGCCCGTGTTCGGATCGACTTTCACATCCACGAAATTGATCGATCCGATCGAATCGAAAATCGTGCCGTCCGAAAGCGTGATCTGCGTCGGCAGATGCTTTTCATTTTCAAGAATGATCCGACCCGACGCGACGTCGCTCCGCCATTTCAACACGTCGCGTTCGCTGACGTTAAAAATCACATAGATCGGATCGACCTGCTGGCTCGTCGCGAGCAGGCTGTTCTGCCCGGCATCGACCAGCGCACCCTCCTTCTTCGCCGCCTCGCCGATGGTTCCTGAGACCGGCGAAAGGATCTTGGTGTAACTGAGTTCAAGTTCCGAGTTCGTCACACGCGCCTCAGAGAGCATCACCTCGGCGATCGCCTCGTCGCGCTGCGCCTGCGCTTTGTCGAGGTCCGCCTGCGCGATGCCGCCCTTCTCGACGCCTTCCTTGACCCGCACCAGATTCGATTCGGCAAGCGCGCGTCCGGCCTTCGCCTGCGCGAGCTGCGCACGCGCAATCTGCAGATCCGCCTCGAAGCTCCGCGGATCGATCGTAAAGAGCAGGTCTCCCTCCTTGACCTGCCCGCCCTCTTCAAAGTGTCGGTGCATCAAGAAGCCCTGCACCCGCGCACGGATCTCCACCGTCCGCGACGCCGCAGTCTGCGCAATGAATTCGTAGTTGCCCGGAACGGTCACCGGCCGCACGACCTCGACCGAAACCGCCGGTGGCTGCGGCGCAGCCGCCGCCTGCTGCTCGCCCCTGCGGCAGCCGCTCGTCGCAGCCGCGATCAGCAAAACCGCCGTGGCACCGGCCTTCCGGCCGGTGTTCTTCCTCCGAGCGCCGAAACCATTCGTCCCCACCCGCGAAGTCACGCCGCGAAATTCAAACATGCAACCCTCCGTGAGCGCCGAAACGGAGCGCAACGGAAAGCAATGTAGCCTCGGATATGCAGCGCAAGCGTGCCCGGGAGGATTCGAACCTCCGACCGTCGGATTAGAAATCCGATGCTCTATCCAACTGAGCTACGGGCACATGCACGAATCATAGGAATTCGTGCCGGCGGCCCGTGACAGGCCCGTCCCACGCCGTCTTTCATTTGAGCCTTTGCCCATTTGCGATTTGGCAATTTGAAATACGCTCGGCAGGATTTGAACCTGCGACCCTCGGTTTCGAAGACCGATGCTCTATCCAGGCTGAGCTACGAACGCGTCACCACCATCGTATCGCCCGCACCCACCACAAACGAATGTGCAGGCCTTTGAGTTTCTTCCCCATTTGGCCCTTTGAAACTTTGGCCCTTTGGCCCTTTGGCTCTACCCTCCCTCCCCATGGAAGCAGGAATCGTCGGTCTCCCCAACGTCGGCAAAAGCACCCTCTTTAACGCCCTCACCAAGGCGGGTGCCCTCGCCGCCAACTACCCCTTCGCCACCATCGAGCCCAACGTCGGCGTCGTCCCGATTCCCGACCCACGCCTCGAAGTCATCCGCTCCCACATCGAGAGCCAGAAGATCATCCCCGCCATGCTGCGCCTGGTCGATATCGCCGGCATCGTCAAGGGTGCAAGCGAAGGCGCCGGTCTCGGCAACAAGTTCCTCAGCCACATCCGCGAGACCGACGCCGTCCTGCAGGTCGTCCGCTGCTTCCTCAAAGCCCCCGGCGGCGAAGACATCACCCACGTCGACGGCTCCGTCGATCCGATCCGCGACATCGAGACCATCAACACCGAACTCATCCTCGCCGATCTCGAAGTCGTCTCCGGCGCAGTCGGCAAGGCCGAGCGCACCGCCAAGAGTGGCGACAAAGAAGCCGTCATCCGCTTCGAAGTCCTCAAGAAACTTCAGCCCGTTCTCGATGCCGGCAAGGTCGCACGCACCGTTCACTTCGACGATGCCGATCACCAGAAGGTCCTCAAAGGCCTCAACCTCATCACGTCCAAGAAAGTCCTCTACGTGATGAACGTCGATGAAGACGACGTCAATGGCGAAGGCCCCCTTGCTCAGCGCGTGCGCGACCACGCCAAGAAGGAAGGCGCCGAGTGCGTCCCCATCTGCGCCAAGATCGAGAGCGAACTCTCCGAGTTGCCCGATGCCGATCGCTTAGAAATGCTTCAGTCGCTGGGCATGGCCGAGCCCGCGCTCAACCGTCTCGCCCGCGCGACGTACAAACTCCTCGATCTGCAGTCCTTTTATACTGCAGGCCCGAAGGAAATTCGCGCCTGGACCGTCGCGGTCGGCGCCACCGCCCCGCAGGCCGCCGGCGTGATCCACACCGACTTCGAACGCGGCTTCATCCGCGCCGAAATCTACTCGGTTGCCGATCTCGAGAAGTTCAAGAACGAAAAAGCCATCAAAGAAGGCGGCAAGATGCGCATCGAAGGCAAGGACTACATCATGCACGACGCCGACGTCTGCCACTTCCTCTTCAACGTCTGATGCCCTGACGTGCCTCTACGAGCCCGACGCGCAAGCGAGGGCACCGTTGCATACGGCCAACCATCACGCGAGATTCCACGCACACGCGCCGCTGAATATCGCCTGATTATTGCTGTGGTAAATGCCTTTCCCCGTGTCTTCCTCCGTGGTTCTCCGTGGTCCTTCGTGTTAATCTCTTTCAGCCCGAGGAGAGACCAACATGCGCCGCGCCTTCACCCTCATCGAACTCCTCGTCGTCATCGCCGTGATCGCATTTCTCATCGCACTCGCCCTCCCCGCCCTCGGCCGCGCCCGCGAATCTGGACGCATCCTGAAATGCCAAAGCGCCCTGCGCCAGATCCAAGTCGCCGCCGGCCTCTACGCCAACACCAACAAAGACTTCATCCCGCGCGAAGGCACTCTCGGCGCCACCAAAGAAACCGAACGCAAAAATCTCCCGTGGGACATCGGCTTCCGTCCGTATCTCGACGACCGCGCCGGCCCACACCAGGACATCGGCGACCAGTTCACCACCGCCCCGTACTACCGCTGCCCCTCCGTCAAGCAAGGCGATCAACCCGTCCACTTCGTCAGCAACGGCTTCGCATTTTCGCAGCCCGGCAAAGTCGACGAACGCGGCAGCATCGACCCCGCCTTCCGCCGCGGCCCAACACCCATCACCCTCGTCCGCTCCCCCTCAACCACTCCCTACATGTCCGAACTCGCCGACGATCCGCAAGATGTCCTCTTCAACGGCTGGAAATCCCTCGGCACATCCGACATGGCCCTCGGCCAGTGCTACGACATCTGGCGCCCGCGACATCTCACTCCGGGTTCCGGTGATTACCGCATCAACCCCGCCCGCCACGGTGGCAAGAACTCTGCAATCGCCGGCAGCAACGCCGCTTTCTTCGACGCCCACATCACAACCACCAAGCCCGACTTCCTCGCAGATCCAAACAATTGGGACGACGGGTACTACACCGGAAATTAAGTCCGCGTGCCTCTACGAGCCCGACGCGCAAGCGAGGGCACCGTTGCGTACAACGGACCGCAGACAACAAATAAACACTGCGGCTTCGACTTTTTACGCCGCCCGCTCCAACGTCACCGGCCGCGCCTCAATCGTCACCCCACCCTGCATCTCCGGCACATGCTTGCGAATCGCACGCACCACCGCATCCTTCTCGGTGAGCGCCCGCGCCGCGCTCAACTCCGCCACCATCGCCGGCAAGTTGAAATCACTGCGCAGTTCACCCGCCCACGAGTTAATCCCCGGGAACGGCGTCGGCAGCAACTGCTCCGCGGCATAGCACAACTCCTCGTGCATCTTCTCCCCCGGCCGCTTTCCCGTCACCGCGATCTCCATCGGCGGCAGCGCCTCATCAACGCCCGCAATCCCCTTCGCCACCGGCGCAAAACCATGCGCCCGCACAAACCGCATCGCCAGATCCATGATCTTCACCGGTTCGCCCATATCCAGCACGAACACCGCCGCATCCGGCCCCGGCTCGATCGCCGCGGACTGAATGACGAGCATCGCCGCCTCGTGAATCGTCATGAAGTACCGCGTCATCCGCGGATCGGTCACCGTGATCGGACCTCCCTCGGCAATCTGCGTGCTCCAGATCGGCAGCACGCTGCACGCGCTCCCCAGCACGTTTCCGAACCGCACCATGCTGAAATTCGTCGTCTCCCATCGCGTACCGCGAGTGCCGGCGCGTCCCTGCCGGTGCAAGCCCTGCGTGTACATCTCTGCAAGCCGCTTGGTCGCGCCCATCACGCTCGTCGGGTTCACGGCCTTGTCGCTGCTGATCAACACAAACCGCTTCGCCCCGCACGCCAGCGCCGCATCCGCAACGCTCTTGGTTCCAAACAGATTGTTCGTCAGCGCATGCGCCGGATGATCTTCCATCAGCGGCACATGCTTATGAGCCGCGGCATGGAACACCACGTCCGGCTTCAAATCCAGCAGATGCCGCATCGTCGCATCACCATCCGCAATGTCATGCAGCAGTGCCTTGCGCTGCACATCCGGAAACTTCCGCGCGATCTGCCGGTCAATCTCAAACAGAGCATTCTCGCTCCGCTCCATCAGCATCAGGCAGCCCGGCCGGAACGTCGCCGCGATCCGCGCGATCTCCGATCCAATTGATCCACCCGCGCCCGTAATGAGCACCCGCGCACCCTCCAACACACCCGCGACCGCGCGCCGATCCACTCCGTACGGCGTCCGCCCGATCAGGTCCGTCACATCAATCTCGCGTCCGCTCTTGATGAACGTCCTGTCCGCCCCAGCCGGGACATCCGTCGGGGCATGCGTCGGCGCCTGCTCGAGCATCTCCATCAACGGCGGAACGATCCGTTCCTGTAACCCCGCCGTCCGAACCGCCGCACGCGCCGCCTCAAGTTGCTTCGTCATCGAAGCCGGCAGCGAAATGATCGCCATCGCCGCCCGCGCATCGCGCGCGATCTTCTCAATCGACTCCGCCTCGCGCGAGTCCACATCGACAAACGCAACCGCATTCGGCGCACCCGGCACCAGCCGCAGCTGATCGACAAGCAAACTCAACGTCTGCGCCGTCCCGATGAGGATGGCGGAAGCATTCATATTGGATACGGCTTCGGTCAGCATTGCAAAACTCTCCCAATTGGTTATCGGCCGAACTCGACCCAAACTTCCGCCTGCGACGCCGGATTGTGAAGATGGCGGCCGAACCGCCAATCTCCCCACCGTTGACAGTCCAATTTCGGCGTTCCCGAATGCTCCGACGCCTGTCTGCCATCAGCACACACCCGACTGCACTCTCCGCGCCGTTCGGGAGTTATGCGACGCCTCGCTGGCCAACGCACATGCTTGTTTATTCCGCGGCAATTCCGTATTCTCGACACCTCATTTCCACCGCAATTCGCTGTCTCTGGAACCCGCGCAATGAAGTTGTTGGCCTCACTCTTCGCCCTCACATGCACCATCGCCCCGCACGCCTTCGCTCAGTGCGGGGGTCAGTGGCTGTCCGGCTTGCAATCGCCGGACCTCAATGCCACACCGTCATCGGCGGTTGAATGGGATCCCGATGGCGCGGGTCCGCAGGAAGCCGTTCTTGTCGTTGCCGGATCATTTACAAAAGCATCGACTCTCACCTTGAAGGGAATTGTGGCTTGGGACGGCGCCAAGTGGTTCAAGCTTGAAGGAGCGCAAACGTTCTTCGGCTCGGCCTTGTCAGCCCCCAAGCTTCTTGTCTCCGGCGGCACGCTGTACGCGCTTGATGGAAGCACGCTCCATCACTGGATGGGTTCGGGTTGGATGCCGCATGGGGAAATTCACGGCATAACCCGTATCGCGAGCTTCCAGGGCGATCTCATCGCAATCGGAAATCTCGTCTTCGAGCCAACGGTACACAAAGCCGCCCGCTTGCACGCTGGCCAGTGGATTGCGATCGACCCGCCGCTCAGCAGTTCGGACCAAACCTACAACGACGCCATCGAGTACGACGGCAAGCTCTATTACAGCGGAATGTTCCAATTCGCCGGATCGCCATTCACACCATGGACGTCATTCATCACGTTCGACGGAACGACATGGGTCGACGGCGGCGCATTGCCCCTCGCGTCCAGTACTCCCGCGCAGAATCTTTGTGTTGCCTCCAACAAGCTTTATGTCATGCAGGGAAGCCAGATATACATCCGCGAGGGCGCGATTTGGACCGCTCTGCCATTGACGACCTTCGGAAACGCACCGATGGTCGAAGGGACGAATGGCAATCTGCTCTTTGCCGTTGCGCAAGGATCGGGCCTCATCAATGAATGGGATGGCGCAGCGCTGAAGTCGGCTGGAAACGCGTCGGTTGAACTCAATGGCCCCACGCCGCTCGACTTGGTTCACTCCCGCTTCGGAGTGGTCGCATTCGGCTCGTACCCAAACCGAATCTCGATCTATTCCGGAACAAGCTGGTCTCCAATCGCCGAGAGCTTTGGCGGAATGATCAACGCCTTTGGCCGGCTGAACGGTCAACTGATCGCGGGTCAAGGGTTCAAGGGACTTACCAGTTCCGACTTTGTCTCCCCGTATGCACGAATCGCAAAGTGGGATGGTCTGCGCTTCACGACCATCGGCTCCGCTCCGCACAACCCCGACCTGTCCAACTCTCCTGTTGCGGGCATCCACACCTTTGTCGACGAAGAAGAAAACGTTCTGGTTGGTGGTTCATTCCGGCTTTTTCAAGATGCGCTCGCGGGCGGCATCCTTCAGATGTCCCCAAGCGGCGAAATGCATCCGCTCAGTTCGCTTCTTGATCTCACGGATACGTCGCGCGGCGTTGCAGCGTTTTCCTTCAAACGATTCCAAGGTCGCCTGCATGCGCTGGGCCGCTTCGACTCTTCTTCAAATGGGCCGCTTGGAAATATTGCGCGCATGGGTGATTCTGGGTGGGAATGGTCCGACTCAGGACTGACGGGGGTGGACACCGGCGGCGCGTATGCATCGATTGTGTGGAACGACGAGCTTGTCGTGGGTGGGAGTTTCAGCCTCGCTGGACAGATTTCCGTTTCCAATGTCGCTCGTTGGAATGGAACTGGATGGCAACCCATGGGCAACCCGAAGGGGTACATCCGCGCCTTTGCAATTTTCAATGGCGAGTTGTATGCCGCGGGCACATTCGATACCAGTACATATTGCCTCACGAAATGGAATGGAAACGACTGGCAACCTATCGCCGGCGCCCAAGGAGGTGTAGGCAACGCACTCGTTGAATACCAGTCGAACCTGATCGTCGGCGGCGAACCCCTGAGCGGTGCAATCCTCCTTCGCAAATGGAATGGCGCGACGATCTCGGAATTCTCGACAGTCCCCAGACCCGGCGGCAAGATCTACGCCCTCGCTGAAGATCACAACGAACTCGTCGTCGGTGGCGATATCTCGCTCACCGTCAGCGGCATTCAATCCAATTTCTTCGCCCGCTGGTCCCCCGACGGAATCCCCTGGATCGCGCAGCAGCCCGAGCCCGCCGCCGCAAACTGCGGCCGATCTCTCTCCTTCACCGCGCAGCCCGCGCTCGGCTACACCAAATACACCAAATACCAGTGGCGCCGAAACGGAACCAATCTCGCCGACGGCCTGGCTCCCTCCGGCGCGACAATCTCCGGCGCAAAAACTCTCGCGCTCAAACTCACCAACGTCGCGCCCGCCGACAGCGGCAACTACGACTGCGTCCTCACATCATCGACAACGCCCACCTGCCCCGCAGTTACAACCGCCCCCGCGCTCGCAACCGTCCTCTGCTGCCCCGCCGATTTCACCGGCGACCTCCTCGTCGACGACGCCGACTTCCAAACCTTCATCGTCGCCTACAACACGCTCGAATGTCCCCCCGTCTGCCCCGCCGACCTCAACCACGACAACGTCGTCGACGATCTCGATTTCCAACTCTTCCTCGTCGCCTACAACGCCCTCGTCTGCGAATAACAAATACCCAAACCAAAACTCGAAAACTCAAAACGAAAAAAGACCCGGACACTCGTCCGGGTCTTTTCATTTCAAACGTTGAATTCTGAAATTCAGAAATCAGACTTACCACCCGCCCCCATCGCCCCCGCGACTGCCGCGATCTCCCCCGCGCCCGCCTCCGCCACCATATCCACCGCGACCTCCACCACCACCGCCTCCACCACCAAATCCGCCTCGACCACCGCCTCCACCGAATCCGCCACGACCACCTCCGCCGCCGGCGTTGGCTTCGCGGGGTTTGGCTTCGTTGACGACGAGGGGGCGGCCGCCGAACTGCTGGCCGTTGCTGGCGGCGATTGCTTTGCGTGCTTCTTCGTCGTTGGCCATTTCAACGAAACCGAAACCGCGCGGGCGTCCGGTTTCGCGATCGATGACGATCGCGGCCGACGTCACGGCTCCGAAGGTTCCGAAGTGGGTGCGGAGCTCGTCTTCGGTGCAGCTGAAGGGCAGATTGCCGACGTAAATCCTCATACCGTTTCTCGCATCTTGCCTGAGCAACCAACACGATCAGTGAAACCAACTCGGCGCTCGGGCAGATTCCGAAACGGTCCCAAGATCACCCGTTTCAGACAGTCGAACGGGTGCAATCCGCAAAAAGTATAGCCGGGAATCGGGGATTTGCGGGGTGCGGAAAAGGCATGAAAACAGGCCCACCGCCCGGAAGGGCGGTGCCACGACTAGCCTTTGCGGAATGGCTGTGAATTCGAATGCAGTTTCTGGTCCGTTGGTTGCCGCTGCGTTGTCGGCGCAGCCCGAAACCGCGCTCGCAGTTCGCGCGGCGTGCGAAGATTGCCTAGCGCAGCTGAGCGGGCGCCCCTGCGATCTGGCGCTGGTGTTTTTCTCCTCGCATCACACCGAGCAGGCCGAGGCGATTTCGCGCGATGTGCGCGGCTTTCTGCGGCCGGTCAATTGTCTTGGCGTTTCGGCTGAATCTGTGCTGGGCGGCGCAGTCGAGCTGGAGCGCGCCCCGGGGATCGCGATTCTCGCGCTCGCGCTTCCGGGTGTGCGCCTGAGCGCGTTTACGTCGGATTCGTTTCCGCCGCTCGATGCATCGGAAAAGGAGCACGTTGCGGTGCTTGCGGGCGGGGTCGGCGCGGCAGAAGACAGCGCGGCGACTTTTGTGTTTGCGGATCCGTTCAGCATTCCCGTATTGCAGCTTTTGCCCGCGCTCAATCAGGCGCGGCGGCTCGACTCAAACAAGAACCCCATCGGGCGGATCATTGGGGGCCTCGCTTCCGCGGCACGCGCCCCGGGCGGGAACGCGCTGTTTCTTGACGGCAAGATCGCGCGGTTCGGCGCCGTCGGCGTGACGCTCTCAGGGAACATCGTCGTCGACACGATCGTGAGCCAGGGCTGCCGCGCTGTGGGGCAGCCGCTTTTGATCACGCGCGCGAAGAACAACCTGATCATGCAGCTCGGCGGCAGACCGGCGCGCGAGGTGATGCGCGAGGTTGTGAACGAGATGGAGCCGGGCGAGCGCGGCGCGCTTTCGGGCGGGCTCTTTCTCGGGCGCGTGATCAATGAATACAAAGCGCGGTTCGGACGCGACGACTTTCTCATTCGCGCCGTGACCGGTGAAGACCCGGCCTCGGGCTCGATCGCCGTTGCTGACTTTGTGCGGCCGGGCCAGACCGTGCAATTTCATATTCGCGATTCCGACACCGCGACGCAGGATTTGTCGCTGCTGCTTGATGGTCAGCGCCTGCACGAGCGGCCGGCGGGCGGGCTGCTGGTGACATGCAACGGCCGCGGCACGCGACTCTTCTCCGAGAAAAACCACGACGCCGCCCTGGTCTGCCGCGCCTTTGGGCATGTGACGGCCGGGGAGCAGCTCGCCAAGCCGGGGACGATCATCACGCCTTCTTATCTTCCAGCCGGCGGGAGTTTTCCGTTGGCGGGGTTCTTTGCATCGGGCGAGATTGCGCCAGTGGGGGCCGATTCGTACTTGCATGGCAACAGCGCATGCCTGACGCTCTTTCGTTCAAAGCCGTAATGCGTACTCCCCAAACGTGTACTCCCTAAATGCGTGCTGCCTCAATGTGTACTCACGAAATGCGTACTTCCCTTTCGATTCGCGCGCCTTTGTCCTCCCCCTTTGCCAAAGGGGGAGGTGGCATCGCGCAGGCTCGGCGGAGCGATGACGGAGGGGGTTCCGATTGACGCGTGTTGATCAAATCAACCGGCTTACCGGCATGTCCTTCTTCATCGCCGCGGCAGTCTGCTTCGCAGCGCTCGCGATCCTGCGCCCGGGCGAAATCGGCTCGATCCGCATCGGCCCCATTCGCACGGGCAAGGACCAATGCGCCTCCTGCGGCATGACGATCGAAGACGCCCGTTTCGCCGGCCGCCGCACCGTGCAGCACGGCGGCAAACCCGCGACGCTTTTGTACGACGATCTCGGCTGCATGCTCGATGCCGATCGTGAGAACGAAGCTGGCAAAGCAATCGCATGCTCCGTGCAGGATTTTGACGGGGCGGGATGGATCAAGGCGTCCGACGCGTGGTATGTGATGGATCCAAAGAACCGCACGCCGATGGGGTCGGGGATTCTGGCGTTTGCGAAGCGGCCGGCGGGGAAGGTGATGACGTTCGAGGGCGTACGCGAGGCACGGCACACATACATGAGGGCGAAGTTTGGGGGGTAATGACAGGCCCTCGCAGTTTGGCATCCCTATTGAGTTCTGCTGCCATTATTATAGGACTTTGACGGGTTTATTTAACTGCAGGTTTCAAATGTACCTGCAGGTTTCATATTAAACCTGCAGTTGAACGATAGTATTGGCGTATGGCCGGTCGCCAAACCAGTCGCAAAATCCTCATCCGTAGCCGGGCCGACGCCCAGTTCCGGAACACCCTGATCGAAATTAAGGTTGGAATCGATGCGACTAGGACGCTACGCACAGCACTGTTTCAACTGGCGCAACTTGTCGCCGCGGCACCGGGAAAAAACGGCGTCCTCCTGCTCACCGACTCGATCGTCACCGTGCAGCGAGTCCGGGCGGAATGGGAAAACGCGAAACGAATCATGCGCGAGGAGCTTCTGGCTCGCCTTTCGATCTGCATCAGCACCGACGACGGCGAGCTCATCTGCGTGCCCCACCCGCCTGATGAGGCCTTGCATCGCGCTTTGAAGAAAGTGGCGAAGAACGAATCGCAACTACTGATCGAGCGCGGAATCAAGACAGAGTTCGAATTCGTCGTTCAAAAACTCCTGCTGCTAAATCTGTTTACCGGCGGAGAAGCAATGACCGTTGGCGAACTCGCGGCAAAGGCCGGCTGCTCCTTTCCGACCGCTGCCCAGGTTGTGAAAAACCTCGGAAGCCTGATTGAACGCACCACGGACCGACGCGTTCGATTGAAGTACTTTCCACGCGACAAGTTCGATCGGTTCGTCGCAGGCTCGGAGAGGGCTCGCATGAGCGCGCGGTTCACCGATATTTCGGGACAACCACGTTCACCGGAAACAATGGTTCGACGCTTGGAGAAAATGCGGCCCGATCACGTTGCGATCGGCGGAGTACTCGGCGCCCGTCACTATCTAAAAACGCTCGACATCGTCGGAACGCCGCGGCTCGATGTCTCGATTCACGCCCCACACGGACGAATGAATCTTGAGTTTGTGAAAGATCTCGATCCTGCACTCAAGCTCGAACCAGACTCGCAGCGTCCAGCAACTCTCGTGGTGCACGCGGTGCGGCATTCCGACCCGATGTTTGTCCAAGGCGAAGGGCTGCTCTGGGCCGACCAGGTCGAATGCCTTCTCGACCTGAAAGAAGCCGGGCTCGGACCACAAGCCGAGCAGTTTCTAGACTGGCAGAAGCGGCGTGCCGCACTTCGGGGGTAAGTCATGGCAGAACCGCAAGAAGTTAATCCAACCAAGATCCTCCAGCAGGTTGCAGACGCAGTTCCGCCGGATGTAAAGGAAAACATCATCATCGTCGGAAGCCTCGCTGCGGCGTACTGGCTATTCAACGACAAGAAGACGTTTGGTGTTCGAACAAAAGATATCGATAGCGTGATCTCGCCGTTTGTGCAGGCGGTGAACAAAGGAAAAGCCATCGCCGAAAAGTTGCTTGCGGACGGCTGGGCACACCGCCAGGAGGGCGATTTCCAAAAGCCCGGCAACGCCACCACGCCAGAGAACGAACTTCCCGCGCTTCGGCTCTTTCCTCCAGGCGAGAAAGTCTGGTTTCTCGAATTGCTGACCGAGCCAAGCTCAGAAGTTCAAACAGAGCGAACTTTCACCAGGTTCATCGTCAACGGAAAGGACCACTACGGCCTGCCAAGTTTCGCATTCATGGGTATCGCGACGTTCGAAGCCGAGACCACTCCGTTCGACATCCGGTGTGCGCTGCCAACCATGATGGCGCTGGCAAACCTGCTTGAGAATCCGGTGATCAAGGATGCCAAAATCAAAGACGCCGGGATGAAGCGGAGCAACAAAGACCTGGGCCGCGTCCTCGCAATCGCACGATTGACCGATGACATCGAAATGGAGGAGTGGCCGGCTCATTGGCGGCGTGCCATCGAAAAATGCTTCCCAACTCGGTGGAGATCACTAGTGGCGAAGGTCGGAACTGGCATGCGAGAGCTTCTTGAGAGCCCCGCAGATCTCGGCGAAGCCGTCAACTTCTGTAACGTCGGCCTACTGGCAAATCACCAAGCCACTCAAGACCAGCTGCGCGGCTCAGGTCTGCGACTCTTGGATATCGTGAAGAGGTTTGAACAGCAATCCTGATTTACGCGTGAGCATAATGCCAGAATTTACGATTCGCGAATCAAGAGACCGTCGGGTCCGATGAAAACTCCCTCGTTGTTATCGAGTTCAATCTGTGGCATGCGGGGCAGAATTTCAAAGGCGTTCTCGGGGCGCGACAGAAGGGAGCTGGCCATGCCAATCTCGATCCGCTTGTTAACTCCGTCCCGGCGTACCGCGAAAGAAATCATTCGAAAGTCAACGTCATTCACTCGTCGTGTCAGTTTCGATACAGCGAACCAATCTTGAAAGGTTGCGTAGTAGGCCTGCAAGAAGTCCTCAATATTGATCGACCATTGGAACTGTCGTTGCTCGTCTTTGCGAGGCCTTGGGTCATCGAAACTGACAGACAAAGGGGAGTATTTCAAGTGAGTAATCGATGAGAAAGCGGACGCCGGGGGGAGAGCATTGACAGTCACGACACGCGACGCTTGCGCTTTAGCAGCTTTGGCTAAACCTTTCTCAATGACATCGCTTCTCCCTTTTGCCTCGACTACATGCCAAGACTTGATCTTGTCCAAGCCCAAAAGGTCGGGCCGAGATCGCCCAGTTCCAAAGGTCAAGTGGTGAAGGTGTGCAGCGCGGTCCACATGCATAAGCCACCGAATACCTAGGCCTTTCCAAGCAAAACACTTTGTGAGACCCATCCCCACGTGATACGACACGATCGCCTTCTCCGACCTGTCGCACTGCCGAAACATGGAAGAAACCGACGAGTCGCTGGATGCAGGCCAATCAATCATGCAATCAGCAAGCAAGAACAACGATTTGGCTCGATGAAAGCTCCGAGCACCGAATTTCTTCAAGTCGGCACGCCCAGTGGCGCCCGCACTTATCAGGGACCAATAGAAAAGGCTCTTGCGAACCTCATCTGCCGAAGGAATGATCGCAAACCCAGCTCCCTTTTGGAAATTGCGCGCCACGAAATCGACGATGGCCATGAATGGTCGACTCCCAGATCAATCTCACGATCTACGGCTTGATGCAATCTTCCGTAATCAATCCCTTCGCATCCCCATACCCCTTCGGCACACCTGGCGCCGTCACCTCTTCCCCCTTTTCGATCGCCTTCGCCACCGCAAGGTTTAGATCCAGCAACGGCTTCAGCAAATCCTTCTTTGCACTGAACCCGTACGCATCCAGTTCGAGCTTCGCGCCGGCTTCCTTGTATCCGTTTCGCGAAAAGGCCTTAAAGAGGCGATCGAGAAAGACCTGCGCTTCGCCCTTCTCGTCGCCGTCGAGGGACTTTGCGTAAGTCACAAAGTCCTGAAGTTGTTTGGCTCGATCGGAATCCATAGGGACAAGAGAATAGTGAATAGGGAGCGGCCCCGCGTTAGACTGCCGGAACCATGTTTGAAAACGCCAGCCGTCTCTGGGTCGTCCACATCTCCAACAACGCCAAGCTCGCCGCGCGAGCCCAGCGTGAGGGCTTCATCTGCATTGGCTGGACGCGGATGGGCGACCTTTCCAGGTACGACACGCGCGACAAGATGCGGGCCGCGATGGAGAAGACCTGGCCCGATTGGGGCAAAGGCACCGTCCGCGCGTCCTACGGCCAGTTGTTCCGCTTTGGCCACGAGATGCAAGTCGGCGATCCAGTGGTCTATCCGGTAAAGGGTTCACGCGAGATCATGATCGGTCGCGTTTCGGGACCGTATCGCTGGGCCTCGGATGACAAGGAACTACTCGCCAACGACTATTGCAACATGCGTCCCGTCGAATGGCTTCAGACCGTTCCACGTATCGCATTCTCCGATGCCGCGTTGCACAGCTTTGGGTCTTTCTCATCTGTCTCGACATCAGACGAGCATCTCGATGAAGTGATCGCTGTGCTCAGTGGCAAGAGCGGCGGCGCAGCGATGCCGAATGTCACCGGTAAAGTCGCCCCGAGCAAAGCCAAGTACGGCTCCGATCTTCCCGGTGGCCCTGTCGACGAAGACGAAACCGACGACGCAACTCCTCCCACTTCCGATCACATCAACCTTGCCGAACGTGCCGTCGAAGAAACCAAGGATTACCTCCTCCGCCAATGGAGCCGCACCGGTGCCGACTTCGAAGAAGTCGTCGCAGCGGTCTTCCGCGCAATGGGTTACACGGCAACTGCACAAGCCGGCACGCACGATCTAGGTGTGGACGTCGTCGCACACCCCGACCCGCTCGGCGTCCAACCTCCTCTTCTCAAGATTCAGTGCAAGAGCGGCACGAGCACCGTCGGCGCTCCCGCCGTCAAGCAACTCCGCGGCCTGTTGAACGGGCCAGAGAAAGGCGTGCTCGTCTCACTCGGTGGCTTCAGCAACGACGCCAAGCACGTCCAGCAAAACGATGCCGACCTGATCCTCATCGATAGCGAGCGTTTCGTTGACTTGTTCCTCAGCCACTACGACCGACTCGCCCCCGAATGGCGGCACCGTTTCCCGCTGACGCGGGTATACGTCGCGACGGCGTAACGGGGTCGCGAGTAAAAGCGCCGAGTCTGACTCACAGGAAACCGCGAGAAATCTGTGCGTAAGTCGTTTATAGGCAATGACTTGTAAATTCAGTACGTTTTCGCTTGCAACACTGTACGGATTTTGTTAGAATACACGTCTGCCCCACAATCTGCCGGTTCCGCCTTCATCCACCCCCTTCAACCTTCTTCTACAGGATCTTCAACATGGAGCAGCAACCCCGCTTGTGCGGCGACGCCGCCGCGTCCACTCCTCACCCCGAAACTCCCAGCGTCAAGCATGCCAGTAGCCCACCCCCCGATCCCCGCGGCATACTCGCAACCCTCGGCCCGCCCCTCGACCACGACAATCAGCTCCGTCCCAACTGGACCGAAAAAATGGTCCGCGAGTTCGCCTCTGTCACCTTCGCCATGCACTCGATGGCGATGTGGGACGGGTTCGCGCCGACCCGCCGCGAATTTCAGTTGGTCATTCCGTCCGATCGCTCGTACCGCCGCTACTTCGGAAACTACACGACATTTGTGACCCGCTGCGGCTACAAGATCGCAATGAAGCGCCGCACCAGCGACGCCATGAAGCGCCGCAAGGCACTTTGGGATGCAGAGAAAAAAGCAAAGGCCGCGCAAAAACTCGCCGCGGCATCGGCGCCGAAATCTGCGCCCAAGCCGCCCGCCATACCACCTGAGAGTTCGGACAGTTCGGCTCCGGCAAACCCCGCCCCGAAAGCGAAGCGCTCCACCGAAATCCTCTACGGCGATCGCCTCCACAACTGCGGCATGGCCCACGCGCCCGTGAACGAGCAGGGAGTCGTCCTGCTTTTCGGAATGCTGGCGAGCAAACTCGGCTATGAAATCGAGATGGTGCGGACGGCCTATCCGGATTGTGAGGCGAAGCGCAAGGGGAAAGACGGGAAGTTGCGGCGGGTGCTGATCGAGTTTGAGTTTGCGACGAGCCGGTTTGATCATGATCCGGAGGGGTGCGATTTGATCGTGTGCTGGGAGGATGACAACAATCACAGCGGGTTGGAAGTGCTTGAGTTGAAGAAGGTTGTGATGAAGGCGGCGGAAACCGAGAAGCCGAAGAAATCGAAGGCCGCAGCCGTCCGCTGACAGCGATCAGCCTTCAGCCAGAAGTCCTATCCGTCCTATCTGCCCCATCGGTCCTATTCCCCTTCCTCGCAACCTCGCCGCAAAGCCCCTCAACCTTCTTCCCGAAACTTTTTTTCAAAATACTTCGCAACCGTTGACGGTCTACGACGGTTGTAGTATCTTCTCTACGACAGCGGTAGTAGAACGCGGTCCCGTGGGGTCGGAACTGGATGTTGACCATGGCCAAAAAAGTGCAAATTGAGCTTGGGGAAGCGGAACTCGCGGTGATGCGGGCGATCTGGGATTTTGGGCCGCAGACTGTGCGTGACGTGATGAACCGGCTGCATGAGCGGGGGAAGAACGTGGCGTATACGACGGTTTTGACCTTTTTGACGCGGCTGGAGCAGAAGGGCGTAGTCGCCAGCGACAAGCGGGATCATGCGTATGTGTACCGATCGAAGATTTCACGCCAGAGCGTGACCCAGTCGCGCATCAAGGCGTTGGTGGACCAGCTCTACGACGGGGCTGCCGCGCCCATGCTGGCGCAGCTCATTGAAAACGAGCGGTTCACGCCGGACGAGATCTCGCACCTCCGCAAGCTGATTGACGACCTGGACCCCAACACGAATCCCAAGAACCCCACCAAGTGAAAGGCCCGAGCAATGGACGCGATGACGGAAATCATGCGGGCGCTTTGGATCGGTGGGTTGGCGGCGACGCCGATTGCGCTGGGAGTGGGGGTTGTCTGCCGCGCAAAGGCGTGGAGCGCGGCGACGCGGCACCTTCTCTGGCTGGCGGTGCTGGCTTCGTTTGTGACGCCGGCCTTAGGCGTTTTCATCTGGAGGCCCACCTGGTTTCGGACGGAGCAATTGCTCGGTGTGACGGAACGGGTGATCGCGACGCTGCCGGTGGGGGCGTCGGAGCCGGAAGCGAAGGTTGTCGCTGACGCTGCGGGTCGGCAGGACTCGTTGCCGAAGTCGTCGTTTGTCGGGCCGATTTTGCTTCCTTCGTTTACCCCGGAAAGTTCTGCGCGGTTTGCGATGGGCGAGCCTTCGATGTTGAGGCAGGCGATGCCGGCGGTTTCTTCGCCGTCGCCGCGGCAGGCGGGATCGTCGGGATCGATCAGTAGAACGCCGTTTATGGCGACGACAGGAATCGGAACGACAGCGGGCAATTTGGCGACGCCGCTCGGATTGGCTCCGGCGGGTTCGTCTCGAGTTGAGCAGCCGGCGCGGGTTCGGGTTCCTGCGAGCCCGGCGCGTGTAGTTGCGGACCGCGGACCTGTGAATGCGCCGATTGCGGCGGTCCCGGTGATCACTGAGAAGGCTGCCACTCCGAGGGAGTCGAGTGCCGCGGGATTTCTTCGAAGCTCGGTGAGCATGGTTGCTTCGATGCGAGATGCTTTGGCGTCGGCTTCGCCGATTCCGGCGGGACTCTGGCTCGGGGTTGCGGGGTTGCTCATCGTCGTTCGTGTCGCGCGGACGATCCGTGCAAGCCGATTGATTCGAACTTCGGAGCCTGCAAATCTGCGGACGTGCGCGATGGTGGCGGTCGCGGCAGAGCAGATCGGACTGTCACGAGTTCCCGAAGCGCGGATGGTGAACGATGCGGTCTCACCGATGATCTGGTGCGGGCTGCGTCCGAGGCTGATTCTGCCGCGCGGACTTTGGAACGCGCTCGATGAGAGTTCGCAGCGAGCTGTGCTGGTGCATGAACTAGCGCATGTGCGCCGGTGGGATCACGTTCTGTGCTGGTTTGATCTGGTGATCGGGTCGCTCTACTGGTGGCATCCGCTGTCGTGGTGGGCGCGTCGGCGCCTGCATGATGAGGCGGAGGCGAGCTGCGATGCGTGGGTTGTGAACGCGCTACCGGAAAGCCGGCGGGCGTATGCGACGGCGCTCTTGGCGACCAAGTCGTTTGTGAGCATGAAAGGTCGAGTCAATGGGCCCTGGCTATCCGGCGCGGGGGCGGGCGGAATCGGGGTCTTGTCGGGTTCAGCCAAGAAAATGGCAAGGAGAATTACGATGATTATGACGGAACGGGTGATGACGCAGAAGTCGGCTTCGAAGCTGTCCAAGATTGGCGCGTGTGCCGCGGCGAGCGTGATCGCGCTCAGCGCGTTTGTGATGCCGGGGCTGGCATGCCCGCCCGAAGAGAAGGAAGCCAAGGCGGAGAAGCAGGCGGCCGAGAAGCGTGCCGCGGAGCTCGCGAACTCTGCGGGCGTGATCGTGGTGACGCCCGACGGCAAGAAAATCAAAGTGAAGAGAGACAACGGCGGCGCGCAGTTCTTCGGCGAAGCGCCCGCGCTCGAAGCCATGAAGGCCCGGAAGTCGGGACAGGGCTTTGCACCGATGGCACCGATGGCACCGATGGCTCCCACGCCCCCGACACCTGCGGCGGCACCGACTCCTCCGGTGGGGGTGCTCTATCGCGTCGGACCGGATTCGGTTGCGATCGCGAAGGGTGGGCAGTGCGGCGCGTCGCGATCGAAGATGATGATGTCGAGTTCGGACTTGAAACAAGGACGGATTGCGCGGGTGTATGTGCTGCCCGAAGGGAAGGCGGAAGCCTTCTATGAGCTCATGAGCCGGAGCGACGTTCCGATTCTGGTTCAGCAGAACGGGAACTCGATCAAGGTGTATGCGACGGAAGGGCAGCACCCGACGATCGCGGGATTTATCAAGATCATCAGTCCGGATGCGGCGGGCTCGGCGGGTGAGCGGGGATCGAGCAGCGGGTCTGGACAGAGTTCTGGTCGGAGCTCTGCTCGCAATCAGAGTTCGATGAATGCCGACAGCATTCGCGCGTATCAAGAGCAGGCGCGTGCGTATCAGCAGGCGATCCGCGAGCTCAACACGAGCCGGGCGAACGTCGAGCGAAATGCGTCGCGTGCTCGGGCGGAAGCGGAACGGGTTCGCGGCCAGCAGGAGCAGCTGGAAGCTGCCGCGGAACAGATGAGTGCGCAGGCCGAGCAGATGGCCGAGGGCGCGGCCAAGCAGAAAATGGAAGCAGCGGCCGAGAAGCTGCGCCAGCGCGCCGAGGCGGCTGAGCACAAGATCCAGAAGTCGGACGAGCAGGTTGAGACCATCGAGCAACAGGTCGAGGAGCTCGAGAACCGCACCGAGGAAATCGAGAACCGCGCTGAAGAACTTCAGGATCGCATTTCGGAAGCCAGTAATCAGGACGGGGACGAGATCGCCGAGATCGACATGCAGGAGATGAGCGAGATCGACGAAGTCGGCGAAATGGGTGAAATCGTCGGCGCCGGCGAGCCGGGTCAGGCGGCCGACGTCATGATTCAAACGGACGAGGACGAAGGCCCCGCCGCCATGGATGACGAATCCGACGACGAAGGCGAAACTCCGGTTGCGACTCCGGTTGGTTCGGCGATGCCGGCGATTGCTCCGGTTCCGCCAGTTGCGCCCGTCGCCGCACCGTTGCCCGGAACGCCTGTGGCTCCGGCGGTTGAACCCGCCAAGGCTCCGAAGCAGCCCGGCCCGTCGGCGGTCGTTGCTTCGACCCGTCACACCTGATTCTCTCGTCGGATCTTGACGCAGAGCTCCATCGCGAATCCCTCGTGCGCGGCCTAGCGGCCGAGCACGGGATTGCCGGGAACTGAAATGTGTGTGACGGTGGTGCGCGGCAGAATCCGCGTGCGCTACCGCCGCGCTCGGAGGAGATATGGCACGACTCTTGAAACTGAACGGATGGACCGGCGCGATCGTGATTGCGATCTTTACGTTGGTCTCGCACTATGCGTGGTCGGCGCCGGCGGATGAGAAGGCGTACCGCGCGGGCGTGGGGCTTGCAAACAAGGGAGCCAATGACGGGGCGGTGCAGGAACTGAATCGGTATTTGAGCGCGGATCCCGAGGGGCCGAATGCGATGTCGGCGCGGTACACGCTAGGAGTCTGCCTGGCGCGGCTTGGGAAGTTCCAGGATGCAGCGAAGTCGCTCGATGCGGTGATCGTTTCGAAGGAGTTCGCGTTTTTGAATGATGCGAGATTGCTGCGAGCGCAGTGCGCGGCGGCGATCGGCGATAGCACGGGCGCGAGCAGTGTATTGAAGAAACTGCTCAAGGAGTCGCCTCAGTTTGAAAAAGCGGATCAGGCGACACTCTTGTATGGTGAATCGCAGTATCGCCTGGGGAGAGCGGAGCAGGCGCGAACGGCATTGAACGGCTTTGCGATGAAATGGCCGAAGAGCGATGGGCTCGATCGCGCAGAGCTGATTTGCGGTTTGGCGGAGTTGTCGCTGGGCAATGCGGAGGCGGCTACGCCGCGGTTTGAAGCGATTCTGAGGCGATCGCCGACAGGGGCATGCGCTGGGAGTGCGGCGCTGGCGCTTGGGCAGTGCCGCCAGAACAGCGGAGACTTGGCCGGCGCGCGTGCGATGTACGAGACGGCGACGAAGAGCGGCGATGCGCAGGTTGTATTTGATGCGGGGCTTGGAGCGGCGAGGCTGGCACGGGCGAGCGGGAACTTGGCCGCGGCGGAGAGTGCGCTGCGCGGGCTTGAAGGGGCGAAGGCGACGGCGGAGCAGAATGGGCAGGTCACGCTCGAGCGCGGGAAGTTGCTGCTGCAGCAGGGGCGCGCGGATGACGCGACGGTGCTATTTTCGGAATTGATCAAGAGTGGGCCGGAAACGGTGAAGCCGGCGGCGGGGTTGTGGCTCGCAAAGTGTGAGATGAAGTCGGGGAAGGCGGCGGATGCGGCGCGGCGGCTTGGGGCGCTTGCGGATGGAAGCGGCGGGGCCGAGCTCCTTCCCGAGATTCAGTTTGATCGAGCTGCGGCGCTTTCGCTTGCGGGAGACGACGCGGGGGCGCGTGCGCTCTGGAAGGAATGGAGAAACAAGTACCAGGGGCACAGCCTTGCGGTTCAGGCGGCGGCATCGCAGGCGGCGAGTTTGTATCGATTAGGCGAGTACGGGCAGAGTCTGCAGGTGTGCAAGGAACTTCTGGATCGGCACAAGGACTACGCGCGCGCTTCGGAAGTCGTGCTGCTGCTTGGGGAAGATCAGTTTTTTCTTGAGCAGTATGAAGACGCGAATAAAACGTACGAGAGCTTTCTGGAGCGATTTACGAGTGATCCGGCGCGAGCGCGGATTGAGATCCGGCGTGGGCTTTGCCTCGACAAACTTGGGCGGCGTGATGATGCGGAGAAGGTGTTGACGGCGGCGGTTGGTGCATCGGATGTTGATGCGAGTTTGCGGGCGAGCGCGTTCACGGTGCTCGGTGATATCTGCACGGCGCGGCAGGATTGGCCGGCTGCGGAGAAGTGGTTCAAGTCGGCGAGTGAATTAACGGGCAAAGACGCGAGCGCGGATGTGCTGCTCCGCTCGGGCGTGGCGTCGGCGAGGCAGGGAAATGTTGAAGCTTCGGTCGCGACGCTCGAGAAAGCGTGGAAGGCGGCGGCGGGGACTCCGCTTGAGAATCATGCAACGTTTGAGTACGCGCGGGCGCTCGTGCAAGCGGGTCGGACGGATGAGGCGACTGAACGCCTGCTCGCGATTGTGAAAGCGGAGAAGGGATCGGCGAACCCGGCGCTGACGTCGGCCGCGCTGCGGCAGCTTGCGGCGATCGCTTCGACGAAGGGTGACGCGAAGGGTGCGGCAGAAGCGCTCTCGAAGATTGAAAGCTCGGCGACGACGGCTGAAGGAAGCAATGCGCTGCTGGAACAGGCGGGAGCCTGGTTAGCGGCGGGAGACTATGCCAAAGCCGAGCAGGCGTGCAACAGCTATTTGGACGCGAAGCCGAAGGGCAAGGGTGCGACGGCGGCGCGGGCGAGGCGGGCGATCGCGCTCAATCGGCTCGGAAAGTACGAGGATGCGATTCGCGAATTCACCGCGATTGGCGGGAAAAGCGCTTCGCTCGATCCGGAGACGCTTGGAGCGGTGCGCTACGAAACGGCGATTGCGCTCCGCTCGCTCGGGCGCGACGAGGAAGCAACGGCGGCGTACCGATTGGCGCTGGAAGGATCGCCTTCGGCATCGGTCGAGGCGTATGCAGCGCTTGATTTGTGCCAGCTTGCGCTGGCGGCGAAGAAGAATGAAGAGGCCTTGCAATTGCTGGATCGCTGCAAGAGTGCAGCGGGGAAGTTGCCGGCGGTGGAAGCGGGTCGGGTAACGGAGCGAGAGACGTATTTGCGAGCGCTCTGCTACCAGGCGTCGGGGAAGCCGGGGGATGCCGCGAAAGCGCTCGAAGACTTTGAGAAGATGTATCCCAACAGCGAGTTGCTGCCGTCGGTGCGGCTGACGCTCGGCGATGCGCTCGGGCAGAGCGGGCGAGCGCGGGAAGCGGCGGGAGTGCTCACACGCGTCGTCGATGACCGGGCGCTGGGGGCCAATCGCCCGTTTGCGCTGCTCAAGCTCGGAGAAGTGAGCGCGAATGCGTCACTTTGGGACGAGAGCGAGAAGGCGTATTCGGCCTTTCTAGCGACGGAGACCGCGAATCCGATGTGGTTCCAGGCGCGGTTTGGACAAGGGTGGGCGCGCGAGAATCAATCAAAGTACGACGCGGCGTGCGAGGCGTATCGCGATGTTGTTGATCGGCACGACGGACCGACGGCGGCACGAGCGCAGTTCCAGATAGGGGAGTGCTTGTACGCGCAGAAGAAATTGGAAGAGGCGATCCGCGAGTTGTTGAAAGTGGATGTGCTGTATGGGTACCCGGAGTGGAGCGCGGCGGCTTTGTATGAAGCGGGACGATGCATGCGGGATCTTGGGCGAGAGAAGGAAGCCTCGGTTCAGTTTGACGAAGTCATAAAGAGATTCCCCGAGACGCGATGGGCGGCGCTGGCGAAGGAGATGCCCGGGGCGGTGTCTGCCGCGGCTGGGTTGCCTGGTGGTGGGGGATCGAAGTCGGAAGCATCGGCTGAACACTGAAATCTGTCGTCCAATTTTTCGTCCAATTTGTCGACAAGGGAGTTTCGATGAACTTGCTTTTTGAATCACACATGCTGCTGCAACAGGCGGCGGCGCCGGTCGCGGCTTCGGGATCGCTGGTTTCGACGGTGCTCGACCTCGTCATGAAGGGCGGATGGTCGATGGTGCCGCTGGGGCTTTGCTCGCTGGTGGCGGTGACGCTGATTGTCGAGCGGGTGATCATCACGCGGGCGGCGCGGATCTCGCCACCGGCGTTGTTGCCCGCAGTGAAAGGATTGCGTCGGCATCCGAGGCAGGCGCTCGCGGCGTGCGCAGCGGATCCGAGCCCGATTGCGCGGGTGTTGTATGCGACGATCAAGGCGCGGCACGAGACGCGCGAGCTGCAGGACAAGCTTGCGGGCGAGGCTGGCGAGCGCGAGGTGCAGAAGCTACGGATCCGGATGAGGTTGCTGTCGGTTCTGCCGCAGGTCGCGACGATGCTGGGATTGCTGGGGACAGTGATCGGGATGATCCGGACGTTTACGGTGATTGCGGCGTCGGGCGAGTCGCTGGGAAAGACGGAGCGGCTTGCGCAGGGCATTTATGAAGCGTGGACTGCGACGGCGGCGGGCTTGTTCATTGCGATTCCGACGCTGATTGCGTACCACATGATTTTGGCGCGGATCGATCGTGCCGCGGCACAGATGGATGCGGGCGTGCAGATGTGGCGCGAGGGGGATGCTCCGGAAGATGTGATTGTGGATGAGCCTGCGCGCGATGTCGAACCGATGCGTGCGGAAGCGGCCATGGACGGAGAGCTCGTGCTTGCGAAGGGGTGAATCGAAGTCGAATTGGAGAAGTCGTGAAGTTGTGTGCGCGAACAAAGCCGAAACCTACTTCCTCGACGCTTCGCATGCGGTTGGCGAAAACACAGAGCCGTTTGGAGTGTGGTGTCGCACGCTTTCAGCGTGCGGGAAGCGCGCCTTCGTCGACCGTGGGTGTCGCTCGCGAACTCGCTCCACCCACGGCTCGAATCTGTCAGCCCGTTCGGGCTGGAAGGCAGGCGGGTTCGATATGCAGCACTGTCGAAAACTGCGACAGAACAGGTTCTTCGCTGGAGTTCCGGCGCGCAGGCGAAGCGCGAGCTCGGTGCGGCATGTGCGGTGTCGCACGCTTTCAGCGTGCGGGGAGCGCGCTGTTGTGGACCGTGGGTGTCGCTTGCGGACTCGCTCCACCCACGGCTCGAATCTGTCGGCCCGTTCGGGCTGGAAGGCAGGCGGACCTCTGCAAAAGCCAAGAGTGCTGAAGCGAATGTGCGCGAACGGGAGAGAAGATCCGCCTCGGAGAGGCGGGCCACCAAATGCGCGGAGAGTTCGGTTGCGAGAGCGTGAGGAAGAACGGAAACGCGAAGGAACTACTTGGAGTTGGTTTGATTGCAGGGAACGCGCCCTTTGCCCACCCCCTTCCCTCAGGGAAGGGGCATCAGAACCAGAAAGAGGATCGTCATGGTGATTCGGAATGCGGATGCGAGCGCGGACCTGCACATTGATTTTGTGCCGATGGTGGACGTGCTGTTTAACCTGCTGATTTTCTTTCTGATTGCGACGAGCATGGTGCAGGCGGAGCGGGAGATGAAGATTGCGCTGCCGCGGGCGGCGGCGGCGGGGCCGATCACGGCGTCGTTGCGGGATTTGGTGATCAATGTAAATGCGGAGGGGCGGGCGTTTGTAGCGGGGAAAGAAATGGATGATGGGGGCTTGACGCAGTTGATCAAGGGGGCGCTTGCATCGAATCCGGATCAGAAGGTGAGCGTGCGCGGGGATCGTGCGGCGACGTACGCGAGCGTGGCGCATGTGCTGGATGTGTGCAAGGGTGCGGGGGCGCAGCAGCCGTATTTGGAGACGATTCCGATTCGGTGAGGGGAGAGATAAACACGGAGGGCCACGGAGGAAGACACGGAGAAAGGCGGGGGAGGCATTTACCACAGAGGCACGGAGAAGAGAGGGATTTCGGAATGCGGAATGCGGAATGAAGAGTGAGTTGGGGCTGTCATGCGGCTTTTACCGCTCACACGCGCTGTATTGCTTTGTGTCCTTTGTGTTCTCGGTGTGCTTTGTGGTGAATCGATTGACGTGAGGAAGTGATTCGAGAGGGGGTTGAGGGAATAGAGAGAACGCTGAGTGCGCGGAGAGGGCGGAGTTGCGCGGAGTGGCAATGCGGAGGAGAAGGCATTTACGACAGAGACACAGAGGCACGGAGAAGAGAAGGCGGATATCAGAGTGGAAATTTCAGATTGAAGAAGTAGAGAGAACGTGGGATGCGCCGAGAGGGCGGAGTTACGCAGAGTGAGATGAGGAGAAGGGCGGATGGGGCGGGGTGATTTTGTGGATGGGATATGGAATGAAAACGATTGCTGTGACAAAGAGTGCGGTGTGGTGGGGGGCGGGGGTTGCCTCGGTTGGGGTTATGGTTCTGGTTTTGTGGGTGACGGGGTCGGAACGGTTTTGGACGAATGGGGGGGAGATCAAGGCGCGGGGGGCGGGGGTGCCGCTGCGGCATGTGTTGTGGTTGCCGGCGAAGCCGGTGCCATCGGTGAGCGATGCGGATCAGTATGAGCCGAAGGTGAGCGCGGATGGGTTGACGATGGTGTTCGTGCGGAGGCGCGCGGGGAGCAATGCGGATCTGATGGAGGCGCGGTGGACGCCGACGGGGTGGAGCGAGGCGACGGCGATTGAGGCGGTCAATACGGAGCATGATGAGCTCGGGCCGGAGTTGTCGCGGGATGGGAAGTCGTTGTATTTCTATTCGGATCGGCCGGGTGGCTTGGGCGGATACGACATCTGGGTTTCGAAGTTCGTGGATGGGAAGTGGGACGCGGCGAACAACCTTGGCGCGACGGTGAACTCGAGCGCGAATGAGTATGGGCCGGCGCTGTCGGCGGATGGGAAGTCGCTGTACTTCTCATCGAATCGGCTGCGCGCGGGTGAGCCGGTGAGCGAGGCGGATGTGTGGCCGGCGACGATGCGCGAGAAGCGGTCGCGGCACGATTACGACTTGTATTGTGCGGCGGCGGAAATGGATGGATGGGCGAACGCGCTGGCGCTGGAAGGGTTGAATACGGCGTTTGATGAAGGTGCGCCGGCGGCGAGTCCGGCGGGGGACTTTTTGTACTTTGCCTCGGATCGGCCGGGAGGGCTTGGCGGATTTGATCTGTACCGGAGTCGGATATTTGAGAATCGGCCATTTGCGGATCGAGTGGGCGAGGCGGAGAATCTGGGCGACGCGGTGAACTCGACGAGCAACGACTTGGATGCGGGGCTGAGCGCGGATGGGTTTCGGTTGTATTTCAGTTCGGATCGGGCGACCGCTGGTGCGACGATGAGCGCGAGTGGCGAGGGAAAGGGCGCGGCGCCGATCGGTGGACGCGAATGGGAACCGAAGTACTCGCTCTGGAGCACGGCGTCGCGCGAGGTGTTTGTTGAGACGGAATCGGGGGATCGCTGGGCGCGGATGATGAATTTCTTTGGGCTGGTGTGGCCGTGGGTAGGGGCGCTGCTGCTGGCATTGATCCCCTTGCTTTTGCTGTGGTGGATGTTGCGGAACGAGTTGTGGCGCCGGCGGCTTGGGCAGTTGAGTCTGCTGGCGCAGTGTCTGTTGATTTCGCTGCTCATTCACGCGCTGATCACGGCGGGGCTTGCGGTGTGGAAAGTTGGGAGCGGGATTGCGGAGGTGATGAGGTCGGGCGGCGGGACGCGCGTGGTGTTGGCTTCGTCGGGCGCGGCCGGAGATTTGGTCGGACAGCTTGGGGCGCCAGCGATGCAGACGCCAGCGATGGAGTTGCCGGCGCTCGCGATAGTGGCGTCGGAGAATGTGTTTCAGTCATCAATTGCAGCGCCGAAGTCGGCCGAGTTGCCGGCGGCGGTAACGCCAGCATCGGAGCGGATGCGTGTTTCGACCGCGACGAGCGCGGAGGGGCAGCTGTCAGCGCTGAAAACGCTGGAGGCGCCGGTTGCGGCACCTGCGATCAGCGCGGCGACGCCGGCTGCGAGTCGGCAGAGTGAAGCGAGCGAGGCGAAAGCAGAGCCGGCAACGATGGCGGCGCTGCCGACTGCGGTGTCGGCATCGCCGAGTGTGTCGTTGAAGGAAGTGGCTGTGCCGCAGGTTGTGATTCCGGCATCGGGCGCGGTGAAGGCGGAACGGATGCAAACGGCGATTGCGGCTGCGCCGGAAGCGACGGACTCGGCGAGGACGTTTGCGCCAGGTCCTGCGGCGAGGGTGGAAATTGAGAAGTCGGCCATGCCGTTGCCTCGAGCGATGGGTACAACGGTGAGGGAAGCGACGATGGAAGCACCTGCGGGTGCTGCGAGCCCGTCATTTGCAGCGCCGGCAGCAGCGTTTTCTCCGGCTGTGCAGAGTGCTTCAGTGCCGCTGCCTGCGATAACGGTGGGAGCGGCGAGTCGATTGCCAACTTCGATTGGAACGACGGATGATGTGTCCGTCACGGAGTCCGGAAAGGTGGCGAGTGGTTCGGGTCCGTCGGGCTTGAGCGCCTCAACGCAATCGGTGACCGCAAATTTGCCGGTGGCTGCCGCGCCGAAGAGCGGGGGAGCGGGAGCGCGAGAGGCAACGGCGACAATGTCGGCGGGGATGCCGCGGCAGGCGTCGGCGCCGGTTGGGATTTCGGGGGTGAAGGGTGTTGAGGTCGGCAATGTGCCGCTGCCGGGGGTTTCGAGTGCGAAGCCGGAAAGGTTGTCGACGAGCGGATTTGGAGGAGCGAGTGGGATTGAGCCGGCGCCGAGTTTGGGCGGCGCGGTGATCAGCGCGGATGTTTTGGGGTCGGGGCTTGCGTCGATTGGATCGTCGCGGTTGCCTGCGGACATCGCCGAGCCGGTGAAGCCGGTTGAGAGGTTTGAACAGAGACAACCGGAAGCACGCGGCGAGATGCTCGCGAAGATGGGTGGATCGGCGGAGACGGAGAAGGCGGTGGGGCTGGCGCTTGAGTGGTTTGCGAAACACCAAGACGCGGATGGGCACTGGTCGGGGAAGAACTTTGATGCGCACTGCGGGAAGTGTGCGGGGAAGGCGGAGATTGATGCGGATGCGGCGATGACGGGGATCGTGCTGCTGTGCTATCTCGGCGCGGGGCACACGCACATGGCGGATGGGCCGTATCGCGAACCGATTGCGAGGGCGCTGAAGTGGTTGGTCGATCGGCAGGCGGCATCGGGGGACTTAAGACGCGGGGAGACGATGTATGGGCAGACGCTGAGTACGGTCGCGATGTGCGAGGCGCTGGCGATGACGAAGGATCAGAAGCTTGCGGGGCCGACGCGGCGCGCGGTGGAATTTGTGCTGCGGACGGCGGCTTCGCGCGATGGGGCGAGGCGCGAGGAAGATACTTCGGTGCTCGGGTGGCTGGTAATGACGGTGGAGAGTGCGCGGCGGGCGGGGATTGCTGTGCCGCGGGACGTGTTTGAGGGTGCGGGGAACTGGCTGGAGAGCGCGAGCAGCGGGACGCCGGGGCGGTATGCGTATGCGCGGGGCGGAGCGCCGAGCGCGGCGATGACGGCGGAGGCGATGTTTGTGCAGCAGATACTGGGGCATTCGCGCGATGAGGTGCGGATGAAGGAGTCGGCGGCGTTCATTTTGAGCAATCCTCCGAAGTGGGATGGGGCGGCACCGACGTATCACTGGTATTACGCGACGCTGGCGCTGTTTCAGCATCAGGGAGATGCTTGGGACAGGTGGAATCGGCAGCTGTCGCCGATCTTGGTCGAACATCAGCGGCGCGATGGGACGGCGTCGGGAAGTTGGGATCCGCAGGATGAGTGGTCGCGGCTTGGCGGGCGGCTGTATCAGACGGCGGTGTGCACGCTGAGCCTTGAGGTGTATTACAGGTATAAGCCAAAGTAAGCGGGGGTGGGGCGCGGCGTCTATGCTGCGGCACGCCCATGCAGACTTCGGATATTCAAGCTCGCATCGATGCTTTCCTCGCGGGATCTCTTTTCGCGGTTGTCGGTGCGTCGGGCGATCGTTCGAAGTATGGCAACAAGGTTTTGCGCTGCTACATGCAGAACGCGCGCGCGGCGTTTCCCGTGAATCCGGCGATGACAGAAGTGGAAGGCCTGAAGGCGTATCCGAAATTGCGGGCGCTCCCGGAATCGGTACACGCGATCTCGATCATCACGCCGCCGCCGGTGACAGAACGGATCATCGAAGAGGCGGGGGAGCTCGGCATCAAGCACGTCTGGATGCAGCCGGGGGCGGAGAGCGGAGAGGCGATTTCGCGGGCAAAAGCGCGCGGAATGAGCGTGATCGCGGGTGGGGCCTGTATTCTGATCGTGCTGGGCTATCGAGAGCGATGAGGCGCAAGAAGTCGCTTGCTCTCTGAATATTTGTTCATCTCTGCCGAGAAGCGCATAAATACGAAAAACCGGTTCGCATCCGGCGCTGCGGTCTGTAGGCTAAGGGGCGTCGGTGCGAACGCGGCGCTTCGATATTCCGCAACACAGTACCGCGCGGGAGAGAGTCATGGGAACGATGAAACCATCGGTGCGTGCTGCGCTCTGCGCGGCGAGTCTTCTCGCGATCCCGGCGCTTGCCGACTTCGGCGGGCAACCAATCCTCGGGCCGCTCACTATAAACAGCTTTGTGAGCGGGACAACTTCGGGCAAGCCGGACAACAACGACGGCTTTACGAGCGGCGATCACATCTTCAACATCTGGGATGGCGGCGACGTTGTCTATCAGCTCAACTGGACCGGCGGCGATATTTACATCACGCTCGATTCGCTCGGCGGCGCGGACAACGATCTCTTTCTCTATACGCCAGACAGCTACAACGATTCGGGAAACTACAGCATTGCCGGAGCGCACGATGTCGTGAGCATGACGGGTGCGGCGGCGGGTATCTACTACATCGTGGTTGACAGCACCTCCTCCTCCGAAGGTGAGTACAACCTCGCGGTTATTCCGGCCCCATCCGCGGGCCTTGCGTTTGTGACGGGCATGGTGCTCTGCGGTTCTCGCCGCCGGCGCGCCTGAATCGATCTTGCGAAATGACGCAAGCTTCCTACGAACGTGCATGGCACGTTCGTTTTTTTTTGGGGGGCCGGCGTCTTCTTCTGGAGGTGGAGGTCCTACCGGCTTACGAGCGTACGCCGGTGGTGTTGCTATCTAGAGGCGCTGGCGCGGACGGTCCGGGTGAGCTCGCGTTCTCCTTCTCGCACACTCCAACAAAGACCGCTCCATCGGGCGCCTGCAATGCACGCGAGATAGGCACATTCAGGGTGAATTTGTCACCGATCACCCATCCAAAGACACGCATCAAACCCGAGGATTCTTTCGCGTCCCCGCAGGTGAGGTGCTGGCGTTCGAATTTCGCGATCGCTTCGGCTAATGGCTCGCCCGTGCTGATATCCGCCGATTCGAGGGTGCCGCGGGCCGGCTTTGCCGACCAGACGGCGGTGTGACCTTTGCCGAGGCGATTGTCGGACCATCGGGCGGCGAGTTGATCGACATCGTGATTTCCGGTCCATGCGACGACCCAGCCGATGTCGTGCGGGCTGCCGAAGTCATCGAGCCAGCGTGAGTCGGTCGCGTCTCCGATGATTCCGTCGACGCCTTCGGTGGCGGCGATGTCGATGCTCTCTTCGCTACTGTCGACGATTCGAACCGGAACGCCGTGCTTTGTCAATTGTTTGGCGAGGGCAACGCTGATCGGATGCGCACCGACCAGCATCACGGTTCCGCCCTCGCCCGCGCGCACGCCGAAGAGCCAAGCCAATAGCGGCGAGAGCGTGCTTGCGAGGAGCACCGTTCCTGCGATGACGACAAACATCACGAGATCCAGTCGCTCGATTTCCGCCAACGTTGTCTTCAGCGCTGCGGGAGCAAGATTGCTCTTTCCATCCTGCAGCGCACGCCCGAGCTCGTCCGCTGCGACGGCGATGACCGAGAGCGCGACGATGCCTCGGGGCGCGAAGGTCGCGGCGAACATGCGCTCGCGCAGATCCATCTTTGATCGCCATGTCGAGACAAATACAACAACCGGGCGAATCGCGAAGATGAGCACGAGAACAAATGCGCCGTCGCGCCATGTCAATGATCGCAAGCGCATCACGTCGAATCTCGACGTCAGCAGAACGAAGAGAGTCCCAACCAGCATCACCGCGAGCAATTCCTTGAACGCGCGCAGTTC
The DNA here is from genome assembly GCA_050730655.1 of Phycisphaerales bacterium. GTDB lineage: Bacteria > Planctomycetota > Phycisphaerae > Phycisphaerales > UBA1924 > JAFEBO01. Next base: position 521,288 of record JBOHNL010000005.1, read on the forward strand.
TGTTGCGCCAAGGATGCGTGCACGCGCCATGATCACGCCGCAGATCGTGACGGCGGCCAATCCGCTTTCCGGCGTGATTGCTTCGCCGATGCCCACGCAGGTCATGCAGATGCCCACGGCGGCGAGATTGACGAGTTGAGGCTCGGGGCGCGCCGAATGCCCGATCGCGGCGAGCAGGCCCCTTCCGAGTATCCCCATCACGATCCCGATCCCCGCGCCACCGATCAGTGGCCGGAGGAAAATCCACGCGCCTTCGCCGGCGATGCTGGTGTCGACGCCGCGCAGGAAATAGAGCCGCAGCACGTGCAGAACCGTGATCGTCACGACCACACCGATTGGATCGATCAGTACAGCTTCGGCCGCGAGTACGGCGTGCAGCCTCGGGCTGACGCGTACGAGCCTCAGAATCGGTTGCACCACGGTCGGCCCGGTCACGATCACTGCCGCGCCGAACAGGATTGCAATCGGGATCGAAATGCCGAGCAGGAGATGTGCTGCTGCGGCTGCGCCGATCAGGGTGATGGCCGCACCGATCGTCAAGAGGCCCCAGACCGCGCGCGGGGCTCGCGCAAGTTCGTCGCGATTCAGGTGCAGGGCGCCTTCAAAGATCAAGAGACCGATCGCGACCGTGATGAATCCGGTCAGCGCTCGACCGAGCGACGAGCCGTCTACAACATCAAGGCCGGAAGTTCCGAGCGCGAGCCCGGTTGCCAGCAGCGGAAGCAACGCCGGGATACGAATCCTGCGGCAGACGACGCTCACGATCGCGCTGGCGCCGAGGGCGAGAGCGATTGATTGCGCTGAGGTGTTGGTCATTCGCGCTGTGGGTGGGTTCGTGCGGAATAGGCGTTGTGAAGTCCGGCGGAATTCGGCGCGTGCAGCATACCGAGTGTCGACGAACAAGATCGCCGCCACGACGTCGGCCGTGAATCCGTCGGTTCATTTAGCGATTGCGCGGGTGTGGGGGAGAACCGCCTGGATCAGGCGAACCCGATCGGCGCATGTGCCGCGGCAGGATCAACGCGGCCGATTCTGCGAAGGACGAACCAGCCGCCCACGAAGATGCCGATGAGCGTGTAGAGACCTGAAGCAATCAAAATGGAGATGGCAAGTGGGTACGACATCGCGCGTACGGAATGCGATGCCGAAATCTATGAAGCGTGTCGTGGGGGTTGGCAAATAGGGCGTGGCCGGGGAATTTCCCGAAATCTCCGTGCCGCTATCCAAGGCCGAGTATCTTCCCCCAAATCACAACTCGTTCTTTGATGCTTTGTTCGGGTGGATCTGACGCATTGTGATGAAGCACAACCATGGTGGCATCATCGTCCAACAGGGCAATGCCCGTGCGGCGTGCAATTTCTGCAACAACGCATTCGCGCAGGCGCGCCGGGTCGTTTGCATCGACCGCGTTCATGACCTCGAAGAACCCGCTCTCGCCCCAGGGCTTTTTGTCTGGGCCGGGCGCCTCGAGGAACGCGTCGGAATAGAGTACCAGCAAGTCGCCCCGCTCAAGTTTTACCGCGAATTGCTGATAGCCCGTGGGGTGAAGGACGCCCAAGGGCAAGTTGTTTGCTCCCCATTTGCCGGCGGAGGCTGTTTCTAGAACGCCTTCGCTGGCGCCGTCAACAAAGCGCCACTCGCCGGAGCGAGCAGTCCGGAGCAGCGGACGCGGATGACCCGCATTGCAAATCACCGCGTGATCTGTGGGCGCAAAATACGTCACCAGCACCGCTGTTGCGAAGCGGCCGCCAGCGCCGGCAAATTTCTTGTTGAGCGCCCGGGCAAATTTGCTCTGGTCGGCGGTGTTGATGTACCGCCTCATCAGGTTGCGAAGCGATGCCGCGGATTCGGCGACCACGCTTCCGTGACCCGCAACATCCGCGAGCACAAACCGCGTGATGCTTCCGGCGGCGCAGCTCGACACGTAATAGATATCGCCGCCGTGCGAATCGCCAACATGCGGAGAACATCCGACAAAGACATCGTTTCCGGGAACCGACACCTCGCCGATGAAGTTTTCATGTCCGCCCCACACTTCCATGCAGGCGATTCGGCGGGCGTCGTGTGTGGCAATTGGGTCGGTCACCTGGTCAAGTTGCGTCGTGCTTCTTTGATCGCCTTGAGCAACCCCTCCGGAGCCACGCCACGGGCGGGCATGTCGCTACGAGTCAGCGCGGCCTTGCCCAGCGCGATGGTCTTGCGATACGCGTCCAGGTAGTTCACGCACGAGGGACAGACGGTCAGGTGACGCTCAAATTCGCGGAGTTCTTCCGGCGGAAGCCGGTTTTCAATGTAATCCGCGATGAAGTCGATCAGTTCGCGGCAGGTGATGTAGTCGGATTGTGACACGAATCTTCCTTGGCGAGAACTGAGAGTCGTGCAGGCTTCAACTCCGATGCCGCGGCACGCGATTCTGCGTCACCATTTTAAGGGAATTGCGGAAGTTTGTCACGGCCATTTCCAGTGCTGGAGAAACGGGACAGGCCGACACATTCGCACCCGCACGGCATCAACCTTGAGGTCCCGCGGCACGACGCGGCGATTCCCGGCCCCGCCACCAACACACGGAATATCGGGGGACCACCTTTTCTCGAATCGGAACCTTCGGCGCTTTGGTGTTTGCCGGCTTTGTTGCTGCAGCTCCGACCCCTGCCGACGTGAGTACCGGCGAGATCAAGTCGTCGGTCACGGCGCTCGGCGATGGAAGATCGTTCGCGCCGAAGGATGCCGCGGGTTCGTACTTGGCGCTCCAGTTTTTACCGGCGGCCGCCGGTCAGGGGGTGGAGCACGGAACCGTTCTTCAGGACATTGCCAAGAACTCGAATCGCCTTGCGGGTCTCAAAGAAGTGTTCATCATTTCGGAGCCTGCGGCGTGGACTGCGAGTGTGGGCGATGCCGGTTCGCTGATCTTTGTTGATTCGGGTGGGGCGCTCGCGGGCGAACTCAAGCTTTCTCCGGTGTCGGCGCCCGCGACCATTTGTCGTTCGGGGCTTTCGAACAGCAATTCATGAAAGCAATCGGAAATTGGCTGCTCGATCTCTTGTCGACGCGAATCGCGGTTGCAAGCGGAGTGCAGAACCTTGGGGCGGAAATGGCGATGCAAAGCTGACGCAGCCAGTGCCGTCACTTGCGCTGTGCTGAACCATTGCGTGCCTCGGCTGCGCGGGCCTTGGTTCGGAAAGAGAAAGCGGTATTTCAAAAAAAACAGCCGTCCGCACGCGACGCGTCGTGCGGACGGCTGAAAGTCTAAGCAGCTTCGAGAAAAATCAGGGGCAGAGCAGCGCGTTGTAGGCGCTGGCAAACACCACGAAGTCGCTGTCGTCGACAAAACCGTCGCCGTTGATGTCGCCGGGGCAACCCGGGGTCATGGTCGGGTCGGCGCAGTCGAGGATGTTGTACCAGTTCGCAAAGAACACGAAGTCAGCGTCGTCGACATGCGAATCGTTGTTGAAGTCGCCGGGGCAGGGGCAAGGCCCGGCGTCGTAGGTGATGACCAACTGCGGGCGAAGATCGTCGTCGTCGTATTCGGACGAAAGGCCGCTGAAGACGCCGTCGGTCGTGTCGCCGGTGTTCGTCGTCAGATTCGGGTTACCAGTAGGCCCGTGGATATGGAATCCGAAGTTCGGCCGAGCGCCGCTCTGCCACGCGTTGTACAGATTCGTGATATCCCACCGGATGGCGCGATTGCTCGGAGTCGTGACGACCAGTGACGCGGCCCCGGTCGCGTCGTAGTCCACTCCTGCAGCCATTCCCGGCGTGCTCCAGGGGACGCCCAAGAGACGCTCGTTCCAGTTGGAATCCATCTCGCCCCACTGGACCTTCATCGGATAGAGGGTGAATGGCCACGCCACGGCGGCGTTGCCGTTGTTCACATCGATGAAGGTGTACGTCGAAAGCCAGAGCTGATATTCCACCTTGGTGATCCGGCAGTGCGGAGGCAGCTCCGTGGGGAGATCGAACCGGACATCGGTTCTCAGAACAACTTCCATCGCGAGCACGCGTCAGCCGCCATGCGAGCCGGTCGCCATGTCTTCTGCGAAAAACCGCTCGCGACCAATCTCGCCGACTGTCTGGCGATCCGCGACGTTGTCCGCGAAACGGGTCGATCATTCTTCTTCGGTTTGGTCCTTCGCTACGCACCCCTCTACACCCGCGTGCGCACGCTGCTCGATGAGAACTCGATCGGCCAGATCATCTCCGTCGAATTCAACGAAACGCTCGGCTTCAACCACGGCGGCTACATCCACCAGGATTGGCGCCGCCACCGCGCCGCGGCCGGCACCCACATGCTCGAAAAGTGCTGCCACGACATCGACATCGTGAACTGGATGGTCGGCAGCCGGGCCACAAACGTCGCAGGTTTCGGTGGCCTCCGCTATTTCGTGCCTGCCAACCGCTCGATCGCCGACGACATCGGCCCCAATCCCGCCAATGGCCGGCGCGCATTTCAGGATTGGCCGCAAACCAACAACGACCCATTCACGCTCGATAAGGACATCGTCGATCACCAAGTCGCGATTCTTGAATATGCAAATGGTGTTCGCGCATCGTTCCACACGAACTGTGCCGCCGGAATCCCAGAACGCCGCCTCCTTCTCTTGGGCACGCACGGTGCCATTCGCGCCGATCTCAACACGGGAACCGTTGAACTTCAGAAAATCGGTTGGGACGCCCCACGCATCGTTTATCGCGTGACGTCCACTCTGACCGATCACGCCGGGGCTGACGGCCAGCTCGTTGCGGCACTCGCCGATTGGATCATCCGTTCAAAGCCCCCGCGCACCGGCATCGAGCACGCGCTCGATTCCGCCGTCACATGCTTCGGCATCGATCAGGCTCTCGACGAGCGTCGAATGGTGGATATGGCGCCGCTCTGGAATCAGGCTCAAATCAGCTTCTGAATCCTCGAACTCCGGACCTGCGTGTTCAGCCCGAAGGCCCGCGGTCGACTGCAGGCACGCCCGATCTTGTGACTTGGGAAGCGTTTCGAGTGGTCGCCAGGCGCGAAATCCCCGGCTGCCGCTGATTGCTTCTGATAATTGCGCATTCACCCACTGATTTGCGGTGCGTCAAAAACGCGACAAAAAGAGAATCGGCGGGCTCCGGTCTCTAGAGCCTGCCTTGGAAGCGGAGATTACTCCAAAACGTTCGAACGATCCTCGCGTTTTGGGTTTCGGAGAGCAAGCCTCGCATTGGTGCCCCGACGCAAGACTGAACGAACAATTTTTTTTGTTCGTTCGGATCGTTAGGGAAGATGTGTGTGGCCACTTTTTTTCGGGGGATGGCACATGCCTCTGCCTCTTCTGCTTCTCTCTTTCGCCGGCGGGAAACTATTAGTGGTTCTACCTAGATAGACGCCCCTATCGAGGTAGAACCTTCCTCATCCACTCGTAGGTTGCACACCCCGTTTCGGCTTTCAACGCGGAAGGAATCCGGGGGATGAGGGGCTGCGATGGCACAGAAAGATGACTCCGCGGCATGGGCTCTACCATATCGAATAAGCGGGCCTCTTTACCGCCCGCGGTAAGCGAGGCGTCAATGGACTCCACCTCTTCTGCTGGCCGCCGTGACGTGCTTCTCATCGGTCTGGGCGGGGCCGCGGCAATCGTTGTTGGGAGAGCGGGATCCGCGCGTGGTGAGCAGGCCGCATCAGCGCGCTCTTTCACAGATCAGCCCGAGCCGAAGAAGGCCGCCGAAAAGCCGGAAGGCAACGGCGAGGGAGTTGCGCCAGCCGAGGATCTCATGCGTGAGCATGGCGTACTCAACCGCGTGCTACTCGTCTATGAGGAATGCACGCGCCGACTCGATGCCAAACAGGACCTCAGCCCCGAACCCCTCGCCGATGCTGCCCGAATCGTGCGAACGTTCATCGAGGACTACCACGAAAAGCTGGAGGAGGACCACCTCTTCCCGCGCTACCGGGCCGCGAACAAGCTCGTGGATCTGGTGGACACGCTCACGCTCCAGCACCAGGCTGGCCGCCGCGTGACCGAGCGCATCGAAGCGCTGGCGACGATGCAAAGCCTTCATGATCCAGGCGAATCCCGGGAGCTGGCGACGCGAATCCGACAGTTCATCCGCATGTACCGTCCCCACGAGGCTCGGGAGGACACGATCCTCTTTCCCGCGCTGCACGAGATCGTCAGCCGCAACGAATACGACGCCTTGGGCGAGCAGTTCGAACGAATCGAGCATCAGCAGCTCGGCGCGGAGGGTTTCGAGCGCGCCGTGGAACGAGTCGCCGAAATCGAAAAAAAGCTCGGCATCTACGACCTCGGGCAGTTTACGCCAAAGTAGTTCTGCAGGAGAGTTCGATGGCACACGTGGCATTCTGGCTGGCTATTGCGGCAGCGAGCGGTGCAGGTCTGCTTGCCGGCGCGAGCCTTGATCAATCCGTCAAGCAGTTGCCGGCGCGCCACCGCATCGGAATCGCGGCGTACTCGGCGTACAGCCGGGCTTCAGACCTTCATCACGGAATTGTCTTGTATGGCGTATTGGGGGTCGGTGCGGCCGCAATGGCCGTGGCCGCGGCCATTGCCGTTCATGCTGCCGGGCTGCCCTCGATCCCCCGCCGTGCTGCTGATCTGGCCGCAGTCTTTGCGCTGCTTCATTCCCTGATGACCGCTTTCGCGGCTCCAACCCTTTTCTCGCAGCGCCGTGCCCTGAACGACGAGCTTCGGCTGGCGCGAATCTTTGATCGTTTCGAACGCCTGCAAACAGTCCGTGTCCTGCTCCAGATCACCGACTTTGGGCTGCTCTTGTGGCTTGTTGTCACACTGGACGGGCTTCGAGCCTCAACATGAAGGCGCACCAAACCAGGATAATCACGCGCTCTTCCGCCTTTGCCTTCGTTTTGACGCTGGGGATCGTCAATCTCTTCGCGGATATCACCTACGAAGGTGGGGCCGCGCTCAACGGGCCATTTCTCGGTTCGCTCGGGGCGACCGCCGCGGCCATTAGCGTCGTCGCGGGGCTGGGCGAGTGCTTGGGCTACGCAGTTCGCTCGGTCTCTGGCGCCATCGCCGACCGCACTGGGCGACACTGGCTCATCACGTTCATCGGCTACGCAATCAATCTCTTGGTCGTTCCCGCGATGGCGCTAGCGCCCAATTGGCAGACCGCGGCGGCGCTCATACTCGCCGAGCGGATCGGTCGGGGAATCCGCAAACCCACGGTCGAGGCGATGCTCTCATATACGACGGCCAAGCATGGGCGCGGTTGGGTGTACGGAGTCAACACGGCGCTCGACGAAACCGGGGCGATGCTCGGCCCGCTGCTCATGGCCCTGATTCTGTTCCTCAAGGGAAGCTACCAGCTGGGCTACGCGGTGCTCCTCGCGTCGTCGGTCGCGGCGATCGGAACGTTGGTCATGGCGCGCGTGCGATACCCATTCCCATCCGACCTGGAGAAGGGCGGCGGGAAGATGGCGCGGGCGAATGGTCTCACCGCCGCATACTGGTTGTACATGGCCGCGGGAGCGCTCTTCGCGGCCGGGCTCACAAGCTTCGAACTGATCTCGTTCCACCTCGCGCAATCTCGTGTAGTTTCCGAACCGATGATCCCGGTGCTGCTGGCGCTAGCGACCGGCGGCGGGATCGTCGCGAGCCTCGCGTTCGGCAAGCTATATGACCGCATCGGCATCGCGATCGTGATCGCGGGCGTGTGCTGCTCGGCTGCCTTTTCCCCCTTGGTGTTCCTCGGCGGTTTCTGGGTCATGCTGGCCGGTATGTTCCTCTGGGGAATCGGATATGCGACGCAGGACACTCTCATCAAGGCCTTGATCGCGGGGGTGCTTCCCGAAGGACGCCGAAGTACCGCGTTCGGAGTGTTCTATCTCGGCTACGGGGGGGGCTGGTTGGCGGGCAGCATTGTCATGGGGCTGCTATACGAACAGTCCCGTGGCGGGATGATCGCCTTTGCCATCGCGACGCAGCTTGCATCCGTGCCGCTGTTCATTCTCGGGGCGCGACGAGCTCGGTGAAAGTGGAATGGGCCACGAAGTGAAATCGGCCCGTAGCATTTGCTGGTGCTTATTCATCCGTTGGGAGGACCGGTCATGAGCGAGTTCGCCTATCTCTTTCGTGGCGGAGAGCGCGCCACTTCGCCGGAGGGATGGGAGCAGCAAACGCGAAGTGGGCGGCATGGATGAAGGAACTCGGTGGGTCCATCAGGGAACGCGGGAATCCTCTGGAGCGCTCGGGCCGCGTCGTGGGGGCGCGTGGGAAAACGATCACCGAGGGGCCGTACGCGCCAAGGATTTCGTGGCCGGGTACATGATCGTCGAAGCGCGAGATCTTGCGCACGCCGTCGAGCTCTCGTCGGAATGTCCGATCTTCGAGACCGGCGGCGTCGTGGAGGTGCGGCCAGTCGCGAAAATGTAGCGGAAGCGCATGACTACTTGGGCATAAGACTCGTCTCCACGAAACACTGCGGCTCCGCCGGGCGCGATGTTTCCTCGTTCCGCGCTTCAAGTCACCGCTCCTTGAAGACCGCCACAGGCTTGTGCGCAGATCCTGTCGGCGCAATAGGTGGCGCCGTTTGGTTTATTTGAAACGGGTGGAAAAAAGCCGCCGAGCGGATGCTCGGCGGCCGTTTTTAGTGATCTCCTCTGATCAAGCTGCGATGGAAGTTTCGGTCGAATCGATCAGAGATTTCGGCAACCACACATTGAGCCGTTCGGCTAGCTGGCTGTCTTCAAGCTCTTTGGGATTGATCGCCGCTCGTTCAAACAAGGCACCGAGTTCGGCAACCAGTTCTGATTTCTTGCGGCTGAGGGCGGCACTCCCATGAGCCGGACCGCGAAGCTCTCCCATCAAGCGTGCAAGATGTGCTTTCTGGAATCCACCGAGCCATGTGACATCTGGCCGCCATTGGTCCCGCAGAGATACACCCAGCTCTGCGGCGAGCAGGTGCATCAGCGGCGTCGAACGCTGAGCATGACCCGTGAGTACCTCGACGATAAGAACACCGATCAGGGCATCAAGCTCCTTCTCGCTGATCTTCGAGAGTTTCTTGTACGCCTCAGCCTCGTCGGTCTGGTCCTTGAATGGATCGATCTCTTTAAGCCGCGATTGTTGAACCTCATGCAACTGCGGCTTGAATGACTCCGAGTTTGTTGCGTGCAAGGACGTGAAGTTAGTGTTTCGTCTTACAGCGACCGCTTCGGTAGGCCGCCGTCGATGAGCAAGGTGCAGAACGCTCTTCTCAATCCGTTCTATCACGGCGTGATGCGATACGGCGGCGGCTTCTATGCGGGCAAGCACGAACCCTTGATTACGGAAGAGATCTTCGATCGGTGCCGCAAAATCATGAACGGCCGAGCCAGAGCGAAGTCGCGAGGCTTCAAGCCGTTCATGTATCGCGGGCTTGTCCGGTGTGGAGAGTGTGGCTGCACGGTCACAATGGAGATTCAGAAAGGGCATCGCTACTTGCGATGCTCCAAGCGGAAGGGACCGTGTGGTCAGAAGCATCTTCGAGAAGAGGAATTTCGCACATTGGTGAGGCGTGCGATCCGCGAAGTCTCGATTGATCTCGTTCTGGCGGACGAGATTCTGCGAGAACTTCGGATCATGAGCGATCGCGACGCGTTGCTCGCGAGTGACGAAGTTGCCCGGTTGCGCCAGGAAATCGCGGAGGCGGAATCGAGACGCGATTTGTTGTGGGACGATTACAAGCGTGTCATTTCAGTCGAGCAATTACGAGATCGCGAGAATGGCCTCAACATGGAGCGACGGTCACTCGAAGAAAAAGCGGAGCAAATGGAGAAATCGGCGGGCGGTTGGTTCGAACCGGTCGCCAAATTTGTAAACGCTTCATTTGAAGCGAGTTGCGTCGCTGATCGGAACGAGCCCGGCGAAACGTGGAAATTTTTCAAATTCGTCGGTTCGAACCCGACTCTGCGGAATGGGCAGCTTCAGTGGGCTCCTCGCGGGGCGTGGAAACTGCTTGTGAATGAAGAGGTTGCGGATCGAGACGAGAGAGCGCTGCCCGATGGGTGCGCAGAGACAGTCGCCGAAACTCGGCCAAATCGAATCAAGCGGAGAGGGGGGGATTCGAACCCCCGATACACTTGCGCGTATACAGCATTTCCAATGCTGCTCCTTCAGCCGCTCGGACACCTCTCCGGAGAAGGTTGCAAGTCTAGGAAGCGAGGGCCGTGCTGTCTGCGCTTCGAAGGGCTGGAGAAAACAGCGTGGCCACCCGGGAACCCCAGCGGGCACGCATCGCGGCAGACGCGATCCACCAGCCCAACCCCATCCCAACCATAACATCGCTCGGATAGTGAGCGCCGAGAACGACCCGCGCGAGACAGACCACAAGCACGAGCCCGACGCAGAGCCAGCGGAGTTTGGGGTAGAGAATCGTCAGCGAAACGGCGAGCGATGCCGCGGCGAGCGCGTGGCTGCTGGGCATCGACCAGAGATCGCTCGCGACGCCACTGCCGTAATCCCAAGCGTGGATGAGCGTGCGGCTTCCATCTTTCAATTCGACCGGATACTTGCCGACCGGCCCGAGCACGTGCATCGGATCATCAAAGAGCGGACGCGGGCGACCAATGAAGATCTTCAAGAGGTGGCCGATTCCGCCGGCGATGCACGCCGCGGCGATCCAATCGAAAATCCGTGACCACTTCCATTCCCGCGGGCGCGAGTCCAAGAGCACCACAACAAGCATCAGAATGACGACGCTGCTGATCGCACCAAATTGCTGAAGGAATTCGAGTTCGCGACGGAGGTCGCCCCCGACACGGTGTCCGTAGACCCACTGACGCACCGCGCCGTCGATCGGTACGAGGCAGAGGCCGAGCAGGATGGGAAGCACCGGCCAGTAGCCGGGACCACGAAAAGACGACGCATCGGACGACTGACCGGGCCAATCGCCGATTCGTGCGCTCTCGCTGGTGCTGTTTGTGGGCTCCATCGCATCCGATTGTTGACGCCCGCTTGACACAGTGCGCAAGAAGCCTTCCAATTCACACTTGGAATCCGCGCTCACGACCTCCCCTTCAGTCATTCGCCGGCTCGCGGATTCATCGCTGGCGCTGCCGGCCATTCTGCTTCTTTGCCTCGCGGCGTATCTGCCGGGGCTTTTCACCGCGCCGCCGATTGATCGGGACGAATCGCGCTTCGCCCAGGCGAGCAGGCAGATGTTCGAGAGCGTGGCGTTGCCGGAGGCGGCGCGAGATCCATCGATGCATGGGGGCGGGCTTGCGATCCCCTACGTGCAGGACAGGCCACGCCTGAATAAGCCGCCGCTGGTGTATTGGCTGCAGGTGGCGAGTGCCGCGGCATGGACCGGCGGCAAGCCGCTTGAAGATGCGATCTGGATGTACCGCATCCCGGGCATGCTCTGCGCGATTGGCGCGGTCGCTGCGACATGGAAGCTCGCGCTCTCGATGGCAGGGCGGCTGGCCGCGTTCATAGCGGCAGGCGCATTGGCGATTTGTCCGGTTGTCGTGCTCGATGCCCACCAAGCGAGGGCAGACCAATTGCTGCTGCTCAGCGTCGTGCTCACGCAGTGGACGCTTTGGAGAATTGTGCAGGGCGATCCGCGCTGGCAGACTGCGGTCGTCTTCTGGATATTTGTTGCGATGGGGGTGCTCTCCAAAGGGCCGATCACTCCGTTGATCGCGGCATTGACGGCGCTTGCATGGAGCTTTGCCAGGCGCGAGTGGCGCTGGCTGTGGAATCTACGACCAGTGCTTGGCGTGGTGATCGTCGCTGCAGTGGTTGCGCCGTGGGTGTACGCCGTCGCGGCGCGCATCGGCTGGGGCACCTACTGGAACACGATCTGGAACGAGACGATCGGCCGGAGCGTCGAGGGCAAAGAAGGGCATTGGGGGCCCCCCGGGTATCACATGCTGCTTGTGTTCTTTCTGCTGTGGCCGATTTCGCTCGGAATTCCCGGGGCGTTCGCTGCGTTCGTTCGCGATGTTCGCGGGCACGACGGTGGTTGGCGTGAGCGGCTTCGGCTGGCGAGTGCCGCGCGTCCACGCGATGCTTTTTTGCTCGCATGGATCGTGCCGAGCTGGATAGTGTTTGAATTCGTGAGCACAAAGCTGCCGCACTACACGCTGCCGCTGTATCCGGCGCTGTGCATTCTCACCGGAGCGTGGCTTGTTGAGAAATCCGTGTCAGAAGCTCGTGCACCAACCGGTGCGTTTTTTCATTGGACGCGACTTTGGTTTGGCACCGGTTTCGTTGTATTAACCGTGATCGGGGTACTCGCGCTCTCGCTCTCGTGGTGGGAGACGCTCGGCTGGTGGAAGAGCACGCTGAAAGACGATGCGGCCCCGAGCACGAACTGGTTTCTCGTCGTTCCGATCACTGCGATGTTCGTCGCGATGATCACATCCGGCCGTTCGCTTGCGAGGATGCGAATCGTGGAGTCGCTCGGTCTGGCTGGGTGTGCTCTTGTCATCGGCTTTGGTCTGCTTCTTGGCGCCGTGGCCCCGACCGCACTCTCGCTTTCGACCCGCGTCGTGCGGGCAATGGTTCCGGAGGGCGGGCGTGTGCCGATTGTGCTCGTTGGCTACACCGAGGACAGTCTCATTTTCCTCACGCGCGGGCGTGGTTCGCGTGCGGTGGTGGGCGGCACCGCCAAGCCGAATCGCAGCGAAGTTGTGGTCGCATCTGAATCGGCAACGCTGGATCCCGACATCTGGTCGCGGGCGACGTTGCTCCGCGGGCTGAACATAGCGAAGGGACAGTGCGAAACAGTGATGGTGCTCAAGCCGTTACCACTCCCGCCGTTGAAGCTCGAGAAAGTTGGAACTCCGTGAACGAGACTGCGGCCCTCGCGCCAACTCCTGCCGGATTGCTCGTCATCGACAAGCAGCAGGGTTTTACATCGATGGACGTGTGCGCGATACTGCGCACGCGCCTGCGTCGCGGCGGCGCACCCAAACGCGTCAAAGTCGGGCACGCCGGCACGCTCGATCCGCTTGCAACCGGCGTGCTGGTCGTGCTTGTCGGGAAAGCAACTCGCATGGTCGACAAGCTCATGGCAACCGAAAAGGAATACGAGACGACGATTGATCTTTCGCGATCCTCGACGAGTGATGATCTTGGCGGCGAAATCACCCAAGTTCCGGTCAGCGAGCCGCCGACTCAAGACGCGGTCGAGAGCGCGCTTGCCGCATTTCGGGGCGAAATCATGCAACTTCCGCCGCAATTCTCCGCGATGAAAATCGGCGGGCAGCGGGCGTACAAGCTCGCACGCGAAGGTACGCACGCGCCGCTCCAGCCTCGTCCGGTGATGATCCACTCGATCGAGCTTCGCTCGTATAACTGGCCGCTGGTGGAGATACATGTCCGCAGCGGCAAGGGCGTCTACATCCGCAGTCTGGCTCGCGATCTGGGGATCGCGCTTGGTACCGGCGGATTGCTGACTGCCCTGCGCCGAACACGAGTCGGCGACTACAGCGCTTCAGCGGCCAAGACGCTGGATCAGCTTCCGCAGCTCTTGGTACAAGGTGACCTGCACGCTGTCAGAGGCGATGAATAGCCTGCTTCGCGTGAGGCTTGGGGCACTTACATCGATGTCAGGGTCTTCAAGATCGCAAGCGTGATCGCGGGATCTTCGCATTCGCAGCGAATGTCGCGGCCGACGAACCGAATCGTCGAATGCAACTGCGGGATCTCCAGTTCGCCACCATCACGTGCGAGCGCTTCGAGTTCCGCTGGAAGGTCCGTCAATCGAGCTCGATGCTCCATCCGAATTCCGCCACGCGAGATCGTGACCAACGGCACAGACTGCTCCGCAAGAAAGCCCGCGAGCGCGCGGAATCTTGCGGAATCAGGTGCGTCGCTCATGGCTGTTCGCTCAATCTTCGGTGTCCGCCTTGCGCGAGACTGATTCATCAACCGGATTAGCGCCGGCACCTGTATCGCTCGGCATCGCTGTACCCGGAACTATGCCGGGGACCCAGATATCGGTGACTGTCTGCCCGTCAACCACCCGCCGAAGCAGCAGATAAATCACCGTGCAGCCGCTGAAAAGCACGCTAAACGAGTACGCCGCGGCAATTGCCAGCGGCAAACCAATCCACAATCGCAGTATCCACTCGGTCGCGCCAGCCGGGGTTGCCATCGGGTCGAGGAACGTGCGCGGGGGCTGCTTCACCCAGGCTCCGGCGGCCGTGAGCGCAAACGTCGTCACGCCCGATGCGATCGCCACTGCCGCGGCGACCGCGAGCATGCCGACGACCACAGTCAGAAATACATAGAGCCCGTATCGAAGCGGCCGCGCGGGCACGTACGCGTACGCCCGCTGCATCGCCTCGATCGCATCCGCTCCCTCGCACGCAACCGCCGGAACAAGCAGCGGTGCACCGAGCACAGTCAACACAAGCAGCGCCACTGCCAGCGTCGCGCCAAGCAGCGCGAACACAAACAGCACCGCGCCGACGATCTGCATCCACCCAATGGAAAACAAAGCCCAGCCAGCTGCCGCGAGCGCCAAATACACAAGCACCGCGAGAAGCAACGGTCCCGCGAAGCAGAAAATCAGCGAGACCCACCGCTTGATCGCAAATCCGAGCGCTTCCACCCACGAGATGCGAACACCGTGCGCAAAGTCACACGCCGCGATGCGCGAAATCGCGCCTCCCGCGATGAGCAGGACGGCCACAGAGATGATCGCGATCAGCGACCCCCACGAAAACTCTTCCCAAAGGACACGCGGGATTCGAAGGATCGACGCGAACGCATTCAGCCACGCCGAGCCGTCCGCGGTCTGAATTCCGCGCATGCCGTCGCGCCAGAAGCCCGACGTGCCGCGCTCGAGCTCATCGCCGAGCACCGTCCCGACCGAGAGGCTGTTCGCCGGGCGCCAGAGCCGTGAGAGATCACCGACCAGGCTCGCGATCAGCAGCCCGAAAAACCCAATCGTGATGCTTGCCGGGCGCAACGCGAGCGCGGGAACGCGCAGGAGCCTTGGCCACAAAAGGTCCTCGGTCAGGTCTGCGAGCGCGATTGGGCGGCTCATGCGGGGCTGGTTTGGAGGAACTAGGAGAGGCGGGGGAGATGTATTCATGAGAATTCCTTGGACCGACAGTGCCGTTTCGGCTGCCAGCGGGCGTCCGTGCCGCCGGATGATGCTAACGCGCGAAGACGACTCTTGCCCCGGCCCCTTTTCGGGCCGATGATCATGCCATGCGAAAGGCCGTCTTTGAGTGGGTCAGCCTGGTTTTGGCCGTGCTGATCCTGGGTCCAGTGGCGGGGTTGATGCCGGCGATGCTTCGGTCGCCCGCGGGCTCCGGGCAAACGTCCGCGTTGACGAGCACCACGCCGTTGCTCGGAATCTTCTTCTCGCTCGGCGCACTTGGCCTCGCTCTGGTCGTCGGCATGTTCGGCTCCAAGACCGTGACACGTCCGATGGGAATGGCGTGTGCGGGCTTCACGCTCATCTGGGTCGCGTGCCGCTTCGGGCGGGCAGAGATGATTTTCCGTGAAAGCTCTTCTCCGACCACCTCGGCTTGGCTGATGGCACTCGAAGCAGCGATCCTTGCGATCCCCGCACTCTGGGTGGTCACGATGGTGCAGCGCCCGCGTCCATTCGACTTTGATGACAGCCTTCCGACGCTTTCTGAAGTTCGCACGGGATTGATCGAAGGGATCCGGTCCCTTTTCCGCGACCATCGCGGGCTCCTGGCGGTCGTTGCCGCGGCAGCCGGCGCGGTCTTTGGTTGTGCGCTCGGGTCGATTTCGCTGATGAAGGGTCAATGCGTGTTCGCCGGCGTCCTTGCTGGAATCGGCGCGGGCTGCGCAGGCGGACTTGTGATAGCAGGATTGGATTCAAGGCCCGCCCTTGCGCCGTACCTCGGCCTGCTGCTCGTCGCGATCGCTGCACCGGTCTTTGCGATCTTTACGCACGGCGCCGGACTGGGCACCGCTGCGGTCACGGGCGACCTTGTTCCGCTCGGCCGGTTGATCCCCATGGATTGGATCGCTGGGATGTTCCTGGGCGTGCCTTGGGGCCTGTCATGGGTTTCAGGGATGGTGAAGGACCAGTTGGTGGCCACTTCGTAGTGTGGTCGCGGTCGCAATCAGCGGAATAACCGGAATTCCTGCGGCAGCCTCGGCACCAGCACGAGGATCGCTCGCTTTTTGGGCTTGAGCCCGAAAAGCGCATCTGACAGCAGCGCGTGCCCGAGAGTCGGGACGTCCGGTGCGATCGGTCCGACGCCTTGGGCGGCCTGCGCCGCATCGGCTTCTTCAGCAGCTTTTTCTGGCTCTTTCTCGATGTAGTTCGGCAAGCGCGCGTCACGGCCCCAATCAGTATCGGGGTATTCGGGCACGAGCAGAAGGCTCTGGCCTCGCGTCAGCTCGAACGAGGCATTTAAAGACTTCAGGGGCAGTCCGTCCTCTTCGAGCGGGCGGCGGAGCTGTGGCCTGAGCGCATCTTCGATCTTTGCCGCGGAGTCTTTTTGCTCGAGGTGCCGACCCATGAATTCGACGCGAAGCACCGCCGGGGTCGTCCCGTGCTCGAACGGTCCGGGTGCCACCCATGCTCGGCCCAGAAGCCGGAGTTGGCCGCCACCCAGCACCAGATTGCCGTCGGCGGAACGAATGGTCGCGTACGTCTGCCAGCCCTTGCTCGCGACGAAGATGCTCCATTCGGATCGATCGCGGGATGCTTGGGTTTCCGCCTGACCCCGAATTTTGAGCGCGGCAGCGATGGCATCGAGGTCGGTTGTCGGAACCACAATCGCACGAAGCCCTGAATCCTTCAGGCGTTTGAGCGTTCGCGGATCGATGGGTGAATCCTGGCGTTCAAAGGGCGCCAGCACGCGGGCAAGCGAGTTTTGCGAATCCTCGATCGGCCAGAGCCGCAGTTCAAGCCCGTCGGCGGTGTTCTGCTCCGCGATCGGGATCTGGACCGGTTCCTTCGGCTTGGAGGCGCATGAGTACGCGGCGAGCGTCAGCAGCGCCGCGAGCATGCGACCAATTTGCAACTTCACTGGCACCGGGGCCGCGCTCCCTTGGCGTGCATCTCACGCGCCGCCTGCTCCCCACGCGGACGTCCGGAAAGACACAATCTCAGCTTCCCATCTCGTTGATGCGGTCGATCAACTTGCGCACCACGCCCATCTTGTGCTTGGTGTGCGTGAAGACCAGCCGCGGCAGATCGCGTGCGTCGGATTCGTTGTCGTACGGCCCGCGCTGCGAAATCTGGCCTTCGCGGATCAGCACCTTGAACTCCGAGTTTAGCTCGGCGACCTGTTTCTCCGAGAGCGGCCTGCGCATGCGGATGACAAGATCGTCCTTGACATAGCGCGACGAGTGATAGTTTCGATAGAACGCGAGAACGTGGTTCATCGCATCCGTCGGGTTCTTTGCGATGTAGTAGAGACTGAGATCTTCGTGGCTGATCCAGCCGTTCTTGAGCAGCGCGGATTTGACCCACGCGTCCCAGCTCTGCCAGTAATCGCCGCCCGCACCTTCGATGCAGACGATGGGCATCGGGGCCGCTTTGCCGGTTTGGACAAGCGTCAGCGTTTCGTATGCCTCGTCCATCGTTCCAAATCCGCCCGGGAAGAGGGCGACGCCTTCTGCCTGGCTGATGAACATCAACTTACGGGTGAAGAAGTAGCGGAAGTGGATGAGCTTCTCATCGCCGGCGATAACCGTATTGGTCGACTGCTCGAAGGGCAGGCGGATCGCAACACCGATCGAGCCGGCGCGTCCGGGTCCTTCGTGTCCGGCCTTCATGATTCCATCGCCGGCGCCGGTGATCGCCATCCAACCGGCCTGGCTCATCAGCTTGCTGAACTCAACCGCCGCTTTGTAGTCCGGATGCGATTCGGGCGTGCGTGCGCTGCCGAAGATCGTGACCTTGTGCGGCTCGGCATAGCGTGCAAATACACGGTACGCGTAGCGCATCTCTTTCACCGCCGCTGTGATCAACTTTAGTTCGCCGGTGTGGCGTCCATCGGGGATCAGTTTGCTGCCGGTGATGAGCAGATCGCGCACGAGCCGGTATTCCGCCGTGCCCGGCTTGCCTCCGACGGCGTCGAGCAGCTTGTCTACCAGTTCGCCAACGACCGGATCCTCGGTCGAGGTCGTGGTCAACCGGTTCTTGCCGGGAGCGCCCGAGGTCGATGTGTCGACGAGGCCTGTCAATTCAACGTTCAAGTTATTCTTCTGCGGTTCCACTGCGTTTTATCCTCTGTTTGCTGTAGTGAATGATGGTGCCGGGTCTGGAAAGGCAGTTGCCCGGTTTGGAACTTCTATTCTTGGCGCGCTGAAGGTGATGCGCGGGAGTCGCGGTCGAGGCGGGGCCGGCCGCCGGTCCTAGCGGGAACTGGAGGGCGAAACCCGAACTCGGTCGCTGCCGCGCTGCCCGCGGCGTTCGAGTTCCTCCATCCGACGATCCTGTGCGTCGGGAGGGCCGCCGAAAATACGCCCAAGCAGGTTTCGGGTGCCCCGCATCGAAGAGACGCCAAAGCTCGGATTCGCGAGCGTGCCGCCGACAGTCGTGGTGACGAGCTCGTTTCGCAAACCCTCCAGCACATGCCCGACGATTGGAATGCGGTGTGTTGCCTTGTGCCGAAAGACCATATCAAGGTCCATGTTCGGCAGCGTGAGCGTTCCGAATCCGAGGAATTCGACGCTCGCCGAGAAGATGGACAACTCCTCGAACGAGATCGTGTTGCTCTGCATGAAGAACGAGGCCTGAAGCAGATCGAGCGGCTCGCCCAGCGGGAGCATGAGGTTGCTCGCTTCCACCAGCCGGATCACAAGTGGCAGGCTGACGAGTGTTCCCTGTCCGGCCGAAGCCGTCCCGCGCCCGCGCCTCGTTTCGGGCTTACCGAGCGTTCCGGTCAAGGAAACCCCCACGTCGAGACGCGCCGTGCTACGAGCAGCAGATGCCGCGGCAGAACTCTCGCTCGCCGGACGCAGCGCCGTCGCATCGCTCGGTCGATCGCTCGCAATTTTCTGACGCAGGTCATCGATGAGCGGCCCGAGCGTCACGCCGGAGAGAGCGATGCGCACATCGAAATCGCGATCAGGGCTGTCGCGGTCGCCTCCGGTGGGGAAAACCGAGGCCTGACCTGTGAGACGCCCACCATGGCAATCTCCTGAAAGAGACGGCACAAACGTTTCTCCCGGCTTCTCACCGTTCACGACGCGCACGCGGGCTTCAGTCAGTTCGACGCCGGCAAGGAGTAGCTCGCCGAACGCGCCGGAGAGGTCGTAGCGAAGCGGGGCGTCGCGACCTTCGCGAAACGCCTCGAAGTCGACGCTGCCGCTGGCGTTCGTGACGTCGACGCCGACGTCTGCGCTGCCGCCTTCGATCACAAGCTTGCCCGAAGCTTTGAGCCGATCCGGACGGCCCTTGGAGTCGTCGCCGGGGGCTGAATCCCACCAGGCTTGAACATCAAGCGAAGGGATGAGCACCTGGCCGGTTGCTTTCACCTTCAGATCGCGAAGTGCATCGCACACGCCGGCCGGTGCCGCGGCAACCAGATCGGCCGGGATTCCGAGGCTGTCGATTGCGAGGTGGGCGGAGCCCTCGCTGCGGCCAGAATCGTCGCGCTTCCACATCCCGCTGACAGCGATATTCCACCGATCGGCGTCGAGAATCGCCTTTTCAAACGTGACCGAGCGGCGATCAAACCGAGCGAAACCCTGGATGTGCGGGAAATCGACGACGCCGTCGCTCATCGTGAGGCGGAGTGAACGAGGACGAATTTCGCCGAGGATGTCGGGCGTCGTGCCGCCGGGCAGCACGCTCAGCGTGAGATCGAACGGGCCCTGCGGGTCGTGGCGCTCGTGGAGATCGCCCGCGAGCTCGCCGAGCACCGTCGCGCCGATCCAGCGGCAGAGGGGCGAACCGATTTGTGCATTGGACCATTCAAGTTTCAGCGAACTTGGTGCGCCCTCCGGATGGGCGAGGGAGCCTCGCACGAGCGCTGCAACTCCGTTTCCGCCGATGGTGCCGTCCGGAACACCCGCGCTGAAGACATCCGCGCGGAAATTGGAGAACTCGACCGATGTCGGCCTGCCGCCGTCGCCCGGCCGGATACGCAGATTGCCGGACGAGTTGGTGATCTCGATTTCGTGACCGCTTGGTGCGCCGGGAATCGGCGGGAGCGTGATGTGCGCGCCGCGGATGGAATTGAGATCGATGGACGCATCGGTGCGATCGGGCGTGACCAACGCATCAACCTTGAGATCGAGCGTACCCCTGGGTTCATATGTTTCGCGCAGGTCGCTGAGTGTCGAGGCCGAGGACGGTGCCACGATCGCGAGCACGCCTTCGAGCGGCAGCGACAGATCAAGATGCTTCGAGCGGAACATAACCGTCGAGGGCCGCGTTGACGCCGTGTCGGCATCGGTTTTCAGGACAAACGGAGAGCCCGCGGGCATCCCGTCAACATTTTCAAGCGACGTTTCACGGGCGGCCGTGCCAGTGAGATCAATTTGAAGCAGATCGTCGTCGACCACGATCTTGCCTTTCAGGCTGTGCAGGACGACCTCGCCCGCGAGCGGCGCATCGTCACGCGGAATTGCGGGAACTCGAAGGCGGGGAATCGCCTCGAGCGTGCGAGGCGTGATTTCGACGCGGACGCCGAGATCCTGCTTGGCGCTCGGGGTGAGGATCGCGAGTGCATCGATCGATCCGGTGAGACCGAGGGCAGAAACGACCGAACGGGCCGAGAGCCCCCGTTCAGACTTGTCCGGAAGCGCCTGCACGAGCAGTCCGTCGACCGCGAAGTCGGTTGCTTCGACGCGAATCGTCGGATCAGGGTCTGGCGCATCATCGGGCCGGCGCGAGGCATCGAGATCGGCGGTCACCAGAACTGTGCCACCGCGCAGACCTTGGAATTTCACCCGCTCGAGGTGTACGAGCCCGTCGGTTATCACCGCCCGAACGTTTTCACCAACGAGCGGATACGGGAATCTCTCCGCGAGGAGCCCGGCCTTCGCGATGTCGACGATGACCGTGTCATGCCACGGGTCAATCCCTGCGCCGGGATCGCGCGTTACGCTCACATCGATCGATGCACGCCCGCCCAGAGCGAAAATCGGCGGGGCATCGGCTTCGTCAATCTGTTCCTCCTGCGCAGCGTGGAGCGGCGGCTTTCGGATTTCTCCACGGGCGAGGAGGTCGTCGTACTTTTCGCGGTTGAAGATGCGACGAATAAGCTTGGAGCGCTTCGGACCCATCGCCTCTTCGACCTTGTGATCGATCGGGACGTTTTCGGCTCGAACTTTGACGAGCACCGCAGCATCCGCGGTCGGCGGCGCGATGCGTCCTTCGGCAACGATCGAGGCACCATTGGGCGCATCGCCCTCGACTCGATGAATAACGACCTCGTCGCCCGTAAAGGTCACGAGCGCGCGAAGGTTCTGGAACTGATACGGAAAGCGATGGAACGCCGCCACGCCCTCTCGCATTCGAACTTCGCCCCGATATTGAATGTCCTTGCCAGCGGCGCGGGAGAGCACGATTTGTCCGCGAACCTTACCGACGGGGTGGCCGAAGTCCTGGAGGCGTTCGAGCACCAGCGGCGTGGCAAAACGAAGAATCGGCGAATCGCGCTGGAGATCGAACTCGCCCAGCGTGAAGACAGCCTCGAACGGTGACTGTGTAGTCGTTCCCCGATAGATCGCTTGAACGGTGTAGGGAACTCCCTCGATGTTGCCGCCCAGCCGGGCTTCGGTTCGTCCCCCGGCGAACGTGATCGTGCCGCGATCTGCTTCAACACGCATCAGCCGGAGTGGATCCGAAGCGGCGACCGTCTTGGACGGAATGTGCGCGACGATCGGCTGCTGCTCGCTGATTCCGGGGAGCGAAACGCCAAGGTTGTTGAACTCGAGCGTTGCGGCAACGCCGTTGATCGCGTCTTCCGGGGATCCGCCGGGCTCCTGCCTGAATGAATATTGCAGACGCGTGCGCGAAATCTCACCGGCGAGTGCGAGTTCGGTGAAAATCGGACGCAACCGGCTCGGGACTGACTCGGCGGGCCAGTCATTCAAAGAAACATTGGTGAGGACCAGTTCAACGCCGGACGGATTAATCGTGCCGCCGACGGCCATGCCGAGCTTTTCGGTCTGGTCCGGCCCACGTCGAATTTCTTTGAAGTTGATCGTGACCGAATCGGCGTTGTCGGGGGTAACGTCGCCTCGAACCTCGAACGACTTGAGGATCGTGAGTTCCTTGCCTTTGTTCTCGCAGAACTCGATCATGCCCGAACGCACGACGACGCGGGGAAGGCGGCCGACGCCCCCGCCTGAAGGTGGACGCCAGCTTTGAATGTTGACGGCGTCGGTTTCAGAGTCCTGGCTGATTCGCGCGATGATGCCATCGGCCGCGACCGCCTGCAGGCCGATGTCGCCCCGCATCCAGTTCGTCGTATCGAGATCCACCTCAAGACGTCGGGCCTCGAAGAACGTTCCAGGTTTGCCCGGAACGTCGGCTACCCGAAACTTGAGGCCGTAGAGATCGGTGCGACCGTTCTTGTGAATGTGGATGGCGTCGAGGTAGGCGATCGCGCCGACGCGATTGGAGAGGATCGACTCGATAATCCAGCGGCCGAGGAAGCCCTGCGTCAGCGAGTAGTAGATCCCGATTGAGATGCTGACCAACCAGGCGAGCGCGATGAAGAATCGACGCACGCGCCGCTTTTTCGCTTTCGGCGGCTTGGCAGTGGAGGTGAGGGTGGGGGTGCTGGTCATGGAGTGCGGACGGTCCGGCCCGCGCGAGTGGGGATTTTACAATGCCGCACGCCCTGCGCGGGGACTGAACGCTCCGCCGGGGATCAAATTGGCTCGAGTTGTGCCGGTTTTTTGCGTACCAAAAGTGTATCTACACATTTGGCCCGCCGAAAAGTGCGCCACAGCGTCGTAGCGAGTCGCTACATTGTTTTCGTGGCCAAGATCAAAACACTCTTTGTTTGCCGCTCCTGCGGCGCCGTGCAGAACCGGTGGCTTGGCAAATGCCCGGATTGTGGGACTTGGGACAGCCTCGAAGAGTCGACGCAGGATCCGAATGCGGAAAAAGATCCGCAGGCGGCTCTTGTCGGGGCTTGGACGGACCTGACCGAGCCAAAGGGCGGGGACGACGAAGGCGGGACAGGTGCGCGGGCGAGGCCGATTCATGAAATCGGCGATGATGAAGCGAACGTCGAGCGCATGGGTACGGGGATTCATGAACTGGATCGCGTGCTCGGGGTTTCGCGCTCTGGAGGCACTGCGAGCGAGAGCGCGGGAATCGTGCCCGGTTCGGCTGTGCTCGTCGGCGGCGAGCCGGGGATCGGCAAGAGCACGCTCTTGTTGCAGGCCGCGGCAAGTCTTGCTCGGCGCGGCACACGCGTGCTCTATGTCACGAGCGAAGAGTCGGCTTCCCAGGTGAGACAGCGGGCGGTCAGGCTCGGTTCGCAGAGTGAGATAGAACTGTTCCTGCTGAGCGACACGAATCTGGCGCGGATTGTCGAGCAGGCTCGGAAAGTGATGCCGCGCGTGCTGGTTATCGACTCTATCCAGATGATTTACAGGAGCGACGTGCCGGCGGCACCCGGCAGCATCACGCAGTTGCGTCGGTGTGCATCGGAATTGGTCTACCTCGCAAAGAAGAGCGGCATAGCGGTGATGCTCGTCGGGCACGTGACAAAGGACGGGCAGTTGGCGGGGCCGAGATTGCTCGAACATCTTGTGGACACAGTGATCAGCTTCGAGGGAGAGCGATATCACCAGCATCGTGTGGTGCGCGCGGTGAAGAATCGCTTTGGGACGACGCTCGAAATCGGACTCTTTGAGATGACGGGTGATGGGCTGCGCGAAATTCCGGATAGCGCGGGTGTTTCTCCCGTTTCCGGCACCGAGCCTCGGATTGGCAGTGTGGTGTGTCCGGTGATGACCGGTTCACGTTGCGTGTTGCTGGAAATTCAGGCTTTGACGGCAACGGGCTTCCTTGGCGCGGCAAAGCGCAAGTCGAGTGGGCTCGATTCAAATCGACTCGCGATGCTGATCGCGGTGCTGGAACAACATGCGGGACTGCGACTCGCGGACCGAGACATCTTCGCGAGCAGCGTCGGCGGATTGAAAGTTGTGGATCCGGCGAGTGATCTCGCGCTGCTGCTTGCGGTAGCGTCTGCGCAGATTCGCAAGGCGATCGATCCGGCAACCTGCGCGATTGGTGAAGTCGGACTCGGGGGCGAAATTCGTGCTGCTTCGCAGATTGATGCGAGGTTGCTCGAAGCGGCGCGGCTCGGATTCAAGCGCGTACTGCTCGCGAAGGGGAAAGGCGTCGCGGCACCGAAGGGTGCGAAGATTGAGCTGGTTCAGGTGAAGAACGTGGATCAGGCGATTGAGCAGTTAGGGTGACGCGTTTCGCTGTCGTGCGCGAGATTGCATTCGGAATAATCTGTCATACGAACGAGCCCACCCCTAACCCTCGGGGAGGGGGTTTCGGAGCAGAGGTCTCACGAACGTGTTGCGAGCCAATCCGGAAGTTCCATCGGCCGCCCTTCGGTGTTTACGCACGCGAGCGTCGTTGACGCGACTGCCGCGGTGATCGGGAGGGTGTCTTTCGCATTTTCTCGTTTGATGACGACGACTTCGTATTCGTGCTCGATCTTGATGCGGCTCCCGCCGATCCACTTGGTGCGGATCTCGACCGTGTCGTCATAGAGCACTGGCCGCCGGTATTTCACTTCGAGTTTGACGATGACGAGAAAGACGCCTCGTTCTTCGAGCGTCTTGTACGAGACGCCTGTCGGGCGAAGTAGATCAGTTCGCCCGATTTCGAGCCATGGGATGTACGAGCCGTGATGCGCAACCCCCATCGGGTCGCATTCGCAGTAGCGGACGAGGACGAGACTGTTTCCGGTTGCGGAAGGCGTGGACATATTGGAGGGTAGATTCCGTGTGCGTCTGCCGCCGATCTCGACCGCCCCGGTTATGCGGGTTCGGGAGCCTTGATACGAACGGGAGGCACTTCGACGATCGGACGCGCGTCCTTGGGCTCCTTCGCCGCAACACGCCAGAAGCATGGGAGCGATTCATGCCACGTTTCGAGAATCGCCGCGGCACGCTTGCTGCCCGTCAATTGGAGATGTTTCTCAATGAGCGAGCGCAGTCGGCGTTCGTCCGCGCCGGGTTGGACCCTTGAGAGTTCGATCATCTCCCTATTTGCAAGCTCGGGGAGATGCCCGTGCAGATCGAGTACGAACGCTTCTCCTCCCGACATGCCCGCCCCAAAATTGCGACCGAACGCGCCGAGAATCACAACCGTGCCGCCGGTCATGTATTCGCAGCCGTGATCGCCGCAGCCTTCGACGACTGCCATGCAGCCGGAGTTGCGGACACAGAAGCGTTCGCCCGCCCGTCCGGCGATGAAGACTTCGCCGCCCGTCGCACCGTACAGAACAGTGTTCCCGACAATCGTGTTGATGTGCGATTCGACCACACAATCCTCAGGCTGTGCGATGACGATCGTCC
The DNA here is from genome assembly GCA_050730655.1 of Phycisphaerales bacterium. GTDB lineage: Bacteria > Planctomycetota > Phycisphaerae > Phycisphaerales > UBA1924 > JAFEBO01. The sequence goes on from JBOHNL010000005.1 coordinate 546,739, forward strand.
CGCCGTGCATGCTCTTGCCGACGTAGTCCTGTGCGTCGCCCCTCAGTGTCAAGCGCATGCCTCGAGTGCAGAATGCTCCAAAGCTCTGGCCCGCGACGCCCTCGAAGATCAGGTTCGCGGTGTCCTCTGCGAACCCGGCTTCGCCTTTGAATCGAGCGATCTCGCCGGCGAGACGCGCACCAACGGTTCGGTCGCGGTTGCAGATCGAATAGGTCTGAGTCAGCGTTCCGCCCGCATAGAGAAGCGGCCACGCATCGGCGAGCACACGCTCATCCAGCGGCATCTCCGTTTCGGGGCGGACATTTCTGGGCGTGACTTGACGCAAAACCGCGGCAGCAGGCGGCCTTGCAAGCAGCGCTGTCAGATCGAGACGCTCGGACTTCGGCAGCGAAACATCCTGGCGCGATTCTAGCAGTTCGGCGTGTCCAACGATTTCGTCGAGCGATCGAACACCCAGTTCAGCCAGGATCAGCCTTACCTGTTCCGCCGTGTAGAGCATGAACGAAATGACGTGCTCGGGGCGGCCCGGAAACTTGGCGCGAAGATCCTCGCGCTGCGTTGCGATGCCGACGGGACATGTATTCGAGTGGCATTGCCGCGCCATGATGCAGCCCGCGGCGAGCAGTGCAACTGTTCCAAATCCAAACTCCTCCGCACCCATGAGTGCCGCGAAGATGACATCGCGCCCGGTGCGAAGCCCGCCATCGACGCGCAGCCGAACTCTTCCGCGAAGGCCGTTCTTCACAAGAACCTGCTGCGTTTCGGCAAGACCGAGTTCCCACGGCAAACCGGCGTGCTTGATTGAAGAAAGCGGGGACGCGCCCGTGCCGCCCTCGTGGCCGGAGATCTGGATGACATCGGCGTAGGCCTTGACGACTCCCGCCGCGATCGTTCCCACGCCGACAGTTGAGACAAGTTTTACTGCAATCCGCGCGAGTCGATTGACGCGCTTGAGGTCGTAGATGAGCTGCGCGAGATCTTCGATCGAGTAGATGTCGTGGTGCGGGGGCGGCGAAATAAGCGTTGTCCCCGGCGCCGCACGGCGCAGGCCGGCAATTTCCGGCGTCACCTTGAACCCGGGAATCTGTCCGCCTTCGCCGGGTTTGGCGCCCTGGCCCATCTTGATCTCGAGCTCAGTTGCTGCGGCAAGATATAGCGGCGTCACTCCAAATCGGGCCGTCGAAACTTGCTTGATTATGCTGTTTCCCCAATCGCCGGGGCTCGGGCGCCAACCACCCTTTAACTGCGGCAGCGAGTGATCGTCGTAGCGAGCAAAGCGAGCAGGATCTTCGCCTCCTTCACCGGAGTTGCTGCGCGCCCCGAGGCGATTCATCGATACCGACAGCAGTTCGTGGGCCTCTCGTGAAAGCGAGCCGTGGCTCATCGCCTGCGTAGTGAATCGCTGTGCAATCGACGAAGCGGATTCAACCTGCTCGAGCGGAATCGGTTTCTCTGCTGGCCTCCAGCGCAGCAAATCTCGTATGCGTGCGATCGGTCCGGCATCGGCGCGGCGAGAATACTCGTCAAAGGCCTCGCGCGATTGCGTGCGAACCGCCTTGTGAAGAGCTGTGAAAACTTCTGGGTTGTTGGTGTGATGTTCTGCGTTCTTGCGGTAGCGGTAGATGCCGCGGTCTGGCAGCGTTGCGCCGTCGCCCGGCGCAAGCGCTTCGGAATGGAATCGCAATTGGTCGATCGCAATTTCGCGAAGCCCGATGCCACCTAAGCGAGCCGGCGTGCTCTCAAAGTGAGCGTCGATTAGCTCACGCGAGATCCCAATCGACTCAAAGAGCTGCGCGCCGCGATAGCTGTGAAGCACTGCGATACCCATCTTCGCCATGATTTTGAGAATGCCCTTTTCGAGGCCGGTGCGGTATCGCGCCAGCGCCGCCTCCGGATTGGCATCGGTGGCCATCGCGATCGCATGCACACTTGCAAACGCTAATCGCGGGCAAATCAGCGTCGCGCCAAATCCGAGCAGGCACGCAAAGTGATGATCCTCGCGTACGTCGCTCGCATCGGCCACGATCGACGCCAGTAATCGCTTCCCGGCGCGGATCAGATGTTGCTGCACGGCCGATACCGCGAGCAGCATCGGAATCGGCGCAAACTCGGCACCGACGTGCTTGTCCGTGATGATGATGAGCGACGCCCCGCCATCCACCGCAGCCTCGGCGTTTGCGCAAAGCCGGCGGAGCGCCGGTTCGAGTGCATCCGGACCACCTTCAACTTCGAAGCGGGCGAGGATCGTGTGCGTCGCGAAATCCGCCGAATCCTGCTGTTTCAACCAGTTCAGGTCCGCTTCGGAAATGATCGGCGAAGGAAAGCGAATCAGCCGTGCCGCGGCAGGGGAATCATCGAGTAGATTGGCGCGCCGTCCCACCGCCGTCTGGATCGACATGATCGCCTCTTCGCGAATCGAGTCGATCGGCGGATTCGTCACTTGTGCAAAACGCTGCTTGAAGTACCGATAGATCGACTGCGGTTTGTCCGACAGCACCGCGATCGGCGTGTCGTCACCCATCGAGCCGACCGGGAGCTTCGCATCCTCACTCATCGGACCGAGAATGCGATCGATGTCTTCCTTGCCGTAACCAAAAATCTTCTGAGATTGCGCGAGCGCGTCCGGCGCGGCAAAGCGGTTTTCCGTCGGGGCCATCGGGCGAGCGATGTTTGTGTGATCGGCGCGAAGACGGTTGCTGTCGAGCCAGCTCTCAAACGGGAGGGACGATGAAATCTCCTCTTTGATCTCGCGGCTGTGAAGCACGCGATTCGTGGCCATGTCAACGGCGAAAATGCCGCCGGGAGCGAGCTTGCCTTTCTCGATCACACGATCCTGAGAGACCGGAATAATCCCGGCTTCCGATGCCGCGATGACAAGCCCATCGTCGGTGATCCAATAGCGCATCGGGCGCAGGCCGTTGCGATCGAGGGCCGCCGCGGCAATCCGACCGTCGCTGAAGACAAGTGCCGCAGGCCCGTCCCATGGTTCCATCAGAGTCGAGTTGTACTCGTGCATGGCGCGCACGGATGCCCCGAGATCAACCACCGATTGGTGTGCCTCGGGCACAAGCATCATCAGCACGCGAAGCGGATCGCGCCCGCACATGGTGAGCAACTCAAAAACACGATCAAACGTTGCCGAGTCGCTGTCGTTTGCATTGACAACCGGAAGCAGATCCGCGAGCGATTCGCCAAAGACTTTGCTGGTCAGCGATGCCTGCCTCGCGCGGAGCCAGTTGATATTGCCCCGAAGAGTGTTGAACTCGCCGTTGTGGGCGATCATGCGGAACGGCTGCGCAAGAAACCAGGTCGGGAACGTATTGGTGCTGAATCGTTGGTGGAAAACGCAGACGGCGGTGTGATAGTCCTGATCCTTGAGATCGGGAAAGTACGACGCGAGGAATGGCGTCGCGACTAGCCCCTTGTAGACGATTGTCCGTGAGCTGAAGCTGCAGAGATAGAACGGGTCGCAACCGGCCTGTGCTACACGCTTCTGGATTCGGCGGCGGCACAGATAGAGCGTCCGTTCAAAGTCTGCATCGCTCAGCCCCGGGGGCCGCTTCATGAGTACCTGCCGCGTGATCGGCTCGGTCGCGCGGGCCTGATCGCCGAGTGCCGCGCGATCGACGGGCACATCGCGCCACATGAGCAGGGCAAGCCCCGCCCGCTTGATCTCTTCCTCGACGATCGCAATCCCGCGATCGCGCACCGGCGCGTGCGAGCGAGGCAGAAAGATCATCCCGACCGCAAGGTCCTGCTCGTCGATCGAAAATCCCGCGGCACGCAGTTCGCGCGTCAGCATCCGTCTCGGAATCTGCGTCAGTATCCCCGATCCATCCGCCGTAAAACCGTCCGCGCTGACCGCCCCGCGATGGGCCAGGTTCGCTGCCCCCGTCAGCCCGAGTTCAAGGATGTGATGTGACGCAGCGCCGTCTGCCCGGGCGACGAAACCGACACCGCAGCCATCGTGTTCGTTCGCGGGGTCGTAAAGGCCATCAGGCGGCGGTAGTTCCGAATTCATTTCGGGAAGCCACACTACCGCAAGTTGCATCGTTTGCGGGCTGCGCGCGTCCCGATCGGCGTCAAAAAGTGCATGATTTCACGACTGAATCGTTACCGAAACGTTCCACTCGTGAATTGCAGTTGCGCGACCGACAGTTGAGCGCACCCGACTTACTGCGATCGCTTGTCGCGGGTGATCTGCGCGTAGGCATTGTGGCTGTGGATCGACTCGAAGTTCTCCGAGTTGATCTGATACCACGTGATCCGGTCGTCCTTGTTCAGGCTGACCGCAAGATCGCGCACGATGTCTTCGACGAACTTGGGGTTCTCGAAGGCCTTTTCGGTGACGTACTTCTCGTCGGGGCGCTTGAGCACCGCATAGACCGGGCTGCTCGCTGCCGCCTCAAGATGCTTCACGACTTCTTCGATCCACAGGTTGCCCTTGAAACGAACCTTGGCCTCAATCTCGCAGCGCTGGTTGTGTGCGCCGTACTCGGAGATTTCCTTCGAGCAGGGGCAGAGGCTCGTTGCCGGCGCTGCTACACCGATGATGAAGTCGTCAACGTGATTGGCGTTACACTCGAACGTCACCTTGTAGTTCATCAGTCCCGGTTGGCCGGTGACGGGCGCCTGCTTTTTGATGAAGTATGTGAAGCGGGCCTCGAAGTGCGCGTCTTCCGCGCCGAGTCGCTCGCAGATCGCGCGGGTCAACTTCGGAATGCGATCCGGCGTCAGCGGCTCCGAGGTGTGATCATTCAGCACCTCCAGAAACCGGCTCATGTGCGTCCCCTTCTTGTAATGGGGCAGCGACACGTACATATTGATGTTGGCGACGGTGGTCTGTTCCCCGCCATCGGGCTCGCGCAGGCGGATCGGATAGACAACTTCCTTCACGCCGACGCGATCGATGGCAACGTTGCGCTGATCGCGCGAAGCCTGCACATCGACCATCGCCTCGGGGCGGATCGATTCCTTCGCATGCACGACAACGGGAGCGGACGCAGTAGTTTTTGTGGTCTTCGGCACGAGCGTTTTTTCCTGTACCAATACTAGGATTACGCACGTGCGATTTCGTTGCGACAAAGTGCACCGATTGGGTCAAATCCTCGTAGTTTTCGGGCTTCCACGCCGGAGAATTCAGCCTGCGACAACTGAGTCTGTCAATCGTGGCGCAGAGCCACAATCGGGTCCTGTGCCGCGGCACGCCGCGCCGGGTAAATCCCGAATATCAGTCCCACCGCAACTGCAACGCTGAACGCAAGAATCACCGACCCGAGCGTCACATACGTCGGAAGGCTGACGGACTGGCTGAAGTACTGTCCGACGATCGGCATCTGAGGCAAGCGCGGCGCGATCCATTGAATGAACCAGCTGCTGCCGATTCCCAGGCCAACCCCCATCATCCCGCCTCCGGTGGAAAGCACCGAAGTCTCAACAAGGAACTGATAAAGAATCGCCTTGCGTGTCGCCCCGAGCGCACGCCGAATCCCGATCTCGCGCGTCCGCTCGGTCACCGTCGCGAGCATGATGTTCATGATCCCGATGCCGCCGACGAGCAGCGAAATGCCCGCAATGAAACCGAGCACAAGATTCCACGTGAGCTGGCTCTTCTTCGCGTTTTCGAGCAGCTCGTACGGCACGATCATCGAAACATCCACAGCATCGGTATGACGCGAATCGATGATGCGCTTCAGCCGTTTTGAATCGGGCAGCACGCGCTCGCGATCGGGGCTCGCAACGTAAATTTCCGAGACTTCAACCTGGCTGTTCTGGAACGAGCCGCCGCTCCCCCGGAAAACCATGTCGCCAAACACGCTTCGCGCGGTCGAAATCGGCACGTGCACATCAAGGTTTAGATCGCGCCCGACAAGCGCCGAGCCCGCTCCGCCCGCAAGGCCGATCGGCGAGAGCACGCCGACGACCGTGAACGCTTTCGAGTCGATGCGGAGCGTGTCCCCCAACGGATCATCAAACTTGAACAACTGGTGCGCCACCTCTGACCCGATGACGCAAACCGTCGACTGCGCGTCCATATCCGCTTCAGTCAAATACCGCCCACGCGCGATGCGAAGCTTGGCCACGGTGCAGAAATCGGGTGTCGTCCCGTACGCCTGGCTCGTACGCGACAGCTCGCTCCGCGACATCTTGCTGCCGATTTCCTTGAGCGGAACGATCGCATCGGCATCCGGGAAGTTCCCCTTGATGACATCAAGATCGCTGCGCAAGAGCCCGTAGCGGCTGATCCACGTATTGGAACTCTTCTTCTGGTTCGACTGACTTTCGGCCGGTCGTTGCGAACGCAAAATAATATTTTTCGCACCCAGCTGTTCGATCTGGAGCAGCGCCTGGCGCTTTGATCCCTCGCCCAGCGAGACCATCGCGATCACTGCCGCGACGCCCAGAATAATGCCCAGCGCCGTCAGAAACGAGCGCAGCAGATGCAGGCGCAGGTTCGTGAGGCCAAGATGAACAGTTTCGAGAAGAAAAATCACTCGCTGATCGTACGGATTCGGACTTGTGCAGTCGCGGAATCCGGTCGATACTGGCGGACGTGAGCGATGAGTCCGGCCATTTTCGGGTGATGGAAGAGCGGGAAACCCCCCGCGGGTGGAGTTATCGCGTCGTTGTCGATGCCCCCGAAGCCGATCCGACCGAGCACGAGGTCACCCTTTCGTGGGTTGATCACAATTACTGGTGTGGCGGTATCCAGGCCCCAAGCGTGACCGCAGAACAGGTTCTCGGCACTCTCTTCGATGCTGTGCGGAACGGAACGATCTGCGATGGTCTGCGCGATTCCTTCGGAGGCAGGCTGCCGACCCAGTTCGATCTCTCGCTGGCGCGCAGGATCGTGCCGAGCTTGGATGCGAAATTGAAGCGCGTCGGCTGAATTCGATTAATGCCTGCGGGCGATACTCAAAAGCGCGAGCCCGAGCGGGCTGGTCTGGGGCGACGCTGTCGAAGCTCGGCGATAGCGGGTTGCGAGCGAATCCGTCGACGCCGCAATTGGATCTCCACTGCGCGCCAAAAGTGAGGTCGTCGCGCTCACCCGCCCAGCGAAAACGCCGAGGCCAAACACAAGAGCGAGACTCGCCGCGAGCGCGAGCGGAACAAAGAACCGAGACCCCGCTCGAACCGCAGGTTTGCCGACACCTGCGGCGCTCCGCTTTGGCGCATGCGTGCCGACCGCCGCTCGCCGCACCACAGCCGCGGCGTGCCTGGATTCGGCAATCTCCTTCGCGCACGATTCACAACTTGTCGCGTGTGATTCAATCGCACGAATTTGAGCTGCATCAAGCTCATTCCCCAGCAAATCGGGGAGCAATTCGCGGACGTCGGCGCAGGTGAGACGGGTAAAGGCCGGGGTGGGGGTGGGGGTTGGGGTGGGGGTGGTCATGGCTTTGGTTCCTTGTGCGAATTAAGCGCAAGCAAACGAATCCGAAGGGCGTCGATCGCGCGCCGGTAGTGCGTCTTGGCGGTGGGAATGGAAATATCGAGATCGGCCGCGAGCGCCGCGAACGTGACTTGTTCGACCGCCTTTGCGATCAGCACCAACCGCTGCATTTCCGAGAGCTCGCGAACCGCGTTTGCCAACGCGCGTTGTTCTTCGTGGGAGACTCCGACCTCGGACGATGTTGTTGAAACTTCGGCGACGAACGTGAGAGCGGTCCCTTTGCGAAGTACATCAACGCAGAGATTCGACGTGACCCGCCGCAGCCACGCGACCTGCGCCGCGCGGCAGGCAAATACGGGCCGCGTTGAGAGAAGTCGAAGAAAGACCTCCTGCAAGACATCCGCACACGACGCCGCTTGAAGGCCGTGAGCGCGGCACCACGCAAGCAAGAGCGAGGCGTCGACTCGCGCGCACTGTTCAGCGCTCAGCGGTTCCGACACGGCCGGCCCGGTCGGCGCGATCAGAGTTGCTGGGGCTTGGGTCGTGAGCATCTCACTTTGCCTTCGGCACGCGGCTGGTCGCCATCAGGAACTGATCGCGGTCCATGAGTGCGAACCCGTCAAACGTCCACGATACGCCGGCACCGTCGGCTTTCCCGTTACTCGCAACGATCTCCCCGGGAAGCGAGAGCCAAACCTTGAAATTTTCGTCGTTGATATCCTCCGTGATCTCCCGCATCGCTTTTTCGTGCGCCATCGCTGCCCGGAACGACGCGCCGTCGGTCGGGCTCAGATTCTCCGCGACGATGGCGCTCTCGACCGCTTTCTCGATCGAAGCAAGAAAGTCCTTTGAGGCCCGTTCGATCGCCGCATCGCGCTCCTTGCTCGGTGGGCGCGAGAGGAGGTCGAGCGCTGCGTCGATGTCAAAGCCGTGCGCGCCCTTTGCCACCGCCGCGAGAATGTGCAGCCCGGTATCCTGTGGCCGATCCGGGATCGCCGCCATACCCGCCAGCACAAACTGGTGCTGCTTCTCGATCTCGGCGTCGCGGAACTCGTCGACAAGTTTCTTTCGCTGATCCGGTGTCAGTTCCTCGGGCGGCGTCTCCAAGAGCTTGGCGCGCTTCGGGTCGCGCTCGGCCTCGCGCTTCACGAGCGTGTATCGCGCGTCGGCGCGGTGCTGATAGATTCGGCGGAACTGGTAGTACCGCCCGTCAGCCCGATCTTCAATCCAGACCTCAGTAGGAAACTTGAGCGAGATCGCCTCCGCCGCAGCCGACGTCGCAAACGTCCCGGGAAACTTGCCGGCGCCAACGGCGAGCGTTGCGGACACATCGACGTCTTCCGGTTTTTTGGGGTTTGGTGTGGAAACGATCGTCCAGCCTCCCGCGGCCGATGGCATCGCGTCCCCGTGCTCAAAGTCGGCCTTGTCACCGGTGATGTGCATCGTGATGGTTGCGGAACCATCGGGTTTGACGGCGATTTCTTCCTCGCGCTCGAGGCAACCGGTCAGCGTGAAAGCAGCGGCAGAAAGAAGTGCGGCAACGGCGAAGTACTGCATGTGGCCTTCCTGTGTTTGCGTCGTTGTTCGAAGAACGCGGAGCACGGTGGTTTGGATGACCACAATCCCGAACAAAGCCGCGGAAGTGAGCGAAAGCTAGTCTTGGTAGAGTCTGCCAAAGGGAATTCGCACAATGGCAATCGGCATGTTATTTGGTCTGGTAGCAGCATTCATTGCTGGCGTTGTTCTCGCGTGGTGGGGCATCCGCGGCAGAAGGATCAATCGGGACCCCGTTTGCCGAGATTGTGGGTTCAATTTGGGATCATTCCGCCTTCCCGAAATGCACGGTTGGTCGGCTCCAACTGTTGCTGCGGACGATGGCGGATCGTCGACAACTCCAATTACGGTGACGTGCCCGGAATGCGGAGGCGGACTGAAGCGGCCGAAAGCAGTACGTCGGGGCGAACGGCAACGCATGCCTTTGGTGGCAACATCAGGCATGCTGCTTCTGTTGCTCGCGGCAATGCCAATCGGCGCCGTATTCCTCACCACGATCACCGGGTCGGACTTATCAAAGGCGTTACCGACGAGCGCGCTGATCTGGCAATCTCGTCATGCAAGTCGAGAGGTGTCGAAGTCGATCGCGATCGAACTCGAAGACCGGTTGATCAAGAAGACGCTTAGTGAATCGCAAACTCGGATGGCCGTCGAACGAGCGCTCGAGATTCAGGCAGACTGGGACCGTCCGTGGCTGGAAGAGTGGGGACGGGTGGTTGCGGCATCGGAGTTGACAAAGCCGCTGGACTCGGATCAGCGGTCGCGATGGACCTCAAACGCGGCAAAGATCCAGATTGTCGCAAGAGAGAATGTCCGTCCCGGCGATCCGTTTCCGATCCGCGCTCGGCTCGTCGAGTCGCGACTGAGCCCGAAGGAGATGATGCACCTTCAGTACGAGATCGAAAGTGTTCGGCTGGACGACTTGGACGCAAGCACGCGCAGCGCGCTCGAAAAACCGATCGGACGCATTCGAGACGAAAACGCCGAACTGATGTTGATCGCGGTGGGCTCCGAATCGCCTCAGCGCGGAAGTTATGTCTCCGGGGGCGGGGGTGCAATCTTTGTTACGCCGGCCGAGATTTCTGCTGGAGAACACGAACTTGTAGTACGCGTAAAGGCAATATCTTGGGGACCAAACGGACAACAGAATGGAGTTCCGCGCGTGCTTCGGAGCTCGGTCAAAATTGCGTCCGCGGATTATGTGCCTGTTCAGCAAGTTCCCCCTACCGAAAAGTGGACTTCTGAACTCGTCGAGCGACTTCGGAAGAGCGAGCTTTCATGGCGCGGGTATGCTCGCGCGACACGAAAGACCAAAGATGGAACGCAAGAAGTTTCGCAGATCAACTGGATGCTCGACGGTATTGGTGGGCAATTGGGTATCGGTGCCGAAGATGCCGGCTTATTCATGAACGTGTTTGCGGTTGGCGCCGATGAATCTGAAACCCTTGTTGGCACTCTTACGAGCGAACCGTACAACCCCGATAATCCCAACCTGCTTGGTGCAGGACGTGCGGAATGGCGGGGGGTGTCTTTGTCCGAGCCCCTCGCCGCACCAATTCAGCTGGTGTTCAAGCCGAACCTTGAAAAGGCATTTGGAACCTTTACGATTCGAAAGCTTTATATGGGAGAGCTTCGCGTCGACTTTCCGACGGTCAGTTTTCGAGACGTGCGCAGCCAGACGTTTCGCACGAAAGAAGAGGCCGTCGAACAGATCAGGAAACTTCGATGATGAAAGCTTGGAAATACAAACAACCTATTTCAGCATCGGCTTCAAATACTGACCTGTGTAACTAGCGTCGACCTTCGCCACCTGCTCCGGCGTCCCCTGCGCCACGATCGTCCCGCCCTTCGCGCCGCCTTCGGGCCCCAGATCAACCAACCAATCGGCGCACTTGATCACGTCGAGATTGTGCTCGATCACAACCAGCGTGTGACCCGCCGCGGCAAGTCGATCAAACACATGCACGAGCTTGCGGATGTCCTCAAAGTGCAGGCCCGTAGTTGGTTCGTCGAGCACGTACAGCGTCTTACCGTATGGGTTCATGGCCCGCGACCGCATCGCGGCGAAGCGCTCCGCCCACTTGCTCTTCTTCTTGCCCTTTTGTGCTTCCGCAAGATCATCGAGGGCGTCCGCTTCGGGCTCGATTCGGTTCTCATCTTCGTCGCTCGCTTCGTCCTTGGCCAACGCCTTGCCATTCGGCGTCGGACTTCCGGCGGCGATGATCTCGGCCTGTTCGAGCGCTCCGAACGTTTTGCCGAGTTCGGTCGCGAGCTTGATGCGCTGGGCCTCGCCGCCCGAAAGCTGCGTGCTCGGCTGCCCGAGCGTGAGGTAATCAAGGCCGACATCGTGCAGGCACTTGAGGAACCGCAGGATCTTCGGATGATTCTCAAAGAACGCGAGCGACTGCTCGATTGTCATATCGAGCACGTCCGCGATCGACTTGCCGCGATACAAGATCTCGAGTGTCTCGCGGTTGTACCGCTTGCCGTGACAGACCTCGCACTCCACAAACACATCCGGCAGGAAGTGCATCTCGATTTTCTTGAGACCCTGACCCTCGCAGGCCTCGCAGCGCCCGCCCCCAGCTTCACCCCGCACGTTGAAGCTGAACCGACCGGGCTTATACCCGCGGATCTTGGCTTCCTTGGTCGCGACAAACACTTTGCGGATGTCGTCGAAGATGCCGACATACGTCGCCGGGTTCGAGCGTGGCGTCCGCCCGATCGGTGACTGGTCCACTTCGATCACTCTATCCAGTGTCTTGGGCCACTTGAACGATGCGTGCGCCCCCGGCTTGTCGCGCCGACCGAGCAACTGGTTGTTCGCGCTCACCAGTACGATGTCGTTCACGAGTGTCGACTTGCCCGAGCCGCTCACGCCCGTGACGCACACCAGCCCGCCCGTCGGCAGCGAGACATCGATCTTCTTGAGATTGTTATGCGTCGCGCCCTTGATGACGATCGCGTTTTTGGTGTCGAGCTTGCGCCGTTCCCTGGGGACCGGAATGTGCTTGCGCCCCGAGAGGTAGTCGCCCGTGAGCGATTCTTTGACGGCGCAGATCTCCTTGACCGTTCCCTGCGCGACAATCCGTCCGCCGTGCACGCCCGGTCCTGGGCCGACGTCGAGCACATGGTCCGCCGCACGAATCATGTCTTCGTCGTGTTCGACCACCAGCACGCTGTTGCCGATATTCGCGAGATGCCGAAGCGTGCGAATCAGCCGGTCGTTGTCGCGCTGGTGCAGGCCGATTGTCGGTTCATCAAGCACGTAGCACGCGCCGACGAGTCCGCTGCCAACCTGGGTTGCGAGCCGGATGCGCTGTGCCTCGCCGCCCGACAGCGTCGCGGTTTTGCGATCGAGCGAGAGATACTCGAGGCCCACCCCGGTCAGGAACCGCAACCGGTTGTTGATCTCTTTGAGGATTGGCTCCGCGATCGACTGCTGCTCCTTCGTCAGTTTGAGCTGCCCGATGTAATCGATCGCATCCACGATGTTCAGCCGCGAAAACTCGGCGATATTCAGCATCGTGCCGTCGTGTTTCGGACGACCGATGACGGTCTCCGAAAAAGCCTTCTTCGTGTCGGCCTTGTGTGCGCTGGTGAGCAAGACATGCAGCGCTTCAAGCCGGAGTCGATCTCCGAGGCACTCCTGGCAGGGCTTGGTGGACATGAACTGTCCAAGCCATTCCTTGACCGTGGGGTTGTCCGTCTTTCCCCACCATTCGGTGAGCTCGGGAACGACGCCCTGCCAGTTCCCCTTGCTCCCAACCTTGAGCTTCGTGACTTTGCCAGTCGCCGGGTCGCCCGAGAATCCGTAGAGCAGCATCTGCCGCTGATCCTTCGAAAACGTCGAAACCGGTGCGTTGTAATCAACGCCCATCGCCTTGCAGAACTTCTTCAGCCCGCGCTGGAACCATGCGCGCACCGCCATGTTCTTGGCGTACGCCTCGACCGCACCCTGCGCGAGCGACTTCGCCTCGTTGGGCATCACGAGCGCTTCATCGAGTTCAAGCAGATTGCCAAGACCCGAGCATGTCTTACACGCACCCTGCGGCGAATTGAACGAGAACAGCCGGGGCTCCAACTCCTCGAGCGCAACTTCCGGATGATCCGGATCAGAAAACCGCGTCGAGTACGTCGAGTCGCGCCACTTGCCGCCCTCCTCCTCGATCGAAACGACCGCAGTTCCCTGCGCCACGCGCAGCGCCGCCTCGACCGACTCCGCCACGCGCTGCCGCGTCTGGGGGCCAAACGAAATGCGGTCGATCACCGCATCGATGCTGTGCTTCTCGAAGCGGCCCAGTTTGAGCGGATTCTCGCTCGGATCTTTCAGCACATCGCGCAGCTCAAGCAATTTCCCGTTCACTCGAGCGCGGGCCCATCCCTGCTTGACCAAATCCTCGAGCACGTCTCGATGAAAACCCTTCTTGCCGCGAACAACGGGCGCCAGGATCATGAACCGCGCGGGCTTGTCCTTGGTCGATGCCTCTCCCGCGCGTGCGATCACCGCATCCACAATCTGGCTGCTCCCCATCGCGCTGATCACGCGCCCGGAGCGCTCCAGAACCGATCCATCCTTCTTCGTCTTCGTCGGCGCCCACGAGTGAGGCGTGCCGCAGCGAGCGAAGAGCAATCGCAAATAGTCGTAAATTTCCGTGGTCGTCGCAACAGTCGAGCGCGGGTTGCTGCTCGCGCTCCGCTGCTCGATCGCGATGGTGGGTGGCACGCCCTCCACCTCATCCACATCCGGCTTCTTGAGCTGCTCAAGAAACTGCCGCGCATACGCGGAGAGAGACTCCATGTACTTGCGCTGACCTTCGGCGAAGATCGTGTCAAACGCCAGACTGCTCTTGCCGCTGCCCGACAATCCAGTAATCACCACCAGCTTGTCGCGCGGAATCTCGACATCGATATTTTTGAGGTTGTGCTCGCGCGCCCCTCGGACATGGATGATCCGATTCTCGTACGCGCTCGATCGGCGCAGCCCTCCATCCCCCTTCGTCTTCACTTCGACGACGGGCGACGCCTCCCGGGTCTTCTTCACCGGTGCGGTTTCTGCATTCGAAGTTGGCGGCACTTTCCTCTTCTCCTCAGGCACGAAACGACTGTAAGCGAGCCACGTTCGGGATTCGTTCAGAAGCCCTTTTCGGAGTCAAAATTGTGGATTCCTACCGACCCGGCTCTGGCTGCTGAGCGGAAATCTTCGGTAGCGGGGCCGTCGTCGCGGGCTGGGCCTCTGCCGCGGCACGCGCCGCCTCCCGACGGCGAGCCTCGACCGAACCCCGCGCCCGAAACATCCCCAAAATCATAAACCCGATCGCGATTCCGATGCAGTAGATCCCAAGTCGGTACAGGAATCCCGCGCGATCGGTGGGGGGTTTTCGCTGCTCAATTTCGACCGGGAGTTGGTCCACACACAATCCTACGTCTCATCATTCCAGGCCGTCTGTCGGATGTTTCTCATCGAGGAAGATCGCTCGGCCGTCCAGCGATTCAGGTATTGCCCTTTTTCCGCGATGCTCGGGTAATTTTGACGCCGGGCATTCCCGGCCGTTTGCGAGATTTCGCTTCGGCCTGTTCGCTCAATTCCGATCGGCGAACACGCGTCGAGCCGGCCGATTTCATCGCCTTTTCCAATCGCTGTTCGAGCGACTTGAGTTGATCACGCAGGATCGCCGCGGCCTCGAAGTCGAGCTTCTGCGCCGCCTCCACCATCTCCTGCTTGATCGTGACAAGCAACTCCGGAATCTCATAGTCGGCCTCGCGCTCGCGCACCGCGTCGCGAGCCTGCTTGCGCCCTTTAAGCGTTGTCTCCAGGCCGCGCCGAATTTCCTTCTTGATCGTCTCGGGCGTGATGCCGTGTTTTTCGTTGTACGCAATCTGCTTCGTACGCCGCCGCTCGGTCTCCGAGATGGCCGCCTGCATCGCGGGCGTCATCTTGTCCGCGTACATGATCACAAGCGCGTTGACGTTGCGTGCCGCACGCCCCATCTGCTGAATGAGACTCGTTGGTGAACGCAGGAAGCCTTCCTTGTCCGCGTCGAGAATGCACACGAGCGAAACTTCGGGCAAATCCAGCCCTTCGCGCAGCAGGTTCACGCCGACCAGCACATCGAACTCACCCAGCCGCAGGTCCGTCAATATCGCAACACGCTCCAGCGTCTCCACTTCGCTGTGCAGATATCGAACCCGCAGCCCCTTCTGATCGAGATAGCTCGTCAGATCTTCGCACAAACGCTTTGTCAGCGCCGTCACCAGCACGCGCTCACCTATCGCCACGCGCTCCTGGCAGCGCTCGATGAGATCGGGCACCTGTCCCTGCGCCGGCTTCACTTCGATGATCGGATCAAGCAATCCCGTTGGCCGGATCACCTGCTCGGCAATCTCGCCCTCGGTGCGCTGCAGTTCATACGGTCCCGGCGTCGCGCTCACAAACGCGATCTGCGGCACGATCGCCTCAAACTCCTCAAATCGCAGCGGACGGTTGTCCATCGCGCTCGGCAACCGGAATCCGTGATCAACCAGCACCGTCTTGCGTGCCTGATCGCCGTTGAACATCGCGCGGATCTGCGGCAGCGTCACGTGAGACTCATCGATGATGAGCAGCCAATCCCGATAGTTCGGCCGGCGCGATGTCGCAAGGCGCTCCGGTGTGCCCTCTTGCGCCTCGCGGACGCCACGAGGCGCCGTGAAATATCCGCCCTTGCCGGCAGGCGGTGCATAGTCGAAGTAGTCCATCAGCGTGAACGGGCGCTCCCCACGCTGGCGTCCATCTATGAAACGCGAGTAGTTCTCGATTCCCTGGCAGATGCCGGTTTCTTCCAGCATCTCAAGGTCGTACTTCGTGCGGCTGATCAGTCTCTGCGCCTCAAGTAGCTTCCCCTGCGAACGCAGCTCGAGCACCCGCGCATCCATTTCCGCCCGGATCGCCACCAGCACACCCTGCATCTGCTCTTCGGGCATGACGTAGTGCACAGCCGGGAACAGAAAGAACTGCCGCTCTTCGGCCAGCACTTCGCCCGAGGTCGGATTCACCAGATCAACGCGATCGATCTCGTCACCAAAAAGTTCAACCCGCACGGCATACTTCTCATACGCCGGCCAGATCTCGATCGCGTCGCCACGCACACGGAACTGCGCGCGTTTGAATTCAATCTCGCTCCGCCCATACTGCATCGCCGTGAGACCCAACAAAAACTCGCGCCGGTCGACGCGCGAGCCCTTGGTGATCGTCAGAACCTTTTCGCCGTACGCCTCGGGGCTACCAAGACCGAAGATGCACGAGACCGATGCAACAACCACCGTGTCGCGCCGACTCAGAATGTTGCTGGTCGCGGCGAGGCGCAACTGATCAAGATCATCGTTGCGCGACGAATCCTTCTCGATGTAGATGTCGCGCTGCGGGATGTACGCTTCGGGCTGGTAGTAGTCGTAGTAGCTGACGAAGTAGTTGACGCTGTTGCTGGGCAGAAAGCCGCGCAGCTCCTCGTAGAGCTGTGCCGCGAGCGTTTTGTTGTGGCTGATGATCAGCGTCGGCTTGCCGAGATTCGCGATGACGTTCGCCATCGTGAACGTCTTGCCGGTTCCCGTTGCGCCAAGCAGACAGACCGCCGGCTTGCCCGCGCCCAGCCCCTCGGTGAGCTGTTTAATCGCGGTCGGCTGATCGCCGGTCGGTTTGAACGGTGCGACAACTTGGAACTGTTTCGGCTGCACGTGCCAGCGTATCCCGGCGGGCGAACAAAAGCCCAACGCCCGAGAACCTCGCGGCAATCTCGTCACGATCCGGTCAGAAGTCCCGGGCGCTGCAGCCATTGCAAAGACGACCTCTGCAAGAACAAGCGGCCGGACGATGTTGGTCGCATGAGGTGGATCAAAGACAAGATAAAAGCGAAGGCCGGCACCGACAAGGTTACCGCACCAGCCCCCGAGCGTCCGCGTGTTTCACGTGGCGGCAAGCGCTACGACACGCGCATGACCGACTCGGTGCTCGGCAGCGTGGTCGATCTCTCCATCGATGGTGCCCGAGTTGTCACACGATCCGAACCGAATGTGCGCGCAGGTCACGTCTTCGAGATCGCAATCGCATGCGAGGGGCATCGCGTCTTTGTGCTCTCGCGTGTCGCGTGGACGCGAAAGATCGACAAGGACCTCTGGAATATCGGTCTGCACTTCTTCGATGCGGATTCGCACACGCGGATCGACATGGAAAAGCTGCTCGATTCCTGCGCCTCGGGTCGCGAGATGCTTCCAACGAGCGTGGAAGTGGAGGATCTGTACGCCGTACTCGGCGTGCCCCGCGAATCTTCACTCGATCAGATCCGCACGGCCTACCGAAGGCTCGCTCGCCAGTTCCATCCCGATCACGCGCCCGACGAAGAATCCTCGCGGCGATTTTCACGCATCAGCAAGAGCTACATGGTGCTGCGCGACGAAAGCCTGCGCCGCCGCTATGACCAGCTCTTGACGGCGGCGTGATCGGCCGCGCTTTTACTGCCTGATTCGCGCCGCTCGACGCGCCGTCCTTCCCTACGACCGAGTCACGGTGCTCCATAAATGCCAAGTTCCGGCGCATCGGCGCCTCATCCAAGCAGCACGCTCTGCCCGCCCTATTTCGGTCTGCGCGAGAGCCGAATACGGCCCGGCGACCCTGCCCCGCTTCCCCGATCATTGATCGCAACATATTGCTGTAGCGGCCGTTGCATGAACACTCGCGAGAGTCGGGGCCATTCGACTTCACCCGCACCTCATCTGCCCAAATGAGTCGCCATTTATCGCGCATTTACCGACGCGCCAAGTCGCGAACCCACAATTCTCTTGCCAGTATGAATTCACATGCTGCGTAACTCCGAGAGGGAACGACCCATGGCTTGGCTATCAACTCGCACGACCGTGATGGCACTCGACGTTTTCTGGCCCGTGGGGCGCGCGCTCGGTCGCGTGCTGCAGCGATCGGATTCGATCAATTGGGCGGGCCTCGCCGTCGACGCCGCCAGTTGGCGTGAGATGCTGATCTGCATCCAGCCCGACGTCGCGCTCATCGACCCCTTGGGTTTCGGCCGGACTTCGGATGAACTGGTTCGTCTCACCAGGAGCATCTCGCCCGACACCAAAGTCATTCTCTTTGTTCCGACCATCAGCGAGCCGATCGTGCAGCGCTGGTACGACGCCGGCGCCGACGCCTGCATCGCCAAGTGGATGGTCCCCGAACTCATCCGCGAAGTGATCGAGAACGTCCAGAATCAGATTTTCGATCGCTGCGCTCTTTCGGATCGCGTCTCTCCGCTGTACGCCTCTGCATGACTCCCCCTCGAGTCGGAGGGCGCCCGAGTTGAGCACCCTCCGCCTTTGCCCGTAAACGCAAGCACGTTTTCTCCCGGATCGCACTAGCCTTCCTTCATGTGCGGCAGATTCACCCACATGTACACCTGGGAAGAGCTGGTTCTTCTCATGAACGCGCTGCAGCCCGGCGCCACGCTGCCGGATGGGTTCTGGGAACGCATCCACGAGCGCCGCGAGAAATACGAACGAAACAAGGGCAAACGCTTCAACGTTGCGCCGACGCAGTCGGTCCCGATTCTCCGCACGGACGCCGCAGGGATGCTCGAACCCGCGATTCTTCGCTGGGGCCTAATTCCCTCGTGGTCAAGGGATGAAGCCATCGGCGCCAGGTGCATCAACGCGCGCAGCGAGGACGCGGGTTCAAAGCCGGCGTTTCGTGCCGCAGCGAAACACCGACGCTGTTTGGTGCCGATGTCGAGTTTTTATGAGTGGGAGCCGCTCGAAGGCCAGAAGTTCAAGCAGCCGTGGTCGATCCGGGTTGCCCATACCAACATCTTTGCGGTGGCGGGCCTTTGGGAGGGGTGGGAGCACGGTCCAGAACCGATCGAGACGTTCACGATTCTGACGTGTGAACCCAATGAATTGATGGCGAGATTTCACGCGCGGATGCCCGTGATCGTGTCGCCGGAGATGTACAGGGTTTGGATGGATCCGGCGCGCGAGAACTACGCGGATTTGGGCGAGGTACTGAAGCCATTCGCGGCGGAGAAGATGGAAGCGCATCGGGTGAGCACGCGGGTGAATTCGGTGGCGAACGACGATGCCGGGTTGCTTGATCCGGTCGGGCCACGGAGCCGGGGACGCTGTTTGGGTTAGCGTGGCTCGCTGAACACGTCATGAACGATTTGGGGATCGAGATCCGTCCTGATGCGATTGCCGCCGTTCGAAACAAACAACATGCGCGAGATGAATCACGTTTTAGTGGTAACTCACTGCGTGCGCAGGATGGAACACGATTGTTACTTCAGTGTTGAACAGTCGGGGTGCGCGGAAAGGGCAAGAGTACATCATGGCAAAAAAGAAGAAAAGCAAGAAGGTCTCCGGTTCGTTCCTGAGCCATCCGATCTCGTCGTTGATGGACATGATCACGCCGGGCGAGACGGTTCGCAAGAAAGGCCACAAGAAAGCGGGAAAGAAGGCCGGAAAGAAAGTAAGGCGGAAGAGCGGAAAGAAGACCTCGAAAAAGAAGGCGCGCCACGCGGCAGGGATGGGGAGGGGAAAGCCAGAAATGAAGGCTGCGGGAAAGAAGCGAATGAAAGCGGGCATGCGGTAAGGCCGCGCTCGCACCATGCCGTGAAGCTTGAAGGGAGAATCCAATGAAAGCAAACATGCTTGTCGGGCTCGTCGTTCTGATTGTGGGCGTGGCGCTGCTAATCGTCGGCATCAATGCGTCGAACTCGGTTGCCGACCAGTTGAGCAACACATTCCTCGGCCGATTCACACAGGCGACCACCTGGTACATCATCGGCGGCATCGGCGTGTCGCTGTTGGGCGGGGTGATGATGTTCCTGGGTGCGGGCGGGAAGAAGCTTTCCTGACCGGGCTCGCGCGTAGCGCTGGCCGATTTGTTTGATAGAGCGCTGGAACATCCGGCTACTCCACGCCGTCAACCTAGCCGCTGGTGAAGCCGCTTCCGATGAGTCCGGCGAAGGGTGCATGTCGCGCACATGATTGCAAGCTGCGCAGCGATTGTGTCAATGACGACATACTCGCGCCATCGGTGGGTTTCCCGTTTTCGCGCGAATGACGCAGCGCATTCCGGCCTCAGCCTATCAGAGGGACTGGCAGGACACCGGTCGGGAAGCGCAGGTTGAGATGAAAGACAATGTCGCTGCCGCGGGCGAAAACGGGTATCATTTCATCGCACTCAACCCGAAGGAAAATCCACCATGAGCGCCATCGTTCTGTGCACCGGCAAGACCCACAACACCAGCGGCAAGAGCGGCGGGACGCGCAGCGCCGATGGCCTCCTCGATCTCAAGATGCCAGAGCCGCATCCGGCCGCGGAAAATCTATTCGGCGCCGCATGGTCGGCCTGTTACATGGGCGCGATTCAGCTCGCCGCGAGTCAGCAGAAGATCAAGCTTTCGGGTGAGCTGACTGTTGATGCCGAGATCGATCTGCTGCGCGACGGGAGTTCCTTCAACCTGCGCGCTCGGCTAAAAGTGACCGTACCCGGCGTCGAGCGAGAGCAGGCGCAGGCGCTCATCGACGCCGCGCACCTGATCTGCCCGTATTCGAAGGCGATTCACGGCCGCATCGAAGTGACGACCACGCTAGCGTGAAGCGTCGCGCAAGTCTCACTTCTTCCGCTTCACCATCGCCTCAACCCACACCGGCACATACGGCGGCGTACATCCTTTGGACACCGGCCAGTCGCGGTACAGCCCGATCTTTTCCCCGATCGCAACCGCACGCTTTCGAAGCACCGCATGCTTGATTCCGATCGCCGCGAGCGTGTTGTTCATCGTCCACTGCACTTCGGGCTTGGCCTTGGGCAGTTCCTTCTCGATGCGTACGAGCAGCGTCTCCGGGTCTATGCTTTCGTCCTCCGCGCCCTTGTTCACGCGATTCGCCGTGAGGTTCCACCCCGCGCGGGCGGCCCAGCGGTCCTTGTCCTTCATCCACTTCTCGCGCAGCGCGTCCTTTTCCGGATGTTGTGAAACGACGTATGCGTTCAGCCAATCGGCCACCTGCGTGCAGGTTGTCGCGCGCGTCATCGAGTCGAGTTCACGCGCGGACAGCGACTCGGGCTTGACGAAGAGCGTGGCCACAAGCTGAGCCTCGACATTGCCGGTCTCCCAGAGCTCGAGCGCAAGCTCGTGGTTGGTCTTGATCTTGGCGGCAAGAGCGCGAATGTCGCCGAGTTTCACGCCAAACTGGTTGTCGGGCGCACCGGCCTTGGTGTTGTGCTTGCGTCGGGTGTCGTTGCCGCGAGATCTGAGTTGGGCAAGGATTTCTTTAACGGTCGTAATGGGGGCGGCCATGCCGGAATTGTACGAAACGCGTCGAATTGATCCGGCACGCCGCGGGTCGGTCGTGCTTCGCGTCTCTCTCTATTTCGGCCGGCTCCATCCCGCTTTGTGAGGCGTCCATTTCGTTCCATCCGCCAACACAATCGCGTCGATCGTTTCGCCAAACCGCGGCTGCGCGAAAAACGTCGTATAGCTGGTGACCGTAACGACCTGTCCGCCGCTCCCATCCGTCGTCGCCGGGTTCTCGTACAGCAGCACATCTGTCGCCGGACTCGTCATTGTCCGACCCGGCACATAGAAAAACCACGGTGGCGAAGCCGGCGTAAGCAGTGTCGAGTCCGACACAAACGGCGCAAGGCGCACCGAGAGATCAGCGCCCGCTTCCGGAAACACGTTCTGGTTCTTCGATGCGTACAAAATGAGTGCCTGTCCGATCGCCTGCAGCCGCGCTGCTGTCGCTTCGCGCCGCGCACGCACGTCCAGTTGCCGCGCCACCGGACGAATCAACCCGAAGTAAAAGCCGCCGAGCACCACGACAAGTGAGAGCACGCCGATCGCCGCAGCGAGCACGACCGCAATGATGACGAGTGGATGAAGTTTCGTGCGCGGAGCAGACATGCGAAGGAGCATACCGAGTCCGTCCGAAACTAATTCCCTGGGCTGCGGATCCCGAATCGGCGGGCTTGCGAAGGCAAACCCACGATGCAACACCCAATACAACCCGGCGACAAAGACGCCCCCAAGAAAAGTCGCCAGCGCCCACACAAACTTGTTCACCAGCACCTTCCGTGGCGGCGCATCAAGCAGGATCGCAATCGCAAGCAGAATCGGCACCACGAAACTCAGAATCGCGATCGCGATCCCGTACGCGATGATCACAGGCGCAGGAATGAATTGCATGAGATGTTCCTTGAATAGGCGTGACGAGCGCAACCCGAAGTAAGCACGCATTGATCGGAAGAACCCGCTCCCGATTTCGGCGCCGGCCACACAGCGTACTTCCTCAGCACTCGCCGCTCATCCGCCCGCCGGCTTCGCCGGATAGTTCATCGCCTTGAAATACTCCACCACCCGATCGCGGTGATCACCCTGCAATTCGAGAGTGGGGGCCTCCGGCTTCGCCGCGTCCAGCGTTCCACCCGTTGCAAACTTTGCCTTGAGTTGCTTCAGCAGCGCCGGCAGATCATCCGTCCTCTCCGACCGCGCCGTAAACCCCGCAATCACCGTGACAAACTTCCCGCGCCGCTGCTCGCGCCGAATCCGCAGTTGCTGATCCTTCGGATCAAGCACCTTCCCCGACTTTCGATCGCGCGGACACCCGCACTGCGCATGCGACTTGCCGCAGCGTTCGCACGTCACCGGTTGCTCAAGCGAGGTTCCGTCAAACAGGCCGGGCATGCACGCAATCCATCGGAGTAGTTCAAACGCAACACAACGAACCGCAAAGCGTAAGCGCCGCACCCCCGCAATTGGTAGAAAACGCGAATCTCGGCGACGACGCACCTCTCTTGTACACTGATTCCGGTGGCTCGCGCGGATCCAGTCAGCCGGTGTCCAATCACAAGGAGCGAAACATGAGCAGCAGAAACCTCGTCTCGAGTGCGGTGGTGGCATTGGCTCTCGCATCCGGATTCGCAATCGGACTGGCGCCCGACAAGGCGCCCGCGCCTGCAAAGGCCCCCGCCAAAACAGACCCAAAGCCCGCGCCCAAACCCGAAGCCGGCACCGCCGAGTCCGACAAGCCCGGCGCGCACCACAAGTGGCTCGAACAGCTCGAAGGCGATTGGGCCACCGAAGCCAAAGTCCCCGGCTCCGACAAATCCGATAAAGGAACCCTGACCGCCAAGATGGTCCTCGGAGGCCGCTTCCTCTCTCTCGATTTCGACGGCCGCTCCCACGGCCAATTCTCCCGCGGCACCGGCTTGATGGGTTACAGCAATGCAGACAAGCGGTATGAGGAATATTGGGCCGAGAGCTCGAGCACGCGGATGCAGTACTTCACCGGGACGACGGATGCCGCGGGAAAAGTGTTGACGCTGACCGGCGACGATGTTGATGCCGCGGGAAAGAAAACCAAGCTGCGCGAGGTGACGACGATTATTTCGAAGGATTCGGTGAGGTCGGACCTCTATGCGACCGGCGCCGACGGAAAAGAAGCGAAGATTCTGGAAACCACCTACACCAAGGGTGGCGCGCCGAAGAAGGAAGACAAGAAGTAGTCGCACCCGTCATCGCACGTTTGCAGGAAGGATCGCTTTCATGAAATCGAACGTTGTTCGCGCGTTGTTGCTTGCCGCAGCAGGCGGCGGAGTCTTGTTCGCCGCGACGGCGCGCGAGCCGGCACCGGAGAACCCGCAGCACGAAATGAAGCAGATGTTCAACGCGGCGGTGGCGCGTGCGAAACTGCCGCCGGAAGTGAAGGCGGCGCTCGGCTCATTTGTCGGCGAGTTCGCGACGGTGAGCGAGGTGCACGTCAGCCCGACCGATCCGATGGTCGCGCACGCAACAAGTTCGGGCAAGTGGATCATGGGCGATCTGTTTGTCCAGATAAACGCTTCGTCCGACGCGGATGAAGAGTTGAAGGGCGAGCGCATGATCGTGTACGGATACGACCCCGCCGCGAAAAAATACACCATGTGGCAAATCGAAACCGGGAACCTTGTTGCCACGACCGCGACCGGGACATTTGACGGCGCAACCAAGACCTTCACCTTCAACGGCGAGCGAGAGCTCGGCCCGCGAGGCACCGCTGCAGTCCAGTGGATAATCGCCGTGCAGCCCGACGGCTCGCTCAAGCAATCACTCAAACTCAAGCCCAAGGATCAGGCCGAGTTCACGGAATTTGTAACAGTGGTGCACACGAAAAAGGGCGGCAAGTAAGAGCAACAAACAAGATCGCAATCCCGTACGCGCCGCTGGCGCGTTCGTTCAAAGCGGCCAAGCACACACGCGATCCTGAAAAGTGTTCGATTCGGGCGATGAACCACAAATCTACGGACAGACGAGAGCGTCGTACGCCTGACCGAAGACTTGAAAATCGGCGTCATCAACGAACCCATCAGAGTTCAGGTCTGCGGGGCATCCCGCCGGCATGTCGGGATCGTTGCAGAACAGAATGTCGTATGCATTCGCAAAGAGCACGAAGTCGGTATCGTCGACGTACGTGTCGTCGTTGAAATCGTTTTTGCACGAGAGGTGTTGCTGCTGAACAAGCAGATCGTCCCAGCGCTGCTCGAGGTTGGTAAGCGTGCCGGTCGTGCCCCGAATCGGCCACAGGTCTGCGTCATTGAACGTCGTGATTGAACTGTCGAAGACTCCAAAGCCCGGCGGAACCGCGACTTCAGCGCCGTCGATGCGGTATCTGGCGGTGTGCGAATCGAAGTTGAAAATCAACTCCAGCCTGTGCCACTGGTTCGGGCTCACGAGGCCGGGAGCAGAAACAAACAACTGGTTCTCGATTGCCCCGTTATAGATGGTCACCGAGCCGTCGACTGCGACACGCATCGCGCTCAGGCGCACAACATCGATGTCGTAGCAATCCAATCCCGCGGCATACATCCGTGTTCCGATCGTGCCCGTGGTTCGCGTGTAGAGCCACACCGAGACTCGGATCTCGGTCCCCCCCGCCGCAAGTTGGGCGGCGCTCACCGGTGCGTCGGTCCACGTCCAACTACCCTGACTCGGGATGCTTGTACCCGTCATACGCGCATACTGCGAACCGGTATGGGCCACTCCCGCGGCATTGCCGATCGTCGGACTGCCGTTTGATGTGTGGTAGATCGGCGAACCTTGGCCGTCCATCGATCCCGGACTAAACGCCGGCGCCTCGAAGCCGGTCGAATAAACCACCCCGGCCTGCGCAAGAGACGCGACCGACGCGAGCGCCGCACGAACAACAAATGCTTTCATGACTTTTCAGCTCCCTTTGAGTCGCCGCCAGCGGGAAAAAAGCATACCACGTCGCAGCCGCACTCCGCAAAAATGCGTAACTCGCGATTTGCAGGAATCATCCGCACCAACGTTTGCGAAGAAGCATTGACAGGCGTTTAAGGATCCTCTAATCTGCCCGCGGGTCACCGAATATTCCGCCGGTGATTCCTTGGAAGGGAAAAATGAAATCGCTTTTTGCCGGCGCGATTGCTGCGCTCGCGATGCTTGCGGAATCCGCTGGAGCGGCGTGGGGACTCCGCTTTGATGTCAGCACCGACGCCGGTGCGACGTGGCACTCCTCCATTAGCATAAAGGTCGGTCAGATCGCAACGTTCCGCTTTGGCGCATACGCCGACGCATCAACCATGGTCAGCAGCACGTCGGGCACGGGAATTGCGCACACACTCGCCCGCTTTGTCGGCCAGAACAAAGTCGACGGCATGGGCGACTTCGACAAGATCCAGAATCTCGTTCGTACGACGACCAACGGCAACGCCGCGGTACTCGCAATCAGCGGCAATCTGATCGGCACAACCGCCCGGACCTCATTCGCATCAAACCTCTACGTGCACGGCATACCGGCGACACGAAACACATACACGCCTATTTATACGGGCGAAATCGCAATTGCCGCCGCCACCGGTCCGGCCCGGACAATGACGATCATGAGCAGTTCGTTTGGTGCGGATTCGCTGAGCGGGCTGACTTTCTTCAACGGCTCGCAGCTTCAGAAGCAAGAGAGCGGCGCGCCGATCCAGCCGCCCGCGCGGGAAGACATCAACGCAACGATCGAGGTGCTCGATTCAACGGTCACGGTCCCGGTGCCGGCCTCCATCATTCCGCTCGCGTTGCTGCTCGCGGCACGCCACCGAACCAGGTAGCGACGCCTTGTCGCGCGACGCGGCCGCGACTCCCCCCTTTTGTGCAAAAGTGGCGAACGCTCGACTGTCGCCGAGCGTCGCGTGAGCGATTGGTTTTGCAACACCGTCGCGGCGCACCACGCGCCGCAATCTCTGAAACTCTTATCGCTCGCGGCGGCGACGTCCGAGGACGATCAGCCCGCCCACGGCAAGTGCCACAGTGCCGGGCGCCGGCACTTGAACGAACGCGATCGCATCGGACGCGATTTCATGCGTCACAAGCGGCTGAGGCGTGCTGCCCGCCTGAAGCGTGCCGCTCACGCAAAAGCTTGAAGCGGCGGCCAAGGAACAGGTGGCGGACACGGCGATCGCGATCAGAATCCCTCGCATGTGATGACTCCCCGAATCCATGAATGGGCTTTCATCAACGGTGGCACCGGGTTTTGGGAATGCCAGCGATTATCGGAATTCTGTGGTTTGAGGTGCAGATTGAGGCGATTGCCTTGCGATGACCGCGCCCAGACCCCCTCGGCCCTCCAGGGATCCCCGTTCGGCACTAAGGGGCTCGCTCGGCGGCCGGCGTTGCCAACGTCGCGATTTTGGGCGCGCTGAGCGAAGATCGTGCTCCAACTCGCACCCGTTCGGCGCCCGTGACTAGCCACGCTCCATCGGCGATCAAAAAAACGTGGCACGACATGCCGTCGTGCCACGTTCAATTTGACTATGCCGTTCAAACAGCTTTCTGCGCGAACAGTCGAGCGATCCTCGTCACATAGCCCGCGTGCATCGGCCGCTTGGCATTAGTCCTCATCAAGTACATACTGCGTGTAGAAAGCATCGTCGTCGGCCGATGAGTACCCGCCGCTGCGGTCAAAATCCAGGATTGAATGAACGATGCCTTGTGAGCCATGGGGGAGTTCCGTCGCCCACAGCAGGTAGAGCCAATAGTCAAGATCGCTTTCGTCAACAACACCGTCGGTGTTCAGGTCGGCAGGGGAGAATTCCACGTCATCTTCGGCGATGACCTGAACAAGGTCGTAGTACACGTAGTTTGTGCCGCTTGTCGACGTCAAGGCTTCGGTCGCAGTACGCACGATCACCTCGCCGAATGAGCCGAAGTAATCAGAGCTCACCGCGATGCGCCCGCTGACGCGACGGATCGGTCCCGGAGCGGCCGGAACCTCGCCGATCCCCGTCGTGCCGCCAGTCATCGGGACGCCATCGACCGGATCGTTCCCTCCGTCTGCCGGATCAAGGTCGATCGAAGTCCACGAATTCAGAGTGAAATTCTTGATCTCAACGTGCAGAATGGTGTTCGAGGTAGAAGCAGCTTCGACGTTTACGCGTAAATAGTCGGGATTACCGTGGAGCGGCGAGTATGCATTGGTGAAGGTGGTTTGCACGTTGGTGCGATAAGTTCCGCTTCCGCCCGGGATGATTGTGAGGGGATCGCCGAACGAGTACTTCAGCTTACTGTCCGCATTCGTCGGGCCGCCGAGGATCGAGCCCGCTGTCACATTCGGCCAATACACCTCAAAGCCCCACACCTGATCCACCATCCGCGCGAGCCGCGAGTACGAATTGCTCTTCTCTGGATTGAGCGACTCATTGAGGTAGGTCAGGACGCTGTACTCTTCAGACGGATTGGTGATTCCCACAGTCGTATTCAATCCAAATCGATTGTCATTCCAAACGTTTATCTCGGACGAGCCGTGCGCGCGGACTTCCGCAAGCGTCCGTCGAGTGGCGTCGCACGTCGCGATCTCGCGAACCCCGGCTCCATAAGTGCCGGCGAATGTGACGGTTTCGCTGCAGTTTATGATCGTCGTGTTCAGGCCTGTCCGGTAAAACGCCTGGCCGGGAAGCGGTATCCAAGGGGTCACTGTGCTATTGAAGACACTTCCTGACCAGCTCCCGGCGTATGCGCCGCCGAACGAATTCGTGATCGCATCGAGCTTGTATCGCGATAGCCGCAGTGAATATTCGTCGGTCGGTTCGATCGGGCACCAAACAAGCGTGTTCTCGAAATCATTCGTCAGTACATACGGGTCCGGGCAAAACTCGCTGCGATAGTGATAGGTCGTTCCCTGTGGGTAGAGCGTTGGCGCCTGCAAATCAGATTCCGCGTCCCAAGCAAGCCCGAAGCCCTGGGCGCCAATTTGCGTACCTTCAAGATAAACGTTGTGGCCACCGTTTCCGCGATCGAATCGCATGGAGCGGTCGTAGTCCGAGCACTTCGCGCCCGGGAACGACTCATGGATCGTGTCATAAAACGCGACCTTCATCGCGCCCGCCTCCGCCTGGCGCATCACCTCGCGGAACCAGAGTACCCATTTGGAATTCGCGAGCGATCCGCCCGGATACTCCCAGCTGTACGCCAGGAGCTCCGTGGGGTCATCGATGCCGGGATGGACCGCATCCCACAGCTCCGCCATCGTTTGCCCTCCGAAACCGGGAAGCTCTTCGGTTTCAAAGCGATCATCATTCTTGAGAAAGTCCCAGTAGTCGACAACGTTGCCGAAGTGTGCGATATCGACCGCAAAATCAGGATCCTGGAAAAAGTCGCGCGGTTCGTCATCGAAGAGAAACCGGTCAGGAGCCGGAATGTAGTCTGAATCAACATGCTCCGACTTCAATTGTGTCGCGAACGCCGACATCCAAGCTGTCCCTTCCGTGATGCCGTGGCTTTTCCAGGGAGTACGCTTGTTCGCCAGCGCACCGATCATGCCGGTTGGATCGAGGCGATCGTCTTCGTGTGCCATGAGCGCGACGTAGCGCGACGCAGTCGAGGGCGTACCCGCCGCGACATTTATGTTTCCAAGCGAAGTGTAAATCAGGCTGATCGCGATCCGACCCGAAGTCAGACCCGCCTCATGAATCTTGTAGGCGATTGTGTCGGCGATTTTTTCGCCGCTCCGGTTTGTTGGATATGCAATGCCGTTGTTGATGTTGCCGTCGCTGTCGCTGCCATAAACCAGATTCCACCGGATAATCTGCGTAAAGCGTGTATCTGAATATGCATCCCCTGCCGGAGCGCCAGACGTCCATATCTTCACCGGGGGCATAAACGACTCATCAGGTACGATCGGGTCGTCTCCGAGGGCCAGTCCGCACATCAGAACACTCGCAAACGCGCAACTCGGTCTAAGAACTCGGCGCATGGTAAAACTCCAGCGAAGGACGCCAAAACTACAACCCTTCTCCGCGGAACACCCACGGAGTCAAATCGACATCGAAGCTGCACCCGCCCGGTTGCGCAGCCAGAATCAGCGAGCGTTTGGAATGTCGCGGTCTGAAAAGCCGCCCTGAAGCCGCACCTGAATCGTCCCCGGACCTCCTGCAATGTCCCCGCGAGCAATATGATTCGGCAAACGCCGTCTAACACTTCTTGAACCGCAGCTTCACGTCTGCGGCAACACTTAAAGTGGTATCCGAGCAAGCTCATGCTACATTGAAGAAATGCACTATGCAAATGAGCAGGTTCATGCCAAAAGTGGTATGGCGATGTCGCCGCAAGAGTGTGCGAGTGCGGCAGTTGTGATGGATAAGCACTGCCTCAAAGCAAGCGCAGATGCTCCGGTAAAAAAAAATAATTCTGGCTGATCGTCGGTTGCGCCGAGTGATTGAAAATATTCGCACGCTCAAGCTGAGTAAATGCATATTTATACAGCGTTTACGAATCGTCGCGCATTCTGCCTGATTCATTTGCGGAACATCTACATCATGATTAATCGTGCGGCCACGCACAGAAAAGCATTGGTCTTGTCAGCTGCATCGCCCGTTACAACCGCAAACAGCAACCGCCGCGGCACATCGTCCCCGCTCCAGGTGGTTCCCTTCCACAAAGTTGTGGATGTGCTTCTGCTTGCATACCCATCGCCGATCATCTGCCTTCGCCGACGAGCGCTGGCCCGCGGCACACGATGAACTCCTGACGCAACTTCGCGAACTCGTCAATCTTGGCAAAGCAGCTTGGGAACTACGCCTCAACAAGACCATCGGAGTCTTGCTGACCGGAACGGTTCTCAAGACCGCTCAACCCATCGTGTTCGTCGGGACGCTCGACCAGGAACGTCAGAAGAACGAAACCGACGATCGCGTGCTGTGGGTGAGCGTCGAGAACACCAGCGTGCGCTTCGAAAGGCCGCGGCTGGTAAATTCGACCGGACTGGGTCAGGTTTTTCCGCTGAAAGTTCTTTGCGGAGGGTGGCTGGTGAGGCGGGAGGATGACAAGGGAAAGTTTGTCTCGGTGATTGAGAATGGGTTTGTGATGAGCATGCGGTAAACTTTTTTTTCTTTGAATCACCTCCCATGCTCGAATGGCTCCAACAGCATCCCGGCTTGATTGTGAGCGGCGGGCTTTGCCTCGTGCTGCTGGTTGCCGCGGCTCTCGCAACGCCCAGCGCGGTGGCGAGACTGCCGAACGACTTCTTCACGCGAGATCGCAGTCCCTCACTCTGGCTCAACATCGGCGGCTGGGTGCTCATCGCCGCGGGCGTTGCGATGCTGATCTTGCCCGGCCCGGGCGCGGTCGTGTTGCTGGCGGGCGTCATGTTCGCCGACTTCCCCGGCAAACGCCGGCTCTTGCGCTGGTTCCTCGCGCATGACTCCATTTTCAATCAACTCAACCGCATCCGCGCGAAGCGCGGCAAGCCGGCGCTGCAGAGGCCGTGAACAAATGATTTCGGAGAGCCAAAGGAAATTCCTTCCCGCCTCGTAGGGCACACCGCCGTCGTTCTCGACGCTTGGCGTCGCGTCGAAATGAACGCCGAGAATCGATCTCCCGCCCTGCGTCACGTCACGGGTTTTAATTGAACGCGGCCGCCGTCTTACGGACAAACCAGCGCGTTATACCCCGCCACAAAGACCTGAAAGTCCGCATCATCCACGAATCCGTCGCCGTTCAGATCGGCCGGGGAGCCAAATGGCGCTGCCGGAGCCGCGCAATCGACCAGGTTGTACGTCGGTAAGAACGCGACGAAGTCGGCATCATCCACGAATCCATCCACATTGAGATCGGCGGGGCAGCCCGCGCTCAGCCCGACATAGATCGTCGCGTGATCGAGATTGAGCCAGCCGAAGTTTTCGCTCCACGCGTAGCCGCGCAGGCGCGAGGAGACGAAGTCGATGCGCGCGGGCTGGGCCGGTGTTGCGAGTGCGCCGCCATTGAAATTGATCCAGCCTCCGTTCTCTGACCAGGCCATTCCGGAAAGTTTGCCGGCGCTGTCGGCGTTCACGCCGAAAGTGGCGCCGCTGGTGTTGGCGTAGGGCCCCGCGCCGGGACCGAGGTTGATCCAGCCGATGTTTTCGCCCCACGCAAAGCCTTTGAAGAAGCCGCCGGGCGTACTCGTGAAGAATCGCGCGCCGAGCGGCGACAGGGGCGCACCCGCATCGGCCCAGTTCAGGAAGCCAGCGTTTTCGCACCACGAAAACTTGTGCGCGGGATCGATCGAGAGCGATTGCGCGCTCGCGAAGGGTGCGAGCGCCGCCACTGCGATCCGGGCGATTTGAACGAAGATTCGGCGCATCAAGAATGCGAGTATCGCACACGGCCATGGCTGCGCCAACACCCCGGTGAGCAAGATTCTGATGAGCAAGATTCTGGTGAGCCCGATTGGACGGGCCCTCGACGGCGATAACCAGCATTTGCCACAAACCGTCGCCGCTTCGCGTCAGCCTGTGCCCCGCCTCACCTTTTGCATTGCCGCAGTTTGGCTTGGCGACCACTTGACATCCGTTTACACTTGTGGGAGTCGATCAACCGATGGTTCAGCGCACGATCGATCGACCACGGGAGATCTTGGCATGAAGCGCGTGACAATTGCACGGATCTTTGTTTTGACGGTGTTGGCCGGGGCCGCGGCATTTGTGCTCGCGGGGCCGCTGACGCCTCCGCCGGGCTCGGTCAATTCCACGGGCAAAACAACTCAGGAAATCTACGACGCGGTGCAGAGCACGGGCGCTGCCGCAGCCGGCTCGGGGCGCGTCGCGGCGGTCCCGGGCTCGGACATGAGCGCGGGCACGATCGACATGCCCATCGTCGCGGGCTTCCCCAAGTTCACGGCTCCGATTGTCGGATTGACCTGCGATCTCGTACGGGGCACCGGCAGCGGCGGAGGCGTTCTCCCGACGCAGCTGCAGCTTTTTTCCGTGCAGCGCGATATCGACCCGATGTCAATCAGCCCGTTCAGAGCTCTCATTGGGCAGACGCTCCTGAGCACGGTCACTGTCAACCTCACCAACGCCGGCGGCATCGTTTCGTACAAGCTGACAAACGCAACGATCTCGCGCGTCAAGACCGATCTCATCCAGCGCGCCGACGGTTCGTACGCCCAGCTCGAAACCATCGTGTTCACGATGCAGAAGCTTGATATCACGAGCCCCGCCGGGACCGCCTCGTATTCCTTCGGGGTCGCGCTCTAAACCCCTGGTCGTGCGTTCAGCGACCCAAGTACCTCCGTTTCCGTCAGTCTTTGAAGAAACACGCACCACGCCGCTGCGAACCGGTTGCGGCGGAACAAAACGGAAGTAGAGTTGGGTTTGCGGCACGCCACCCGGAGGCTGGACATTTTCTACAGCTGCCAAAACCTATTCACAATTGTCGAAAAGATCGGCGGTAAGGCGTTCGCCGCGCTCGAGCAATTCATTCAAGAGGTTCGGGCGGCAACCTCATGAGGACCGATCAGATCCTCTTTGCCGTTTTTGTTGCTGCGTTGTTCGCAGCAGTAGTATCCACCGCGGGCAGGTATTTGGGCGCTCGCACCGCATCTGCCGTTGCGGTCTTTTTGCTTGTTTGGTTCGCATGCGTCGGCGTGCTTGTCTATTCCGGAAGGCTGGCGAATACGAATGCCGTTCCGCCCGGCATGGCGTTCATTCTCGGCCCGGTCATCGTGTTTATATTCGCGATGTCCTTCTTTACATTCTCTCGGAAGTCCATCTGGCCTTTCGCGTTCCCGCTCTGGCTGCTGATCGGATTCCAGAGTTTCCGTGTCATTGTCGAGATGTTTATTCATCGACTCTGGCTTGAGGGACTGGTGCCGCAGCTGCTGACCTATCGCGGCGCAAACATCGACATCTACATCGGCCTCTCCGCGCCGTTCATCGCGTGGTGGTCCACCCGATCTGCAACGGGACGAAAGTTCGCCCTTGTGTGGAATCTTCTCGGCTTGGCCGCGCTCGCCAACGTTGTTTCCCGCGCGATCATGACCGCGCCCGGCGCACTCAACTTCATCCACGCCGAGCCGCCCAATCGGATGTTCGTTTCCTTTCCTTACCTGTTCATCCCCGCGCTCTGCGTGCCGCTGGCGGTGACGCTGCACATCGTCTCGCTACGGGTGTTGACACGTCGGCCCCAGAGTTCCCACGGCGCTCAATCTAAAGCGACTTGAGTTGCGGAGGCCCGTGCATCCGGTCGTTGCTCGTGGCTCGCTTCTCCGAAACGGGTCTCGTCCCCCTGCTGTCGAAGCCATACGCCCGCCACGTGTCATCGGGCGACATCTGCCCTTGTTTGATTCCCTCTGCCGCGCGAACGGGCGTTCTCCGAGATGCGTTTATTTCCCAAACCCCAGCTTCTCGCGCAGCCCATCCGCCCATCCGCCCGCAATGTTGACCTGCTTCAAAAACCGCTCGTCCTCCGACGCTTCGATAAACAGCAGCCTCTTCCCGTCTCCTGTCATTGTCGCGCCGAAGGCCTGGACCTGTCTCTCATCCCACTCAAACAACTGCCGCGGCACAGAAACCGTAAGTTCGGGTTCTGCCGTGACATCCGCGACCATCTGGCGCGTCATGTCCTGCAAAAAATAGAGCGACTTTCCGTCGCGCGACCATCTGGGAAACGCCGCGCCGTGCGACAGCACAGTCACCGGCCGTTGCTTTGCGAGATCCGCCACCAGCGGATTCGGACCGACGGCAAGTTCATCGCCGCTCCCGCCCTTTGGCGAACTCGCGATCCAGCGCCCGTCCGGCGAAAGCACCGGCAGTGTCATCTGCGTGAACTGCGACTCCGATAGTGGTTGCGGCTCGCCCCCGCCATCCAGCGGTACGGCAACATGCGCAGAAAAGCCCTTTGAAGAGTTGAACCGAGCCGCGAGGCACATTTTCCCGTCCGGCGTCACGCCCCACGGAATGATGTATGTGCCTTTCTCTTTCTCCTTGACCAGTAGCCTGGGCTGATCGCTCCCGTCGGCGCGCCGGATCATGAGCCGCGATCCGTCCGCTTCGTTCGACGCGGCAAACACCAGATTTATGCCGTCGGGCGTCCACACAACCTTGTTGCAATCCGACCCGCGTAGCGCAAGCCTTCGCGTCGCGTCCTTTGCAACGTCGAGAACGAACATTTCGTAGACGCCTTCGGGCGTGTTCTGCAGTCCCGCGATCTGCTTCCCATCCGGCGACGCTGCAATATCCGCTTCAAAGTCGCCAAGCATAGCGCTCACCGCCTCGATCTTTCCGGTCATGTCGGCCGCTGCAATTCTGCGCTTGCCGATGATCCGCCCGCCCGGGACAAATGCAAGGCGATCCGGGCAGACTGTCCAACTTTCCGACGAATACCCCTGGAGCGCGCGCAAACCCGAGGTGACCGGCACCGGCCCGCCGATGCACTCGCCCTTGATCTCATCAAAGCGGCATGCCATCAGCGCGTCCGCGCGCGAAAAAACCAGGATCCCGCCGGGAAGCGACTTTGCAAACGCGCCATCTTCCAGGAGCACGCGCTCCGTCCCGTCGACGAGCGAAGCGATCAGCGTCCGCTCGTGCCACCCGCGTGCATCCGTCATCGACGACATCACCAGCGCCCACTTCCCGCCCTCAACGCCCTGTACCCCGCCGACTCCATACGACGCCACGGAATTGAAGTCGAATATTTCCCGCGCTTTCCCGCCGTTGAGCCCGATCGCCTTCAGCACACCGCCGTTTTTTCCGGCCGTGAACAGCGCCGTGTCGGGCATTGAGAACGCCACCCGCGCCACAATTTCATCGGGTTCCTCGTACAACGTCAGCGCCGGCCCCCCCGACAGTGGCATGTACTTGAGCGCGGATCGATCCGGCCGATCGGGACTGGTGGTTGTAAACAACAGCGATTTGCCGTCGGCGGAAATATCCATCCGCTGCGCACCTTCGGTTCCCTTGATCATCTCGAGTTGAAAGTCGTTCATCCGCCGCACATACAGCGATGCGGTCGCCCGCGCGTTTGGGCCCGCCTTCGTCTCGCCCCGTACCACAAGCATTCGCCCATCGGCCGAAAGAACTCCGACGCCGAGCACCCGCGGCTCGTTCGGAAAGACCACGCTCAACTTTGTTGCGTCGGGGGTTGTTGACGGTGCGCGGATCCCACGCAGCATCCAGCCGCCAATGGCCGCGGCAATCATCGCCGCTGCCGCGCCGATGGCAAACCACGGCAATGTCCTTGGATATTCCGCTGCGGACATCGAGGTGGTCGTCCACTCCCGCTGCGCGATCGCCTGCTCGAGTTCCATCCGCGCATCGCCAATATCGCGCAGCCGTTTCTTAAAGTCTTTTTCCAAGCAGCGCTTGAGTAGCTCGCGCACGCGCGTCGGTGTCCGCGCCGGCAACTTCGACCAGTCCGGTTCGCGCTCCAGCACTGCCGCAACCGTGTCGTTCGGAGTCTCACCCCGAAATGGTGACTGGCCAGTCAGGCATTCATAGAGCACACACCCAAGCGCCCAGATGTCCGCGCGCCGATCGACCGACCTGCCGCGTGCCTGCTCGGGCGACATGTATCCCGCCGTCCCCATCACGACGCCGATTGCGGTCGCCACATCCCGGCGCGGCGTGACCACCGTCGGCGCGGTCGATATCGCCGCGCTCGATGATGAAGGAGAACCCTCTCCTCCCTTCGCAAGTCCAAAATCCAAAACCTTCGCCGCGCCTTCGCTGGTCAGCCGCACATTTGCCGGCTTCAAATCGCGATGAACAACGCCCGCATCATGCGCGACTTCGAGTCCCGCCGCAATCTGCGCGCACACCGACAGCGCCTCATCTACGGGCAGGGGCCCTTCATCGAGTCGCTCGCCGAGCGTTTTCCCTTCCACATACTCCAAAACCAAAAACCGCGCGCCATCCTTTTCCTCCACCCCGTGAATCATCGCGACGTTCGGATGATGCAATGCCGCGAGTGTTCGCGCCTCCCGCTCAAACCGCGCGAGCCGATCCGCATCCTGCGAAAACCCCGGTGGCAGTGCCTTGATCGCGACGCTCCGCCCCAGCCGCGTATCCGTCGCCAGATACACAACCCCCATCCCCCCGCGTCCAATTTCCTTCTCAACCTTGAACGCGCCTAATTGTGTCCCCGCTTCGAGCATCACACGTCAGCATACCGCAACGCATTCTCTTCTCCCCCAATCTGCAAAACCCCGCCAATTCCACCTACCCTTCCCTCCCTGTCTTTTCGTTCCGCACGCCGAGTTCCGCGTTCCGAGTTTTTCCATCCCGCCTCATCAACATTTGGCCCTTTGGCCCTTTGCAAATTTGGAGCTTTGAACCATGCCCTCCACGATCAAGATGTCCGCCGGCAAACTCTCCGTCCCTTCCGATCCGATCATCCCATTCATCGAAGGTGACGGCACCGGCCCCGACATCTGGCGCGCCTCGGTCCGCGTCATGGACGCCGCAGTGAACAAGGCCTCCGGCGGTAAGTACAAAATCCACTGGCACGAAGTCCTCGCCGGCGAAAAGGCCTTCAACAAAACCGGCAACTGGCTCCCCGACGAAACCATCACCGACTTCAAGAAGTACCTCGTCGGAATCAAGGGCCCGCTCACAACCCCAATCGGCGGCGGCATCCGCTCTCTCAACGTCGCCCTCCGCCAACTTCTGGATCTCTACGTCTGCCTCCGTCCCGTGCGCTGGTTCAAGGGCGTCCCCTCACCAGTTAAGCGCCCGCAGGACTGCGACATGGTTCTATTCAGAGAGAACACCGAAGACATCTACGCCGGCATCGAGATGGCCCCGGGATCGCCAGAAGCGCAGAAGGTTCTCGACTTTCTCCAGCAGAACTTCCCGAAGGATTTCACCAAGGTGCGCTTCGGCACCAAGGCCGCCGGAGATGCGTGGCAGCGCGACCTCCAGGCAATCGGCTCCCCCGCGCGCGACAACCCCGTCCAGGTCGGCATCGGCTTCAAACCCGTTTCCTACCTCGGCACCGAGCGCCTCGTGCACAGTGCGATCGCGTTCGCGCTCAAAGAAAAGAAAAAAAACGTGACGTTGGTCCACAAGGGCAACATCATGAAGTACACAGAGGGCTCGTTCAAGGATTGGGGGTACAAGGTTGCGGTGCAGTTTTTCCGGGGGCAGGTCGTGACGGAGCGGGAGTCTTGGATTTTGGGGAATCTTGATTCGAATCCGGGGTTGAGCGCGGAGGCGAATGCGAAGATGATTGATCCGGGTTTTGACATGATGACGGCGGATCAGAAGGGGAAGATTGTCAAGGAAGTCGAGGGCGTGATCGCGGGCATCGGCGCTTCGCATGGGGATGGGAAGTGGAAGAAGATGCTGCTTATTAAGGACAGCATTGCGGATATCACGCTGCAGCAGGTGCTGACGCGGCCGAAGGATTTTGATGTCATCGCGTGCATGAATTTGAACGGCGATTACCTTTCAGATGCGCTTGCGGCGCAGATCGGCGGCATCGGCATTGCGCCCGGCGCGAATATCAACTATGTGTCGGGGCATGCGATCTTCGAAGCCACGCACGGGACGGCGCCGAAGTATGCGAACCTTGATCAGGTGAATCCGGGATCGGTGATCTTGTCGGGCGAGATGATGCTGCGGTACATGGGCAGCGGCGGCGACAAGGTCTGGTCGGATGCAGCGGACCTCATCATCAAGGGTATGGACGGCGCGATTTCGGCCAAGACTGTGACGTACGACTTTGAGCGGTTGATGAAGGCGGAGGGTGATACTTCGGTCAAGAAAGTAAAGTGCTCCGAGTTTGCGGACGCGGTGATTAAGCACATGGGATAAAGGGCCAAAGGGCCAAATTCTCAAAGGGTCAAATAAAAACCAGGACGCGATCGACGAGAGTCGGTCGCGTTTTTTCTTGGGGACGGTGAGGGTTGCGGAGAGGTATTCTCGCGTGTGTTTTGGGGTCTTTCGCGTATGCTGGCCTCGGGAGATTGCCATGAAAATGCGGACAAACACGGAGAGCCACGGAGGACCACGGAGGGGGACACGGAGAAAGCAGGGAGAAGGGGTGCGTCGGGATACGGCGGCGAAGAGCGCGTGTTGGGTCGGCGTGGTCGCGGCGTTCATCGCGGGAGCCGCTCACTCGATTGGTGCGGTGGGGATTGCGGCGGGGCCGTATTACAACTCGGTGACGGGGCATCGGTATTACCGGTTGACGGGCGGAAACTGGAGCGCACTGCGGGCGTTTGCGGTTTCGATGGGCGGCGATCTTGCGACGATCAATGACGATGCGGAGAACACGTGGGTGCGCGCGAATGTGGTGGGGGGCTCGTCGAAGCCGTTCATTGGATTGAACGACGCGTCGGCGGAGGGAACGCTGGTCTGGGCGGATGGTTCGGCGAACGCGTTTCGTAAGTGGCGCGCGGGCGAGCCGCTCAACAACGCGAATAACGATTACGTCAACTTCGACGGGACGCCCGAAGGGACGTGGATGATTTCGCAGGCGAATTACACAAGCGATGCGATCATGGAGACGTCGGGACCGATTCACGTGCCGGCGGAGCAACCGAACCTCAATGCGGCGGTCGCGGCGCAGCCAACTTCGGGTACCAGCGAGATCATCCTGTCGGCGGGCACGCATGTGCTGCTGACGACGGTCGGACTTTCCAATGTCACCGTGCGCGGCGCGGGGCGCGACCAGACCTATCTCTGGGGCCCACCATCGCAGATCCCGGAAGTCCCCAGCGACGAGATCGCGATCCAGATGAACGGCGGCGCGCTGCTGGAGGATTTGCAACTCATCAACCGCGCGATCGCGCCGTCACTCGCGGCGGAGGTCGGCGTGAACCGGGCGCGGCGTGTTGACTTTGTTTCGTGGTCGGAGGAGACCAGCGACGACCTCGTTCAGAACAATTTCGGACAGGCCCCGACGATGATCCTCGAGAACTGCGAGCTGCGCAGCAGCGAGTTTGCGATTGATATCAACTCCGGAGCGATGCTGGTCAGCAACTGCATCTTCCGCGACCTGGGCGGCGTCGCTTTGACGAGCCAGAGTGGGACGACACTCCTGATGTCGAACTGCGTCGTGACGCGGTGCGGACCCGGGCCGATGTTTGATTCGCCGGGAACAAAGACGATCGAGAACACGATCTTCTACGGCAACACCGGATTTATCGGTGGCGGCGTCAACACATCGGTGCGCAACAGCAATGTTCAGGCGGGGCAGCCCGGCGTGGGTAATTTTTCCGGCGATCCGCGGTTTGTGGATGCCGCGGCAAACGATTTTCGGCTGATCGCCGATTCACCGTGCATCGATCGCGGGAATGTGGTTGCGTATATGGATTGCCGGCCCCAGGAGTTGACTGATTTCGCGGGAATGATGCGCGTGGTGGATGATCCGGCGCATGCGAATGCGTTCACGATCCCGATTGATTTGGGAGCGATCGAGTTTGCTGCGTCGGCGGAAGCCTGCCCGGGCGACTTGAACCACGACGCGATGGTGGACGATGCGGACTTTCAGATCTTCCTGGTTGCGTACAACAAGTTGGTGTGTGAGTGAGCGGGGAAGCTTGATTTTGAAATGCCGAATGCGGCTCAATTGCGAAAATGTTTCACCAGCCCGCCCACCATCCCGCTGAAGCCTCGAAACGAGCAAAAAACCCGCCCGCAAAACTCCCACGAATACGTTGGATTTTCACTTTCCTCCAGTATGCTCGGTTCGCCGGGGCTTTCCAGCGTTGCGTCTTTCCTTTGCGGGAGTCAACATCATGAGCGCGGCCCACCTTTCTCTTCGTCACCTTGTCGCCGCTGCTTCTGCCGCGGCATTCCTACTCGGCGCGGCCGCATCCGCCGCCCCCGTCTATTCCAACAACTTCGAATCCAACACCACCGGCTTCACCTTTTCCGGCATCCTCACTGAGCTCACTCGCTTCAGTCTACCTTCCGATGGCGGCGGACTCGCCTCCGCAAACCACTCGATGTGGCTCGGCCGCATGGGCTATGGAATCGCCAAGGCCCCCGCGAGCAAAGAGATTGTCAATCTCACCGTATCCGGTCTGGCTCCGGGCCAGTCGTACACAGTTTCCTTTGACCTGCTCGTCGGTGCATCCTGGGACGGTGCGGCAGGCGGATATGGCGGCGACGCGTGGTACTTCGCGGTCAACGGCACGCGCCTGGTCGACACGATGTTTTCAAATGGAGATCAGGGAGTCGACTACGGCGCGTACTCGCCCCAACGCTACACCGACACGAATTATGCGACCCCAAACGGTCCGGATGTCGCCGCGTTTACCGGTGCGGAGTTTCACCGAAAGGACGGCCCCGGTTACAGCGGCTACTACGGCATCTATTACTTCAGCCACGGCGCGGGAAACCCGGTTCTGACGTTCGTCGCGTCGGGAAGCACGGCGACTTTAGAGTGGGCGCGCTACAGCCCGCTGAACGGCGGCGACAGCGGCGACGAATACTGGGCGCTCGACAACGTGATCGTGGACGGTGCCGTCGGCGCGTGCACCGGCGACATCAACAAAGACGGTTTCGTGGACGACTCCGATTTCGTCCTCTTCCTTGCCGCGTACAACATTCTGGACTGCGCGGATCCGGCAATGCCGGCCGGGTGTCCGGCGGACTTCAATCGAGATGGCGTTGTCGATGATGGGGATTTTGTTTTGTTTGTGGTGGCGTACAACGAGCTCGTATGTCCGTGATGGAAAAGTGGCGCTGCGTCCGACTCGCCAACAATCTGCGAGTATGAAGCCGCGAACGTTCGATCCGCTGGATGCGCTGCTTGCCCACAATGTCTGGGCGACGCGGCTGATTTTGGAGAAGTGCCGCGGGGTGGGAGCGGAGGAATTCTGCCGCACGTTTCCGGTTGGACCGGGAGAACACGGGGGCCTGCAGGCGATTTTGAGTCACATCGTCGGAGCGATGCGTCGATGGGCGGATCGGATTGCGGCGCGCGAGGTTCGGCCGCCTCTGGAGAGTTGGCGTCGAGGCTGGGGGGACAAGGCCGCCGTACACGCCGGATGAATTGCTTTCTCTGCTTGCCGCGGCGCACGATGATTTGGCGTCGGTGATCGTGGAGATTCGTCGCGGGGGCGAGGCGGGACTTGCACGCGAGGTGGTGATCGGGGTGCCGGCCGGCGGCGGCACGCCCCACACAATTACGGCGGGCGCCGCGATCGCGAGCGCGGTCGTTCACGGGCACTATCACCGGGCGCAATGCATGAACATCCTGCGGCAGTTTGGCGTCGCGGCGGAATCGATCGACGTGATCGATTGGCAGGAGCAGGAAGAAGCTCCGTAGCTGGGAGTGTGCAATCCAAATGCGAGACCGGGGTCGGGGAATGACCGGCTCGCTGCCTTCTTCACGCCGTTTGCCCAAAATTGCTGGCTCCTGCGGCGTTTACGCTCCATACTTCACGTTCGTTCGGGGCGAGGAGTTCTGCATGCATTCGGTACGTTTCACGGCTGTCGCCATTTCGGGCCTGATCGCTTCCAGCGCTTCCGCCGCCATCTCGCTGGTTTCCCGCGCCAGCACAGCGCAGGAAACCTACAACGCCGGGATTCCGGAGGGTCAGCCCGGCGCCTCCTCCTACAACCACGTCAACTCCTTCACCAACTTCGGCAACAACAGCCTTTCGCTCCCCAGCAACGGCACGGTCCTCACATCCAACGTGACGACCTCGCTCATCTCTGCGACGCTCAAAGGCCGGAGCCAGGCCGGCCCGCCCGTCAACTTTTCGAATCCGTACTCGACGCTGAGCACCCAGCTGGTCGTTCGCCTCACCGTGACCAATGGCTATGCGGATCTCACGCTGCTCCTGAACGGATCCGCAACGCCCGCGCGTTTTTCTTCGAGCGCCGATCCAAGCGGTGAAAACGCCTACTTCGCCGTCCTCAACGATGCCACCAACGCAGTCATCTTTGATTCCTTCTCGCGCGGCACCATCTCGAGCGGCGGGGCCCGCTACGTGCACGAATGGAAGAACGCAACCTGGTCCGGCACACTAGGGCCCGGCTCGTATCGCATTCTGACCGGCGCCGACGGGGACCTTGGCGAACACATCGGCCCCGGCGCGGGAGACGGCGGCGATGGAAACATGACGTCGAGGCTGGATATGGTGTTTCGCGTTCCGACGCCGGGCGGTATGGCGTTCGCCTCGATCGCCGCGCTCTTCGCGGCGCGACGCAGGCGGTAGCGCTCAGCCTTTACGTGTTCGTTTGCCGTGAAATGTATTTTCTACACTCGTGACATGGACACACTCGACGCCCGCATTGCGGAATCGTTTGGTCGACAGAAACTGCTTGCGACGCTTGGGGCGCGGCTGACGCGAGTCGGCGACGGTGAAGTCGAAATCGAGCTTCCATTTTCCGAATCGATTCAGCAGCAGCACGGGTTTGCGCACGCCGGAGCAATCGCGACGATCGCGGATTCGGCGTGCGGTTATGCGTGCCTCACCAAGATGTCCGAAGGTTCAGCGGTGCTGAGCGTTGAATTCAAGATCAATCTGCTGGCGCCCGCTGTAGGCGAACGATTGTCGCGAGGGCGAAGTCGGCGCGGGTCGGGAAGACGATTGGAGTTGCGACGGCGGAGGTGTTTGCGATTAATAGTGGAAAGGCGGAAACGTTTGTTGCGATGATGCAGGCGACGATGATGAGGGTTGAGTTGCGTGGCGGGGCGGAAGGATGACCGACTCGGAAGAAAGTCACACTCACCTCTCAAAACCGAGATCACCGGCCGTCGCTTCCAAGTCCTTGGAAGCAAGTCGAGGACTACGTGACTGCCACCCCCCCGGAATCGCGGACGCGGAACTGGGAAGCCGTTCGGAATGCGGAATTCGCAGTGCGAAATGCAGGAGCGGTGCATGCAGGTTGCTGAAAACCTGCCGCTGATCTCAACCCACGCCGATCGCCGTTTTTGGACCCGAAAACACCGGCCTGGCGCGGCGGAAGCATCTGTTTCTTCTAGTTTGGCCTCTTCTCCGCTGGTTCTCCGTTGGTTTCCTGCACTCCGTCCCTGTCAAAAACCGCTTTCTCCCGGTACGCTGCTCTTCAATCGGGAGAATGCCGTGAAACGTTACCTTGCTTTCCTCTTTGGCGCGTCTCTGTTCCTTTTCGTCGGCGCGCGAGCCCGCGCTCAAACCGCTTTCACGTATCAGGGGGAACTGACCTCCGCCGGGGCGAACGTCACCGGCATCGTCGATCTGAA
This sequence comes from Phycisphaerales bacterium, assembly GCA_050730655.1. Classification (GTDB taxonomy): domain Bacteria; phylum Planctomycetota; class Phycisphaerae; order Phycisphaerales; family UBA1924; genus JAFEBO01. The sequence goes on from JBOHNL010000005.1 coordinate 590,140, forward strand.
CTTCCGACTCTTTGATGCGCCGGCCGACGGCAATTTGGTGGGTCCCGAACTCAAACGGCTCAACACGGTGGTGACGAACGGAAGGTTCACCGTGCAGCTTGATTTCGGAAACGTCTTTCTTGCCGGGCAGGCACTCTGGTTGCAGGTGGATGTGCGGAATCCGCCGGGTTCGGGGTCGTACACGACGATTCTGCCGCGGACGGCGGTGAATTCGACGCCGCTGGCGCAGGGGCTTGCAGGATTCGCGCTGTCAAGAGCCGGCCCAGAGGTGGTGGATCAGAGCCAAACAGAGTTTGTCTTTGGGGGCGCTCGATTCCTGAATATTTCCGACAATTCGCCGACTTGGCAGTCCTTCACTGCTGGAAAAACCGGCGCTCTCAAGGTGCAGTTGTTGTTCGGTGGCAACTACACAATCGCAATGTCCGTGAAGATTTACTCGGGCTTGGGAACTTCGGGAACCTTGCTCGGCATGGTCTACCTGACGGAAGGGAACGATGGATTTGCTTTCGACAACCTGCTCATCGAGGCTGGCAGGGTCTACACGCTTTCCTTCGAGGGCAGCGGCGGCCTCGGATACTTAACGACTCCAATCCCCGGCGCGACCGGCAAAGCAGGCTTCTCGAATAGCCCCTGGTGGTTCCGCACCTTTGTCACGCCGGTGGACTCGATCGATGTCATCACGCCGTTTTCGATTGAGGCGGGTAGGGTGCCATGGTCGGGCGTCATGGGCGTGCCGGCGAATGTCGCGAATTCGTTCTCGCCGTGGTCGCCCGTGTCGGCAGGGCTCGCTTTCACGGGCGGGTCTGTTGGAATTGGGACGAATTCGCCGCAGTCGAGGTTGCACGTTGCGGGCGGGAATATGCAGATTGACACGAACACGCGGCTGCAGTTCGGCGCGCCGGGTGAGAACGGGGACACGATCTATCTCACCCGGTTCAACTACACGACGGAGCAGAGCGGCATCCGGATGGAGCTTGGGCAGAACGGAACGGTCCCGTCGAACAACGACACGTTCATCATCACCGAATCGGGCAACACGTACTTTCAGTTCAACACGCAATCCGGCGGGCAGGCGCTCAAGGGGGGAGGCGGATCCTGGGGAGTGTTGTCGGATGCGCGGGCGAAGCACGACATCGAGCCTTTGCAGGGCGCGCTCGATCGTCTGCTCAATCTGCATGGGCGGACGTATCTGTACAACGATCCGCATGCCGCGGGAGCGGCGCCGGGAAAGCACAACGGCTTTGTCGCTCAGGAAGTTGAGCCGTTCTTCCCGAATTGGATCGGAACGACCGGGGGCGGCCTCAAGACGCTGAACATCACAGGGTTTGAGGCGCTGACGGTGGAAGCGCTCCGGGATTTGCGGACGGAGAAGGATGCGCAGATTGAGCAGTTGGAACGGAAGCTCGGAGAAGAGGCAAAGAAGAATGCGGAACTGGAGGAGAGGTTGAGGAAGTTGGAAGAGAGAGTGGCGAAGTAGCGAAGGCAGATTCGCATCGCCAATCACGACGGAACGGAGGAACACGGATCGCTCAAGTCCGCGATCCGTGACACGTATCGTCGGGACTTTCCTGACTTGAGACATAGCCGAGATCGGTGCCCGCCGCTTTGTCGTGCGAATACCCAGGAGTAACTCCTGCACACCTTCGGCGTGCGGAGGTTTGCTACGCGCGGGTCCGGGGATGGCGCTCGGCGCAAAGGAAGCGAATCTGTCAAGATAGACATTGCCGACCGGCCTCCCGGTCTCTCGTCGACGGAGTACTGCGATGACACCTTCCCCCGAAACCTCTCCATCCTCAACTCGGCCATGGTTGGTCCGCCGCCAAACTCATCTGGCGGTCTCACTCGCGATGGTTGCGGGGTACGTAGACGGTTTCGGGCTGCTGGCATTCAACACGTTCTTGTCCTTCATGAGCGGCAACACGACGCAAACCGGCGCAAACATCGGGCGGGGTGCGTTCGGGCTAGCGCTGCCGTCGGCGGTTGCGATCGCCGGATTTCTCTTCGGGGTGTTTGTCGGCAACTTGCGAACGCCGTACCGGGGCGATCGCGCGCTGATCGTGGCGGTCGCTGCCGCGCTCGCCGCGGCATGCATCGGGCTGCACACGTCGTGGCTAACGGTGATTCCGTCACTCGGCCTGATCGCCATCGCGATGGGCGTGATGAACACGACGTTTTCGCGCGTAGGAAACGAGCCGGTGAATCTGACGTTCGTGACGGGCGCATTAAACAAGATGGGCATGCATCTCGCGCAGGCCCTGAAGCGCCGGCCCCTGGACGATGCGCAAGGCGCGTGGGACACGCACATCGGACGTGCATTGCTGCTCACCGGAGTGTGGGCCGCGTTTCTGATCGGCGCAACGCTGGCGGGCCTCGCGACACTTCGTCTCGCGGATTGGACGCTGCTCCCGGCCGCGGGCTTTTTACTTCTGATCGCGATGACGTTTCAGTTTTCGGGAGAGCACGCGACGGCGGGCGCAATCGGCACGCGCGTTCCCTGAGCTCTGACGGGTAATTCCGCGCGACTTGAACCTCACGGGCAGAGCAGTGCGTTGTACGACTGCGCAAAGATCACGAAATCCGAGTCATCCACAACGCCGTCGTGATTCACATCGCTCGGGCAGCCCAAGTGGCGCCGCCTCCGAATCGAGTTCGAGTACGAAAGCCGCAACTTCCTCATCCACGGTCACAACGCTGCCGATTGCGATGTCATCGTCTGCTGGAAGCACAATTGGAAAGAGTGCCCGCTGCGGGTCATCGAACTCTCAAACGCAGTCAAAGAGTTAAAGGCGGCGTGAACGAGGGAATTCACGTGTGCCGTTGAAGAGGAAGACGTCCAAACGGCCCGAAGCTTGCCGTACGAGCCCGAACGCAGTGAAGGGTGCTTGTGCTGCCGATCTCACCGAAATTACCAGACAGCGCCCACCGCACCTGATGGGAATCTTCTCTACTGACATGTTCCGACGATGGCGAAAACTTCAAGTGGCGAAGTGGATGTTGACCGTCCCGGGCAGAAATCCGAAGGCGTACGGGATGCCGCCGAGGCCGCTTCCCATCGGGAACCAGCCCGAACCGTCCCAACGCGCGACCGAGTTCACTGCCTGTCCGTTGCCGAAGCTGAAAGTAAAACCGCCTCCGATGATGATGTCGCCGCCGGGCATCGTTGCGATCGAGTGAATCGTGCCGTTCACGCCGACGCCCATGCCGGACCACACAAGGCCGTTCCAACGCGCGACGTGCTGTGCTTGTGTGCCGCCCGCGGTGATGAATTCGCCGCCGGCAATTACATCACCGTTGTTCGCGACGTGCAGAGCGCGGACCGAATGGCTCGTGCCGCTCCCGAGTTTGGACCACGCGCCCGCGCTGAACTTGGCGATGTTGGCGGCACTGACAGTTCCCGCGCTCCCAAATTGGCCACCGGCGTAAAGATCACCATTCGGCGCGGCCGCGAGCGCGTACACCGTCCCGCCGATCCCATTGCCGAGCGCCGCCCACTGTCCTGCTGCCGGATCCCACGATGCAATATTGCTCGCGGGTACACCACCGGCGGAAGAGAATGAGCCTCCGATGACCACGCGCGCCGTCGCCGGACCCGGACCATCGGGATCCCACAAAGTCGCGGCATAGATAGGGCCGGTCGCGCCGGGGGTGCCCGAGCCCGCGACCCAACCGGTATTGCAGAGCTGAGCGTTTGCGGCAGAACTGAAGATTGCCGCGGCAAGCGAAGCATTCAGGCAAAGGCACGGAAAGGACAGCGTTCGCATTCCTCACTCCTTCGCAAGTTCCCCGCGCAGCGCTTCGCCAAGGCACCCCACCCAATTGGGGATTGGACCTGACTTCGAATGTCGCACCGTGCAAGCGTACTTGCGGGGAATTGGCGGGCGGGCCGTTCGGAAGTATGAAGATTGTGCGAACCGACGGGGGCGCGACACGGCCGTATTTTTTCGGACCCGGAGAGGAGGACGAACATGCATCAAAACCGCCGTCTCGCTCGGAACGTCACGGGCGTCGGGCGACAGGATGGCACGTCTTCAGCCTGAAAGGCTTGCAGATTCGAGCCGTGGGTGGAGCGAGGTCTTCCGAGCGACACCCACGGAAAGGTCCACAAGACACCGCACTCTGAAGGAGTGCAAGATTCTTCGTTCTGTGCTGGAAATGCCGTCCCAAACACGCCCCGTCCCAAAGCGCTTGATCCACAAACCTCGGATGGAGCGGGAGGGTGGGGTTTCATGGGATGGCTGCCGCGGCAGGTGTTTTTGATAGGATCGAGGGATGATGAAGAAATGGTGTGTCGTGCTGGCCGGGGTGGGGCTGGCCTCGGGGATCGCGTGCGCGCAGGAGAAGGCGACGGCCTTTGTCGGCGCGAAAGTGATTCCGATTCAGAGCGCCGGGAATGCCGCGGCAGAGATCGAGCGCGGCGTCGTCATCGTGAAAGACGGCAAGATCGTCTCGATCGCGCCGCTCGAGAAGGATGCGCAGTACAAGGCACCCGATGGAACGACCGTCATCGACTGCAAGGACAAAGTGATCATGCCCGGCATCATCGACACGCACAGCCACGTCGGCGGCATCGGCGGCGCGGACGGAAGCGGAACGATGCAGCCAAGCGTGCGGATTTCGGATTCGCTGAATCCGTTTGATTCCGGCTTTCGGCGCGTGGTGGCGGGTGGGCTCACGACGATCAACGTCATGCCAGGGTCGGGGCACCTGATGGGCGGCCAGACTATCTATATGAAGATGCGGATGAAGGATGGCAAGCCGGCGCATCGCATGGAGGACCTGGCGATCGGCTTTGATGAGAGCGGATCAGTCTTGGGCGGCATGAAGATGGCGAACGGGACCAACCCGATGCGGGAGCCGCCGTTCTCCGGCACGCGTGGCAAGGCCGCGGCGATCGTGCGCGAGCAATACATCAAGGCGCAGGAGTACGCCGTCAAGGTCAAGGAATACGAAGACAAACTCGCCAAGGCGAAAGCAGACGGAAAGAGCGAAGACGAGATCAGCAAGATCAAGCCCCCCGCGCGCGATCTCGGGTACGAGGCGATGGACGAGGTCTTGAGCGGCAAGCGCATCGTGCAGCATCACACCCACCGCGCCGATGACATCGCAACCGTGATGAGGCTGAGCAAGGAATTCGGATTCCGCGTTGTGCTCCACCACGTGAGCGAGGCATGGAAAATCGCGGACGAGATCGCCGCGGCACAAAAGGACGGAAAAGTGCTCGGCTGCAGCGTGATCGTCGTCGATTCGCCCGGCGGCAAGCTCGAAGCCGCAGACATGAGCATGGAAACCGCCGCAATCCTCGAGAAGGCGGGCGTCCGCGTCGCCTTCCACACCGACGACTGGATCACGGATTCAAGGCTCTTCCTGCGTTCCGCCGCACTCGGCGTGCGCGCCGGAATGACACGCGCCGGCGCTCTCCGCGCCATGACTCTGAGCGGCGCCGAGATGATGGACCTCCAAAAACGAATCGGCAGCCTGGAGCCCGGTAAGGATGCAGATCTGGTCGTCCTCTCCGGCGATCCGCTCAGCGTCTACACGCATGTCGAGCAGACATGGGTCGAAGGCAACAAAGTCTTTGATCGCTCCGATGCAGACGACCTGCTCCACGCCGTCGGCGGCATGGGAGCCGGCCGAGATCAGGAGCCATACTTCTGCTGCTTCGGAAACAACTGAGCCCAGGAAACTTCATCGCGTACCACGCGATGAACACGCAAGATGCGAAGGCGTGGGTAAAAGCAAGAGAAGTTCAACGACTTGCCGTACGAGCCCGAACGCAGTGAAGGGTTTCGGCCAGAATCCTCAACAACGATTGACGTGAAGCGAGATTCCATGACGAGTTTAAAGTCGAGTTCAAAGATCGGTGTGATGCTGGGCCTGTTCCTCTGTGCGGGCCTCGCGCTTGCCCAGAATTTGGTCGTGAAAGGCAAGACCGTCTACACGATGGCCCAAGGCGGAGCAACTGCCGCTATCACCGATGGCGTCGTCGTCATCAAAGACGGCAAGATTGCAGCGGTTGGCAAGGCCGCAGAAATCAAACTTCCCGACGGCGTCAAAGTCATCGAAGCAACCGTCGTCACCCCCGGCCTGGTTGATGCCCGCGGCACAGTCGGCGTCTCGGGTTTGTTCAACACCAAGCACGACTCCGATCAACTTGAACGTTCCTCGCCGATCCAACCCGAGATGCGCGCGATCGACGCCTACAACCCGCTCGATCGACTCGTCGACTGGGTGCGCAGTTTCGGTGTGACGACCGTCAATACCGGCAACGCGCCGGGTGAACTAATCAGCGGCCAAACAATCGTTGTGAAGACAACGGGCAAGACCGCTGACGAGGCCCTCATTCTTTCGCCATCAATGGTGACCGCGACGATCGGTCCGGGCGCGATTGAATCCGGCAACAAAGCCCCCGGCACCCGCGGCAAGCAGGTCGCCATGCTGCGCGAAGAACTCATCAAAGCCAAGGAATACGGCGAGAAGCGCAAAGCCGCAGAAGCGAAGAAAAAAGCCGGCGCCGAAAAGAAAGACGAACCCAAGGACGACAGCAAAGAAGAAGGAAAGGGTGGGGGTGGGGGTGGGGGCGACTCGCGCAACCTGAAACTCGAAATGCTCTGCGACGTGCTCGATGGAAAAGTGCCGCTGACCGTAACCGTGAACCGTTCGCAAGACATCGAAAGCGCGCTGCGCGTCCAAAAAGAATTCGGCTTCAAGCTGATCCTCGACATGGCCGCCGAGAGCTTCCTCGTCGTCGATCAGCTCGCCAAAGCAAAGGTTCCCGTGATCCTGCACCCAACCATGTACCGCGCCGTAGGCGAAACCGAAAACCTGAGCATGGCGACCGCCGCCAACCTCAAAAAAGCCGGCGTCCAGTTCGCAATCCAAAGCGGCTACGAGGGCTACGTCCCCAAAACCCGCGTCATCCTCTTCGAAGCCGCCATCGCCGCCGCAAACGGCCTCAAATTCGAAGACGCCCTCGCCAGCATCACCATCGACGCCGCCAAAATCATCGGCGTCGACACCCGCGTCGGCAGCCTCGAAGTGGGGAAGGACGGTGACGTCGCAATGTACGACGGCGACCCGTTTGAGTACACAAACCACTGTGTCGGGACTGTTATTGACGGGAAGGTCGTCAGCTCAGAGAAAAAGTAGACCTGGCGTCAGACTTTGCGAAGCCTTTACACTTCGCAAGCGCCTGCGAAAGACAGACTTATGGCGCGGCCCAGCGGAGATGTTCACAGGAGACTTCGGCTCAAGGAAACAACCCCCAAGAAACGATAAACTGGGTCCCCGACCAAGAGGTCTCTCAGGGTCGGGCGGAGTTGAGAGAACCGCGAGGCGAGAGAGAAACGCTCGCGACGAAATTCGTGAGAGACAAGAAATGAGTCGCTGAGAGGCGGCTCTTTTCGTTTTTGGGGAAGAGAGACAGTTCAACACGGAGTACCACGGAGGAAGACACGGAGAAAGGCAGAGAGAGTCAAAATGAAAAGGAGCCTTCTGACGAAGGCTCCGGTGTGGAGGTTGGTTGTGGGTGTTGGTTACGGGCAGAGGAAGGCGTCGTAGGCGGCGGCGAACTGGACGAAGTCGGTGTCGTCGACGACAGCGTCGTTGTTCAGGTCGGCGGGGCAGCCGGCGGGCATGGTTGGACTGGCGCAGTCGAAGGTGTCGTAGGCAGAGGCGAAGAAAACGAAGTCCGAGTCATCGACCACGCTGTCGTTGTTGAGGTCGCCGGGGCAGGATTGGATGATTGTGCCGCGGATGGTGAGGAAGAGGGTTGACGCTGTTGCGGCGCCGGGAAGATTGGCGTCGCTGGTCTGAATCGTGTAGATGACCTGATAGATGCCGGCGGGCTGGGCGCTGTCGAGCGTCACAACTCCGATGGCGGCGGAACTTTCCGGGATGCCGCTGGTGGGTGCGATGGAAGTAGAGATGATGGAAGTGGCGTCGGCGGGAGAGCCGGATGCGGCGATCGAATCGATGTCGAGACCGGCGGTGAGGCCGATTGTTGATGCGCGATTGAAGACGGCTGCGGGGAGCGCGTGGATGCCGGAGTTGCGATTGATCGTGCCGAAGTCGATGGTCTGTGTTGTGAATGATGCGGAAGCGGCGAGCGACGGCGCGGCGTGATCGAGGATGAGGGCGGAAACGTTGATGGTGTCGTCGCCATCGGCGAGGCCTTGACCTGTGCCGCCGGTGGTGAGATCGGTGTTGTGGATACTGACGGAACCGGAGTAGGAACCGATGCTGGAAGTTACGACACCGACGCTGAGAGCGCGTGATTGCGGGTTGTATGCGAAGGCTTGGCGGGGGCCGGCCTGGGGGCAGGTGACATCGCCGGCGATTGCGATTTCGTAGGTGGTGGGAGTTGAACCCGACTTGTTGAGCGTGATGTTCTGCGTGCTGAAGCTCGGCGCGCCGGTGATCACGGGTCCGAAGGTGAGATTTTGGACTGAAGAGCCGTTGGCGTTTGGTGCGCCGCCGACGTAGAGCGTTGAGTTGTTGGGCTGCGTTCCCCAGATGGCCCAGACCCATTCTGGATGATCGACGAAAGCGTTGCGGTTGTTCTGGTAGTAGTAGTGATTCCCCGGTTCGGCGTAGACAGCCTGATTGCGGCGGCGCTCGCGCTCATCGACGGGGTAGGCGTAGTGCCACTGGAGCAGGTACGAGAGCTTGCCCATCTTGGAAATGCCGGAGCCGAAGCCGGAGTCGGCGAGAACGAAGGTGCCGGTCGTGATTGAACCTGCCGGATCGCCGTAGCGCGTCGCGGCGTAGAAGATCGCACGGGCGGCTTCGCCTCGATAGTTGATGGTTGTGCCGGGCTGATTGGGATCGAACGAGCCGACGTCGGAGCCGTAGGGCTTGTTGCTGCGAGCGCCGTTGACGGCGGGGTTGGAGGGACGGAGCATGTGCAGATCGCTGTACTGCGGCGCGGTGGTGACGGTGTTGCCGAGGCTTTGAGGCCAGGTATGTTCGCGATTCCAGGAGACTCCGCTATCCCAGAGACTGGGAATGGAGGCGCCGGTATAGAACAGAATGATGTTGTCAGCATTGAGAATGTCGCGATCGATGATTGGAAGCGCAAAGCGAGCCGAGCCGTAATCGCGGGAGATAAAGCCGGCGCTGATGGCAGTTCGGATGGTGGACTTGAGCGTGGCGCCTGTGCCGTTGACCCCGTTGTAGTAATCCACGGGCGGGTCGTAGGGATCGGCGAGCGCAGACAATCCGAGAGCGGATGCGGCGAGAGCCGCGACGAGCGAGGCCACGCGAAACTTTGAGTTCGGATGAGCGTGATGCATGGAAGGCTTTTTCTTTCTTGAATTGGGGGTGCCGAAGCGCGGGCGAGAAAGAAGACCGCCCCGGGCGCGAACGCCCGGGGCGGAGAGTGGTCAGTGAACGAACCGCCAAGAACGTACTGACCGAAGCGAACCCAACAAGGGACGCTTCAGGAACGGATCAGGAATTAGTTGCGACGACGACGGCCGGCAACGATGCCGCCGAGGCCGAGGAGCGCCATCGCGCCGGGGGCCGGAACGAGATCGCCCTGAACGACGAGGTTGTCAAAGCGCTGGTTGCCACTGGCCGAGCTGGCGCCGGCGGAGACGATGCGGAAGAAAACGTTGGCCTTGTTCGCAAGTGCTGCGTTGCCGAACGTGAAGAAGTAGTCGCTGGTGATGATGCTGGCGCCGGCGAAGCCCGGGCTGGAAGCGCCGGGGGTGATGCTGCCGAGGTTGATGAAGTTCGAACCGTCGAGCGAGTACTGCGCCGTTGCGGTCGCGCCGCCGGTGGCGGTGCGCTGCGAGGCGAAGGAGAAGGCGATGTTCGAGTAGTTGAGCGTGCTGAGCGAGAAGGTCATCGAACCGCCACCGGTGCCGACGATGGCGATGGCGTTCATGCCGGACTGGCTGCTCGGGCTGCCGGGGGGCGAATTGCTGCCGGGCATTCCGAGGGTGGTGCCGCCGAAGAACGACGTCGTGCCGACGGCGTTGATCGCGGTGCCGCTGCCGGCGGTTGCGGTCACGGAGCTGTCGTTGAAGCCGTAGTGCGTGAGGACCACAGCAGCGTTAGCGGCCGTGGAAACAGCGGTGCCGGCCACGAGGGCCAGCGCGAACATGGAAGTCTTCATCTCTCAATCCTCCAAAGAAAAACACATTCGGATGGTCGTGCGCCGCGGAATGGCGCCCCCAACAGCGGGGTGAACATCCGAGCGAAAAGATAAACATGGAGGATCAAAATGAATATCCGAATTGCGCGCAGTGTTGGCGAAGATCGTGTCAACAAGATGAAATTGCTTTGAGATTGGGTATATCGCACGCGTGTGCGCGGGGTGCGCATCTCGTGTTTTTTGCCGCGGATTCGCGCTGTTTTTAAGAACGCGCGAAGGGCATCGGAACGAATGCGGATGCACGAGAGATTGAAAAAGCTGAAGTGCGTGCGGCGCCACGGAGCGACGAGGTTTCCGCCCGCGTGCGCCGTGATTGATGGCGCCACACGCACTTCAACGTGAGGAAGAGGAACAGGGGACGCGAAATCTACGTTGATGGGGGCGCTGGTTGTTTTTGTTTTGCGCGCATGTTGAGTCAACATTGCGCCAAGAAAGTGGGCGCGGGTGATTTGCCACAATAAGCGTGGAGGACACAAAGGGCACGAAGAAATGCAGGGAGAAGGCGGTTGAACACGGAGGTCCACCGAGAACCACGGAGGGGGAGACGGAGAAGGACTAGAGAGAACGCGGAGTGCGCGGAGTTTGGCGGAGTTGCGCGGAGGTGAAGAGTTTGAATTTGCGCGGACGTGCGATTGACCAACTGGCTGGGAGAAAGACTCGAATTTTGCGGTCGTTACGGCTTTGTGTGAACGCGCCTTTGATTCGGGTTGGATTCGGAAAGGAGTCGTGACATGCAGATGCGCGTTCTGGGCAAGAGCAATCTGAGAGTGTCGGCGATCGGCTTTGGGTGTATGGGGCTCAGTTTCGCGTACGGCGCGCCGACGGAAAAGGAGGCAGCGGTGGCGCTCCTGCGCGCGGCGGTTGATCGGGGCGTGACGTTCTTTGACACCGCGGAGTCGTACGGGCCGTTTGCCAACGAGGAATTGGTGGGCGAAGCGCTTGGGCCGGTGCGCGATCGGGTCGTCATCGCGACGAAGTTCGGGTTCAAGGGTGGAAAGCCGGCCGACGGATTGGACAGCCGCCCTGAGAATATTCGCGCGATGGTGGAAGCGTCGCTGAAGCGGCTGCGGACGGATCGGATTGATTTGCTTTACCAGCACCGGGTCGATCCAGAGGTGCCGATCGAAGATGTTGCGGGCGCGGTGAAGGAATTGATCGGGCAGGGGAAGGTCAAGCACTTTGGGATGTCGGAGGCGGGCGCGGGGACGATCCGGCGTGCGCATGCGGTGCAGCAGGTGACGGCGCTGCAGAGCGAGTATTCGCTTTGGTGGAGGGAACCGGAACGGGATGTGCTGCCGGCGCTTGAAGAGTTGGGGATTGGGTTTGTTCCGTTCAGTCCGCTGGGTCGCGGGTTTTTGACGGGCGCGCTCAAGGACGCGGCGTTTGATGCGAAGGACTTTCGGAGCTCGCTGCCGCGGTTTTCGGCGGAGGCGATGAAGGCGAATCAGGCGCTGGTTGATCTGCTCGGTGAGCTTGCGGCATCTCGAAAGGCAACGCGGGCACAGATCGCGCTGGCGTGGTTGCTTGCGAAGAAGCCGTGGATTGTGCCGATTCCGGGGACGACGAAGCTGCATCGGCTCGAGGAGAATCTGGGTGGAGCGTCGATCGAGTTGAGTGCGCGCGATCTTGGCGAGATCGAGGCGGCGGTTGCTCGGGTGCCGATTCAGGGCGAGCGGTATACGCCTGCGCAGCAGAAGATGGTGGGGAGGTGAACAAAGGGCCAAAGGGCCAAATTTTCAAATGGCCAAATGGGATAGGGTTGGGGACGGCGCTTCGGTGAGGTAGTCGCGAGCGCGCTGGGAACGGAGTGACAAATGCGTGGCTGAAGCCGGTTGGCAGATAAGCCCGTTGAAACGGGCTGAAATTCGACTACAAGAAAAATAGAACAAGGCGGCTGCGTTACCACGCCTGAAGGCGTGGCCTAGGAGCGAGCAAGCCCGCTGAAGCGGGCTCGGATGCATCGGAGCAGGCGATTCAGGCGCAGGGGGCTCGATGGGCGCTTGTGAAGGTGCGGGCCAGGAGCGAATTCACTCGCTTCAGCGGGCTGGGATGCGTCGGATCGCGCTGCAGTACTACTACGCGATCGGCATGTAGAGCTTTGCGAGGTCGGACCAGAATGTTGGGTAGGTTTTGGCGACGCAGCCGGGGTTCTTGATGAAAACGTTGGGGCGGCGGAGGCCGATGACGGCGAGGCTCATGGCCATGCGGTGGTCGTCGTAGGTGTCGAACTCGACGCGGCTGGATGCGAGCGTCATATCGCCTTTGGGAGGTGTGATCGCCATGACGTCGTGATCACCCATCACGGGGCAATCGACTTTGACGTTGAGCTTGGTGAGTTCGTTGCGGAGCGCTTCGATGCGATCGGTCTCTTTGACGCGGAGTGTGCGCAGGCCTCGGAGCAGCGACATGCCGGGGGCGAAGCAGGCGACGGCGGCGAGGGTCATCGCGGTGTCGGGCATGGTCGAGAGGTCGGCCATGATCGGCTCGAGTGCGCCCGGGCCGGTGGTCATCAGGAAGTGATCGCGCTGATCGGGCTCTTCGCGGGCGGAGAGCGGAGTGTTTTGGGTGGCGGGGTTTTGCTCGACGATTGCGCCCATGCGGGCGAGGAGCGAGGGGAAGCTCGCGTCGCCTTGAAGCGATCGATGCGAGAGACCCGTCAGTTTTGCGGAGGAGCCGGGGTTGATGGCCGCGGCAGCCCAGAAGTAGGTGGCGCTGCTGGCGTCGGGCTCGACGTCGTAGTCGAACGCGTCGAGGCCGGGGGATTTCCCGGCGGGTGTGCCGACGCGGATGATGCGGAGATCTTCGGAAGTTTTGACGAGCGCGCCGGCACGCTGGAGCAGGCCGACGGACATTTCGATGTAGGTGGGGCTGGTGATTTCGCCGGTGAGGCGGATGGTGAGGCCTCCTTCGAGCCAGGGGGCGATGAGAAGGAGAGCCGAGATGAACTGGCTGCTTTGCGTGGTTGGGATATCCAAGACTTTACCGGGGCTTTTTCGAGTCTTGAGGGGGGTGATGCGGATCGGCGGGCAATCGGGCTTTTCGAGGAAGGTGCACTCGGCGCCGAGCTGCGTGAGGATGCGGCAGAGTTCGCCGATGGGGCGTTCACGCATGCGGGCGTTGCCGTCGATTGTGAGCGGGTTTTCGGCGAGGAGCGCGGCGGCGGCGAGAAAGCGCGTTGCGGTGCCGGCGTTGTTGAGATTGAGGGTGAGACCGGAGGCCGGGACGGGCCAGGTGCCGGATATGCCGCGGATGGTGAGGGTGTCGTCTTCGAGTTTGAAGGTGACGCCGAGTTGCTCGAGTGCGGCACGCATGCGGAGCGCGTCGTCTGCTTCGAGGAGTGGGGCGCGGATGTGAGATTCGCCGCTCGCGAGTGCGGCGAGGAGGAGAGCGCGGTTGGTCAGGGATTTTGAGCCGGGCGTGCGGAGGGAGAGATTAAAGAGGCCGCGCTTGCCGCGGGGGAGGGGCGGGATGGGGAGAGGATCGGGGAGTTGATCGAGCGGGCGCAGGAAGACTGCGGCGGGGTGGTCGGGGTTTAGCGGTGGTTCGGTCACGTGCGCGGGATTCTAACGGTGCCTGAAGGCGGGGAAGGGGAAGCCCGTTGAAACGGGCTGAAAGGCGAAGGCAAAAAGGAGAATTCGCGGGCTCGTTTACCACGCCTGAAGGCGTGGCCTAGAAGCGAGCAAGCCTGCTGAAGCAGGCTGAAAGGCAAAGAGCCCAGCGATACGCACGATTGTCGCAGTTGGCGATTTTGCGAGCGGTATGTGTGTTGGGCGGCGTACTTGGTGGAAGGCGACCTCGCGCAGGAGGAATGTGACATTGGCTTGATCTAGCCGGCCTTGGTTTTCAGGCCGTCTTGCGGCCTTGCTCGCTTGTAGCCCACGCCTTCAGGCGTGGGTTTGCGCGGCGCATTTTTTCTGCCAGCCCGTTTCAACGGGCTTGGATTGATGTTGTAATCTGGGGCATGCCGCGGAATGTTTATTGGGAGATGTATTTTCATCTCGTGTGGCGAACGAAGACCAGCGTGCCGCTATTGACGGCAGGGGTTGAGCCGTTGACGCAGAAGTACCTGGTTCATCGCGCGTTGGAAACGCAGGGTGTGTTGGTGCACGCGGTGGGCGGGATCGAAGATCATGTGCACATGGCGGTGAGTCTGCCGCCGACAGTTGAGCCGGCAAAATGGATTGGAGATTTGAAGGGCGCGTGTTCGCACGAGATCAATCGAGCGTGCGGGGCGGGGACGTTGGCGTGGCAGACCGGGTATGGCATTGTGACGTTTGGGAAGGGAGATTTGCCGTGGGTGTTGGAATACATCCGGAATCAGCGCGAGCATCATCAACGCGGGACGGTTGTTGAGAGGTTGGAGGAGATTGAGGTGCCTGAAGGCGGGGAGGGGGAAGCCCGTTGAAACGGGCTGGGATGCAAAAGGCAAAGAAGAGAATTTGTGGGTTCGATTACCACGCCTGAAGGCGTGGCCATAAGCGGGCAAGCCTGCTGAAGCAGGCTGAAATGCGAGGCATGATTCGAAGTCGTCGAAACGACGGAAGATCAAATGCCGACGTGAATTTGCAACGAAGAAATTGGAGTGCGATTGTGAGCTACTCGTCGGCGCTGGCTTCGCCTTCGCGGCGGAAGATTGCGACGACGTCTTCGATGGGAATCACGAAGAGGCGGTTGTCGCCTTCGAACTCGACGGGGATGGCGTGCTTGGGGTTGAAGAGGACGCGGTCGTATTGCTCGATTGAGTAGTCGTCATCGCGCTCAACTTGGCGGCTGATGGCGACCACGCGGCCCGTGATCGTGGGGATTTCGATTTTGTCGGGGAGATGGATGCCGGTCTTGGTCTGCTTTTTGTCGGCGTCTTTGCGGATGAGAACGCGCTTGCCGACCGGTTCGACGATCTCGAGAGTGGACTTGCGGGAGGACTTGGAGGTCATGGAAGGAGAATAGGGCGAATGGCGAATGGCGAATGGCGAATGGCGGATGGCGGATGTGGGATGTGGGATGGCGGATGTCGGATGGCGGATGTGAAGGGCGCGGAACTTGGAACTCGGAGTGCGGAGCGGGATAGCGAATTCGGAATTCGGAATTCGGAATTCGGAATTCGGAATGCGGAATGCGGAATTGGGAACTCGGAATGCAGAACGTGGGGTAGGGGGCGGGGGTGGTAGGATGTTTGTTCGGCGTTCGAAGGGCGCGGCGTGCGGCCCGGCGCTTGGGTTCTGAATTTCTGTTGCTGCTTGTATGAAACAACTCACCGATCTCATTCGCGACGTTCCGGATTTTCCCAAGCCGGGGATTTTGTTCAAGGACTTCACGCCGCTGCTGGCGGATCCGCAGGGGCTGGCGCTCGCGGTGGAGTTGATGGCGAATCCGTTTCGGGGGAAGGGCGTTGAGCTTGTCGTGGGGGCGGAGAGCCGCGGGTTTATTTTTGGGACGGCGATTGCGCAGGCGTTGTCGGCGGGGTTTGTGCCGATTCGCAAGCCGGGGAAACTGCCGCGGAGTGTGCACGGGGCGGATTACGCGCTTGAGTACGGGACGGATCGGCTCGAGATTCACACGGATGCGATGACGCCGGGGAAGCGTGTGCTCGTTGTCGACGATTTATTGGCGACCGGCGGAACGCTTGCGGCGTGCTGTGAGCTCGTGAAGAAGTGTGGGGCGGAGATCGCGGGAATCGCGGTGTTGATTGAGCTGGTGGCGCTCAAAGGCAAAGAGAAGATTGCGAAGTATGGGCCGGTGGGGGCGGCGATTCGGTATTGAGAGGCAGAGCTGACAGCCTTCAGCATTCAGCTATCAGCCAAACAAGCATCAGGCGCGGTATTGGTCGGCGCTGACTTGCTCGAGCCAGGTGACGGGGCTGCCGTTGAGTTTTTCTTGGATGGCGATGTGGGTCATTGCGGTGGTGGGGGTTGCGCCGTGCCAGTGTTTTTCGTTGGGGGGGATCCAGACGACGTCGCCGGGGTTTAGTTCTTGGATTGTGCCGCCTGAGGTTTGGGCCCAGCCTTTGCCAGCGGTGATGATGAGAGTTTGGCCGAGTGGATGAGTGTGCCAGGCGGTGCGGGCGCCGGGATCGAAGGTGACTCGTGCGCTTGAGACGCGCGCGGGGTCGGGGGCGTCGATGATCGGGTCGATGCGGACGGTGCCGGTGAACCACACTGCTGGGCCGGGATTGGAGGGTTGGGAGTTCGCTCGGGTGATTTGCATTTGGTGGTCCTTGGCGTTCGGCGAGGTTGTATGCAACGGCCCTTCGCTGCGCTTGGGCTCGTACGGTCAGGTGCGGGTGGCTTTGTGGTTTGGCAGGAACCCGGTGAATACTGGAAATGCTTGCGAATGGCCGGTTGCTGACCGTACGAGCCCGAGCGAAGCGACGGGTGGACGCGTCGAAAAGGGCGGCGGCTTTGGAGTTCCCGGTACCCGCGTTGCAGGCGATTGCAACGGCCCTTCGATGCGCTTGGGCTCGTACGGCTAGCCGTGGCACGCTTTCAGCGTGCGGAGATTTCATCAACGTGTACCGTGGGTGTCGCTCGAAGACTCGCTCCACCCACTGCTCGAATCTTTCAGCCTATTCGGGCTGCAAACCAGTCGCGACGAAGTTCGACACGGCCCAAATTCGCGACGCGAGGCATGAGTTCCCTCGGGGAGGGGGCTTCGGAGTTGCGCGAGGTTACTTTGCGGCGGGCTGGGCTTCGGCTTCTTCGGCGGCTTTTTCGAGCGCTTTGTGTTTGATGTCGGCATCGTTCATTGGGGCGCGCTCGACGACGCGGAGGCCGGCGGGGATGGGGACGCCTTCGGCGCCGGCGGCGATGACCAGCCTGGCGGTGACGCCGGGATTTCCGGGGCCGACGACGATGAGGACGATGCGCGCGACGCGGACGTCGCCGCTGGGGAGATCCTTGCCGGTGTCGAAGTTCGCGATCGTGAAGGTCGTGCGTGCGCCGGGCCGGCTGACGCGCTTGTTATCAAAGAGCGGCTGGCGCTGAAGGGCCGGATGATCGCCGCCCCGAATGAGCGTGCCGGTGACGCGGACCGTATCGGGAGCGGACATGGAGATTTCGATTTGGAAGGCGGCGAGTGAACGTGAGCCGACATCGAGCATGATGTCGTACGTGAGGATGCGGGTTTCGCTGACAGCGAGCGGCGCGGCAGGTGCAGCAGCGCGCAGGGCGTCGCGGCGGGATTCGAACTCTGCGGGAGCGAAACCTGACGCGTCGTCCTTGTTTGCGGAGTCGGCAAGGCGTCCGTCGAGCGCAGATGTTTGATCGGGCTCGGCGCCGACGACCTGCGCGGCGATGCGGTTGACTTCATCGAATTCGCTGACGCGGACGCCGCTGGATTTGAAGCCGGGTGATTTCTGGGCGAAGGAGGCAGGTGAGCGTTCGGCCTTGCGGGCGAGGTTGAGCACGTCGAGGATGGTCGGATTTGCGGGGACGGCGGATGCAAACTTGGCTTCGGTGTGCGGCGCGGCGCTTGGAACATTTGAGGCGGCCGCGGCCGGTGAGGCGGTTTCTGCTGCGGAGGCGAGCGTGCGGTCGGCCTCGAGCTTTTTCTTTTCTTTCTCTGCCGCGGCGACGCGGGCGAAGGCGCTTTCTGCCGCGAGTTGCTTATTGCGCGAGTTCATGAAGAGCATGAAGGTTGCGGCAAGCGCGAGGACGGCGGCGATCTGGAAGCCGCGCCAGAAGCCGGCGTTGTGGGCAGTCTTGCGGCGGTGAGCATTGAGGGAGTGCAGGACGCGCGCGTCGGCTTCGTGAGAAACTTCGAGCGATGGGCCGAAGGCTTCGCGCAGTTCAGCGAGGGCGCGCGGAGCGAGCACGGGGTCGGGGAGTTGATCGCCGGCTTGGGCTTCAGCGTCGATCGGGGGTTGGGTCGGATTGCTTGCCATTAGAGACGAAAAAGTGGCCGGATTTGGTGGCCAGTGCTGGAGCGCGCCGGCCGCGGGGGAGGTTCACTCGGGGGTTGGTTCGTGGGGAGGTGTTTGCGTTGTATTTGCGGGATATGAGGGGTCGCCGTCGAAAAGCTGGCTGGTTTTCGGGTCTTGGCGGAGCGTGGCGATGGCCTGATGGATGCGGCTTT
Source organism: Phycisphaerales bacterium (assembly GCA_050730655.1). Taxonomy (GTDB): domain Bacteria; phylum Planctomycetota; class Phycisphaerae; order Phycisphaerales; family UBA1924; genus JAFEBO01. Next base: position 608,366 of record JBOHNL010000005.1, read on the forward strand.
TGACGGTGCCGATCGGGATTTCGAGAACGGCGGCGATCTCGCGGAGGGAGAGGTCGTTTACGAAGCGGAGGATGAGAACTTCGCGCTGGCCTTCTGGGAGATCGGCGACGACTTTTTCGATCGGGCGCGGCCCGGTTTCGGGGGAGGCGGGGGAGGATTTTCCGGCGGTGTCGTGACCGGGCGAGAGAGCGACCATGCGGTCTTTGCGGCGGATGGTCAGCGCGATGTTGCGGACGGCGGGGTAGAGGAAGGTTGAGAGTTTGGACGTGAGGCGGAGCGTCGGGAGTTTCTTGACGAGGTAGGCGAAGGTGTCCTGAAGGACATCGAGAGCTTCGGATTCATCGCGTGTGTAGCGGCGAGCGACGCTGACCACGAATGAGCGGTGACGCTTGTAGAGAGCGAGAAAGGCTTCTTCATCACCTCGGGATGCGAGGCCGACGAGGAGAGCATCGGCGCGAGGATCGTCATCGCGGGTTGTAGAAACTGGCGCGGGGAATTTGATCGGCGCGGGGCCGCCCTCGGCGTCGCCGGTGATGTGGAGTCGGGGTTGTGGGTCGCTGGGGCGTTCCATGCCGAGTGAAGTGGGGAGCTGGCTACAGCCTACTCGATTCTCGGGTCGGCCCAGCGGTAGAGGACATCGACGATCAGATTGAAGATGATGAGCATGGAGGCGTAGATCAGGACGACTCCGATGATGAGGAAGAGGTCTTTGTTCTGAACGGCGTTGACGAAATGCTGTCCCATGCCGGGAATAACGAAAACGCGCTCGACGACGAAGGAGCCGGTCATGGCGTATGCCGCGGCTGGGCCGAGGTAGCTGAGGACGGGAAGAAAGGCGTTTTTGAGAGCGTGTTTGAAGAGGACGGAGGTTTCGGAGACGCCCTTGGCGCGGGCGGTGCGGATGTAGTCGGATTGGAGTTGCTCGATCATGCCGAGGCGCGTGAGGCGGGCGATGTAGGCGGCGAAGGGAAGACTGAGCGTGAAGGCGGGGAGGAGGAGATCGATGGGCCTGCCCCAACTCGGGATGCGGCCCCAGCCGAGGAGGACGGGGAAGATGAGCAGGAGCGCGGCGCCGATGACGAAGGTCGGAAGGCTGATGCCGATGAGCGCAATGGCGAGGGTGAGGAAATCGGTGATGGAGTTTGGTTTGACGGCGCCGGCGACACCGGCGATGACGCCGATGACGAGCGCGATGAGGATGGCGGTTGCGCCGAGGGCCATCGAGACTGGGAGCGCGCTTGCGATGATTTCGTTGACGCGTTGATCGCGATATTGGAGTGAGGGGCCAAGATCGAAGATGAGGCGGGCGGGTGGTGCATGGCCGGCGGCTTCGGCGGCGAGTGCGGCTTCGTGGGCGCGGCCGCTGACTGTGTCGCGGAGGAATTTGAAGCCGGAGGCGTTGTCGAGGTAGGACCAGTAGAAGGACCAGAAGCTGTCGAGGCGATATTGGGCCTGCATGGCCGCGACGACTTCGGGGGCGGGGCGGCGGCCTTCGGGGTTTTCGAGAGGGTTGCCGGGGATTCGCCACGCGAGCGTGAGCGTGAGCGTGTAGATCACGGCGAGGATGATCGGAAGCTGGATGAGGCGGCGGAGGATCAGGCCGAGCATGGTGCTCCTCCGGGAAGACATTCAATACGGAGGGCCACGGAGGACCACGGAGGGGAAGACCGAGAAAGGCGGAGGAGTTCACCACAGAGGCACAGAGGCACGGAGAAGAAGGAGAGTGGGTGAAGGCGAAAAGAGGGCGGAGAGAGGGGTCGCGGTGAGGCGTCCGTGAAAAACTCTTTGGCGGTCTTTCTCTTCTCTGTGTCTCTGTGTCTCTGTGGTGAATGTCTTCCTATCACGACTCGGTCTCGCCGTCGTGGTGTTCGCCGGGCTTGAGCGGGGGAAGACAGAGGGGGGCGTCGGTGCCTTTGCCGTCTTTGAACATGTCGACGCGGTAGAGGAGCTGATCGCCTCGGGGGTGGGAGCTGATGCCGGTCATTTTGTTGGCGTCGAAAAGGTACATGTTGACGTAGTAGAAGATCGGAAGAATGGGGACGTCTTCTTCGACGAGGAGGCGCTCGGCTTCTTCGAGGATTCGAAGACGAGCGATGCGATCGGTTTCTTTTGCGGCGCGGTCGAGGAGCGCATCGAACTTGGGGCTTGAGTAGTTTCGGTCGTTGTTGCCGTCGCCTGTGCGGGAAATCTCGAGGAAGGTGGTGGGGTCGCCGTAGTCACCGAACCAGCTGGCGCGGGCGGTCATGTAGTTTTTGTTCTTGAGGCGCTCGCGGAAGACTTTTACTTCCTGGACGGTGATCGTCGTGTTGATGCCGAGGATGCGCTCCCAGTCTTTGGCGAGGGTTTGGGCGATGAGTTCGTGGCCGCCGTCTTTGGTAATGAGCAGATCGAGCGTGATGAAACCCTTGCCACCGGGATAGCCGGCTTCAGCGAGGAGGCGGCGGGCTTCGTCGGGGTTGTACGAAAGACCGGCCGGCGAGTGGTAGTTGTTGATCGAGCGGGGAGGAATGAGCGACGGGGCCTCGTGTTCGCCGACACGGCGGATTCCGTCGGCGATTGCACGCTTGTCGGTCGCGAGCGCGAGGGCGCGGCGGACGCGCGGATCGGCGAGCGGATTCACGCGGCCGTCGGGGAGCGTGCGCGAGCAGTTGAAGTTCCAGAAGTAGGTGCCGAAGGCGGGGTAGACGTGGATGTTTTTTCGCGGGTCGGGCGGGAGGCGACGATCGATCTCGATCGGGTCGAGACCTTGCGCCTTGAGCGAGTCGTACTCGGCCTTGTGCTCGGCGTAGAAAGCGTTTTTGTGCGCGACCATTTCAGCTCGGAAGGGCGCGAGGACGTCGCTGACCCAATCGACGGCGCCGGTTTCGAAGGCCATGACGGAGGAGACGGAATCTTCGACCGTGGGGATCGACATGGTGTCCATGCGGATCGCGGATTGATTCCAGTAGTACGGGTTGCGGCGGAGGCGGAGGTCGCGCTTGAACTTCCACGACTCAACATAGAACGGGCCGTTGGTGACGAGGTTGGGAGGCTTGGTCCAATCCTGATTCCACTTGATGCGTGCGGTCGCGGGATCGAAACTTTCGTAGCGGCTGACGACTGCTTCGCAAACGGGGAAGAACGCGGGAAAGCCGACCATGTCGAGGAAGTAGGGGGTGGGGCGTTCGAGTTCGATGACGATGGTGTGGGGGTCGGGGGCACGGGCGGAGACGAGCTCGTTGAACTTGAGTTTGGTTTGATGCCAGAGATCTGCCGCGGCTGAGGGGGAGGGGGAAGAGCCGTGCGCGAGCGCGAAATCTGCGAGGGCTTTGGTGCGCCAGTCGGAGAAAGCGCGGCCGCCTTTGATGTGTTGAAAGAAGCCGGTGTAATCGGCGCCGACATCGGGGATGAGACCTCTCATCCAGGCGTAGAGGAAGTCGCGGGCGGTGATCGGAGAGCCGTCGCTCCATTTGCCGTCGCGGAGATGGAAGGTGTAGGTGCGGAGATCAGGGGAGATTTCCCAGCGGTCGGCGGCGCCAGGAACGACGGCGTAGTCGTGCGTGAAGATGTCGTTGGTGACGAGACCTTCGCCGATGATTTTGGCGACGCGGAGATCCTGCTGCCAGGACATCTGCTGGTAGTCGAGGGTGGTGACGTCGCCTCGATTGATGAAGGTGAAATCGGCGCGCGGTGCGGGGCGATCGGCACCAACGATCGCGAAGATCGCGGCGGCGAGCAGGATGAGGGGAATGGCCAGTCGCAGCACGACGCGAGTCTATGAGGCCGCGCGAATGGGCCCCAGTTGCGACTTGGTTTGGTTATTTCGCGTTGAGATTGAAACGATTGTCGGGAAGATTGAACGGGGCGCGGGTGAGGCGTCCACCGGGACCGATGAGGTCCTTTGCCGACAGGAGGAACTGAGCGTCTGCATCGATATTTGCCTTGCGCACTTGTTCGGCGAAGTTGGTGCGTATCGGTTCGATCTTGTCGGCGATGAGGGAGAGGATCTGCTCGCTGGCGCCGACGATCTGGGACGGGGCGTCGCGGAGAGCTTCCTTTTCCTTGCGGTCGGCGGCGGCGTCGGCCGGGCGCGCTGGGGGAAGAGCGTTGCTTGCGACGAGGCGGGCGACCATGGCGATCAGATCACCGGCGACTTCCTGGATGTTGCGGAGCGAGTCGGCTGAGAGTGGGGGGCGATCGCCCTGCACCTTGGTGAGATCTTCCCGGAGGCCGAGGGCGGTGCGGCGGAAGGCGTCAAGGATCTGAGGCTCGGGAAGGGTCTTTGTCACTTGCGAGGCGCGAAGGGAGATCCCTTTGCAGAGGGCGGTGCAGGCACCGTTGCGAACTTCGGGTTGACGGGCGGTTTCGATGGCTTTGATGAGAGCGCGGGCAGCGGCATCGACGACGTCCTTATCGGGATCGGCGAGGAGTTTGCCGAGTTGGGTCGTGGTATCAAATAGGCGCTTGGCGACGACGGCCGCCGCAGCGTTGCTTGCGACCACAAAGGCTCGGCTCGCGGCACCCGCCGCGGCAACGCGGACGGGGACGAGGGGGGAGCGGAAGCCCTTTTCGATGATGTCGAAGCCTTCGGCGGTGGCGAGTTCGGCGCCGATGCGCATTGCGTTGATCGAATTCAGCGGGCGCTTGTCGTCGGCAAGGTTTGCGAGGGGGATGCCGAGAACCTGCGAGTAGGCCTGGCGGAAGGGGACGCCGACGACGACACCGGCGCGCTGAAGCGGGCGGACCAGAGCCGTACGGGCATCGCGCACTTTGTTGGCATCGTCGCTCTTGAGGGCCTCGAGCAGGGGCGCGGCGAACTTCGTGATAGTTTCCTTCTGAGCGTCGGTGAGCGGCGTGGCGCTGGTGATGACGTCTGCTGCGATCTCCTGAGCGCGGACGACGGGCGCGGCAAACAGGCTCAGGGCGAGCGAGAGAAGGCCGAGGCGAGCAAGGGCCGGGATGTTGCGAATCGTTGAAAGGGTCGTCACTGAAGCGGGCTCCTGTCGAGTCCGGAATGGGAGAGGCGATTGTTCGCAGGCAGGGGACGCGTTTCCGGGGGAAGAGGCGATTGGACGTGGGGCAGCCTATCAGGCCGGTGCTCCCTCTGGAACCGAAGCAAAAATCAGTAGACCTCGAGGAAGATGCGGCGTGTGGGCTTGACTTGTTTGTGGATCATCCGACGCTCCCACGTGGCGATTGAGTTCAGTGCCTCGGGATCGACGCGGAGATACGGGTCGAGTGAAGCGGGTTCGAGCATGCGGGCCATGGACTGGAAGATGCCGAGTTCCATGCCGGCGATGCCGCAGACGTAAATGAGGGTGCGATCGGACTTGAGCATCGCTTCGAGCGAATCGCGATGGGTGGTCAGGCGATCCTGAACGTAGAGGGGGCGGGGCGCATCTTCGGCTTTTTCGCGGCTGATGGCGGTGATATAGCTGAGGTTGGGGTGGCGTGCCGCGAGCTCGCGGAGATGATTGTCGTAGAGCAGATCGCTGGCGTAGGGAGAGCCCATGATGAGCGCGATGCGCGAGCGGTGTGTACCGGGATCATCGAGCAGATCCTGGAGCATGCCTCGGAAGGGAGCGATGCCGGTGCCGGTGGCAAAGAAGATGTAGTCGTGATCGGCGGGCGAAGCAGGGAGAACGAAGCGCTTGCCGCTGGGGCCGGTGACGCGGACTTCGTCGCCGGGTTTGAGATCGCAGAGCCAGTTGCTGGCGACGCCGAGGAAGAGTTTCTCGGATTCGTTGTGTTCGTCGATGAGGCGTTTCACAGTCGTGGCGAGGACTTTGCCCTGGCCGTCTTCGCCCTTCGTCGGAGAAGCGATGGAGTAAAGACGGAGCGCGTGGTTTTTGCCCTTGGCATCCTGTCCGGGCGGGAGGACGCCGAACGACTGACCGGCGCGGAAGTTTCCGGCTAAGCGTGTGTTCGAGACGTCGATCGCGACGTGACGGACAAAGCCTGCGGCGCGGCGGCCGGCGGTGCACTTTTCGTTGGAGACAACGATCCCCACGCCCGGGTCGGCGGGCGGATGGAGGTGCATCTTTACTTCGTGCAGTGTTGGACCTTCGGTGTGCTCGGTCATGTGAACGTGCTTCGCGGAGTGCTCAACCTCCGCCGGACTTCATTGCTGCAGCGGCGCGTTTTTGAACTTCCATCAGAACATCTTCGATCTTGGTGATCTTGCCGCCTTCGACATCGACGGTCACCGAGTCCATCGCTGCGCCGATAGGTGCTGCCATCGGGGCCATTGCTGCCGCGGGACCGGCGGCGATTGATGCCGAGGAAACAAGCCACTTGCCGTTTTCGCGAACGAGCTTGATGGGCGAGGGCGACGCTGGATGGCTCACGGTCGCGGTGTCGCCGGCGGTTTCGATCTTGAAGTCAGAAGCCTTTGTCGGCGCGGTGACGCCCATGGCCGCGGCCTGGAACTCCGAGAACGACTTGCCGAATTTGGCCTTGGTGGCGGCGTCGAGCTTCCGCTGCGCGTTACTCAACACGAGGATGCCGGAGATGACAGCTTCCTGGCCGGGGTCGTCGAGTTTGACGAACGACATGAACGCGGCCTTGTCGCCGGATTCCATTGCGGCATACATCTGTTCCCAGGCGGCATCAGGTGTTGCGGCAGCGGCGGGCGGGGCGGATTCAGCGGCTGGGGGCTGCGCGGGTTGTTCGGTTGCAGGCGCTGCGTTCGCGGGCACTTCGGGCGCCTTGGTTTGCCCTGCGAGAGCGCCGATCGCTTCGGAAAGCTGGGTCATGCGATCTTTGATCGCCGCGGCGCCTTGTCCGCGAAGTTGGACGGAGGAGAACGCGGACTGCGCCGCTTCGAACGCGCTCTTCGCGTCTTCGGACGTCTGACGGATCAGTTCCGCCGCTTCCTTTTGTGGCGCATCGAGCGAAGCGGCAAACGGCAGCGGAGGGACAGCGACAGCGAGATGATGGAGGAACGAGGCGAACGACTTGACGCTGGACGCCTTGGCCGCGTACGCGCCCGCGAGGGCGAGCTGTGTGCGGCCGACTAGGATTTTGCCGCCGACTGAGGGGTCGGAGGACGCGGCCTTGGCGGACGCCGCCGCGGCGCGGAGCGACGCGATCGCTTCGTCATATTTGGCGATGACGCCGGAACTGCGGGATGAAGCGAGTTCGGTGAGCGCGGTTTCGATCTGCTTGGCAGTTTCCGCCGCGGAAGAGCGAGATTGGGCGGACGCCGCGCGGCCCTGCTGGGCGCGCTCGCTGATCTCGAGCTTTTCGCGATCGAGGCTTGCGACGCGGTTTTGGGTCGCGGCGATGAGGACCTTGAGTTCATCGGCCTCGGGCTGCGTGACATCGGCCTGGGCCTGGAGGCGAGAGGCATCGACGCGGATCGCGTCGCCACGGCGGCGATCCTCGCGAGCCGAGGTCAGGCGCGTTTCGGCCTCGCTGGCAGTGAGCGACGCGAGTGATTCGCGAGCCTTGGCGAATTCGAGAGCGTATTTGTCAGCTTCTTCGAACTTGGATTTGGCGCCGGCGCGGAGGTCGGCGAGGCGACGCTCGACATCCTGAAGCTTGGACTGATATCCCTGCACTTCGCGATCGCGCTCGGCGCGATCCTTGTCGATGCGGGCGAGAATTTCGGTCGGGTCGAAGCCCTGTGCCGTGTCGGCGGACATGCTGTACGCGACCCAGTTGTCGAGGAGGACGCGGAGCAAAGTCGCCCTGTTGACGGCCGCCTGTTCGAGCAGAGCCGCCTCGTCGAGCAGGGCGAGGGACATGCCGAGCTGCGCGGTTCCGACCAGAGCGGAGGCGGCGGCGGCCTGGGGCGACTTTGTATCACCGGAGGCGATCGGTTTGGCAATCGCGATCGTGTCCTTGTAGTTGCGCGATTGGAACGCGTCGTAAGGCGTCGCGTACGCGCCGCCGGAATTGGCTTGGAGTTTGGCCGAGCCTGTGGCAAGCGCGTGCTGGTTCGGGTCGGCGCGTTCGCAGGCGCCGAGTAGGGTGCCTGCAGCGAGGATCATGGCCGTCGCGAGGACCGGGCGGCGGACGTGAATCGACTGGCGAACCTGCATGCAAGCCTCCGGCTGGGATTGGTTCTGGACTTTGGTCAAGGTGAAGTGAGGGATGCGGGGCATGGGAAGGGGGGGAGTTTATCAGGCAGGAGGGGCGTCTGCGGATCGAAAGGAATCAGCGTTCGCCGTTGGCGGCCGGAGCGAGCTGGAGCGCGCCCTTTGGCAGGGGCGGGTCGTACGTGATGCCGTAATCCGGGCGGGGTTTGTACATGGACTTCATCCAATCGAGCGTGGCGTGATAGCGGCGATCGTCGATTGAGCGGATGGCGGGTTTCCATTGGTCGACCCCGGACTGGTTCCGGACGAGCGGATGAGGGCGGGTGGTCAGGTTGCGAGGCATCGCAAACTGGAGAAGGGGGGACTTCTCGGGTTCGTCGTAGTTGATGAGAGGCTTGCCGTCGGCGAGACGGAAGCGCTCGAGAATCAGGAAATTGGTGTAGTAGGTCGCGGCGTCGGTGGGGCGGGAGCGTTTGAGCATGAGGCGGCCGGCCTCTTCGCCTCCATGACAACGGTTGGTGGCGCATCCGTTCATGATCCAGCCCTGATGGACATCGCGCTTGAAGGCGAGAATTGATGCGGGATCTTCCATGACCCTCACCATGGGATAGAGGTCTTTGGCCTTCAGCCGGTAGACCAGGTCGAGGATCTGCGAGGGCTTGGTCTGGTAGAGCTTTTCACGCTGCTCGGCGGTCGAGGGCAGGAGCGAGTCGTCGGCGTAGCGAGCGATCAGCGCGGCCACGAGCTCTCGCGGGATGAGCAGGCGGGGCGGGTTGTTCAGGTCGATCTCGTAGACGCGGATGAGGTTGATCTGATCTTCACTGAGCACCGGGAAATGCCGGGATTGATCGTTTTCCTTTGACTCTTCAGTGTCGGGCTCGGCTGTCGGAGATTTTTCGGGACTCTTCTCGGTATCGCGGGCCGCTTTGCGCAGAGCTCCGGCTTTGTCGATATCGACCTGCAGTTCGATTGTTTTCTTGAGGTCACGAGCGCGTGAATGATTCGCGTCGGCCTTCAAGATGCTGTCAAGCTCTGTGAGCGCGAGGTCGTAGCGCTTGCGATCGCGAAGCCACTCGGCGAGCAGCACACGGCGGTCGAGATCGGTGTCGTCGATCGAGGCGCGCATCTGGCGGTAGCGCTCTTCGACGGGCGGCTGGGGCATGACCTTGAGAACGTTTTCTTTGATGAACCGCGTGGGGATGCCCGCGATGAGCATCGTGTACTTCTCGTCGTCGATGCTGATGAGGCGTCCGACGACCTGCGAACCGTCTTTCAGGACGAGAATGGTTTCGAGCTGGCCGGACGGAATCGGCGCGGGTTCGGTCGGCGCGGCCGGAGGGATCGCCGGGGCGGGCGCCGGTTTCGGGGTTTCTTCGGTCTTTGCCGGCTCGGGAGCGGGGGCGGGATCGGTAGCCGGGGGCTGCGGATCTGCCGGGGGAGGCGTTTGGGGCTCGTCGGCCAGCAGCGGCACAGAGCCACCGATGGCGAAACATGTCGCCAACGCACAAACCCGCCATAAGGAGCGGCTGAATGGACCCGCTAAGGACTTCATTTTGTCCGCGATTGTCCGGTCGCTAGGCGATGCTGTCCAGCATTCCCCGCCAGAATCGCAGGTGCGCTACGGGGCGAGGGCGCGCGGGGTTGCGGCAATTCGCTCGGGAAGGGGCGGAACGGGTGAATGTATTGAGGGATTCAGGCGGCCCGAAGGGTCGGCTGGGAGGCGACGACCGCATCGATGCATCGGCGGAGCGCTTCGGGGGCGAAGGGCTTGCGGAGCGAGTGGGATGCCTCGGCTTCGGTGCTTGGGTTGTCGGCCGTACTGAGCACGATCTGGCGGGCCCGGCTGCCGGCCTGCTCAAGTGCGCGACTCAGAGGCGTGCCATCTCGCCCCCGCATCGAATGATCGAAAATGCACAGGTCGAAATCGGCGAAACAGGCACGAGAAACAGCCTCGTTTGCGTCGGCGGCCTCGTCGACGTCGTAGTATCCCAGCTGCGCGAGGACGGCGCGGGCGATGTTGCGCATGGTTCGGGATTGGTCGGCGACGAGGATTCGCATGGTGGCCGAGGTGGTGGACCCCGACGCCAGCAACATCGACCGAGAATCAGCGCGGCTTTGCGCGCGGCTGGAAAAACGCAGCGCACTTCTTGCCTTTGCCGACTAAAAAATTTCTTGCGGGAGGGTCGGTCCGGGGCCCGCGGAGCGGGGGACCGGAACCATCACGCAGCAAGAAAGAATGCCCAGGAGAGGACTTGAACCTCCATGCCCTTGCGGGCGCTACCACCTCAAGGTAGTGCGTCTGCCAATTTCGCCACCTGGGCTTGTTGCGGGGGAAACCCGCAAGGTGGGGACAAATATAGTCGCGTTTTCGCGCGTCGCGCGGATAAAGTTGGATCGATCGGGGGCGGCCTGTTCGGGCGGCCCGATCGGACTCACCTTGGAGGTATTTGTGGTGGAGACGCGGGATACGGCCGCGATTCTGGAGTCCTTGGCTGAAGCGGCTCGCCTGGCGGGCGTCTTTGGCGAAGTGACGGTGTCTGGTGGCCGCGTGATTGCGCGGACGACGGCGTCTGCTGCGCCGGCGGAATATCGGGTCGAGATTGAACAGGGCGAAGCGTGCGTCGGGGTGTTCACGGCGGATCGATGGCTGAGCCATTCGGTCGAGGCCGACCTGTTGAACACGGGCGATGATCTCGAAGAATTGCTGGAAGAAGAACTTGAGGAAGTGGGGTACACGGGGAAGGCCCCGACGATCGACCACTATCGCAATGACGAGAAGATGTTCGCGTTTCGCTCGCGCAGCGGCATCAAAGTGACCGACGCGGATGCGGAGGCAAGGATTCGGCAGCTGCTGCTGGCATATGAGTCCTGCTTCAAGCATCTGGGTGATATGCACAAAGACGGCGAGGACGAGTGAAGAAGAATTTGAACGCTCATACTCAGCCTTTGGAACGGAGATTCCCATGAGAGTGCTCATGCTCGGATGGGAATTTCCTCCGTTCATTGCGGGCGGACTCGGCGTCGCTTGCTATGGACTCACGCGCGCACTCGATTCGCTCGGGCATCAGGTGACGTTTGTGCTGCCCAAGCCGGTGGATCGCTCGCAGTCGTCGCACGTGCGGCTGCTCAGTCCCGAGGCGCTGGCGGCGCGCCGGCTGCGCGACATCTCGGCATCGGCTCGCTCTGTCAGCGCGCCGAGCGTGTCGAATGTGTCGAGCGAAGCGACCGACAGCATGGCGGAGCTTGCATCGCACGGGTTCAAGCACGCGGTTTTTCGCGGCGTTCCCGCGGCTTTTGCGAGCCCGTACCCCGGGCATGATCTGAGCGACAAAACGAACTGGGTGAGCCTGACGGATGTTGCGGCACCTACGGCGCCCGAAGTTGATGCGACGATTGATGATCCCGGGGCACGTGCGGCGGCGCAGCAGATCGCGGAGTTGTTGGCGGCGATCTCGCCGGCGGCGAATGGATCGGGCAACGGCAGTTCGCTGCAGAACGGCAACGGCGCGTATGGATTTGACCTGGTCGGCGATGCGGAGCGTTATGCGCGCCTGGTTGTTTCGCTGACGCGGGGCGACGAGTTTGACGTGATTCACGCGCACGACTGGCTGACGTTTCCGGCGGGCGTGATGCTGAGCCGCGTGAGCGGAAAGCCGCTGCTCGTGCACGTGCACTCGACCGAATTTGATCGCGCGGGAAACAACGTGAATCAGCGGGTGTACGACATCGAGCGTCTGGGCATGCACGCGGCGGATCGCGTGCTGGCGGTGAGTCAGCTCACGAAGAACATCTGCGAGCGGCGCTACGGCGTTTCGGGCGACAAGATTGATGTTGTCTACAACGGCATCGAGCGAGAGACGCAGCAGCCCGCGGTCGGCGCGGATATTCAATCGGGCGACAAGATCGTGCTCTTCCTTGGGCGGATCACGATGCAGAAGGGGCCGGAGTATTTCATTGCCGCGGCAAAGCGCGTGCTGGAGAAGGTGAAGGACGTGAAGTTCGTCATCGCCGGCTCGGGCGACATGGCGCTGCGGATGGTGGAACTCGCGGCGAACATGGGGATCGGGCACAAGGTGCTCTTTACCGGCTTCCTTCGCGGGAAAGACGTTGAACGCATCTATCAGATGGCGGATTGTTATGTCATGCCGAGCGTGAGCGAGCCGTTCGGTCTCGCGGCTCTCGAGGCGATCAGTCACGATGTGCCGGTGATCGTGAGCAAGACCAGCGGCGTGTCCGAAGTTCTCTCGCATGTTCTGAAGGTCGACTTCTGGGACATCGACGAGATGGCAAACAAGATCATCGCCGTGCTGCGGCATCCGCCCCTGGGCGCAACGCTGCGCGAGCACGGAAGCTTTGAGCTTCAACGGCTCACGTGGAGTGGTGCGGCGGAACGGTGTGTTGCTGCGTACGCGGGCGCGATTGACGGCCGCAAGCAGAGCGCGGCGCTGCAGCCGGCGTGAATTGATGTATCTGCGGCGTAAGGACTGCACGCGCGTGCGGTGCTTTCGATGCGCCCGCGTCCGAGTGGCGGGCCACCAGAATCATCCGACGTCGCGGCCTTCGAAGAGCAGAATCGCGAGCGAGAGGAAGATCGTGATCTGGCAGATCGCGTAACCGAATGCGAGCACCAGGTAGATCGGCGGAATCGGGCGGTTCTGCGAGACGGCATCGACCATCCAGAAGCTCTGCATGTTGGGGAACGCGCCCCAGACGGCGAGCCAGAACGGGCGGATTGAGGTTGGATGCAGGAAGATGAAGTCGTCGGACTGGGGCGGGCTGACGCGGGCGAGGGGCGAGCCGCCGACCATTTTGATGGTGAGTTTCTGGCCTTCGGCCTTGGTGACGACGAGTCCGGGCGGCACGCCGGCGCCGAGGAAGGTCTCGCCTTTGTCGAGGTTTCCCGTGAACCGTGGGAAGGCGCCTGTCATCATCGGGAAGCCGGTGGGACTGGGCGAGTAATAGAACGAATCACCGATTTTGATCGTGGGCTTGGGAGCATTTTTGAGCAGGATGTCGAGTGATTCACCGGGCAGTTGCAGGTTCGGCTTGCCGGGATCGGGGGCGGTCACTTTCTCGACTTCGGCGACGACCTGGTTGTCGAAGACCTGACGACCGACGAAGTAGTTCGACATGAGCGAGAGCACGAAGGCGCCCATGCAGACGACGATGGTCATGACCTGACCGAGCCTTGTAGAAGCGGCGATCGCGACCGACGTGAGGACGAGCACAGCCATCGCGAGGCAGGCGCAGGCAACGAGGATCTGGGGCTTGAGATCGACGAAGACGCCCTGGAACTTCCAGTCGCGGTGGGTAAAAAGCATCAGGCCGTACGCGAGCAGAATCAGCGGAAGCAGCAGGAGCGTCATGACCTGCGGGAAATTCCAGCGGTAAAAAAAGTTGCCCCACGCGCCGCCGAATGCGGCGATGAGAACCGCTCCAAACCCGTAGACCACGACCGGCTTGTCGACGGTGTCGGCTGCCGTGCTCATCACGCCGTGGCGCACGGCCATGAGCAGGAAAACCAGCATGATGACGGTGGCGATGAGGATCGCGCCGCTGACGCCGAGAAATTTTCCGAAGACCACGATCCACCTGGAGATGGGTTTGCTGACGACGGTCAGAATTGTTTTGTTTTCGATTTCGCGGCTGATTGCAGCGGTCGCGATGAACCCGGCGATGAGCGCGCCGCATCCGAAAACAGTGGAGAGACCGACGTCGAGCAGCACCTTGTTGTCGCCCTGAACTTCGGCGGATTCGATATCCGCGAGGCTGAAGGCGGACATCCAGGTGACGAGAATTGTGAGTACGCCGTTGCCCAGAAGCAGGAGCAGCAGCACCGGCTGGCGCAGGCTCTCGATAAACGTGTTTCGGGCGATGGCTAAAACGCGCAGATTCATGCGGAGAAGATGCTCCGGAGCCGAACAAAAGAAGAGGAAAGGCTAGCAAGCCGCGGGGGAGACTTCCCGAAGCGGCCAAACGAAAGGGATCGAGAGAAAATCAAATCCCCGATCACCGTTCGCGCGTCGCCCTTCGCCGGTTCGATCGAACCGTGTGGAAAGCGGAGCGTATCAAAGTCCGGTCCGACTCGGGTCCCGCGTGTTTCTTGCGCGGCCCGACGGCACGGAAGGTGCGGCGCGGCTCGGGAGGGGCGTTGCAAGTTCCGGAGATGGAAACCGTCAACTTTCTCGTTGTCGGGTTCTACCATTGCGGTTCATTGATTCAATCCGCCCCCGAGGTCTTCGGGGGCTTCCGTCGCGGACTCAAACGATGCGCGCAGATTACCTGAGCTACCAACGGGCCACCGGCGTCAGTTTCCTCGGCATGGCGATCCAGGCCATTGTCGCAGCGGCATTGGTCATTTACGCGGCCCTGATGCGTGATAGCGAGGCGATGACGGTGGGGCTGTTTGCCGCGATCGGCATTCTGGCCTGGTTCGCGCTTGGGATCGTGTTTGACCAGGCACGGCGCGAACGGATCGAAGCGATCGAGGTTGAAACGCTGGGACAAGACGCGGCGTCGGCGAGCGTCTTTGAAAGCTCGGGCGACGACTTCAAGGTTGCGGCGCGCCGCCTGCGTGCGATGTATCGGATCTTCTTTCCGATCATGAGCGTCCTGATTGGCGCTTCGCTGATCACGCTTGGCTGGTTTCGGTATCAGTTTGGCTGGGCGAATCACGACGCGCCGATCGTGATGGTGGCGCGCGGCTGGGCGATGGGTATCGAGATCGGCGCTGCTGTCGCGATGTTCCTGCTTGCTCGCTACGCGGGCGGCATGGCGCGACAGTCGGTGTGGGCCAACCTGCGTGCCGGCGGCGCGATGGCGGCGGGCGTCTCGCTGATGTGCATCGCGCTTGTTGCGGGGCATATCACCGACATCGTCGGGCCGGATGCGCCTCTGCGGTTCCTGCGGTTCCTTATCCCGGCGGCGATGATCGTGCTGGGCGTCGAAGTCTTCCTGAATTTCCTGCTCGAGGTTTACCGGCCCCGCAAGGCCGGAGATATTCCGAACCCTGCGTTCAATTCGCGGCTGCTGGGGTTCTTCGCGGCACCGGAGGCGGTTGCCAAGTCGATCAACGAAGCGATCAACTACCAGCTCGGCTACGACGTTTCGTCGACGTGGCTGTATCGCCTGCTGAGCCGCGCGGTGGTTCCGCTTGTTCTCGGCGGCTTGCTGGTGATGTGGGCGCTTTCGTGCTTCACGGTGATTCTGCCGTATCAGCGGGCGATGGTGCTTCGGTTTGGCAGGCCGGTGATGAACGATGTCGGCCCGGGCTTATTGATCAAGTGGCCGTGGCCGATCGATCAGGTTGTGATTCCGGTCGAGATCCTGCGAAACGAACAGGGTGAGCGGATCGGCACGGCCGAGACAACGACGGGACTACGCGAGCTATCGCTCGCGACGCAGGCGCCGACGGGCGCCGGCGCGATCCTCTGGACGAACGATCACGCGCGCGAAGAGGTGTATCAGCTGGTCCGGCCATCTGGCACGAACGGCCTGCCGACGATCGACTCGGCCGGATCGGCGCGGGATTTGTCGGTGTTGTCGCTCGAGATCCCGCTGGTCTACTCGATCAGCAATGTTGAACTCTTCGAAGAATTCGGCGCGCCGTCGGTGCGCGACGAACTGCTCCGTGCGACGGCGCAGCGCGAGATCATGCGATATATGGCGACGCTGAGCGTCGACGATCTGCTCGGACCCAAGCGGGTGTCGGTGAATCGCGATTTGACCGATCGAATCGAAGCGGCTTTTGCCCGGCTCAACCCCGGCGCGGACGGCAAGGGCCGTGGGCCGGGAATCCAGATCATTCGGCTCGGCGTGGCGGGCGTGCATCCGCCCAAGAAAGTCGCGTCGGACTTTGAAGCGGTGGTCGGCGCGGAGCAGAACCGCCAGGCCAAGATCGACAAGGCGAAGGCCGATGCGATCAAGACGCTGACCGAAATCGTGGGCAGTGTTTCGCTTTCGGATCAGATCATTCTGAACTTCGACTCCCTGGATCGGCTCCGCACCGAGAACGTCGGTGTGAAGGTGATCAACGAGAAGGAATTTGAGATTCAGAAACTGCTCGATCAAGCGGGCGGCGCAGCGGCGGGCTTCATCGCAGAAGCAAAGGCCGATCGCTGGAGGCGCCACATGGGCGAGCGGGCGCGGGCCGAGCGGTATGCCGGGCAGCTTGCGAGCTTCCTTGCGGCGCCGGAGATCTTCAAGGCCTCACTCTACTTCGATGCGCTCAAGATCGTGATGGCGGACAGCCGCGTGTACATCACCAGCGACAAGATCCCCGATCTTCGCGTGACCACGCAGTTGTTCGATCGCCAGTCGGGCACGAACGTTTTCCAAGAGATCAAGCAGGACGATATCCCGAACTGATCCGGTTTTTGGTTTGGACTTCTGGCTGAGCGCTCGGCGCTCGGGAGTATTCAGGTGCGAAAGCTTGTAGTCGTCATTCTCGCGTTTATCTTCGTCGCTGCCATGGTGGCGTACATGTGCACGTACACGGTGCGGTTCACCGAGATCGCGGTGCTCACGACGTTCGGTCGGGCCGGAGAAGGCGCGATCAAGACCGAGCCGGGGCTGTACACCAAGATGCCCTACCCGGTGCAGAACGTCACGACGTACGACCGGCGTGTGCGCTTCGTGCAGACGCGCTCTGAAACGCAGCAGACGGCCGACGCACGCCAGATCATCGTCGAGGCGTTCGCGACCTGGCGCGTGAAAGACCCGCTGAAGTTCTTCCAGCGCTTCTCGAACGCGGGCGACCGCGCCGAGGATCAGTTCCGGCGCGCCGAGGACAACATTCGCGACAGCCTGCGCAGCGCACTGGGCGTCACGAGCCGGTTCCGTATGGATCAGTTGTTCTCGTCGGACGAGAAGGGAAGCAAGATCCCCGAGCTCGAAACACAGGTGCTCGAGACGCTGCGGTCATCAACCCCGGGCGGCCAGACGCTCAACGACCTGGGCATCGAAGCAGTGAACGTCGGTATCAACCGCATCCTGCTGCCCGAAGACACGACCAACAAGACCATGGACGCGATGATCCAGAATCGCCAGAAGCTGGTTCGCGAACTCGAGAGCCAGGGCGATTCACGTGCCGCGGCGATCCGCAGCAAGGCTCAGTCGGATGCGCAGCGGATTCAGGCATTTGCCCGGCGCCGCGCGGACGAAATCCGCGCTCAGGGCGATTCGGAAGCGCGGCAGTATTTCGAGCAGATGAACGAAAGCCCGGAGCTGGCCGTATTCCTCAGGAACGTGGACTTCCTGAAGACCACCCTCAGCAAGCGGACAACACTCGTGCTTCCCGACAGCCTGCCCGGATTCGACATGCTCTCGCTCACGGCGCTCGACAAGCTCCGCTCGGGAGCGGCGGCGGCTCCGAAGCCTCAGTCGTTCCAGGCCGATCCGACTCTCAAGCTCATCCCCGGGGCTGAAGCGCCCAAGTCCGCCAGTGCGGAGGGTTCGCGGTGAACGACGCCTTTGATCCAACCGGGGCTTTGCGGTCTCCCGAAGAAGGGGAGCCCGTGCAGCCGTCGAGCACGCGGCGAGCGAGCGTTCAGCTCTCGCGCGGCGCGGCGCCACTTCAATCTACCGACGACCTGATGGCGACGGCCAACAAGTCACTCTCCGATGCGCTGTCGGTCACGCTCCGCATCGTGCAGTTTTCGATGGTCATCCTGTTCTTGCTCTTCCTGGGCAGCGGATTGCAGTCGGTGCGCGAAGGACAACGGGCGATCCGCCTGGTGTTCGGGCGTGTGCAGGCGGCGAACTTGCCGCCGGGATTTCAGTGGTCGTTTCCGTTCCCGGTCGGCGAACTAGTGAAGGTTGACACGGGCACCGTGAGCATCCTGCTCGATTCGCAGTTTTGGCCGATGGTAAACGACAAAACGAAGGGCAAGTCGATCGACAGTCTGAGTAAGGATCCGCGTCTCAAGCCCGACAACGACGGCTCGCTTATCACGGCCGACGCCAATCTGGCGCATGCGCAGTGGCGAATCGAGTATCAGCGCAAGCGTCCGGAAGACTTCGCGGCGAACATGCTGAAGGATCAGGAGCAGCCGATCGTGACCGCGGCGTGCAGCAACGGGATCGTCCGCGCGGTCGCGCAGACAAAAGTGGAAGATCTGCTGAAGCAGGCGGCCGGCGAAACCGGGCATGTCGCCGAGATGGCCAAGGCGATTGCGCAGAAGCAGCTGGATGAACTCAAGTCGGGAATCGAGATCCAGCAGTTCCAGCTCACGACGGTGACGCCGCCCATGTATGTTCGCGAGGCGTTCAACAGCGTGCAGTCTGCGGCCTCGAACGCGCGCAAGGCGATCGAACAGGCCGAGACGATTGTGAACCAGTTGTTCAACGCCCAGGCCGGCGAGATCGAGCCGTACTTGGTGAGCCAGATCGACGCGTACGAACTGGCGGTTACCAACAACGATGCGAAAGCTCGCGAGGCAACTCTGACCACGATCAATGAGATGCTCGAGGGTCGCCCGGTCACCGTCGATGGGAATCTCGTCGAAAACAAAACGTCGGGCGAAGTCGCCAAACTGATGAGCGAGGCTCGTCAGTACAAGGGCGAAGTGGTCAATCAGCGCCGCGCCGAATTGGCGACGTTCAAGGCCAAGCTCTCGCAGTACCGCTCGAATCCGAGCGTGATGCTGAACCGCGAATGGACGGAAGCGTTGAGCGCGTTCCTCGAACGTGACAGCGTTCAATTGCTGGTCGTGCCGAAGAACGTGCGGACGCTGGAAATTCAGCTGACCGAAGACTTCGACATCGCGAAGCAGCGCGATATCGGTATTCGTCGCAAGGCCGCGGAAGAGGCACGCCAGCAGCGCGATGCGCTCCAGCGTGCGACCGAGTTCAACACGACGCCAAAAACGACGATGAACCCGCAGTAAGCACCGGAGTGAATCATGGTCGCGTCTCAATCGATGTCTGAGGGTGTGCCGGCGGACGGGCCGGCCGTGGTTCAGTGCCAGCATCTGACCAAGGTGTTCAAGGATTTCTGGCTTCGGCAGAACGCCCGCGCGGTTGAGAATCTTTCGTTTGAGATCCGTCCGCGCGAAGTGTTCGGATTGCTCGGACCCAACGGCTCGGGCAAATCGACGACCATCAAGATCATCCTGGGCCTGCTGCGTCCGAGCACCGGGCGTGTTGCGGTGTTCGGCAAGCCGCCGACGGATGTCGCGGTGAAGCGCCGGATCGGCTACCTGCCGGAGGAGTCCTATCTCTATCAGTTCCTGAACGCGCGCGAGACGCTCGACTACTACGGCAAGCTGTTTCAGCTCGACTTTCGTACGCGTCAGCGGCGCATCGACGAGTTGATCGACATGGTCGGCCTCACCGGCGCGCAGTTCCGGCCGGTGCGGGATTATTCAAAGGGCATGCAGCGTCGCATTGGCATCGCGCAGGCTCTGATCAACGACCCGGATTTCCTGATCCTCGACGAGCCGACGACCGGACTTGATCCGGTTGGCACCCGCCAGGTGAAAGACCTGATCATCGAACTCGGCCGGCGCGGCAAGACGATTCTGCTTTCGAGCCACCTGCTCGCCGACGTGGAAGACTGCGTGCACCGGATGGTCGTGCTTTACGGCGGTCAGAAGCGCGAAGAGGGCACCTGCGATTCGCTGCTTGAAGTCGGTGATCGCACCACCATCGAGGCCGACACGCTGGATGAAGCGACGGTCGCCGAGATTGATGCCGTCATTCGACGTCGGACCGGTGGCAACAACGGCATTCGGCGCGTGGCGCGTCCGCGGCAGAAACTGGAAGAGTTCTTCCTGCAGATCGTTGAGAAAGCACGGGCGAGCCACATCGCGACCTCGGGCGCTCAGGCCGGTGGGCCGACCGCGGCGTTCCTGCTGGGCGAAAACGCCGAGGGAGTTGGCGAGCAACTCATCGAGCAGTTGACGGCAGAGTCCGCGCAGCCCGCTGCGTCCACACCGGTGGTTCAGCAGGCGCCGGTTGCCGCGGCAAGGGCGACCGGACCGGATGCGGATCTGATCGGGACACTCACGTCGGCCGAATCAGCGGCCACGAGGCAGGCTCCGGCAGTTTCGGTGACGAAGCCGGCCCAGACTCGCGTGACTCCTGCGGTGCCGGTGGATGAAGACATCATCTCCAAGCTGACCGGCAATTCCGGTGGTTCTGAAAGTGGTTCTGACAGTGGTTCTGACACAAGGAAGGGCGGCGCGTGACATTCGGAGAACGCCTCAGCGCTCTCGATCGGCTGCAGAAGTCGCGGCTGTTCAAGCTGATCGCGACAGCGGTGGTGATTTTTGCTTCGGCGTCGGGGCTGATCACGTATTCGGTGCTGCACAAGATTGATGTGCCGCGCGTCGAGTACGAGGCGATAACGCCGCCCGCTCCGGACAAGCCTGCCCAAAGCGGCGCGGCAGCGGACCCGGCGAGCGACAAGAGCCCGCTGGTCAAGAGTGAGATTCAGACCGCGGAGGAATCGAACGCGAAAATCACGGTTCGCGCGATCAACTCGATTCTTGAGCGCAAGGCCGAGACGACGCAGATCATTGTGCCCGTTGTCGGGGCAACTCTGTTTGCGATCCTGGTGGTGTGGCTTGGGCTCGGGCTGTCGTACAGTGCGATTGTGGTGGTCCTGGTCGGGCTGTTTTTCCTCGGGCGTGCTCTTCCGGGGCTCCGTTCCTGGGTCGTGTTTTTCGTCGGGGCCGGCGCACTGTGGGCAATATTCCTGGCGCTCATGGCGGCGGGGCGGGTGCTGCTGTCGGCTCCTCATCAGGTCTTCTCGATCGCGAAGAACACACTGGATCAGGCCGTACGCATGAAGGTTTCGGCGGTTTTCGTGGTGCTGCTCGTGCTGTTGCTGGCGGCGCTGCCTCTGCTGCTCGATCCGAACCAGGCGCTGCGCTATCGCGTGCAAAGTTTTCTGCAGTACGGCACCGGAATTTCGTACATGATCATCGCCGTCTTGACGGTGCTGTTCTCTGTCTACACCGTTGCAACAGAGCAGCGTGATCGGGTGATCTGGCAAACGGTCACCAAGCCCGTCGCGGCGTGGCAATACGTGCTGGGTAAGTGGCTGGGAGTTGTCACGCTTTCGGCAATCCTGCTCAGCGTGACGGGCGGAGCGGTCTACCTGTTTACGGAGTACCTGCGTTCGGGGCCGGCGCAGGGCGAGTCAGAAGCATTCCTGACCACAGATGGCTCGGTGATGTCGGCCGATCGGCGCGTGCTGGAAACACAGGTGTTGACCGCGCGCGTGACCGTTTACCCCGAACCGCCGGCGCTCGACGAGAAAGCGATCAACGAAAGCGTCGACGCGAGGATTGTCGCGGAGCAGCACAACCGTCAGAATTTCGGATCAGATCCGGCCGATCGGGAGGGGGTCCGGGCCGATCTGCTGCGCTCGATCTACACCGAGGCTCGTTCGATCGAGCCCGGTCGCGACCGGGTGTTTGCGTTCGCCGGGCTCGAGGGCGCGAAAGAGCGGGGCGTCCCGATCATCCTCCGCTTCAGGCCCGAATCCGGCAGCAATCGTCCGGACCTGCAATACACGCTCACCTTTCTTTTCCCCGCGAACGGGACTTCGGCGATTGAAAAAGTCGCGCTGGCACAAAGCCACACGATCACATTGAGCCCGAGCGTCATCAACGACCAGGGCATGCTGATCGTCAGCATCGTGAACGGCGACTTTTTCAACCGCATTCCGAATCCGGGCGGCACGTATTTCGCGGTCGATGCGCTCGAGGTGTCGTACGCGGCGGGCAGTTACCGAGTGAACTTTTTCCGGGTGTTTGCGGTGCTCTGGTTGAAAACGGCGTTTATTGCGATGGCGGGGGTTTGTGCCGCGACGTTCCTTTCGTTCTCGGTTGCAACGCTGACAGCCTTTGGAATCTTCCTCGTCGCCGAGAGCGCCAGGTTTATTACCGACGCGCTGGACAACTGGAACATCACCGATAACAAGGGCAACGACATCCCGTTCTTCTGGGTGATCGATCGGATCGCGACCGGCGTTTCGACCCCGTTCAAGTTCTACGCCGACCTGCGGCCGGCCCAGCGTCTTGTGGACGGCGTTTTGCTGCCTTGGTCCAGTGTCGCGACCGGGGGGATTCTCCTGATCGTGCTCATTCTTTTTCTGTTCGCCGTTGGCTCGTTGATTTTCCGATCGCGCGAACTTGCCATCTACTCCGGCACCTAGAGATTGAAGCCACCAGCCATGCTCCGCCTCACTCCCACCAAAATCGTCGCACTGATCTGCATCCTGCTCGCCGCGGCGGGCAGCATCGCGATTTCGGTGCAGATGGCGTCGGTGGCGAGCGCCAATAAGTTGGCGTACACCGATCGAGTTGAAGAGGGACAGCCGCCGGAAGTCGCGCTCGGCATCGCGCTGGGTGCGTTTCGCGGCGTGTTTGTGAACTTCCTCTGGATCCGGGCCAACGACCTCAAGCAGGAGGGCAAGTTCTTTGAACTGAATCAGCTTGCCGAGGCGATTACGCGCCTGCAGCCGCGCTTTCCGCGGGTGTGGGTCTTCCACGCCTGGAACATGGCGTACAACATTTCTGTCTCGACGCAGACGCGGTCGGAGCGCTGGTACTGGGTGCAGAAGGGAATTGATCTTCTGCGTTCCAAGGGCATCGCGGCGAATCCGAACAACATGCTCCTGCACAAGGAGCTCGCGTGGATTTTCCTTCACAAGATCGGCGGGATCACGGATGACGCCAATCGGTACTACAAGATGAAACTCGCGGAGGAGTGGACGACCGTGCTCGGTCAGCCCCCGGTGCGCGATTTCAAGGATCGATCCCGCGCGCACGCCATCGCGCAGACTGTCGCCTTTCTTCAGCCGATCGCTGACGCGCCGCGAGACTTGAGCGACGTGATCGAGAAGACGCCGTCGGTACGCACGCTGCTGAACCGCATCCTGTCCGAGGTGGGTGATCACGGCGCGATCGGCGAGGATGCGCTGGCGACGTCTGAATCAGTCATGACGCTGCTCCGGCGCTACGAACTGATCAAAGCCGTGCTTCGATCGGCAAGCGGAAAAATCGCGGAACAGACGATGAGCCCGCGCATGAAGGCGATGCTCGCGATGGTGCGCGATCCGGCGCTCCAGCCTGCGTGGGATGCATATCTCCCATTTGCGCGGCGGTATCTGCTCGAGACCGAGTACAACATGGATCCGGGCCAGATGATCCGGTACGTCGAGAAGTATGGTCCGATCGACTGGCGGGTACCCGCCTCGCACGCACTCTATTGGTCCGCCCAGGGAGTGGAACGAGGTCTCCTCCGCGCCACCGTGCTGGCGGAAAAAGATTTTGACTTCACGAACACCGATCGAATTGTGATCCAGGCTGTGCAGGATTTGTATCGTTACGGCCAGACGTACTTTGACTACCTCGGGTTCAATCTCGGCGCTGCGGAGATGTATCTGGAGATTCCGGATCCGATCTTCGCGCAGACCTACGCCGACATCATGCAGGAGCTTGTCGCCCGGAGCAAGTGGGATACCAAGGATCGCGCGTATTCGATGTACGCCGCGGGCTACGAGAACTTCTTCACGGACGTGATCCTGTATTTCTACCGCCTGGGGATGGTTGATCTTGCCGAGAAGTACTATCGCCATCTCGGCACGTGGAGCGGGATGAACCTGAACGATCCGGATCGCCCCCGGAAGTTCAGCGCGCCGATCGAGGAGTTTGTCGAGGCGCAGCTCGCGGAGCGGCAGAAGTCACCAAACGTCGCGGTTTCGGAAGTCACGGCCTCGCTGCTCGGCGCGTTCGCGTCGCTGCTCGATGGAGACGATGCCCGGTTCCGCAGCCAGATGGATTACGCCGCCAAGGCGCACGGCTTCTTCATGAAGGTGCAGCGCAACGCCAGCGCCGTGGACACGGCGAACGCCCGCATGGACATCATGGAGCCCGATTTCCGCATCCAGGCGGGTGCGACGTTTGTCCAGTTCATGAGCGTGCTGGGTCTGGATCAGGCAGCAGCGGTCTTCCGGGCTGCCCCCGATGACCTGCGCCGGTTCGCGTTCGACTTGATCGAAGAGCGTTTCCGTGATCCCGACAACAAACAAATGGCCGTCAACGGCGAGCGGTTTGACAACCTGTTTGTGGAACCGACCGGCATGGCCGAGCACCGTGCAAACATCGAGGCCTATCGCAAGCGCAAGGCGGGCCAGAACGTCCAGCAGATTGAAACGAAATAGCGTGTGATCGTGGAATGGGCTAGGGCCGAGAGAGGACTTCGAACGCCGCGCTGTATTTTTCGCGGGTCCGCTCCGCGACTTCTGCCGGCAATTCCGGGCCGGGGCTTTGTTTGTTCCACTTCCCGGCCGCGACCAGCGTTTCGAGATACTCGCGAAGGAACTGCTTGTCGAAGCTTTTCTGAGCCCGGCCCGGCTCGTACGTCTCCGCGGGCCAGAAGCGGGAACTGTCGGGCGTGAGGGCTTCGTCGACCACGATCGGATTTGTGTCGATGGTGCGTCCATCACGACCGAGCGCTACGCCGAACTCGAACTTCGTGTCCGCGATGATGATCCCGCGCGCCATGGCGTGTTCGCTCGCGGCCCGATAGATCGCGAGCGAGGAATCGCGGAGGCGCGTCATAACGTCCGCGCCAACAAGCTCACTCGCGCGGGTGAACGAGACGTTTTCGTCGTGCTTGCCGAACTCTTCTTTCGTTGCCGGTGTGAATATCGGCTCGGGCAGGCGTTCGCACTGGCGGAGGCCGGGTGGGAGCGTCATGCCGCAGACGGTTCCGGTCTCGCGGTATTCCTTCCAGCCGGAGCCTTCGAGGTAGCCGCGCACGACGCATTCGATCGGGACGACCTGGGCCTTTCGGGCGATGGTGCTCCGGCCTTCAAGATCGCGTGGACCGAGCGTGGAACCCTGAAACGCAGCTTCGGGCACAACTCCAACATCGGATGACAAATAGTGTGTCCGGGCGATACCGCGGGATGAAACGAATTTCTGCCAGAAGGTAGAGAGCTCGGTGAGCAGTTTTCCCTTGCCGGGGATCGGGGTCGGCATCACGACATCAAACGCCGAAATCCGGTCGGTCGCGATAATGAGGAGGCGGGGACCATCGGCATCGGGCGGTAAGTCGTAGACATCACGCACCTTGCCCGAGCGTTTGCCGGCAAGATTCAGATCGGTCGAGGTTACGGCGCGGTCCGTCGATTGTGGCATGGAGGTGATGGGGTGAGAGGGGAGTTGGGGAAAAGAGGCCGGACAGGCGAAGAAACCGCTGGGAAGGCCGTGCCGGGGTAGGAACCCGCAAGGTTACACTTGCGAAGCAGCGCGGGTCGTGCTCCTTGCGACGTACACTCCCCGCTCATCTTTGTGAAAGAACTGAGCGGGAGCCCGCGCCGGAATGTTCAGCTTTGCAGTCTTTGATTCCGCGGGTCTGCCCCGAACCAGCTTCGAGCTGCGTGGCGAACATCTCATCGGCAACGACGACATGCCGACGCAGGCGGAGATCCGCTTTGAGAACGGCCTGATCCGGTGTACCAAGGCCGGCCCGGAAGCGGCGGGCATCTGCCTGATGGTGGAGGTTCCCGCGCCACCGGCCGTGCCGCCTTCGCCCGGCGTCCCAGCACTGCCGACACCCTCGCCGTCGCTCGGCCAGTTGATGCTTCGGACGTGCTTTCTTCCCAAACGCGACGAGCCGTACCTGCTCAGTCTCGAACTGGCCCGTCATCGAATCATGCTCACCCTCAACAAGCTTGAGGAGTGGGGGATGTTCGAGCTCGCGACCGATCACCCCGCGCTGATCCAGTTGGAATCGGCGCGTCTGAAATTTGGCGAGGCGCTCGTTGCGGATCGGTCCGGTGCCGGCGCGAACGCGACGGCCGGGCAGCCCAGTTCGCGGGCGTGGGCCGACAAACTCGCGTGGGAAGCGCTCGCGATCGCGCTCGATGTCTCCGAAAAATTGAGCCTCATGAATGCGGTGCGAGAGGTTCCCGCGCGGCTTTCGGGCAAGGTGTTCGAAGATGCGAAGGCACGCTATACAAAGTTGATCGGCGATCCGCCTCCGGCGGGGCAGCATGTTGTCGTTCCGGGCATGGGAACGGCGGTTGTTCCGGGCTCGCCGCAGATCGGCGTTGCGATCAACCCCGGGCAGTATTCAGACCCGCTTATGAAGGCCGCGGGCGCGTTCGACTTTGTGCACATGCCGGTGCGCTGGAGCGATCTCGAGCCCGCCGAGGGCAAACTCAGCTTCACTTCGACCGATCGCTGGATCGAATGGGCGGTGCGCACGGCCAAGAAGCAGGTGATGGCGGGACCGATTCTCGATCTGCGTGCGGCATGTTTGCCCGAGTGGATCTACATCTGGGAAAACGACTACGAGACCCTGCGCGACATGATGGTCGAGCACATCACGCAGGTCGTGACGCGATACCGGCGCACGGTGACGCGATGGACGGTCTGCTCGGGTTTCCACGTGAATTCGAACGTGAAGCTGAGCTACGAGCAGATCATGGATCTCACCAAGGTGTGCATTCTGCTCACCAAGAAGATTCATCCGCAGGGCAAGATCGTCGTCGAGGTGCAGGAGCCATGGGGCGAGTATTTTGCGCACGATCGCAAGAGCCTGCCTCCGACGTTTTATGCGGAGAGCGTACTCAATCTCGGTTTGGGTGTTGACGGCCTTGGGCTTCGCCTTCAACTCGGCGCGCCGGTTTCGGGTCAGGCGACACGCGATCTGATGATGATCTCGTCGCTGATCGATCGGTACGCGGCGATGGAAAGGCCTCTGCACATCACGGCGGTCGGAGCGCCGAGTGCGCCGATTTCGATTTCATCCGGCGCGGCAAAGGCCCCAATCGACGAAGACGATCAGGTGGTAATCCCGGCACGGGAGCATGCCGCGGGTCGCTGGCGGGGCCCTTGGTCCGAAGGGGCGCAGGCAGACTGGCTGGCAGATGTGATTTCCATGCTAGTGTCCAAGCCGTGTGTGCAAAGCATTTGCTGGCAGGATCTTGCGGATGCGCCGCCAGGTTTGAGGCCGCCGGAAATGGCCTTCGGCGGCATCTTGAACGCCGCAGGCGCGCCGAAGGCTTCGGGCCAACGGATGACGCAACTCTTGCAGACGCTCCGCGACGGCAAGGCTCCGACGTTCTAAGGCCCGTCGATTCGGTATTCTGCCCAGTATGGCCGGCAAGCCGACCGATGTCATTGAAGATTGGACGTACGGACCCGTGCGTTGGATCGGCGCGGGACTTGTCATTGGGGCTGCAGCGGTCGGAATTGCGTGGTCGGTTTCGGCGCGGCGAGTTCCCGTGACAACGCCGATTCCCGTGCAGGCTCCCATCAAGGCCGCCGCGGCATCAACGAAGCCTGCGGCAACGATTCCGGAGTCGCACGCTCCGCGTTCGTTCGTCACCGAGCTGCCCCCGCGTGAATCGGCGACAGCGATCGCGGCGGAAACGCCTCAAGCAGAACCGGACGAGTCTTCGCCCGGTCCGATCAACATCAATGCTGCGACGACGGAGCAGTTGGAAAAGCTGCCGGGCATCGGTCCTGGCCTTGCCGCGCGAATTGTGGATGATCGGACAAAGAAGGGAAGATTTCGATCGATCAAAGATCTCGATCGCGTGCCGGGAATCGGGCCGAAGCTGCTGGAACGGGTGGGGCCGCTCGTGGTCTTCGAGTAGCCTTCCGCCGACCGAAATGGCGGGGTAGCATCGTGCAAGTGTTCAGTGTTCGACCGGCCGGACGAGAGTTTCGTTCGGGCGGCACGCGCCTGCGCGCTCCGAGGTTTGGGCTTGGCGTCGAAGCGGGAAAAGTACGGCAGCGGGGCTGAAAATGGTTCAGCCGGGGATGTGCTCGCGCCTATTCGGACCGATCCGGCGACGAAGCGGCTGGCGGAAGCGCTTGGTGACGGCCGACGCGTTGTCGCTTCAGGTTCGAGCGGGTCGTCTACGTCTTTGCTTGCGGGAGCGCTCGCGCGCGAGCTATCGCGTCCGATTGTGCTGGTCTGTGCACACATCGACGATGCGGACGAATCTCTCGACGAGCTTCGATCGCTGGGTGTTCGGGTGCTCCGACTTCCCGCGCTCGAATCGCTTCCAACGGATGGGGCGGCCGTTCCCGATGCGCTCGCGGAGCGGCTCGCAGTGGTACGCGAGATTGGGGCGCTCGCATCGGACACGCCTTCCGTTGTTGTCGCGCCGATCCAGGCGCTGATGCAGGGTGTCCACCCGCCCGCAAAGCTCGCCGCGGTCTCGCGCTCGATCCGGAAGGACGACCAGATCTCGCCTGCGTCGCTCGCTTCGTGGCTTGACAGCGCGGGCTATTCACGTGTCGAAGCGATCGAAGAAGCGGGCGACTTTGCCATTCGCGGCGGCATCATCGACATCTTTCCGGCGGGTGATTCGGCGAGCCCGACTCGATTGGACTTCTTCGGCGATCAGATCGATCGGATCAACGAAATCGATATCGGCACGATGGGCGCGGATCGCGCGATCGAGTCGCTGCATCTGGTCGCGGCGGATATTCGAATGGCGCTCCCGGGCGACGATGCGCTGAATTTTCTTCAGTTGATTCCAAAGGATGCGATCGCTCTGCTGCACGAGACGATGGAAGTCGTCGAACAGGGGCGTGGGTACTACGAACGGCTCAGCGATTCCAAAGGATTTTTCGGTCCGCCCGCGGTATTGAAGGTGCTCGAATCACGATTCCGGGCGATTGCGGAGATCAATCAATTTTCGGCGGGAGCGGGCGCGGCCGACACGCGTATTGATCTTCCGGTTCGCGCGATCGATGCGTTTGATCGCGAGGCGACGGCGGCGGTGAGTGAATTGATCGCGATGACGGCGCCGCCGATGGATTGCCGCGTGCAAGTTTTCTGTCAGAACGACGGTGAAGAACAGCGATTCAAGGAATTGCTTGTTTCGGCGGAGAAGCAGGCGTCGCTGCCGATCGAGTCGCGGGTGGAGTATCTCCATCGCGGGTTCATCTGGGGTGAGAATCAGCCCACGGCATTCGTTCCGTATCACGAACTGCTGAATCGATTCACGGTTCGGCGCAAAGCTACAAGGCTGCGCACCGGCCGTGCGCTCGACACGTTCCTCGATTTTCAGCCCGGCGACTTTGTCGTGCATCAGGATCACGGCATCGCGAAGTTTCTGAATCTGACACAGCAGCGTCCGCGCGAAATTGCCAAGCGCTGCGAAACGGCGCTCGCAAACATGGAAGGCCGCAAGATCAAAGAACCGGAACTCGAAGAGTTTTTGACTCTTGAGTTTGCGGGCAACGCGAAGCTCCATGTTCCGGCGACGCAGATCGATCTCGTTCAGAAATACGTCGGCGGATTTGGGGGCAAGCCGACATTGAGCACGCTGGGCGGTCAGCGCTGGAAAGGGCAGAAAGAACGCACCAGCGAGAGCGTCAAGGACCTGGCAGCGGAAATGATGCGGGTCCGTGCCGCACGCGAGGCGATGCCCGGCGTGGCGTATCCCGCCGATACGGCTTGGCAGAATGAGTTTGAAGAGGAGTTTCCGTACGAAGAGACCGAGGACCAGCTCTCGGCGCTCAAGCTCATCAAGCAGGACATGAGCAAGCACCGTCCGATGGACCGGCTGATCTGCGGCGATGTGGGCTTCGGCAAGACCGAGCTCGCGATCCGCGCCGCGTTCAAGGCCGTCGAGTTCGGCAAGCAGGCAGCGGTGCTGGTGCCCACGACGGTGCTCGCGGAACAGCATGAACGTACATTCCGCCAGCGCTTTGCCGGCTACCCGTTCAAAGTCGAGAGCCTGAGTCGCTTCAAATCTGATGCCGAAGCAAAGGAGATTCTTGAGAAGGTCAAGAAAGGCCAGGTCGATGTGATCATCGGGACGCATCGCATCCTGAGCAAGGATGTGATTTTCGCCGATTTGGGCTTGGTCGTCATCGACGAAGAGCAGAGATTCGGCGTGGAGCACAAGGAGAGCTTGCTCCGGCTTCGCCTGACGGTGGACATTTTGACGTTGAGCGCAACGCCCATCCCGCGCACGCTCCATATGGCGATGCTCGGCATCCGCGATATCTCGTCGTTGACGACGCCGCCGCTCGATCGGCGCGCGATTGTCACGGAAGTGATTCCCTACAACGAGCGCCGAATCCAGCAGGCGATCTCCCGCGAGCTCTCCCGCGACGGGCAGATCTTCTTCGTGCACAATCGAGTCCACGACATCAAGAGCGTTGCTGACAGCGTGCAGAAAATGGCGCCGGATGCCAAGATCCTGATCGGTCACGGACAGATGGCCCCGCACGAACTCGAGCAGGTCATGCTGATCTTTATGAAGGGTCCCAGCAAGGACGGCGGCGCCGACATTCTCGTCAGCACGACGATCATCGAATCCGGCATCGACATTCCGACCGCAAACACGATGGTGATCAACGACGCCGACCGCTTCGGTCTTGCGGAGTTGCACCAGCTACGCGGGCGCGTCGGGCGGTCCAAAAACCGCGGCTATTGCTATCTGCTTCTGCCCCCGGAACGCAGCGTGAACGACATCGCCCGCAAGCGACTTCGCGCGATCGAGCAATATTCGATGCTCGGAGCCGGCTTCAAGATCGCGATGCGGGATCTTGAAATCCGCGGCGCGGGCAACATCCTCGGATCGGAGCAGTCCGGCCATATCGCCGCCGTCGGCTACGACATGTACTGCCGCCTCCTCGAAGATGCGGTTCACGAACTCAAGAACGAGAAGCCGCCGGAAAAGCCCAGCACGGTTTCGATCGAGATCGGGCTCTCGGCGAGCATCCCCAAGCCGTACATCCCGAGCGATCAGCGCCGCCTAGAGGCCTACCGGCGCATCGCGACGGCGAGCACGCGCCAGCAACTTGAGCAGGTGAAAGCCGATCTCACGAGCGCGTACGGTGAGCCGCCCAAGCAGGTGAATCGGCTTCTTTTCATGTCGGAACTTCGCGTTGCCGCGGTTGCGCTCGGTGTTCGCTCGATCAGTGTGCGCGAGAAGGACGTGATCTTCAAAGCGACGCTTGCGAAGGAACTTGCCGAGCGCCTTGCCCGCACGCCGGCCGACCTCGCGAAGGCGGGCAAAGCACTTCAGGTGAGCGTGACCGTGCTGCCGGCAAAGACCGGTGCGAAGACTCTCGGAGGCGGCATCGCCGTGAGCGACGAACTTGCCGAGGTCTATTTTCGGCCACCCGAAAAATATCTGGAGCCCGAGACGTTGCTCAGCGTGCTGCGAAAAAGGCTCGCAGTGTGAGGACGAAAACCGCATGCGATCCATCTGAACTTGCGAGAGTGCTGGTACACTTCGCCCTTACGCAAGGATCACATCCATGTCCCAACACGACCGCGACCATCCTCATCACCACGGCCACGGACCCCAGAAGACCGGGCTGCGCAAGCACGCCCCCTGGATGATGACCGTCGCAGTCATTCTCATGCTCCTCGCGATGGTGGCGTATGTCTTTACCGACAACGAGGCGCTGCCCCCGGGCGCGAAAACCGCGCAGCCGGGCGTCCCCGCGGCGCCATAATTGCTGACGCAGGTCCTACTTCGCCACGATCGACGTGAACCCGCCGTAGCACATCCGCTTGGGATCAAACGGCATCTTCTTCATGTTCATCATGCCGGCAATCCGCGCGTCCTTCATCACCGCGGCGTTCACCTTGTTTCGGTGCGCCTTCGATTTGAACACGATCCACGAAAACGCCACCGTTTCACTCGCTTTCAGTTTCATCTGCTTGGGAAACGGGATTCCCCATTTGGACTTCAGGTCTTCGCCGATGCATTCGCGATAGTCGAGTGCGCCGTGATCCATCCAGACCTTGCAGCCCATCGTCGCCATTTTTTTGTATGCCGCGACGTTTTTCTTTGGGACCGGAAGCAGGTATCCATCGACGTACGCCATTGAGTGCTCCTTCTGGTTGATCCGGATCATCGGGTGGGAGAATCAGGCCGCAGGATACTTGAATCGTCAAGCCTCGTTTGTCGTGGCGCGATGGCGGTGTCTATGAGAGCGAGCGGCGAACCAGCGCCGATCGATCGGTAACCAGTCCAGGGCGAGATACTTGCGTGCCGGTTCGGGGATGGATCTCCAGATCCCGAGCGAGCGTGCGGAACCGGCGCACGGAAGCGCGAAAATCACCGATATTTATTGCAGCAGCGCGTGCCGCGCAGTAATTTTGCCAATTCGGTCGCCCCACCTGCGCCTGTTCACCTTGTGATCGTTTTGCCGCGCGGTATTGTTTGTCCATGCAATCCGAAACTCCGGGGTCTGCGGCAGAGGCCGCGGGATCATCTCAGGAATCGATCGGCTTCTTCTTTCGCCATCTGTTCAGCGACAATGGCTTTGTGCCTCGCTGGGATTGCGGCGATTGGTCCGCGCCGCACGGTTGGCTGCACATCATCTCCGATTGCCTGATCTTCGTGGCGTACGCGGGCATTCCGCTCACACTCATGTTCTTTGTAATGCGACGACGCGACCTTGCCTTGCGCGGGATCGTGTGGCTCTTCGTCGGTTTCATCCTTTCCTGCGGAATCACGCACCTCGTCGACGCGTCCATGTTCATTCATCCGGCGTATCGATTTCTCGGAGTCATGAAGGCGATCACGGCGGTGGTCTCACTGACGACCGTCTTCGCACTGATTCGGGTGATGCCGACGGCGCTGACGCTTCCCGGAATCGCCGAGGCGCATCGGCTTGCGCAGCGCGAGATCGAACGCTGCAAGAAAGTCGAGGATGAACTTGTCCGCACGCGTGACGAGCTGGAGTTCCGCGGGGCCCAGTTGACCGGGCGTCTCCACCGTGCTCATCACGCCTTGGTCGGTTCCGGAATGGCGCTTGTGACTTGGGAGGCGGAGAGCGGCAAGATCGTGTGGGAAGCAGGGCTCGCCGCCTTCTTCTCGGCGCCCGGCCTTGAAGCGGCCGCGCCTGAAAACTGGTTCGCGGGGATTGGCGAACGGGAAGCCGCCGAACTGCGCGAGGCGTCGTTGAAAGCGATCGACCACAAGCAGCCCTTGGCCTTCCGCCTTCCACGCTCGGGGCGTGGCGGGGGGCCACAAATTCTCGAATTCCGAGCCCATCCGGACCGCGGCAGTTCCGACAGCAAAGTCCTGACCGGCACGGTGTCGTGGCGAAATGCGGATGAGGCGCGAGGCTAGTCTGCCAGCATCAGTGTCGCCGGCTTCCCGCCCGCGGCATTCGGCGCAATCCAGACAGTCAGTTCCGCCGGCTCGACGACATGTTTCATGTCGATGTTCCAGAACGCGAGCTGTTCTTTGCCGATTTCGAAACTGGCGCTTCGTGATTCGCCCGGCTGAAGCGTGAACTTCTCGAAGCCTTTCAACTCGCGGATCGGGCGGGCGACGCTTGTGCCCCGCAGTCGAATGTAAAGCTGCGCGATTTCTGTCCCCGCGCGCGTGCCGCGGTTGGTGATGGTTCCCTCAACCTTGATCTTCGCGCCCTTCTCGAGATCCGCCACGCTCACCTGCCTCGCTGATGCCGCAGTGGGGGAGTACTCAAACGTCGTGTACGTCAGTCCCCAACCAAACGGGAAGAGCGGCGAATTCTTTTCGTCAAGATAACGAGACTGATATCGGAAGCCGTCGTCTTTGCGGTCGTCGTCTTCACCGCCAATCGGGCGACCGGTCTTGAAGTGGTTGTAGTAGATCGGCACCTGACCCACCGAGCGCGGGAACGTGACGGTGAGCTTGCCCGAAAAGTCTGCATCGCCGAAGAGCACACGCGAAAGCGCGGGCCCCGCCTGCACGCCCGGATGCCACGCCTGCACGATCGCGGGAATGTTCGCCGCTTCCCATGCAAGCGTGAGCGGCCGACCACTGAAGACCACAAGCACGATCGGCTTGCCGGTCGCGGCAACCGCCTGCAGAAGCGCAAGCTGATTTCCGGGCAAGTCGATCCGCGTGCGGGCCGCTGCTTCGCCCGACATACGACGCTCCTCGCCCAGCGCCATGATCACGGCATCCGCTTTCTCGGCCGCGGCAACCGCTTCCACAAATCCGGAGTCGGTCTTGCCGAGAACTGTGGTTCCCTTCACATAGGTCAACTTATCTTTCAGCCGCTCCGCGAGCGCCGTCCGCAGCGTGACCACATCCTTCTTGTCACCTTTGCACGCCCATTCACCCAGCATGTCATCGGCGCCGTCCGCGAGCGGTCCGATCAACGCGACCGACTTACCCGCGCTCAAAGGCAGCAGTGGGGCGGAGTCAATCGGCTTGGTTCGCTCGTTCTTCAGCAGCACGAACGACTCTTCCGCGGCTTTCCGCGCGAGCGCGATGTGATCCGCCCGCAGCAAAACCGAATTGCTCAGCGCTTCATCCGTATATGGCTTTTCAAAGAGCCCGAGCGCGAACTTCGTCCGCAGCACGCGCCGCACCGATTCATCAAGCGACTGTTCCGTCACCTTGCCGCTCTTCACAAGGCCAACCAGATACGTCGCGTACAGGTTCGCCTGCATGTCCATGTCCACGCCTGCGGCAAATCCCTTGTACGCCGCCGTCTTCCCATCGAGCGCGACGCCGTGATTGATCAATTCCTGGATCGAGGTCCAGTCGCTCACAACAAAGCCCTTGTATCCCCATTCCTCGCGAAGAATCGTGGTAAGCGTGAAGTGATTCGCCGAAGTCGGCACGCCGCTGAGCGTGTTAAACGCGCTCATGAAGGTTGCTGCGCCGGCGTCGGCCGCCGCCTTGAACGGGGGCAGATAGATATCCCGCAGCATCCGCTCCGACATGTCCACTGAGTTGTATTCGCGTCCCGCCTCCGCCCCGCCGTATCCGACGTAGTGCTTGGCACACGCCAGCAGCGACGTCGGGTCGGAGAGGTCCTTCCCTTGAAACCCGCGTACGTACGCGGCCGCGAACACCTCGCCCAGATACGTGTCTTCGCCGTTCCCCTCCATGATCCGCCCCCAGCGCGGATCGCGCGCGATATCGACCATCGGCGCAAACGTCCAGCGGATTCCTTCTGAAGTTGCTTCGACTGCCGCCACCCGCGCCGTCTGCTCGATCAGCGCCGGATCCCAGGTCGCCGCGAGCCCGAGCGGCACCGGAAACGTTGTCCGGTATCCGTGAATGACGTCGAGGCCCATGAGCAGCGGAATCTTGAGCCGCGATTTCTCAACGGTCGTCCGCTGCATCTCGTTCACGGTCTTCGCGCCCGTCGCATTCAGGATCGACCCGATCCCGCCCCGCGCGAGCAACTCGTTTTGATCAACAGCCACATTCTCCGGCCCCGTCGCCTTGCCGTTGGAGAACTGGACAAGCTGGCCCACTTTCTCTTCGAGCGTCATCTGCTTCAGAAGCGCATCGACGCGGTCATCATGCTTTGTGAGAAACGCCGTCCCCAACTGCGCGCCGGCAGGCGGAGTCAGCTGTCCAAACGCGGTCGCGGATGCGGCAAATGCGACCAATCCGATTCGAAAGAATGAGTGCTTCATGAAAATCCAGAAGAGGAAAATGTCAATAGCCAGGCTGCGCCCCACCGCCCGGTCTCTCTCAAGCCCTGACGGTAGACAACAGCGCGCACTTCGACGCGCCACCGCCCGCTCGAAACAGAAAGAGTGTTACACGGCTGCGCAATCTATGAAACAGCGCTCGTCAGCGCATCTCGCCCCGCGCAATCAGACGCGCTTTCCTGCCGCGGAGAATGAAATCAGCTTCGCCAGCCGTCGCTGCCGTGTCTCTTCCTGCTTCGCCTGCATGACCCACCACCTCGCTAACTTCTGATAGCTCGGCGCCTGCTCGATGAAGAACGCCCACGCCGCCCTTTGCTTCTTGAACTCGCGCAGCCGGATCTGGTCGAATTCCGCCTCTCGCTGCGTGTACGTGTACCCCTCGGCCTTCGGCCCCGTCTTATGTGGCCGTGCTTCAAATGCGGTCCGGCCGGCTGGCGTCACCAGCTTCTTCGCATCAAGTTCCGCAAACAGCCGGATGTTGACCGCGCTCCAACCGCTCGTTGCCCGTCTGGGCGTAAACCGAATCGTGTACCGATCCGCCCCGAGCGACTTTCGCACGCCATCGATCCAGCCGAAGCACAGAGCCTCCGCGGCCGACTCCGGCCACGACATGGTCTTCGCACCCGCCCGCGCCTTGTGAGCCTTGTGGAAGCCCACAAGCAACTCCGTCTCGCTCGCGTGATTCTGCTCAAGCCACGCACGAAACGCGCGTGCCGACTCCACGAACCATGGCTTCGCCGAGTTCTTCGCCTTCTTCGCCATGCGTGGAAATGCTACCGAAGCGGTGCCGCCGGGGCGGCAGCCGTCCAAGTCGCGCCAAAAACAAACCGGGCCCCGCAAAAGCGGAGCCCGTTCAAATTCAGTTCAAATGCCGGCGAATTACTTCGCAGACTTCGTCGGCTTGATCGCGATGCCATCCTTGAGCCACACCGGACGCTCGGCCTTTGCGTCGGTCGGGTCAACGTGCACCTTGCGGCCGCTGAACACCACCGTGCCCGCTGCGAGCGAGAAGAGGGTGTTGTCCGTTCCGATGCCGACGTTGAAGCCGGGCTTGAACGGGGTACCGACCTGGCGGATGATGATCGAGCCCGGCTTGGCGATTTCGCCGCCGAAGAGCTTCACACCGAGGAATTGCGGATTGGAGTCGCGACCGTTCTTGGTCGAGCCCTGTCCCTTTTTATGTGCCATGACTGAAAATCCTCACTGAAAATCCGCGAAATGCCCGCCTCCGACAAGCCGTCCGGGCAGGGCCAAGATGTTAGGCGCTCCGCCCTTTCGTGGCCAGATGCCCGAAACCCCGGTCTGACTTCAATATCCGCCCCTCGCCCCCAAACCTCGAATTTGGCGCTTTGAAAATTTGGCCCTTTGACCCCTTTTTCTTATCTCATCACCCAACGCTGCTCAAACAAAGGCAGCGGCTCATTCACCCGCCCCGTCACATCGCCCGGAAGCTTGTATTCGAGGCTCAGCGTCTTACGAAGAAGTTCCTTCTTCACCTTGCCCGTCTTGGGGTCCTTCACCTCGTACGGCGCGGTCTCGCCGGAGAAGCCGGTCGCGAAGATCGTGATATCCCGAGCCGAAATATCCACGTCAGAGAAAACCACCACGCCCTCGCGCCCGTTCTCTTCGCCCTGCAGGAGCGTTCCCAAGATGGAAATCTGATCCTGCGCCAGCGGGTTATCCACGTCAGCCATGATCTTCTTCATCACCGACTGCGGCACCTCGCGCCCAGACCGCACGATGTCGCCGTTTTCCGTCGTCAGTTCAAACAACGGCGCGAGCAAAAGGTCTTCCTTGGTGTTATTCACAACGCGATAGGTCAGGAAGAAATAGCCGCGGATCTGGCCGTCCGGCGTTTCAAATTTCGCGAAGCGCAAGTTGCCCGGGCGGACATCAAACTGCCAGCGCTGGGGAACCGGATTCGGCTCGGGCGCCATCGCGCAGAGCCCAAAGGCCGACGCGCACAGGAGCAGAACACAGGCAATCGGCGTGCGGAAGAAATTGGCGGTCCAGTTCATGGCTGATCTTTGCCTCGTTTTGGCGAGCATTCTCGTTCCCGCGTCTGTTCGCGGCAACCGGGTGAATCGTTCCCTCGACTTGGCTTTGCCTTTGGTGGCACTGGTCTCCAGACCAGTGAACCAGACGCCACGGCTCTGGAGAGCGGTGCCACCCAAGGGAACGGGGCGGGGAGGCTAGTCTACTTGCGGCAAGGCATCCGTCAAACTTCCCATTTGGCTTCCCAATTGGCTTCCCATTTGCTTCGTTCGATTTGCAGCTCGCCAGAATCCGACCGATCGCGATGACCCGCTCAGCCCCCAATCCGCCCGCCAAACAAGGCCCGCCCCCGGGTTTTTCCATCGTCCGGGTTGGCGAGGAATTGCTTCTTGCCGCGGCACAGCGCCTCGTGAGCCAAACGCTCAAGGATCGGGTCTCTGCCGCGAAGCGACTGATTGCAAGCGCACCCGAACACGGCATCGATCTCTCGTGCATCTGGGCGAGCATCGCGACTTCGGAGGTTGGTAAACGCCCGACATCGGTGCGTCAGG
Organism: Phycisphaerales bacterium; assembly: GCA_050730655.1. Lineage (GTDB taxonomy): Bacteria > Planctomycetota > Phycisphaerae > Phycisphaerales > UBA1924 > JAFEBO01. Next base: position 646,335 of record JBOHNL010000005.1, read on the forward strand.
CGTGTCTCGCCGTTCCCGGATCCGGTCGCACCGCGATGATCTTCATCTCAGAACCAATACCGAGTAGCGATGGAGCGGGCGCGCCCATCCACGTTCTTGAGGCCGCGCGAGACGAACGAATCGCGCTGCTGAATGCCGTGACCTCGCACTTTGGGCAAGGTCCCGGCGATCACGTCCGCGTCCTCCAGGCACTCCCCGACCCGAGCGACGCGTGGGCCGAGTCCGCGTTTCGCGGAGCGGGCTTTGTCTGCGTCGGCGATCTCGAATATCGGCGTCGCTCGCTCTCGCCCGCCGAGCACAAGCCCATCACGCGAAAAATCGAATGGCCCGCCGGAGTACGCGTCGAACCGATCGCATCGCTGCCTCAGGCAGAACGCGATCCGCTTCTGCTCCGCGTGCTCGATGAGTCGTACGTCGACACGAAGGATTGCCCCGAACTCTGCGGCATGCGCGCCACCGCCGACATCCTCGCCAGCCACTACGCAACCGGCGTTTTTGATCCCACGCTCTGGTTCATCGTTTTCGTGCGCGATGCGTCAAACGCTGAAATTCCCGCGGGTTGCATGCTGCTCAGTCGAGTGCTCGATCAGCGAGCGCTCGAACTCGTCTACGTCGGCCTTGCCAAATCCGTCCGGGGTAAAGGCATCGGCGCGAAGCTCATGGAGCTCGCGCTGCAAAAAGCCGCCGAGCCCCGAATCGATGCGATCACCTGCGCCGTCGACTGCCGCAATGAGCCCGCGCTGCGGATGTACGAGCGCTTCGGCTTCGGCGCTCTTGGTCGTCGTCGGGCGTTTGTTCGATCTGTGAGCGGTATCTCCGCGAGCTGATCCGCGCTCGCAGCGCCGCGACCCTTGGAAAATTTGGGAATTTCTTCGAGTCGCGCATCGCCGCTTTGCGCGCAAACGGTTGCCCGATGGTTTGTTGCGAGCAATCGACAGATGTTGTCCACAGACTGTCCGCATCCGACATGCGTGCGTGGAGAAGTATTTTTAGATCTCGCTAAGCCCTGCTTTTTCCGTCCGCTGCGCATCCGCTCCCGCGAGAAGTGCGCATGCCACGGTTGTTCAACGAGCCGATCGCCACTAGATTTCTCTCTACGGTCACGGACTCGACCGACTCGAGAATTTCCGGGATCAGCCGGCGCCAGTGGCGCACGCTGCCCTGCAACGCGATACGTGTTTCGACGCCCGATTCCGGGCTCGGGCATCTCATCGCTCTGCATTTTCTTGAGGTGGGCATGGACGGCAGTCAGGTTTAAGTGGCAGATCGGACGCTCTGAACAGGCACGCGGCAAGGACCAGGACGGTCACGGACGGACCTCGCCGCACGCCATGGACAGTTCAGAGCTCCGGTCCGCCTTTTCGTGTCGTCCAGCGTGGGCGAGAGAGCGGAATTCTCGTGGCGACAAAGAGCCTCAGCAGTGCAGTGGATCGACGGCAGGATGCAAGCGAAGGAATAACCGATGGCTCAAACACCACTATCACGCCCCGTCTGATCGCCGCCTTCGCCCGTGAAGGCTCCAGCGAGCGTGCCGAGCGATATCTTTGTCAGGCGAGCGATGTCCGCCTCAAGGGCGATGTTCTCGAAGTCGTCGCGCCGTCCTCATTCGTCGCCGACCTCATCTCGCGCCGCATCGGTGGCGATCTCTGCCGCGTCACGAGCCAGACGCTGCTCGATGGGCGCAAGACCGAATTGCGATTTCGTATTGCCGGCAACGCCGTCGCTGCCCCAGTGCCTATTGAGGCACGCGAACCGATCCAACAGACGTCGAACCAGGTCGCTCGTCCGCGCGTCGCGCCCGCATCGCAGCCCTCGCGTCACCGTCTCGACGACTTCATCGTCGGCGTCTCCAACCGCCTCGCGCACGCCGCGGCAGTCCGCCTCGCCGAAGACGAGCAGGTCGCTTCGCTCAGCCCGCTCTTCATTCACTCCGTTTGCGGCATGGGCAAGACTCATCTACTTCACGGCATCGCTTCTCGCTTTCAGGAGAAGCACCCGGGCGCGAAAGTGCGCTGCATCAGCGCCGAGGCCTTCACCAACGAATTCATCACCTCGCTCCGCGCCGGCGCGATCGAGGGATTCCGACGCACCAACCGCCGCCTCGCCCTGCTCTGCATCGACGACATTCACTTCCTCGCCAACAAGGAAGCAACCCAGACCGAGCTGCTCCACACGCTCGACGCGGTCGGCCTCGATCGCGCTCGCATCGTGCTCGCGTCTGATGAGCATCCGCGCGATATCCGCAAGCTCTCGAGCGCACTCGCGTCCCGATTCATGTCGGGGGCCGTGCTTCGAATCGAAGAGCCCGATCCCGCGCTCCGCCTTGAACTCGCAACAAAGTTCGCGGTTCGCAAGGGTCTCGGCCTCGATGAGACCGGCGCCCGCGCCGTTGCCAGCGCCAATTGGAAATCCGTCCGCGAACTCGAAGGCCTCTTCATGCAATTGCTTGCTGTCTCGCGTCTCATGCCCGAACTCGCAACGACCGGTCGTCTCGACGCCGCCGCGGTCCGTCGCGCTCTCGACGTGTCGGGTACGCGTTCAAGTTCACAGCCCGCGTTCGGTGTCTCGCTCCGCCCGCGTCGTCCGATCCCCATCACCGCGATTCAGGGCGAGACCGCACGCCGCCTCCGCGTTGAACTCTCTGACATGGCCGGGAAGGGCCGTCACCCGCGTGTGGTCTTGGCTCGCGCGATCATCGTCCATCTCGCGCGTCGCCTGACCACGCTCAGCTTCCCCGAGATCGCCCGCGCCATGAACCGCCCGAATCACTCCTCCGTGATCACCGCGCACAACCGCCTCCTGATGCAACTCAAGGATCGCGTCGGCATCTCCCCAGTTGCCGCCGTTGCTCTCGTGGCAAACTCCGGCGACCCCGGCCGCGCCCGCCTTCTGGCAGAGATGAAAGTCGAGATCGGCCCCGACCTCGCCACCTTGACTCTCGCCGAACTCTGCGAAAGCATCGAGCAGGAAGTCATTCGCCTTTCCGACGGCAGCTGAATGTGCGGCGAATGCGGAGTTTTGTGCAGTTGTTCGGCGGCTCACTGGCGGAAGCCAGCGGCTCATGTACACTTCCTCAACATGCGCACACCCTATCTCTTCCCCTTGGCCGTTTTTGCAATCACGATTGGTACGGAGGCGTTCGCCTCTCCTCAGTTCATAAACAAGTATGGCATCGATTTTTGCGTCATCGGCGATTCCGGCAATCGTGCCACGAACAGCGCTGAGACGCCCTTCAACGGCCAGCGCGGCAGCGTGAACTACACCTACGCCCTGAGCAAAACCGAGATCTCTATTGGGCAGTGGTACGAATTTGTGGACGCCTACGGCAAGTATGTCTCTCCCACGTTGGCCGGATCAACATTTCTAGGCCGGCGTGGCATCGGGATCGATTTTTCCAAGCCCTCTGGCTATGGCCTGCTCCTTGGCAACGAGCACTACGCAGCCGAAGTGGGCTGGCGTTACGCCGCCATGTATTGCAATTGGCTCTGCAACGACAAGCGAACCGATCTTGCGGCGTTTCAGTCCGGGGCATATGACGTCTCCACCTTCGGCAAGGTCGGCAACGTCTTCACCGATCAAATCGTGCACTCGCCCGGGGCCAAGTTCTGGATTCCGAGCCTCGACGAATGGATCAAGGCGGCGTACTGGGACCCGAACCGCAACGGGCCGGGACAGGGGGGGCTATTGGCTTCGTCCGGGCGGCAGAGACACCTTCCTCAATCCTGGCCTGCCTTCAAACGGGGGTGAAACGAGCGCAGAGATAAGCAATGCAAAGAATCTGCCCGTCGGCTCGTATCCCGCCGTTTCTGCGCCATGGGGCCTTCTCGACACCTCCGGAAGTGTCGCCGAATGGACAGAGCGCGCCAACTCTCTGGGCCAGCGGACGTACTACGGAACCGGAGCCGGCGACACCACGATTTTCCTCGATTCTGTGGACTGGATCGGTTCCTCCGCGCTTCCCGATTTCAACCTCTACGGAATTCGACTGGCAACAGATGTGCCTTCAGTTGGCGGAGCGCCGGTTCTCGTTGTGCTTGCACTTTGCTTCCGCAGGAGGGCTAAGTGATTATTTACAGATTGATCGCGTCAATGATTGTCGCGTCGCTCGTCGCGAATCACGCGCAAGCGATAGTAGATCAAACCGATCCTCCCTTGATAACGCCGCATTCGATGGCTCGAATAGACACGGGGAAGACGAATGCTTGGGACGATCCTGTCGCCGTCGAGTACGGAACTCGCCGCCGGTGGAACATCAGCTTTTCAAATGCTAGAGCCGCTCCGACGTCCACAGATGATGTCCCCAAGTTCGTAATTACACCTTCACGCGCCGGCGATGAAATTGGAAAGATTACGTTTCAAATCGCGAGGCCCACCGGCGGATCAAGTCCCGAAGGTTCGTCTTGTGATCACGGAAAGTCCAACAGGAATTCGATTTGCGAACATTGGCGAGATCTTCGGACTCAACGACAATACCGGCAGTTGGTGCCCGACCGAACTTGATGTAAGTAACGTCCTAGAAATTTCCGGCCCAGACTACGCGAAGGATTCCAGCGGTGCCAATTTATGGCAAGCGAAATGCACCATCAACGTATCGCGAGTGGCCAACATATCAACCGTTTCAGACAGCACGCACGCCGGCAACGCCGTCATCGATGTTCGTTCTTGGAAAAAGGGGTACACCGACGACGATTTGGATTTGGATGTCGAGGTCGTTTCCATCGCAGGAACCCTCACCGGTCGCGTCTACGGTGGTCCCCAGGACAATGTGAGCGAATACCTCAGCGGAGGCTCACGCGCCCACATGCGCGAAACCCACATCGGTGCAATCTCGGCCGGCGGAGTCATCGGGCTTGGCACTACTGCGCCGCGAGACCCGACATATACTCAGGGCCATAGTTTGTCCCTGGAAGTGGGCCAGAGTACATTCGCTTTCTTGGTTGAGGCTGCAACTATTGATTCGATTTCCGGCGATACTGTTTATGCCGTGGCTGACACGACGGTCGTTCAAGATACGTCGGCAGATCGCCGGGTCACACAAATCATCGCCACGGGCACACGCACCAACACCTCCGGTCAAGAAGATGTTGCCGGTATTCACGGCAAAATTCTCGCGGACACAATCGCTCCGACCAGTGGGTTGAACGCGCTAATCTCCTGCGACGGAGATTTGTCCGCGACCATCAAACTTGGCGACCGCTCTGGCGCAACTGTTGGACTTCTCGCTGGCAATGCATCTGACGGTTCGCCTTCGGTCATCGTGGGTAGAACGTTGCGATCTGGCGCAATACTGCAGACGATCGCCGCTGGCCTCCAAGGCCAGGTCATCATCAACAACAAAAGCGTGCCGGGCTCTTGGACAGGGGACGTGAAAGTAGGGACTACCACGATCACCCACGGATCGGACGGCACGTATTCGTCCGCGTCATCGTTTTTTGGCGACGGTGCCGTTGGCCTTGTCCCTTTTAGAATCTATGAAGCCGATTGCGCGCCTTTGTCCGTCACGCCCGCGTCCGGCCCGCTCAACGTTGTATTGGATAGTGACCTTCGTGGCACAAAAGTTGGAACGCCACAACATATCAAACTCGCGTTCTACGGCCCGGTTGTTTCATCCGATTCAACGCGTGCGCCCTTCAATATCGGAATTGCCCAGAATCCACCTTCCGGTCACTTCTATGACTTGACAGGCAATTTTGTAGTGACAGTCAAAGGCCTCGGTACGAACTCGACAATCAGCCGCGTCATCGATATCACGGGCAAGCCGGATGGTCACTACCCCCCAGGAATCTACGCAGTTCGTCAAGCGACCGGAACGGGCGGTTCAGCCGGCTCCCGTCTCCTCTGCGATGTACCTGGAACGCCCGAAGTGCCTTCGTTTACCTACTGGTTTGAGGTGAAGAAGGACTGCAACGACGACGGCACGCCTGACAACGAACAATTGTCCGACATCAGCCCCGTCACCGGCTTGATGTATGACCAGAACGGAAACGGGGTAATCGACGATTGCGAGCCATTGCTTCCGTGTACAGCAGACTTCAACGCCGATCACGTAGTGGATGATGACGACTTCGTGATTTTCGCCGCAGCCTACAACCTGCTTCTTTGTTCCGACGTCGCGATGCCAATCGGTTGTCCAGCCGATCTTAATCTTGACGGGAATGTTGAGGATAGCGATTTCGTGATATTTGCAGCTCAGTACGACCAGTTGCTGTGTCCATGACGAGCAACGATGCATTATCGTAATTCCTGCGCTGGTGATCCCATCGTGCCGATAATTCGGCATGTCCCACGCCCACGCCGAGATTCCCCTCTCCCGCCCCGACATCACGCAGATGGAAGAGGATCTCGTTCTCCAGGCGCTCCGCTCCGGCCGCCTGTCGATCGGCCCCATGGTCGAGCAGTTCGAGCATGAACTCGCTGCCAAAGTCGGAACCCGCCACGCCGTCGCCATCAACAGCGGCACCAGCGGCCTTCACCTCGTGATGAAGGCTCTCAACATCGGCCCCGGCGATGAAGTCATCACGACGCCGTTCAGCTTCGTCGCTTCGAGTAACGCCATTCTCTTCGTCGGCGCGACACCAGTCTTCGTCGATATCTGTCCCAAGACGCTGAACATGGACCCGGCGCAGATCGAGAAAAAGATCACGCAGCGCACCAAGGCCATTCTCGCCGTCGAGACCTTTGGCAACCCCGCATACATGGATCAGTACGCGCTTCTCGCCGCGAAGTACGAGATCCCGCTCATCGAAGATTCGTGCGAAGCCCTCGGCGCCGTACACAAAGGTCGCAAGGCCGGCACGTTCGGCAGGGTCGGCGTCTTCGGCTTCTACCCCAACAAGCAGATCACCACCGGCGAAGGCGGCATGATCGTGACCGACGATCTCCGCGTTGCCGAACTCTGCCGCTCGATGCGCAATCAGGGCCGCCCGCTTGGCCACACCATGGGCGGCGCGTCCGGCTCGTGGCTCAAGCACGAGCGTCTCGGTTACAACTACCGCATGAGCGAGATCAACGCCGCCCTCGGCCTTGCTCAGATCCGCCGCCTTGATGAGATCCTCGCCAAGCGCACGCAGGTCGCCGAGTACTACATCGAGCGCCTCGCCGGCAACAAGCACCTGACCCTGCCCACCATCGACGCCCAAAGCGTGATGAGCTGGTTCATCTTCGTTGTGCGGCTCAGCACCACCTACACCGCCGTCGAGCGCGACCGCATCATCAAGGGCCTCCGCAATCACGAAGTGGGGGCCGGCGACTACTTCCCCTGTATCCACCTCCAGCCCTTCTACCGCGAGCAGTTCGGCTTCGAGCCCGGCATGTTCCCGATCGCCGAAAGCGTCAGCCATCGCACGATCGCCATCCCGTTCTACAACAGCCTCTCTCGCCGCGACACCGATCTGGTCGCTCAAACCTTGGAAGTAATGCTCAGCCGCGAAAACCTGATGCGATAGGGCTTCTGGGGCGGCGGATTTCCGCCCGGGCAGTGCCTAGTATCACGACCCCACTTTCTGCCCTTTGGCACGAAACGCGGGCTCTTTTCGAGGTATTTCCCATGGCCAGGCAGTGCGATTTCACCGGCAAGAAGATCAGCAAGGGCATGAAGCGGGCTTGGCGCGGCCAGGCCGTCGCCAAGGGCGGCTTCGGTTTGAAGCCGACCGGCATCACCCGTCGCACTTTTAAGCCGAATCTTCAGGACATCGTCGCCGTGATCGACGGTCAGAACGTCCGCGTCGTCGCCTCGACCAAGGCCATCCGCACCGGCATGGTCACCAAGGCCCTCAAGCGCAAGTACGGTTACACCCGCCAGCAGAAGGCTGCTGCGGCTCAATAATCCGCATTCCGAACTCAACTTCAAGGCTCCGCGACGGAGCCTTGTTTGTTTTTGCCTCCGTATTCGAGTACTTCGCTTCGGGAAACTTTTGTAGACACAGGGGGTACGCTTTACAAAGCCTCTGACATCTGCCTTGCCCGTTTTCCTTCCTTGGTTTTCTTCTCCGTGCCTCTGTGTCTCTGTGGTGAACTGCTTTCCCCATGAAATGCGACAACTGCGACAAGGAAGCCACCGTCCACGACACCATCCTCCGCGACGGCGCGTGGGTCGAGGTACATTGCTGCGAGGCCTGCGCCGCCAAGCAGGGTTTGGCGGGTCCCGGCCCCACGCTGAACGACCTGCTCACGAACTTCGTGCTGCCGCAGGTCACCGGCGAAAAGCCGCGACCCAAGGCGACCAAGGCAAAGACGCCCGCTTGTTCCAATTGCGGGTTCACTTTCGAGCAATTCCGCCAAGCCGGGTTGCTGGGCTGCCCCGACTGCTACGTCACCTTTGAATCGCTGCTGCTTCCATTGCTCGAACGCGCCCACGAAGGTGCCGCGCAGCACATCGGCAAGGTACCGGAGCGCCTCGCCGAAACCGGCGCCGCGAAATCCGAACTCGAGGGCGCGCGTCTCCTCGCCGCAAAGCGCGAACAACTCGAGCGTGAGCGCGTCATCCGCCGCCAGCTCGAGGACGCCGTGAAATCCGAGCAATACGAGCTCGCCGCCAAACTCCGCGATCAGCTCCAGCGGCTCACGCAATCCGCGGGCACGTCCAAAGCTCACTGACCATCAGCACCAGCCATGACCCAGCGCGGCGAAAACCCCAAAGGCAAAAAGCCCTCCAAGCCAAACGAGCCCGATGACACCGGCAACGGTGGCAAAGGGGGCCCGACCAATGGAGGAAGTGGGGGTGCCGGAGCGGGCAATGGTGGCTCTGGTATTGGCGGCGTCGCGACCGCCGAGTGGCTCACAAATGGCGGTGACGCGAGCGATGTGGTTCTCTCCTCGCGCGTGCGGCTGGCCCGCAACCTCGCCGGTCACACGTTTGTTCATCGCGCCGGGAAGGAAGATCGCGAGCGAGCGCTGCAAGCCTGCCGCGATTGGATCCTCGCGGCAAACGTCTGCGATCGCATCATGTGGGTCGACTTGCACGAGTCCCCCGCGATCGAACGCAATTTGCTCGTTGAACGCCACCTGATTTCCAAGCAGCACGCCAAGGGCAAGCCCGCGACGAGCGGCGGAGTTGCAACGCCTGCCGCGGAAGAGCCCCGCGCCGTGGCGGTTTCGATCCCCGATGAGCGTCTCTCGATTATGGTCAACGAAGAAGACCATGTGCGGATGCAGATGCTCCGCGCGGGCCTTTCGCTCGCCGAATGCTGGCACGAGGCGAGCGCGATCGATGACAAGCTCGAAGCCGGTCTTGACTACGCCTTCAGCAAAAAACTCGGCTATTTGACTGCGTGTCCGACCAATGTCGGCACGGGCATGCGCATGAGCGTGATGCTCCATCTCCCCGCGCTCAAGGTCACCGGCGAGATCGAAAAGGTAAAACGTGCCGCGACTGATATGAACCTGGCCGTGCGCGGTTTTTACGGCGAAGGCAGCGACGCCGTCGGCGATCTCTATCAGATCTCAAACCAAACAACTCTCGGCAAACCCGAAGGCGCCGTCCTCGCCGACTTGCAGGATTCGATCATCCCGGAAGTGATCGAGTACGAACGCCACGCCCGCAACACGCTGCTTTCCAAGCGCCGCTCCGCACTGGAAGATCAGGTCTTCCGCGCCCTTGGAACGCTGACCAACGCCCGCCTCATCGCCGCCGACGAATCGATGCAGCTGCTCAGTCTCGTCCGCCTCGGCGTGGTCTTGGGCCTCATCCCCGACTTGACGGTCCAATCCGTCAACATGCTCTTTCTCCTCGTCCAACCCGCGCACCTTCAAAAGGTGCTCGGCAAAGAAATGGACCAGGAACACCGTCGCATCGGCCGCGCCACGCTGATCCGCGAGCGACTGACGAAGTAAGAAAAGCCAGTTCACCACAAAGACACAGAGGTACAGAGAAGCGGCGGAATTGCTGAAGGCATTTCGCTTTTGCTCTCTCTTGCCCTGATTGTCTTTGCTCCAATGCTTTCTTGTATTCTCTGTGCCTCTGTAGTGAATGTCTTTATGCCTCCCAAACCGCCCAAATTCCCCTGGCCCCCTCAACCGCTCTCTCAAGACGAACTCGCCGCCCCCGCCGCCAAACTCACCGACGGCGCGGTCCATCTTCTCACCCACGCCGGCGACGATCTTGACCTCGACGTCCTCACCGACGAGCCTGCCGATGAACTCACCGGCGATTTCGAGGTCGACACTCCCACACCATGCTCCCCGCGCGGCATGACCCGCTTCCTCGAAGCCTTCGAACTCCACTTCCTCGGCCGCACTTCCGCACCCTGGCACATCCGCGCCGCGAGTTGGAACCCGGACGAACCCGGCAACTACTGCCCCCGTTGTGGCACAACCTGCCGCCCATTCGAACTCGACACACTCACGGACCCCGCAATTTGCGTGCGCTGCCGCGACAAGCGTCCGGCGTGGGATCGCTTCATCCGGCTCGGCTCATACGAAGGTGTGCTCGCACGCTCGATTCGCGAGTTGAAGTTCTCGCGCCTCCGCTCCATCGGAGAGAGCATTGGCCGCGTTCTCGGGGAACAAATCCGCAGTGAACTAAGGCTTCGCGAGCTCGACCCTCGCCGAGTCGTCCTCGTTCCGATGCCGATGACTCCGTGGCGTCGGCTCTCCCGCGGCATCGACCACTCACTCGTCCTCACGCGAGGCGCTCGCCGCACCTCCAATATCCCGATTCAAAAACTCCTCGCGCGTCGCCATCGGCCGAGTCAGATCACGCTCCCGATCAGCGAACGCCGAAACAATGTCTCGGGAGCGTTTTTCTGCCGCCGCGCGGTTCTCAATGTGCCGCCGGACGCCGTTCTCGTCGTGATCGACGATGTGCGGACAACGGGGGCCACGATGTCTGAAGCCTGCCGAACCCTTCGTGCGGCCCTGAAAATGAGGGTGGCTACCCCAAACCAGTCCCGAACCGACACGAAGACCCAGATCTGGGCCGCCACTATTGGGGTTGCCCCGCTCACAACCGACCGGGAAACGGCCTAGCCTCCGAAAGACGCGGTTCGCGCAAGTCCTTGCACCGTTGGATTTTGCAGCAATTTCGCGCGAGAGATTGTCCCTTGAGCTTGACCCGGCGGGGTCGCTGCTTAAACTCTCCCCCTGCCGAGAAATCGACAGGCCCTCCCGACGCGAAGGCGACGGGCGGATATCTCTGACAATTGAACAGTTGGGGACCGCGCGAGAATGTGCGGCACGAACGACCGGATCACTCCGGGATGGCTCTGGCTTGAGCCTGTTCGTGTCGAACAATCGCCCGATCAGCGTGACACACGCTGGTACGGGTAAGCCCGCCAAAATTCACAGTTTGGCGTTCATTCTCGTAGTGGTTGAAAAGAGAAGGTGAAAACCTATCGATTCACGAGTTTGAAAAGAAACGCTGGATGATCTCCAGCGTGTCACGGACATCGCAAGATGGCCGTGGCGAAGACCGCCTCTAGTCGGGTCGCAAGATCCGGATAGGGGTACTGGTTCAAACGCCCTTCTTTGAAATTCTCTGGTCAGTCTCGCAAGGGGCTGGCTGGATAAAAGAAAATCAAGTGAAGAGTTTGATCCTGGCTCAGATTGAATGCTGGCGGCATGGCTAAAACATGCAAGTCGAACGAACCCGCAAGGGTGAGTGGCGAAAGGGTTAGTAATACGATCGAATGTACCCCGAGGTGGAGGATAGCGGGAAGAAATTCTCGGTAATACTCCATGATGTCTTCGGACCAAAGTTTTGGCGCCTTGGGAGCAGCGATCGTCCTATCAGGTAGTTGGCGGGGTAAAAGCCCACCAAGCCTTAGACGGGTAGCGGGTGTGAGAGCACGGCCCGCAACATCGGAACTGAGACACTGTCCGGACTCCTACGGGAGGCTGCAGTAACGAATCTTCCGCAATGGGCGCAAGCCTGACGGAGCAATGCCGCGTGCGGGATGAAGTATCTCTGGTATGTAAACCGCTGTCAGGGGGCAGAAACAATGATTGCCCCCAGAGGAAGTGGCGACTAACTCTGTGCCAGCAGTCGCGGTAATACAGAGGCCACAAGCATTAGTCGGAATCACTGGGCTTAAAGGGTGCGTAGGTTGTCCATCAAGTGCTTTGTGAAATCCCACGGCTCAACCGTGGAACAGCAGGGCATACTGATGGACTTGAGGCAAGTAGGGGCTGACGGAACAGTAGGTGGAGCGGTGAAATGCGTAGATATCTACTGGAACGCCGATGGTGAAGACGGTCAGCTGGGCTTGTCCTGACACTGAGGCACGAAAGCGTGGGGAGCAAACAGGATTAGATACCCTGGTAGTCCACGCTGTAAACGATGCGCACTGGACCGGTGCGGTTTTGACGCCGTATCGGTCGTAGTAAAAACGATAAGTGCGCCGCCTGGGGAGTACGGTCGCAAGATTAAAACTCAAAGGAATTGACGGGAGCTCACACAAGCGGTGGAGCATGTTGCTTAATTCGAGGCAACGCGAAGAACCTTACCTGGGTTTGACATGCTTGGATTAACCTCTTGAAAGAGAGGCCACGCCCTTTGGGTGGAACAAGCACAGGTGCTGCATGGCTGTCGTCAGCTCGTGCTGTGAAGTGTCGGGTTAAGTCCCTTAACGAGCGCAACCCCTGTCGTTAGTTGCTCACAGGTAATGCTGAGTACTCTAACGAGACTGCCGGTGTCAAACCGGAGGAAGGTGGGGATGACGTCAAGTCCTCATGGCCCTTACATCCAGGGTTGCAAACGTGCTACAATGGCGCATACAAAGCGACGCGAGGCCGCGAGGCGGAGCAAATCGCAAAAAATGCGCCCCAGTTCGGATTGCAGGCTGCAATTCGCCTGCATGAAGTCGGAATCGCTAGTAATCGGAGATCAGCTACGCTCCGGTGAATATGTTCCTGAGCTTTGTACACACCGCCCGTCACGTCATGGGAGCCAGAAGCGCCCGAAGCCGCCCTGTTTCAAGGGTGTCTACGGCGATGCTGGCGACTGGGACGAAGTCGTAACAAGGTAGCCGTAGGAGAACCTGCGGCTGGATCACCTCCTTTCTAAGGGATTTCCTTAGACCAGATGAGTGTCTCTATCTCAGGGCTATGCCTTGGATAGAGCCTCCGAGAGCGATCTCAGTCTGGATGTCAACACATCTCTCGCCTGCGTCCTTCACCGGACGTAGTCGGGCCTGGTCAAAAGCCAAGCCCTTGCGACCCCCAACTGTTCTTTGCATTTCCGAGGTTACTCGGCGATACACCCCGCTCACAAGGCGGGGTGTTTTCGTTTTGGAACTCGAATGTCTCAGTCGAGTGTCTCTTCGAGCCCGACGCACGAGTGAGCGCGCGGTGATATTTGTTCAACCCGCCCGAGCAACACACGCAGCAACATTACCCACACAGCAGTGCGTTGTATGCGACGACAAACAGGACAAAGTCCGCGTCGTCGACAAAGCCGTCTCCGTTAACATCCGCCGGACAGCCCGCCTGCATGGCCGGATCTGCGCAATCCAGAATGTTGTACCCGGCGACAAACGCGGTGAAATCCGAATCATCAACAAGCCCATCGCCGTTGAAGTCCGCGGGACACGGTGCCGCGGAAAGGCCCCAGTCTTTTCCGCTTCCCGAAATCACGGTTGCGCCGCTCACTTGGCCGGCGTCGTTGAACACGCCCACCAATCCGCCCCATGTGAATTCCGCATGGATCGTCCCGATGCTATTGCCGCCATTCCCTCCCGAGCTGCGCTGCCCTGCGATCACGATCGCGTACACGCCTAGTGTGAACTGCGTACCAAACGTCAAGGGCACCGACATCGTCGCCACGCCGTCAAAGTTGCGGCTGGTCGCCGCGCCGAACGAGGCGTGCCCCCAGCGCGCGTATTGGTCCGTCGAACCGATTACATCCGATCCGCCGATGTCGAAATACTGATTCTGCGGGATGGCTTGATCGTTCTTGTAAGGACTTGTGACCAAGTTACCCGAACCGGTCAGCCCGTTCGCGGTGATGCTTCCTTTGCCGCGCACGCGAAACACCAAATACCCGCTCTGTCCTGACAGCGCCGGGTGCGTGACCGTAAACGTTTCTTTCCATCCCCCATTGACGGCTGCGGCCGAAAAGAAAGCGTCGTCCGGAAAGGCGTTCGACCCGGTTGCGCTCAAATATCCATACCCAAATGTCCCCGACATCGAGTTGGCAATCTGGCCGACGCTGTAGTTTGCCACCACCGAGGTGGTCGCACTCGGCGCGAACGCCGCTTCCTGAAAGGACTTTGGAGAGCCCAACATCGTTTGCAAATCGCTGCCGGCAGCAAGACTTCCATTCGTGTTGCTGAACGCCGCGGCCTGGCCAAATCCGCCCGGGAACGGGATGTTGATTTGAGAAAGTCCGCCGAACGCGGCGGCTGCAAATAGTGTGAGCGAGAACGAGGCGAGACGGTGTTTTGCTTGCATTCCCCAGTATCGGGGATGTGTCAAGGGGACGGCTCAAGGCCGCCTGAAGGGTGTTTTTCCGTTGAAAGGCGATCCTTGGCCACCGTCCCTTCATCTTCTCAATGACGTATTCCGCCTCGTCTTGAGGAACTCCAACGCCGATTACGCTCTTTAAAGAGTGGCCGCCTGCCTTGAAAAGGAACCTTTGCGATGCTCCGCCGCGCCCTGCTCTACGTCGCATTTGTGGTCTGCCCGCTCGCCCGCGCCCAGATCATCGCCGATTCGGTCGCCGATTACTCCGGCATTCAGGGAAACCACAACTGGTACTACGGCTTTTCGACCTACACGAACGGCACGCTCGGCGCCTTTCAGCAGATGACGCTTTTCACGGGCGACGTCTGGCATCGCGCCGAAGGTGGGGGCGTCTCGTATTGGACTTCGATCTGGAAGGACGGTCAGCACCCCAACGCCAAGGTCAGCACCGGGGGCAGACTCGGTGAAGAAAACTGGGTCATCCGGCGCTGGGTCGCGCCGCCCGGCTTTTTGGGGTACGTCCATCTCTCAGGTCGCGTCGGCAAGCAGGTGACTACCGGCGGCGATGGATCGGTCTTCCACATCTTCGTCAACTCCGCCACAGCGATAAACCTCTTCCTCGCCTCGAACGACCTGGAGCAGCACACGTTCGCGGCCGACTGGTGCGTCGGTGCGGGCGACCGAATTGATTTCGTCGTCGATCCAAACATCAACGACCAGTACGACGCAACCAACGTCACCGCGACGATTTCGGGACCGATCAGCAGTCAGCCGGCTTCCGCTTCGGCCTGCCCCGGCCAATGGGCGACGTTCACGACGGCGTTCTACGCCGCGAGTCCATCGCTGGTTTGGGAATATGAATACACGCCGGGCACGTGGCGCGCGTTCAACGGGAATCGCCAGCCTCTTTCCTGCGGCGGGACAATCCGATCCGACGTGCCGCTCCGAGCGCCGACCGCGCGCGTCTTGGTCACCGGCTGCTCGGGAACACCCGCCGTCAACATCCGCTGCCGCCTTCTGACCTGCACGAGTTTGGCGACCGACACCGTCACGCTCAGCTTCTGCGGCGCTGATCTGAATTGCGACGGCCTCGTCGACGATGCGGATTTTCAGATTTTCGTCAATGCGTACGACGCTCTCGTTTGCCCCGGTTTGCCCGCGAATTGCCCGGCTGATCTCAACGGGGATGGCGGGGTGGATGATGGGGATTTTGTTCGATTTATTGGGGCGTACAACGAGTTGGTTTGTCCG
Organism: Phycisphaerales bacterium; assembly: GCA_050730655.1. Taxonomy (GTDB): domain Bacteria; phylum Planctomycetota; class Phycisphaerae; order Phycisphaerales; family UBA1924; genus JAFEBO01. The sequence continues at coordinate 661,983 of JBOHNL010000005.1, forward strand.
TAGCGTCGCGCAATGGGGAGCGCGCCATCGCGCCATCGCGGAATTGGAGAGCGGGCTTGCGTGGGGCAGAAAGTACTCGGCGTCGCCGGCAAAGATCGGTAATCTGTCGTTGATCATGCCCGACGGGTCCACCAAAGAGAGTTCCATGCCAACGGCAAGTTGAGCGCGGAGGATGTTCTCGTCAACGGGCAACGCCACGGTCCCAGTCGCCGCTGGGACGACAAGGGCCAGCTCATTTTCGAAGCCCTATTCGATGCGGGAAAAATGAATGGCCCACTTCGTCGCTGGCATGACAACGGCGTCCTCGCCTTTGAATCAACGTACATTCACGACGTTGAAGACGGAACCGCTCACTTCTGGGATGAAGGCGGCAAGCTCATCGATTCGTACGTGATGTCGCGGGGCACGGGAATCCGAAAAATCTACAACCCGCAAGACGGCACGCGTACCGAGGCGCCGTGTCGCAACGGCATGCTCTTCGGTGCCGCGCAAGTTTTTGGCGCGGAGGGGAAGCTGCTGCGCACCGACTACTACATCATGAATCGCAAGCAGCACAAGCTCCTGTTCGACAGCGTGATGGCCCTGGAGCAGCGCGGCAAAGACCTCGCAAGCGGCAAGGCGAAGCCCACCGATCCGATCGCGTCACCGGAACTGGCGGCAAGAATCGCGGCATTCAAACAGAAGCAGCCCAAGTCGGACAATCCCGCCGATGTCGCCAAGCGCGCCAAGAAGATTGCGAGCAGCAAGCCCACCGAAATTCAGATCAAGCATCGCGGGAAACCGACGCCCACTGCAAAGAAGCGCTCGCGGCACCGGATGCGATCGAGGCCCGCATTTGGCTCTCAGGCGCGACGTCCAGTCAATCACGCACTATCGGCAACTGCCAAACAACCGAAGAATCACGTGCGATGATTGAGGTTCTCTACGCCGACGGGGCTGAATGCGTCACGGTCATGGATATCCACAAGGCTTCCAATTTGGCCACGACCGATCAGTTTGTCGTGGCCCTTCCTGCCACTAGCCAAGAAAGTCGCGACGCACGCGCCAGGCTTCTCGCGCGGTGCTCACTGTGGTCGACCGAGCAAGGCTTCGATCCCATAGCCGAGACCGGCCAGCAGTATGAATTTGTTTGGTTCGACTGACTACACGCAAACAAGCGCGTTGTACGCCGTCACAAAGATCAGGAAATTCGCGTCATCGACAAGGCCGTAAGCTGCCAAATCGGATGCAGCATTTCACACGCTTGCACGGCCGGTGTCCGCGTGGCATGTTCGACCCAGCGGAATCTGCTGAACTTCAAAGCCGAATCGATACCTAGTCTGGCATTGTGCGGAAATAGGGGGCATAGTTGCGAGACTCCGTTGAACCAGATAAGGCCGATAAAGCTGGGGCATGTGGGCCAGAGAGACTGCGCTTCGTTAGTATGAATACGTCGCAGAGTCGACTACTGGGCGATGAGCGGGCCGGCTTCTGTTGTCTCGTCGCCGCTCAATACGCACAAATACGACGCATCGCATTTCGAACTGATCAGCTGTTGGGCCGTGAAGGGGCGATTCGGCGTGAATACGAGCATATTGCAGAAAGTTGAATGAAAACCATGATTAGAAATACCCGATTCGTCTCCGTGGCAGCGCTTGCCGTGCTTGCGCACTCGGCCTGTGCGGTTTGGGGCGTGCGCTACGAGGTGAATTCAGGTTCTGGGTGGACCAACGCGCTCACGATCGATGTGGCGTCTGGCGTGAAGAACGTGGATTTTCGCATTTCGATGTATCACGATGGTCATGAAGACTTGGATGCGGATCCCGTCGGCACACTCTTCGCGTGGATTCCGCTTCGACTGACCATGTCGCACAAGATCACCAACTTCGGTGATGCCGGAGTCGGAGACTCGGTCCAATCGTTCAAGGTTGCCGGCAATTTCGGAATAGGCACCCTCGCGCTTGCCCAAAGCTTTGATGGCATCAACCAGATTCTCGGAACGCCGAACGTGAGGCAATCGTTCGTGTCAAACCTCTTTGCCGGAAACCCCGATCCGCGGCCACAGCAATTGGAAGTAACATTCTACACCGGCACATTGCAAATCGGAAATCTTGGATCGCTGGCTCGCTCTCGAGAAATCCTGCTCACGGCAAACAGCTATTCAGATCCCGACCACTCGGCCGGCCTTTATGGCGGGACCTTCTACTACAACGCGACCGGCTTCGCCCTTTCCAAGAATGCGCTGACCTCAGCCGTCACGCTTGATGCGAAGATCACCGTGATTCCAGCCGCGGCGAGCGCGGCCTTCGCATTGCCATTGTGCGTCTGCATTGCGAGACGGCGGCGAATCTGCGGGGTCTGAATGTATTCTCGGTTCTTATGCCCATCCTCCCCCGCACTCTTCCCACCGCCGGCCCCTTCCAGCTCGGCCATCGCCGCGGTCGCGTGCTGATCGTCACGCATCGCCGCTGGTTTCCCGCGATTCTCTGCTGGGTGCTTGCCGGAGTCGTGTCGCTCTGGGTTCTCGCCGGTGTCTTCTTTCCAAAGAGCGAATTCGTTCCAGAGCCTGATTACTTTGCGAATCTGCTCGGAATCGCCAGTGCGATTGCGGTCGCGGGGGTCGTCGTCGCGCTCTGGAGGCGCACGTTTCTGATTACGGACGAATTCATCCGATCGAGTGCGGGCTTCCCTAAGCTCGCGCACACCACGCTATTCCGAGGCGAAACCTACACCAAGGTCCATCCGGTCATCACAACGCTCCAGGCCAAAGTCGTCGTGACCTGGGAAGGTTTCGCGGTTGTTGTGCACACGTCCGAAGAAGACGGGGCCATCATCGCGGCGTTCGTGAGCGAGCTGGATGCATTCGCTCATGCGGAACACATCGCGGATGAGATGAATATTCGGAGCCACGCCGAGATTGGTGTTGCCCTGAATACTTCGGCGTAAGACGATGGCGGGGGTTGGTCTGGCGGCACGGGAGCAGTTTGTCTTCAGGTAGAGCGCAAGCGGGCCGGCGATTCGGGCGGGATCGGCGCACAAGCACCCGTCACTGTGTTCGGGCTCGTACGGCAAGCAAGCGTGGGGCCGATCGGTTGTTGTCTTCGGCGACACCATGCTTGGGCTCCGATGAGTTGACGCAAAGGCATGTTCTTGCAGCGTTTAGGGTGAACTCAGAAAGTTTACTGATAATAGAACCTGCAATAAAAGTGCTCCGTTTATAAAACGTGGCGATTACTGCCCTTACTCCAGCAGCGCCGCATCCGCCTGCGTATCAGTCTCGCCAAACACAATCCCTCGCCGCTCCTTCCCCAACAAGGTGACGATGATCGCGCCGACGAAGATCGCCCCGGCGCTCCACGCCATCACATGCGGGTACTGGTATTTCGCGGCAAGCGTGGCCTGAAGCCAGCCGATGCTCGCGGCGATCATGTTGCCGCATTGATACGCGAAGCCCGGCAGAAACCCGCGGACGCGATCGGGCGTGAGTTCGTTGATGTGCGCCGGGATGATGCCCCACGCGCCCTGCACCATGAACTGCATCAGGAACGCGCCGGCCATGATCGTGCCGAGTTGAGCCGAGAATGCCCAAAGCGGCAAAACAACGAGCGCGCCGCAAAACGCCGCGACCATCATGGCACGCCGGCCGAATTTATCCGACGCCCAGCCGAAGAGCGCTCCGCCTCCGATCGCGCCGACCATCCCGACCATGACGACCTGCGAATACGTCGGAACATCCATCTTGCGGAACTGCTTCATAAAGGTCGGGAACATGTCCTGCGTGCCGTGCGACGAGAAGTTCATCATCGCCATCAGCAGCGTGAGATAAAGCCAGATTTTCCAGTGCGAACCGATGGTGCGGAACAGATGGTTCCAGTTGTGCGCCTTGGTCTTGTGCCAGACTTCCGACTCCTTCACGAAGAATCGGATAAAGACCGCGAGCAGTGCCGGCGCGCCGCCGAGGAAGAACATGGTGCGCCAGCCGAAGCGATCGAGCATGAAGTACGCCGCGACGGCCGCGAGAAGGAAACCGAATGCGTAACCCTCCTGCAGGATGCCGCTGAGCAGGCCGCGCCAGCGCGGGCTGACTTTCTCCATGACGAGCGACGCGCCGACGCCCCATTCGCCGCCCATGCCGATGCCAAAGAGGGCACGCAGAATCAGGAACGTCGTCAAGTCGGGCGCGAAGCCGGTGGCGACCTCTACGATCGAGAAGAACACGAGGTTCGCCATCATCGGGACGCGCCGGCCGTAGCGATCTGCCAATAAGCCGAAGATCAGCGCTCCGACGGGGCGGAACATCAGCGTCAAGAACAGCGAGAACGCGATCTGAGATTCCGGAACGTCGAAACTCTCCGCGATCCGCGGCAGCGCGATCACGACCAGAAAGAAATCAAACGCGTCGAGCGTCCAGCCGAGAAAACCTGCCGCGACGGCGAGGGCGGCCTCTTTCGTCGACGTGACAGGAAGGGGAGACGTGATGGGGGAGGTGGGGGAGGTGGGGGAGTTCGGGGAGGCGGAATGATTCGGGGCGTTTTCCAAGGGAGGCAAATTAGCACAGTTTTGGGCTGCGTGCCGATTGCCGGGACCAAAACGTCGCTAGTTGGCGGAGCGAAGTTTGGAGACCGGTCGCGCGCCGGTTTGGCCCAGGAATGTCTGAATGAGCTGCTCGACGGCGGGCCTGACGGCGCGTGCGGCGTCGTTTCGTCCCTGCGTCTGGCGGAGCACCATTGCGCCTTCGAGCAGTGCCGCGTAGCAGTCGGCGAAGGTATCGGCTCCGGCTTTGTCCGCGCCGCCGGCGATCGCGAGGTTTCGCCAGTTGTCGTGCGCCCTTCTCTTATAATCTGCCGCGGCTTGGTGGACGGGGTCGTTCGGATTCGGAAACTCTGCCGCGGCGTTGACAAACATGCAGCCCCGGTAGTCGGGCTCGTTGAACCAGATGTCCATCACGTCAAACATCGCGAGCAGCTGCATATGCGGATCATCGCCCGCGATTTTTCGGATGGCGCGTCCCCACGCGGCCGATTCCCATTCCTCGCGCCGCTGAACCGCGGCGACCATCAGATCGTCCTTGCCTTCAAAGTGTTTGTAGAACGTGGTCTTGGTCACGCCGGCTTCGTCGATCACCTGATCGACACCGACGGCGACAAAGCCGCGCCGATAAAAGAGCTCGATCGCTGCAGCGACCAGACGCTCGCGTCCGGTCGTCGGCGCCGGGGGGACACCAAGAAGTTCGGTGACCGACTTGCCGCGGATTCGTGAGGACGCAACTGGAGGAAGTGTGGCGATCATTTTCGGCATGGCCTCGATGCGAGCGAGTGGAACGGCGCGAGCAGGGGTCGGGATGACAGCGGTGTTGCTCGCCCGTTTGGTACTGCGGAATGTTTTGGGCTTCGCCATTCGAAATCTCGTGGGGTTGACTCGTAGTACACCCCTCTGGGCGCGGCGCCGTGCGGGGTGTACCGCGAGTCCTCTGGTCGTCCGTCACACGACGGATACATTCGACATCGGAAGCTGACACAACGCTCGAAACCGCCGGTGGTGAATCGGGTGAGGGACTGTGCAGAGCTTTTCAAAACAGGAGTTCCAATTGTACGACTCGAAGAATTTGAGCAAGTTTTCGCGCCTGGGCGAGCTGGCCCCCGAGGCATTCAAGGCGTTTGTAGCGTTTGACGAAGCCGCGTACAAGGCCGGAGCGATCCCGCACAAGTACAAGGAACTGATCGCCGTTGCCGTCGCACTGACGACGCAGTGTCCGTACTGCATCGACATCCATTCAAAGAAGGCAAAGGCAGCAGGTGCGACGGAACAGGAATTGGCCGAGGCGACGCTGGTTGCCGCGGCACTCCGCGCGGGTGGTGCGATGACGCACGGCACGCACACACTGGGATAGCGCACCAAGTTTGAACGAGAGAGCAATGGCTTTGGCTCTGCGCATTCCGCCGCAGAGATGGTTGTTATTTGTTCAGAGATTGGTCAACGGAAAGGGAAGGGAAAAAGGTTCAATGAAAGCAGCACACATGCAGAGTTCATTCGCCGGGGCCGCAATCGCGCTTGGAGCGCTCGCCGGGTTTGCCGCGGCAGATTTCAAGGAAGGATTCGAGGGCACGATGCCCGGCTGGGACACCAAGAACGTGAGCAGCCCGGCCACAGAACGCACGTGGGAAGTAACCGACGGAGTCGAGCGTGAAACGTTCGGAGCTCACAAAGGCACCAAGTATGCCTTTGCCGCGGACGACCACACCGGTCAGCATGGCACGATCAGCAGTTGGCTCTTCTCGCCGGTGACAGTTGTAAACAACGCGGACAAGATCAGCTTCTGGACGCGCACGATTGCGGGCAGCCCCTTCCCCGATCGCATGCAGGTGTTGTTCAGTGCCAACGGCGCGAGTACCAACACCGGGCCGGATGAATTCAGCGTCGGCGATTTCACCACAGTCGTCGCCGACATCAACTTCGATTTTCAGGTCGGGGGATTCCCCGACCAGGATTGGCAGCAGATCACCGCGCTCGTTCTTGGATTGAACGGCCCGGTGACGGGACGTTTCGCATTCCGCTACTTCGTGCCCGGCGGCGGCAGCGCCGCAGAGCGATCCAACTACATCGGGCTCGATGATGTCGCATTTTTCAATGCGGCAGTCCCGACCCCCGGCGTGCTCGGCCTCTTTGGGGCCGGAGCAGCTGTTGGCGCCCGCCGCCGGCGTCGATGATGCCGAAGCCGATTGGTGAGTCTCGCCGCGGGATTCGGAATTTCCGAAGCCCGCGGCATTTGATCGGGAAAAACAAGCCAAATTCGGTGAACGCAGAATTGGAGAAAACCGCCGAATTCGACTGGGGACGGCCGGCCGGTTTGCGCTTCACTTTCCAGCCGATCGACTGGCTGGAGAACCCGATGCGTACGACCACAGCAATCGCACTTGTCGCCGCCGGGTCCATCCTTCCCGCAGCGATCGCAGACGACTGGGATCCGACGCCGCCGCGGGATGTTTATTTCGTGCTCGATGCGAGCGGATCAATTTCCCCGGCGACCTGGACCAGCGAAATCAATCTTGCGAAAGAGATCGTGCTCAACGACATTCCGCGCCTGGGCACGCATCGAGTGGGTGTGCTCTTCTTCGCGAGCGGCGTCACAAATGTGGTTCCGCTGACTTTCGTCACGGAGGCGAATGCCGCCGCCATCGCAAACACGATCGGGACCACTGCACGCCCCGCGGCAGCATCAAGCTACATGAAGGATGCGATGAAGGCTGTCTACGACCAGTTCAAGGTGGTCTCGCCGTGGACGATTCAGAAGTGCTGCGTTTTCATCACCGATGGGGTGCCGAATCCGATCAACACTCAAAGTCCGTGCACGATCAAGACGCTGTTCGATTCCCAAAGCATCGACTGCGTCGTTGTGGGTCTGGGTTCCGGTTTCAGCAGCCAGTACGTGAAGTGCTTGGTGAACAATCAGATAGCAGCGATCGCGTCATTTGCCACCCTCGACGACGCAGCAGAGTCCTTCGTCACGAGTCAGTTCATCTCGTGCCCGCCCGATTTGTCGAACGATCGCTTCGTTGACGACGCCGATTTCTCACAGTTTCTGGCGTCGTACAACGAGCTTGTCGTTCCGCCCGCGAATCCGCTTGCCGACTTCAATCGCGACGGCGTCGTGGACGACGCCGACTTTTTGATCTTCGTGAAGTACTACGACGGATTGGTGTGTCCCGGATACCTGATCACAAACTGAATCCCCGCTGGAATCGAGAGAGAGAGAGAGAGAGCAATCGCGCGAAAGCGCGGGCACGCGCCACGGCCCATGTAGCGCGTTACATGACAGCGCGTAACTTGACTGCGCTGTTGAGTTTAGTCTCCGCACCCCACAAATCTGTGGATTCGAAAGCGGTGCGTGTATGCGACGCACTTGCACTGGCATGTAGACTGGCGGCTGCTCGTCTGTTCTTCCGCTCGAGCAGCGCCACTGGCTTGCCGCAGATGCGGCACCAGGGAGAAATTTTCATGCAACGACTGATTCGTCGCACCCTTTGTGTTGCCGGCATGCTTCTGCTTGCCGGTGTCGCATCCGCCCAATCGCTCCGACCCGGAATGGGCGCCCTGATCTATTCCGGAGGCACCACCTTCCGCGTCTGGGCTCCCAACGCCACGGCAGTTTCGGTCGGCGGCACGTTCAACTCCTTTTCGACCAGCGCGAACCCGCTCGTGAGCGAGGGCAACGGAAACTGGTCCGCTGATGTCTCAGGTGCTGGGGGAGGGCACGAGTACAAGTTCTACGTCACCAACGGCGCCAACTCGTACTGGCGCAAAGACCCGAGAGGCAGAGAAGTCACCAACAGCGCCGGTAATTCCATCATCCGAAATAGCTCGTACGCGTGGTCCGACTACGGCGCCACCACGACGATCTTCACCGACGGCTTTGAATCAGGCACGCTTGGCGCCTCGTGGGCCACGTCCGGATCCGGCCCCTATCGCATCGCGGTTTCCACAACCTACAAGGCCACCGGAACCCGCGGCGTCGCATTCGATAGTTCCGTCAGCGGCACATACGAAACCGGCCAACTCACGCTCACCCTCAACTGCACCAACTACGACGAGCTGATGCTCACCTATAAGATCCGCAACGTCGGCGATGAAACCCAATCGCAGGACGGTCTCTACATCTCCAATAACGGCTCGACCTGGACCAAGGCGATGGGCTTCCCCGCCATCAGCGGTTCGTATTCCACTTATACGGTGAACCTCTCGCAGAGCGCGATCGCCGCGGGATACACGCCCGGCTCTGCGTTCAAAGTCCGTTGGCAGCAGTACGACGATTCACCCCTCTCGAGCGACGGCATCGCCATCGACGATGTTTCCGTCACCGGCAAGCCCAAGACCAACTTCACGCCTCCGAACTGGAACGAGATGGTCATCTACCAGATGCACGTCGGTACGTTCAACGACAGCGCTGGCGGCAACCCCGGAACGTTCACCACCGCGATCTCGCGCCTGACGCAGCTTCAAAATCTCGGGATCAACGCCGTGCAGGTTCTTCCCGTGAACGAATTCGCTGGCGACTTCTCGTGGGGTTATAACCCGTCCGACCCCGACACCATCGAGGCGATCTACGGCGGCATGGCCGGTTACAAGGCCTTCGTCGATGCCTGTCACACTCGCGGCATCGCCGTGATTCAGGACGTCGTTCACAACCACTATGGCCCGAGCGATCTCGGCATGTGGCAGTTCGACGGCTGGAACACCGGCGGCAAAGGCGGCATCTATTTCTATCAGGACTATCGCTCCAGCACACCGTGGGGTGACACGCGTCCAGATTACGGCCGCAACGAAGTGCGCTCCTACATCCGAGACAGCGTCCTGTCCTGGCTGCAGGAATACCGCGTGGACGGCCTGCGCTGGGATTCAACCTGCAATATCCGAAACACCAGCAACGGCACGGGGACGGACATCCCTGATGGCTGGAGCGTGATGCAGTACTGCAACAACGAGATCGATGTCCAGAACGCCGGCAAGATCTCGATCGCCGAAGATTTGCAGAACAATGAATGGCTGACGAAGACGACCGGCGCGGGCGGCGCAGGTTTCGACAGCCAGTGGGATGCACAGTTTGTTCACCCGATCCGCGACGCGGTCATTAATTCAAGCGACGCCGGCCGCAGCATGACCGCCGTCCGCGATGCCCTCACACACAACTACAACGGCAGCCAGACCCAGCGCGTGATCTATACCGAAAGCCATGACGAAGTGGCAAACGGTCACTCTCGCGTCCCCGAGGAAATCTGGCCGGGCAACGCCGGCTCCTGGGCGAGCAAGAAGCGGTCCACGCTTGGCGCCGCGATGGCCTTCACCGCCCCCGGCATCCCGATGATGTTCGAAGGCCAGGAGGTCCTCGAAGACGGCTTCTTCGCTGATACCGATCCGGTCGATTGGACCAAGCTCACGACCTACGCCGGCATTCAGACGATGTATCGCGACATGATTCGGCTGCGCCGCAACTGGTTCGATACCACTCGGGGCCTCCGCGGCAACAACATCAACGTCCACCACGTCAACGACACCAATAAGCTAATCGGCTATCACCGCTGGCAGAACGGTGGCGCAAAGGACGACGTAATCGTCATCGCCAACTACGCCAACACCAGCTACGCCAGTTACAACATCGGCTTCCCGCGCGCGGGCACCTGGAAGGTGCGATTCAACAGCGACTGGAACGGCTATAGCGCCGACTTCGCCAACACGAACAGCTACGACACAACTGCCAACGCCGGTGCCAAGGACGGAATGTCGTACAACGGCAACATCGGAATCGGACCGTACACAGTGATCATTTTGTCGCAGGACAACTGATGCTCACGTGTTTTCACTAGCCACCTGCGCCCGGTCGCGCCGAAAGGCGCGCCGGGTCATTTCGGGAAACTCAGCCGCGCTTTGTGCGAGAAGCGCAGAAACATCCGGCCATGTGGTCGTCCACCATGCCGACGGCCTGCATGTACGCGTAGATGATCGTGGAGCCGACAAAGCTCATGCCGCGTTTCTTGAGGTCTTTCGCGAGTGCATCGGACTCCGGGGAGGTCGCGATGAAGTCCTTTTTCGACTGGGGCCGGTTGATTTTCGGCTTGCCACCGACAAAGCCCCAGGCGTACGCGTCGAATGAATCAAACTCCTTCTGAATCGCAAGAAACGCGCGGGCGTTTGTGCGGGTTGAAAACACCTTCAGCCGGTTCTTGATGATGTCCGCTTTTTTCAGAATCTTTTCGAGTTGCGTGTCGGTCAACTTGGCGACCTTGTCGGGGTCAAAGTTCTTGAACGCTTGGCGGTAGCCGTCGCGGCGCTTGAGGATGGTGTACCAGCTCAGACCGGCCTGCGCGCCCTCCAGGATCAGCATCTCAAAGAGCAGGCGGTCATCGTGGACCGCGCGACCCCATTCGTTGTCGTGATATGCCGCGTAGTCGGGCTTGTCGGCCGGGACCCACTCGCACCGTTGCTTCTCGCTCACTCGGGCTCCTCAGGATGCTCGTTGTTCGAAGTACATCACGCTTGCATCCGGCGCGGTCTGCTCGGCGTTCCACTGCAGCAGGATCGGCGGCACGTCGGCATACTCGTGCCAGATTTTGATGGGCCCCCAGAAGCTCTTCTGCCAGCGCGGACGGTAGTTCCAGTTATGCGGCAGGACGAACGGCGAAGTCTCGGTCTCTTCAATGGCGCGCGCGAAGCCGGCCTGATCATTGAGGGGCGCGCGAAAAACCTGATTACCGGTTCGATATTCGATCGAAGAATCGAGCGTGCGTACAAGTGTGTTCCAGGCTTCGAAGACGGGCCGCGCCGCCTTGGTGAAGAACAACACACCGGTGTTGTATTCGACGGTCTCCCCGCTCATCCCTTTATAACGACGGGCGAGCGGGCATTCGCAGATCACGCAGGCGATGGAATGGCGCACGGCCTTTTCAAAACCGCAATCAAGCCGGTCGAGGACAACGGTGTCGGTATCGAGATAGAGCGTTTCCTCAAACGGCGAATAGTCCATCATCGCTGCCTTGTCGAGAAAAGTGCTGGTCTCGGGAAGCGTCTGGATGTGGACCGGAAGCTCGGGATGGAACTTCTTCAGGGAGGCAAGCGACCGATCGATGACCTTGTCGGCCTTTGTGCCCCATTTGAGATACAGGACGCCGCGTTTGCTCGACATGTCGGCTGCGCTCCCCACGAAAGCCTCTTCTTTCGCAACCTCTAGTCTAAAACAAGTGGGTCATTCGTGAGTCAAAATTCACAACTGTTCTTGCGGATCGTGGTAGATTACCAGTCCAGACGCCGTTTCAGCAGCGGGAAGGAACCTCCAATGCCCGATCCGAACCAATCGCCCGGTTTTTCACGGCGATCGTTTATCAAAACTGTCGGAGTTTCGGCAACGGTGACGACCCTCGCGGGCCTCGCCGAGGCGCATGCCGCGGCACGGGAAAAGGAAGAGAGCGACGCGCTTCAAGGGCCCGGTCCCGTCGCCATGGCATTCACAATCAATGGCAAGGCCGCCGAAGCGCTGGCTGAACCATCGACGACGCTTGCCGAAGTGCTTCGGTACAGCCTGGGACTGACGGGAACGAAGATCATCTGCGATCGCGGGTCGTGCGGCGGATGCTCGGTGATTGTCAACGGCAAGCTGCTCAACGCGTGCATGACGCTCGCTATCGATGTTCAGGGCGCGACGATCACGACGGTAGAGGGGATCGCCTCGGGTGGCAATCTCGATCCGGTGCAGGAGTCGTTCCTGCGCCACGATGCGCTGCAGTGCGGATATTGCACGCCGGGGTTCATCGTCGCGACGCGGGTGTTGCTCAACGACGTGCCCAAGCCGACGCTTGAACACATCAAGAAAGCGCTGGGCGGGAATATCTGCCGCTGCGGCACGTACACGAACATCTTTAACGCCGCGCTCGAGGCATCGGGCCAGGCTCCGATCATGGATCAGAACGGAGTGCGGGCATGAAGACCGATGTTGCGCCAGTCATTCCCGCGGGCCCATTCTTGATTCCAACGCAGATGCCCACGGCGAATCGGCCCATGAATATGGGCCAGTCGATGGACGACAACACATCCCGGCTCGACGGTGTGGCCAAGATTACCGGCCGCGCAAAGTACTCAAGCGACATGCTGCTTCCCAACGGGATGTTCGCGCGATTCGTGCGATGCCCGTTCGGCGCGGCAAGTCTCGAAAGCGTGGATGATGCCGACGCGAAGAAAATCCCCGGCGTCCTGCAGATTGATATCCAGCCGAAGGAGTGTCAGTACGACGGTCAGCCGGTGGGGCACGTTGCCGCGGAAACGCCCATGATCCTCGATCGAGCGCTCAAAGCTCTCAAGCTGAACTGGAAGAAGCTTCCGGTCAAGACACAGATTGCCGACACGATCAAAGCAGAGATGCCGCAGGGCGCGGTTGAGGGTGCTGACTTCACGGTTTCCGCAATCTATTCGACTCCGGTGCAGACGCACTCGTCGCTCGAAACACACGGGGGCGTGGTCGATCATCGGGGCGATAAGGCAACGGTCTACGCATCGACGCAGGGAACTTCATCGGTGCGCGACGGCTTCGGCGATGCGATCGGGCTGAAGCAGTCTGATTTTGAGGTGATTTGCGAGTATGTGGGCGGCGGCTTCGGCTCGAAACTCGGCGGGCCGGGCAAGGAACTCATGCTGGCGGCAAAATTGTCGCAGCAGTTCAAGCGGCCGGCGTATGTGATGTGCAATCGCGCAGAGGAACATCTCGACACCGGCAATCGCCCATCGAGCATGACAAGTGTCCAGATCGGGCTCAAGAAGGATGGCTCGGTTGTTGGTGGTGAAGTCCACACGTGGGGCGGCACGGGTGTTGCAAAGGGCGGCGGGGGCGTTTCGATCCCTTCCGGCCGCTACACGTTTCAAGGCGTCAATAAGAATCACCTCGATGTCCAATTCAATGGCGGTGGGCCGCGCGCGTTCCGTGCGCCGGGTCATCCGCAGGCCGCGTTTGCCGAAGAACTGATGCTTGATGAAGCAGCGGCGATGATCGGGATGGACCCGTTTGCGCTCAAGAGCAAACTCGCGCGCGATGACACGTATCGCGCCATGATGGAAACCGGCGCGAAGCTGATCGGCTGGAACGATCGCAAGCCCAATGGATCGCAGAAGTCGGTGATGCGGACCGGATACGGCATCGGCATTGGTGGCTGGGGAAGCGCGCCGCCCGGCGGCAATGCCGAGGTGGTGATCCATCAGGATGGCTCGGTCGAGACCCGCACGGGCACGCAGGACATCGGGACTGGACAGCGAACCACGATGGGAATCTGCACAGCGGATGCGATTGGGATTCCGCTGAGTCTTGTCAATGTGCAGATCGGGCGATCAACGCTGCCACCGGGTCCGGGCTCGGGCGGCTCGGTCACGTCACCCACAACGGCGCCGACGATGATGGCGGCTGCCATGGCCGCAAAGGGCAAATTGCTCGCGGCACTCGCGCAGCAGACGAACGAAAAGTCCGAGGATTTCAGCGTAAAAGACGCGACGATTCTGCGCCGGGGCGAGAAGTTCATGGCGTGGAAAGACGCGTGCGCGAAGCTGACGGCAGATGGCGTGATGGGTTCGGCGAGCACGGGCGACCGGGGCGAGGGCGCCTCGCAGGGCGTGCAGTTCGTGCAGGTTGTGATCGATACCGAGACCGGGATCATCCATCCCAAGCACGTGATCGCGATTCAGTCGTGCGGGCGGGTGATCTGCCGCAAGACGGCGGAGAGCCAGATCATCGGAGGCGTGATTCAGGGATTGTCGTACGGGCTCTTTGAGAACAAGATCCTGGATCGCAATATCGGCGCGATGGTGAACCCGAATTTTGAGTGGTACAAGATTCTGGGTCCGAACGACATGCCGCATATTCAGCCCGTGCTCTGGTTGCAGGGGCAGACGGGCGTAAAGGCGCTTGGCGAACCACCGAATATTCCGACGGCCGGTGCGCTCGCGTGCGCCGTGTTCAATGCGCTCGGTTCGCCGATCCGTCACCTGCCGATGACGCCCGACAAGGTGCTGATGGCACTGGAAGGAGCGCGATCATGAACAGCTTTGCGATTGCTGTTCCGAGATCGTTCGACGATGCATCAAAGATGCTGGCCGACAAGAAGTACAGCCTCGCCGTGGTGAAAGCGGGGGGCATCGATTTGATCGATCACCTCAAAGAAGGCCTCATATCACCCGACGTGCTGGTGGATGTCCGCCACCTGCGCAGCGGCAAGGGCGGCGACCAGATTTCGACTTCCGGGAACGAGATTCGCATCGAAGCGATCACAACGCTCGCGGAAATTGCGGCATCGCCGGCACTTCGCGAGGCAGCGCCGGTGTTGGCTCAATCGGTTGAGAACGCCGCTTCACCCGCGGTGCGGAATGCCGCGACGGCAGCCGGGAATCTGCTGCAGCGACCCCGCTGTTGGTACTACCGCAACGAGCAGTTCAACTGCCTGAAAAAGGGCGGCGCGACGTGCTTTGCGGTCGAGGGCGAGAATCGGTATCACGCGATCTTCGGTGATGGGCCGTGCCACATTGTGCACCCGTCGAATCTCGCGCCGGCGCTCTGGGTCTGCGACGCGACGATTTGCACGGCGGGAACCGAGCAACCGAGCATCCCGATTCGCTGCCTCTATCACACACCGGACAAAGGAGTGCGGACGGAGAGCAACCTTCAGCCGGGCGCCGTGATCACGCACATCACCTGCAAGCCGGCAAAGGCAAGCGGGTTTTACGCGATCAAGGAAAAACAATCCTTCGACTGGCCAGTGGTCTCCGTGGCGGTGGCGCTCGAACTCGATGGAACGGTCATCAAGAGCGCGGTCGTTTGCGCGGGCGCCGTGGCGCCGATTCCGTGGGAACTTCGTAATGTGGCTGGCGCGCTGCGGGGCGTGGATGTCGCGGATGATGCCGCGCTGACGAAAGCCTGCGCAGGGGCCGCGGCAGGCGCGAAGCCGATGACAGACAACGCGTACAAAGTGAAACTGCTCCCGGTCGCAGTGAAGCGGTCCGTGCTGATCGCGGCCGGGCGAAAACTGGAGGTGGAATCATGAACTTTGATGCTCCGCTCCAAATGAAGCCATGCTGCCTGAACATGCGGCACAAGATGATGTATTGCGATTCGAGGCAAGCGGCCCCGGGCATGATCGATGCCGAGTCGGATACCCGGGTTTTGCTGTGCGTTTTGACGCAGGAAGTGCTTGGGCCGGACGACAAACCTGTGAGCGCGCAATCGTGCTGTGCGGATCGGCCGTGCTATCGGGGAACTACGGCGCCCTCGTCGTGGGAGAATCCCCCGCAGACCCATCGGGCTTGACGCGTCTTCAACGCACCAAAAGGATCACGGCGATTTCGCCGTGATCTTGATGTCTTCGAAAATGATGTCGGGCCCTGTCCACATCCAGTCCATTTCGATGTTTTGTTCCGCGGCAGTGACCGACGGCTTCAACACGACGTCGATTGAGTCAGCATTCAGTTCCTTGGATTCGAAGCCAATTCCGTAGCTGCTGTTGCTGCCCATTAGAAACGAAATTTTTCCAATTGGGATAAGTGCGCCCAAGTTCGATCCTGAGCGAACTCGCCCGAAGACATCGAACGCGATATTCGCTGGCGGATTGGACGCGTCGATCATGCACTGCGTGTATCCGCCCGACCGATTCTGAAAGGGAGAGATTTGCAGCGATTGACGGACTTTGGCGGCAAGCGATACGTCCTCGCGCACCTCGATGATGTTGGCGTTTTCGCCAAGAAATTCAACGTCGTCCGTAAAGTCAAGGTCCCATGTGCCAAGGACGTTCTCGGTGTTTGGATCGAGCACTTCAAATCGCCAGGTCAGAATCAGCTTGGCTTTTCCAGGCGGCGCTTCGACTTTGATGCTTGTCGCCGTACCGGAAGATCCAGCCCCAGTGAGTGTGGTCGTCGATCCGAGCTGATCACTCAGGAAAAATTCCTTCCCATCAAATCGGACATCCACCAGGCCGTACCGAACTCTCGCTTGAGCGCCCGAGCCGGGCGATACGCCGAGTTGCGGCCCGGCGACGATCAGTCCAAAGGGCACTTCTGTTCCTTGGCGCATCTTCCTGCGGTGGCGGTCGAGCGGCACGATGGTGTACCGGACATAGTCGACCCATTCGACGTCGGAGACTTTCCCCGCGGAGCGTGCGGATTCGAGGATCTCGCTCCAACCTTGACTCCATGCGCTCGAATTCGTGCGGCGCCGCAAAACTGCGGCGGCCCGAGCAAGTGATTCAAGCTGGCCGTCCGTGAGCGAGTTTGCGCGAATGCGTTTGTTGAGTTCGGCCAGCGCCGCCCCGGAGCGTGCGGGTGCGCCCTGCAGCGCTTCGGCCTGAAGCAGCCAGACAGGTTTGATCGAGTCGAAGTTGAACTTCGTTGCGGCGAGCGTGCCCGCTGCGACGCCGATGAAAAGCGGGATCGAAGTAAGCACAATTCCGAGCGAGAAAAGGCCGCGAGAGCGGATTCGCTTTTGCGTACGAGCGCGGGGGTCTGAGAGCGACGCGCCGCACTCGGGGCACGCGCTCGCCGATCCCAGGCCGGCAAGATCAAATCCGCAGGCGCGACAGAGCGTCGACCCGGAGACGAGTGTTCCTCGGATTGCGGCGATGAGAGCGACGAGCCCGATCAGGCCGATGGCTGCAAGCGCGAGAATGGCGATAAATATGAAAGACATGTGATCCGCGCCAGTGGTGGCGAGCGCGGACCACATGCTAACAAACGCGAAGTAACTCAATCGCCCGGCCAAGAAGTCCGCCGGCGGGATGCCGGCGGACTTGGGACGAGTCTCCGGTTCAAACGGACCCGGAGACGGGTGGGGATTGGGTGAATGACGCTGGCGATTTACATGGGCTTGTTGTCGCTGCCGCCATGATCCTTGTTGCTGCGATGGCCTAGATCGTCTTCGCCATGCTTGGCGGATTCGTTCTCGCCCTTACGCACGGCCTTGCCGATTCCGGTGGCGGAGTCGTCGTCCTGATTATCGCGTCCGGCGCGCGAGTCATTTCCTTTCACGGGCGTGCCCTGCTTCTCGGCGGAGTCGCTCGCTGATTTGGAGTGACCCGCCTGCCCGAACTGAGACTTGCCCTGTTGCTGTTGAGTCGCTGTGCCGCCCTTGCTCGAGTCGAGCGCGGAGCCGGCGTTCTGCGGAAGCTTGCCGGGTTGGCCGGCCGGGCGGGACGGATCAATGTCGCGTCCGGCGCTGCGCTGACCCTGATCCTGGCCGCGGTTCGAATCCTGTTTTTGGCCTTGGTTGCTCTGGCCCTGCTGCTGCCCTTGCTGCTGGCCTTGTTTTTGGCCCGAGTTTTGGCCCGAATTCTGGCCAGGGTTCTGATTGGTGTTATTCACCATGGTCGCAAACTCCTGCATGGGAGCGATTGTGATCGCTCCGAGATTTTGGAAAGAACCGACACAAAACGCAGTCGAATTTCGCGCAGTCACGATGCCGTGCAGCTAGCCACCGACGCAGCTCTTGATCAGGAAAAATAAAACGATGAGTGGGATTGGAACCCCGATCAGCCACAGCAGGATCGCTGTGCGTGCTTTTCCCGATCGTGCTTCCCCGATCAGGTGAGTCGTCGATTCGTCCGTTTCGTTTGCCATTGTCCTCTTTCTTCCGTGGTGTACTGCATCAACACAAGTACATTGCGTCCCGGAAGTGACGAATTCGTGACCGAGCAATGAGGTTTTGCTCATGGTTTCGCGGAAACAGAGTGCGAACACAAGGCGATCCGAAAAGACCGGCGGAAAAATCTGCGGCACATCGCGCATGCAACATGCGACGTGCATCGGCGTCGTTTCGCGAGGGCGAATGGCGTGCAGCTACTGAGCGTTCTTGAGCGAGCGCTTTTCAGAGTGGCGAACGATGTTGCCCGTCGCCAGATAGACGATGTCTTCGGCGACGTTCGTCATGAGATCGGCGACGCGTTCGAGTTCGCGGCCGATGCGATACATGTACATCCCGATCGTCATCGCGCTGTCGGTGCGGCCCTCGGCGCGGATGTATTCCTGCACTTCTTCGAAGAGCCGCCGGTCGAGCTTGTCGATCACTTCGTCGGAGCGAACGAGCGAGCGGGCGCCCTCTACATCTTCATCCAGCACGGCGCGAAGGAGCTGATGGCACATCAGGGGCACGCGCTGTGCAAGCTCGTTCAGCGCGGTCGGCCAGCGGGGCATGCCCGGAGACTGCTGCGAGATCTTGTTTGCGACCTTGGCGATCGAACTGGCATGATCGGCCACGCGCTCGATGTCGTTGTTGACCTTCAGCACAAACGTAATCGCGCGAAAGTCGCGGGCAAAGAGATGATGCAGCGCGAGTATCTCGTAGCATTCCTGCTCGATCGCGACTTCTTCCGCATCGACGCGATCGTCTTGGCGGCGAACAGCCTTCGCGGCGACCACATCGAGCTTGAAGAGCGCATCGACCGCGGCATCGAGCATCGCCATCGCGATACTGGCTTCGCGAACCAGGCGACGCTTGAGCGCGATGATGCGGCGCTCGTACGTGAACTTATGGTCGTCGAGCGAGCGGGGAGCGGGCTCGGAGTTACGCTGCGGAATTGAATCGGATTCGGCCATGGAATTCGCGTGCCAGTCTAGCCGAGTCTTCGCGATCGGTTCAGGTCAGAGCGCGCCGGATAGCCGCGAGACTTGCGAGAAGCGAGGGGACGCCGTCGAGCGGGAGCATCGTGCTTGCATCCGACAACGCCTTCGCCGGATTCGGGTGACACTCAATGAACACCGCGTGCACTCCCGCGGCAACCGCGGCCCGCGCGAGTAGCGGGGCGCGATCCGGGCGGCCACCGGTTTGTTCGCCCGCGCCGGGAAGCTGCGTGCTGTGCGTGCAATCGAAACAGACGGGTGGAGGCGCGTCGACGCCTTTGCCCTTGAGGTCGATGAGATCGCCGAGGCCGAGGAAGTCATTGACGAGGCGGCCGTAGCCAAAGAACGTGCCCCGCTCGGTGGACATGGTGTTGGTGCAGCCCGATTCTGCGAGCTTGCGGTGCGGCCCGGTCATCTCGCCCGGGGAAAGGAACTGGCCTTTCTTAACATTCACGGCGCGGTTGTGGGCTGCCGCGGATTTGCCCGCCGCGAAGAGCAGGTCGGTCTGGCGGCAGAGAAAGGCCGGGATCTGCAGCAGGTCGATGTGTCGGGCCGCGGGCTCGGCCTGCTCGGGGGCGTGGATATCTGTGGTGGAGGGGACGCCAAGCTCCTTGGCGATCGAGGCGATCCAATCCAGACCCTTTTCAAGCCCCGGCCCGCGGGGCGAGGAGACGCTGGAGCGATTGGCCTTGTCGAAGGAGGCCTTGAAGATGTAGGAAAGCCCAGCAGCCCGGCAGGCGTCGCGGACGGTCCGTCCGATCTCAAGGCCCATCTCGCGCGATTCAATCACGCAGGGTCCGGCGATAACGGCGAGGGGCTGGCCGGGGCCAACAGAGACAGGGCCGACTTTGCAGAGGCGGGGCATGGGGAATCGTAGAGGGATGGGGGAACGCGGAGTGCGGAACTCGGAACGGGAAGGGGGAGGCAATTTCGGATTTCGGAATGAAATGCGCCGAAAGCAGCGTCGCATCGAGGCGTTTTCATCTCAAGCAGCTGGTGACCGCCCAAGTCACTCGAACTACCAGCGACTGACCGTACGAGCCCGAACGAAGTGAGTGGCACCGTTGCAGTCGGACTACGGATCGCTTCGAAGACTTGTGCAAATCCACGACCCCGCCGAGCTAGACGGCCGTCGCGGCCGCGGTCCTGCGGTCACTCGGTCCCATTGCCAGGAAGTTTGCAAGCAGCCTTGGCCCCTCTTCGGTCAGAAAGCTCTCAGGGTGATACTGAACACCTTCGACATGCTGCTTCTTCGGATCAGCAAAGACGCGCCGGAGCCCCATGATCACTTTGCGTTGCCCACCCTTTCCGTCATCTTCAAACGTCCACGCGCTGACAATCCAGCCATCTTCACCGGGCTTGGGCGGCGGCGGCACGGTTTCCGGCAGAACAACCAGCGAGTGGTAGCGCGTGGCAACGAAAGGATTGCTCATCCCGGCGTAAATGCCCTTGCCGTCGTGATGGATCTCACTGGTCTTGCCGTGCATCTGGATGACGTGACGAGCGACGGTCATGCCGCCGCCATCGGCCATGCACTGATGACCGAGACAGACGCCGAGAATGGGAATCTTGCCCGCGTACGAAGCAATGACCGCGCCGCTGACGCCGGCCTCTTTGGGCGTGCACGGGCCGGGCGAGATGATGATGTGCGAGGGACCATTGCCGGAGTCGAGCGAGGCGACGGCTTGCGGCGTGATCTTGTCGTTGCGGATGACGAGGAGATCGCGATCGGGCTCGAGCGTGGGGTCGATCTCGCCCAGGCGCTGGACGAGGTTCCAGGTGAAGGAGTCGTAGTTATCGATGAGCAGGATCACGGGAAAGGGTATGGGGAATGGCGGATGTGGGATGTGCGGGGAATCGTCCGTGACCTTGCCGTACGAGCCCAAGCGAAGCGAAGGGCACACTTGCGCACGATCGCGTCAGACGCCGAGGCGATCCCGCTTCACTCGATCTGAAATCCCTTCAGAAGCCCGTCGAGCCGAATCCGCCCGTGCCGCGAGCCGTTGAGGCCAGATCGGCAACCTCGGAAATCGTCGCGTGTGCGACGGGGGCAATCACGAGCTGCGCGATGCGCATGCCGTGCGTGATTTCGAAGGGCTCGCGTGCGAGGTTGATCAACGCGACTCGCAGCTCACCCCGGTAGTCGCAGTCAATCGTGCCCGGCGCATTCGGGAGGCCGATGCCGTGCTTGGTCGCAAGGCCGGAGCGGGCGCGAACCTGACCCTCGAAGCCAGGCGGAATCGCGACGGCGAGTCCGGTCGGGACGAGCGAAATGGCGCCGGGTGCCAGCGAGACGGCATTATCGAGGCACGCGCACAGATCCATGCCCGCGGCACCCTCAGTTTGATACGAAGGAATCGCGGCTCGCTCGGAAAGCTTCTTGATTTGGAGCACGGGCTGCATTGGGCCAGAGTAGGTTGCTCTAAGTGCCTGCTTATTTCGTTGAGGGGGCCTGACGAGCCGGCGGGGAAGTCGGCTGCGGAGTTGGGCGAACCGGAGTCGGCAGCCGACGATCGCGGATGATGAGGTTCGTCTGCAGATCGTAACGCTTCAGCCATGAAACAGAAGACTTCGCGGTCGTGTCGCCGTACAGCGGCGCGAGCGAAACCGGATTCAGAGGCGGCGTTGCGCCGGGCGCGACGATCGCGGCCCAGAGCCGGGCGCGATAGGTCTTCGTGCCCGCGAGATCGGGGATCGGTGCCGCGACGACGCCGAGGACGTCAGACATCGGCGTGATCGATTGAGCATTGCGCGCGCTCGATGTCGATGGAACGCGCGAGACGCGAGGAATCGAACGGCCGGTCATGGCGTCGGAAAGCACTTCCCACTTTCCGGCGTTGATCAGCGGCGTTGGGTCATCGTCGTCGGTGACGGACTCGAGGAAAATTGCGATTCGATCCCGCGGCAGGCGGCGGAGTTCGAGCGCCTGGATATGGAGCGGGGCTTCGCGCCCGACGAAGACATTGGGCGGCACCGAAAGCTGGAACGCGAGCGACTGCTCCATGAAGCGGTCGGCGGCTTTGCGCGGGGCCTTGCCGTTGAAGACGAGGTCTTCAAGCCAAGTGAAGCCCGCGAAATCGCGGAGTTTGTTCGTCGCCGATTGCTGGAGAAGCAGATCGGCAAGTGTCTGGGCTTGCTGCTCGGTGATTGCGCGCCGGCTAAGTTCGCGCCAGAGATCGGCGTCGTACACCAGTCCATCGTTGAGCGAGCTTGCCGCTTGAGCGACGATCCACGAAGTCGCCATCTGACGCCGGATGAATGCGCGGCTGACTTCAAACCGAGGGATAGGCGCGAGCGTCAGGATGAACAGCAGAATGACCCCGGCGGAAATTAGTCGCGTGCTGCGGGTGATCCGGCCCCGGACCAGGCGGTGCGCCCAGACACCGGCGCATTCTGGGCAGCGCCGAGGAAGACTGGTGTCGACGATGTGGTAATTGCAACGCGAGCAGTGGAGGGTGTTGCCGATGCGCCGCGTGAGGCCGGAGTAGAGCAATTTCGCGCCAGCGAGTCCGCTGAGAATGCAGAGCGTGGCGTTTGGTGGCAGCAGCCGCCCGGCCGGCACGATGAAGACATAAAACACGATCGCGCCGAACGCGCCGACCAGCCAGAGCAGATCGTCTGCCGAATCGTGAGGCGGGCGGAGCAATTGATCGCGAATGAGCCACTGGCGCCAGCGCCAGACTCCGAATACGCCCAGCACAAGGCCGCAGGCTGCCCATGTCGGGGCGGAAGGATCGTTCCCTCGAAAGAACAGGCCGGCATCATCGAGCGCGAGCACGACGCCGGTCGCCCAAAGTGCGAAAGTGCAGGGAATCAGCCAGACCACGTCGCGCGATTTGAGCGCAGCGAGGGCATTGGGAACAAACGCTTGGCGTGTGAATGTTGCCGGCGCATCCACGAGAGCAGATTACGGAGAATCGACGACTCGCGTTCGCAAGCGACAGCCTGTGTTTATGGAAAAGGCCGCTGGGAGCGGCCTTTGGAGAAAACGTGGGTTGATTCTCGGGGCTTAGCTCAAGCCACCCTTGAACTTCATCTTTTTCGCCTGTTCACGCATGCGACGCAAAGCAGGGGTTTCCTTGAGAATCTCTTCCGGCGTCCGGGTGTCGCGCGGCGGACGGCCACCGCCCCCTCCGCCACCAAAACCGCCTCCGCCAAATCCGCCGCCACCCATGCCGCCTCGTGAGCCGGCGCTGTTGCCACGGCCACGACCGGGGCCGCCCATGCCTGGACGACCACCCTGGCCTTCGCCGGGGGCTCCGCCTTCTTGAATCTTGATTTCAGGAAGCGGCTTCAGGGCCTTGATCGAGAGGCTGACGCGACGGTTGCCCGGATCGATCTTGAGGATCTTGCAGCGGACGATTTCATCGACTTTGAGGGCGTCTTCGACCTTGCCGATGCGCTTGTGATCGATCTCGGAGATGTGCACGAGTCCATCGACGCCGGGCGCGACCTGGACGAATGCGCCGAACTCGAGGAG
Source organism: Phycisphaerales bacterium (assembly GCA_050730655.1). Taxonomy (GTDB): domain Bacteria; phylum Planctomycetota; class Phycisphaerae; order Phycisphaerales; family UBA1924; genus JAFEBO01. The sequence goes on from JBOHNL010000005.1 coordinate 685,564, forward strand.
CTTGGTGACCTTGCCGGTCACTTCGGCGCCTTCGGTGATCGTGTTGACGGCGGTCGCGAAGGGATCGCCCGCGACCTGCTTGAGGCCCAGGCTGATGCGGTTGGCTTCGAGTTCGACCTTGAGGATCTTGACGGTGACGCGCTGGCCTTCTTTGACGTGCTTCTCGACCGCCTTTTCACCAAAGCCGGACTTGTCGTAGGAAAGGTCTGAGATGTGGATGAGGCCATCGACGCCGCCGATGTCGACGAACGCGCCGAAGGGCATGATCTTGCGGACGATGCCCTCGACGGACGCACCTTCGACGAGGGTTTTCTTGGTCTCTTCAGCTAGGCGCTTGCGCTCGACGTTCAGCACGTCGCGGCGGGAAAGGACGATGTTGCCCTTGCCGACGCGCTCGACGCGGACGACCGAGCAGCTCATCTTCTCGCCGACGAAGATCGAGAAATCAGGGACGCGATCGAGCGAAACCTGGCTGGCGGGCATGAAGGCGCGATGGCCGGCGACTTCAAGTTCGAGGCCGACCTGCTTGCCGTCCTTACCGGTGGCGACGCCGCTGACGCGGGCTTCGATGACCTGGCCGGATTCGAGGAATTCCCAGTCGGCCTTCTGCACCGAGCCAGGACGCGAGCAGACGAAGAGGTTTTCGCTGGCTTCGTACTTGTCGACAACGACTTCGATGCTGTCGGCGACCTTGGGGACGTCGGCATCGGTGAACTGGGCGCGGGGGACGATTCCGAGTTCTTTGGGCCCAAACTCGAGGAAGACGTCGGTGGGGCCGACCGAGACAACCTGTCCCGTGCGGTGTTCGCGTCCGGCCTGGACGAGGCGCGGGCCACGGATGTGGGCCGGGCGGCCTCCGGAGAGCCGGTCCTTTTCCGCCTTCTTCGCGGCCTGGTCGGCAACAGCGTCGGCCTCGCGGTCGAGCTGGGCCATAGCGGCATCGATCTCGGCATTCAGCTCATCAGTGAGCGCGTCGCCGGTGATGGAGGAAGAAGTGATATCGGAATTGGGTTGGGTTGACATGGGGGTGACGAGAGACACGCGGCCCGGGGTTCGCGATCGCCGCTTGGGCGGATTCGCCCCGCGCGTGAGCCGATCAACGCGCGAGAACCTGCACGCAGTGCGCAGGGCCAAGAGTGTAGCGTTCCTACACGCAAGACGCGAAGTATGGATATCGGAACCAGCCCCGGCAGGCTTACTGCATCGTGCGCTTGATCGCATCCACGATGCGCTGGGCGGTACGCACGTTGGCGAAGCCCGCTTCGGCGTCGATGGCGGGGCGGCGACCTGAGCGGATCGCCCCGATGAATTCCTCGATCTCGGCGACGATCGGTTCGGCGTCATCGACCGTGAGGGGATCGATATTGACTAGTTCGGGCCACTTGAGGCTGGTCAGATCGGCGCCGCTGCGGAGCTGCTCGCGCATTTCACGCATCTGGGGCTCGTTGGCGATGCGCCGGATCATGATGCCGCTCTTGGCGGCGTAATCGATCTTGATGTACGCGTTCTCGCCGGTGATGCGGGTGACGCGTTCGGTCTTGAGCGCGAGCCGGCTGGCCGTGATATTGGCAACGCAGGTGCCGACGGGCCGCCGCCACGTCAGGCGAGCGTTACAGACATCTTCGTGATCGGTGATCACGGCGACGCCGGCGGCCTGAACATCATCGGGCTCCTGTCCGCCCATGAGCATGAGCACCACATCAAGATCGTGGATCATCATGTCCATCACGACGCCGACATCGACCGAACGGAACGTCATCGGGCTGACGCGGTGCACTTCGATGAAGCGGGGGACAACGTCCTGCCCGCGATTGGTCGCGTTCTGCATCGCACGCATGATCGGGTTGAAGCGCTCGATGTGACCGACCATCAGCGTGCTGCCGGTGCGGTCGGCGATGTCCTTGATCGCGCGGGCATTTTCGACGTCCTGCGCGAGAGGCTTTTCGATGAGACAGGCGACGTTGGCTTTGAGCAGAGGCTCCGCGACCGTGCGATGGAACGTCGTCGGAACGGCGATGCTCACCGCATCCACACCCGCAGCGATCAGTTCTTCGACTGTGGCAAAACCCTTCGTCTCAAACTTGCCGGCGATCTCCGACCGCCGAGTCTGATTCGCATCAACCACGCCGACGAGCTCGCAGCCCGACATCTTTGAATAGACGCGTGCGTGATGCTGACCCATACGACCGACGCCGATGACGCCGCAGCGGATCTTGCGACCGGCGAAGCGATCGGCGGGCGCGTGCACTTCTATTGGAGTGGGGGCAGAGGTGGACGTGCCGTGGGCCGTGACGGATGGTGCCATGATGATGCGGGTTCCCCCGGAAAAGAGCGCTTCGATTGTCAGGACGCCGCGACGCCAGCACCCTGCCCGGACGCGAGGCTGGCGAGTGCCGCGGCCAGATCTTCCTTGCGGGTCATGCCGACGAATTTCTTCGCGACCTCGCCGCCCTTGAACAGGATAATGGTAGGAATCGCGGTGATGCCGTACTTGACGGAGACCTGACGGTTCGCGTCGGTATCAATCTTGCCAATCTTGGCCTTCCCGGCGAACTGCTCGCCGAGGGCCTCGATCGTCGGGGTCAGCATCCGGCAGGGCATGCACCACTCAGCCCAGAAATCGACCAAGACAGGAACCTGGCTCTTCAAGACTTCGCTTTCAAAGTTCGAATCCGTGAACGTCTGAACATTGGCTCCGGCCATTGAGATTCTCCTTGGGCTTTCCCGGCTGAATGCTACACACCACCCACGAGCGGGGACGAGCCCGGACTGGACTTGTTTTCACCCATTTTGATGCCGGAAAGCGGACGGGGATTCACGGGCAGAAATGTGGACGCCGCCCGCAGAGCTCCCACGCAAGCTGCCACATCGTGCACGCGGAAAACACTCGCTCCGAACTGCAGGTGGAGGACAGATAACGCGAGCGTTCCTTGGAGGCGTTCGGAAGGGTCGGAATCGCGCCCGAGCGCGAGACGACCGACGAAGCTCTTACGCGAGAGCCCGCTCAGGACCGGGCGGCCGAGCGAAGTGAATTCGGAGGTGCGCCGGATCAGATCGCAGTTTTGTTCGACGGATTTGCCGAAGCCAAGACCGGGGTCAAGCAGGATTCGCTGTGTGTCGATGCCCCGGGCGAGGAGGGCGTTGAGTGTGTGCTGCAGAAAATCGCGCACGTCGGCAACGACGTCTGTGTAGGCGGGCGGTTTGTCGTATTGATCGGAATAGCTGTCGCGCGCGGGTGCGAAACGGCGGTGCATGAGCACGTATCCCGCGCTCGTCGAGGCGAGAAGTTTGAGCATGTTCTCGCGGTCATCTTGAAGACCGGAGACGTCGTTGATCGCGTCGGCTCCGACATCGAGCGCGGCACGTGCAACCTCGGCGCGGGTGGTATCGATGCTGATCGCGAGCGTGTCGAGTTCTTTGTGCCCGCGGATTGCGCGGATGACGGGGATTGTGCGTCGGAGCTGTTCCGTGGCATCAACGGCCGCCGCGCCCGGGCGAGTGGATTCACCACCAACATCGACGATCTTCGCACCGGAGCGGTGCGCGGCGAGCGCGGCTTCGACTGCCGCGGGAATTGAGTCGAGTCTGCTGCCATCGAAGAAGCTGTCGGGTGTGCAGTTGAGGATCGCCATAACTGCGGGAGTTCGCAGATCGAGAGAGCGGGAATTGGCGAGAAGCCAGGTTTGCACGGGGTGGATCGTAGAGGAAGGGCGTGGGAATGAAAAAGGGCGCACTTTCGTGCGCCCGTATGCGATTGATCTATTAGAGATCTGCTAAGCGAACTAGCCCACCCCCAACCCCCTCCCTCGGGGAGGGGGCTCCTGAAAAATCAGAAGCGGGGCTTCTCTTCCTTCATGTCGCCTTTCTTGTCGTCGCCGTCTTCGTCGTGCTGCTGAGCATCACGGAACTGCTGCATCACGTCGCCGATGGTGGCGATGACCTGCATCGGGGCGTGAAAGCGGATGTGCATGCCGCCGCCGTCGCCAGTGACGCCGACCGCCGTCGGCGGTACATCAGCGGGAACTTTGAGCTGAATCGGCATGCCCGCGAAGGACATTCCCATCTGAGCGAGATCGAAGATGCTCTTGGTGCCGATCAGGCCGCGAGCCCAAGAGCCTTCGGGAAGACCGGAGACAGCAGCAGCGACACCCTTGTCGCCGGAGATCGTGCCCTTGCCTGCCATGGCATCGAGCGCCATCTGCATGACTTGCGTGTTCGGGCTGTAGGTGACGATCGCGGCGTTCTTGGTCGTTGCGATGTTGCCGCTCATCTGGCCGGTCGCGCCGAAGATGAACATGTTGACCATGGCCATCTGCGATGCGCCGGGATCATTCGGATCGGTCTTGGGTTTGACGGTCCAGCCATCGAGCTTGACGCCGCCGACTTCCGCGGCATTGGGCGTGAAAGTGGTTTCGACCTTCATCGGGCCATCCATGCCCTGCATGGCCTTCATCTGATCGACAAAGATGGCCTTGAGCGCGGCGGGGTCGCTGCCTCGCGCCTGGTAGATGCCGCCACTGAAGAGACCGGCACCGGCGAGCATCGCGGGCGAGTAGCCCCAGACGAAGTCAACGCCGTCGATCTTGTCGATCGACTTTGCAAGATTGCGGATGCCGGCGGACTGACTCTCGAACATCTTGAGCACGGTGTCGGCCTGTTTGGCGCCCGGCTTGTCGGCATCGGCCTGCTGGCGCTTGGCCTCGTCCTTGGCGGTCGTCAGCATCTTGTCGGTCATGTCCGCAAGGTTGTGGACAATCTGTCGCGTGCCGGCGTTGGTCGTATCGGCGGAAACTGCAAAGAGGAACGGCGTGGCCGGGAGCGAGACGAGCGTCGAGTCGGCTTTGCCGGTGCCCTGGAAATAACCCGCGATCTGGCTCTTGGGCTTGAACTGAGCGCCGAGGTCGATGGTCAAACCACCATCGCCAAGCCCGATGCCCGCGACGCAGACCTGTGTGTCGCGGTTGTACGCGCGGGCGACTTCTTCCACCGGTGCGATGAACTGCGCCATCGTCTCGGGCGCGATGGGGCCGAACATCGGGTTGCGCCGGCGTCCGCCCTTCTTGGCTTCGGCGACGGCACGGTCGATCTGCTTGCCGAACATGGGCGAGATCACATCCCAGTTCGCGATCATGATGATGTCGCTGGCCGTTGCGGCACGGTTGCCGACGACGCCGAGCGCTTCTTCATGCTGCTTGAGAGCCTTCTCGCCGGGCTGGAACGAGGTGACAGTTTCTTCGACCGGTCCGAAGATAATCCAGCCGTCGCCTGCATCGCGGACGAACATCGGCATATCGCCAAGCCCGTCAACTTTCGTGACCTTTGCAGCTGCATCGCCACCGAGTTCGGTGACGAGCTGCTTGTAGTCGGTCGTTTGCGCGAGAACGACGGCACGCTCCATCGGGTTATCGTGATGCGGGCCGTCTTCTTCGTCCTTGTCGGCGTCGGCCTTCTTGGCTTCTTCTTTCTTTTCTGGCGGCGCCATCACGACGAGCGCGAGCGAGCCGTCCTTCTTGAAGCCTTTGGTCTCGCTCAACTGCTTGACGAAATCATCGAACTCCTCGGTGTCTTCGGCGTGGAGCTTTTCCGCGTAAGCCTTGATGCGGCCGGTGGTCTTTTCGAAGTTGTCGGTCGCGATGACGATCATCGCGTTCTTGGGGACACGGTCGAGTGCCGCGGGAACCTTGGCGGCAGCCTGACCCGCGAGGATCGTGAGCGCCGCGATCGGTGCGGCGAAGAGATTGCGTTTGAGCATGCGGGACGTGCGGATTCGAAGAGCGGGCATCGACGGGTCCTTTCATCAGATGACGTGGAAAACTCGCGCGGCGAAGTATAGAGACGCGGGTGCGAAACACCCGCATTTGTGCGGAGTCTTGTTGGGAAACGGAGTTAGGTGATTCCGTCAGACAGTGGGCTTGGGGGCGGTCTGAGGAACCGTCGCGGACGGGGCGGGGGCCTCCGCTTCGTCCTCGCGATCCTCATCCTCGGATTCGTCGGCCGAGTCGGCGGCGGATGCAACTTCGGCTGCGGCCGGCTCGGTGGCTACTGGGGCCTCGGCGTTGAAGAGTTGGGCCTGCTCGGCTTCCTTGGCGGGCCAGGAGATGCCCTTCTGGGCCGCCTCTTCCTTGGCCATTTCCTTCATCATCTCCCACTCTTCGATGGTGATGAGCACGTCGCGGGCGACCGAGCCCTTGTGGTCAGAGATGATGCCGGCGATGCCCATCAGATCGATGAGGCGGCTGGAGCGGGTGTAGCCGATGGCAAGACGCCGCTGCAGGAGCGAGACGCTGCCACGCCGGGATTCGAGGACGATTTCGACGGCGCGCTCGAAGAGCGGGTCCTCCTGTGCCGCCTTGAGGCTGGCGGAGGAGTTGTTCTTGCTCTGAAGGAAGCGTTCTTCGTCGCTGAGATTGCTGAGGCCGCTGCCTTCTTCGCTGGGCTTGCGCATGACCAGGAGCTGACGCTCGAAGGTTGGTGCCGCAACTTCCTTCATGAACTTGACGACCTTGCGGATCTCGCTGTCGGTGACGAGCGTGCCCTGAGCGCGGCTGAGATCGTTGCTGCCCGGATTCAGGAAGAGCATGTCGCCGTGACCCAGCAGCAGTTCGCCACCCTTGCTGTCGAGGACGATGCGAGAATCCATGCCGCTGGCCACTTTGAACGAAATCCGGCAGGGCATGTTGGACTTGATGAGGCCGGTGACGACGTTTGCCTGCGGGCGCTGCGTCGCGAGGATCAGGTGGATGCCGACGGCGCGGGCTTTCTGCGCGATGCGGATGATGTGGCCTTCAACTTCCTTGGCGGTCATCATCAAGTCTGCAAGTTCGTCGATGATGAAGACCATGTACGGAAGCTTGCGCGGGATGCGGGCGGCCTCTTCGTCGCTTTTCAGACCCATGCGGTCCTTGAGCTCTTCCCAAGGCAGTTCGTTGTAGCTCGCGATGTCGCGGCAGCCCGCTTCCATCAGAAGCTCGTAGCGCTCGTCCATCTTGACCGTGGCCCATTCAAGAATTGCCGCGGCCTTGTTCATCTCGGTGACGACCGGGCACATGAGGTGCGGGATGTCCTTGAACTGCGACATCTCGACCATCTTGGGGTCAACGAGCACGAGCTTGAGTTCGTTCGGCTTCTTGGTGAAAAGGAACGACATGATGATCGTGTTCATGCAGACCGACTTGCCCGAGCCGGTGGTGCCGGCGATGAGCATGTGGGGCATACGGGTGAGATCTGCGATGAGGGGCTGGCCGGTCGCGTCCTTGCCGAGGAACATCGGCAGCTTCATCTTGCCGAAGAGCTCGGTCTTGCCCATCAGTTCCTTGAGGCGGACCTTTTCCTTGGTCGGGTTCGGGACTTCGATGCCGACCGTGTCGCGGCCGACCTGATTCGGGACGATGCGGATGTTGACCGCACGGAGCGAGCGGGCGATGTCGCTGGAGACGGCCTGCACGACGGCGACCTTGGTGCCGGGCGCGAGGCGGACGTCATAGAGCGTGATGACCGGCCCGGATTCGATGCCGACGACTTCGCCGTCGATCCCGTATTCCTTCATAGCGGATTCGAGCGCCATGCCCTGCTGGCGGACGAGCTCTTCGAGCTTTTCGTTGAAGTTTTCTTCGGGCTCCTCCAGCATTTCGAGCTGCGGGAAGCGGTAGCCCTCCATCTCGGAGGCGTTCTGCATGCCTTCAAGGTCGGCCTGAGTCGCGACCTGCTTGTCCTTCTGACCGAAGGCGATGGGCAGGCGGTTGATCTTGTCGCGGAGCGAATCGCGATCGAAGACCTGCGGAGCGCCGGGAAGCTCGTCCTCGGCGACGTCCTTGGTGGATGTTGCCGGGGCGATCGCGGCGGGGACCTTTTCTGCGTCGTCCGAGTCCTCCTCCGATTCGGCTTCTCCCGCGGCTTGGATGCCGGCTTGCGAGTTCGCAACGTCCGGGTCTTCGATGGCAGCAGTGGGGGAGGGGGCCGGTTCGTCAGAGACAAAGCCAAACTCGGCAAGACGCGAGCGGGGAGAATCCATGCCGGATTCGCCGGGGAACATCGCTTCGGGCGCGGAGTTGGGATCGCTCGACTTGCGGGTGCGCTTGGCGGGCTTGATCTCGAGACTTTCGAGATCGGTCTCGGTCTGCGCGGGCTTGCTGCTCAGGTTGCCGATGAAGCGGGAAAAGAAGCCGGCGCTTCCTTTCGCGGTCGCGACGGTGGCCTTTGCGGCTGCCGGGGCGACGATGTCGGTCGTGAACTTGGCTGCGGCACCTCCGGCAACGGCCGCGGCTGGCGCGCCGGTGTTGCGCATCCAGTGCCAGCTCCAACCCATTCCGAGATTGAGCCATTCGTCTGCCGCGACGACAAGGCCGATGATGCCCATCGCGCCCAGCCAGATCGCGCTGCCCATCGGGCCGAAGCGATAGAGAAGCTGTTCAACGCCCACGGTTCCAATCACGCCTCCCGGCAGATCCGGGAGGGCCGCGGTGGTCTTGAAGATGAGCGCCTGGAAGCCCGAGACGCTGGCGGCGAACATGACAATGCCGATGAGGCGAACGGCGAGATGGCTGAGGCTGGTCCCGACTACACCCGAGGCGAGGACGATGCCGCCAAGGACGAGGAGCACCCACGCGCCCGCGCCCATGTAATAGATGGTCCAGTAGCTGACGCCCGCGCCGAACGCGCCGCACCAGTTGTGGATGGTGGCGTTGGGCGGGGAAACGACGTGGCTGGGCGGATCACCCGGGTCAAAGCCGACAAGGCTCATGAGGACGAAGACCCAGACGAAGAGGAGCAGAACGAGGGCGAGGCGTCGCCCCGCCAGCCCGACGTTGATGCCGGGGGTGCTGGAATTGCGGGATTTGGATGAGGTGCGGGAAGCCATAAGTAGGAAGCCTCAGCAAAGACGAAGCCGAGCCGGGGATGGACAACGCCTCCTCACAACGGAGGCATGGGACAACCCGCGGCAGAGCGCCACGTCTCCAGCCGTATCGGCTGGGAGCATAAGAAATCGGTAGAAAGTGCGCAGGGGGGATTGCAGGCAGTTTTGACTGAGTTTGATGTTGCGTGGCGCCGTTCCGCTAGGCGGCTGTTGCTCACCGGGACATGCGGGGGAATTCTGAGTTTTGTACCTCGGAGGGGAGCAGCTGTTCGGTCCAGTTCTGAAAGCAGACGGGCCGACACCACCGTTCGATCGCCATCGGACCGACAGCGGTTGTGTCCGGGCGATTGGTGGACGAGAGGGGGCCGCCGTGGACCATGCCCGGCGCGACGCGGACGCCAGTGGGTACGCCGTTGAAGATGACGCGGCCAGCGATTGCGGTCGCGGCTTTGAGCGCTGATTCAGTTTCGAGTTTGGCTTCGTCGGGTGCGACTTCGCCGAAGACGGTGGCCGTGAGCGTTCCCTTTAGGCTGGTATGACTCGGCAGCGATTGTGCGGGTGTGGTAATAAGGATTGCCGCGGGGCCGAAGATTTCTTCGTGCAGAGTTGGGTTCGACTCATAGTGCTTGAGCGAAGTTTCGAGGAGCGTGGCGCTGGCGTCACGCTCGTTGCCGGGATGCTTGCCGCCGGCGATGGTGGTGATGCGGTCGAGCGCGGTGCATTCCTTCAGGCGGCGGACGTATGTATCACGCACGTTCGTCGTGAGCATGTCGCGCGAGGGCGCTTTGGCGAATCGTGCGACCATTGCTTCGCGGAGCAGAGCGGCGTCTGCCTCGGAAACAAAGATCAGGCCGGGACACGTGCACTGCTGGCCGAAGCGGGAGAGGATGGAGTCGGCGAGCATGGTTCCGATTTGGTTGCCGCGAGATTTTGCGGCGGCGGTCGTGACGAAAACCGGATTGGTGCTGCCCATCTCAGCGAAGACTGGGATCGGGATTGGGCGTTCGCGCGCGAGTGAATCGAGCAGGAGGCCGACTTTCACCGAGCCGGTGAAGCCGACTGCCGCCGCGTGCTCGTGTTGGATGAGCGACTTGGCGATTGCCGCGGTTTGTTTGCCGTCGTCCTCGGCGTAGCAGAGAACGTCAGGATTCAGGCCGGAGTTTGCGATTGCCTCGCGCGCGAGCTGCGCGATCAGTTTGCCGGTGTGCGGGTGCGCGGGATGCTCTTTGACGACCACCGGGCAACCTGCGGCGAGCGCGCTGCCGGTGTCGCCGCCACAGACGCCGTAGGCGAGAGGGAAGTTGCTCGCGCCGAAGACGATTGCGGCGCCTTCGAGAGGGATGAGCATGGAGCGAACGTCGTGGTTGGGGCCGATCGCTTTGGTTGGGTCGGATTCTTTGGGGCTGATTGCCGCACGCGTCCAACGACCGTCGTCGACGACATCGGCGAACATTTCGAGCGTTCGCGTCATCCGCGCGAATTCCGGGGCAAGTTCTTCGGAAGTGAGGGCGGATTCCTGCGAGCAAGTGGCGATGATGAGGTTGCGGGCGTCGTTGAGGTTGCGAGCGATGGAACGCAACATGCGAGCACGCACGTGCGATTGAGTCAGTAATTGCTGGAGCGACGCGGCAGCGGTCACGACATGATCGTTCATGGCGCAAGATTACAACCGATCGGCAGAACTCGCCCTGCCCTAGAGCACTTCGGGGTCGTCGCCGGATTCCGACGAGAGTTCGCCATCGCGAGTTGGATTGAGCTCGGCCTGCATCCTTTGTGCTTGTCCAATCAAGTCCATTTCATCCGCGTGAACAAGCGAGCGATCGGTCTGACGTGAAATTGCTTCGAAGAGTTCGTTTGCATCGAAAAGCATACCGATCGGTTGTCGCATTCCTTTCGCCCATTCCGCGATTTCTCGAAGCTCATCTATCGACGGTCGAAGTGGCCTTAAGGACTTCGACAGCATCGGCAGAATGACACGTTTGCCAGATCGCCTTCGATTGCGTCGGACAATCCACGCCGCAAGCGCCACGCTTCCGGCAATGCCGACCCAGATGAGCACGCCAAGCGCGCGGTCTTGAGTCCGCGCAGGAAACAGCGTTACTGCAGCGATCGTCATCGGAATGAACGAGAGTACCGTGAACAGCACCGAAAAACCGAGGAATGCACCGATGCCATAGTTGCGTCGAGCGAGATAAGACAGAATCAAAAACGGTTCCTGTATAGCCTGCTGACGTTCAGGCGGCTGAAGGGCGCCCCGGATTGCTTCCTTTTCCCAAAGGATGCGCCCGCCGACCGCCAGCGGAAGTCTCGGGAAAGTCCTGGCGACCAACTCGGTGAGGGTTTCCGGCAGTTTCGTCAGCACTGTCAGGTATCGCGATGCATTTGTCGTTGAACTGAGACTGCATGACGCACAATCGACCGCCGGCGGAAGCGCATTTCCGCGATCGTCCCGGCCATGAACCACTTGGTGTGGATGAACATCGCGGCAGATGACGCAGTATTCTGCGACCCAACCTGCTCGCTGTTTTCTCCTTGGCCAGTCCCAATTCATGTCTGAAGGATAACCGCCGGCAGGCAACACATGAACGTTCTCCGCAATCCGCATCTCGTGCTTGCGATACTCTCTTCGATCCTATGAAATCCGACCCATCCATCTCCGGCGTTGGTGAACTCATCCCCGATCTTCCCCGCAAGGTCGGGTTCTGGGGCGCGATCGCGGTGATGGTGGGGGTGGTCATCGGCAGCGGCATCTTCCGCACGCCGACGACGATCGCGCAGAACCTGGGCGATCCGTGGTTGATTCTGGGCTTGTGGTTCTTGGCGGGGCTCATTGCGCTGTGCGGGGCGCTGACGTTCGCAGAACTTGCAGCGATGATGCCGCGGTCGGGCGGCATTTATGTTTTCCTTCGCGAGGGGTTTGGCCCCTGCCCTGCGTTCGTGTTCGGCTGGACCTACATGCTGATCACCAAGCCTGCGGCGGCAGGCGGCATCGCGTTCATCTTCGCGGAGTACTTCAACAAGCTGAGCGGGCGAGCGTGGAACGAACAACTGCTGACCTGTGCCGCGCTCTTCGTGCTGACGTTGATCAACGTGCTCGGGGTTCGAGGGTCGACCAGGTTTTCGGTTGTAGTTACAACGCTGAAGTACGCGGCGCTGCTGGGAGTCATCGGCCTTGGATTGTTCATGGCACTGTTCGGAAGGGTTCCGGACGGCGCAAGCGTCGGCCTCGTGGCGTCGCCCGTCGAAGTCCCGCTGTGGAGGGGCGTACTCGCCGCGGCCACACTGATCATGTGGACATACGACGGCTGGAGCGATGTCGGCGCCATTGCCGGTGAGGTAAAGAAGCCGGAGAAGACTCTGCCGCGCGTGTACATCATCGGCACGCTCTCAGTGATCGCGCTTTACGTCCTGGTGAACTTCATCTACCTGTGGTTTGTTCCATTGCCGGAAATGAGAACGTCCAGCACAGTTGCCATGACGACAATGGAGCGGCTCGCGGGTCCCGCGGGTGCGAGCCTGATCGCGGCGCTCATCATCATTTCGACGCTTGGTTCTTCGCACGCATCCGTCATGACGGGCGCACGGGTGACATTTGCGCAGGCGCGAGATGGTTTGCTCTTCAGATTCCTTGGGCGGATCAATCCAAGGTTTGAGACGCCCGATGTAGCGCTCTGGGTGCAATTGGCGCTGTCGTGCCTTGCCGTAACTCTGCTCAAGAACTTTGAAAGTCTGGCAGGGTCCTTTGTCTTCACGATGTGGATTTTTTACGGAATGGGCGCGATCGCGCTGTTTGTCTTGCGAGCACGCCATCGCGATCACGTCCGCCCCTTCAAGGTCCCGGGGTACCCGATCGTGCCAGCGATCTTTGTCGTCGCCAGCATTGCGATGACAGTGCTATCGATCGTGTCTGAGCCGTGGGCGACGCTTCCGTGGATCGGCGTGCTTTTTGCCGGTGTCCCGGTTTACTACGTATGGCGCCGGCTGTACCCGGTGGCTCCTGCCTGACGGCGCTTGATGCGTAGCGTGGTATCACGGCGGGACCGTGGCGAGTTTTTACTGCTTCGGGTCGTACGCCATCGCAAGATCTTCCTGCGACAATTCCCGCTTGAAGTCATCCAGCGCGCGATTCAGCATTTCGACCGTCCGCTGTGCCGCGGCAACGGCGTTATCCATCGAACTCTTGCCTGTAACTTTTTTCAGTTGATCGCCTAACTTGAGTTCGGCGAGCCGCTTATCGGAAACCTGGCGAGCTTCGACCAGCCCTTTCAGGAGCATCTCGGCCTTGTCGCGTGCGGCAGTGGTTTCCGCGAGAATTCGCTGTCGCTCAGTCAGGGACATGCCGGGAAGTGTACGGCAGAGCGTTTCGGAAGAATTCTTACCCCACTTTCACGTTGGGCTCATGCAACTGGGGCAATATCCCTCTGTTGTCCGGTCCGCGGACGTCCCCGGAATTCGTCCGCGGCCGGACAACACCTTTGAGTCCACCCGATGAACCCGCAACCATGCGGGTCATCGCTTTTTTGGCGGCGAATTTTTCTGGGCTTTCTTCCCGATCCTTTTCGTTGTCGGCCGGGCGGGCCTGGGTGCCGCGAGAGTTGCTTCGCATTCTGCGATGTACGTTTTCGCCGCCGAATCGTGAGTTCGCGGATTCCGGCTTACTCTCGGGCAGCATGAAAAAGCGGGAATCTGAGGCACGGATCTATCAACGCGTGATCGACGGCAAGCCGGCGCTCGTGGCCGTGGAAGAAGCCTTTCTGGATGAGAAAGCGCGCACCGGTCTGAGCGCCTGTGTCGTCGCAACCGCGCAGTTCAATGAGCGCGACGAACACGGCCTCCCCGCGCCCGAGGCTGTCGAGCAACTACGCATGCTCGACGAGCATGTCGGATCTGCGGCCGACCAGTGTGGCGGGGTGCTCGCCGCGAGCGTGACGGCGGATGGATTGCGCACGTGGTATCTCTATGGCCCGAAGCAGGAGACTTTGCTGCGGGCCGTCGCGGCGGGCGCGCGGGCCGGTGGGCCGATGCGCGCCGGGATCGCGCTCGGATCGAACGTCGGCATCATGGTGCGGGGCGAGTCCGATCCGTTGTGGAAGAAGTACTCCGAAATTCTCCCGACCCCCGAAGAGAAGCGCTGGAACGATGATCTTGCCGTGATCGAGCAGTTGGAAGAGTTCGGAGACGATCCGGCCGTGGTGCGTCCCATCGAGCATCTCGTGTTTGTGCCCACCGAAGCGGCGCGGCGTGAATTCGTCATTTGGCTCAGGGAAAATGGGTTCGATCTGGTCATGGAGACCGGCCGCAAGGACCCTGGTCGAGGCTGGCCGGTCGAGTTTGCGATGGAATCGGCGATCGACATCGACGCGATCTACGAGCAGACGTGCGAGATCACGGTGGAGGCCGAGCGGCTGGGCGGTTCGTACGACGGATGGGAAACCCACGCCATGAAAAAAGAGCTTTGATTGCCGCGAGAAGTCTGATATGCTGCCACCTTCCGTAGCCGGGACCGTGTAGGAGCGGGCCCGGCGAGTGCACGAGAGAGAACCAAGGAGACAAGACGAATGCGTACTTTGATTTTTGTGCCTGCCGCACTGACGGCGGCGGCTGTGGCATCGGGGGCTTCGGCGCAGCTGGTGTTTGGGACAACCACTCCGACAGCGGGCAACCCATCAGCGGTTTACCTTGACGTCACCAGCGGCACGACCACCACGCTGTGGAATACCGCGACGAACAAGAAAGTAAACGGCATCGCTGCTGACACTGCCAACGGCCTGCTTTACGCGAACGACGCGGCGCGTCTCAACGTCTGGAGCTACGGCAACCTCGGCGTGACGCCGACGCTGATCGGTGGCATGTACCGCACCAACGACAACGTTGCATTCACCGCAACCGGCGTTGACGGCCTCACCTTCGCCAACAACAAGCTGTACGCCACGACTTCGTTCGGAAGCACCGTGTTCAAGCGCGGCATCTATCAGGTGAACACCACGCCCGACGGCAGCGGTCGCTGCGTGATGTCTTCGGTTTGGCTTGATCCGACCGGCGTCGGCACCAACAGCGGCACGGTCAGCTTCGGCGACATCGACTACAACGTCGCCGACGGCAAATTCTGGGTGACGAACGGCACCGATACCACGAGCACCGGCGGCACGTATCAGCGTGCGATCTACACGGTTGATGCCTTCGGCAGCGGCGCAATGGTCAAGGTCGCAGATTTCCCGACCGGCCACAACCAGATCGATGGCATCGCGCTCGGCGGCGGCTACGCCTGGCTCACCGAGCAGGTTGGCGGTTCAAATATCGTCAACATCTTCGGATTCAATCTTGCCACGCTCCAGTACGACAAGACCTTCACCTACGCGCTCGCTGACGCTACGCAGCGAGCCAGCGATGCGGTGTGGGCTCCCAACGCGTTCCTCACCATCCCAGCGCCGGCGAGCGGAATCATGCTCGCCTTCGGACTGGTCGGTGCGGCACGTCGCCGTCGCGCTTCCTGAATCTTCCACTTCAATCTGAAGTAGAATCGCCCGGCGTGCTGCCGGGCGTTTTTCATTTCATCGAACCGAATCTGCGTTCAGTGCTCGCCCCAGGTCCCATTTTCGTGCGCTTCGGGCGAGAACCAGTTCGCGGGCCATTCCGGCGCATCGATGCGCGACACGATCAGCTTGCGGATCCCGCCGCGGCGGAGTTCGGGCGGACCACCTTCGCGGGGCCCAGGAGGCGGTGGCCGCAGATTCGAATCGCCGTCCGGTGGTGGCGGGCGCATCCCAAGTGGCGGCAGGCTGCCGGGAGGAGGTCGATCGCGCGGTTCTTTTCCTTCGCCACGCGGAGGCGAAGGTGGGCGCATTCCCGGTGGGGGCGGGCCGCCTGCGGGACCACGTTCGCCGGGCCTAGTGGTCCAGTCCATCTCCATTTTTTCGAGGAGCATCGTCTCGGCATCGATCCAGAGTTCAACGCGATCGGCGAGTGCTCGCGAGGCGCCTTCTCGCTTGACGCCCACAATGCGCCTGAGCATGCGACCGTCCACGGCTTCGGGATCGAGAATGTTGAGTTCGAAACCGGACGTCAGAACTTCGAGGAGCTTGTCGATCGATTCCGCGAAGATCGGTTCTCCATCGGCCGTTGCCCAGCGCGGCCACGCACGGCGCGGTTGCCCGCGTTCGATGCCGCCCTGGCGCCGAATCGCCCATTCGCCGATCGAGTCCTTGCCCGCGATGGCGGTGTGACCCTGAGGTGCGTGAACGCGGAGAAGGAAGTTCGGTCCGTTGCTGTCGAAGACGGCTTCGGGGCGCACGGGAACAGGCTGATCCGCCTCGGACAGGATTCGGACTTCGTACCGGCGGTCGCCTGCGCCGCGCGCCGCCTGGATGGTCGCCATCAACGTCGCGCGAGCCTGATTGGCCGACGCCGAAACAAAAACCCAGGTCGTCAAGAGCGTCGCGACCAGGACAATCGCAACGCCGGAAAGCCTGCGCAGCCGCGTGAAGGTGCGGCGGCGTCCGGGCTGCGGCTGCAACTCGCGGAGCGATGTATTCAGACGATCCATCCGGCGCTGCGTCGCGCCGCCCGCGCGTTCATTCAACGCGCCGAGCGTGCCATGTACAAAGAGTTCGGCGGCCTGCGCAGCAGCCTCGTTCGCGCGATCCGGCGGCACAAAATCCGCCGGATTAGACGGAAGCTCGGGAGCAGGGCGATCGTCTTGAGAGTTACTCACGACACGACCTCCTGTTTCCGCAAGCACTCGGCCACCGAATTCCGACTTCGCTGGACACGCTTTTTGATCGTCTCCTCATCCAGCCCGAGCGCCGCCGCGACCTGCTTGAGCAGCATGCCCCGCGCGTATGCGAGTTCCATCACTTCACGCATCGTTGCGGGGAGTTCGGCGAGACACCGGAGCAGGCGATCAACACCATCCGAAAACGTCGCGCCGGACGCCAGCGAAGATCCGAACGCGGTGTATCTCGCGTCAATCAGATCCAGCGTGTGCGGATCGGATGTAGCGAGCCCGAGCGAAGTCTTTCGCGAATGTTCCATGACAAGATTGCGCGCGATGCCGCGGAGCCATGCGTCGAACGGACGCTCGCGATCAAAATCTTTCATCCGCCTCCACGCCACGACCATGACCTCCTGAAACAAATCGTCGAGCTGAGAGCTCGAACCCAGAAGGCTCCGCAGATACGCCGAGAGCATTTCCGCGTGGAGCCGGGCCAGTTGCT
Source organism: Phycisphaerales bacterium (assembly GCA_050730655.1). Lineage (GTDB taxonomy): Bacteria > Planctomycetota > Phycisphaerae > Phycisphaerales > UBA1924 > JAFEBO01. The sequence continues at coordinate 702,631 of JBOHNL010000005.1, forward strand.
CGAATTCGGCCAGGCTTTCCTCGGTGCTCCGCTGCGGCAATGCCTCTTCCTTCTTATTGGTGCATCAGTCGCTTCGGGGGACACGAACCCCCTTCGAGCCCTGATCATTGCATAAAAAGGCTCCCTTGTGTCCCCCGACGCGTGCCGCACGCCAATTTCCCGGGATTCGCGGTGAGCGAACGGCACGGAGGTGGTATGAAGCGAGCGATGTCAAAGGCGGCGTGCATCGGTGGATTTGCCGCGGGATTGATCGGCGGAAATATCGCGGATGCTCAACCAGCAGCGCAGCCGTGGAAGCAGAACGCAACTGCCAGTCACGGTCAGAGCAGCGATGCGTTCATCAACAACATCCTGACGACGATTCTCTCGGACGTGCAGCAGGTGCGGACGACCTCGACAAATACCTACATCAACGCGACGGGTGTTCCGGCGTATCCGATCGGTCCGTGGCCGAGCAATCCCAATACACCGTCAAACCAGAACATTCTGGCGCGCTTCCCGCGAACACCTCAAGCACAGACCGGCACGCACACAAACACCGGACTCGGCGCGATCGGATTGTGGATCGACGGTGTCGAGATCTTCAATGCGAAGGATGCACGCTCGTATCAGAACAAGGGATATTGGAATCAGAACGCGGTGGTGGTGGAGGGGCCGAGCTTTGATGCCGCGGGCGGACACCCGGCCCCGGGCGGCGCGTATCACCATCACCAGACGCCCATCGGCCTGCGCATCGTGCTCGGAGATTCGGGCGCGAAGCACTCGCCGATTCTCGGTTACGCGTTCGACGGCTTTCCAATTTACGGCCCGTACGGATTTGCAAACGCCGACGGCAGCGGTGGCGTGGTGCGCATGGTCTCGAGCTATCGCGCGCGATCGATCTCAACGCGCACGACGCTTCCGAACGGCACCGTTCTCACATCGCAGAACTACGGTCCAGCGGTGAGCGGCACGTATCCGCTCGGATACTACATCGAGGACTTTGAATTCGTTTCGGGCCTGGGACATCTCGATCTGTACAACGGACGCTTTGCTGTCACGCCCGATTTTCCCGCGGGCATCTACGCCTACTTCACCACGCTCGATTCGTCGGGCGCATCGGCGTACCCCTACGTGGTTGGCCCGCAGTACTACGGCGTTCTGAACACGGATAACACAAACCACACCGTGGCGGTGCCCGCCGGGGCCACGCCTTACTGCGAGGCGGATATCGACGGCAGCGGCCAGATCGACGACGCGGATTTTGCAATCTTTGCCCCCGCGTACAACATCTTGATGTGTACCGATCAGGCCATGCCGGCCGGCTGTTATGCGGATCTCAACCACGATGGCGCGGTCGATGACAGCGATTTCGTACTTTTCGCCGCCGCGTACGATGCGCTCGTCTGCAACTGAGAGCATCTGCGTCCAGTTGCCGACCAGTATGAGTGCGCGACTTTCTCTAGTTCTGATGTCGCTCGTTTGCTGGACACTCGTTCCGCAGGTCGCGGCACAAACACAGCAGCCTCGCGTTCGGCTTGAGATTGACCATTGCTTCAACGAGGCGCCGATGCGCTTCGAGGACGTGAGCCTGCGCACCGCGGGCGGCAACACCATCTCGGTCACGAGGCTTTCCTATCTGATCTCGAACGTGAAGCTGCTCCGCAACGGGAAGTCGCCGATTGCGTTCGAGTCAATCGGCTTTCTCGACGCGGTCGAAGGGCGGGACGGTTTTGATCTGGGCGATGCTCCGACCGATTCGTATGCCGGAATCGAGTTCGATGTCGGACTGAACCAAACGCTGAATCACAGCGATCCGTCGTCGTACGGACCGCAGAATCCTCTCAATCCCGTGCTCAACGGTCTCCACTGGAGTTGGCAGGGTGGATATGTCTTCCTCGCGATCGAGGGGCGATACGTTCTGCCCGCGGATCAACTCGGCGGCTACTCGTATCACATCGCGACAGACCAGCACCTGATGCATGTGATCGTTCCCGGCGCGATCATGGTGGGGGAAGACTGTCGCATCACGGTCCGGTTCAATGTCGCCGATGTTCTGGATCGTCCGAACCAGATCATCATTCGCCATGCGGGCGGAGGCGATTCGACGCACTCGGCCGAGGACGATCCGCTGGCCGGGCTGATCGCCGCGAACATTGCGGGCGCGTTTTCATTTGGCGGCGTGACGCAGGGCGAACCCAAGCCGGTCGAGCAGGCCGCGATGCCGCTCCCCCCGGGTACGCACCGCTACTTCTTCCGGACACCAAAGGGTTTCGGCGATCCTGAACTTCCGAAGGACAATCCATTGACCGTGGAGGGCGTCGCGCTCGGCGAGAAACTGTTTTCCGAGAAGCAACTCTCGACGAACAACGCACAGTCGTGCGCCGATTGCCACCATGCCGACGCGGCATTCTCGGATTCCGGCCATGCGTTCAGCACGGGCGCCGAGGGCCAGCCCGGTTTTCGCAATACCATGCCCCTGTTCAACCTCGCGTGGATGAATTCCATGACGTGGGATGGAAAACGGACCCGGATACGCGATCAGGCGCTGGCGCCGATTCAGGATCATCTTGAAATGCACCAGACGCTGGACGAGTCGGTGGCGAAGCTTGCTGCAGACGCCACATATCCGGCGCGCTTTGCGAAGGTATTCGGTTCACCCGGAATTACGTCCGAGCGCCTCGGTCTGGCGCTCGAGCAGTATCTGCTCACGCTCGTTTCCGGCGATTCCAAGTTCGATCGCGCGATGCGGGAAGAAGTCGATCTCACCGAACAGGAAAAGCAAGGCCTGACGCTCTTCGTTCTCGAGTTTGATCCTGCGCGTGGCCGCCTCGGGGCCGATTGCTTCCACTGCCACGGCAACGAGCTCTTCACCAACAACCAGTTCAAGAACAATGGCATCGACTCGGAGTTTTCTGATCGCGGAAGGCAGGCCGCGAGCGGGCGCAGCGCCGATATCGGCAAATTCAAGGTCCCGTCGCTCCGCAACGTCGAGCTCACCGGGCCATACATGCACGACGGCCGCTTCGCAACGCTCGAAGAAGTGATTGATCACTACGCCGAGGGCGTGAAACAGTCGGACACGCTCGATCCGAACATCTCCAAGCACCCGGACGGCGCGCTCGCCCTCTCGTGCGAAGATCGAAAGGCGCTGGTCGCCTTCCTGAAAACACTCACCGATATGAAGTATCGCCGCGACGACGCGGCCGAATCGGCAAAGTAAGGCAGGCCCGATTCATTTCGGTTTCGCCAGCGGCACACGCAGCTTCGTCTGCTTCAACGCGCTGGCAAACAGCCGCAGAAATGCGGGCTGCTGTCCGCTCGCCGGAAATGGCATGCGCACATCGATCGCTCGCACCTTCGCGGCCTTCAGCGCGTCGAATGCAACGTCGTACACCGACGACTTAATCAAAATGACCGAGTCGGGATTCAGCGCGTTGCATCGCTCGGCCGCGTCCGCCACAAACGGCTTCAACTGCGCGAGAGTCGGGCTGCTCATCCCGTCCGGCGCGACATCGATCATGAACACGCCGTTCTCGCAAAGTGTCTTGAGGTACGCGCCTTTGCGTGCCCGCAGGTCCGCGATTTCAACATCGCCAAACAGACCGCGGCACACGTACACGTACAACCAGTCGTGATTTGGAATGTCCTCAAAGTAGAAATAGCGAGAGGTGTCACACGGCGGCGCCTCTGCGAGGAGAAGCAGCCGAACATGCGTGGGCCGATACCGCTCCGCGGCCTCCTCCCGCCTCTTGATGTCTGCCTTTGAGTGCATCTTCCAGCGTACGGGGCGCACCAGTGCGTTTCATCGCGCAGACAAAAATGCAACAACCCCGCGTTGAACAGGGTTGTCGCGACCAGCGCGTGGCTGCGCCCGGTTCGGGGGCAAAAGTGCGACGAGAATTACGGGCAGAGCAGTTCGTTGTATGCCGCGGCAAAGATCACAAAGTCCGCATCATCGACGACGTTGTCGCCATTGAGGTCGGCGTTGCACGGCGCGGGCGCGTCCGGGCAGAGCAGCGTGTTGTACGCCGCGGCAAAGATCACAAAGTCCGCGTCGTCAACCACATCGTCTCCGTTCAGGTCCGCCGGGCACGACGAGATTGCGATGCTGCTGTAGGTGATGTCGTTCACCGTTCCGCCGATCACCGTCGGGTTGCGCGTGTGCTGCCAGCGGAACGCGGCGTAGGAGCCGTTGTTGAAACCGTTCGCATCCGCATTGGCCGAATCAAACGTGTTGGACACTTCCTTGTGGAACCCGGTCGTGATGTTGTCGAACGTCACCTTGTACGCCGCTTCGCTGCCCTTGATGCCGGGCGGGTAGTAGCGATAGTCCATATGCAACAGATCGCCCTTCTTGAACGCATCGGTGCTGTTGTTGTGATCGCCGATCAGGCTGAAATTCTGATTCGCACCGCCGACAAACACCGTTCCGTTGCCCACGACGAAGATGCCGCCCTCGTCGATGAAGCCGCCACCTCGGTCATTGCCGAAGAAAAGCCCGCCTTCGGGCTGCTGTGGCCAAAGCAGGCCCGAGCCGTCCTGATCAATATTCGAGACGAGCAGCATTCGATGTGCAATATGGAATGGCTGACGATTCTGCAGTGCCAGCCGCGTTGTGCCGCCATCGCTGCTCAGCATCGCGAAGTGCCGGTTGGCGAACTTCTGCGGGTCGCTCGTCCCGATCGGGTTCATCATCTCGTTGATATGCGCATCCGTCGTCCCCACCGTCGTCGAAAGGATGATCGAACTCGGGTAATCGTTGAAGTTTCTCAACTCCACCTTGTACGCATTGGTTTGCGTGATATCCGCACCCGCGAATTGCGCAAGGCCGCACGCCGCGATCAAAAGCCCACACATCTTCTTCATCTGAATTCTCCTGTACGCCCGCCCCGGTGCCGCTCCGTTTTCCTGCCGGCATCGATCGTGGCGAGTGTGAGGGTGTCAGCGCGGCGTGTCAGCAGTGTGAACCGTGAATAACGAGCCATTCATTCGATTGAGGACGCTCGCATCACGTAACAGCACGTCTGCTCGCGCCTCGCAATGTCATTGCCTGCTCCATGCCTGCTACATTGCTCGCGAACTACTTGGAGGCTGTCAGTGCCCGAATCCGGTGATCCGATACCCCCTGCCGTCAATCAACCCGCGCCTTCCGGCGGCGCGACGTCTGTCATGGGTAAAGGCTCGATCGCGTTGATTGCCGCGGCCGCTGCCGCGATCGCGGCGTTCGTCGCGGTGTTTCGCAGCCCATCGCACTCTGGGGAACCCGCTGCGCCGGGAACGAGCAATTCAGAAGCAAGCCCGGCATCGCTCGCCGAGATCCGGGCAATCACAGAAGAGGCCCGCAAGGCATCCCTCAGTGGAGACGATAAGACCGCCATTAGTTTGACGGAGGAGTCCGCCCGCAAGTTAGAGGCCGCCGCCGCGACATCCAAGGGCGCCGAAAAGGTCGTCATGGACTACGCCGCGGCACTCGCGAAGTCGCAGAACGATGTGCTCACCAAGTACATTGGAGCCGCAAACAAATACGCCGACGCCGGCGCCGCGAGTCTGGCCGGGCTCCATGACAGCGCCGCGCTCGAGGCTCGTGTCGCGCTGCTCTCCGACGCGATCACTGCTCACGATGACGCGTTGAAGTATTTCAGAACGATTTCCGATCGCATCCCGCGCGAGCTCGCGGCGAGAGGAGTCGCCAAGAAGGACAGCGATGAATTCCTTGCCGGCTTTGTCGCCAACGCCAAGATCGAAAACCTGCTGGCGATCCACTCGATGGAGCACGGCATGCTGCTCGCTGCGAGACGTCGCTTCGAGATTCTGCGCGACAACCCCGGCCGATGGAGCGTCGGAGAGCGCGGGGCGCTCGTCGCCTCCGAAACGTTTCCCGCCGGCGCCCTGACCGAGTTCAATCACCTGGGAGACGAGATCGATCGCCTCGCGACAAAGCAGGCCGAGCTGATCGAAGAGCGAAAATCAGGGGGCTGACTGCCGACAAAGAAAAAAGCCGCCGATCTTTCGATCGGCGGCCCTGAGAGTTTCGACGAAAGTTTCGCGAAAAAATCAGGCCCGACGACGACGCGCCATCGCGAGACCGCCCAGGCCGATCAGACCGAGCGAAGCCGGAGCCGGTACCGTGGCGAGGACCGCCGTGCCGTACTGGCCGACATCCGTGATCCACACGTCGGGACCAACCACACGCATGCCCCACTGAACGTGGCGGCCGGCGAGAGGGATGGTGTTGAGGCTGAAATCAAAGTCTCCCGCCACCATCGGAATGAAGATGTCAACCGACGAGGAGTAGTCAGCCGCGAAGTCGCGGATGAACAGGCTCGCGACGTGCGACGGATCGAGCGTGTTCGAGAGCACGGTGCCCTTGAAGTTGACCGTCGTGCCGGAGAGCGTGGTCGTCACTTCGTGATAGAGGTTGGCCTCCATGATCTTGTTGCCGGTCGCGCCCGGGCCCCCGGCGGGCGTGTACCAGAATGGATCGGGATCGCCGATCGTGTTCGGGGTGAGCGTCAGCGTGTGCGCGCCATCGTTGAAATTGGCGCAGAGGTCGGGAATGCCCCAGCCGCTGCCGAAGACGTATCCACCGCCGGCGGACGGCAGGTTGAACACGTTCATGAAGCCCTGCCAGCCGCCGCCGCTGGTATCAACGTTGACAACAACAGCCTGCGCACCCGAGGCGCATGCCGCACCCGCCAAAACAACAGCAAGAATTCGATTCATCTCATCTCTCCACAAGGAAGGCAACGAAACTGTTACAGAAACGATCCACAATAACCCGCAAGATTAATGCATTCAGGTCTTAGAGGCCATGCAATTAAGCAATCGCGCAAATAAAAGTGTTACACAGGCGATTATCGGACGGGACTGTTTCATGGGACGAGTCCGTTCCCGAAGACCAATCAATCGGTGGCCACGCATGTAGCGCGTTCTGAGACCGTTTACGGGCACACCAGAACGTCGTACGCCGTTGCGAAGAGCGTGAAGTCCGAGTCGTCCACAAACCCATCTCGGTTCATGTCCGCCGGGCAGCCCGGCGGCATCGACCCGTCCGAGCAGTCGAGGAGGTCGTAGGCGGACGCGAACAACACAAAGTCAGCGTCGTCCACCACCGAGTCGCCGTTCAGATCGCTCGGACACGCCGCCCCAAATGTGAAGCTGCACGCCGGAGTGATCGCCGAGATTCCGGCGCCGAAGATCGGGTTCTTGAGATTCTGGCTGTTGTTGATCGTCGAACCCAGGCGCACGCGGACATCCACCATCCCGGTTCCTGTCGGAACGACTGCGCTGATGTGCGACTCATCCAGAGTCACGATCGACGGCGATGGAGTCGGTCCGAACAACACCTGCGAGTACCCGGCCGCGCCGGAAAAATTGACTCCAGTGATTGTGATCGTCGCTCCCGGTGCGCCGCTCGCCGCGCTGAGAGATGAAACCACCGGCGTGAGATCGACCATCTCAAAATCGCTGAAGTGAAGACTCTTCAGCCCGCGCGTTGTGCTCTGGATGTCGTCGTCACTCCACGTGGCGGCGTTGGAATTGCCGACAATCGCCGACGAACTCGCGCCGGTGAAGTAAAAGTTGCTTCCGTTGTCTGCGAGGATCAATCCATAGTCCTTCATCGCCTGCGCGATGACCATCGACTGCGGGTACAGATTGGAGATGTTGACGCCCGCCTTGAGCCGGAAACGAGCGCCCATCGGAGGCTGCGTGCCCGCGTCCGTGTTCCCCGGGTTTGCCACGTGCGACGCCGGAAAAATGAACTTGTTGAGAATGACCGAGTTTGTGAGGGTGAATCGGATCGCGTGCCTGATGATTCCTTGTCCACCGAGCGCGATCGGCAAACCCTCATCGGGCCGCGCAAGCCCCGCCAGAATCGGCAACCCCGCGGCATCCGCCGATGTCCAACCCAAAGGCCGGAACGAATTCGCGTTCAGATCCCACACCGACTCAGAATCGGCGTGCCAGTTGCCGTCACCATTCTCGTTCGGCCGCGATGCTCGATAGAACTCGCAGAGGATGTTCGCCTGCTGATCCCACACGATGAGATGTGAATCGCCGCGTGCATTCAGTCCGACCGTCGGACCATCTTGCTTGTCACCCTCCAGGACCGCATTCGCCGGAATCGGACACGGCAGCGGATCGCTCTGATTCGCGTATGCGCCGAGTACCACCGACACTTTCGGCGTGCTGCTGTTCACCACGTTGTAGGGAATTCCGTAGAGCGAACTTGAATCGGCGTAGTTCTGCCAAAAGTCCGGATGAAGCCGCCCATCGCCCGAAAGCCCGATCACACGGGTCATCACCGCGCCGGAATTCGACGCCGGCAGCGCGTTCGTGATCTTCTGGTTCCACGGATTGTCCGGAGGGAAAATCGGTGGCGCGGCATCGGCCGCACGCGCGGAGAGGATGACCACGGCAGCGCCGGCGGCGCGGAGCGCCCGCACGTCGGCGAACCGCGTCTGATTTTCAACGACAGTTTGAGAGTGGCGGCGAGTTCGTGTGTGCTGCACCTGAATCTCCATGCCACCCAGACCATCGTACAGGACGGTGCAAGCGCGATGCCGTCTCGGCAACTCCGACCCCGCGGGCCCTCATGCGATCTTCATCTGAAAAGGTGTGCGCGACGAACGCAATTCCCCAAACGAGCAATCGGCATCGAGCCCGTGTTCCGATTTCGCGCAGTTTGTCCCATCGAGTCGCGGGCAATTCCGCGTTGGGGTCCACGCAGCGCCGGCCGTCACCAAAGCGTGAGTTCAATCTCGATCGAATGGGAGAGAGCCATGCAAGTTTGGAAAGCGACACTCAATGGTGAGCCAGAATATAAAATCGTAAGTGCATTCTCTTGATGCGGTTACGTGTCAATGCTGCGACCGCTAGTGGCACATGCTCAATCCGCCGCCATGTTTGAGTAGTGGCGCTCGCGCCCCTGGAGGTTTCTGTATGCGCATCCAAAAGTCGTTCTTGGGTTTCGCGGGCGTTTTATTTGCAATCGGCAACGCATCAGCCGCCGTGCTCGAGTACGGCGATCGCGACATGTGCAACACCGGGGTGTACGAAACCGATCCGCTCTTTGGCGCATTCTCTCAAGGCCTTGCCGCCGGTTCGATATCGATGGCCACGAACATCTACAGTCACGGCTATCCGTTTTCGCCCTCAAGCGACTACGCCGGCACGGATCAGATGCACGTCGGCTCGGTGCAGACCGAGATCCTCGACGGCTATGCAAATTCGGTCGAGCGAATCAACGGACCGCAAGTCATCACGATGGACTATTCCTCGCTCGTCTCCGGCGCCGGAATCCAGACCGTGACGCTTGGGTTCATGGTCGACGATTTCCAGTTCAAGTTCCTCGGTCAGCCCTTCACCGCCCGGATCAACGGCGTCGTCAACACCACGCTGACTGACCTCCTTAACAGTCTCGATCAAAGCGGACCGGTCTGCCAGTACATTTCGCTCGGCCTTGATGTCGCGTCGATCGACCCGAGTCACGTGCTGACGCTCACCATCGACGAAGGTGGCAATGGCGGCGATGGCTGGGCGATCGACTTCCTGACGATCGGCGTCACCGAAGTTCCCGCGCCGGGAACCGCGATAGTTTCGGTTGCTGGTTTATTCGCCATGCGGCGTCGACGCCGAGGCGTCTGAAGCGGGCCCCTGAGTCGCCCGTGTATTTCGGCAGCAGCATTCAAGCACGGGCGGCGTCACCTTCGTTTGTGTTCTCCGCGCCGTCCCTTGGCGCCGTTATCTCCGTTGGGTTGCTTCACACCCGAGTACACCGAGACCTTCAACGAGTTGCACGCCACCGATGCCGTGCGTTCGCTCTCCGTCTCTTCTGGCTACGGCTCGTGAACCCGGCAAAGGCCTCGTCAATCGATTTATCCGGCACGAGAACGTCAAGGCAAGCTCGATCCCGGTGCCCGGCGCTTCGATCGTGTTGTTTGCTACCGCCGTGATCTTCCGCCCGGCGGCGAGTCTGACCTACGGACATACCAGCGCGTTGTACGCCGCGACAAAGAGGACAAAATCGCCGTCGTCGACAACGCCGTCTTTGTTCACGTCCGCCGGACACCCGGGCGGCATCGTCGGGTCCGCACACAGCAAAATGTTGTACGCCGCCGCAAACAGAACAAAGTCCGCGTCATCGACGACTCCATCGCCGTTCAGATCGCCCGGACACGGCGGGCTCTTCACCCACAAAATCGCTTCCGTGCGCGATGTCACGATATTGAACCCGTAGCCACTGACGTACGTGTTCGGGCCGTTGCTCCAGATTCCGGTCGCAATCGAGTTAATGAAATCTGCCGGGTGAATGTCCTCCCACGATGCTGCAGTCCCGCTCCAAACTCCCGCGTGCTGCTGGCCGCTGATCGTTGCGTTCCCGGCCTGCAGTCCGGCGCTCACGCCCAGAATCTCAGAGAACCCGGCGCCTGCCGGATGCAAGTCCTTCCACGATGCCGCTGATCCGGTCCACAAACTCGCGTGATGATTGCTGCCGACAAGGGTCCATCCCACCTGCTGTCCGCCCGACGCCGCCAGCGCACGCGACGCCTTCGAAAAACCCGGTGCAGTCCCGGGATCAAGATCAACCCACGATGCCGCGGATCCCGCCCACATGCTCGCGTGTTCGCTACCCGCGACTTCGACTTCGCCGGCCTGTTGTCCATTTCCCGCACCGAACGCATCGGAATGCGTCGTACCTGCAGGCCCGAGCGCCGGCTGAAGATCCACCCAGGATGTGCCGGTGCCCGTCCACAAGCTTGCGCGATATTTCAGAGGCACTCCCGCAAGTGCGGTTCCTGCCTGCTGCCCGTCGCCCACGCCCCACACCACCGAGTACTGAGAGCCCGGAACGGTCAGATCGACCCACGACGCGATCGTCCCGTTCCAGATGCACGCGCGCTGAATTCCGTCGAGTGTGACCTGCCCCGCCTGCTGCCCGTTCGAAACTCCAAACGCAAGTCCGACGTACGTCCCGGGCGGATCAAGTTCGGTCCATGATGCGGCAGTGCCCGTCCACAAGCCGCCGCGCTCGTGCGCCTCACCTTCCATGATCACCCATCCCGCCACCTGTTTGCCTATGCCGACGCCCATTCCCTGCGAGAGGTGTGCGCCGGCGGGGTGCAATTTGATCGCGGTCCATCCGCCCGAAGCGGTCGCTCCCGAGACAAGCGCCAGTATCGCGAAAAGACCCAACGACTCAGTTCGCCGAATTCGATACCGCGTCATGACGTCTGCTCCGCGGCGATCGCTCGCCGTAGCCTCCGTATCAACTTGAACTCGTACGCCCCGACACCGCGCCTTCATCCGCGAAAGTCTGCGCGCAGCCTACCACTCGACACTCCAAAGGCACGCTCGAATCTCGCAATTGCCGTCGGAAGTTTGGCGAGCACGAACATCGAGATCACCCCGCGGTCGAACGGGTAACCGCCTTTCGAAGAGGACGCGTAAATAGGGGGGGATGAACTGCACATCGCGCGGTCTGTTCGCGTTTCGTTGTCGCTCGGGATTCACCAGCTACCTCCCGGACTGCTCGGCTACATCATGGTCGATATGGTCGCATCAACACTCAACTCGATTGTCGCGGATGGGGGCGAAATCGTGCGGCCGTTCGGCGCAGATGCGATGGAGTTCACGGCGCGATTTCCGCGATCCCGCAGGAATTGTCTTGGGACTCTGCCAGCGACCAGCTGAACCCCGATGGTTCATGACACAGAAGCCGCTCGCGCTGCCGGGATGCTCACTTCGGGAAACTGATGCAGAGTTCGGAGCGACTTCGATGCGACACCCAGTTCGGCGCGCAATGCAAACCGTTGGACATCCGAAACAACGGCAGCTGAAGAGTTCCAGAAACCGGCCGTCTCGCCCGTTGTACCGGTGGGCCGTTCAGCGCTTGTGCGGGATGCTCGGTTAAGGTCTCATCAAAAGAAAACACCCCGAGGACAGCCCCGGGGTGTGAGTAATCGCAAAGCCCGGATTTCAGCGGCGGCGACGATGAGCGATCAGACCGCCAAGGCCCAGCAACGCAAGCGTTCCCGGCGCCGGCACTTCTGTTCCGCTGATGGTGAACGGCAGTTCAAGTCCAAAGCCGCTGCCGGCGTCAGTGAGCGCGGCGAACGCGCCGCCAGCGAGCGATTGCGTCGCGTTGCCGCCGCCGTTTGTCGGGACGACCGGAGGCTGCCATGGCCCGCTGGCCAGCGTGCCCGATGCCTGCCAGCGAAGGACGTAGCTGCCCGGCCCGAGCACGAGGTTCACGGCGACGTCGATCGCGAAGATCGGTCGATCGCGATTCGTGAGCGTGGTCGAAGTGACGCGATAGGCCTGCAGGCCGCCATTCGTGACTGCGGATCCGGTCCAGCTGATCGCGTCTCCGTTCGTATTGGCAATCTGATAATTCATGCCCGTGAACGAAAAGTTCGCTGCGCCGGTCTGATACATGTAAAACGTCAGCTTCGTGACGTTCCACGTCGAACCCGCGGTGAAATTGTCGGCGACCGCATTGCCCGCCGTCGTTTGCGCACCCGCGCCGAGAGTTGTACTCGGCGGCGTCAGCACGCTCAAGTTGGGAGCTCCCGGTACGTCAAAGACCGGGCCGTTGTTGTAAAGCACAGCAGCCTGAGCAGCACCCGCCAACGCAATAGATGACAAAAACGCGATCGTCTTCATGTCCCGTCTCCTCGTTCTATTGAATTCCCCCCGCGACCCGCCGGACTCATCCGGCCTAAAGGCGCGGTCTTGTCTCACCCACAAGGCTAACGAAAGTAAGATTGGGGCACAAGCCAATAAACTTGGATTTTGTTTTCAATTTACATATTCAATTTGCCGCGCAGTTTCGACATACTCACAACCGTTCGCACTGCCAGTCTCGACGCTTTCTGCATTGCGTGCATCATTGCAAAAATGAGTACCAATTTGCGGCGCAAGCCATGTGCTCGAAGCGGGTTGGGCTGCCTTACCAATGCTCAGTCTGTCACAGCCATCCACTCTGCGCCCCCGCACGCCCCAGCCCGCGCTCTCGGTCCCTGAGTTCTCAGACAGGACGACGCGCCTTCCGCCTGTAGCGACAGCGGGTAGCACATAACCAAAAGCCGCCCTCCCTCGTCAGCGCCTGGCTCGTCAATTCCTCTTGCATGGTGCATGTTTGAATTGCCGCGGACGCTCACTCGGAGCGACGCGGCTTTCGGGGAAGTCAAAAGGGGGAGATATGAAGATTCAGCTCATGCTTGCCGCGGCAGCGCTCGTGCTCGGCCTTTCAGCCGCCAAAGCCGAAGTTGTTGTCATCAACTTCGAAGACCTCGCGCCGAACACAAGTGTCACTTCGCAGTACGCGTCGCTCGGCGTCCACTTCTCGACATCGCCGATCGTCGCTCCCAATGGCGTTCTTCACTCTTCCGTTGAGGTCTTCTCGTACCCGTTCGGAAACTTCGGAACCAAGGCGGCGGGCCTCTGGGGCAGCGCAATCCTGCTCGCGTTCGATTCGGACGTCAGCAATTTTTCAGTGCTCATGAACGACACGGAGCGCGGCACTCTCCTTGGGCGCGTGCGTGCGTACGACGTGCACGGGAACCTGTTCGCCCTGGTGACCGATATGACCGGCCCGTACAACACCCCGTGGTTCTACCAGGGCACGCTGCAGATCCCCAACGGCGGCATCCGCTTCATCGAACTCACGAGCGACGCCGACGGAGCGGTGTTTGACAACATCACCTTTACGCGCATTCCCTCCCCTGCCGCAGCGGCCCTTCTACCTGTCTGCCTTCTTGGGCTCGGCAAGCGTCGTCGTTGAGGAGATTGCGTAAGACGCGACGAGACCTCTTGAGCGCATGGAACTCCCGCGAGTGCGATGACACCGTGCCGCGCCACATTGACCAATCCTCGAGCCCGATGCGATCATGAGTTTCTACTTCAATCCGCCCGAAGCGAAGATTGTCTCGCCCGTCAACCAGCCCGCGTCATCCGATGCGAGAAACACCGCGACCTTCGCGATGTCCTCCGGCGTTCCTAACCGGCCCAGCGGCGTCATCCCGACAAGCTGTTTTTCAAAGTCGCTGCCTACGCCATAAAATCCCGCCGCACGCGTGCCCTCGCTCATGGTCGCACCGGGATTGATCGAGTTCACCCGTATCTTGCGCGGCGCAAGCTCTTTCGCCAGCACTCCCGTCATCGCATCCATCGCGCCCTTGGTCGCCGAGTAGATCGCGTATCCGGGCGGACACATCTTTGATGCGGTCGAGCTGATATTGATCACGCTGCCGCCGCCCGGTCCAAAGTACTTGAGCGACTCGCGAATCATCAACATCGCGCCGAGTACGTTGATGTTGAACTCGCGATGAAACTCGATCTCCGTCACTTCTTCGATCGGCATCGTCATGAACACACCCGCGTTGTTCACAAGAATGTCGAAAGTGCCGAACGCCTTCTTCGTTTCCGATAACATTCGAGCCACATCGGCGGCTTTGGAAACATCACCCTGAACAGCAATCGCGCGCCCGCCACCCTTTGTGATCGCTTGGACCACAGCCTCAGCCCCGGCCCGGTCGCCCGAATAGTTCACCGCCACCGCCGCGCCGGCAGCTCCAAACGCCTTGGCAATCCCCGCGCCGATTCCCTTGGAAGCGCCGGTCACAATCGCAACTTTGTTCTGAAGGGTCATCATTCAGATTCCTTTCCCGATCTGCGCTTCGAGCGCACGGCAGCAACGATCCGATCAGCCCAAACGCACGAACGTGCTTTTGCAACACACGAGCGAAGACTACGAGATCCGCGTTCGTGTTTTCTGCTGACTGCAATCAGCAATCCCTTCAATCGCGGTGGCCGCGATCAATGTGCAGAGGCGCCGCGCGCTACGAACTCTTCTGCGCGCTTCGCGCAGCATTCCATTGCTCATGAAGCCCGCGTACGAGCGCGATGGCCTCGTCTCCGGTTTCGACGCAGCGGGGGATCGCAAGATCCGCCGGGTTTGCAAGGTGCAGCCGTTCATCCAGCAGGCTCTCCTGAGTCCACTCGACCAGACGCTTCCACATCTTGCCCACCAGTATCAGCGGCACGTCCTCGATATGCCGCACCTGCAGCAACTGCCAAATCATCAGCATCCTCGAGCACAGTTCCGATCCCCCCGGGAACCACGACAAACGCGTCGGATGCGATGACAAAGTGCTGAAGTCTGCTGAAGAACGTCTTGTGTTCGAAGTTCTGACCGACGAACGGATTGACCCCCTGCTCAAACGGCAGTTCGACTCGAATGCCGAGAGATCGATCAGGTTGACCGGCGCTCGCCGCGCCCTCGTTCGCCGCCTGCATCAGCCCGGGGCCGCCTCCCGTGGCGATGTCGCACCCCATCGCGGCAAACGCCGACGCAATTCGTTTCACTTCGTCATACACAAACGTGCCCGGCTTGGCCCGCGCCGATCCAAATATCGCAATGCGATACCGCTCCCGGTTTGACGGCCGCAGCCGCGAAAGCGTGTCCACAACATCCCAAAGCCCGAGCACACTCTGCGCCAAGATCTTCTTGACCGCTTCTTCATCCGCGAGGCTCACCAGCCCCGCCCCTTTTTTTTCATCTTCGGGCATGTGCAACTCCTGCTGCGAATGTCCTCGACGCGCTGTCACTGTCCGTGCATCAATGTACTCTCCCGCACGCGTGGCAACGGGCGTCGCGGTCCTTCCGGTTGGGACGGCCGCGTTTTCGCGATGCAAAGACTTTCGATCCGGCGGGAACGCTCGAGAACGAAAAGAGAAGATGGACGCCGACCGCGCTCAGCGGTGTCGCACCAGAGTCGCGTGTCGTTGTCCTATCCGTTGCGATCTCAGCAACCGCGACGCCCTCTCGCGTCACGCGGCAAAGAGGTCAGCACTAGAACACCTCGCGCACGAATTTCCGATTCTTGATCGTCTTCTGATCGTCATACTCGCCCTTCATCGATCGCTTGGGCAGCACAACCTTGTCCTTCGGCACCTTCTTATACGGGATCGTGTCGAGCACATGCTGGATCGCGTTCAGCCGTGCGCGTTTCTTATCGTCAGAAACAAGGATGTGCCACGGCGCGTGCTTCGTGTCCGTCGCCTCGAGCATCGCGTCGCGGGCGCGGGAATATTCGAACCACTTGCTGCGCGACGGCAGGTCCATCGGGCTGAGCTTCCACTGGCGCAGCGGATCGTCGATCCGCGCCTCAAATCGCCGCTTCTGCTCTTTGTCACTCACCTCAAGCCAGACCTTGATCAGGATGATGCCGTTGTCCACGACAAACTTCTCGACGAGCGGGCACAACTCCAAAAACCGCTCGTACTGGTCCTCGGTGCAGAACCCCATCACGTGCTCGACGCCCGCCCGGTTGTACCACGAGCGATCGAAGATCACGACTTCTCCCGCGCCGGGAAAGTGCGCCATGTAGCGCTGCAGGTACATCTGCGTCTTCTCGCGATCAGATGGCGCAGGCAGCGCCACCAGCCGAAACACCCGCGGGCTCACGCGCTCGGTGATCGCCTTGATGACTCCCCCCTTGCCCGCCGCGTCACGACCTTCAAACACGATGATCGCCCGCAAGCCCTTGTGCTTGATCCACTCCTGAAGAATGCACAGCTTCTCCTGAAGCTTGCGCAGCTCCTTCGCGTATTCCTTGCCCTTGAGTTTGGCGCGATCGGTCGTCATGTGAAATTCCTCCGTGCGAACGACTCTGACCCCTCATCAACCCCACATCGCCCAAAGATCGCACTTGCCAAATTATTACGCGAACGAATGCAATGCGGCGCAACGCCCATTTCACGTGTGCCTTCGCTCGCAGGATATTGTCGCCTATGGGCGAAACATCCATGAGTGCCTTGTTGCCGAAACCCTGGATCGTGGTGAGCCGAGTCGCACTGTTCATGTTCGCGTGCGCCGCGCTGCTTGCCGCGGCAGCTCCCTTGGTGAAGCACATCGCAAGCCCATGGAAAGAACTGACACTCGGTGCTCTTTTGAGCGCCTTGGGATTTCTTCTGACCGCCTTGTTCGTACTGTGGGATCGACGCTCCGTGACTTTGGGTCTCGCCGAAGTTGGCGCATGGACTCAACGCAGCAAGTGGCAACAGACAGCAACGCGCTTCGGCGCAGGATGCGCCATCGGACTCGCGCTCGTCGCCCTTTCCACCGCCGCACTGGCCGCGGTCGGAAGCGTGCGCTTCGAACTCGCATCCAAACCTCGAGTCGTTGAATGGGGCGCTGCACTTCTCGGGTACCTGCTCCTCGCATCGCGCGAAGAACTCGCATTCCGCGGCTACCCGCTCTTTCGACTACGCAAAGTAGTGGGAGACTGGCCGGCACTCATCGTCATTGCTCTCATGTTCGCGGCGGAGCACCGTCTGGGAGGATGGGATTGGGGTCGAGCCCTCTACGGCGCAGGCCTCGGATCGCTCATCTTCGGATTAGCCGCACTCGCCACGCGCGGACTGGCATTCCCGATCGGCCTCCACGCCGCGTGGAACTGCGGACAGTGGGCCGCCGGCTTTCGAGCCGACGGTGCGCCGGTGAAAGCGATCGTGCTTCCTCAGGATCAGACACGCTTCGACGTCGTGAATTCTGCGAGCTACGTGATTCTGATGGCGGCATTGGGACTCGCGCTTTTGATTTGGAAGAGACGGCAGAGTGGTGAAGTAGCAACCATGCCGCCCGTGCCCGGTTGAAGTAAGCCCGCAGCACGCCGCTACCCACGACGGGGAAAGAATGCCCTGCGAGAGACATTGCCGCGATCAAGTCAGTTCCGTGGAGCGTTGATCGTCCGATCGAAGGGGCCACCGCTCGGCGACGAGCGCCTGCGTGATTGTGTCAACGCCAACCAATTCCCAAGCGTCGACCGACTGGAAACCCTCGCGGACTTGCACAGATAGCGGCCTTGGATGAAATGGTGCGGATCCGGGTTGTCGTGCGTGAAGGGCATCACAAGCGCGGACAAGGCCGGAGCCAAGAACGTGTGGTGGTCCCCGTAGTAAAACTCTCCAGCGTGAACGGGTTCGGAGAGGCGCTTCGCCATATCGTCCAAAACTTGCCGGCACACGCCGTCGGCAACCGGCGACATCAGAAATGTCCGCCAGTGATAGCCCAATTCCCCGCACCAATCCGTTCGCGCCGGGCCGAAAACAAAGTCGGAGGACGTCTTCGTGACGACTGAAAGTGCAGTGCTGCGGAAGAAACCCGAGAGCGCGCCGTCATAAAAGTCCATCTCGAGGAAGGTCTCAACAGAAAATGGATCATTGGCGAGTTTCGCGAGAGGAGGTTGAGGCATGTCGTTCTGTGACAGAGAAGAAACCGAGTTGGGCCGCTCGCCTTATGGACACAGCAGCGCGTCATACGCCTCGGCGAAAAGCACAAAATCCGCGTCGTCCACGTACCCGTCGTTGTTCAGGTCCGACGGGCAGCCCGGCGGCATGAGCGGATCAACGCAGTCGAGGATGTTGTACGCCATGGCGAATGCCGCAAAGTCCGAATCGTCCACGTAGCCGTCGCCGTTCAGATCGCCCGCGCAGGGCCGCTGGAAGAGCAAAAACTGAAAATACGGATCGTTCTTCAGTTTGACCTGGTAGTCCGCCGTGGTGTCCCCGCCGTGGTACATCACGAGCGAGAAATCCCAGGCCAGTTCGTACGACGCACCCTGATAAAGCACTCCGCTCTGCGTTCCCCAACTCGGCGCCGCCGGCTGCCAGAGAGCGCACGGCCCGTTGTACGCCGAGGCATACTGCGTCTCGATCACATTGAACATCCCGCCCAGCATCGTCAGCGTCACACCATTGGTCGCGCTCATCGAAGCCGGCGCGCCCGTTTGCACCACGTTCATGAATCCATTGAACGTATATGAAAGATTGGGAACAGTGGGGGTGAAGCGCAGCACGCCTTTCACCGCCGCGTTCGCGCCCGTTCCAAACGGGTAGTAACTCGTTCGTAGTTCGTAGATACCGATCCGCAGCCCGTTGGCCAACAACTGCGTGTACGGCTGCGACCCGGCTCCGGTGCTCGTCGTGCCCGGCGTCCAGTTAAATCCAAGGTACAAGGGCTGCGTGTTGCTCCCGCCGCCGATCGCCTGCACATAACTGCCGGAGTTGACAACAAACCCCGCCGCGCTCGCCTGCGGCACAGCCGCGCCGACACCGCAAACCAGCACCCCAATCGCGATCTCCCGGATCTTCATGCCGCCCTCCATCTCTGCGATCATCCTCGGAATCCACTCCGCGTTCCAGCCACTATTGCCCTCCCGCCCGCAAAATCTTGCACGTCGCGCACTCCCGCATCCCAATAACCCCGCTTTTCGGTGTCAGTGCGGTGGCAGGCACGACACAATGGGATTGGGGATGAGTCCTGTACGGCGCACGCGTCAGATCACTCGCTTTCGGTGGAGCCGTGCTTGCAACGCCCAGACTGGCGGTGCCGATCGGCCTCCGCGCCGCATGGAACGCCGGCAAATGCGCCGCGGGTTTTCAAGGCTACGGCACACCGATGAATGCTCTTGTGTTGCTCCCACACCGGCGATACGCTGGTGTCTCGAATCGGGGGATTGGAGGGTTCGATGCGTTTGAAGAATCTTGCGGGGTTGGCCGCCGCGACTGGCGTGGTTTCCGCCGCGGCGCACGCGGCATGGGGCCTCAAATACGAAGTTTCTCCCAACGGCGTTTCGTGGGGCCCGGCGATCATCACCAGCCCGGGAGGGACTGTTTATTTCCGCATGAGCGCCTATTTCGACCTCGGCTTGCAGGTCACCACCTCTGCCGGCGTCGGCAATGCCGTTGTCTTCGGACGCGTCGCGGGCCAGCAGATCATCACCAACACGATCATCGGACAGGACTTCGCTTCCGAGTTGACGCGAACTATTCCGAGCCAGGGCGTGAGCTTTCTCGTCATGTCGAATACCGCTTCGGGCATCCTGATCGGCTCGACGTTCGCCACGTCCTTCGGCGCCAACTCGCTGTTGAATATTGATTCCTATATCGAAGTTCCCGAGCCCTTCGTGAAGGTTTTCACCGGAAAGCTTGCCGTCGGCGCCGATCCGACGCCGCGGACGTTTACCTTTCGGAACAACATCTTCGGCACGAGCAACGAACCGGGCATGCGCTTCTACAACGATGTTCCGGTCTCTCCGTTCCAACTCGGCACTCCTGTCGATTCTCCCAACCACACCGACCTCAACGCGACGATCCAGGTTTCGACCGCGACGTGCACCAATCCCACGATCAACTCGGTCACCGGGACCACATCCGTCGCGCCTTCGCAAACCGCGACTTTCACCGTCAACGCTTCCAACGCCGCGTTCTATGAGTGGTTGAAGAACGGAAACACAATCAACCAAGGCGGTCCAGTCGACGTCGGCACCGCGACAATGACGATTCCCTATCCCACGCCGTTCGATGCCGCGAGCTATCGGGTGCGCGTCTATAGCCTCTGTGGCGCTACGAGGCTCAGCAGCCCGATCAGCCTCTCCATCATCTGCGCGGCAGACCTCAGTCGCGACGGATTCGTCGATGACACCGATTTCGTCTGGTTCGCGCAGAACTACGAAAAACTCTTCTGTGATGGCAGCATCAAATGCGACGGCGATTTCAATCTCGACGGTATCGTCGATGACACCGATTTCGTCGTGTTCGCCGCTCAGTACAATCAGTTGATTTGTCCCTGAACGGAAAGCAGTGCCTTTAACTGCAGACCAATTGGTTATACGCTGCAACAAAGCCGACGAAATCGGAGTCGTCCACGAATCCGTCTCTGTTGAGATCCGCAGGACAGCCCGCGGGCATCGTCGGATCGCCACAATCGAGGATGTTGTATGCCGCGGCGAAGACCACGAAGTCGGCGTCATCCACTTGGCCATCGTGGTTAAGATCACCGGGGCAAATGGTCTGCTCGGTCCAGGTGATCCGCAGGTTGTCCAGCAAGGTCTGGGTGACATCTGCGCCGGTGCTGCTCGCGCGGAACTCAACTGTCAGAGGTGCCGCCAATTGTGCGCCGGTCAGACTCGACGTGTGCAGCGTCACAGCTTTGTTGAGCACGAACGAGGCGGCGGGCACGCTCGACATAGTTGTCGACAGAAAAGCGACGAAGCTCGAGCCGCTCGTAAAACCGAGAAGCAGCGTTGTGCTCGCGCTGAAATCCGCGTGTGCCGCAGTCAGTTGTGCTCGGCCAACGTCCACAGTGATCGTCAATGTCGCGTACGACGACAATCCGCCGGCGCCGACCAGTGTTCGCGAGAGGCCCGACGGCTGCCCGTTCTGCGCATTGAGAAATGCTTGCTGGGTTCCTTGCGTGGGCGACGGCTCCGCCGCGACATTTCCATCAACAAACAAACCTCCGACCACGCCAAATCCGTTGTACGAGCCACCCACGCCAACCCAATTCGTCACCGCGCCCGCTGAAAAGGTGTTGCTGTTGACATGGGGCGATTCAAAGCCCTCGCTTGTGAACAGCGGTGCGGCAATGCTCCGCGAGCCGCCAAGAGCAAGCACAAAGGCTGCGATGAAGCCAGTCACGGGATATGCCATGGCCCCTCCTCCGTATGTCGCTGATTGTACAGCAATTGCCCGAAAAACAAGCGCAATTCGAATGGCTCGACATCAACCCATGGGATTTTCGCCCCAAACACCGCTCTCGGCGCTTCCAGCTTCGAGCGTTTGATGACATCCTCATGGAGAATGCGCTCGATCGTGTTCGCATCAATGTTCGCACTCGCGCTTCCAACACGCTCTTCACTCTTCCTTTCGCTCTTTGGCTTTCGTTTCCTTGATCTTCTGCTGGCTGCATCTCTGTTTTGTGTTCTTTGTTCGCTGTTCTGCTCGCTCTTCCATCACCGACTTCAACTCCAGTACATCCACCTCATTCTCCTTCGTGTTGTGCTCCCAGCAAACGATCAGGTCACACCCGCGGGGATCGTGATTGAAATTCCCGCTCAAATACTCAAACTCGATCAGCACCCGCCGCCATTTGTCGTCTTCACCCTGCCGTTTCGCTTCGCAATCCGGATACCCCGTCCGCACCAGCTCAATCACAAACCCCAGTTCCTTCGCCAGCATCCCAAACAGCATCACCACACCCTGCTCATTCGTTGGCGCGTGCAACATGTCGCAGCCGTCCAGCGGGTTGCCGAACGCGCTCTCATTCTTCTTGAGCCGCTTGCGAAGATCACTCCTGTTCCGCAGCGCATGCATCCGCCTCATCGCCGCCCGCTCGACCAGTTCCGTCCGCGTCGCATCACACTTGCGCTCCATCGCCGTGCGATACCCGCACCGATGCGCAAACTCGGTAAACGTCGGAAAGAACTTCTTGTGCGCCTGCGGATGCAGCTCCGTCCCGTCATAAAAAGCGTTCCGTGACGGCGCAAACCCATCCATCGCCATCGCGTGCATGCGCGTAAGCAGCGCCTGCAATTGCCCAGCCCATTTCCCGCCCAAACCCGGCCACTGATCCGCATCAGTCAACACCGGCAGATCCTCGCTCCGTTTCTTCTCGCTCCCGCCCGCAACCTCCGCGGCACCCGCCTTCGGATCCGCATCTCCTTGAGAGCTCGCGTGCCTGCGCGCCGCGACGTTTTTCGCACCGGCTGCTCGCCTACTCGTCTGCTTCATCTCGACAACCGCCGACTCGTCCATCCCGCCCGTGCCGCCCGAAACCGGATTCGTAAAATCCAAATTCAAAAAATCCATGTGCAAACCTCCAAGAGCGCGACTCGCGCCCGATGTGTGTGTAGACGAAACAAAAACAGATCCCCGCACCCGCGATCCGGCCTGTTTGAAGCCAAAAACACGCGGGTAGACACATCCTAACAAAATACGATCACGCCTGCAAGCCCAAAACCAGCTCGAAAACAAAAAAAACTGCAAGATCTTGTCAGTTCAGCAGTTAACAAGGATCTTCGAAGCCCCCTCCCTGAGGGAGGGGGTTGGGGTGGGCGGCGGAAGCGTGCGTCATGGTTCGTGTTCAGCCAGACTCTCTTAGAGCGCCTTCCCTCGTCCCATTTCACGAACGTCCTTTCGTGCGAGCCTTTGTGCTCTGCGCACAACAGCGCAATCGATCGAATCAAAAACACCGCTATCTTCGGCTGGCTTGTTCGCCAGTTCGAAGACCTCGCAAACACCGTCGTCGGCGCCGGAATCGATGCGGTCTCTCCAAATCCATAAACTCAGAGCAAGCAGCTCCGCGGCCTTCAATCGCTGTTCCATCCCGTCGGTGCCACACTCGGTTGGATTGTGTTGGCAGCCGTTTTGATTCTCCGAGGTCACGGATCGGAACCGGGAATATGGCTCCTCTTCGCCGCCAGCTTCATTGCATTCTGGGCGATCTGGTTCTTCGTGCTGCCTCGAACACGCCTTTGGTGAAACTCAAACGACGCACCGCCCCAACCGTCGCGCGCTTCCCAAACACCATGCCTTCCACGGCGAAGCCGTGACCGTAAATAGCCGGGGGTCGCCGCGAAGCGGCACCCCCGGACCGCTCGCGCCGTCCCCAACTTCCTCTATCCCTGCCGCATCAGCGGCACAAACCAGGCGCCTTGTTTTCAGGATTCGCGATCGATTCGCGGAATAGTCGGCGTCACGGCACCCTCACGTCGCTGCAGGTGCCGGCGTCGGCGCAGCATCCGCCTTCACCGCTTCCGTCTCCCTCTCCTTCACAATACTCCGATCCGAATTCCGCGCCACGCGCTTCGCGGCAGAGTCCGCTTCCGGCCCTTCAAGCGTCTCGCGCTTGATCACATCGTCTCGCAGAATCTTCTCGATCGTGTCTTCATCGATGATCACGTCGGCAACCCGCCGCACCTCGCGCCGGATCGCACTTTTGACCGCATCCGAATTCGTGATCAACGCCGCGAACATGTAGCGGCTGGTTGCGTCCTTCTTGTCGCAGTAATCCGCCAGCGCGCTCTTGGTAAAACCTTCTTTCGTAAGGAGGAAGATCTTCTCAAGATCGTCCTCGTTCTTCGCGCTCGAGGTCAGCAGGTTGAACGTCGCGATCTCCTGCTTGTCGATCGGCTTCTTGAAGCTGATCTTGTAGAGCCGCCACTCGATCCCGTTCGTGAGCACGACCCACTCGCATCCCTGATTCGCGGCATAATCCACCGACTGTTTGATGTGCGAATCCTTCAGATCCAGCCCGATCGCCTTCACTTCAAGAAGAAACGCGAGCTTCCCATCGATGCGAACGGCCAGGTCACAGAACGTGCCGCGGATCGCATGCTCGCTCGTCAGTTCGGCGTACTTGTCGTAGCCGAAAACCGCGTTCATGATGTCTTTGATGACCGTCACCGTGTCCGCCTCGGACACGTCGCGCGCCTTTTGCTGCTCGAGAACTCCCTGAAATATTTTCAGGGTTGACGTCAGACGCTCAAGGACTTTTTTCGGAATAGCCACCCAGCACCTCCCCGGTAAGACTCGGCAGTATAAAGGAAACTGGCGTTAGTGCAAACAACAAAAAGCAGTACACTCTTAGGATGGAGCAATCAAAAGAGATTGTGGGGCGGCTTGAGCAGATCGAATCCAAGATGCACGAACTCAGCCGCGGCGTCGCGGCTGTTCGCTATAAGACGCCAGGCGTTGGTAAAATCGCGATCGGTGTCGCTCTGGGACTGTTCCTGTATTCAGTCATCGGAATGATCGTGATGATGCTGTTTTGGGGGATCATCGCGGCGGCGATTGCTGGTGGTACCGCGGCGGCATCGCAGCGCGGTGGAGTGACTCAAACGGTTACGCCACTTCCTAGGTCGCGGTAGGCAGTACGACAAGAATTAACGTATACAAGCAATCTGTGTGGGGGGACGCAAATGAATACATATCGACTTCAACTGCTCCATCGAGAAACCGGTACAGAATCAATACGAACGCTCGATGCAGAGTCAGAACATCAAGCCGTGGTGCACGCTTCCGATGATCAGCATGTGGTCGGCCGAGTTGTCCTTCTAGGTCCCGACGGAGCGCCGCCGGCGGCTGCTGTTGCAAGCGAATCGCAGCCAACTAAATCATCCGTAATTGATGCAATCGATCCATTGCGACGGCCGCTAAAGCACCTTCGTGTTGGTGGAATCCTGCTCATCGTTGCAGGCATACTGGTGACCTTTGCGGGATTCGTGCAGAGCACGGCTGTTCGCGACATGCACAACATTGGGCTGTTGAATCAACAGCTAGTTACGGTTATTACCGGCTGTGGCCTTGGCGTTGCCGGAATTGTCGCGTTCGCGATTGGGGAGGCCGCACAAGTCATTTGCAACGTGATTGCCGGCGTACAGGACCTGAACCGTTGATTTGTCGGCGCTCCCTGTGACAGAGCTTCAACTGTTGTAGGCTGAACCCATGCCCTTCCGCCCCCTCATCCCACAAGTCAAAATCCGCGAGGGCGGCATCTTCTCTCGTCTCGCCGGCACCGACTACATCAACGCCGCGATCGATCGAATCAAGAACGCTCTGATCCGCGGCGACTTCGCAGATATCCCCAACATCGTCGCCGAATCTGGAATCGAAGTGCTCGAGAGCGGCCGCGCCGACTTTGTCAAACTGCTGGAAGAAGTCGTGTATCAGGTCGCGAAGGACGGCGTCTTTGATGCAGAAGAGAAGGAATACGTGCAGGCCTTCGTAAAGGCCGTTGCAATTCCAAAGGCCGACTCGCAGGCGGTCTATCACACCGCAGTCCGCCGCGCCCTCGCCGACATCATCCAGCAGTCGATCGCGGACGGCGAGCTTTCGGATGATGAACTCGCAAAGCTCAACACCGTGAGCAAGCGGTTCGACATGACCGAGGCCGATTGGAAGCAGATGTACATGTCCGCCGCGGCAAAGAACATCAACGACGCGATCGAGCTCTCGCTCGATGACGGCCTGATGAGCGATGACGAATGGGCACACGCCGAGAGCGTTGCCAAGCGTTTGCGTGTCGGCATCTCGCTCAATCCCGAATCCGAGAAGAGCCTGCAGTTCGCCCGCGATCGCTGGCGAGCCCTCAACGGCAAGCTCGATGTGATCGGCGCTCCCGGCGTCGCACTCAAGGATGACGAAGCCGCCTACTTCGATGGCGAGTGCGACTGGTACGAACTGACCACCGTCGCGCGGCAAGTCTCCTTCGGCGGCCTCACCGGCTCCGTCCGAATCGCCAAGGGCTTGCGGTTCCGCTACGGATCGCTCCGCGTGACGAGCCCGCCGATCCAGGACATGAAAAAGATCGACTCCGGCCGCCTCATCCTGACGAGCACGCGGCTGATCTTCATGGGTACCAAAGCAAACAAGACCATCCTCTGGAAGTCCGCGCTCGCGGTGAACATCATCTCGGCAACGCAGTTTGAAGTCGAAAAGACCAGCGGCAAAAGCCCGACGCTTACGGTGACTCGTGCGTCTCGGCTCTATCTCGCGTCGTCGATCGCGGCAGGGTTGATCAATCGAAAATATGAGTGATCGCGCTCACGTGCCTATGTGACTCGCTCGAGTGAGTCAGACGCCATCAGATGACCAGACAGCGCGTTGTGTTCGGGTTGCCGCAAAAACACGAAGCAGATACGCCGGGAAGTCCTAGCGTGAGCACTGGCCTAATCGGCATACCTCATTCAGTGTAGGTAAGACCGTTGCTAATATAGACTTACAGATTCGTGCTGATGCTGATATGATCTAGTGAAGGGGCGTTTGAATTATTGGGGCACAAAACATTGATGGGGAAAGCATGAAATACGATTTTGAAGCACGGCAGCATATCGGCGTTTTTACGCCGATACGATTGGCACTCGTGATCGCATCGTTCGCGGCGATCACAGGACTGTTTGGTTGCAGCACGCGAAAAGCTGGCGAGAGCACAATGGTCGCGATGCCCGAGCCCGGCCAGCCTGCGGTTCCGCTTTTCGAAGATTCTTCAATAGCGAAGCAGGCCCGAAGTCACAAACGAGGGGTAACGCCGCAATTTGGTGACCAAGTAGTATACAACACGGACATATTGACGTTTCAAGTTCATGACGTTTACATTGATTCACTACCCGTTACGATGACCGATTCGCAAGACGTAATTCTCTTTGCAGATGTGTGGGAGAATGGCGCAAGCAATCTCGCGAAGAACGACTCGCTGACATCGGTTGTGGGAATTAGCCGTAATCAGATGGTTCCCGGCAGAATGAATCTATCGGGGCGAGTCATCTACGGGCCGACCGAATTTAAGGGGTATCCACTCACGCTTCGCTTCACGCTCATGGTTCTTCAGAAAGATAAGGGGCAGCGCGTTGGCTCTGCCGCCGATGTGCTGGGCTCGTTCGCGTCGATGATTCCAACGTACGGGACGGTCGTTTCGGCGGCGTTGAAAGGAGCTCGTGATGTACTTCTCTCCCAACCAGACATTATTGCCTTTGACTACGAAGTCACCTTGCTTGCAGAGTCTCCTGAAGGTTTGTTGAAAACGACTGTTTCATCAACGGAAGCCTTGCCTACCGAAATGACGCCTCAAGTTGCGAGCGCAGGAATGCAAGCCGAATCATGGCAAATCCGCATGCCGTGGATGCGGTACGGGATGTACGCTGTAATTGAGACACGAAGCCGTAGCGGAAGATCACCCGCGCAAGGCGACAGGCGAGAGGTAACTTTTGTGCCACCGCTCGCGATGAAGGGCGGCGCACTTGTCACTGCCGAGGGAAAGGAGGTTCCAAAGTACCTTACTGGTGCTGGCGATCCCCTTCGTCATCCGCCTTCGACGTCAATCGTGTTTTCGATAACTCCCGGTCAGAGACCTGTGGACCCAAAGGCCCTTCGAGCGGCTTCGGCGGACGCGCAGCGACAAATTGAGGAAGTTCGTCAAGGGGGTGGCGACAACCCAGCAGGCTACAAGAAAATTGCCGAGGCAGCCGAGTCCATTCAAGGAGCGCTGTTGCAAACCACATTGGACGACATGGCTCGATCCGTTTCCATGCGGGCCACATCGTTGACGGATTTCAGGAAAAAATATGACGCCGGATGCTCCCGTATATCGACGGTGATTGGCGGAGTTCCCCGATTTTCCGAGATATCTGCGAGCATTAGGGAGAAGTGGGAGGGTGTTTACAGCGATGTCGGTGGAAAGGAGATGGATGGAAACGGCAGTCTCGACCGAAACAAAGCGGTGGCGGCAAAGGAAACCGCAAAGGAGTCTGCGCAAATCGCAAAGTTGGCATGCGAGTCTGAGAAGCCGCTAGCGCAGGCACGCGATCGAGTGCTGAAGGAACTTGAGAAATACGGCAAACTCAAAGCCGAGTCACCTGACAGCGAAGAATCAAGTTCAGCAATCGACGATGCAATGGTCCCCTTTGACAACGCTGTTCGTCAAGTATTTGCTGCAGTATCGAGGGCAGAAGGATCTGCCCAAATCGCGAGGGAGGCTGCTGAAAGCGCTCAGTCAATTGCAGCCAAGTCAGCAGGCGATCTTGTCAAGGTTGATGACCAAGACAACTCGAAGAGAATCCAAGCCGCGAGCCAATCTATCGAGTTTGCAAGGGCCGCCGAAGCCGCTTCAGTTGAAGCCGCGGAATATGCAAGGCAAGCCCAGTCGAGCCGAGATAAAGCGATTCAGATGCAAATGGATATCGAGAAAACCCGGAAGCGCATTCAGGGCGATCGCTAAGCTGAGGTAGATACGGCCGATGGCATCCGTCGTCGCAGCAACATAGCTCCTAGCCAGAACGTGCCGCCCCCCGTGTTCCCACACGGGGGATGCGACTGGAACGAGGGTATACGAATTCATTTTGTGATCGAATTCGCAGAACCTCCGCACAATACACGGACGAGCCGTGCGCGGCGGCATGTCGTAGAAAAGACGCGTGAGCCGCGCCGTCCGTCGCAAGCGTCGGAAACAATTATCAAAAAGTAGGCGATGGCGTTTGTCTATGGCTCAAGCTGTGCCGTTTTAATAAAGTTCACCAGTGCGAGCACGTTTTTGCTAAAGGAATCTGAAAACGCGTCCGCCGAAAGATGGCCAACAAGCATGGAAACAAAGCGAACTTTGTTGTTGTCGTAGTGTTGTAGCCATTGTGGACACCCGGCGACTTGCGAAAGAGACTCACCAACTGCGTCTGAAAAGCTGCGAAAGCGATCGTTCGTAAATGGGATGTGACCCGTAACAAGCGACGACAGCGTCGCGTTTACTGCTCCCGCGGGAAAATAGTTTTCAATCTCGCGGCCTTCCGTTATCCAGTAGAAACCGCCTGCCTGTTGTATTTCTTGCCTCAAACGCAATTTCGTGTGATCTAAGCCATCTTCCGCGGTAGCCATGTCGCTATCCGCAATCATGGCCACCTTCCGGCACAACGCAAGAATGTCCACAAGAGAGCCGTCGCCACCGGCTGTGAGGTGGGCGCGAAGCCGTCCGCCATAGAAAACAATCTGAAAATGCAATCCCTCGGAAAGCTCGGGGGCGACGAGTTCAAGACACTTCTTCAAAAACAGTCGATCGGACGGTCCCTCGACCCAGATAGCGGCATTCGCCTGAAGCAAGTCACTAGGGCGAACTCCTAGATCGTCGAGCACTTCATATGCCTTGTCTTTGGCTTTGCACTCGGCAACGTGCGATGCATCGCCATCGTGAAAAACACGAAAGACAGAGCCGGCCTTGAGCGAATCTAGTATCGCCGGAGCATGCGTGGTGATGATAAATTGCGCGTCGGTACGTTCTCGACAAAGTGCAAGAAGCCGTCGTTGGATTCCAGGGTGCAGATGAGTTTCCGGTTCTTCGAGGAGGAACACCGCTCCAGGATTGATTTCGAGTTCAAACGCGATGATCAATAGGTGCTTGAATCCGTCGCCGAAGGAATCAAACGGAAGATAGCGACCCTTCCAGGAGATCTGCATGGCCTTTCCGTCTGCCTGGGGAACCAGTTGGGCGTCGTGAAGATCTGAAAGAAACAGAAACGTTTGCTGTACCGCTTCGAAACGTCGCCGCAGATGACGCTGATGAGAATCAGGAGCGCTCCATTCGTGAAGTTGTTTGATGATCGTTCCGCCCTGCGATCTGTTATCAGTGTCACGTCGAAAAGCGGGCAATAGGACTGTTTGCCTATGAAAGGTTTGCAGTACAAAGTTAACAAAGTGCTGCTCTTCTGTCGAATTGGCCTGAATAAAACACTTGCGGCCGACGGGAGCAACCTTGGCGATCTGGCGTGCACCATTTGTAAGCGGCATTACGAATGCCGCGTCACCCGATGCCGCGAGCCAGTGCGCAGGCTCATCCGGTTGCTTTACACGAAGCCCAGCGAGAGCGTCTGGCAGCCGGTTGCGATCTGAGTTATCAAGAGTAATCGTCACTTCCAAATTACAATTGACTGCCGAGTCTTGGGCGCGATCCTGATATCTTTCAGCGTCGCTAAATGCCCATGATGACGAGCGAAGGTCGGTAGCCGCGACTCGCCGCGCTATCTGAAGCAGCTTGAGAATGTTGGATTTGCCGCAATTGTTTTTTCCGATAATTATGGTCGGAGAGGCGAGGTCTTGAAGGACGGTAGTGTCTTTGTATCCAAACAGACCGCTTGCGACAATGTGTTTTATTCGCATTGAAGGTACTCTACCAAAAGCGGAAGGGCTCCCCATGGAGCCCTTCCGCTTAAAATGATATTGCCTAGCCCTAGTAATCCATATCATCATGCGAGTGGTCATGCCCACCGCTCGCCTTCTTCTTTTCCTTGATCTCAACGATCGCCGCCTCGGTCGTCAGCAACAACCCCGCGATGCTCGCGGCGTTCTGCAGGGCGACGCGCTCAACCTTGGTCGGGACGATCACGCCGAACTTCATCATGTCGCCGTACTCGTGGGTCAGGGCGTTGTAGCCGAAGTTCACTTCGTTCGACTCTTCGACCTTGCTGGCGATGACCGAGCCGTCGAGGCCGCAGTTGGCGGCGATCTGCTTCACCGGGGCCGAGAGGGCGCGGTAGACGATGTCCATGCCCGCACGCTCGTCCTGGTTTTCGGTCTTCTTCTTGAGCTTGTCGATCGCCTTGCGGGCGCGAAGGACCGAGACGCCGCCGCCGGGGAGGATTCCCTCCTCAACTGCAGCGCGGCAGGCGTGCAACGCATCTTCCACGCGTGCCTTCTTTTCCTTCATCTCGACTTCGGTTGCCGCGCCGACGTTGATCTGGGCAACGCCGCCGGCCAGCTTGGCGAGGCGCTCTTCGAGCTTCTCGCGGTCGTAGTCGGATGAGGTGTTCTCGATCTGAGCGCGGATCATCTCGATGCGGCCCTTGATCTCGCTCGAAGAGCCTGCGCCCTCGACGATCGTGGTGTTGTCCTTATCAACAGTCACCTTCTTCGCGCGGCCGAGATCGGCGATATCGACCTTTTCGAGGCTGATGCCGAGTTCTTCCATGATCGCCTTGCCACCCGTGAGCGTCGCAATATCCTGCAACATCTCCTTACGCCGATCACCAAACCCCGGCGCCTTCACCGCGGCAATCTTGAGAATCCCGCGCAGCTTGTTGACAACCAACGTCGCCAGCGCCTCACCCTCAATGTCTTCCGCGATAATCAAGAGCGATGCCCCCGACTCCGCGATCTTCCCCAGCACCGGCAACATGTCCTTCGCGCTGTTGATCTTCTTCTCGTAGATAAGCACATACGGATTGTCGAGCACGGTTTCCATCGTGGCCGCATTGGTCACGAAGTGAGGCGAGAGATAACCCTTGTCAAACTGCATTCCTTCAACTAATTCTACTTCCGTATTTAGTGACTGACCGTCTTCAACGGTAATCACTCCGTCTTTGCCGACTTTGTCCATGGCCTGGGCGATGATCTTGCCGATTTCTTCGTCCTGGTTGGCGCTGCAGGTGCCGACCTGGGCGATTTCCTTGGAGGAGTCAACCTTCTTGGACATCTTCTTGAGTTCTTCGACGAGGGCGGTGACGGCTGCGTCGATGCCGCGCTTCACGGAGTTGGGATTCGCGCCGGCGGTGATGTTTTTGAGGCCTTCGCTGTAGATGGCTTCGGCGTAGATCGTGGCGGTGGTGGTGCCGTCGCCTGCGTCTTTGCTGGCTTTGGAAGCGACTTCCTTGACCATCTGCGCGCCGAGGTTTTCATACTGATCTTCGAGATCGACTTCCTTGGCGACGGTGACGCCGTCCTTGGTGACGGTGGGGGCGCCGAAGGATTTCTCGAGGACGACGACGCGGCCGGAGGGGCCGAGCGTGACCTTGACGGCGTGGGCGAGTTTCTGGACGCCGCGGAGAATGCGCTCGCGGGCGTCGGTGTTGTAAGCGATTGATTTGGCTGCCATGGTTCTTCCTTTGTTGGACTTGGAAATGAGTTCGTTTACGAGTGCGGCGCCCAACTGAAACTAGACGCCGGGTGCGAACGGGTTAATTGGTTGCTTGAGCGTGATGCGGACGTAGGCGAGTCGTTCGGGATTGATGATGAAGATGTGTTTGCCGTCGGTGACTTTGACCATGTGATCGGGCTCGTCGGGAATGAGAATCGCACTTTTGATGACGAGGCCGGTTGAGTGTTCAGACATCTCGTGGAAGACGAACAGAGCTTCGCGCTGGCCGTCGAGTTCCTTGAGGACTTGTCGTAGTTGGTCGGAAGTCATGGGGAAGAGTTCAAATGGCAAAGTCGCAAATGGCAAATAGCAAATAAAGGCGGCGATCGCGATGCTTACGTCGAGGCTCAGTCAATCACGGCGAGGATGTCATCTTCGGACATGATGAGGAGCTCTTGCTCGTTGATCTTGATCTCAGTGCCCGAGTACGACGAGAAGATGACCTTGTCGCCCTTCTTGACCGAGAGCGGGATGCGCTGGCCGGTGTCGGTGTTGAGCGCGCCGTCGCCGACGGCGGTGATCACGCCGGTCTTGGGCTTGTCCTTCGACGTCTCGGGAAGGAAGATGCCGCTGGAGGTCTTGGTTTCAGCCTCATCGCGCTTGACGAGAATCTTGTCGTGCAGCGGACGAACGGCAACTTTCGAATCAGACTTGGCCATACTCAAAACTCCTCTAGGTGATTCCAAAAACTAGGACGGAAGAGCGCCGGGCCATCGACCTTTATAAAAACGGCCGAGGCACCGACGCAAAACTTCGAGCAACACATTGAGATCGTGAACATCGTGAGGGCGATCAACGACGGCGAAGGCGCCCATGCGAAGCGCCTGCGCCATATCCCGGTGATCATCGCGCTGCGACCGCGCGCGCTTGACGACAACAGTCGGGGGCGGAGTGCTCATGCGATGAAGCAACTCCAAAAGCCGCGCACCACCCTCTTCCAACTCCGGCGCGCTCGTCTGCTCACTCACCGCCTGCGGCGTCAGATCCAGCGGCAACCCCAAATCCACCACAGCAATATGAATCGGAATCGACTTGATCACATCCTGCGCCTCGCGCCCCGACCCCGCCCGATGGGAAAGAACCCCCATAGGTTCCAGCAACCGCGGCAGGCGTTCGACCCAGGGGTCGGGGTGCCAGCCGGCGTAGGAAAGGAGGAGGTTGAGGCGGCCGCCGGGGACGCTGTCGGATGTGCCGCAGAGATTGCGGCCGCCGTCGCCGGGAGTGCCGGGGGAGGCGGAATCGGAAGCGAGGATGGGCCGGATCGGGATCATGACGTACCTGAGCAAGGGCAAGCCATGTGCCGGGGAGGGCAGAAACGATGGGGGTGGTCGGAGGCAAAAACATTGCGTGGCGCGAGAAAAGGCGGTGTTTTGTGGGGGTTGAAGGATTGGCGAGAAGGTGGGGAGTGGCGGATCGGTCGGTTGGGGGCGGGGGGAGTGCCATTTCGGCAGGGATTGGCGTGGAGGGACGTTGCTGAAAAGACGTAGCCCACCCCCAACCCCCTCCCTCGGGGAGGGGGCTCCCGGAAATTCAGTTCTTAGACTGGGGGCATGATGGAAGTTGTGAGTGTTGTGTTGGTGGTTTTGTGTGCCGCGCTTTTGGGGGTGGTGGGGTGGTTGTTTTTGGAGCGTGGGAAGTTGATGGCGGAGGCGGCGCGGAGCGGGGCGGAGAAGCTTGGGATTGTGGATGATTTGGCGCGCGCGAATGAGCGTGCGTTGCAGGTTGAGGCACGCGCGAATGAACTTGCGTCGCGGGCGGGCGAGCTTGAAGTGGAGACGGCGCGGCTGACTGAACAGGTTCACGCGGCGGCGGATCGACTCGAGAATGAGCGGCGCGGGATGCGCGAGCAGAATGAGCAGATGAAAGAAGCGCTGCGAAAGCAGTTGCTTGATGCGAACGCGACGATGTCGGAGAAATTTGGGGCGCTGGCCTCGCAGGTGTTGACGGATGCGCGGGCGGAGCTTGTGAAAATTGGTGATGAGAAATTGAAGAGTCAGACGACGATCGCGGCACAGGATATTGAACAGCGGAAGTTGGCGGTGGAACGATTGCTGCAGCCGATCGCGGAGACGCTCAAGAAGACGGATGAGAAGCTGGCGGCGATGGAGAAGGAACGGACGGATAGTTATGCCGCGCTTCGGACGCAGGTGCAGCAGATGGCGGTGGGGAGTGAGCAGTTGCGCGGGGCCACTGAGAAGCTCGGAAGGGCGCTGCGGGATCCGAAGGTGCGCGGGCAGTATGGCGAGATTCAACTGAAGAAGGTGGCGGAGCTTGCGGGGATGCGGGCGTTTTGCGATTTCACGGAGCAGGCATCGACGATGGACTCGGAGGGCAACCGCCTGCGGCCGGACATGATCGTGAAGCTGCCGAACCGGCGCGAGGTTGCGATTGATGCGAAGGCGAACTTGAAGCCGTATCTGGATGCAATCGAGGCGACGGAGCCGGCGCAGATAGAGATGCATTTGAAGGCGTTTGCGGATGGGATCGCGACGCAGGCGGCGCTGCTTTCAAAGAAGGGGTATTGGAAGCATTACGAGAATGCGCCGGAGTTTGTGGTGATGTTTGTGCCGGGGGATCAGTTTGTGGATGCGGCGCTCTCGCGGCGGCCGGACTTGCTGGAGTTTGCGGCGAGTCAGCGGGTGTTGCTCGCGAGTCCGAGCACGCTGATTGGGCTGCTGCGCGCGGTGCATGTTGGGTTTCAGGAGCAGACGCTGGCGGAAGAGGCGATGGAGCTGCGGCGGCTGGGGGCCGAGTTGCACGAGCGAGCGTCGGTGGCGTTTGAACATGTCGCGAAGCTGGGCAAGTCGCTCTCGAACGCGGCGGAGCACTACAACAAGTTTGTTGCGAGCTATGAGCAGCGGCTTGAGCCGACATTCCGAAAATTTGAGGAGAGCGGGGCGAAGAGTGCGAAGGAACTGCCGCAGGTTGAGGTGGTGAGTACGCAGTTACGGTTGATGGCGGAGTAGGAAATGAGGAATCGAGCGCGCAGATATTGCCGTGCTCCGCTTTGAAAGAACCCGGCCACGGAGCGTCTCTCGGAAGACTTGCAATTCTGCACGGTGAGAAAGGCCATGCACCTTCAAAGTAAAAGCTGGGGTGCTCGTTCGCGTCTTCATTTGAGCTTGCTATGCTGAAAATGGGCACGTGGGGTTGAAACAAGGATGCCGCGATATGCCAGTTCATCGCAAGCCACATCGAGTGAAGAAAAAGGCGTCGAAAGCGGGACGGAAAGGAAGACGGCGCGGTCAGCGGATTACGGTGATGAAGGATCGGCTCAAGCAGAAGCGGGCGGCAGGGCGGGCGAGTGATGCGGCGCGGCTGGCGGCGATTGTGGAAAATTCGGATGACGCCATTTTGAGCAAGTCGCTGGATGGGACGATTCTGACCTGGAATGCCGCGGCAGAAAAGTTGTTCGGTTATGCGGAGCGGGAGGCGGTTGGAAAATCGATCACGATCATCGTTCCGGCGGACCGGCTGGACGAGGAAGAAGAAATACTCTCGCGGATCGTGAAGGGGATGAAGGTTGATCACTTCGAAACGGTCCGGTTGACCAAGTCGGGCGAAGAGGTGCAGGTATCGGTCACGGTGTCGCCGGTGCGCGACGACAAGGGAAAGATCGTCGGCGCATCGAAGATTGCGAGGAATATTGCTCAGCAGAAAGCGGCGGAGGCCCGGGCGCGCGTGCTGTCGGGTGAACTGGACCACCGGGTGAAAAATGCGCTCGCGGTCGTGGCGTCGCTCGCAAAGAACATGCTGGAGTCGGCGACGTCGCTGGATGAATTCGGGCCGACATTCGAGGGGCGGCTGTTGGCGCTGGCTCGGGCGCACAGGCTTCTGAGCGATTCGAGTTGGGAAGGTGCGACGGTGAGGAGGATTCTGGACCGGATCGTGGCGCCGCTCTGCCGCGGACCGGGTCAGCTGAAGATGTCGGGGGACGAAGCGATGATTCCTGCGCGTGCGGCACCGGCGTTGGCGCAGGTGCTGCACGAGCTCGCGACCAACGCGGTCAAGTATGGTGCGTTTTCGACTCGCGAGGGCCGGATCGAGGTGAGGTGGGAAATTTCTTCGGTGCGCGACATGGGGCGGCTGCATCTGACGTGGACGGAAAAGGACGGGCCGCCGGTGCGGGAGCCCACGCGGACGGGATTCGGCACCGAGCTGATACGCGGCACTATTGAACATCAATATGGCGGCGCGGTGAAAATCGAATATCGGCCGGTGGGGATGCGCTGCGAATTTGACATCGGGTGGTCACAGTCGACGGTTCGTGTGGCCGGTGCGGAATGAAGGAGCCCTAGCTTGATGATGATGACGATGTCCAGCGGGAGGCGGGTGGAGCTTGCGGGCCTTCGGTTCGTCGTGGTGGAAGATGAACCTTTGATTGCGAAGTCGATCGTGCGGGTTTTACAAAGGAACGAGTGCGACGTCATCGGTCCTTTCGCGAGTACGGAGCGAACGTTCGAAGCGCTCGAGCAGAACGAAGGCTTTGACGGGGCACTTTTGGATATTAACCTGGGGAACGAACTGGTTTATCCACTGGCCGAAGCGTTCCGTCGCGGAGGGCAGTCGTTCGCGTTCCTCACAGGCTATTCGCGGAACGTCCTGCGGGAAGATTTTCGCGATTTCCCGCTTCTCGAGAAGCCATTTTCGACTGTGGAGCTGGAGGACTTCCTGGTGCAAACGTTTGGGAAGAGCGGAGAAGAGTGGGCGTCGCGATGAGGTTGAATCGCGAGCAGGAACGGCTCTCAAGACCTCTTCCCGGTCGAAGCGCTGTTTGGTTCGGCTTGGCTGCTCGCCGCAAGGATCAGTGAGATCAA
The DNA here is from genome assembly GCA_050730655.1 of Phycisphaerales bacterium. Lineage (GTDB taxonomy): Bacteria > Planctomycetota > Phycisphaerae > Phycisphaerales > UBA1924 > JAFEBO01. The sequence goes on from JBOHNL010000005.1 coordinate 739,666, forward strand.
CCGCTCCGATTTTCGCTCATTGCCTTTGTGCGATTGCTTATTTCCCCGCACTCGGGACATGGTTCACGTACGAAATACCAGCCGACGGGAGTTTCAGGCCCGATTGCTCTGGCTGTGGATTAATTCGAATCGTCGCGTGTCCGATCTTCACGCGGCGGCCGCTTGCGCTGAACCAATAGAGAGATCCGATCCGCTCAGACATCCATACCAAGAACACGAGCGGGAGCGACGCGGTTGCCGTCCACTTGAGGGTCTTTCGGATGTAAGTCGGCGACATCGGAGGAGATTAGCGATTGCGGTGATGAAGGGATGGGGAGCGGCGGATGCAGAGACAACCCTGCGGGTTTTCTCTGCGGCTCTTTCCGGCGGAGGAAGAGCACTGACGTTCAAAGCAACGTCAGTGGCACGCGGGGAAGTCGGCACCACCCGCCGACGAGCGCAGGGAACTGCCGCAGGTTGAGGTGGTGAGAACGCAGTTGCTGCTGATGGCGGAGTAGCAAGTTTCTTCAAGAGCCTGGCTTTTCGTTTGGGGAACCTCGCCGCGGATGACGCTTGGAAGCTGTGGTGCTGGAGCGAAGAACCGACCTGGTGGCGGTTTTCGCGGTGTTTTTGCATGAAAGGAACTCGCCATGGCCATCCGCTCTTGCCGTCGTTTCGGACGCGCGCTTGTTCTGTCGCTGCTTGCGGGAATGGTGCTGGCGAGTGTGCCGGCACAGGCGCAGACGGTTTCGCCGACTGCGATTACGTATCAGGGCAAGCTGACGAAGGGTGGGAGCGAATATACGGGGACGGCGACGGTGTTTGTGACGTTGTTTGATTCACCGGCCGGCGGTTCGGTCATCGGCTCAACTATTCCGATTTCGAATGTGAGCGTCGATCAGGGCGTGTTCACGGTGCGGCCGGACTTTGGGGCGGCGGCATTCAAGGGGAAGGTCGGCTATCTGGAGGTCAAGGTGCAGACGCCGGGCGATGCGGGGCCGGTGACACTTTCACCTCGGCAGCCGCTGACGGCGGCGCCGCTTGCGCTGTCGATGCCGCGGTTTCGGATGGATGGGAATCAGGCGACTGTCGGTGACGGCACGAGCGCCGGGGTGTTGCTGCTCAATGACATCCCGAATGCGAAGTGGTTTCTCTCGACAGGTGGATACGTTCTCTCGTTCTGGAACGATCTTGGAGGAACGTTCACGTCCAAGATGTCGATTTTCAACAGCGGCGAGGTGTGCATCGGGACGGACAACGCGAGCGGCATGCTCACGGTGCAACGCGATGACAATTCTGCGAGCGCCACGGGAAGTACGCTCTGCGTTCGAGGCGGCTCGGATCCAACAAAGCAGCTTTTGCTCAGCTATCAGACGACGCTCGATGTGGGCACGATCCAGGCGATTCATCAGGGGCAGCAATTCACCGACCTTCTGCTGCAAGCGGGCGGCGGCAACGTCGGAATCGGCACGAAGACGCCGGTGGCGAGGCTTGATGTCTCGAGCACTACCGACGTCCTGCATATCAATTGCGGAAGCGGCAGCTTTTGGCCACTGAAGATTACGCAACTCGGATCGACGAATACCGCGGGCATGCGCCTGTCGGGGGCGGGGCACTTGCGGGTGACGACCCAGAGTCAGCTCGCATCGCCGGTCTACGCGGAGCTTTCCGAGGCGGGCACGTGGGGCAGCACGAGCGATCGGCGGATGAAAACGGATATTTCTCCTGCAGAGGGGAGTCTGGATTCGGCGCTGAAGCTGCGGCCGGTGAACTTCCGGTGGATCGCAGGCGGGCCGAGCGGAAGAGTCGAATTCGGGCTGATCGCGCAGGACGTCCGCGACGTCTTGCCCAGCTTTGTGCAGGGGAACGAAGAGAGCGAGATGCTGACGCTGAATTATTCGCAGCTATCGGTGGTGGCGATCGGGGCGATTCAAGAACTCAAGGCGCAGAATGATGCGAAGCTGGCGGAGAAGCAGAGAGAGATTGATGAGTTGAAGGGGCGGCTGGAGTCGATTGAGGCGAAAGTGAATGGAATGAAATAAGTTCGCGCGCCCTCGAGCCGTTCGGTCGAGCGTTGAAGATGAGAGCCCATGGCCTTGGAGGCCATGGGCTTTTTTCATGGCCACGTTGTTGGTGAAAAGGGAGTGAATGTTGTGCCGTCGTCGCGATAGAGGCATGTGCTTCGCGTGCCGAACCAGATGTTGTTGGGATCATCCGCCCATTTCATGGGCGGGATGAGATTTGCATTGAGGCTGACCAGAGGCTGCGCCTCTGGCAACGTCCGCGGGCCCGCTTTGCGGGCAGGGAAGCAGGAAGCCTGCCCGCGGAAAGTTGGAAGGACCTCAGGGTCCGTTCGGCGCGGTGAGGCCGTTGATGTTGAGTTGGTTGTTTTGGAAGAGAGCGGGGAGCTGCTTCTTTGGGTCGCTCGGGCCAAGCGGGATGTTCCACTTGATGGTGCCGTAGACCTCTTGGATGACGTCGTAGGCGATGGGCTGTTGCTCGGCGGGCACGACGTACTTGACTGTGGACAAGCCGATGTTCGCGGCGGAGAGCGTGGTGCGCAGCTGCGAGAGGTAGTCGAGTCGCTGCTGGCGGTCGCTGGCGAACTTGTCGGTGTTGAGGACGAGGGATTGTTCTTTGGTGAGCGCGGTCTCGACCTGCGCGGATTCGCTTTTTAGCTGGTCGTAGCGGGAAGCGCAGGAGGCGAGGAGGAGGATGGGGAATAGGAGGAGCATGCGCATGCGGAGAGATTATCCAGTATCGCTGCGTATGTGCCGCCCGCCCATTTCATGGGCGGGATGAGATTGCGGAGGGGGCGGACCAGAGGCTGCGCCTCTGGCAACGTCCGTGGGCCCGCTTCGCGGGCGGGGAAATTGCGCGCAGGGGGCGCGAGAACATTGATCTGCTGCTCTGCAAATCTGGTGGTCTGCTGTTCTGCTGCTCTACTTCTTTCCCTTGCCCCGGGCGATCGGCTTGCCGGTGCCTTCGGCGTTCTTGCGTTGTTGCTCAACGAGTTCCTGGATGCGGGCGAAGAAGCCGCCGCCGCTTCCGGTGCCCTTTTTGGCGCGGATCTTTTCGAGGTTCAGTAGATCGTGCTTGGCGATGTGGGCGCGGATGCGCTTGTGTTCGAGGATGCCGAGCGAGCTGTTGGCGACGAAATAGATGGTCAGGCCTGCGGGAGCGTTGTACATCATCACCGGGAACATGATGAGGCTGATCCACTTGATCATGTTCTGCTGGGTCTGCTGCTCGGGGGTGAGCTGCGTGGTCGTCGGAGGTGTCAGGTATTTCTGGTGGAGATAGAAGACCACGCTCAGGATGAGCGGGAGGATATTGATCGATGTCACGGGTCCGAGCATCTTGCTCAGGAGTGGGATGTTGACGCCGGTCTGGGAGAAGACCCAGAAATTGTCGGGGACTGAAAGATCGGCGAGGAAGGTCGGGTGGCCGAGCTTCTGGAAGAGGCCGTAGAAGGCGGGCTGGTGACGGAGCTGCGCGGCGAAGAAGAGCGTCGCGTAGAGCGCAAGCCAGATCGGGGTCTGCAGGAACATCGGCAGGCAGCCGAGCATGCCGAGCGGGTTGATGCCTTCTTCGCGCCAGAGTTTGGCGGTTTCGGCCTGCAGCACCTTCGGATCGCTGCCGTACTTCTCTTTGAGCTTGGCCTGCTTGGGACCCATCTCGCTCATCTGCTTGCCGAAGCGCTGCATGCGCACCTGCGACCACTTGGTGACAGGGTGGAGGATCGTGCGGACGACGACCACGAGCAGGATGATCGAGAGAGCCCAGTCGTGGACGATCGAGTGCAGGAAGGTGAGGAGCCAGAGGAGGAATGACGTCAGAAAGTTAAACGTGCAGAAGGCGCACGGGCCGGGCATGGAGTAGTAGACGAGGCCATCGAGCGAGAGCGCGTTGCCGGCGGCATCCGCGCGGATGTCGCTGCGGATGAGTGCGCCGGCGTAAAGCGAGAGAGAAAGGTCGACGGGCTTGCCGGGCGCGACGGTGATGTCGGGGCTTGTGAGGCGCAGCGCGACGACGTCTGTGGCATGGCCGTTGAGCTCGGGACGCTCGAGAACGAGGCGATCAACCTGCTCGACGCTTTTCAGCGGCTTTTCGGCGATGAGCGCGGCGCCGGTCGCGCCGGGCGTGATCGGGGTGTGGAGCGCGACGCCGAAGTAGCGATTCGTCAGGCCAATCCAGGAGAGTGCGTACTGGCGATCTTTGCTGAGGGCATTGGGCCATTCGGTGAGAGCGTCCGCGTAGTGACCGCTCGGGAGTTTGGCGCCCAGGACGGCGGCGTGTTCGAGCACGTAGTCGCGGCTCTGGACGAAACTCTGTGTGGGGTCGTACTGCGGGGAGAAGAGATAGCCGAAGCGGAGGCGGCGCTTTTCGCCGACGTAAGTCGCGGCGTCGAGCGGGAGATCAACGGGGCCGATCTGATAAAGGCGGAACGTGATCGGCGCGTCGGTCAGGTTTTCGACCTGCTGCGAGAGCAGGAGATTGCTGCCTCCGGTGGGGAGGGTGAACGTGCGCGTGATTCGCAGCGCGGTCTTGTCGCTCCCGTCAACAATTTCGGCGGTGAACGTGCTGGGAGGCGTGAACTTCCAGAGAGTTCCCGCGGCGTCAACAGAGAGGTTGATGAACTGTCCGTTGATCTGAAGTCCGAGCGCGGCGAGCGGGGCGACGATTGTGGTGAGAGGGACGCCGGCAGCGGTCGCCATTGCGTTGCCGCCGGCATCGAAGACGGGCGTGGTGTACTCGGTCTGAAGGTCGACGGGGCGTTCGCGTTTGATGGTCTCGAAGTGATCCGCGGATTGCAGCAGAGCGATGCCGGCGCCGACGGCGGAGAAGCGCGCGAGCAGATGCGTGCCGCCGAGCTGCGCTGCGGCGACCGAGGAATCAGCGGGCCAGACGCGGGCGCGGAGCGAGGCGAAGTCGATTTTGGAGGCGGGAGTGGTGGCAGCGGGCGCGGTCGCGCTGGTGGGCGCGGGAGTTTCAACGTTCGGAACCGCGGCGGCCGGGGGCGTTGTCACGGGCGCGGGCGTGTTCGCGAGAACGGCGGGCGCGGGCGGCTGCGCGAGCTGCTGCTGCGTGGTGCGCTTCGATGAGAAGTACATCGCGAAGAAGCCGCCGACGATAAGAAGGAAGGCGCCGACGACCGCGAGGGGTCTGAGCAGCTTGTTTGGTTCTTGTGGCATTGTGAGAGTGGATCCGGCCTGCGTCAGCGGCCCTCGAAGAGGCGGTCGGCCAGCCAGACGGGAAGCTGCGGGACCTGCTTGATCTTGTTTGCGGTCGCCGCGATGTCGTATTCGACGCGGGCGAACTGTGCGTATTCGGGATAGAGGATGAGGTAACAGGCGCGCGGGTCCTGATCGCGCGGCTGACCGACGGAGCCGACGTTGATGATCGCTTTTTCCCCGGAGCGGAAGTTGTAGCGGTGATCGGTGCCGAGCTCTTCGGGCGGATAGAAGTCGGGCTCGCTGGTGAAGACGCCCGGGACGTGCGTGTGTCCGACGATGGCGGTGTTGGAGACGCGATCGAAGATCGCTTCCATCTTGTCGGGCGCGTTGTTGACGTCGTCGGGGAAGATGTATTCGTTGATGGGGCGACGGGGAGAGCCGTGCACGGCGAGGATCGGGCCGGGCATGTCGGGAAGCTGCTCGACGATGCGGACGCGGAGGCGGCCGAGGAAGTCGTAGCGATCGGCGCGGAGCTTGGCGTCGGTCTCGCGATCGAACTGATCGCGCGTCCAGAAGGCGGCGGACTCGGCGCCGGCGTTGAAGTTGGTGGGTTCGTAGAGGACCGCGAAGTCGTGGTTGCCCATGAGGGACCACTTGCAGTGGCGGCGGACGAGATCAACGCACTCGAGGGGCTCGGGGCCGTAACCCACGATGTCGCCGAGGCAGATGATCTGATCAACTTTGCGCTTGTTGATGTCTTCGAGAACCCGCTTGAGTGCTTCGGCGTTGCCGTGGATGTCGCTGATAACGGCGGTGGGCACAGTTGGAGAACCCTTTGTGGGCGATTGATTGTGGGCTGTCAAAGCGGCAGGGCGAACTGCCGGAAAACTGGCTTGGCGGGTCCGCCCGCTGAGGAAGGGGCCATGCTAGGCGATTTCCACGCGATCCGCTGGCAAACGGCGTCAATCCAGCCTTGTTGCGGATTCTTGCGCTTTGCGGCACCGGGATTGCACCAAGTAGAACGGTCGGAACGCCGATGCATCCGGCAGGGACGGGGGGCCTTTGTGGCCCGCCGTTCGCAAGGATGAGGGAGGGTTGGGGGATGAGGTGGGGGCGGAGTAGGATCGGGCGAGAGGTCCCTGTAGATAGGAAAAGCACATGCCCGCGGCAAGCGTCTCATATCAGCGAACACGGGAAATGACGATCGACGAACTCCTTTTGGAGAACCGGATTGTCTTTCTGATCGGCGAGATCAATCACCAGTCGGCGGCGAGGGTGATGATGCAGATGCTCTATCTGGAAAACCAGAAGAGAGGTCAGGAAATTAACTTCTACATCAACTCGCCGGGCGGAGCGGTGGACGACACGCTCGCGCTCTACGACACGATGCGGTTTATGAGCAGCCCGGTGAGCACGTACTGCCTCGGGCGGGCGTACTCGGGCGGCGCAGTGTTGTTGACGGCGGGCGAGAAGGGCAAGCGGTTCATCCTGCCCCACGCCAAGGTGATGATCCACCAGCCGTTCGGCGGCGTGACGGGCCAGGCGGAAGATATCCGCATCCAGGCCGAGCAGATCATCAAGATGAAGAAGGAACTCAACCGCATCATCGCGGATCACACCGGCAAGAGCGCGGAGCAGATCCAGGTGGACAGCGAGCGCGATCGGTACTTCTCGGCGGAAGAAGCCGTGGCGTACGGGCTTGTGGACGAGGTTCTGCGGACGCCACCGAAGGAAGTGTCGGCGATTCTGCCGAATGTGCGGTAGGGTGGGCAAAGGGCCAGATGGCAAAGAGTCAAATGGCCAAATGAGGACGACGACCCAGCGAGATCGAACAACCCGGCAAATTTGGCCCTTTGGCACTTTGCCCATTTGGAAATTTGAACATGTCCGGCCACCTTGTTCCAATCGTCATTGAAAAGTCCGCCAAGGGTGAACGCGCGTATGACATTTACTCGCGCCTGCTCAAGGACCGCATCATTTTTCTGGGCGGTCCGGTGGACGACGACATCGCGAATCTGATCGTCGCGCAGATGCTGTTCCTCGCCAACGAGGACCCGAAGCACGACATTCACTTGTACGTGAACAGCCCGGGCGGCAGCGTGAGCGCCGGCCTTGGCATCATCGACACGATGAAGTTTGTCCAGTGTGATGTGAGCACGTACATCATCGGGCAGGCGGCGAGCATGGGCTCTCTCATTGCCACCAGCGGCACGAAGGGCAAGCGGTTCACGCTCACCAACGCCCGCAACCTGATGCATCAGCCTTTGCTGGCGGGTGTGATGGAAGGTCAGGCGACGGACCTTGAGATCGAGGCCCGCGAGATGCTTCGCATTCGCGATCGGCTGTACAGCATCTACAGCAACGCGACGGGCAAGTCGACGGACGACATCGCCAAGCACTGCGACCGCAACAAGTGGCTCGATGAGCAGGAGATGCTTGAGTACGGGCTTGTGGACAAGGTGTTGACGCGGATGCCGACGCCGACGGGGCCGAGGCAGCGGGATGATGAGTAAATGAATTGAAGTGAGAGATTTCAGTCGCCCGGCGATGCCGGGCGGTTTTCATTTTGGGCCGAGTCATGCGAAATCCCGTTGTGTTGTCTCGGTGGCACGCTTTCAGCGTGCGGGTATTCGGCCAAACGTACCGAGGGTGTCGCTCGAAGACTCCCTCCACCCTCGGCTCGATTCTGTCAGCCCATTCGGGCTGAAATGCAGGGGTGCCGCCCTTGGGTAAAGGGTGATTCGGCTCGCAGATTGTGATTCAACAATCGCGTGATGCAGAGCGGCGACACGATCATTGCGTGCGCGACTGCGCCGGGGCTTTCGGCGCGGGCGATTGTGCGCTTGAGTGGGGGGAATGCGTTTGAAGTGGTGAGGGTGCTTGGCGGATTGCCGGAGACGCATCGGTTTGAGCGATGCGTGTCGGCGATGCGTGTTGCGGTTGGTGAGTCGTCGCGGGTGCCGTGTTTGGTTGCGGTGTTTGCTGGCCCGCGGAGTTACACGGGCGAGGATGTTGTTGAGATTGCTTTGCCCGGGAATCCGACGCTGATCGAGAGGGTGATTGCGTGCGCGATTGGTGCGACGGCGGGTGTTCGGATGGCGGGGCCGGGTGAATTTACGGCGCGGGCGTATTTGAATGAGCGGCTCACGCTGGCGCAGGCCGAAGGTGTTGCGTCTCTGATTGCGGCGCAGGGGGCGGATGAGCTTGTTGAGGCACGAAGGCTCTTGTCGGGCGAGCGTGGCGAGCAATATCGCGGATTTGCGGATGAGGCGATGACGTTGCTTGCGCTTGTTGAGGCGGGGATTGATTTCACGGATCAGGAGGATGTTGTCGCGATTTCGGGCGCGGACTTGCGGCGGCGTGCGGGGACTCTGGCTTCGCAGATTGAGGGTGTGGTCGGAAGCGCGGCAGGCGAAGAAGCACGAAGCGAATTGCCTCGGGTTGCACTCGCGGGCGCGCCGAATGCGGGGAAGAGCACGCTTTTCAATGCGTTACTCGGGCGAAGGCGCGCGGTGGTTTCGGATGAAGCTGGGACAACGCGGGATGTGCTTGAGGAGCGGCTGGATTTGTCGCGAGACATTTCGGGCGGCGGCGAAGTGTTGCTTTGCGATACGCCGGGTGTGGATGCTGATTCGAACGGAGAGATTGATGCGCGGGCACAGGAGGCCAGCCGCACGTTTCTTGGCGCGGCGGATGTGGTCGTGTGGTGTGATTCGAGCGGGCGCTTTGCAGCGGAGGAGATGAGCGTGTCGGCGCGGGCTCGGGTGATTCGGGTGCGGACGAAGGCGGACTTGCCTCATGGCAAGAGCGGGGCGGGGGCGATCGAGGTTTCGGCGCTCGACGGGTTTCACTTGCCATCGCTTCGGCGTGCGCTGGCCGATGGAGCTTGGGGGCGGACGGGCAGCGCAGAATCGGGAGTTTTGCCCCGGCATCGGCGGGCACTTCGGGCGGCAGCGATGGAGTTGAGGGTAGTGGAAACAGAGCTGGCATCGGCGGGCCGAAGCCTTGGCGAACCGGAACTGGCCGCGGGGCGGCTGCGCGCGGCACTCGATTGCCTGGGCGAACTCACGGGGCGGATGACGCCAGATGATGTAATCGGACGTGTGTTTGCAACCTTTTGCGTGGGGAAGTGATGGGGGCGGGGCCGGGCGACGGTTCTCGTCCTTACCGAAGTTTGTCGATGCCAACCTGATGATCTTGATCGCTTCGGAGCAGTGGGGCCGATACAGTTGGGCGTGACACCGGGGTCCAAGTGCGAGCTGGAGGCTTGCGGAGGGCATTCGATGAGCGATCGGGTTATGAATCAGAGCACGGAAAGCCAGAACGAATCTGCGCCGGCGAATGCTGGAGCCGAAAGCGGTGGCCGCGTTGCTGTGGCTGAGAAGCCTGCGCCGGCGAAGACGCGTGGTCCGGTGGACACGCTGCCTCAGTTCAAAGTTCTGCTGCACAACGACGCGGTGAACACGATCGAGCACGTGGTGGATTCGATCACGGAATTGACGCCCTTGGATCACGGCCGCGCGGTGGAAGTGACGCTCGAGGCGAATTCGTCGGGCGTGGCGCTCGTGCTGGTGACGCACCAGGAGCGTGCGGAGCTGTATCGCGATCAGTTCCAATCGAAGAAGTTGACGGTCACGATTGAGAGTGGCGAATAAGTTGGCGGATAACTCGCGTGATTCGGCCTGAATGCAGGCCGAGAAGCGAGGTGAGTCCGGAAAGAACATCAACGGAATATGAACCAGCGGCGTGCCACCCGGCACGCCGTTTTCTTTGGATATCGCGCGGATGGATTCGGCGCACAGCGGTTTCGCGGCGCGATCGTTGTGGCGGCGCGCTGCGATCGGGATTTTTCGGCAGAAGGGGCGATGTGGCCCGGAATGGGGTCGATGGTTGTGCACCACCGGCTGCTGGTGGTGATTCATTCAGACACGGCGATGCGCTCGCGGGCGCCGTGTTGGTTCCCGCGCCGCTATCGCAAGGGCGGGGAGGTCGGCATGGTGCTTCGAATCGGCGATTTGCTGGTGCGTCAAGGTGTGCTGACCGAGCAGCAGGTTCAGGACATTCTCACGGAGCAGCGCGCGGTCGGGCGGCCGTTTGGCGAGCTTGCGGAGAGACTCTTTGGAGTTTCGCCGCAGGACGTTGAGCGGGCGTGGGCGGAGCAGTACTCGCAGATCGCGGGCGGTTACAACCTGCATTCGGCGCGATTCGAAGCCGAGGCGCTGGCGAGCGTGACGCCTCGGCAGGCGTGGCAGTTTCGCGTGCTGCCAGTGCGCTTCAGCGGCGATGAGTTGACGGTGTGCACCACCAAGGACCACCTTGCGCGAGCGCTTCGGTTTGTCGGTTGGAAAATGGAAAGCCCGTGCCACTTTGTGCTCTCTGGGCCGGAAGAACTGGCACAGATGCTGATGAGGCACTTTCCGCTGGCGGGCGCGAGCGTTGGGATGGTGACTGGGAAGACGATCGGGGCGACGTGAGCCGCTCGGCGGGCCAATAGAGAGAACGCGGAGTGCGCGGAGAGGGCGGAGTTTCGCGGAGAGGAAACCGAGACGGTTTTTGATCCAAACGCTCGTCGAAACCTGCTTTTTCAGGCCTGTTTTTTCGCCTCCGCGTTTCTCCGCATTCTCTGCGCACTCCGCGTTCTCTCTCGTTTTGCGCCCAATAATGAACCGTGTCAAAGACAGCCGGAAAATCGCGGAAATCGGACGCTGTCCGATCGGTGTCTCTCGTCAGCCTCGGCTGTCCGAAGAACCTGGTCGATAGCGAAAAAATGCTGGGGATGCTGGCCGAGAGCGGGCTTGCGCCGGTGAGCTACGACCCGAGCGATGAGGACTCGGCGTTTCAGGGCGCGGATGCGGTTGTCATCAACACGTGCGGGTTTTTGGAAGCGTCGAAAGATGAATCGCTGCAGGTGATTCAGGATGCGATCCGCGAGAAGGAAAAGGGGAACATCAAGCGCGTGGTGGTCGCGGGATGTCTCGTGCAGCGGCATCGGGCCAAGATGCTCGAGTGGGCGCCGGGCATCGACGCGATGGTGGGCGTGTTTGATCGAGACAAGATTGTCGAAGCGGTGATTGGTGGGGGCGGGACGCAGGCGACCGTTGCTCGCGCGGGCTCGATGAAGGAAGCCTCGGACGGGCCGAAGTACTGGATCGCGGCGAATGCGCTCGCGGCGGCGAAGGCGCGCGACATGAGCGTGACGGGATTGACCGTCAACGGCAAGGACGGCAAGGGAATCGGCTACTTCGAAGACGATTCGGCGCGGCTGCGCCTGACGCCCCGGCATTACGCGTATCTGCGTATCAGCGAAGGGTGCAATCAGAACTGCGCGTTCTGCACGATCCCGAGCATCCGCGGCAAGATGCGGAGCAAGCCGCTCGATCGCATTGTCGATGAGGCGCGTGAGCTGATCAATGACGGCGCGTTTGAGTTGCTTCTCATCGGGCAGGACACGACGAGTTACGGCGACGACATTGGGGCGGGGCTGAGGCAAATCGCAAATAAGCAAATGGGCAAATCGCAAATTGGAAAGAGCCCGGACTTTGCGAGTTATGGCGGGTTGCCGGCGCTGTTGGAGGCGTTGTCCGACACGATGGACGATGCGAATCACGGGCAGGGGTGGCTGCGCCTGATGTACGCGTACCCCACGAATTTCAGCGATCCGATCATCGAAGCGTTTGCGACGCTCGCGAAGAAGGGTCGCTTGTTGCCGTATCTGGATATTCCGCTGCAGCATGCGAGCGATCGGGTGCTCGAGCTGATGAAGCGGAATGTCACGAAGAAGCAGCAGGGGAACGTGATCAAGAAGCTGCGCGAGCAGACGCCGGGGATGTCGGTGCGCACGACGTTCATCAGCGGGTTTCCGGGCGAGACCGAAAGCGATCACAAACAACTGCTCGAGTTCATCGAAGAGATGGATTTTGAGGCCGTGGGTGTCTTCGAGTACAGCCACGAAGCGGGTACGGCCGCGGGGACGATGGAAGAGGATCGCAAGCTGGCCGTGCCCCAGGAAGTGAAGACAAGGCGCCGGAACGAAGTGATGGAGCTTCAGCAGAAGCTCGCGTTCGCCAAAGCGGAGAAGATGGCCAAGGGCTTCGACGAGAAGAATCCGGAGGCGTCGATCAAGAAGGGCGCGACGGTGTTGGATGTCGTGATCGATGCGGGGCTTCGCACGAGCGGCAAGAAGACCAGCGGCGTCGGCGATGGCGGGCGGCTGTATATGGGCCGCACGCGATTCCAGGCGCCGCAGATTGATGCTGTCACCTATATCCAGTCACGCGACAAGCTCGCGGCGGGCGAGGTGGTTCGCTGCGTGGTGGTGGGGAGCGACGGGTACGACCTGGTTGCCAAGCCGGTGACGGAAATTGAGAAGCGGGTGGGGCTGAAGGTGCTGCGGTAGGGTCGATTCTGGCCGACGCCGGGTACTCGCCGTCCGGCAATTACAGGAAGAACGGCGGGCAGGTCGATATTCTGGCATCGAGTCCGGCGCGGCCCGAGGTCGAGCCGCGCCCGGATGAGTAGCTTGGTATCTGTTGCATGATCCGTGCCGGCCATGTCATTGCCCTGTGTACCTTGGCTCTCCTCACCATCGGTGTGGTGATGGTCAATTCAGCCGGTCTTGGCGTGACGGGGGTTGCAGGACCGCTCGCGCCGCTCGGGACGCCGGTGCAGGCGGCGCCGCTCACCCTGAAATCGGTGTTGTTCACGAGCGCGACGGTGCACATGTTCGTCGCGATGGTGATGATGGGGGCGATGGCGTTCTTCCCGATCCGCCGGTTTGTCGGCGGGGCGGGGTCGCAGCTTTCAGATCAGTACGACATCACAAAGGCGTGGACGGGGCTGGCGGTCGGGGTTTTCCTTTCGCTCGCCGTGCTCGCGCTCGTGTATTTGCCGGGAATCGGACAGGCAAAGAACGGCAGCCATCGGTGGATCAATATCCCTGGATTGGGTGACGGGCTTTCGGCACAGCCGAGCGAGATTGCAAAGTGGGGGATGTTGCTTGTGATCGCGTGGTACTGCGCGGTGCGCGGGCCTCAGATGAAGAGCTTTTTCAAGGGACTGGCGCCGGCGCTGGTCGCGATCGGCGCGGTGGCCGGCTTCATTGTGATTGAAGACTTGGGCACTGGACTGCTGATCACGACGGCGTGCTGTGTGTTGCTGCTCGCGGGTGGAGCACGCATCTGGCACTTCCTGATGTTCGTGCCGTTCGGACTGGCGGGAGTGGCGGTCGCGGTCATCAAGAGCCCGTATCGCCTGACGCGCATCACCACGTTCCTTGATCCGTACAAGGACCCCGAAGGAACTGGGTATCACCAGGTGCAGTCACTGATTGCGATTGCGAACGGCCAAGGCGTGGGACGCGGGCTTGGGTTTGGGCTCCAGAGCAAGGGATATTTGCCTGAGGACCGGACAGACTTCCTGTTTGCGATTATCTGCGAGGAACTAGGGATTCCCGGTGCCGCGGCAGTCGTGTTCCTGTTCGTGCTGCTGATCTGGGCGGGGCTTTCGATCGTGAGGCATGAGCGCTCGCCAGCGTTGAAGTTGTTTGCACTTGGCGCGACGGTCACGATCGGTGTGCAGGCCGTGATCAATCTTGCGGTAGTCACAGTGGTTGCTCCGACCAAGGGAATCGCGCTGCCTCTGATCAGCGCGGGCGGCACGGGCTGGATTCTGACGGCGATGTCGCTTGGTTTGCTGGTCGCAATCGATCGCACCAGTGATGATGCCGAAGCTGTTGAGTCTCGCGATGTTCCGCTGGTCAAGCTGAGCAAGATGGAAATGCCGAGTGGTGCCGGATCGGTCGCGGCGTGAACCAATCGTGAATCAGGTCCGACCAACTGGAAAAGGTTTACGCGTGGTCTTTGCCGGTGGCGGCACGGGCGGGCACTTGTATCCGGCGCTGGCGATTGCGGAACAACTGGCGGAACGTAACGACACGGTTGAGGCGGTGTATTTCTGTTCGACGCGTCCGCTTGATGCGCGGATTCTGACAGAGGAGGGCGCGAAGTTTGTACCGATTCCGGCGCATCCTTTCTCGCTTCGGCCGTTGGCGCTTGCGAACTTTGTACGACGCTGGCCGGGAGTCGTGCATCGTTGCCGGCGGCAGTTGAAGCATGAATCGCATCAGGGCAAGACGATCGTCGTTGCGATGGGGGGATTCGTCAGTGCGCCGGTGGTTGCCGCGGCGAAAAAGGAAGGGTTTCGAGTTCTGCTTGTCAATCTCGACGCGACGCCGGGGCGCGCGAACAAGTGGGTGGCGAATCGGAGCGATCAGGTCTTTACCGCGGCCGAAGTCGAGGGTTTCCCCTTATGGAAGCGGGTGCGACCGATCGTGCGGTGGGCAGCGATCGCAGATGGCGATCGGCAGTTTTGTCGGCGCGAGCTGGGGCTTGATCCCGAGACCAAGACGTTGCTTGTGACGGGCGCGAGCCAGGGCGCACGCACGATCAATCACCTGCTCATGGCGCTGATCGAGCATCGGCGCGGCGCGTTTGAAGGCTGGCAGGTCATTCACCAGTGTGGGCCGGTTGCGGCTGCGAACGACTCGTGGGATGAGAATGCGATCGCCGCGGCGTACCAGCAGGCGGGGATTCGCGTGCTGGTGAAACCGCTCTTTCGTGAGATGGGCCGCGTCTGGGGAGCAGCGGATCTGGCGGTCGGCCGGTGCGGCGCGGGGAGCGTCGGCGATGTGTGGGCCAATCGTGTGCCGAGTCTTTTCCTGCCGTATCCGTATCACAAAGACCAGCACCAGAAGCTGAACGCTTTGCCCCTTGAAAAGGCTGGCGGCGCGATTATCGCTTTGGATCGGATTGAGGCCAGCGCGAATGAATCGGACGCCGGGGCGACGCTGCTGTCGCTGATGGCCGACGGGGCCCGGCGCGACGCCATGCGCGAGAAACTCCGAGAACTCGGCCCTGCGGACGGCGCTGGCGCCCTGGCCGAGGCGATTCTCGCCTCCGTTTGAGGGCTGGGCGGGCAAAGCCTCAGGGCGCGGTACACTTGAGATGACAGATGAACCGCGCTCGCGGCTGTGTGGCTTTTCGGACGTTGGTTGTATGGAGAGAGGCAGCGCAACTCCTGTGTGGAGCGGAACCGTGGCAATTGTCTGCCGCGGGAAGGATGCAACTCCGCCCATGCTGAAGGACGCGCTCGTGCGTCGCGGGTTTCGCGTGGAAGAGGTTGAGACGACGTATGCCGCGATCGGGCGTGCGGTCGTTACGGCGCGTCAGGATCCGAAGGGGCGGGCGGTTGTCGTGTTGGTTGAGCCGACGAAATTGGCCCGTCCGCACGAGTTTGTCGCGGCACTTTCCAACAGTTCGCCCAATGCGCTCGTGTGGCTGTGCCGCCGGGTGAGTTCGGGGATGGAGCTTCGGGCGGTGGTCGAAACCGACTTGGAAGTCTGGCAGTCGACCGGAAAGATCGCCGGAACACCCGCCGTAAGTGCTGCTGGGGGCGGCGCTTCTGGAATAACTGCTTTGAGGCCCTCGAACGCCAGCCCCGAGCATGCGTATGAACAGCGGGCGGAAACGCCCTCCCTGCGGCTTGCCGGCGATTGGCAAGAGAACGCAGCCGAAGTGCCGCGGAGCGGCCCGACGGAACTCACGCCTCCGGTTCTTACGGATGAAGAGTTGGCGATGTTGCTCGGTGATGACACCAGCGCGGCGGAGCCCGGCACCTGAATTTGGATGTCGTTCGTTTGTGAAGGGACCGCATGTCGTCGCAGGATGGACAAGCAAGGCGCGTGATTCTGGTCGGCCGTACCGGGCTGGATGCGAAGCTGCGCCTTGATCCAGACCTCGAGTTGCTTCGCGTTCGCAATCCGATGGAAGCGATTGCGGAGCTTGCGGACCCGATTGATGATCAGTCGCCGGCCCGTGCGGTGGTGGTGTTTGGCGAGGGCGCGACGCCGGGAATTTCCGAGCGCGTCGATGAATCAATGAAAGAAGTGATCGAGGGGCTGAGGCTGGTCGATCCGGCGGTCTCGGTGATGGCGACTTCGCCGGCGCCCGATTCGATCGCCCAAACGGTGGACGCGATTTTGGATGCGGGTCGCTCGGCGGACGAGATTCGAGAGCAGATCAGGGCTTCGAAGCAGGCGGCCCGTGCGGAGGGTTCGGGAACGGCTGAATCTCCGCGCCAGGCGCGTGCCGCGGTTGATTGCACGAACGATGAAGTGCGCGAGGATCCGGCGCGTGCGCTCGCGGCGGGCCACGATCCGGTCGCAGTGGTGCTCGCGTCGGTTGCGAAGCGGCTCGGTGTCCAGACGCTTCGAGTCGAACGCGGACTGGTCGAGCAGGGCGCTGCGATTGTCTGGGGCGGAGCGGTTGTTGGAACGCTTGTGGGTGATGGTCTGCGGCCCGAACAACTCGCGCCGCACACGGCCGAACTTGCTCCGTGGGTTGCGATCCGCGAGCAGATGAGGCGGCTGCGTCTGGCGGCGTATTCCGATCCGCTGACGGGCGCGTGGAATCGCCGGTACTTTGATCAGTTCCTTTCGGCGGCGATGCAGATCGCCCAAGATCAGAGACACAGCGTGACAGTGCTTGTGTTTGATATTGACGATTTCAAGAGCTTTAACGACCGGTTCGGCCATCAGGCGGGCGACGACATTCTAAAGGAAACGGTGCGGCTGCTTCGCAGCGTGATTCGTCCGACGGATCGGGTCTGCCGCATTGGTGGCGACGAGTTTGCCGTGATCTTTAATGAGCCGGAGGGCCCGCGCGATCCGGCGAGCCGGCATCCGAAGACGATTTATCAGATCGCGGCGCGATTCCAGCAGCAGGTGCGCGAGGCGAAGTTCCCGAAGTTGACGGCCGAGATTCCGGCGGTGCTCGGGATTTCAGGTGGCCTCGCGACGTATCCGTGGGATGGGCTGACGGTCGAGGAACTGGTCTGCAAGGCCGACGAGCGCGCGATGGAAGGTAAGAAGCAGGGCAAGAACGTGATTGTGCTGGGACCGGGTGCGGATGCGGAGTAGCGCTGGCGGCGCGGCGGTTTTTCTGCTCGCGGCTTTTGTTTCGCGTTGGTGGGTGCGCGAGTGTGGTTGCGGCGAGATTGTTTGCAACAGCACCTTCACTTCGTTCGGGCTCGTACGGTCAGTTGCTGGCGAATTTGCCGGCCCCGGCGGGTGCGGCCTCTGGCGGAAGAGAACACGCGTTCTCGGTGATCAGCGTTCGGGTTCTCTTGAGCGCGATCAGTGCTTGTAAAACGGCAGGAACGGCAGCACGATCGAAACAGCGATCAGGATGATGATGATCCACTCGAGCACCTCCATGCGCCGGGTGGATTGCTGGTCGTTGAGTTTCTGATAGATGCTCTCAAGCACGCCGAGCTTTCGAAGGACTGAGGCATCCCACTCCGGATGGTGCAGACGGTCGGTGAGACGGCGGTAAAACCGGGCCAGATAGTGATCGCCGACGAGCTTGATGGCGTTGTTGACGCCTTCGAAGAGGATCGCGGCATCGGCCTGGAGCATGGCGACGCGGCGGAGGCGGCGCGTGCCGGCGCGGCCTCGGGGGGTTTGGGACAAAGTGGGGTAAACCTCTTCGAGCGCGTCGTCGAGTTTTTCGTCGAGGTGGCGCATCTCGAGCAATTCGACGTTGGCGAATTCGATCAGGTCGAGAAGGTCGGAGGCGTCTTGCCCGATGATGAAGCCGGCGGCGAAGTCGAGGATCGCGGCGTCGGACTCCGAGTAGCTGATCCGCGAACTGAGGGCCTCGTCGATTTCCTGGGGCGAGAGCTCGGAAGTGTCGCCACGGAGGATTTGGGCCATGAGCGAACGATTGGCAAGGAGCAGGCCTTCGAGGTCGTCGGTGGGATCGCCGAAGCGATCGAATTGGAAGGTGATGTAGTCCTCGGCGAGGTCATCGAATTGCGGGCGGGAGATGGCGGGGGCGAGCGAGGGCAGAATGCCGTTGAGCTGCTCGCGGGCCCGTTTCAAGAGCGACTCGTCTTCGGCCAGAGCGATTGCGAGCGGGACAAGGTCGCTCAATTTCCCGGAGATCGCAAACGTGAAGACCACGCTTGCGCCACCGAAGTCGTAGAGGGTCGTTTCGCTCTTCGGCGTGAGGTGGAATCCGGCGCGGGAGGCGGGCTCGCACGTTTGAAGGAAGCGGACTGGGGCCGGATCAAAGTTGAAATAGCGGGGGGCGCGGCGGCGAAGCTGCAACTGCTCGCGCTGCGGACTCGGGAGTTCGCTACCCCGGGCCAGAATGTCGGCGGCGGTGTTCAGGTCGATCGCCTGGCCGACGTCAAAGCAGAAGACAACCGAGCAGGTGCCTTGAATCACCGGTCCGGCGGACTGATCAGGCTTTGTTTGGGTTGGCGAAGACATTGGGATGAGGCTGCTCGCGACAAAACAGAATAGCGAACGCCCGACCGGAGAGGCGAAACGCTCTTCGCGTGCGATGCCGAAAGAGCGCAGAAAATGATCCGGTGGCACGGCCCATTGCGCCGATCTTTAGGGCGCGTTCGTGAGGAGCAGAGATCCATGCGGCTTGATGACCTGGTAAACCAAGCCAACTCGAAATTGACCGCAAACGGCGGGGGTAGTGGTGGAGGCGCGAAAATCGCTTCCGGCCTTGCGTCGGTTCGTGTTTGCGATGTGACGGAGGACAGCCGCACGGTGCTGCCGGGGTCGCTGTTTGTGGCCCGCGCGGGCGCAAAGGCGGATGGTCGTCAGTTTGTGCGTCAGGCGCTCAAGGCCGGGGCGGCGGCGATCCTGTGCTCGAAGGATTCCAAAATCGATCTGGCTTCCGAAGGCGGTTCCAAGGAGCGGAGTGCGATTGTCGAGGCTGACGATGTCGAGGCGGCGGCGGCGGTGATTTCTGAGACGTTTTACGGGAGCCCGAGTTCCAAGCTGCGATGCATCGGTGTGACCGGAACCAATGGCAAGACAACGACGACTTGGCTGTTGTGGCGGCTGCTGAATGCGGTCGAGCTGCGGACCGGGTTGATCGGGACGGTGGCGATTGATGATGGAAATGAGACGGCGCGGGCGGAGATGACGACGCCGCCAGCGATTGAAATCAGCCGCACGATGAGCGTGATGGTGGAGAACGGGTGCAAGTTCGCGGCGATGGAAGTCTCGAGCCACTCGATCGCTCAGAAGCGTGTAGCGGGACTGAGCTTCAATATTGGTGTCTTCACGAACCTGACGCAGGATCACCTCGATTTCCACAAGACGATGGAGGCGTACGGAGAGACGAAGTCGGACTTGTTCAAGATGTTGCCGGCGGAGGGGCTGGCGATTGTCAACGTGCAGGATGCCGCGGCGGAGATGATGCTGAAGGGGTGCGTTGCGAGACAGCTTTGCTGCTCGGAGATTGCTTCGGGCGAGACGGCTCCGAAAGGCGGCGCGTCGGTCCGGATCGTCGAGATGGACCGCTCGGGCATGAAGCTCGCTCTGGGGGGGCCGTTCGGCGCGATCGACGTTTGGGTGCCGCTGATCGGATCGTTTAATGCGATGAACGTGCTTCAAGCGGTTGCGTGCGCCTTTGAGTGCGGCATGACGGCGCAGCAGATCGTGCAGGGATGTGCGAAGCTGGATGCTCCACCGGGGAGGCTCGAACGCGTTCCGACACGTGCGGATGAGCCGCTGATTCTGGTTGATTTCGCGCACACCGAGGACGGGCTGCGAAATGCCCTCAGCACGGCTCGCAAGGTGAAGGGTTCGGGGCGGCTGATTGCAATATTTGGATGTGGCGGCGACAAGGACAGGACCAAGCGGCCGAAGATGGGGAGAGTTGCTTCGGAGATCGCGGACCTTGCCGTTGTCACCAGCGACAATCCGCGCACCGAGCGGCCCGGCGACATTATCGATGCGGTGCTGACTGGCGTCGATGAATCGAATCGCCCGAAGGTGTCGGTGCAGGCCGATCGGCGCCGGGCGATCTATCACGCTATTTCGTTTGCAGAGCCGGCGGACATCCTCGTCATCGCGGGCAAGGGGCACGAAACCGAGCAGATCCTCCCCGATGGAAAAGGAGGAACCGAAACGCATCACTTCGACGATCGAGAGGTCGCGAAGGAAGCGATTGGCGAGCGGCGTGCGGCATTGCGGGGCACAAAAACTAAGACTTGAATATCGGAGCATCGAGCGACGCATGAGTTTCTGGCAACTTGAAAACCTTCGTTCGGTCATGTCGGGCACCTGGCTGGTGCGCCCGAATACCGGTCTTCCCTTGGAAGCGCAGGGCGCTTCGATCGACACACGCACGTTAAAGCGCGGAAATGTGTTTTTCGCGCTGCGGGGCGAGCACGTTGATGGGCATAAGTATCTCGATGCCGCGGCAACGGCGGGCGCGGCTCTCGCGGTGGTCGAAGACGGCGCGGTCGCAGCGAACGCGCCGGCGGGGCTTGCGATTCTGCAGGTTGAAAATGTTGGAAAGGCGCTGCTGAAGTGTGCGGCGGACTATCGCAAGACGCTTGATGGAACGCGTGTCATTTCGGTGGGCGGTTCGAACGGAAAGACCACGACCACGCGGCTCATTGAAGCGACTCTGTCAAAGCACTTCCGAGGCGTTTCGTCGCCGAAGAGTTTTAATAACGCCATTGGCGTGCCTCTGACAATTCTCTCGGCGCGGAAGGGCGATCAATATTTGCTCTGCGAGGTCGGAACGAACGCGACCGGCGAGATCACAGAGCTTGCGACGGTCGTTGCGCCCGAGATTGCGATCATCACGAGCATCGGGCGCGAGCATCTTGAGGGCCTGAATTCGCTGCGGGGCGTGATCACGGAAGAAGCGAGTATTGCATCGGAGATTCGGCCGGGGGGCGTCGCGATCATTGCGGCACAGCCGCTGGAGCTCACCGAAGCCGTGCGCGGATTGATGAAGAGCGCAAGCGGAGAAAAGAACGGCAGCATCCTCCGTTTTGGAATCGATTCGGATGCGGACCTGCGGGTGGAATCGATCGTGACGGATGAGCTCGGGACTTCGTTCTCGATCAACAAGCGCGCAAAGTTCCGGATCCCGCTGCTTGGTGCGCACAACGCGATGAACGGCGCGGCTGCGATCGCGGTTGCGCGGCGATTTGGACTCGACGACACCGCGATTCAAAGTGCGATGATCCATGCCGCGGCGCCGGAGATGAGGATGCGTCTTGAGATCAAGGGCAAGATCGCGATCCTGAACGACGCGTACAACGCCAACCCGGATTCGATGCTTGCGTCGCTGAAGGCGTTTTCTGAACTGGCTCGTCACCGCAATCCGGCCCGGCGTGTCGTGGTGCTTGCCGACATGCTGGAGATGGGCGAATCGGGGCCCGACGCACATCGCGAGATCGGTGAGGCGGTTGCGGCGGACGAAGCAATCGACCTTGTGGTGCTTGTCGGACCGCTGATGATGTTCGCAGCAGAGCGGCTACGCAAGAAGTGGACCGGCGAGCGCGTGGTGAATCTGCCCAAGATGGACGACGAGCACGCCAGAAGGATCGCGGCGATGCTCCGGCCCGGCGACTTCGTGCTGCTCAAGGGCTCGCGTGGGATGGGCGTGGAGCGTGTGGCGAAGGCAATGGACGGCGCGGGTGGCGCGGTGCGGCCCAAGCAGGAATCGGCCGTTTGAAGTCCGGGGCGCAAATTGTGCGGTTCAGGCGGCCATCGGAACGAACAAACGGGACCGGAGGCCAACTTTGCCTCTCCCCGGCCTTCTGACCTCGGCATGCTCTACGTTCTGCTTGACTATTCACGGCGCTGGCTCTCCGAGCACGGGCAATGGCTCGGCGAGCGGGGGCTCTACAGCCCGCTGGCGATTCTGGACCAGATTCAGTTCCGGGCCCTTGCATCGGCGGTGCTGAGCTTTGCGATCATGATCGTGTTCGGCAGGCGTGTGATCGCGATGCTGGTTCGGCTCAAGATCGGCGATGCGGGATTGAGCGATGCCGAAGCCCTGCAGCGGCACGCGGCCAGCCGCGCGAATGTGCCGACGATGGGCGGGATTCTGATTGCCGGGGCGATGCTCGCCTCGATTCTGCTGCTGGCGGATATTCGTCAGTTTTACGTGCAGGCGGGGCTGCTTGTCTTTGTGGCGTTCGCCATTCTCGGCGGCGTTGATGACTGGCTGAAATTGACGGCATCTCGGCGCGGCAGCAAGAGCCGGCAGGGGCTGTACGCATGGGAGAAGCTGGTCTTCCAACTGGCGATCTCGGCGCTGATCGCGTTCTTTCTGTTTCGCCAGGCGGGAACATCGAAAGACGACCTGCTCCACGTCTTGAATCTTCCGGGTCAGAAAACGTGGGAGAGCCCGGGAACGGTCTCGTCGACGCTCTTCTATCTCGGAGCGCCGCTGTTTGTTCTCTTTGCGACGCTGATGATCACGGGACTCAGCAATGCCGTGAATATCTCGGACGGAATGGATGGTCTGGCGGCGGGGACGAGCGGGATCGTTTCGATCGGGCTGGTTGTGCTCGCGCTGGTCGCGGGCAGTCAGTCGGCGTCGCAGTATTTGCTGGTGCCTCATATCCCGGTGGGCGATGAACTCGCGGTCTTTGCCGGCGCGATGGCGGGGGCGTGCTTCGGATTCCTGTGGTGGAATTGCTCACCGGCGAGTGTGTTCATGGGCGATACCGGCGCGCTCTCGCTTGGCGCGATTGCCGGGTATATCGCGGTGATCACGCGCCAGGAGTTTGTGGTGCTCGCGATGTGCGGCGTTTTTCTGATCGAAGCCGGGTCGGTCATGCTGCAGGTCGGCTACTTCAAGTGGACGAAGGGTAAACGCATCTTCAAGGTCGCGCCGTATCACCATCACCTGCACCTGTCCGGGTGGACGGAACAGCAGGTCGTTGCGCGATTCTGGATCATTACCGTGCTGCTGGTCGTGCTCGCGATGGCATCGATCAAGGTGCGGTAGTCACGGGCAATTACGGCTTGGGCGCTTCGGCTTTTCGCGTCAGCACCGGCTGATGCAGCGTGACGCGGGCCTGCACATCGGAATAGGCCTTGCCTTTTATCTCGATGCGAAGCGAGGTTGCATCGGACACATCGGCGACGAGATCGGCCGAAGGCTTTTCGGAAGTCAGGTCAGCTTTTGCGACTTCGCGAAACGTTCCGGCGGGTCCGGATGCGAGAACAATGACGGATGCATTGCCCCATGCCGCGGCATCGGGCGGGAGCGAGAGCGAGGCGCCGAACTTCGCGCTGCCGGCCGGCAACTTCCAATCAACCTGCGCGGGGCCCGAAATCGTGATCGAAGCCAGACCGAGCGGCGCGGTGTCGGGCGAGGACACTTCGGGGGTGGGCGTCCAGCGACGTCCATCGAGCCCGGTTGCTTTCTCGAAGGGAATCGACGCGAGTGGCACGATCGCACGCGAGTCGAACAGGATTGCGTCGATCGAATCGATATCGACAACGCCGGTGCCGCCCTCTGATGCGAGCGCCCACTGCGCCGTGGCCGTCGAGGACGCGGCGTTTTTTCCGGCGGGTGCGGTGCTGGCGAATTCTGAAGACGTCAGCACCGACCCGTCGCTCAGATAGACCAAAGGAAGCGGGCCGGGCTGAAGCGGATTTGCAAGAGCGAGCCATGACACGCGCTCGATCGGCAGCGAGTTCTTCTTTCCGTCAACTTCGATCGTGAGTTGCTGTCCGATGCCCTCGATAAATCCTTCGAAGCGGTCGTTGTTGCCGAGGATCGCCATGTCGCGTTGAGGTTTCGTGCGGTCGTGGGCCACATCGGCGAAGAGGATGGACGATGCACGTTCGAGGGGAATCGCGAATCGCCCGATTCGCCGGCTCTTCCACGTCACGGTTTCGCCCGGCGAACCAGAGGTCACGAGAAATCCGGGCACC
This sequence comes from Phycisphaerales bacterium, assembly GCA_050730655.1. Lineage (GTDB taxonomy): Bacteria > Planctomycetota > Phycisphaerae > Phycisphaerales > UBA1924 > JAFEBO01. Next base: position 763,600 of record JBOHNL010000005.1, read on the forward strand.
ACCTGGCCGTCGGTCAGCTTCAGAATTCCCGGGATGCCGTTGTTCCCTTCGCCCGCCGAGAGCGCCGACGGCAGCGACGCGGAGTGTCCACGATTTGAGAAAATAGCGAGCACCCTGCTTCGCTCGATCGAGCGAGATCGACCGGTCACATCGTTGTATTGAATCGTGCTTGGCGCAAGACGTTCGAGTTCGGCGCTGATCCGCTGGAGATTGCGATCGAGAATGGTCATCCGCGACGGAGCCGCGTCCTGCGCCATCGCGCGGACCGCAAGGCCGGAGATTGCGACGAAGATGGAGATTCGAGCGAGATTCATTTCTGGAAGATCGGCAGATAGCGCTTGGGCATCTGAAGGACAATGAGTGCCATTGCGGTTCCGTAGACGTCGCCGACGCCCGGATCCTGCCAGAACCCCTCGGCCTGCTGCGAACCGAGCAGTTCGGTGCGGACGCCCGTCCACCACGTGCTCCAGTTGGTGCCCCCGGCGAGGTACATCGCCTGTGCGGCGTAATAGTGTCCGTAGAAGTAGTGGGGGCTTGAGCGATCGACGCGGCCGGGCATGGCATTCTCGCGCAGGTAGGCCAACCCCTTATCGATCTGCTTGTCCTCGTAAACGCCGGAGTAGTACAGACTCGCGATTCCGGCGGCAGACCGAGGCCAGGCGCTCGGGCCGGGCGTCAACTGGTATTTGAATCCGCCGTCGTCGTTCTGACAACGCCGGATGTAATCAACCGCGCGATCGATCGTCTGCTTTGGGACATCAAGGCCGGCGTTGCGTGCGGAACGCAGTGCCATAATCTGGCAGATCGTAACCGAGACGTCGGCGTCATTGGGAATCGGGTTGTAGCGCCAGCCGCCCTCGTCGTTTTGGGTCGTCGCGATCAGACGCACGGCGCGAAGCACGGCGTTGTGCAACTTTGCGGCCTGCGCAACGTCTGGGCCGCCCCCGGTCATGCCGTAGACCTCGCAGAGGAAAAGCGTCGCGAAACCGTGGCCGTACATCGGCGCGGCGGCGGTATCACCTGCGATCAGGCCGGATTCGGTGCAGTTCTCGAGCACGTGCTTGAGGGCACGCTCTACGTTTTCGCCGTAGGGGCCGCGGCCGGGAAGATTTCCATCGGCCATGAAGGAGATCGCGGCGAGCGCGGTGATGGCGACCGAACGGCCCCAGCGATCGTCGCCAAAGCTGCCGTCGGGGCTTTGCTTTCTCGCGAGCCAGGCGAGGCCGCGGGAGGTCGCGGCATCGAGTTGAGGCGTCATTTCACCTTCGGTCGGGGCGTTCTGCGCGGACTTGTGATCGCCGGTGAACGGCATATCGAACTTGTCGGTGGGCGCGGGGAGAACATCCGGCTTGGCCGGAGCAGGAGTTGCCGGGTCGGAGGGCGACGCAGGGGAAGGCGCGGGCTCTGGGGCGGGCGCCGGGACCGGAGTGGGGGCTGGGACCGGAGTAGGTGCGGGATCGTCGGGGCGGCCGAAAACCGGCGGCATGGCGAGAAGCGCCGCGAGCGCGGTCGCCAAGTGAAGTGACTTGTGCTCGCTCATTTCTTCTTTTCTTCCGCAAGCCGTCGGTAGTACGACTCGGTCATGTTCTGGTACATCGAACTGAATTTATCCGAAAGCCCCTGCATCAGCGCATCGCGCACGTGAGCGGGCAAATCGCCCCACGAAGCGGGCGGGGCGACGGGGGGATTGCCGAGTGCGCCGTCCTGGCGCGCGGGGCCGTCGGCGTGATCGTTCGAATCGTTTGACTTGGCCAACTTTGACTGCGCCTGCGATTGCTGGCGCATGTTCTTTTGCTGCTCTTTGTCCTTTGCGTCGTTCTTGTCCTGCTGCTTTGATTTGCTCGACTTGTTCTGCTGCGCCGCTTTGATGAGACGGTCGAGGCGCGTCAGGATGTCTTCCTGCAATCGCTGTGTGGCAAGACCGGTGTCGCTTTCCTTTTCGACGCGGTCTGCGGTCTCGTTCATCAACTCAACGGCCTTGGCAAACTCGTCGGCTTGCTCTTTGAGCGAGAGCTGGCGGTCGAGTTCTTTCTTGGACGGGTCGATCGCGTCGGGCTTCAAGGCGGGCGCGTCAGGCTTGGTGCCAAGGAGCGAGTCGAGATCGGGAACGCCCGAGTCGGGCTTTGGCGCTGGTTTGGCTTCTTGTTTCGCGGGCTCGGGCTTGGAGGGCACAGGTTCGGGGGCCGCGCCAGGCGCGGATTGCACGAGAAGGGCGAACGCGAGAATTGCTGCGAGAGGATTCACTGTGGCTCCTCCCCGGGCTTTGGCGGATCGACCGGTTTGTCCGGCGCTTCGGCGGGTTTAGGCCCGCCACCTTGCTGCTTGGCGAGCTTCTTGATCAGGTCGGTTCCCTGCTCCGCGAGATCGCGCTGGAGCTTTCCGATTTCAGCAACGGAAGAAACATCGGTCGGCTTTTCCGAAGCGTCGCGCGTGCGACCGGCTGCATCCTGCTGGAGCGCGCGAAGGAGCTTCAGCTCGGCGATGGGTGGAATGATCGGCTTGGGTCCGCCACCTTGCTGGCCGCCCCCTCCCCCTCCGCTCCCTTCGGCGTTGCGGAAATCGTCCTCATCCTTTGATTGCGAGAGCGCATCGACGAGTGAGCGAAGAAGTGTGGCGCTTGCGGCCTGGTCACTGTCGACGCCTTTGGATGCGACACCGTCTTTCATCGCCGTGCCGGCGCGAGTCATCAGCGTGTCGAGACGCTTGTGGCTGAAGTTGAAGATGCCCTGATCGGAGAGTTCTTTCGTCTTGGCCTGAAGTTCCGTCATTTTCGTGCGGAGTTCTTCCTGCTTATCGCCGAGCGAGCGCACCGCGGCACGATCGCGGCGCGAGAGTTCCTTGCCGATGAAGCCCGAGGCGTCCGCGCGGATCGCGATCTGCTGCTGGAGGGACTGGTCGTACGCCTTGCGGAGTTCTTCGCGCTGCTTTTCTTCTTCGCGCTTCTCGGATTGCTCGCTCAACTTCTTCGCAAGGTCGCGGGCATCGGTGAGGTGGGCGAGGGCGGATCGTTCCCACCGATCCGCGGCGGGCGAATCTGCGGGCGAAAGGCGGAGGCTCTTCACTGCGGAGCCCTGGGCATTTGAACCGGCGTCGATCGCGTCTGCGACTGCCGCGGTTTCGGGTCCGCCTTTGCGGGCGGTGTCGCCGACGGAAATCGTGTCCTGATTCAGTCTGATCTGCGCGCCATCGAGTGTCTCGTCGGGCGCGAGCTTGGTGGCGTCTGCGAGCTTGGTCAATTCTTCGGATTGGCGAGCCATCAGATCTTCGATCTGCTCAACCAGTTCCGCGAGCATGCGACGAAGGGAGTCGTTTTTCTTCTGGCTTCCCTTGTCCAACTCGTCCATCATTTTCTTGAGCGTCTCTTCGGCTTTCTTCTGATAGTCGTTGGCGCTGGCGGTCTGGTTTTCGCCGGCGTTCTTAGCTGCCTGCTGCATCATGCCTTCGAGCTGATCGCGCGAAGATTGTTCAGCGGCTTTTTCCATCGCTTCGGCTTGTGAAGGGTCGGTGGACTTGGTCTTGCTGGCGCGATCCTGGAGCGCGTCGGTCGCGGCCCTTGCGCGCTGCGAGAGTTCCTGCTGCGCGCGGGAGAGGCGTTCAAGATCCTGCTTTTGCGTGGCGGAGAGATCCTGGAGGCGCTTGCCACCGGTTTGGCGGGCGAAGTCGCGGGTCTGGTCGGAGATCTTCGTCTGATCTTCGAGCAATTTTTCGATTTCGCGGCGGGTTGCCCAGCCGTCTTTGCCCTGATCGAGCACGGCAGAGAGCTTCGCCATGGCGTCGCGTACTGCAGATTGGGCCGCTCCTGCTCGCTCTGCTTCCGCCTGGCCAGCGGGAGCGTCCGGGTCTTTCGCCTGCGACCGCTCGAGTGCGTCTGTCGCGGCTTTCGACTTGTCGGCGCCTTCATCGAGCAAGCGCGAAGCTTCTTCGAGCATCTGGCGCAGCGTTCGGTCGGCGAGCGCGTTGCGGTCGACTCGGTCGGCGAGACGATTGACGAGAGCTGCGGGTGGCGACATTCGCTCGGTCAGTCCCTGCTGATCCTTCTTCATGCGTGAGGCACGCTCGCTTCCGCCTTTTTGCGGGAGGTTGGGGATGTCGCGTTGAAGCCTCTGTTCATCCTGATCGATGCGCTGTGCCGCGGATCGGATCGTGCCGAGTTCAGCGAGGATCTGCTCGATCAGTTGCGATTCGCCGATGATCCGGAGCTTTCGGGGAGCAGAGAGCACGGGGTCGCGTGATTGACCGTCGAGCGCGAAGTTGTCTTTCGCGACGGCATACAGGTGCACCTCATCGCCGGGCTTGACGTCGAAGGTTTGCAGCTCGATAGTCGCCTGCGCGCGGGCGGTGCGGCGGTCTTGCTCTGCTGCATCCGGTTTCCAACTGGCGATGTCGAGCGGCTGACCTCGCGGCTCGGGCGGTGCGCCGGGACTGTCGGCGCGGGCCGCGAGCACGCGAGCTTCCATCGTGAGCCACGACAGCGCAAGGTCGTCGCGTGCTTCGCCCACGACATCGAGGACGGCGGACGCAAGGACGGATTCGTCCTGAGCGGGCTCGAGGACGCCGACCGCGGGCGGGCGATCGGGGACGACGACGATCGCGACTGCCGCGGGGTCTTGACTCTTGATGCCGAATGAATCTTCAAGCACCGCGCCGAAGCGGATCGTGTCCTGCGCGGTCCAGTTCAGACGAAAGCCGCTTTCAATAGGCTCGATCTTGAGATCATGAGGCACTGTCGCTCCCGCCATCAACTTCGCCGCAAAGACCCCGGCACCTGACGCAGCAGAAGGCAACGGGATTTCTTTGTTGAGGCCGAATTCAACGGCGATCCGTGATCCGCTGAGGACAGGTGCGATTGCCGACGCGTCGGGCTTGCCCGCGCCGAGATCTTTCAACCCGGCGACGAAGCCGTTTTCGCCTCCGACCGAGTCGGTGGCGTAGGTGGGGGGGGTGATCGTGACGCGGAGACGAGTGACGGTGGGCGGCTCGACAAGCTGGATCTGCGCGGGTTCGGTTCGCGAGTCGCTGGTCTCAAACCAGTATTCGAGCTTGCGATCTTCCTTCGCCGTCGAGGCGGTCGACGTGTCGGCGAGTGTTCGCGGATCGAGCAGGCGTTCGTAGATTTCGCCGGGAAGGTCGCGATCGTGTTTGACTCCTTGCGGCGTCATGAGCGCCGTTTCGGTGTCGCCGGTGCGATTGCTATCGATCAGGCGATACTTCAACTGCACGCGCGTCTGGCCGGGCGCGCGATTGGTGCGTGTGAGCACGGCACGCATCGGAAGCGCGGCAGACAAGGCATGCGCGTGCTCATCGGTCGCATCGAGCAGCGCGGTTCGGCTTGGCCACTCGGCGCTTGTCCACGGCAACAGCGTGCGCTGTGCGCCGAGCAGTGTGAGGAGCGGAGCAAGCGAAACAACGGAGCCGAGAACGGCAACCGTCAGCATGAGCAAGGTGAGGCCTCGGCGGGCGCCGCCGACTGGTCGGAGCACTGCGCCGTAGCGGAGATCGGAGAAAAGCCCCGATGCCATAGACGCGATCTGTTGACGAAGTCCGGATGCGGGTTTTGGACTGGCCTCATTGAATTCAAGACCTGCCGCGAGCACATCTCGAAGGCCGGCGGTTTGACCCGCTGGTGTCCGCTCGATACGCAGCGCAAGGTCGGTGAGGGAAGGGCGGAATCGAACGGCCGGAATCACGTAGCGTCGAACGGCACCGACCACCAGCGCAAGCCCGATCAGCCAGAGCACGATTCGCATCGGGCGCGGCATTCGAATGAAGTAATCGAGCACGCCCGCGACGAGGCAGATGGCGAGGCCGGAGCCCAGTAGCGTGCTGGCGCGATCGACGATCAGCCAGAGACGGATGCGCCAACGCAGTGCCGACAGCGACGGAGCGATCGCCTTGACATGGCCCAACTGGGGCGCTGCAGCAGGGTCGGCGGCCGGCTTGTCCGGTTCAAGGTTCATGGCACATCAGGACCTTGAGCGCAAGAGTCGTGAGCGGGGATCGGGCCTGGCCGCGGTGGCGCTCCCGTGTAACCACTTTCGAACCTTCCGCCAGAAGACTGTACGGTGAATACCGGTATCGGTGCGGGAGAGATTCGGGTTCCAGCACAGTTTGCGCATGAGCCGGGGGCTAGTGGCGGGGGAGGAGCAAGCACAGCGCTCGGGGAGGGCGGCGGCAAGGTTCAGGCGAGGCGGATCAGGCGTCGCCCGATCCATTCCAGGCTTAGCAGGAGGATGAGCATCGTCCAGACCAGGGGCTTGTCCCAGAGCGGTTCTGCGACGGTCTCGCCGGCGGTGCGAACTTGGCGGTTGGGAAGCAATTCGGTCAGTTTTCCGAGATCCTCAACCTTCAGCATCTGTCCGCCTGTGGTGGTGGCGAGATCGCTTAGCAGGCCATGGTCCGCCGCGGGCTCGCGCATTTCGTCGTCGCGGGCGCGGACCTCAACCTTGGCGCTCAGTCCAAGGCCGGCAAGGATCGCGTCGGTCGGGCGCAGGGTGTAGTCGCCCGCTTCGGAAAACGTCCAACTGCCGGTGAACAAACCTGTGGGAGCTTCGCCGACACCCCTGCCATTTTCCTGCGGCTTGAGCGTGATGGACTGTTCAACTGCGTCGGACGAACCTTCCGCCTTTGCGCGAACGGTCACCGCCTCAGGGCGCGTGCCGAGGAGCGATTGATCGAGCAAGCGGACCGAGATTTGCACGGGCTGATCGACCGTCGCCCGCTCTGGAGTGGCGTCGATGATCGCGAATTGGCCGCCACGGGCCAAACTTTCGCGGGCGAGCAAGCGGACGAGTGGAAGCCAGAAGCGCTCGGGGAGCGTTTCGCCTCGGCCGTAGCGCCAGCGCCAAATTTCGTCGGTGGCGACGTAGATCACGCGGCCTGCGCCAAAGCGCATCGTCACGACAAGAGGCCTCGATGAGGCGCTGCCTACGGGGCCGGAGGCGGGACTTGCGAGCGCGAGGACTTCTGCGGCGGGCTTGAGTTGTTTAGGCTCGATGAGCTGTGCGTACCGGAGAGCGGACCAACCTACGGAAGGATCGTTCAGCACTTCGGGCCAGATGCTCGAACTGCCTTCGCCGAGGCGGAGTACACCGAGCCGCTCGGCGGCAGGGCCGGGCGAGACTAACACGCTTTCGGCAAAGGTACGTGCGCTGGACGTGTCTTCATCGAGCGTGAAGGGGAGAAGATCGGCGAGTGGTGTGCCGCGCCAGGTTTGGGGCGTCGAGTTTGGCCCGGCGATCCAAAGCAGGCCGGCACCCTTGTTCGCGACGAGTTCCTTGATCTGTGCGAGTTGCTCTGTGCTGAAGAGCTCCGAGCGGACATCTCCCATCACGATGACGTCGAAGGGTTGCCATTCCTCATGCGTGCGCGGTATAGATGCGAGCGGATCGGTGCCTTCCTGCAGATAGCGGCGGTCGGAAGACAAGATGAGCGCGCTTGAGCGGATCGAGCGTTCGCGGAGCAGCAGATTCTTGAGGTAGCGATATTCCCAGCGCGGATAGCCATCGAAGAGCGCGACGCGGACGGGCCGATCGACCACGCGGAGTGCGAGAGAGTAATGGTCGTTCGACGAGGTCGCGCTCGGGCCTGCGCCGTCGGGCAGAACGGGTCGTACGACCCAGTGAAACTCCTGTGCGCTGCTCGGGCGCGTCATGAGCGTGACGGAGCTACGGCCGGAGTCGGCGCCGGTGGCACCGGTCGGAACCGGACGGCTGTCGAGCACGTTGCCGGTTGTTTCATCCACCAATTCGATCTTGGCGCCGCGGAGCGAATCGGGTGTGCCGATCGCATCGAGATCGACGGTGACAGGAACAAAGTCGCCGACAAACGCGACCGATGGCGCACTGACACGCTTGACCGCGATGCGTGTTGGGGGCGTGTCACTGCCGAGCGCAACACCGAAAACCGGGACCTGGCGACCCTGAAGCTGGCGCACCAGAGCACGCGAGGGTTCATCGGCGCTGCGTCCATCGCTGACGAGGACGATGCCGCTCAGGGGCTTGGACGCGACTCGCCGCAAAGTTTGCTCGAGCGCGGCGGAAATGAGCGTTCGTGTGCCAGTCGCGGCGCCAAGGGAAGCTCCTTCGGAAGGCAGATCGAACGTGCGCGAATCGAATCCGAGCCAGAGCACATTTCGCTGCGGGTCGAGCTTGGCGAGCGCGGCGCGGGTTTGATCGAGGGCCTGCTTGAGCTGCTCATCGCGTGATTTGCCGCCGACATCTTTTACGTCCATTGACTGCGAGCGGTCAGCGAGGACGACCACCCAGTCCTTCTCGACGGATTCTTCTGTTTTGACGAGTCTCGGGCCGGAGATCATTGCGGCAACCAGCACGAGCGCGAGACCGCGAAGTGTCGCGAGGATCGCGCGGCGGCGCAGCGCGGCTTCCAACCGGTGATAACCCCACCACGCGAGCAATACTGCGGCGGCCAGCACGAGCAGCCATCCCCACGCGGGAATGGGGCGTGCCCACTCGAGCGCAACACCGGGATCGCCGGGCCGGAGCGTCTTCAGCGAGAAGAGTTTGACGATCAGCTCGTTCATGCCGCCACCTCGCGGCTGGTATCACTCGATGGTTCGGACACGTCGGCGTCGCGTTCGGCCCCGCGCTCTGCGCGATCTGTTCGCACGCTGGCGTGGCTGAAGAAACGAGAGAACGCGACGTCGGCGATCAACAGGATGAGCCCCGCGAGCAACAGAGGCAGATCGATGGGCGGACTGTGACGCGATTTTCCCAGCACGCTGGTGCCGCTGCCTGGAGTCGGCGCTGCCTTCTCGCTCCACGAAAAATCCCGGGCGCGAACCCAATTTCGGAGGAACGGCTCGAGTTGTGCCTTTTGCTGATTGGCGGTGCTGGAGCCTCGCGTGTCGGCGTTGACGGCGACAACATCCTTTGTTGTGCCGCGGGCGTCGACGCGGCGCCAGAGGCTTGCGCGCCGAGAGACGGCCGAGGCGGTGCCTCCATCCTTCGGTTCGACAATTCGAAGATCATCCGGGGATTCGAGCTGCGCGCCGGCGAGGACTTCCATCGAACCCGAGGCGAGGCCGACACCCTGACGCACAATTTCCTGAATCAGCGGCACCATGAGTGGCATGGCGGGCAGATTCGTCCAACTGAGTTCGGGCGCGACGAAGAAGGCAACGATCAGTCCCTTCCCGCTCGGAGCGCCGGCCACCACGCCGCCGGGCCGAGTTGATGCGAGCATCGGCTGATGCTCATCAAATCGGAGCAGCCACGCGCCGTCGTTTTTCAGGTCCACGCCTAAGAGCCGCGTCGCGACGACCGGCTTGATCAATTCGATCAGGTCAGCCCCCAGCGCGGCGATGATGGGTTGATCGACGTTCGCGCCGCGAAGAGCCTTTGCGTTGGGTGGATCCTTGAACGTCATGCTCTCGCGATCGAAGACCCATGCGATACCGGTGGCTTTGACAAAGTCATCGGTCCAGCGCTGGACGCCTTCTTTCGGCGCAGCACACACGATCAGCAAGCCGCCTTTGCGAACAAAGTCTCCGAGCAGCGGCCACGAGGGAGCATCGATGAGATCGGGCCTTGTCACAAACGCGGCGTCGATTGCGCCTACATCTGACGCGGACAGACGCGTGGGATCGATGCGGGTGATTCGAATCGGTTCGTGCTCGCTGTCGAGATCGACGCCGCGAGTGGAAGACGCCGGTGCGAGCGCGAGCGTCAGCCATTCTGCGGCCGAATAGCCTGCCGGGCCTGCGGTTGCGTCGGCCGCCTCAAGCGGAGCGAGAAGCCCGATGCGGAGCTGCTCGCGAACCTTCCACGGCTTGCGGAAGACATTGTCGCTCGCGATCGCGTCGTCATCGATGCGGGCCTCGATCCAGGATGCCGTCGGCGCCGCTTCGTCTTTGAATGCACGCATCGCGACGGGCGCGAGCAACGTCAACATGTCTTCGCCCGCCGCAAAACGGGCGGGTGTCTTGGCCCAGGTTTTTTCGTCATCAGCATCACGGCCGTCTGTGACGCGAAGCCGCAGTTGCACGGAAGCAGGCTTTTCGATACCCGCACCGAATCGGCGCAGCGAGACGCGTGCTTGCTGTGTCGAACCATCCTGACCCGCGCGAATCATCATCGAGCGAAGAGGTTCGACACCAACGATCGCGATGTTCTCCGCCGGCTCCTGCGCAGGCAACGTCGCGAGCACCGAAGGCAGGTTCTCTGAGGCCGACTCGGCCGAACCCCGCGCGGAGTCGCGCCCGGTCGTTTCGCGAGAAAGGTCCACGCTGCCGGCCCGCAGGGGGGAGAGGAGCGCGATGGTCGTTTCACGTGCCGCATCGGCGGGAGAACCGTCACGTGTGAGGGCCGCAGCACCGGCGAAGTCGGTGCCGGAGTCCGCTGGTTCTATTTGGTCCAGCACGCGCCGAACACTGGCGAGGTCTCCGGAAGGCGCGGTCAGCAATCGCTCAGCAGGAGAGGCAAGCGTGACGACGGTCGCACGGTCGCCACGGCCGGCATCAAGTTCGTCCAACAGTGTCGCGGCGCGCTGCTTTGCCGCCTCGAGTTCGCTCTGGCTGCCGGTGCCGCCGACGCGCGTTTGCGAGGCGAGGCTGTTGTCGATGACGATCGTCAAGTCGCGGGCGCGACGGCTGTCGGCGGGCCGGGCACCAGCGAACATCGGGCGTCCGACCGCCAGCGCCAGAAAGAGAACAGCGAGTGTGCGTGCCGCGAGAAGCAGGATCTGTTCGAGGCGAAGGCGGCGCCGATTGCGACTAATGGCCTCCAGCACAAACTTCATCGCGCCCCACTCGACCGGTTTGCGTTTGCGTCGGAAGAGCAGGTGGATGATGATCGGCGCCGCGATACACGCGAGTGCGGCAAGGGCAAGAGTTGGGTTCAGGAAGGCCATGGTGGGGAGTTTGAACACTGAAAACAGGACGGCAAAACAGGCCGGAGCATCAGCCTCGAATCACGCGAGGTGCTTCTTGATCTGTGCATTGCGGCGAGAGACAAATGAAGCGAGTGCGGGACCGAGGAAATCGTGCGTGTTCACAAGCGTGTAGTCATAGCCCATGCCGCGCAGGAGCGCACGCAATTTGGAATTGTGTTCTTCGAGCGCCTGCATGTATCCCTTGCGGATCGCGCGCGGGTCGATCCGGAGCATCGATTCGCCTTCAAGCCCCTCGAGCAGGACGCCCCCCGAATTCTCCTGCAGGTCGAATTCAAGTTCGGCGCGGTCCAAGATCTGGAAGGCCATCACGTCGGCCTGCGCATGGCGGGTGCGAGCGAGTGCCTCCTTGATCATGTCGAGATCCATGAAGAAGTCGCTCACGATCGCGAGGATGCAGCGATTGGTGATCTGGGCAAACGTCTCGTCGATCGCGCGCCGAAGGTCGCTCGATCTCGTCGCGGAGCCTTCACCCGGCGCATGCGAGCGGCGGGCCGGGTGCGACGAGAGCGCGTTCACGATCTGTCGCCAGGTTCCCTGGCTGCTCGATCGCTTGAGGACCAGCCGCACGCGCTCGTCGAACATCTCGAGCCCGACGCGATCGCCCTGGCGGAGCGTGATGTACGAGAGTGCCGCGGCAAGTGCGGTCGCGTGATCGAACTTGCTCCAGTGTGTGCGTCCGTCCGGGCTCTTTTCCCGGCCGGCTCCTGACGCCTCCGCGAACGAGCGGCTGCCGTACGACATCGAGCCGGAGCAATCGACGAGGACGATGAGGTCGAAATTGGTTTCCTGCTGATACTGCTTGAGGTGGAGTTTGTCGGAGCGAGCGAAGACTTTCCAATCGAGATGTCGGATGTCGTCGCCCGGTGAGTAGGGGCGGTGCTGCGCGAACTCGACCGAAAATCCCTGATAGGGGGAGCGGTGCTGGCCGCTGGAAAGACCTTCGACAATCATTTTGGCCCGGAGTTCAAAGCTCGACAGGCGGGCGAGAGTTTGGGGGTGGAGATAAAGAGATGCCTCGGCTGCTGCCGCGGATGATGGGGAAGAACCGGGATTGCCAGCCTTATCCGGGGTATCCAAGTGGACGAGTGCCTCCGTGCGTGTCCATCCTATCGGTTCGGGGAGCGGAGTTTCCGGCCAGGAAGTCGCGCGAGCAGATGAAGTCGCGGCCGGACCTTCTATCCGTCCGTATGCACTTTGGCTGCGGCAAGCCTTGTACGATGGTGCCAGCCGGAGCGATCATGAAAATGAACGAACGAGTCGTGTTTGTGCTGACCTTGCTGCTCGGGGTGCTGTGCCTGCCTTTGACGGGCTGCGAGAACAAGCTGACCAAAGAGAACTACGACAAGGTTCAGGTCGGAATGTCGGTTGATGAGGTCACCGCGATCCTGGGTCCGGGTGAGAAAATGGACTCCGGTGCCGGGACCAAGGTCGCGCAGGGCATGATCAGCGATATCACGCTGGCGCAAGACCGACAGAACCGGAGCCAGATCAAGCAGGGATTGGGCGATCTGACGGGAAAGATCAACGATCGCGACCAGCAGGCGCAGCGGGAAGCTGGGGGAGGCACGCGGGTGCAGAAGCCGCAGGTTCAAACTCCGGGTGCGCCGGGGGCTGCGCCTGGTCCGCGAGCGACGATTCCGCCTTCGCCCCGGCCGGCGGAAACTCGCAATCCCGTCCGAACACGTTGGATCTGGAAAACCGATCGCGTGGAAGTCACAATCGATTTTTCCGACGATGTCGTGACGACGAAAAACCAGGATGGTTTGTAGCGATCAGGGCGTGTCTGCGGCGCGAGATTCTGCGACGAATTCCTGGACATACGTCTGGAAATCGTCGTGCAGGATTTTCATTGATGGATTCCGCATCATCTTGTTAAAGCTCTCTTCTGCCGCGATGATCCTGAAGCGCTTGACCCAGGATTCGAAGTATTCGTCCGAGAGTTGGCCGTGTTCGTGGCTGTACCACGCGATTTCGAAGAGCGAGAGCTGCATCAGGTTGAAGAAGTAGTAACGAATCTCGTCGTCGGTGCTGAGCTTTCGCACGTCGTCCGCGTAGACATTCGCAAGCTTCGGGTCTTCGACGCGCATCTTGCGGAGCGACATTTGCAGCTCGACTAGCTTGGTGAAGTTTGCGACGTGCTGCGCTTTTCGCGCGTAATAGAACTGATACGCCGCGAAGATCAGACCGCCGCCGATTGACAGCGACGAGATGGTCTGAAGAATGATCGCGGCGACTTGGAAATTCGGATTCATGCTGGTGCGATTCTTGGCTGAGCATTTGGACTTCCCGGAGAAGTACGGACTTCGCCCGGCGCGAGTTATCAACAACGGGATTCAAGTGGCTTTCGCACGCGATGTGTGTCAGAATGCCATCAGGCGGCGGTGGAGCTGCTGACGCAAGTCCGGAAATAGACTCGATTTGGATCATTCTCCCGACATCCCGTATGCGTCTCTTGCCCGGGTCCGCGAAATCGCCCGGAAAGTTGTCGCTGCGCCGCCCAAACAGCGGCGCGAAGTGCTCGAAGCCGAGTGCGATGGCGATCGAGTGCTTCGCTCGCGCGTCGAGTTGATGCTGCTGCGCCAGGATCAGGTTCAGACGATGGACGGCGCGCCGCCGGAAGTGCCTCCCGCGCCGGACCTTTCGAGCGGTCAACGAATCGGCAAATTTGCGATCTCGCGGATCCTGGGTGAAGGTGGCATGGGGGTGGTGTATCTTGCGGAGCAGGAGCGGCCAAAGCGCACGGTGGCGCTCAAGGTCATTCGGCCGGGGCTGCTTACGCCGCGGCTGCTTCGCCGGTTTGAGCACGAATCCGAAACGCTGGCGAAATTGCAGCACCCCGGCATTGCGTCAATCTTTGAGGCGGCGACACATGAATCGGCGGCAGGTCCGCAGCCGTACTTCGCGATGGAACTGGTCGAAGGCCAGCTGCTCACCCTGTACGCGGCCGAGAATCACCTTTCACTCAAAGAGAAACTGGAGCTCTTTCGCAGGGTCTGCGACGCCGTCCAGCACGCCCACCAGAAGGGCGTCATTCACCGCGATCTGAAGCCGAGCAATATCCTTGTGACCGGCTCGGGGCAACCCAAGATCCTCGACTTTGGCATTGCCCGCGCAACAGACGATTCTTCACGTGGTGTTGGCGCGACGATGCGGACTGAAACGGGCACGCTGGTCGGCACGCTGCCGTACATGAGCCCCGAGCAGGTGAACGACCCATCGGGCGTGGATGTGCGTTCGGATGTCTACACGCTGGGCGTGATCCTGTTCGAGTTGCTCGCGGGCAAATTGCCCCATGCGCTCGAGACGCACACGCTCCCCGAGGCTGTTCGCATCATCGCCGAAGCGGAGGCGCCGTCGCTGAAGGCGATCGATCGCACGGTTCCGTCAGACGTCGCGACAATTACAGCGAAGGCGATGGAGAAGGATCGGGCTCGACGCTATCAGAGTGCTTCAGACCTCTCAGCCGACATCGGTCGCTATCTCAACAACGAGCCGATTCTCGCACGCCCGCCGAGCCGCACGTACCGCGTTCGCAAGTTTGTGGCACGGAATCGCGCGCTTGTGGCGGGCGTTTGCCTGACTTTCCTTGCGCTGGCGGGAGGCGTCATCGGCACGACGTGGCAAGCGGCCGAGGCCACGCGCGGCCGCCAACTCGCCGAGACGCGGGGCCTGGAACTCGCGGCACAGAAGCAGATCGCCGAACAGGAAGCCGCGACGGCCAAGGCCACCAACGAGTTTCTCACAGGCATGCTCGCCTCCGCGAGCCCGGAGAGTGAACAGTCCGGAGATTTGACGGTTGTCGAGATGATCGATCTGGCGGCGCACCGCCTACGCGACGGACAGACAACGCCACGGGTCGAAATTCCCGTGCGCACGACGCTCTCCAACACGTACCGCGCGCTGGGCAAGACGCAGGAAGGCTTGAAGCAAGCGGAAATGGCGCACGCGCTCGCGGCGCGCGAGTTTGGCGTGGATTCTCAGGTCGAACTGGAAGCGCGTCGCTCGGTCGCGGTGACGCTCGCTGAGGCGGGCAACGTCGAAGAAGCGGAGAAGCTGTGTCGCGAGGCGATCGCGATTTACGAGAAAGATCCCGCGAAGTTCTCGTCGGAACTTGCGCATGCGCAGTCGGAGCTTGGAAAATATCTCGGCGAGCGCGGCATGCTCAAGGACTCGGTCGAAATGCTCCGCATCGGCGTCGCGGGACTGCGGAATCATGTGAACGACACCGACCGCAATCTGCAATCGGCCGTGCACAACTACGGCTACGCGCTGGTGGCGGCCGGCGAATTCGATGAAGGCGAAAAGGTGATCCGCGAAGCCCTCGCAATGTGCGAGAAACAATTTGGCCCTGATCACATTGCCGTCGCGTACGAATTGAACACGCTTGCGAACACGCTCCAGCGCGTCGGAATGATCAAGGAATCCGCCCAACTGCACGAGCGTGCACTCGCGATCCGACGCAAGCGGCTGCCGCCGGATCATCCCAGCGTGCTCACTTCGATGGCAAATGTCGCGTCGACGTATGTCGCGCTCGGTCGTCAAGCCGAGGCGATTCCGCTGCTCCGCGAGACGGTTGACCGGCAGAAAGCCGTGCTCGGAGAATCCAACTCCAAAACGCTCACCGCCATGAGCAACCTCGCGTTCGCGCTCGAAGACCTGAAGCAATACGACGAGGCAGAGGCGATGATGCGACGCGTGGTCGAGATCCGGCGCCGAGCAAACTTCGATGACCCCGAATCGTGGAGCCAGATCAACAATCTCGCCACGATGCTCGTTCACCGGGGCAAGGCCCAAGAGGCTAAGCGCCTTTACGGCGAATTGTTCGCGGCAACCGATGGCAAGCTGCCGGCGGAGCACTATGCCAGGGCGATCTATCGCAATAACTACGGCGAGTGTCTGACGGCGTTGGGTGATTACGCGCTCGCCGAAAAAGAACTGTCCGAAAGTCACGCGGTCATCCTGGCCTTTTTCAAGGAAGGCCACCCCCGGGTGAAAAAGTCTTCAGAACGAATGGAACAACTGCAACGCCTGATGGGTCAAACCCAAACAAAGGAAGTTGCCTCGGAGAAGAAGTAGTCGCTCGAGGCGTTCGGATCGATCTCGCATCAATCGCTCGAACCCATGCTTCGACTTCAACCTGGACACTACTTCGGCCACTCCACCGGTGTGCGGACGTTCGGTGACTTCCGTATCATCGCGACACGCTACGAGCCGAACACGACGATTCCGATGCACTGCCACGAGCAGGCGTATCTGCTGGTTTCGCTCCGCGGTGCGACGATCGAGAGCGCGCTTCAGCAGGATCACGTGTGCAGCCGGGGCTGGGTGGTCTTCAATCAGGCGGGCGAATCGCATCGCGATCGAATCTCGAATGCCGGAGCCGAGGCACTGAATGTCGAGCTTCCGCGTCCGTGGCTTGACCGGGTGATGCCGCGGCTGCGGGGCAATCCCGTGCTCTACCGACACGCTGGCGGTGCGCTCCACGCCGTTGGGCTTCTGCAACTGGCGATGCACTCGCGTGATGCGCTCGCCTCGTTTGTCGTCGAAGAGGCTGTGACGGCGATCATTGATTCGCTCGGCGCAACGGAAGAATCTTCATCGCCGCGAACACAATGGCTGAATCGCGTCGAGCAAATTGTCCGCGATCGGCAGGGCCTGCCGCCAAGTCTCGAGACGCTTGCGGCGGAAGCGGGTGTGCATCCGGCGCACCTCTGCCGCCAGTTCCGGCGGACGCGTGGTCGAACGATCAGTGAATTTGCCGCGTGCGTCCGGGCGGATCGGGCGCTCGATCAGGTGTTGAATTCGAAGTCGTCGCTCGCCGAGATCAGCTCCGAGTGCGGGTTCTCCGATCAAGCCCACATGACGCGAATGTTCCAGCGTTTCTTCCGCACGACGCCCGGCCGGGCCAGGCGCGATTCGCGGTAGCGGCGTCGAACGGCGCAAACTGCCTTCAAGACGGAAGCATTCGCCCCGAGCATCATGGCGGGGTGAGGGCGTGATTGCGCGCGACGCGTGTGAAACGTCCGTTGTTTCGGAGGATGACCATGACTCGTCTCCCGCTGGCGCTTGCTTGTGCCGCTCTCGTTGCTGTTCCTGCCCTGGCGTTTCCCCCTCCGACAGCGCAGCGGGCCGGGGAGTTGATGCGCGAGAAGAAGTACGGCGAATCGATCGCCGAATACGAGGCGTACCTCAAGGCCAACCGCTTCGATGGGTCCGCCTGGTCCAACTACGCGTACGCGCAGCACATGGGGGCTGACCTGGAGGGCTCTATCAAATCTGGTCAGCGCGCCCTGATGCTCGGCTATCGACCCGAGAGCGAAAGTTACAACATCGCGTGCGCGTACGCGCTCCTGGGAAAGACCGATCAGGCGATCGAGTGGCTGCAGAAAGCCTTTGAAAGCCGTTTCGCGGAACAGCAGACACTTGAATCGGATGACGATCTCAATTCACTCCGCAAGGACCCGCGATTCATCGCCCTGACCGGGCTCAATCCGCCGGAGGAAGCCGATGGTGCCAAGCGCTGGGCATGGGATCTCGATTTCCTTGCTCGGCGAATGAAGCAGATGCACTGGGACCTGTACGCGAACGTGCCAAAGGACAAGTTCCTCGCCGAAATCGACGCGATCAAGCAAGCCGCGGCAACTGGTGTGAGCGAGGATCGCCTGCGCGTACGCATCTCCAGACTTCTCGCAATGGTGGGGGATGGTCACACAACCATGGCGGCGTACGCCGACGGCGAGAAATCGCTCAATCGCATTCCTCTCCATCTTTGGTCGTTCCCGGATGGAATCTATGTCCTGGGAGCGCCGGAGGACATGAAGGAACTTGTCGGAGGCAAAATTGTCAAAGTCGGAAGCATGAGCGCAGACGATGCCGCGGCAAAGCTGAGGCAATTCTGTTCTGTCGACAACGACATGGGTTATTTGTACTCCGTGCCCGCCCGCATGCTCCAGCCCGCGGCACTGCAGGAAATCGGCGCGACCGGCGAAGGTGACATCGAATACACCTTCCGCTTCGCCGACGGCAACGAGAAGGCGGCGAAGATCGCGGCGCGCCCGATGCAGCGCGACGGTTTCGGCAAGTCTCGTCTCTACCGCAGCGGATATGTCTATGCCAATGCCGCGTCCAAGACTCCCGCGCCGCTCTTTCAGCAGGATCTCGAAAAGCCGCTCACGCTGAAGTATCTCGAAGACCAGCGCGCGGTGTACTTCGGGTTCCAGGCGGTTTCCGGCAACGAGGACGAACCGTTCAAGCACGTGATCGAATCGATGAACAGCCTCATCGAAGAGAAGTCACCCGAGTTCCTCATCATCGACATGCGCTTCAACGGTGGCGGCAACACGGGACTCGTCGCCCCGTTTATTGAGTCGGTCATCCGCAACGCGAAGCTCAATCAGCCCGGCAAGCTCTTTGTCATCATCGGGCGCAACACCTTCTCCGCGGCACAGAACACCGTGAACATGCTCGAGAAATTCACGAACGCGACGTTTGTCGGCGAACCGACTGGCTCGCGTCCGGCTTTCGTCGGTGAGAGCACGTATGTGCTTCTGCCTTACAGCAAACTGCGGGTGCACTGCTCGTCGCGATACTGGCAGATTCTGGATTCGACCGACCGGCGCACATGGGTGCAGCCCCAGATCGCGGCGGAATGGACGTTCAAGGATTTTGTCGAGAATCGCGATCCGTGCATGGAAGCGATCAAGGCGCAGATCGGGGCGGCGACACACGCATCTGCAAGCGCTTCCAAATAGTCAGATTCAGCGAGAAAAAAGAAGCGGGCGGTCGGAACGTTCCGGTGGCCGGTTTTTGACGTGCGTGACTTCTGCAGGTTAGAGATCGCCTCCGTGCAGATCGATCAACGCCGCGCGAATCGACGCGGGGATAGCAACCTTTGCACTGTTCGAGTAGTTATACGTCACGATCGAGCCGCGCCCGACTGCCGCGACGTCACTAGTGCTCGTGCTCACGATTGCGTGCGCAAGGGTGAAGCGGTCTTCCTGGATTGAGATGAGCTTCGTATCGACGCGGACGGTGTCGGGGAAGACCAGCGGCTGCCGGAACCGCATTTCAACAAATTGCAGTATGAATCCCACGCCTGTTTCATCGCGCAGCGCGTGACACCCCGCCCGCCTCAAGTAGTCGATCCGCGCTGTTTCGATGTAGCGAAAGAAGACGACGTTGTTCACGTGACCCAGCGCATCCATCTCGCCCCACGCGATCGGAATCTCGATCGACGTGGTCGCGGGATGGGCGAGCTTTGTGTGCAGGTCGTCGGACGGCATGCTTACACCAATGCCGGCTTCTTCGTCTTGCTCTCATTGAGCAGCCGACGCAGGACCGTGTGCAGTACGCCTCCGTTGCGGTAGTACTCGGCCTCGACCGGCGTATCGATGCGGCAGCGCGTGGTGAACTCAACCTTTTTGCCGTCGGGCTTGGTTGCCGTCACCTTCACTTCGCAGCGCGGCTCGACGAGTCCTTCCGAACTCACGGGCAAGTTGATGTCGAATGTCTCATCGCCTGTGAGTCCGAGCGATTCCGCCGTCTGGCCTTCCACGAAGTTCAAAGGCAGCACACCCATGCCCACCAAGTTGCTGCGGTGAATGCGTTCGAAGCTCTCGCTGATCACGGCCTTGACGCCGAGTTGGAGTGTTCCCTTCGCCGCCCAGTCGCGGCTCGAGCCCATGCCGTAGTCCTTGCCCGCGAGCACAACCAACGGCGTGCCATCCTTCTTGTAATTCATCGCGGCGTCGTAGATGAACGCGACCTTACCGGCCCCGGTCTTGGAATTGTCACGCGTCCAGCCACCTTCGCGGATCTTGCCGGTCGTTGCGTCCACCGCGAGCTTGTTCTTGATGCGGACGTTGGCGTACGTGCCGCGGGTCATGATGATGTCGTTGCCGCGCCGAGTGCCGTAGGTGTTGAAGTCGACCTTTTTGATGCCCAGGCTCTTGAGGTATTCACCAGCGGGCGAATTCTCGGCGATGTCGCCAGCGGGGCTGATGTGGTCGGTGGTGATCGAGTCGCCCACGTAGACGAGGCACTTCGCGCCCTTGATCGGCTTCGGCGCCGAGGGCGTTGCGCTCATCCCATCGAAGAACGGCGGCTTGTGGATGTAACTGGAATCATCGCTCCACGAGTACGAATCGCTCTTTGTCACCGGCACCTTGTTCCACTGCTCGTTGCCAGTAAACACGTTGGCGTACTGCGATCGGAACTGCTCGGGGCTCAGGCACTGGGCCTTCACATCCTGCACTTCTTTAAGCGTCGGCCAGATGTCCTTGAGGTAAACCGGCTTGCCGTCCTTAGCCTTGCCGAGCGGCTCGGTCGCGAGATCGATTGCCACGCTGCCCGCGATCGCGTACGCGACGCAGAGGGGCGGGCTGGCGAGGTAGTTGGCCTTGACGTTCGGATGGACGCGGCCCTCGAAGTTGCGGTTGCCGCTGAGCACGCTGGCGACGATCAGATCGCCACCCTTGATCGCGCTCTCGATCACTTCGGGGAGGGGCCCCGAGTTTCCGATACACGTCGTGCAGCCGTAGCCGACGGTGTAGAAGCCGATCGCCTCGAGATCCGCCGACAAGTTGGCCTTGTTCAAATACTCGGTGACCACCTTGGAGCCCGGCGCGAGCGAAGTTTTGACCCACGGCTTGCGCGTGAGGCCGAGCGCGCGGGCTTTGCGAGCGACAAGACCGGCCGCGATGAGCACATCCGGATTGCTGGTGTTCGTGCAGCTCGTGATCGCCGCGATCACGACGTCGCCGTGATGCATCTGGAACGACTTGTTGTCGAGCTTCACATCGACGCCAATGCAGCCCGGGTCGGGTGCTCCGGTGTGCGCCGCCGCGTGCGCGGGTTTCGTCGCGTTGCCGCCTTCATCAATCCAGCGCGAGACGTTGACGGCTTCGGCCGGAGCCTTCTTGCCGAAACTGTCAACCAGTTCCTTATTCCAGGATGTCTTGATGTCCTTGAGCAGCACGCGATCCTGCGGGCGCTTCGGGCCGGCCATCGAGGGCTGAACGGTGGAGAGATCGAGTTCGGCAACATCCGTGAACTCGGGCTCGGCGCTTCCCTTGGTCCAGAACATTCCGTTGGCCTTGCAGTATTCCTCGGCGAGCGCGACGGTTGCTTCATCGCGGCCGGTAAATCGCAGGTAATCCAGCGTCGCCTGATCGACCGGGAAAAATCCCATCGTTGCGCCGTATTCGGGGGCCATGTTGGCGATGGTCGCGCGATCTGGAACGGACAACGCGGCGAGACCGTCACCGAAAAACTCGACGAACTTGTCGACCACGCCCTTTTTGCGGAGGATCTGCGTGACGGTGAGAACCAGATCGGTCGCGGTCGTGCCTTCGGGGAGTTTTCCCTTCAACCGGAAGCCGATGACTTCGGGCGTGAGCATGTAGATGGGCTGGCCGAGCATGACCGCTTCGGCCTCGATGCCGCCGACGCCCCAGCCGACGACGCCCAGGCCATTTTCCATGGTCGTGTGGCTGTCGGTGCCGACGCATGAATCGGGATACACGATCGTTTCGCCATTCTGCTGCTTCGTGAGAACGCAGGTCGCGAGGTACTCAAGATTCACCTGGTGCACGATACCCGTTGCCGGCGGCACGCACGTGAAATTGTTCAGCGACTGCTGGCCCCACTTGAGGAACTCGTAGCGTTCGCCGTTGCGCTCGAACTCTTTATTCGCGTTGATCGTGAGCGCGGTGCCCAGCGAAGTGGGGGGGCCGAAGGCATCGACCTGCACGCTGTGGTCGATGACGAGGTCGCACTTGACGAGCGGGTTGATGAGTTTGGGGTCGCCGCCGAGGGTCTTCATGGCGTCCCGCATCGCGGCAAGATCTACCACGCAGGGGACGCCGGTGAAGTCCTGAAGGACCACGCGCCCCGGCATGAACGGGATCTCTTCCTTCGTTGGGCTCTTGGCGTTCCAGTTGGCAAGGCCCGAGACGTCGTCGGCCGTGACCACAAAGCCGTCCAGATTGCGGAGCATGGCTTCGAGCAGGACTTTGATCGAGTAGGGGAGCTTGTCGACGTGCCCGATGCCGGCCTTCTTGAGTGCCTCGAGGCTGTAATAGCCATAGGTGCCGTGATTGGTCTTGAGCGAGGACTTGGATTTGAAGGGATCCTGGAATGTCATCGGTGCACCTCGTGGAAAGCCGGAACGGGATCGGAACTGGTCAACCGTAGCCGACTATCGGCATGAATCGAATCGATTCAGATTACGTGTCTGATAGATTTTGGTTATGATTGGAGAAGAAGCTCTTAGCTAACAGCTATCAGCGTTCAGCCAGAAACGCAGCCCGCGTCACGTCTGCCGAATGCTCTCCGCCTTGCTGCTAGCTGAAAGCTGACAACTGAAAGCTTCCCTCTATGGAACTGACTCAACTCCGCTACTTCCGAGAAATCGCCAAGGCCGGCCACATGACCAAGGCCGCTCGCACGCTGGGTGTTTCGCAGCCCGCGCTGTCAGCGATGCTTCGCAAACTTGAAGAGGAAGTCGGAACGAGCCTCTTGCACCGAACCGGCAAAGGGGTCGAGCTCTCAGAAGCCGGAAAGGTGTTTCTGCGTCACGCGGACGAATCGGTGAGGCGAGCGGACGAAGGCCTGCACGAAGTTCGGCGTCTTTCTGGACTCGAGACCGGATCCATTCGCGCCGGAGCCGGTGCGACCGCTGCTTCGTACATTCTGCCCTCTGTTGTCAGCGACATGCGCCGAGCTCACCCGGGTCTCAAGTTCTTTGTGCGGGAGATGGGCTCTTCTGCGATTGTCGAATCGATTTTGAATGGCGAACTCGATCTCGGGATTGTGACTTTGCCAATTCGCGGCGTTGGCGCTAAACAACTCGTGCTTCGCAGTCTCGTCGATGACGAACTGCGGCTGATCACGCCGCCACGGCACAAACTGGCGAAGGAGACGGCGTTTCGCTGGAGCGATCTCAAGGGAGAATCGGTCATCGGCTTCGAAGCGGGGTCGGCGGTGCGCGAAGTCGTGGATCAGGCCGCGGCGAGCGCGGGCGTGACGCTCGATGTCGTGATGGAACTGCGCTCGATCCAGAGCATCCAACAGATGGTTGCGGCGGGTGTCGGCGTTGGATTTGTTTCGCGTCTGAGTTTTCGCGATGAACCCAACAAATTACCGTCGCTGACACCGAAGGGCGAGCCGCTGATCCGCGAACTCGCGATCGTGAGGCGCAGCGACCACACGCCGAGTTCGGCAGTTGCGGAGTTTGAGCGTCGGCTGCTGAAGTATGCTGAATCGCTGCCGGGATTCAAAGATCCGTTTGCGGTGCGGGCGCAGTGAGGTGTGTGATTTATGCACGAGGCGCGAGACTCCGAAAGAAGGCAGAATGCACATCGCCCGGAAGGGCGATGCCATGTTCGGCAGCATTGGCGTCACTTTCGACGCAGCTGGGGTATCCGGTGAATGAGGCTGTGATGCTGGAGCGGCTGAAGCACTCATCCGACGCCAATCGCGCGCTTGTCGTTGCGGAGCTTGATGGGGCGGTGCTGGGCTGCATGGAAGTCGCGATCATGTTCGCATGGGAGACGGGCGAGTGGTCCGAAATCCGCGGGCTTGTCGTTGACGAATCCGTGCGCAGCAAAGGCATCGGCGCGGCACTCGTCGAATTCGCCAAGCAATGGACGCGCGAACGTGGACACGACAAACTTCGGGTTCGCACCAACGAGATTCGGACTCGCACGCACGCCTTTTACGAACGGCTCGGATTTTCCAAGACAAAATCCCAGCGCGTCTATGACATCAACCTCGTGTCAGCTCCAACGACATGAAGATCTCCTTCATCCTCCCCGCGCACAACGAAGCAGACTTCATCGCTTCGACGATCAAGGCCATCCACACCAGCGCTGCAGGCTTGGAGTATGAAATCGTCGTTGCCGACGATGCCTCGACCGATCGCACGCGTGAAATCGCAGGCGAACTCGGCGCCACCGTTGTTCGTCATGAGCGCCGGCAGATTGCCGCGACACGCAATCTTGGTGCCGCCGCGGCACAGGGCGGCTACCTCTTCTTCATCGACGCAGACACGCGGCCATCGCTTGCAACGGTCGGGGAAGCAGTCGAGTCGCTCAAAGCCGGTGCGGCCGGAGGTGGCGCTCCGATTCATTTTGACGAACCCATACCGCTCTATGCGCGATTGATCCAGCCTCCAACAAGCGTTCTGTTTCGACTCTTCCGATTGACTGGCGGCTGCTTTTTCTTTTGCACGCGCGCGGCTTTCCAAGCATCGGGCGGCTGGGACGAGTCGCTCTATGCATCCGAAGAGATCGCATTGGCCAAGTTGATCAAGCGAAACGGAAGCTTCGTCATCGTGCGCTCGCCTGTACTGACATCCGGGCGCAAACTCCGGACGTTCACTGCATCGCAGCTTGTTGCGACCCTCTGGCGCGCCGTGTTCACGCGCGGCAGGTCACTGCAGACGCGAGACAACTTGGAACTGCGGTACGGCGAACGGCCCCCGGATCGGCCTCGTGACGGCCGCTAGACGTTGGAACGAGGCGACCGGCCGCTACTTCTTTGCATCCGGCAAGCGTTCCAACACAACCTTCTGGCTCTGCTTGAGGGAAATTGTCTGCTCGCCGATCTTCAATTCGGCATCGAGCCCCTGCGTCGATTGCATCGAGCGGGCGAAGCCGTCTTCCTGATCCCAATCGGTCGATCCCGCGTAGTCCGCCTTATTCAGCTTCAGCCCGCCCGAGCCCGGACTCGGGTCTTTCGAGGGCACGAGCTTGCCTTGAAACGAGATTTTGCCCTTCGCGCCTTGCACGTTGCTCAATCGATAATCCGTGTGCAGGCGGCTGCCACCAATGGGGAAGAGATCGAGCGCGGTATCGCTTGACCATGTCTCTCCCGAATTTGCCGAGCGCTTTCCCGGCGTGCTCACGATCGACTTGAAAAGGTCTCGCATCTTTTCGTCGCCTCCCATTTGCGTGAGCTCTTCGGGAGCCATCGGGTTGAGCGCGCGGACAAACTTCTCGCCGCCCCGCACTTCGATCACGTTGCCATCGCGATCGAACACGATCGAGAGCTCTTCGCCGACGAGCGGGCGGAGAGTTTCCTCGAGCGTGGGGACCTTGCCGAGCCCGCCAAGCGGATCCGCTTCCGCCGGTTTCGGCGCGGGTTTCTTTGCCGGGGCCGGCTTGCTGCTGTCAAACGAATCGTCCACTCCCGGGCCTTCGACATGCGAGCGAATCTGATCGAAGATGATGCTGACTTCGCTGGTTCCATCTTCGCCGACTTTCGTTGGACGGAAGATGAGGACGAAATCCTGCTTGGTCTTCATCTCATCGGCGGCCGCGTTCTTCGTATCGCCGGTACGATTCGCCGGATCGAGTTCTTTGGTCAGATCGGGCTGCGTTTCTTTGCTGTCGAGTGACAGCCTCACGCGCCGGTCTTGACCCATACGGAATTTGGGACGAAGGTCGAAGCTCCCAGCGGGAATGTCCTCGCCATCGTTTGGCTTCGGTGCCTCCGGATCGCGGGGTTTGGGGTTGCCACCCGGTTGAACGGCGGGCGTCGCCGGGGCAATTACGGCCGCTCCCACGCCGCCTGCCGCGGCAAGGCTCAGAATTAGAGCCGACGCGGTTGTTCGGAATCGCAAATGCGACACGTTCGGCATGGGTGAGTGGTCTCCAGTTCTTTGATTGATTCAGCGCTCGTCCGCGACCCCGCGGCAGGACGGTACGGGCAAAATCCCATGCAGATTCGGCGAACAGCGGAACTGGAATCGGAGAATTGCAATTTCGACTCACTCCGCCCTTGTGTACGTCCGCGGCGCGAAATAGACTGAACTCGGGCGTCCTCAGAGGGACGGACACCCGCGAATTGGAGGGGATCTGCGTGGCTTTGAACGATCGATTTGTGACCTCTATCACTCTGTGCACACTCGGCGCAATCGCCGGCCTCGCGCAAGCAGGCAGCCAAGCCAATATCCCCGCGCTCCTTGCGAAGGAATGGGTTGATCAGCAGCACCCCTCTCGCGTGCTTGTCCGTCTCGATCCGTTTTTGAATCGATCCGCCGCCGATACCTCGGCGATACTGACGCGGAGCGGCGTTCAGAGAATCGTGCAGGACATCGAACTCGTCCCCGGCCTGAAAGTCGTGGAGGCGGAAGCAGGCCACGTCGATGAAGTCATCGCGGCACTTCAGCGCGACTCCGGCGTTCTCTACGCCGAGCCGGACTACGCAATTCAGGGCTGCGCGCAGGTCGTTCCCTTTGGTATTGCCGAGATCAAGGCTCCACAGGTCTGGTCGCGGTGGGGAACGGGCGGCAATGTCATCATCGGACACCTCGACACCGGCGTCGACCTGACGCATCCAGATTTGCCGACGCCTCTTATGGCAGAGTCGTTCGTGCCCGGTCTCACGGTGGACGACTACGACTTCCACGGAACACACACTGCGAGCATTCTGGTCGGAGTTGACAACGACTTCGGTGTGATCGGCATCGCGCCGTCGGCCAACATCATCGTGGCAAAGGTGCTGAACAACTGGGAGTTTGGTTTCAACAGTCAGGCGTTGGCGGGCATCAATTGGGCAGTCGCCAACGGCGCGCGAGTGCTGAACATGTCACTCGGGAATACGACGTTTGATCAGGCGTACAAGGACACCTGCGACGCGGCGCTCGGCGCCGGGGTTCTCCTCGTTGCTTCCGCCGGGAACACCGCGAACAACGCACCGTTTTATCCCGCGTGGTTCCCATCCGTCATGGCGATCTCCGCGGTGGATCAGAACGATTTGTGGATGGACTGGACTTCGTACGGCCCGAACATTTCGCTCGCGGCGCCCGGCGCTGCGGTGAACGCCGCGATGCCGATTGTCGGCTGGAAGGTCACGTGGAATGGCGTGGAGCACCAAGCCAACCAGATCCGGGGCGGCACGGTCGATCCCTTGACCGCAAACGCCTACTACTGCGGCACAGGCGACACTCCGGCCGACTTCCCGGCGGCCGTCAAGAACAACATCGCGCACATACGTCGTGGCACGCTCACGCTCGGCCAGCAGGTGCAGAATGCAGTGACGGCGGGCGCGAAGGGCGTGATCATCTCAAACAACGCCCCCGGCAACTTCCTGGAGAATTTCACGCCGCACCTTCGCTTGCCAGTTGCATCGCTCTCACAGGCGGATGGAGACGCGCTACAGGCCGATGATGGGTCGCTCACGACGATCAATCAGTTCACAGCTGGGCACACGTATGGCGAAGTGTGGGGCACCTCAGTTTCGTGTCCACATGTAGCGGGTGCCGCGGCATTGCTCCTCGGAAATTTCGAGCCGCAATCCGGCCTGCCCCCCGTCTCGCCCCTGACAATCCGCTGGGTACTCGAGCACACGGCCCGTCAGGTGGGACTGGCACCAAGGAACGACTACTACGGCTACGGCATTGTCGATGCGGAGAAAGCGTCCGCGTATCTGCACGGCCGTATTCGCTGCCCCGGCGATCTGAATGCCGACGACTTTGTGGATGACGGAGACTTCGTTCAGTTTGCGACGTTCTACAACGATCTCGTAGCGGAGGGCGGCGCGTACACCGCGGGTGATTTCAACGGCGATGGATTGACCGACGATTCCGACTTTGTCGTCTTCGCGGCGATGTACAACGAACTGCTGTGCCCGGCGTGAACGGCGTAAAACCGGCAACCTGTCGTGTTGAAGAGGCGTTTCCGGGCTCATCGGACGTCGCGCGATAAGCTTGACGTCACGAAATGCAGTTCATACCAGGAGTTCGAGATGAATCGGAATTCTGTTCGATCGGTCACGTTGTCGGGCCTTGCGATCATGTCTGCCGCGGGCTCGACTGTGGCCCGCGCCGATGAGGGCATGTGGCTCTTGAGCAGCCCGCCCCGCGAAACGCTCAAGACCAAGTACAACTTCGAACCCAGCGAAGACTGGCTGAAGCACATGCAGCGGTCAGTGGTTCGCGTCGGGATGGGGGGAACAGGCTCGATAGTTTCGCCCGACGGGCTGGTGATGACCAACAACCACGTCGGGCTGGGCGCGATCGCGAAACTCAGCACCAAAGACAACGACCTGATGAAGAACGGGTTCTACGCGCGGACGCGCGAGCAGGAACTCAAGTGCCCCGACACCGAGATCCGGATCCTTTGGGACACGCAGGACGTTACGGATCGCGTCACGGGCGCCGCCAAACCGGGAATGAACGCAGCGGAAGCCGGCGCCGCGCGTCGAAAAGTGATGTCGCAAATCGAAAAGGAATGTCAGGACGGTCCCGGCTTCCGCTGTCAGGTGGTCACGCTCTATCAGGGCGCGAAGTATCACGTCTACCGCTACAAGACCTTCAACGACGTGCGCCTTGTCTTCTCACCCGAAGAAGTGGTGGGCTCATTCGGCGGCGACACCGACAACTTCGAGTTCCCGCGGTTCAGCCTCGACATGACCTTCTTCCGTTTGTATGAAGATGGCAAGCCGTACAAGCCCGAGCACTATCTGAACTGGAGCGCGAACGGAGCCGCGGAGAACGAGCCGGTCTTTGTCTTCGGACACCCCGGTCGCACGCGCCGCCTCTACACCGTCGATCACCTCAAATTCCTGCGCGATGTGGATCTGCCCCAGCGTATGGAACGAGCGTGGCGCAGCGAGGTCAAACTCCAGGGTTTCGCCGGCAGGAACGCCGAGAATGCCCGAATCGCGCAGAGCACGATGCGGGGTGTTGCGAACGGCCGCAAGGTCTACACCGGCTTGCTCGCCGGGCTTCAGGATCCCGTGCTGATGGCCTCAAAGGTGAACGCCGAGAGTGAACTGCGTTCGTTCATTGAACGCGATGGTGCCCACGCCGCGGAGTGGAACTCCGCATTTGACGCTGTGGCGAACGCCGAACGCGCGTACCGCGAGTTTTACGCGGAGAAGGCGACCATCGATGCGGCGGTCGCGAGCAGCGCGCTTCTCAGCCGCGCGTTCGATATCGTGCAGCTCGCCGACGAATTGCCCAAGCCAAGCGCCGAGCGGCTGCGCGATTACTCGGATCCGTCGCTTCCTTCGCTTTATCTCCGCCTCTACTCCGCCGAGCCGCTCTACGAGGATTTCGAGATCGACAAACTCACGCAAGGGCTTTCGTTGCTGGCCGAAAATCTTGGGGGCGATCATCCGCTCGTCGTCAAGGTGCTCAACGGCAAGTCCCCGCGGGCTCGCGCGGAAGAAGCGGTGCTCGGCACGAAGCTGCTCGATCCCGGAGCGAGGAAAACCCTCGTCGAAGGGGGTGCGTCGGCACTGAAATCTGCACAGGATCCGATGTTGATTCTCGCGGCAGTGTTCGACCCGCGTTCACGCGAACTCCGCAAGATGTACGAAGATCGTGTCGAAAGCGTGGAACGCGACGCATACGCCAAGATTGCCGCGGCACGGTTCGCTCGTTCGGGCGAGAGCATGTACCCGGATGCGACCGGAACCGTGCGCATGAGCTTCGGCAAAGTACAAGGCGTGCCCCGCGACAAGACTCCGGCGTTTACAACCATCGAGGGCCTGTTCGCCCGAGCCAAGGAGCGAGCCGGAGAAGCCGAGTTCACTCTGCCCGCGCGATGGGAAGCAGCCAGAGGCAAGCTGGATTTGAAGACGCCGTACAACTTCATCGCAGACTGCGACATCATCGGCGGCAACTCCGGCAGCCCGACGGTGAACGCCAAGGGCGAAGTGGTGGGGCTCATATTCGACGGCAACGTCTACTCCCTCACCGGCGACGTGATCTACGACGGCGTGAGCGGTCGCAGTGTCTCGGTCGATTCCCGCGGCATAATCGAAGCGATGCGCAAGGTGTATGGAGCTGGCTCGCTGGCAGATGAGTTGACAAAGCGGTAGGCTTGCGAGTCGTGGCAGAACCGGGGCCGGGATCGCGATGCCGAAGGTGTGCGTCCAGTGTGGTGTCGATTGCACGGAGACCAAGCGTTTCAAAGACGCTCAGGGTCACTACACCTGCAACAAGTGCTACGACCGTCTGAAGTACGGCCTGCCGATCGAGAAGGACGTTCTCGTCGATCAGGGACCGGCGCTGGCACTGGCAGATGAGATTCCTATCGAAGGCGATCAGCTTCCATGCCCTCGCTGCGGGCAGGAGATTCCGCCGGGCGAAACGGTCTGTCGCAATTGTCGCTATGACATCACGATCGGGGCCGCGCCTTCCTCGCCCGCGATGGAGATGTCGCGCCCGTGTGGCAAGTGCGGCTACGACATGATGGGTCTTGCTCTACGAGCGCATTGCCCCGAATGCGGCGCCGATGAGTACGAGCGCGAGCGAGCCAAGAAGGAGAAGCATCAGAACCAGTTTGTGCTCTTCTACCAGGAGCCGCTGATCATTTCCGCCGCGGGGCTGGGCGCGCTGATCTTACTGCGTCTCATCAACGGCGACCTGCACAAGCTCGCCATCGACTTCATCGCGATCGGAGTCAGCGTGCCGCTTGCACTGGTTGCCTATTGGCTTTTCTGTGTCGTCCTCGGAGGCGGCCTTGACCAAGGTTGGGCGCTCGCGGCCGTCAACTTCCTGGCGGTTTTCGCGGTGTCGTGGACGGTGGAGACATTGTTCAGCTACCTTCCGATACCGATTGTCGGATGGGTCATTTCGCTGATCGTCTACTACGGGATGCTCACATATCGACTCGATCTCGATGGATGGAAAGACGCGCTCGCGCTCACCATTCTTTTGAGAATCCTGCAGTTCGGCACGCTATTCGCAATCGCGGCGATGCTGTAGAACGATCGCCATTGCCGGGGTTGGTCACAACGATGCCGCCGGCCGATTCGGCATGAGATCGCGCCTCAGGCTTTCTTGTTTGCGTGCATCGGTGTTGCATTCCGGGCAAGGTGCGTCTGACGCAAGTCCGGTCTGGTCATACTCGCAAACAGGGCAAATTCGCGAGATGTCTTTCTCTCGCGCCCGCCTCTCGCGATCCAGAAGCGATTTGCCCAGCGAGATGCCGAGTCCAGCGAAGAGGACGCAGAGCACGGACGCGCCGACCGCGCCCGGGGCCGGTCCGACTCGTTCGAGAAGCTGCTGCGTCCACCCGCCGATCACGTCGCCGAAGCGATAGATAAACGTGTCGATGAAACTCTTGGATTTGTACCGCTCAATCACCGAGACGACAGTGAAAAGAACTTCGCGTGCCGGGCGATCGAGCGAGTAGTGCATGCCGCGCCGAGCGACCTGAACCGGTACAAGCATCGCAACGGTGGGTGAATAGATGAGTAGCCCGATCGCTCCGAGCGTCGTGAGCGGCGTCAGCGTCAGCGCCAGGCCAATTCCCATCCACCGCAGAATCCGACCGGCGACAAAGAGCTGGAGGGAGGCCGTGAGGATGTTTGCATACAGATCGATCCGGCTCGTCACTGCCGCGATCTCGCCCTTGGTGATCGCCTTGTCGGGATTGGTGAATGTGGTATTCAGGATCTTGATCTGGAGCATGTAAACAAGCGTGCCGGTGACGGAGTACAAAAACAGATACGCGGAAAGTCGGAGCAGATACGACGAGGAGAACGCCGTCCGCATGCCCTCGATCATCTCGACGATCGAGCCGCCTGGTGTTCGTCGTTTCACCAGAGCTCGTGCCGGCGAATATCGCAAAATCCAAACCGTGCACAGCGCGGCGATGACGAGCATCCCGCACGAAACGCCGAGAAACGCCGCATACGGAATCGTCTTGGCAAAGGCCGCGACAAACGAAGAACCTGCGATATTTCCAAACGTAAGCCCGAGTCCGATCGACGGAAACGCACGCTTGGCACGTTCCGCATCAAAGATGTCGCTCAACGTCGCCCAGAAAATCGAAAGGCTCAGCAGGTTGAAGACGCTGACCGCAATGAAAAACGCGCCGTCGACGACCAAGGATTTGTCCGGACCCGCCCACGCGAAGAATCCCGCAATCGTCGCGGCACCGAGCACCCACGTCGCATTCGCAACGAGAACAAAGTTTTTCCAGGACAAGCGCGAAACGAGCAGGCCCACGATCGCGCTCGCGCCGATCATGGCGAAAAACGTTCCGGTCTGAAGCTGCGCCACCGCCGTCGTACCGAGACTGGCGCCGACCGCATCGCGCAGCGGTTTGGCGACCGAGTAACCCGTGAAGAGGCAAAACCCGCAGAGAATTGCCGGCAGCACGATCGCAAGATCGCCTTGATGCAGGCCGAGCAGCCGATGAAGCGGACCGGGTTCGGTTTCCGGCGTGGGCCTGCTCGAATTGTCCGTTGAACTCATTTCGCCTTCCCGGGCGTTAGATTGTCCATCACTTGCAACCCGCTATGCGTGTCATGGTACAACCGACGACTCGGGGCGTTGCACGCGGCAACTCTCGTGCGAGTTGGAGGTTTCTTCGATGTCGAACAATCGCTTGTCTCGTCGGGGTTTCGCGAAGTTCTCGCTTCTTGCTGGCGCTGCTGTCGGCGCGGGCATCAGCGGCCTGGGCGCAACCGCCGTCGCGCGAATGGCCGGCGCCGATCCCGCGGCCGCCCCCATCAAGCAGATGTCTATTCTCATTCTCGGGGGCACGGGTTTCTCCGGCCCCAAGATGGCCGAATACGCCAAGAGCCGCGGGCACAAGGTTACGCTTTTCAACCGAGGCAAGACCGAGAAGCGCATCGGCATGATCGACGATGTCGAACACCTCTACGGCAACCGCGACCCGGACAAGAACTCAGAAGAAGCTGACGCGACCTCGCCCAAGGGTCTCGCGCAGCTCGAGGGCAAGAAGTTCGACGCGATCATCGACACGTCCGGTTTCTATCCGCGCCATGTGAAGGCGTCTGCCGAACTCCTCAAGGACTCGGGCTACTACCTGTTTATCTCGACGGTCTCGGTCTACAAAGGCAATGCGGCCGCCGCGGACGAGAACGACGAACTCGGCACCGTGGAAGATACAACCACTGAAACCATGGGCGGACAGATGGAGCGGTACGGACCGCTCAAGGTGCTCTGCGAAAAGGAAGTGCAGCGCGTCTTTGGCGATCGCTCTTCGATCGTGCGCCCCGGCTTCATTGTCGGTCCCGGGGATCCAAGCGACCGCTTTACCTACTGGCCCGTCCGCGCCAGCGAGGGAGGCGACATGCTCTGCCCCGGCGACGGCACCGATCCCGTGCAGTTCATCGACAACCGCGATCTTGCCGAGTGGTGTGTGCGGATGTGCGAGAAAAAGACTCCCGGCGTTTTCAACGCGCTCGGGCCAGACGGCGTCGAAGGCAAGAAGTTGAACGTCAAGGGATTGATCGACGCCTGCCTCGCGGCGAGCGCCGCAACCGGGGGCAAGAAGGCCACGCCGGTCTGGGTGCCCAATTCATTCCTCGAGGAACAGCAGGTCGCCGTCGGTGGCGACCTCCCGATCACCATTCCCTCGACCGGCGAGGCGGCCGGCTTTCACCGCCGTTCAAATGCCCGCGCTGTTGCGGCGGGACTCACCTATCGCCCGGTCGAAGACACCTGCCAGGCGACGCTCGAGTGGTGGCCCAAGGAAGTGGCGCGTCGCGAACGCGTCGGCAAGCAACTCGTCGAAGACGCGAAGAAGGCGGGAAAAGAGCCGCCGAAGATGCCCGACCCGACCAAACTGCGGGTGGGAATGACCCGCGAACGCGAAGCAGAAGTGCTCAAGGCCTGGCGCGAACACAAGGGCTGATCCCGATCGTCAAAGTCACACTTTGAACGCAACGAGCATCTCACCGGAGGTGCTCTTTTCATAGGCGATGGCCGAACCGGTCGAGGATCGGCAACCGCGGACGCATGAACCGAGTACAGACACAAGGGTGCGGCTCGCGGCGCGCGGACGGGCCGGGCGGGAGGCTTGATGGCGGGTGCATCGGTCACAAAGAGCGTGGCTTGTCCCAACTGTGGCAAGTTCATCGATAAGACCAAGATTCAGGCGCGGAACGCCGGGCTGTTCTGCGACGAATGTGCCGCGGGCATGCGCGCGAAGCCCGTCGAGAAAGTCGAAAGGCAGTGCCCCGCATGCGCCGAACCGATCGGCGAAGAGGATGTCGTCTGCGCCGCGTGCGGGTTTGACTATCGCATCGGATACTCGCCCAAGGCGATCGATGCTCAAACGACTGTGAATACCTCGAAGCGGTTGTGCGGCAAATGCGGATACGACTGCTCGAAAACACCCGAGGTCGTCCGTTGCCCCGAATGCGGCACCGGCCTGAGTTTTAGCGTCAGCCACCAGCGATTCAAAGAAGTTGATTTGGCGGAGCGGACGACGTCAAAGCTTGTGCACAAGTTCCTCGTCCCGCTGCTCGCGACGGCGATTGCGATCGGCCTCTACATCGCGTTCATGGTTGCGACGGGGCAGTCCGATCTGATCTCGTTGGGCCTCACCAAGATGGGCGTGCGATACTTCGCGCTATGCCTCGTCACCGCGATGAGCATGATGCTCTGGCTGGAGGTCGAGCTTCCTTGGCCGCAATTGCTGCTGAGATTGCTGGTGGTGGCGTCGTCCGGCTATCTGGCCGAGCAGATCTTCTTTGACGCGTCCAACGTGTTCATCGCCTATCCGTTCGTCACGATTGTGATCATCGGGTTGCTGTTCCGGAATCTTGAACTCGAAGTCACCGACGCGGCCATTCTCGCGATGATCAATTGGCCGGTTGTGTTCCTGCTGCTCATGGCGTTTCCGCCTCAATTGAGATTCAAATAAGGCGACGATGAGTGAGGGCATGTCTGTGGTAGACTGATCGCATGGGCGTCGAGCGCAAGTTTGTTCAGAAGTTCAACACACCGGCGAAGCCGGACCCGCTCCCCCTCGCCCAGGAAGTGGAAGAGAATGCGGCGCAGTGCCCGGCCTGCAGCGTCGCGATCCGCCCCCGCGCCGTGCTCTGCATTAGCTGCGGCGCACGCTTGGGTCGAATCGACACCGTTGCGCCGGCCGGCCTCATGTCACGCGCGCCCTGTCCCGGCTGCGGCTACGACCTCTCCGGCGTCAGCGGCACGAAGTGTCCCGAATGCGGCGGGTTTGCCCCGTTTGCCGCCGTCTCCCTCGACGACCTGACTGAAAGAGAACCGTCGATCGACGGAAGACTCTTGTGGGAAGCCTGCCGCCCGGCGATTTTTACGAGCGTCTTCGGCCTGATCGTCCTGACGTCGCTGGCTGGCGCGTGGTACGGGCCCGATGGCGTCAAGTTCTGGATCGCGGCAATCATCCCGACTTGGGTCATCGCTTCGGCAGGCTATTTCATCCTCGGCGCGATCCTTCGGTTTCTCGACACCACAATCCCGATCGCGCTCCTCCAGGTCCTGGCGGTCGTGATGCTCGGTCTTGCGATCACCGAGCTCGTTTGTCCGTACAACGCCGGCAAGATATCAATCACGCGTCTCCTCTTCGTTGTGCCGGCTGTCGTCACGCTCGCGACGATGCTGATCATGGATGATGACGACCGCGTTCAGTGTTTTCTGGCAAGCCTGCCGATTACGCTGGCGTGCCTGGGCGTGCCACTGGTGCTGCTCGCAATTGTTGGGTGAGCCCAGGGGTTCGATCGCATCTCGGCGTGCGCGATCAGGCGTTGTGGCTCTCGATGAACCAGATGTATTTGTCGAGTTCGCCGGTGAGACGGGTGAAAAGATCGCACGTCACGGCGTCGCCGGCTTTGTCGCTCTGATCGATCGCGTCGCGCCATTTGGTCGCGAGAAGCGAAAGCGACGCAGCGAGCGCATCGGCGTGCTTGTGCTCGTTCGCAATTCCATGCGGGTAGGGCTTCAGCGTCGAGTTCTTTGCAACATCGCGAGCAAGGCCGCTCGGCGAGCCGCCAAGCGTGGCGAGTCGTTCGGCGATGGCGTCGCCGCTCTCGGCGACAGCGTCCGCGACTTTGTCAAAGAGTTCATGGATCGCCATGAAACCCGGGCCGCGCACGTTCCAGTGCGCCTGCTTGGCGTGGCCCCACGCATCGAGCGTATCGGCGAGGCGGGCCTGCAAAAGTTCGATCGATTCGGCCTTGAGCTTCTTCGGAAGGGTGTTGTGCGTCTTCATATTCCCACGATACGCAGCGAATCGCGCCCGAGTGTTCAACCGCGATAAAGACTCTTGCGCCGAATGAAGTCGAGCACATTCGGGGCGAGCGCCACGGCAAGCTGCGGGGAATCGCTTGCGCCAGTTGAGAGCAGGTCACGAACCCGCGTCGAACTGATGTCCGAGCGGGCGCTCCCTGCGATCGAGCGCTCCCAGATCTGCAATTCCGACCCGTTCCAAAATGAACTCTCGCTCATTGCGGAGCGGAATTCTGGCGCTGTCATGCCGCGGAGCATCACCAGCGGTGGCGCAAGCGCCAGCAATTCGCGCGGCTCGCGCCAGCGATGAAACACGATTGCCTGATCCGTCCCCAGAAGCAAACGCACATTTAGCGGCCGCGGAACGCACTCGCGCAGTCGCCGGACCGTGTCGATTGTGAAGCTGCGTTCGTGCGTGCCGCGAGTCCGGACCAATTCGTCGTTCCAGATCGCGACGTTCGGTACCGACTCAAGTGCGAGCTTCAGCATCGCGACCCGGTCATCGTCGCTCGCTGCCGGCGTCGATTGCTTGAGCGGACTTTGTGAAGCGGGAACGTAAAGCAGTAGCGCGCCCGTGAGTCGGGCCGCATCGCGAGCTTCGATAGGGAGTGAAATGTGCGCGCGATGGGGCGGATCAAACGTGCCGCCGACAAGAATCACATCGGTGATCGTCGGCGGAATCAGCGGAGGAATGGATGGCGGGAAAGATGCCCCCGCCGGGGCAGATGAAGTCACGCCAAAATGTTAGCGGTTCACTTCGTCATGCTCGCCAGAGAAATCGGGAGTATCCGCGAGCACATCGCGCGCGGCGGGAAAGCCGTTCGCAACATCGCGCATTTCATCGAGCCGGATCTTAGGAAACTGACGGACAAAGTCACTGCGAGAGAGCCGGGTCATGAGCGGAACGCCCGTTCGATCAAAGACGCTGTACACTCGTTTGCCCGCATAGAAGCCGATGCGCACGATTGTTTCGCGCCCCACGAGCGTGACGATCGGGGTCACACCGAGTTCGCGAGCCAGCGGCGGGAGAGTTTCAACGAGAAGTGCTGGCGAGTCGGCTGCGCTTGCAGGCCGGGCCGAGAGCGAGCGCCCAAGGACGACCGTTGCCAGGAATGCCGCGCCGAGCGCGATCGCGCCGGTTCGTGACAACACGGGTGCGCCCGTGCCAGCTTGCGGTTGGCCTTCCATACCGGGCTATCGGTCGGAAACGGGCGCCAGTGAAGGCTCGTTTGCCGGTTCAAAGCTCGTTGTAACTGATGAGCTTGATCGGAGACTTGGAACGCTGCTCCCACGGCGTATCCATCAGCTGCTCTTCGCGCTTGAAGACCGGGTCGTCCGACCCTGGATGAACCATGAGTTCGACCGTCTTTGCGCCCGGCACCCGAGGCAGCAGATCGTGATAGATCCAGAACCAGGAGAACAGATCCGTCGTCTGCGTGCGGGGCGACTTCCATCGCAGTGCCGCGGCCCATGCCAACTTCTTGAGCCGCTGCTTGAATCCACCCACGAGCGGATCGGACGGGTGATAGAGATTCATCGTGGTGCGCACCCGCCGCACGTTCGTAGCGGCCTGCACGCGCTTCAAAACCTTGAAGAGCGGCGCGTGCGTATGAACGTGGTGGTGCGAATCAACATGGCTGATGGGTACACCGAGCGAACGGACTTTCTCTATCTGCGCCGTCCATTCGCGCTCCACCGCGCCGAGAAGCGCATTGTCATACGGAACATCGCGTGCCTTCCGTGCAAACTCGCCGGCTTCATTTAAGAGCGGCTTGAGTGCCGGGTCGCCAGTCACGGGCCGCAGATCCGTCAGGTTGAGATGCACGCCGAACGAGCAATGCGGGTGTGATTTGGTCCCCGTCGCGGCTGCTTCAAGCGCCGGGCCGTTGGCCATGATCGTTGAACTCGTGAGACGCCCGCGGCCCATGAGGCCGAATATCGCGTCGTTCACGCGTTCCGAGAGGCCGAGATCGTCGGCGTTGATGATGACGTGAGTCATGTGTATGAAGGGGCTGCTGAGCGACACCGAGAAGGGCGGAGCGGATGGTACTGCATCGGCACGCCGGGTTTCGGAGGGAGAATGAAGCGAGAGAAGGCGCCCAGTCGCCCCACGCGAAACGTTGCTCAGGGCTTCATCAGCAGCATGTCGCCCGAGGCGTGCGTGAAGAACCACGGGGTGTTCTGGTCAAACGATGCGCCCGGTGGGGGCCGGAAGAGCACACGCAGGCCTCCCGCGTGCAGAAGGCCCATTCCCTTGAGAATGGCATCGAATTCCGGGTCAAAGACCTGAAACTCGATGACTTCGACCCGTCCCTGCTCGCTTGGAAGGTCGCCATCGCCCGGATCAGATTCAAAATGCCGAAGGGTGAAGAGCGCGAGGTCGCGTTTGCGATCGCGCGTTTCGTCAGCCAGAAAATAATCGAGCACGTTTCCAACGCAGACGCGCCCAAGCCCGTGCTGTGTTGCATCGAGGATGCTGCGCTTCAGTAGAACAAATCCGATCAGCGTGCCCCGCTCGGACACCTCGAACGCCTTGATCCGCCGGTGAGCGAGCGCCCAGTTCAGCACGCGCGAGTCTCGTGGAAAAAAGCTGCGACGCGACGCTGCCACCACGGCATCGATCCGCGAATCAAACCGATCGACTTTTTTGTACTCGAGCTTGGCGCGACTCTGCGCTCCGCGCAGCGTATACATCGCGCGGGCCGCCAGACCCGCCGGCAACGAGAGCGCGTTCGCAAGGAAATCGGACTTCAGCACTTTCTTTGCCACCGGACGCCCGCTGAGGAAATAGACCCAGCGTTTGAGGGGGCCGATCTCTTTCATCCCCGCCGCTTTGTACAGCTTCTGCGCGTCGGCGCTCGGACCGCCGCACGCGAGCATGGTCTTGCACCGGGCGATCGCGTGCAGGATGATCATCGCGCCCGCGCCCGTTTGCCGCCGCGACTCATCGAGGAAGAAGCCGTCCATCTCGTGGATTCGATGTTCCTGCCCGTTGATCGACCACGCGGTCGCGAGCACGCCCAGGCGTCCGACCACCGACTCACTCCCATCCTCTTCCTGATCGATCGCGAGCAGCATGACGAGGTCGTCGGGCTTTGCATGCGGATTCTCTCGCAACAGTTTCACCCACGCGGAATTGTTCGGAGCGAGATAGCCGTTGGGATCCTCATACAGATCGAGCAATCCGTTCGGCGGAATGTCGGCGAGCGTGAACGTTTTGAGGATGATCTTTCCCATGGAGCAAGCAAATCAATGCCGGGACGATTCACCCCTGCGTTCGCGAAGCGTCGGAAAGTGTCGTCACGATCCGGCCAGAGTAGTCTCTGCGATCTGCGTGCCGTCGCCTTCCACCAGCGTGATGTGCGTGGGCGTCGGGAAGTCCTGATCGTGCGTCCACCAGAACTCGGTGGCGGCATCGTTCTTCGGAAGGCCCGATTCGTCCTTGAAGTAGTCGTGGCAGGGCTTGTTGCGCTTGCTCTCGATGTACTTGGCCGTCGTCTTCTTCGCGCCGAGTTTCTTCGCGAAGTCGAGCAGCGTGGTGAGCATGCCCTTCTCGACTCCACGTCCCATCACGCGGCAAGAAAGCAGGAAGTCCGTTACGACGGCTTCGCCCCCGACGACTTCAACCGCTGCGATGCCCGTCAATCCGTAATCGCCAAAGCGATCGGCAACTCGGTAGGCATACATCGCGTGGTTCTTCTGCTGTCCCCACGCGAGCAATTCGGCTTCGGTCATCCGCCGTGTGGTCAAGTTCATCTGGTTGGTCTTGTTGAAGAGCTGTGCCGCACGCTTGATGTTGCCGGGCCCAAGCGGTTCGTACGTCACTTTCAACTGCAGCGAGCCGAGCCACTCTTCCATCGAGACGGAAGACGACTTCGACTCCGTGCGCTGGCGCTCCGCGACATACATCTCGGTGCGGCCCATGTCTTCGTCGGTGACGCTTGGCCGATCGAAGAGTCGCAGTGCGTGCAGCGCCTGCGTGTAGAGCATCTTGTCGGCGGGCCATTCGGGCACGGTCACCAGCGGCAGCGATTCCTTCACGCGGGCGCGCTCGGCAGGATTGTCATCGATGAAGATGATGCTGTCGTGGCCGAGGTTCAGTTCCTCGGCGAGTTCCTTGATGTTCGTCGCCTTGTCCAGCCAGTTGATGCGCCAGCCGGCAAAGTCTGAATCCTTCAGAACCATCTCCGGGTTTTCGCGAATCGCTGCAACGGCGGTCTTCTCGTCGTTCTTGCTGACGACCGCGAGAATGACGCCCGAGTTCTTGAGCGCCTTGAGACCGCGCTGAAAATCAGCAAACGATTCGCCGACCGGGTCATGCCCGCCCAGCGCGACACCCTCCCAGCCGTTCTCGCCGACGACGCCGCCCCAGAGCGTGTCATCAAGGTCGAGGACGATGAGTTTCTTGCTGAGTCCGGCGATCCCGCGCAGAATGGCCTTGATGTCTGCCGCGGCATCCTTGAAGACTTCAAGGCTATAGAGGGCCTTGGTCATCAGCCAGAGCTTGGGATTCGTTGCGTTCTTGCCCGCGCTCGCCATCCAGCGCGAAGCATCGAGCAGATGAATCTTGGAGTTGGATTCGAGCTTTTCGATCAGCCGCGCGTTCATCAGCATCAGCGCGCGAACAGCGCCGATCGCGCCGGGGCGCGATTTAAGTTCGAGGCCGCCCGTTCCGCGCCACCATGAAGGCATCGTCCACAACGGAACAAACGTCACTTCGACGCGCTCGGTCCCGCGCGCGATGAGTTGTGCAAACTCGTCAACCTCTGCGAGCAATTCGTCCTGCGTGACGCGCTCGCGCGAAAGAATGCGCCGGAACGCGTCGATCGCTCGCTCGGGGCGAGTCCAGACGACCGCTGCGTTCGCGCCTTCCTTCCAGCACGAGAGCGCGCCGTTCATGAGAATCTGCTGCACCTGATCGAAGTGCGCGACCGTCGTCTTCATCGCGGGTGCGTCGTCACCGTTTTTCAGGATCGCGCCGAGCTGGTCGATCGTGTGATCAGCGATGAGCAGGCAATGGATGTTCTTGATGTCCATGGGTCAAAGGGTCAAATCTTCAAAGGGCCAAAGAGCCAAATGTCGGAAGAAGAAAATGCGGTCAGAGGCGAGAGACGATGTAGTCCGAGAGGGAGTCGACGGTTCGCAAGGCGGTGGCGGTATCCGCCATTGCCTTTTCGTCCGTCAGCGTGAAACTCGGATGACCGGCGGACTGAATGCGTTGCTCAACCTGCAAAACAAAGGTGAGGAGCCCGAGCGAATCGAGCTTGCCACCCTGTCCAAAGAGGATTGCCGTCGGGTTCTTGGCGATCTGGTTCTCGGACCCTTGCGCCGCGTTGACCTCGTCTATCGCCCCGTAGATGGCGTCCGTGATTTGCTGCTTGCTTGCCATGAACACCTTTTCCCGGGTTCGCTCCCTCGATGGAACGTCCGGGTGGAAGAATCGGCCAATTGCCCGCCGCGGAAAAGGACGCATTGCCCAAAGAACCCGCCGCGGCAGCGAAGGGCCGAAGTTTATTCAGCCTGAAACCCTTCCGGAGCCCGACTCGGCCTCTTCCGGCCGTCTTTGCGCGATACGCAAATTGCGTTGCCAAGCCAAGTGAATTGCCTCCCGTGACGGCTCCGGCGTTTGCAGTCTGCTTCCGACCCGGCGATAGTGGGGGCATGCACAAGCTTGCGAATCGTGTGATTGCAACGTCGATGGCGGTCGGTCTAGTAGTGGGTGCCGGATGTGGGGCGAGCCCGACGCGCACGCAGCGCATGCCCGAATCCGCCTCGTCGAGCGCGGTCGCCCGCGCCGACGACCAGTTTGTCTACCTCCACTTCAACCCGGGCGATGACAAGAAGACGATTCAGGACAGCGACGAGACGGTCGCGCTGCTGCTCGACTCTGATGGCGACGCATCGACCGGCTACCAGCGCCTCGAAAAGCCCTTCGCAACGATCGGTGCCGACGTGGAGATTCAGTTCTCGCCGCTGAATTCAAAGGGCGGCGCGCCGGGTCACGGGGTCGCCTTCTTCAAGCTCGATCACGCGGGCACGCGAACCGAACTCAAACGCGAAGACTCCGATTTCACCTTCGCGCCGACCTACGCATCCAAGTGGTACGCCGCGCGGATGTCGCGTTTCTTTGCCGCCGAATCCGGGCTTCCGTCTTCGGGCATGGCCTCGCGAGGAAAAGGCCGCGGCGCGTTTGTCATCTACAACCAGCGGGGCAGCATCGTCGGCTACAGCGATCCGTTCGAGATCGAGTTCCCTTCGATCGCCGGCGCGCCAAAGCGTTCAAACGATGGCATCCCGGCCAAGACTCCGGGCGCACTCCGTGTGATGTCATGGAACGTCTGGGGAAAGATGCAGGAGACACCGGAGAAGTTCTGCGCCGTCATCCGCGCGATCAATCCGGATGTGGTGATGTTGTCCGAATGGAAAGGCGATGCCGCGGCGCTCGAGCAGGTGCTGAACAAGCACATGCCGAGTGCACTGGGTGGAATGGGCATCTTGGTCGCGTGGAACGCCGCGGCGGGTCCCGATGTCGGCATCGCGTCGATCTTCCCCGTTCGCTCCGCCGGCCCCAACAACCTCGAACTCAATTGGAACGGCGAAAACCGCAAAATCCGCTTTGTGTCCGCCGCAGTCCAAACCCCGATCGGCCCCGCCCTCATCGGCGCGATGCATCTCAAGTGCTGCGGCGGAATCGGCTCAAACGAAGACAATCTGCGAATAGCAGAAGCCGACGCGATCAATCAGGGCATGAAGCAGATCAGCCGTGCCGACGCCGCGGAAATCCGCGTGCTCGGGGGCGATATGAATCTTGTTGGCAGCCGCATGCCGCTGGATGTACTACGAATGGATATCGACGCCGACGGAAGCGATCTGACGCCCGCCGATCCCGTCGTCCTCGGTGACGACTGGCTCTACACCTGGCGCGATTGGACAACCGGCTTCTCGCCCGGCCGCCTCGATTGGCTCACATACAGCGATGCAAGCGTGCAGCCGGTAAGGCAGTTTGTATTTGATCCGGCAAGGCTCAGCGATGCCGCGCTTTCGCGAATGGGGCTCACGCGCGCGACTGCGCAGCCAAGCGATCACCTGCCCCTCGTGATCGATTTGAAACCGGTTGGAAAGTAACGGACGAACCTCAACCCTGCCCGGACTCTTCTTCTCTGTGCCTCGGTGTCTC
Source organism: Phycisphaerales bacterium (assembly GCA_050730655.1). Taxonomy (GTDB): domain Bacteria; phylum Planctomycetota; class Phycisphaerae; order Phycisphaerales; family UBA1924; genus JAFEBO01. The sequence continues at coordinate 806,667 of JBOHNL010000005.1, forward strand.
TGTGGTGAATGTCTTTCGCATTCGCTCCTACAGATACCCTTCGTCCCGCAGCGCCTGAATGATCTGGTTCACAATCGGCCCCGACACCTTGCCGCCGCTGCCTGCGTATTCCATCACCACACTGATCACGTACTTGGCGCGTTCATTCGGCTTACCGACCAGCACGACAAACCACGAGTGATCGCCCGAGCGCACCACTTCGTTCGGCCCGGGCCCAATGCCGTCGTCATCCGCGCTCGAGCCAAACTTCAAATCCGGTGCCGCCGCAGTCCCGGTCTTGCCGAGAATGCGCACACCCGGAATGTTGAAGATCGGATCACGCACCCCGTCAATCGAAAGATGATTGCCGGTCCCGAGTTCATCGCCGACTGAACCCGCCAAGCCTTCCATCGCGTCCTGCACGGCCCACTGCGGCAACCCAAGCTCGACCGGCTGGCTGCGGGGAGAATCCGCGATGATCCGAGGTGTCACGCGCACACCCGACCGCGCCAGCGTCGCATACGCGTCCGCGGCATGGAGCGGCGTCCACGTCACCGGCCCCTGACCGATGCCCATCTGAATCGCCTCGCCCATCGTGAGGTCGCGCTTGTTGCCATATCCGGCGAGGGAGCCTGAATACTCAGAACCGATTCCAAGGTTCCACGACTGCGTCACGCCAAACTCGCGGTAGACATCTGAAATCGCCTCGGGGCCCAGCCGCTTTCCCAACGTAAAGAAGAAGATGTTGCACGAGACCTTGATGCCTTCGGCGGCACTCAGCGTGTGGCCGAGTTGCTGCGTGTGCGTCTGATCAAATCGCTTGTAGATCCAGCACCGAAGCATGTTCGGTTCGTTCGGAAGCAGATGCCCCGTGCAGTCGATCGTCTGCCCCTGGATGAAATTGCCGCGCTGGGCTGCCCCCGTGAGAATCAGCGGCTTCACGATCGAACCCGGCGGATAGGGCTTGGCGATCGCGCGATTCAGAAACGGGACATTGATCTTGTCGTTGAAGATCTGCTCCGGATTTTCCTTGATCACGCGCCGGGAAACCTCGGGCATCGACACCATCGCGAGAATGTCGCCGGTATCAACATCGAGCACCACCGCGGCGCCCGCGAGCGGCGTTCCGATCGGCATCGTCTCGTTCGGCGTTCCGTGCCAGTCCTGCACGACGGCCAGACCCGCTGCCGGAGACATGATCGCCTGCACCCGCGCCTGCAACATCCCGTCGATGGTCAGGGGCACAGTGCCGCCGATTTCCGCCGGCAGCATCTCGATCTCATCCGTCTGCGAAATGCGATCAAGGTGCTGCGTTCGCAGCCCGCGCAGGCCGCGCAGCCGATGCTCCATCGACGCTTCGATGCCGGAACTTCCGACGCGATCGCGCTCGCGATATTCGCCGCGGTCCACCCCCGCGCTCGTCAGCACGCGCGCCGCAAGCGCCGGGTCGTTTGCAATCTGGATATTCCGCCTCTCCTGATCCTCCTGAAAGACGCGTCCGCGCATCCATCCGAGGATGTGGCCCGCGACACCTTCGACCGGCACCTGAATCGTCGTGTCCGACCGCATCGGCATCGGAAACCGCGCGCGATCGAGCGTGATGGTCATCGAGTCGAGCGGATACTCCCGGTCGCCCGTATCGATCACGCGCACGCCCGGGATACGCGAGATCAAGATCTTGTCCGGATCGGGGAGCGGATCGAGCAAATCGAGTGCTCCCGCCAACTCAACCTTGCCCTCGGTGAGCAATTCGAGTTCGAACGCAGTGGTATCTGAAATCCGCTTGAGGACCGAGACCGCACGCTGTTGTTCAACAATCGGCTTGGCCGCGGCAATCTCGATCTTCCGCAATTCATCTTTCGTCAGCACGCGATCGGGTCCGGCATCCGGCGACTTCACCGCGTCGCGGATCATCTCTTGTCGGCGTCGATCACGGATCGAGTCGTAGAGCTGGTCGACTTCGCCGACTGAAGCTTGCGCCAACGCATCCAACTTCGCCCGATCGATCGCCGCGGCACGCGCGAGTTCGGTGAGCCCGCTCTGCACCCGCTCATCGAGCAGAGCCGTGAGTTTCTCGATCAGCGCCTTCCGCTGCGTCGGACCCATCTCATTCCACTGAACGCGGTTGCTCCGCGCCAGTTCCTCTGCCTTCTTCGCGGCCCACGTCCCTTTGAGCACGTCGTAGTCGATCGCGACGTCATAGCTCGGGCGATCCTGCGCGAGGATGCGCCCCTTGCGATCGACGATGTTTCCGCGCACCGAGGGCGTCCACTGACGCGTGACGAGTTTGGACTCTGCCGCGCGAAGCAATTCCTCGTGGCGCGTCGTCGTCAATCGCGCCGTCTGAATGAGGGGCACGGACAGACCCGCCACCACCAGCCCCATGATGATCAGGAGCCGCCGATGGAACATCCGGGGGATGAGGTCGGAGATGGGCAAAGGTGCTCTCTGAGTTTGTACGTCGCGGCGCGATCGTAAGGATCGGCAGAAGCAGGCATTTGGCACTAGGCACTAGGCACTTGGCACAAGGGGAAGCCAAAAACAAAAACCCCCGACCGTGCGGCCGGGGGCATGGAATTTTGTCTTTTACTAGTGCCTGTTGCCTAGTGCCAAGTGCCTTCCTCTTACTTACACGCCGTCTTCAGTGCATCAGCCTTATCCGTCTTTTCCCAGCTGAACGTGTCGTACTTCTTGCCGCCGACCGTCACATTGCCCGGGGCGCGCCCGAAGTGGCCGTGCTTGGCAGTGGGGCTGAAGATCGGGGTACGCAGGTTGAGAGTCTCGATGATCTTGCGGGGGGTCAGGCCAAAGGTCTTGCGGACCGCCTGGCTGATCTTCTCTTCGTCGACCTTGTTGCTGCCGAAGCAATCGACGTAGACGCTGGTCGGCTCCGCGACGCCGATGGCGTAGGAGAGCTGGATTTCGCAGCGATCGGCAAGGTCGGCCGCGACGATGTTCTTTGCGATGTAGCGGGCCATGTAAGCGGCCGAGCGATCGACCTTGGTCGGATCCTTGCCGGAGAACGCGCCGCCGCCGTGGCGACCCATGCCGCCGTAGCTGTCGACGATGATCTTGCGGCCGGTGAGACCCGTATCGCCGTGCGGTCCGCCGATTTCAAAGCGGCCGGTCGGATTCACGTGCACCTTGATCGCGTTATTCCACCATTCCTTGAGCACGGGCTTGAGCACGTGTTCAGTGATCTGCTTCTTGAGCTCGTCCTGGCGATCGTTCCACGACGCATCGTGCTGCGTGCTGAGGACGACCGTGTCGACGCGGACGGGCTTGCCGTCCTGATATTCGACCGTCACCTGGCTCTTGGCATCCGGGCGGAGACCTGCGATCTTGTTGGTGCGGCGAACGCTCGCCTGCTGCTCAACAAGCTGGTGGCTGAGCTGGATCGCCAGCGGCATGAGTTCCGGGGTGTCTTTGCACGCGTAACCGAACATCATGCCCTGGTCGCCCGCGCCTTCGCGGTCAACGCCCATGGCGATATCCGACGACTGCTTGTTGAGCGCGACGAGCACGGCGCACGAATCGGCATCAAACCGCATGTCGCCGCTGGTGTAGCCGATGTCACGGACCGTGCGACGCACGATCTCCGGGATATCGACGTAGGTCTTGGTTGTCACTTCGCCCGCAACCACCACGAGGCCGGTGGCGCACAGAGTTTCACACGCAACGCGGCTGTACGGGTCGTCCGCCAGCATCGCATCAAGGACGGCATCGGAGATCTGGTCCGAAACCTTGTCCGGGTGACCCATCGAGACGGATTCAGAGGTGAAAAGCTGCGTGCGAGCCATGTGGCATGCTCTCCAAAAGCGTGAGGAATTGAACCGTTGCCGCGCCTGGCAACCGGACCCGAATCATCGGCCCAAAACCATCGGGCAGAAGCAGGGGCAGAGGATAGGCGCGCGAGGCCAGCGGCATCCATCCGTTCATCCGGATAAGCGGATGAATGGCGAACGACATCGGTGCCCCAAAAACGAAGTCGGGCGAGGTTTTCACCTCGCCCGACTGATGAACTCACAATCTCGAACCAAACCGAAAATCAGGACCGACGACGGCGGGCCGCGGCAAGCCCCACCAGGCCAAGCATGGAAGCCATGCCCGGGGCCGGGACGACCACATAGCTGGTCTCGTAGCCACCGACGTTGTCGTCGTAGTAGCCGGCGTCGGCATTGAAGCCGAAGGCATCAGCAATGCCGAGGACGAGGTACGCCGCGCCGTCGGGCACGCCGAACAACTGCGTCGCACCGCTGCCGGTACCGGTCTTGCCGTCACCGATGAAAAACACTTGGCGAAGGCCTGGCGCGTAGCTCCCTGCCGTGTAGCTCGCGAGATCGGGGTACGACATTGCGCCGGGCGCGCTCAGAGCCGAGATGTCACCGGCTTCAATGAACACACCGACGAGCTGACCGCTGAGAGGACCGTTGTAACCCGAGATCGGGCCGACGGCGCCGATGTTCGTCGTGCTCGAGAAGGTGCCACCATCGGGCCCATTGTCCGTGCCGCCGGACCAGCCCGCCTGGCCACCCGACGAGAACGCCGCGATGCGGCCGGTGCCGCCATTGAGCGCAATGACATTGGCGAGCGTGCCGCCGCCGCCGCCACCTGGCTGGGGCGTGGAGAGGCCGTAACCGAAGATATTGGCCGTCGCCTTGACGTAGGTAAAGCCGTTCTGCGCGAGCGCTGCCGTTGAAACGAGCGCAAGACCCGCGAACATGGCCAACGACCTGCCGGAAGAAACACACCACGAGTTCGACATTGAAAGGCTCCTCAGATTCGACACCACATGCACCGGGCGCGCCCGGTGCATCAATCACGCATCAAGTCAACATGCAACGCATCCGCCCGCGCGGCAAGGCGAGGGGAAGAATGCTCGGCGAAATTCCTGATGCCGGGGGGATTCCGCTGGCTTGCCTTCGCCGCGGTTTGGGTCCGATAGCGCAGGTATGACGTGGGCGCATCCCTGGTGGGGCGGGTGCAGGCCTTGAGGCGCTCGTGGTCGGGTTCGAAGCAAAGAACCCGGAAATTCGAACCGGATGCGACGGAATTCCGGGTGTGAAGCACGTGGCAGAGTTTTCGATAGGCTCGTGCGACAAACCCATGTCAACACAAATATGGATCTGGTGGATTTCCGGCGTCGTCCTTGGCGGCATTGCAGCATTTGTTGTCGCGTGGGCGGTGCTGTCGGATCGGCTCGCGGGCAATCGCGTTAAGCGCCGCTGCCCAAGCTGCTGGTACGACATGACGTCGGTGGTGGGGCGGAAATGTCCCGAGTGCGGACGAGAAGCGCGTGCGGAAGTCAAGTTGTTTCGCTCGCGTCGGCGCTGGGGCTGGGCGAGCGTGGGACTGCTTGCGATCGTGTGCGCGTTTGCGCTGAACTGGTACGCCGCGGGCCGCGTGCTTGGATGGATGCGGGTGATGCCGCTGTGGATGCAGGTTCGGCTGGTGCCGATTATTCCTGCCAACGACATTCTGATGCAGAACTCATGGTACAACGCGAAGCCGGTCTCTCTGGATTCGGGCACGGCCGCGCGGCTGCAGGAGATCGCGCTCGACGAAATCGCGAGGACGGGGGGCAATCCGAATCTGGCGAGCAGCGCGGCACAACCGGCTGCATACGCGCTTGCCGCGATGAAGGATCAGATCACCGATCGTGAGCGCGTTGCAAAGGTGCTGCTTCGCGCGGCATGTGGCAACCCGGGCTCAATGCACCACTGCGCGGGGAAACTCGCCAGCGAGTTGCTCGGTCAAGAGGCGTACTTCGTTGAAACCGGCAAGATGCTCCAGCAATCGCCGCCCGCGAATCGAACCGCAGCGCGACAAAGCATCATCCCGTTTGTTCTGATGGAACTGAAGCCGCCATACACGGATCAGATCGCGATAGCCGTGGCGGACATCGTCACAGCCGATCCGGAGCCGTTTTCGTCGTATCCAGCAATCGCGGCATTGATCCAGGAGCACCCCGGTCCGTTCTTCCGGCGCATGCTCGAGCAATTTCAATCCGGCGATAAGGCTCGGCGCGCCTCGGTCTTGTGGGTGATGCGAGCCAACGTGCGATCACCGGTCGGGGGCGATCCTTCATATCTGTCCATTTCTCGCGAAGCGTGCGCGATGCTGGCGAGCCCCGACGAAAAGTATCGCGATCAGGCAACCTCGCTGATCGTGCACTTCTTTCCCGACGTCATCATGCCGGTCCTTCCCGAGATTGCAGCGCTCTTGAGCGCAGATATCGAGTGGACGCGTCGGTATGCGCGAACCACGCTCGTCAATGTCAAGGTGACACGCGATCAGGACGAGAACGCGCTCGTCGATGCTGTCTGCGAAACGCTGAGAACCGGACGCGATCGTGGGCGAGCGCTCGCCGTTGAGATCCTGAGCATTCGGCGTCAGTCTCTTCGCCCGGGCGTTGATGCCGCGCTCCTCGACGCGATCGAGCGGACGGACGATGTGGAACTCGCCGATCGCCTGATCGTGCAGTATTCATCAGTCGCATCGACACGATTCTTATTCCCGGCGACGTTTGGCCCAAGATCCGACGCCGATTGGGAAAAGCTTGAAGCTCGACTGCTTCGGATGCTCGATCGCGGCGGCGCTCACACAGCGGTTGCGTGCAAGTGGCTTGCGCGCCTGCCCACGGCAAATGACGCGACCTTGGCCAAACTGCGACGAATCAGCACCGACGCAGGGCGAGATGCCTCAGACCGAGCCGCGGCACGCGATGCGTTGCTGCACGTGCGAGATCGATCGAATCCAACTGTCGATGTGCTCGAGGCTTTGAAGTGAGCGAGATTTTTTGACTACATTGAACTTCGATCGCACAGGAGCGAGACGATGACTGTGCAAGCATGGAGGTACTGGTTGGCGGGAGTGGCGTTCGGAGGCGCGGGCACTCTCTGCGCTCGTCAGCCCGGAAGAAGCGCTCAAGAGTTTGGGTGCTGCAAATTACCCAGGGGGGCCAAGCAAAATAGCTCTCGATACGGCCACGCCATTCTTGTTGCGAGGCGTTGAGAGGTCCGCGTTATCGATTCTCGAGGATCCGGCAGCGTCGACATCCGAAGTGTGGATCGCGCTCGATTCGCTACTTTGGATGCGATCGGAAATTAAGGAACGAGCACGCGTGGGCGCGGCGGCGGTCGACGCTGGGATCAGGAGAGAAGTCTTGAACGATGGTTGGGTGAAGCTGTGCGAGAGCACGCTCGATTCTCCTGCATTTGCTGAAGCGATGGCAAAGCAGCTGCCAAAGCTACGATCGTCGAAATATCAGGCACACTCAATTGCATCGGCGCTGCTTAGCGCTGGGCTCTCCGTGGACACCGCCAAGATCGTTCCAGATCTGATCGCGTGCAACGACGTCCCCGGCGCGGGATGGAGCCAACTCGAGGGACTCAAGCCCGAAATCAAGGCCACCCTTCTTACGAGCTGTCGCGAGGTTTACTTCGCGGCGGATGATTTTCAAACCAAAGAACGAATCATCCGATTCCTCTTTCCGAACCAGCGATATTTTCCCGCCGACAACGAAGACTTTGCAGCCGTCGTGCGCGATGCGAAGCGCTTTCTGGAAAGCGAAGTTGAACGCGAACACATGGCCGGACAATACATGGTCACGTGGCAGTTGCAAGACAGGTTCGCGCTCGTTGCAAACGACCTAACTTCGCTCTTTCGGAGCGACAATCCGGTTGTAAGAAAGGATGCCGCCGCCGCCTTCAAAGGGGGCCGTCTTTCGCCGCCGTTTGCAGAATCGTTACCTTTGGCTCTTGCAGCTGAAATTCGAGCCGGTGATGATCGCTCGCGAGACCTCTGCATCGAGATACTGGAATCTCGAAAGATCGCACGGCATCCCGCGGTCTGCGATGCGATCTTCGCTTCATGTGGCAAGGTACGGGATACAAAGATTCTCGATCGACTCTTGCGCTACGCCTTTCGCGCGTCCGACGACGGGACCGTGATCTTCGACGTGGCTTCCGACGATGTCGCTGAATCCGACGCGTCGATTGAAAGTGCTTTGGTTCCGATGTTGCGTTTGGAAAGCGATCAGAGCGTTGCGGCCGCTCGCTGGCTCGCACGACTGCGTGCCCCCTCCCTAACGGCGATCGCCGCGCTTTCGCTTGTCATGAACGATTCTTCACGCCCAACGGCCGATCGTGCAGCCGCGAGAGACGCTCTTTTTCATATCCGCGATCGCCTACACCCCGAAACAAACGTGCTTGCGCCGCTTTCGCCTTGAAAAACGGAACCGTCTCCACACTTCGTCATGGTATCTGCTGCGCTGCCCCACATACCCTCGCCTCATGCCCGCCGACACCATCCAGAACGGGTCCGCCTCCAAGTCGCGAACATCGCTCACCTACGCCTCGTCCGGCGTGGATATCGATGAGAAAGACTCGTTCACCGAGTCGCTCGAATCGACGATGCGAAAGACATTTGGCCCCCGGGTGATCGCGAATCCTGGCGGGTTCGCGGGTCTCTTCCGGCTTGACTACAAGAAGGGACTCTTCAGCCGCAACTACAAGGATCCGGTACTGGTCGCCTGCTGCGACGGCGTCGGCACCAAGGTCAAACTCGCGGCAGACCTCGGCATCTTCAACACCGTCGGTATCGACCTCGTCGCAATGAACGTCAACGACCTCATCGTGCAGGGTGCTGAGCCGCTCATCTTCCTTGATTACATCGCCGTGCCGACGGTGGACAAGAAAATGCTCGCGGCGATCGTCGAAGGCGTTGCCGAAGGGTGCAAGCAGAGCGGATGCGCGCTGCTTGGGGGCGAAACGGCAAACATGCCGGATGTGTACCGGCCCGGCGATTTTGATCTGGCCGGTTTCTGCGTCGGCGTCGTCGAACTCAAACGCGCGATCAACCCGACGCGCGTTCAGCCGGGCGATGTTGTACTCGGACTTGCTTCCAGCGGCATTCACAGCAACGGATATTCGCTCGTTCGCAAAGTCGTGCAGCACGCGGGGCTGGACCTTGGCAAGGTGTACGACGAACTGAACGAGAAATCGCCAAAGGGCCAAAGGGCCAAAGGGCCAAAGAAGAAAAGGAATGGCGAGGGCAAGCCGCGCACGCTCGGCGAGGTTCTGCTCACTCCGACGCGCATCTATGCGGGCAACATCGTCAAGCTCCAACGCAATTACCGCGTCAAAAATGTCATCAGCGGCATGGCGCATATCACCGGCAGTGGCCTCGCCGACAACCTCGTCCGTTCGATCCCCAAGAACTGCGACGCGGTGATCGATCGAGCGACTTGGCCCGTGCCACCGGTGTTCACATTCCTGCAGAAGCACGGCAACATCGATGACGCCGAGATGAAGCGGGTCTTCAACCTGGGCATCGGCTACTGCGTGGTCGTCCGGAAGGCGTTCGCCGAAAGCATCAAAGAGCAGCTTGAAAAGCTTGGCGAGAGCGTTTTCGTGATTGGCGAGATCGTCAAGGGCAAGGGTTTGGTGCGAGAGCGGGCCTAAACCCGCCGTCGAAGCTGTGTAGGCCCATTTTGCGGCGGATTTACCGAAAATCTGTTTGCCGGAGTCCCCACTTTCGGTACTCTGAACACTCACGAAAGGGGTTTGAGGGTGCAAAACATGCAATATGTTGTTGGTTCCGTTGCCGCCTTGTCTATCGCAATGGCGGCTGGTGCGCAGGTGACTATTACCGCAGTCGATCGGAGCATCGGCGCCAGTGCGTGCGTCTTTGCTCCGCCGCTGTATCCCGAATGGTGCGAGTCCGATGGCGGGACGAACACGTTCGCGGGGTTTTGGAACGATGGTGCAAGCTTCGGCAATAGTGCCGCGGGTGATGTGGGATACGGCAGCTCCATTGCACAGGCGACGCAAGAAAGTTCTCTTGAGTCGAATCACTTCTCGGTAAACGGGAGCGTGCGAGTCGAAGTGGAATCTGCCGGCGATTGTGGCTCCAACGGATCAACCAATTCAACGTGTTCCGTGACGTTCACCGTGAATTCCCCTTGCCGCGCTGTGCTTTCAGGGTTCTTGAACAGCCCCGTGACCGCGGAGCTAAGAATCACCCTTCGACCCGTCGGTGGCACGTTGCTCTACACCTACGCCGGAAACTTCGACGCCTCGTTCGATCTTGCGGCGGGCAGTTACACGTACGCCGCGAGCGGTCTTGCCGATGGCGCGTGCGGTGGCGCATGTTTTCACAGCGAACTTGTCAATTGGCAATCAGAGGTGCGATTCGAGCCGCTCGAATGTCCGGCGGACTTGAATGGCGACAACGTGGTCGATGACTCGGACTTCGTGATCTTTGTTGCCGCCTACAACGAACTGCTCTGCCCGGACGAGCCGGCGGCATGCCCGGGGGATCTGAACGGCGACGGCCTCGTCGAAGACTCTGACTTTGTGATTTTCGCGAGCGCGTACAACGAATTGCTCTGTCCTTAAGTGGAAGTCGACGACGAAGCCGCCACCGAAATTTCGTCCAAAAATCGCAAGTCTGCGTGCAAGCATTTTGCGTTGGGCTGCTCTGCGTGTAATCCCGAAGAAGTCGTCGTCCGGCCGTTTGCGTTTTCGCTCGGAATCGGTGCAAGAAACTCGTTCGCGGAAGCAACTCTTTTTGAGGGGACCGGCCCCCCGGGAGTTAATGCCATGCGAACCAAGACTGCTTTCGCGTTGATGTCGGGCCTAGCCGCGGCGTGCTCTTCAACGAATGGCGCACCGCCGGTGATCTACAACCTCGGCATCTATCCCGGCGGCACCGAATCACACGGTTCGGCAGTCAGCAACGACGCGACCTATGTCACCGGTTACGGCGACTTCATTTCCGGTACGTCGCAGTTTTTCTATGCCTTCCGCTGGAGCATTCCCGGAGGCCTCGTCAATCTGGGCGCGCCGGCAAGCATCTCATTCACCGCCGCCAATTCCATGGATAGCGCCGGCCTGGGCGTCGCGGGAAACGGGGCGAACAAGCTCTTTCGCTGGACGGTCTCCGGAGGCATGCAGAGTCTCGGGTTGCTTCCCGGTGCGATCGGAGGCGGACTTGCCACGGGCATCAGCGGCGACACCTCGATCGTCGTCGGCTGGAGCGGTTCCAACACGGGCACCGTTTACGGAGTGCGCTGGACAAGCTCTGGCGGAATCGTCGCGCTTCCAAGTCTGCCCGCCGGGGCATTCGGTTCGTCCGCGTACGGAATCAGCGCCGACGGGTCGACCATTGTGGGTGGCAGCTCGTGGTCGGGTAGCGGTTACCACGCGTGCCGCTGGCTGCCTGGAAACATCGTGCAGGACCTGGGCGCGCTCCCGACTTCGACAGACTCTCGCGCGTTTGCGATCAGTAAGAACAACGCTGTCATCGTGGGGGATTGCCAGATGCCATCGGGCGACCGGGCGTTCCGGTACAGCAACGCGTCGATGCAGAATCTCGGCACGCCTCTCGGCACAACCGCTTCCTATGGCAGAGGCACAAATTACGACGGCAAAGTGGTGACCGGACGCGCGGCGATCGGACCGAACAACTATCGCGCACTCTATTGGAGCACGAATGTCGGAATGAAGGACTTTGCGACGTATGTGACCTCGCTGGGCGCCAATCTGACCGGCTGGGTGCTCGAAGAGTCGTGGGGCGTCTCGAACGATGGCTCCGCGATCGCGGGAACCGGTACTTTCAATGGGCTTCGCCGCGCGTATCTCATCAAGGGTCTTCCCTGCCCGAGCGTCGCGACGGTCGTGACTGATCCGGTGGACATTTCGATCTGCCCCAATACCACAGCAAGCGCCGCGCTCTCGTTGACCGTCGATGCACCGGGCGACGTGACCTATCAGTGGAGTGTCGAATCGCCGGCTGACAGCGGTGTCTTTGTTCCGATTGAGGGCCCTTCCTATTCCGATCCGACCGGACTGTCGTTCGAAGTGGCTGGCTGGAACGGTCCCGAACTCGTGATCACGGGCGCGCGTGCCGCGGTCCAGGTGAAAGAGATCCGCTTCATCCCCAACATCACCAATCCCTGCGGAACAACCACGAGCAGCGTCGCCCGCGTGGTGCTCTGCCGGTCCGACCTGACCTGCGACGGAATGGTCGATGATTCAGACTTTGTCGATTTCGCGGTCGCCTACGACGCGCTTGTCTGCCCCGGCGGCACGCCGGGCTCGCCCCCATTCTGCCCGGGCGATCTGAATCAGGACAACCAGGTCGACGACGCGGACTTCGTCATCTTCGCTACGGCGTATGACGCGTTGCTCTGCGTGTGACTCAAAGCTGGTCAAACAAGCAAACCGCCCCGGTGGTGTGCCGGGGCGGTTTCGGTGTTGGCGACGGGCAAGTACGAATTGTGGGAGTGGTGCGCCCGCCGCCTGTGGTGGTTGTGAGAAATCCCCTGACCCGCGCACCGGCGCGTTTCGCGCCTGGTGCGACTTTGCTTTCCGGCGGCGCGACACTCACCTTTGCAGGTTGATGGCGCGGCCGCCTTGAAATGCCCCCGTGCGCTCTCGCGCTCGGCGGCATGTCGTTGAACTCTCCGAGTGCGCCGGACGTGGCAACCTTGCCAGATTGTCCGTCGCGTTGGGGGTGGTGAAACACTCCTCCGGACGCATCATGCGACCGTTGTTGTGATTCGGGCGACCGGCGCATCCATGCGCCGCGGGGCAAATCCCTTTGCAATCCCCGCGCCGGGCAATCCCGGCGCACTCATCGAGAATCGATTCACTTGTCAGCGAGACATGAACAGAAGTCTCTTGATGCCAGCGGTCTACGGATCTCTCCGCGAACCGCGGGCCAAACTCGGCCGGAGCCCTTTCGAGCCCGCGGCGGATTGATTCGTGCCCATCGAAGGGCAATCTGTCAGGCAGTCCGTCCCCAACCCACTCGGCCTTCTTCGCGGCCGTACTCGCGGCACGGTTGGCGCGACGGGGTGATTCGAACTTCAACACACTTCATTTCTTCCCACCGTCCGAACTGGTCCGCCCCTTGAACTGCTCGGCCAGCCTTGGCATCGTCTGGAACCGCTCCCTCGAATTCGGCTTCCATGCTTCTCGTCCTCTCACTTCGAGGCGATCCCTCGCCCCGATGACCACGACCTCGTTCGGCAACCCAACCAGCTCCAAATGCTGCTTGGGCAACGACAAGCGACCCGCGGAATCCGGCTCGATCCGTTCGGCCAGCGAGAAAAACTCCGCCTCCAACTGAGCCTGTTCGGCCGGGGGCATCAAGGTCTCGCGTCCTGCGTGCTGCAAGTTCGCGATCCGCTCGAAGCCACCTTCCGGATAGAGTCTCAGCAGCATTCCTTCCGGCCAGGGCACACAAATCCATGCTTTGCCGTCGATCCCCTCGTTCCACTGCGACCGGTATTTGGCCGGAATCGCCAGACGCTGCTTGGCGTCGATGGTCAATTCGGACGAACCGATAAACAGCACTAGAACCCCCGGTCGATATCACTGGAATCATCCCTCGGCCCGGAAAATCGCGGCGTCCCGCACGACGCGACCCGACATGGGAAAGATACCCACTTCTCGACACTTTGCAACACTTACTCCCACGAAGTGGACGAGTTGTGTATAACTTTTGCGCTCCTGCGTGACTTGTGGATAATCTGTCGTTTCGCGCAACGTCTGCGCAAACGACTGTTGGATATATCCATGTGTGCACTGGTTTTACGTTCCCGAAGAGCCGACGTGGGAGGCGTGGTTGAATATCTGCCACTACCCGAGTCTCGGCGATCGGAGGCGCTCTCCGTCCTCTCGCTTCTTCCTGCGGGTGCCTTTGTCATGGCCGCGGGGTTCGAGGGGAAACGCGCTGGCGTGGTCGCACGCAGTGTGGCGATCGTTGCGGATGAGCCGCTGATGGTCGGAGTATCGATTCGGCGCGGTCACTGGATCGAGCCGCTGATCCGCGACAGCCGGGCGTTTTCGGTCAGCATGCTGGATTCGGCAGACGTGCTTTCACCCCGCAAGTTTTCGGATGAGGCACCGCGCGAGGACGATCCGTTTGACTGTATCGCGTGGGAAACTCTGCAGAGCCAGTCGCCGGTTTTGAGACGGGCGCTCGCGGCGATCGACTGTGAAGTGGTGCGCCGGCTTGATCTCGAGGCCGATTGCGCGCTGATCATCGGGCGCGTGCTGGATGCCAAGATCTTTTCGGGCGTCGGCGGCAAGTAACGAAATTGTGCTTGAAACTCAGCCGTTCACGTCAATTGCGCGGCCGATAGCGATGCCGGTTGCGGCAGCGTTGCGATCACCGGGCTGCGCGTGCATTGCGAGGGTGCCACGAGATGTGTACGTCGAAACGGTCGCAAGGGGCGAGCGAGCGGGCTGATTCTTTTCAACCGCGGGCTGATCGACCGCTCCGGCCGCGAGCCGATCGATGCTCTTGATCAGCTTTTCCGGGCGCGAGATCGCGACCTGGTCAGAGATTTGCGACGCACGCGAGATCGTTCCGGCAACGCCGTCCGCCTTGGCGGGCGGCCTGGCGGCGATCCCGTATGCCTGCGTAAGCCGAAGCGATGCGTTGATGGCGGTGGTGTTGGTCGTGTCCATGCGGTGGGTGAGCAATCTAGCCGAGATGCGCGATTGAAGTCGGCTGCGCGGGCGGATCACAATGAAGATTTGCGCGAGCGGCGCAAGCGCTGCGCCGAGACATGCGCAAGAAAGTGCGGCGCAAAAACGAAGCACTCTCCCTTTCGGGAGAGTGCCGGGGAAAAAAGCGGGCCGTTTCTGACGCAGCCCGCCGGTTCGCTTCGAATTCTAACTACTTCGCGTTTTTCACGAGGTCGGCCACGGCCTTGCCGTTGTCGTCGGCGCGGCGGAGAGCCCAGTCGAGGGCGGTCGAGCCGTCCTTGTCCTTGATGCCGGTCTTGCAGCCGTTCGCGAGAAGGACTTTGACCTTCTCAACGTCACCACGATCGCAGGCGATCATGAGCGGGGTTAGTCCGGCAGCGGACTGCGCATCGACATTGCCGGCGCGCTTCACAAGCATGACGATCACGGTGTTCGGCGCGTCGCCTTCCGCAGCCATATGCATCGGCGTCATGCCGTCGAGATCGGTGTCATTCGGATTCGCGCCTGCAGCAAGCAGGATTTCAACCTTGTCTGCATTACCGGCGCGGAGCGCGGTCATGAGGGCGGTTTGGCCCCATTTGTTCTTGGCGTTGATGTCGGCGCCGGACTTCACGAGGCGGTTCACACTCTCGGGATCGCCTCGGCCAGAGGCCATCATCAGCGCTGTCCAGTTCGCCTCGTCGCGAACGTTCTTTTCGGCGCCCGAATCGAGCAGTTTCTGAACCGTGTTCGGAGTGCCCCAGCCTGCGGCCCAGATGAGCGCTGTGCGGCCGTCGCGGCTGCGCGAGTCGAGCGCCGGTTTGGCATCGAGAATCGTCTGCGCGGCCTTTTCCTGTCCCGCGACGATCGCGCTCATCAGCGGGGTCATGCCTCGCTGCCAGAGCGGACCTTCTTCGATGACAGCATCGAGACGTGCGCCATTGCGGATCTGTGCCGCGAGAGCGTCAACGTCGCCACGTTCTGCAAGTTCATGCAGCGAGATTCCCTGAACGCCAGCGGAAGCAGTCGTCGCGCCAACGTCGGTGGGCAGTTGGTGTACGTAGTAATAGAGAACGCCGCCGGCGGCAGCGAGCGCGAGCACGGTCACGATGAAAGAGACTGGTTTACGTTCCGACATTGATTCCTCTCCCATGAAAGTGGGGGGACCGATTGGCAGCGTTCTATCTGCTCCAGCCTAGCACACCGGACTATCCACCTCAAAACCGGGCCAATCCCCGGCTCAGTCCTTGTCTTCCTGGGGCTTAAAGGCCGCGATCACCGCAGCCTGAACTTGCGGCGGGGTGGGCTCGTCATGGCTGTAATCCATGGAAAAGCTTCCGGCGCCGCCGGTCATGCTCTTGAGTTCGTTGGCGTAGTTTGCCAGTTCACCCAGAGGTGCGGAGGCCCGGACGATGCAGGTGTCGCCGGACTGGACCTCTGAATCCTGCACGCGGCCACGCTTGGTCGAGAGGTGTCCGGCGATGTCGCCCATGTAGCGGCTGGGCGCACTCACTTCGATGTTCACATACGGCTCGAGCAGTTTGGGCTTGGCTTTGGCAACCGCTTCGATAAACGCCTTCTTGCCCGCCGTGATGAACGCGATTTCCTTGCTGTCAACGTCGTGGTACTTGCCGTCATAGAGCGCAACGCGGATGCCTTGCATCGGGTAGCCGGCAAACGCGCCCGCGTCGATCACCTGACGCACACCTTTTTCGACGGCCGGCCAATATTGGCGCGGCACCGCGCCGCCGACGACTTCACTCGCGAATTCGAAACCGGTCGGATGGTCGGTGGGGAGCGGCTCGATGCGGAGGTAGACCTCACCGAACTGGCCACTGCCGCCGGTTTGCTTGCGGTGGCGATGGTGACCTTCGGCCTTGCCGGTAATGGTCTCTTTGTACGCGACTTTGGGCTGGCTGGTGACAAGCTCGATGTTCGAGTGCTTCTTAAATTTCTCGATGACGATGCGAAGGTGGAGTTCGCCCAGACCACGCATGACGGTCTGATTGGTTGCCGCGATGCGCTCGATCTTGAGGCTCGGGTCTTCCGCCATCATTTTGTGCGAGGCAGTAGAGAACTTGGTCTCGTCCGCGAGGTTCTTCAATTGGATTGCGACGCCGTAAAGCGGCACGGGAAGCGGGAGCGGGCGCAGATGAACGGTGCTCGCTTCGGCCGCTTCGTGCAGGATGCCGTTGAAGTGAAGTTCATCGACCTTGCTGATCGCGGCGATTTCGCCGGGGCCGACTTCGGTGACTTCGACGTGTTCCTTGCCTTGGAGTTTGAAGAGATGTCCGACGCGGAAAGGCTTGGAGTTGTCGTCGATGTAGAGCTCTTGCTTGTGCTTGATCGTGCCGGAGTGGACTCGGAAGATGCCGAGTTTGCCGACGAATGCGTCGGTGGCGACTTTGAAGACGTGCGCGATCACTTTGCCCTTAGGGTCGGGCTTGGGGAGATATTCGTCGTCGGTGACTTTGCCTTCGGCGTCGGTCTTGCGGATTTCGAGTTCGGGCGGGCTCACTTCGAGCGGGCTGGGGCAGAGGCTCGCGAAGACGTGCAAAAGATCATCGACGCCCGCGCCGGTCTTGGCAGAACAGAAGCAGATCGGGACGAGGTGCGCTTCGCCGAGCGCTTTCTCGAACGCCGCATGCAGCTTCTCGGGATCGAAGCCAGCACCTGCGCCCTTCTCAAGATATTCCATCGTCAACTCGTCATCGACCTCGATCACCTGCTCGACGATCGCCTTGTGCGCTTCATGTACGGATGAGAAGTCGGTCTGGTCGCCCGCGCTGTCGTGGCCGTCGTGCTCGAAGACATTGATGACCTTCTTGCCCTTGAGTGTCGGAAGATTGATCGGAAGGCAGATCGCCCCGAAGGTCTCGCGGATGCTCTCGACAAGCTCTTCGAGCCCGTCAGCGTTTTCTTCCATCTTGTTCACAATGACCATGCGCGGGATCTTGCGGTCCGCAGCGACCGTCATCAGACGGCGCGCCACCGAATCGATCCCTTTGTGTGCATCAACCACCACGGCGACAGTTTCGACCGCCGGGAAGCAGGCGATCGCATGCCCGATGAAATCCACGAGACCCGGCGTATCGATCAGATGAACCTCGTGCCCCTCGTAATCGAAGTGAACAAACGCGGGCTGCAATGAATGCTTGTGATGTTTTTCTTCGTCGGTGAAGTCGCTGACGGTGTTTGCCTCTTCCACCGTGCCGGCTCGCTTGATCGAGCCCGCGCTGTACAGAAGCTTTTCGGCCAACGTCGTCTTGCCCGCTCCGCCCGAACCGACGAGGCAGATATTCCTCACGTCGGCGACGGAACGGGAACCTTGGGCTCCCGAGGGATGATTCTGGGTTTGGGTGGTCATGGGGCTTTCCTCCGCTGGTTAGTGGTTTGAGGACGCGTCCGACCGGAGATGTCTGTGGGGGGCCGTCCGTAGCAGGGCGGCTCCCGAACGACCCAGTCTAAGCCATTCAAGGGAAAAGCGAAAGAGCGATTCGAAGAGGGATGGCCAGATCACCTGTAGCAATGGAGGTGAAAACCTACCCTTGGTCCCAATGTCTTCAGCGATTGCTCCCCTCGTCACCCGCTTCGCACCGTCTCCCACCGGTCACCTCCACATCGGCGGCGCACGCTCCGCGCTCTTCTGCTGGGCGTTTGCCAAGAGGAACGGTGGCCGCTTCATGCTTCGCATCGAGGACACCGACGCAGCACGCAGCAGCCTTGAATCTGCCCGCGGCATCATCGAAGATTTGCACTGGCTCGGCATCGTCAACGATCTCGGCCCGTACATCGCCGAGGATGGCTCCGTTGGCCAGCACGATTGGGAAGCAAGCAGCGGACACTCGCCTGTCGGCGAGTACTTTCAGGCCAAGCGAGTTCCGATTTACAACAAGTACCTCGAACAACTGGTGAAGTCCGGGCGCGCGTATCCGGCGTTTGAGAGCAATGAAGAGATCGACGCTCAGCGCAAAGTCGCGGTCGCCGCAAAGCAGACGTATCGATACCCGCGTCCGGCCGAAATCGAATTCGGCAAGTTCAATGCCGCGCTCGAGGCGCGATGGAAGCGCGCACAATCCGGCGAGCGCCACGTGATGCGCTTCGCTGCACCGAACGAAGAAATCGTTGTCCACGATCAGGTGCTCGGCGACGTGAAGTATGCCGCGGGCGAGATGGACGATTTCGTCATCCGCAAA
Source organism: Phycisphaerales bacterium (assembly GCA_050730655.1). Taxonomy (GTDB): domain Bacteria; phylum Planctomycetota; class Phycisphaerae; order Phycisphaerales; family UBA1924; genus JAFEBO01. The sequence goes on from JBOHNL010000005.1 coordinate 825,325, forward strand.
GCCGACGGCTTCCCGATCTATCACTTCGCGGTCGTGATCGACGACGAGACGATGGGTGTGACGCACGTCATGCGTGCACAGGAGCACCTGAACAACACACCTCGGCATGTTGCGCTTCAGAAGGCGCTCGGCTTCCGCACGCCAAATTACGCCCACATGCCGCTCATCATCAATATGGATAACAGCAAGATGAGCAAGCGTGACAAGGCGAAGTTCGCGCGCAAGGCGGCAAAGGACGCGATCGCGAAGGACAAGTCGGTTACCGCCGCGACGCTCGCCGCCGCGACTTCGCTCGATGAGAAGTCGGTTGCCCAGTTCTTGTCCGCCGACAACGACACGCTCGAAATCGCGCAGGCCCTCGCCAAACACTTCAAGGTCCCGCTCCCCGAAATCGAAGTCTGGGATTTCCGCCAGAATGGCTATTTGCCCGAGGCGATCACCAACTTCGTCGCGCTGCTCGGCTGGAACCCCGGTCTCAAGACTCCCGACGGCAAAGACCTTGAAAAGTTCGACATGAAGTTCCTCGCCGAGCACTTCGGCATCGAGCGCATCGGCAAGACAAGCTCAAAGTTCGATCGCGCCAAACTGCTCAGCTTCAACGGCGACGCGATCAATGCGCTGCCCGACGAAGGCTTCGCCTCGCGCTGGCGTACATGGTGCGAAAAGTTCGAGCCCGACTTCGCGAAGGCGGTTTCTTCTGAAACCCCCTCTCCGATGGGAGCGAGGGCTGGGGGTGGGTCAATGCTGTCACCCGCCGCAAGTGCCCACCGCTGGCTGGTTCTCGCCCGCGCCGTCAAACCTCGCGCGAAAACGCTTCGCGACGGCGTCAAATCCTCTGCCTTCCTCGTCCGTCTGGATTCCGCCACCGACTTCGATCCGATTGCAGCGGAGAAGGGCCTGCTCGCGAGCGACCGCGCCGGCCTCAAGCTCCTCGGCACCATCCGCGATCGCTTCGATTCGGTCTCCGATTCGGAGTGGAACTCCGACCTGCTCCACTCACTCATCGATCAAGCCGGCCAACAGGCCGGAACCGGAATGGGCCCCATTTCGCAGGCGATTCGGATCGCCATCGCTGGCGCGGCGGTCAGCCCGCCTTTGGGCGAAACCCTCGCCGTCCTCGGAAAGCGTTCGGCTCTCGTGCGGATTGATACGTGTTTGGGCAAGTTTGGAAGCGTTTCCTAGCACGAACACTACTTTCCGTGCAACAGACTGCCCGATCTTCCCTCTAATGGGTAACGTACTTCATTGACGAGGGGCGGCGCTCGGATGGTCAGGCGTTCGGGCCAGGCGAACATCCAACAGGGAGCATTGCATGTGCGGGATTTCAAAGTCGTCCTTTCTCGCGGTTGGTGCTGGTGCGATCCTCGCCGGATTGGCGTTGGCGCCCGTGGCATCCAATGCGTGGGCGGGTGAAAAGACGGGCGCGAAACCGGGCGCAAAGCCAAGCGCGGCAACGTCGAACAAACTCGCCGTGGGCTCGAAAGCACCCGAGTTCTTCCCGTCCAAGTGGATCAAGGGCGAGCCGGTGAAGTCTTTCGCACAGGGCAAGGTCTACGTCGTCGAGTTCTGGACCACGTGGTGCCCGCCCTGCCGCGAGAGCATCCCGCACCTGACCGAATTCCAAAAGCAGTTCAAGGACGACGTCACGATCATCGGGATGGCGAGTTCCGAGCGCGTGGGCGCCGACGGCAAGGACGATCGCTTCAACAAGGCGAGCAAATTTGTCAAGGATCAGGGCGACAAGATGAACTATCGCGTCGCCTTTGAAGCCGACCAGAAAGTGAGCAAGGCATGGCTCGGAGCCGCTGGAGTCGACTACATTCCCGCCGCGTTCATCGTCGGGGGTGACGGAAAGATCGTGTGGTTCGGCAACCCGCTCGAGCCGGCATTCGAGAAGAATCTCACGACCGCGGTCGAGGCCCTGAAGGCCGACGACAAGAGCACCAAGAAGTCCTCGGACTCGGAAAAACACTAAATCCGAACCGCCTTGGCTGATTCTCAAACGCTCCGAATCGGAGCGTTTTTCATTTGGACAACTCGGAATCGAGATCGACGGCTGTCTCGATCGCTCACACACCTGCGCCGCAAGTTCACGATGCCGAACTCGATCGCCCGGTGCGATCGAACACCCCGATCCCGGTGTCGATTTCTGCGCAAAGGCGCGGATAACTCGCGGCTTTCGCGCAGTCTCTGCACGTCGAAAAACGGTGCAAAATACTGATGAGGAAGTTCATCCAACTCGGCGCAAAAACGTCGATCATCCGGACCGATATCGAGCATCGGGAAATGTCGCGCGACCGAGTGTGCCGCCGACCGTACCCCGGGGTGCTGACGCATGAACATCCGTCCCATGATCGCTGCCGCCGGCCTTGTCGTCGCTTGCTGCGCCACTCTGACCACGAGTAACGCCGTCGCGAACAACGCGGAGGCTGCCCAGGCCCCGGCACTCACCGTTGGTTCGCAGGCCCCGCGCATCTCGGTCGATCGCTGGCTCAAGGGCGCGCCGGTGAACAACTACGAGCGCGGCCGGGTGTACGTCGTCGAATTCTGGGCGACCTGGTGTACGCCCTGCGTTGCCAGCATCCCGCACCTCACCGAGCTTCAGAAGAAATACCCGAACATCAAGATCATCGGTATCACAGCGTCCGAGCAGGCGACTCGCGCCGGCTTCGACGACCGCCTGACCAAGGCTGAAAACTTCGTTTCGACGCAGGGCAACCGCATGGACTACACCGTCGCCTACGACGGCGCAGGCACGATGTGGTCAACCTGGATGATCCCCGCGCAGCGCGGCGGCATCCCCTGCACGTTCATCGTCGGCCCAGACGGACGCATTTCCTGGATCGGCCACCCCCAACTGGATGAGTTCGATCGCGCCCTCGAATCCGCCCTCAACGAGCCGGGCGTCCGCAACGACTCGTCGAACTGGCAGACATTCAACGTCAAACCCACGAGTGCGACCATCCCCGCCAACGCGACGAAGAAGCCGACGCCTGCACCGGCAAACAAAGTCACCTCAAGTGAGCCCGTCAAGATCGCGCCCGCTTCGACCCGCATTCCTCCCGCGGCACCCCAGTCCAAGAAGATCGCGAGCGGCCCGTCGCGCGACGATTCGACGACGCCCCGGTAGATCAACAATCCGGCGTGCACGCCCCTCGCGCAGACCACCCGGACCTGGATCGCTTTGACTGCTATGAACTTTGCGTTCAATCGCCGCGCCATGTCGCGGCTTTTCTTCGCGGCGTCCACGCCAATCACCCCGTCATCCTCCGGGAAGACTTCTGTGGCACGGCTGCATTGAGCCGACGATGGCTCGAGGACGCAGCACGCCTAGGCGAGCAAGCGGCTGCGATTGCGGTGGACTTTGACGCCAGCTGCATCCAGCGTGCGTCGATCGACAAGCCCGCCGGACTGCTGGCGATGGTGGCGGATTGCCGGGCGAACGCCGCCGAGTCACAAACCGAGACCGATGCGGCCGACGTCGTCTTCGTCGGCAACTTCTCGATCGGTTATTTGCACGCGCGATCCGAACTGTTGAGCTATCTGCGGCTCACGCGCGATCGGCTCGCAAGTGGCGGGGGCGGATTCGGTGGCGGCATCTTCGTCTGCGATATCTACGGCGGCGCGTCGGCGTTCAAGCTTGGATCGATGACCCGTAGGCATCCATCGCGCACCGGCGAGATTATCCATTACCACTGGGCTCACGAAGCGGCCGATCCGCTGACGGGGATGGTGACAAATTCGATCTCGTTCAAGGTGGAGCGAGAGGGCGAGATCATCCAGGAACTGCCGCGGGCGTTTGTCTATGAATGGCGGCTCTGGCCTCTGGCGGAACTGCGCGAGGCGATGATCGAGGCCGGATTCGTTTCGACCGAGGTCTACACGGATTGCAATGTTGCGCCGGGCGAGGTGCCGCAGGCGGTGGGCGACGCTGCGGAGTTGAAGGAAGATTGGATTGTGCTGGTGGTGGCGCGGGCGTGATCGTCGCGTGCCACACCTCAGGCGACTTGATGCCCCGCTCCACGTAGCGCCTCGAGTGCCTTCGCCAAGTCTCCCTCGCGTACGAGGATGTAATCCGTATCAAAGCTCGCAATCGGCGCAATACTCAACCCCGCCTCCGCCAGCGGCGCAGTCAAACTCGCGATAATCCCCACCTGATTGAAATCCAGCGTCGCGTCGATCACGAGAATCTTCCAAGGCCCTTCCCGCTTCACAACCTTCGGCACATTCCTCGCGGGGCACACGATTCCAAGCTCTCCCTTGGTGCGGATCGCCACGCTGAACTCCAAATCATCCGCCCAATCCGGAACTCGATCGCCGGGATTCAGGCGGCAATACAAGTACGTTCCATCCAAAACTCGAAGCCGCAGTGATCGTGCCGGAATCGCCATGGATGAAGCGTAAACGCGACTTCGCGGCCGCTCAGCAGGCATTCCGCCGCTTCACATTGGACCAACGCGCCTCGTAGAATCACCTCCTTATGACCGGCCCGAACCCCAATACGCCCGTTTCTCCTTCCAACCCCGCGCCGGATTCCGCGCCCGCCGAAAAGCCGTTGAACTTTCTCGAGCAAATCGTCGAGGCCGACAACGCGAGCAAGAAGTGGGGGACTTGGGGGCCGAAGGAGTCTGCTCGCGCGGATGTGCCGCAGGTCCACACGCGCTTTCCGCCGGAGCCCAACGGCTACCTCCACGTCGGTCACGCCAAGAGCATCTGCCTGAACTCCGGCCTCGCCAAGAAATACGGTGGCAAGTTCAACCTCCGCTTTGACGACACAAACCCGGCGAAGGAAGAACAGGAATACGTCGATGCGATCATTCGCGACGTGAAGTGGCTCGGGGGCGATTTTGATACCGGCCCGAACGCCGGCGGTCTCTATTTCGCGAGCAACTACTTCGACACGATGTACGCGTTCACCGAGGAACTGGTCAAGAAGGGCAAGGCGTACGTCTGCCAGTTGTCGGGCGAGGAGGTCTCCGCCCGCCGCGGGACGCCGACCGTTCCGGCGACAAGCCCGCACCGCGATCGCCCGATCGAAGAAAGCCTCAAATTGCTGAAGGAGATGCACGACGGCAAGCATCCCAACGGCGCGATGACGGTGCGCGCGAAGATCGACCTTGCCTCGCCGAATTTCAATCTGCGCGATCCGGTCATGTATCGCATCATCCACGAGCATCACCACAACACCGGCGACAAGTGGTCGATGTACCCGATGTACGACTGGGCGCACGGCCTCGAAGATTCGATGGAAGGCATCACGCATTCCATCTGCACGCTCGAGTTCGAGAATCACCGCCCGCTCTACGACTGGTTCATTGACGCGATCAATGAAGGGCGCGGCCCCGGCAGCCAGTGGGGTATGCCGATCCACCATCCCCAGCAGATCGAGTTCGCGAAGCTCCGCCCGACCTATACCGTCATGAGCAAACGCAACCTGCTCAAGATGGTCGAGGACAAAGTGGTGGGAGGGTGGGACGACCCGCGCATGCCGACGATCAGCGCGATGCGCCGGCGGGGCTTCCCGCCCGAAGCGCTCCGCAACTTCGTCACCGATGTCGGCGTCACCAAGGTTGAAAGCTACATCGATGTCGGCCGCCTCGAAAACGCCGTGCGCGATGTGCTGAACAAGACTGCTCCGCGCACGATGGCGGTGCTGAGGCCGCTCAAGGTCACAATCGAAAACTGGCCCGAAGGTACGATCGATGAACTCGATTTTGTGATCAATCCGGAAGACGCCAGCGCCGGAAAGCGCAAGGTGCCGTTCTCGAAGGTCATCTACATCGAGCGCGAAGACTTCATGGAAGATCCACCCAAGAAGTTCTTTCGCCTCGCGCCGGGCGCGGAGGTCCGCCTCCGCTGGGCCTACTTCATCACCTGCACGGGCGTTGAAAAGGACACCTCGGGCAACATCTCCGGCATCCGCGCCACCTACGACCCCCAGACCCGCGGCGGCGACGCCCCCGTCGGCCCCGATGGCAAACCCATAAAGAAGGTCAAAGGCACGATCCACTGGATCAGCGCCCAGCACGCTGTTCCAGCCGAAGCCCGCCTCTTCGACCGCCTGTTCAACACCGAAGTCCCCGGCGATCGCACCGGCAACTACATGGATGATCTGAATCCAAATTCGCTCGAGGTCGTCCAGGCACTCGTCGAACCCTGGCTCGCCGAGAACGCGAAGTACAACAAGGAAACGCTCGAGGGCGCACGCTTCCAGTTTGAGCGGCTCGGGTATTTCAATGTCGATAAGGATTCGGCGCCGGGTAAGCTCGTCTTCAACCGGACGGTGACGTTGAAGGACAGTTGGGCGAAGGAAGTCAAGCCGAGCGCGTGAGCACGCGTTCGCGGCCGTCATTTTGCAGTTCGCAATTTCGCGATACACTCGCGCGCATGACGACGATTCCGCGGCTGCTCGTCGCGCTATTTATCTTTCTTGTCGGCGCGTCCGCGCTCGCTCAATCAAACCCGCCTTCAGACATCCTCGTCCAGCGGATGGGTTCTCTCCGCCACTCCGATCTTCCCGAGATGCTCGATCTCGGCATCATTCGCGTACTCGTCAGCCCGACGCGTACTGACTTCTTCCTCGATCAAGGCCGCCCGATGGGTTTCTCGCACGACCTGCTCACCGCATACCGCGATGACCTGGTCAAGTCGCTCGGCCACCACGATCGCAAGCTGACAATCGTCTTTGTCCCTGTTCCGTTCGACGATCTGATTCCCGCGCTGCTCGCCGGCAAGGGCGATGTCATCGCCTCCAACTTCACCATCACGCCCGAACGTGCGAAGCGCGTGGCATTTTCCGATCCCTACCTCACCGACGTCAGCGAAGTGATCGTCAGCGGCCCGCAAAGCCCCGAGATTTCCTCGCTCGACGATCTTTCCGGCCATGAACTGCTCGTCGTCGATGGATCAAGCTATTTCACGCACGCCAAAGCGCTCTCGGCTGAGCTTGTCAAAGAAAAACGCAAACCTATTCGCCTCCACACGCCCGAGCGCCCGCTCGAAACCGAAGACATCCTCGAACTCGTCTCCGCCGGCTCGATTCCGTTCACCGCGTGCGACCGCCACATCGCGAATCTCTGGGCCAAGGTTCTTCCCGGCCTGACCGTGCACGAAGATCTCTACCTCTCCAAAGGCGATTCGATCGCATTTGCTGTCCGCCCGGTTTCGCCCAAGCTGCTCGAGAGCCTGAACAGGTTCGTCGCCGATCACAAGAAGGGCACGCTCCTCGGCAACATCCTCTTCACGCGATACTTTGTAGACACCCGCTGGTGCAAGGATGCGCTCAAGCCGGACGACCAGGGCCGCATCGGGCGACTGACCGATGACTTCAAGAAGTACGCCGCGAAGTACGAGTTCGATTGGCTCTTGATGGCCGCGCAGGGGTATCAGGAATCGCAGCTCGATCAGCAATGCCGCAGCTCCGTCGGCGCTGTCGGCGTGATGCAGGTTCTTCCGAGCACCGCCCGTTCAATGGACATCCGCGATATCGAAAACGCCTCGAACAATATCCACGCCGGCATCAAGTACATGGCGTGGATCCGCGAGAACTTCTTCAACGAACCCGATTTGAAGCCCGGCCCGCGCGTCGATTTCACGCTTGCCGCGTACAACGCCGGCCCAACCCGCATCCGCCAACTCCGCGAAAAAGCCAAGGCCGAAGGCCTCGATCCCAACCGCTGGTTCGACAACGTCGAGCAGATCGCGATGCAGGAAGTCGGAATCGAAACGGTGCGATACGTCCGCAATATCAATAAGTACTACGTCGCGTATTCATCGATGCTGGCGCTCAAGGAAGAGCGACAGAAATAGCGAACGATTGTCGGGTCGTTTTACAGTCGCCCGCATTCCGCATTCCGCATTCCGCATTCCGCATTCCGCATTCCGAATTCGCCTCACTGCCCCTGCGCCAACGAATACCCCTTCGCACCATCAAACGTGCGCAGGAGTTCATACGAGCACACCGTAAAACTTTCCGCCACGCGATCGAGCAGCGCCACGCAGCGGCTCTGCCCGAAGCTTCCGGGAGTCACGCCGTCCTTGAGCTCAAACCGAACGCGGTGGTAATCCACGCATTCGGTGTACACGCTTCCCGTCGGCCAGACCTGCGTGCCGCGGTTCGAAATCAGCGTCAGCTTGAACGGCGTATCCGCCGAAACTCGCTGCATTTCTTCCGCGAGCGAGAGAGGACTCAACGCCGTATCCAGATAAATGTCGCATCCGACGACGTGCGTGACCACGTTCTTGAACGTCCGGATCACCCGCGGCCCGCTCGGCTTGGCCTCCCGCACAAACGTCGGGAGTTTCGCCTCCGGCACCTCCACTGCCGGCACGGTTTTCGGGTTGTTGCCCAAATTGCCGATGATCGCGTTCGTGAAGTCGCGCGTGCCCACCGTCGGCTTGCTCTTGACGCCGAAGTCGCCCGTGTGGACGCCGCTCTCGAGCGTCGCGAGCAGCGCGTTCTCGATGGTGGCGGCTTCCTTGTTCAGTCCGATGTGCCGCAACATCATCATGCCCGACAAAACCAGGCTCGTCGGGTTCGCAATCCCGCGACCCGCAATATCCGGCGCCGTTCCGTGCACCGCCTCGAAGATCGAGATGTGATTGCCGATATTCGCGCTCGGCGCAAATCCCAGCCCGCCCACCAATCCGGCGCACAGATCGCTGACGATATCTCCCTGCAAGTTTGGCAGCACGATAATTTGATACTGTTGAGGCTTCACCACCAGGTTCAAGCACAGCGCATCGACAATGACATCGCCCGTCTCGATCTCCGGAAAATCCTTCGCCACCGCGCGGAACCGGTCGAGAAACAGGCCGTCCGTCATCTTCATGATGTTGGCCTTGTGCCCGCAATGCACCTTCTTCGCCCCGACCTTGCGTGCCGTCTGGAACGCAAAGCGATGCACTTCGTCACACCCCGGCGCGCTCATCAACCTTTTGCACTGGATCGTGTCGTTGCTCAGCCGGTGTTCAACGCCGCCGTACGTGTCTTCGATGTTCTCGCGCACGATTGCAAAGTCGATCGCAATCCCCGCTTTCGAATACACGGTCTCCACGCCCGGCAGCGTCTTGAAGACGCGATAGTTCGCAAACGCGTTCCACATTTTCCGGGCCGTGACGTTAATGCTCTTGCCGCCGCCGCCCGACGGCGTTCCCATCGGACCCTTGAAGAGAATCCCGCTCTCCTCGGTCACGCGGATCGCCTCATCCGTCATGCCGCGGGTGTTGCCTTCAGCGAACACGCTCGCGCCCATTTTGACTTCACGAAAGTGCACATGGTTCATAACCCCCGCGGCCTTGAACAGCTCCAGCGTCGCCGCCATGATCTCCGGCCCGATGCCATCGCCGTTCGCCACCGCGATCTGGATCTGCTTGTCGTTCGAAGAAGTCGTATTTGAAGAAGTCATGGCGTCTTTCTGCTGGCGATTCCCGAAATCGCTCCGGAATCCGGTAACACGGGCTTTGTCAGGTGCATCCAACGCGAGCTTCTGAGCCCTATCGGAGGGTCCAACAGTAGTCTGAAGCCAACCACTCAAGGAGTTCCCATGTCAGCCACCGCCAATCGGGATCACGCTCTGAAATCGCTCGCTTTCGCACACTCTCTCACGCAAAAGGCGATCAAGGACTTCCCCGATTCCAAGCTGACATATCAGCAGTCGCCCACCGACAACCACGTGCTCTGGACCATTGGCCATCTCGCGGCAACCTACGCCTGGTTCAAGTCCGTCTTCGACGGCTCCATGTATCCGCTTCCAGAAAGCTACAATGCGCTCTTCAGTGGCGGCGCAAAGCCGGTCGCCGACCACAAGCACTATCCCGCGCTCGCCGAGTTGAAAAAGAACTACGACGCGTCGTATGAGGCCTTCGTCGCCGCCGCGACGAAGCTCACCGACGCCGATCTTGCCAAAGCACCCGCAATCGACACCGGCGGCTTCTGCAACGACAAATTCGATGCGCTTGACCGCGCTGCGTGGCACGAAGGTTGGCACTGCGGCCAGCTGTGTGGCGTCCGTAAAGCGCTGAGCCTGCCGGGCCTTTTCTGATCGCGAACACCCTTCTCGAGCCGCCGCCGTGCGCGCCCATTTGGGGTATCTCACGCTTGATTGAAAGTGAAGGATTGTTCATCTTTTCACCCTTTTTGAAGAGAATTGAAGAGTTCGTCCGTCTTGACTCGTCGCTCTCCGTCAATTTTCGATTGAGTTCGCAACGACTCCGGATAACCTATGTCTGGGACGCCGATGGAGCAGTTCGGACGGCGAATCTGCCGGGTGGCGTTGGGTGCGCAATGTCGTACGTCGTCGTGCGGGTGGCAGGCGCGGTCTGAAAGCGGGTGCTTGAGATGTTCCAGTTCGCGACACGCCACCTGTGCGCGGGATTTATTGCGCTCGCCGCGCTCTGCTCAATCAGCGCAGTTGCCGCGCCGGCTGATGGCCCCGCCAAATCCGACAAAGTCAGCATCTACGAGCCGTGGGAAGTGCTCGAGCAACGACTGCCCGAGGCAATGCTCGGCGAAAAGCCTTTCGTGCGCCCAGTCGGCGGTACGCAGGTCATGCTCGACACCGACAAGATTCACACGCAGCTCGCCGGCGCGCCCGATGAAAACGCGCTCGATGCCGTTGGTCTGCGTGCGGCCCCGGTTGTCATCGCGATTCCAAAGCCAGACGGAACATTTGAACGCTTCGAAATCGTCGAGTCGTCCATCATGGAGCCCGAACTCGCGGCACAGTATCCCGAATTCAAAACCTACGCAGGCACATCACTCGATCGCCCGCTCACCCGCGCTCGCATCGATGTCACCAGCCTTGGCTTTCGCGCGCAGGTCTTGAGCGCAGAAGGCTCGTACTGGGTTGATCCGGTCACCATCGGCGACACCAATCTCTACACGAGCTACCGCAAGACCGATCTCGTGCCTGCGGTCGGATGGAAGTGCTTCGTTCAGGATGATCCCAATGTGCAGCGAGGGGTCCCGAGGCAGGAAAACCCGTTCGCAGATCGCGTCTCGACCGGCCCCACACTCCGCACGTACCGAATCGCAGTCGCGGCGACCGGCGAATACACCGCGTTCTTCGGCGGCACGGTCGCACTTGGTCAGGCCGCGATTGTCACGGCGATCAACCGCGTCACCGGCGTCTATCAGCAGGAGCTCGCCGTCCGCCTCACCCTTGTCGCGAACAACTCGAGCGTGGTGTATACGAGCGGCGTCACCGATCCGTACAGCAACACCAATCCTTCAAGTTTGCTGACGCAGAACCAGACAAACCTAACCAACGTGATTGGCTCTGCCAACTACGACATCGGCCATGTCTTCTCAACGGCCGGAGGCGGGCTCGCATCGCTCGGAGTCGTCTGCAACGCTGCGTCAAAGGCCAGAGGAGAAACCGGTACCTCATCACCAACCGGAGACGCGTTTTACATTGACTATGTCGCGCACGAGATTGGACACCAGTTCGGTGCGAACCACACGTTCAATACCTCGGCCGATGCAGGCAATCGAAATGCAGCCACCGCGTACGAGCCGGGTTCGGGCTCCACGATCATGGCGTACGCCGGTATCGAAGGCTCCGAAGATCTCCAGGCTCACTCCGACGCATACTTTCATCACGCGTCGCTCGACGAAATCACGGCGTACGTGGCTTCGCAATCGTGCCAGGCGAGCGCGGCGACCGGCGACACCGCCCCGACCGTCAACGCCGGTTCGGCGTTTACGATTCCCACCAACACACCCTACACGCTCACCGGTAGCGCCACCGATCCAAACGCCGATGCCCTGACATATTGCTGGGAGCCGCACTCGCTGGGCCCGGCCATCCTCTTGACCACCGCCGACAACGGAACAAGTCCGATTCAGCGATCACTTCTTCCCGCCAGCGCGGCGTTCCGCCAGTTCCCCCGAAACTCCAACTTGGTCGCCAACACGCTCCTGCTCGGCGAGAAACTTCCTGCAGTCGCTCGTTCCGCGCCGTACCGCTTGACCGTGCGCGACGGCAAAGGAGGCGTGAATTCATCTTCCGTCACGATCACTGTCGTGAGCACCGGAGCATCCTTCGCTGTCACTGCGCCGAACACCGCGGTTTCATGGACCGGCTTGTCTACCCAGTCCGTCACGTGGAACGTCGCGGGAACCACCGCAAACGGAATCAACTGCGCAAGCGTCGACATCCTCCTCTCCACCGACGGGGGAAGCACCTTTCCCACGACACTTGCGTCCGCAGTTCCAAACAACGGCTCCGCGTCCATCGTCGTCCCCAACACCGCAACGACCGCCGCCCGGATAAAAGTCAAAGGCACCGGCAATATCTTCTTTGACATCAGCAACGTGAACTTCACGATCACTTCGGTCGCCGCGCCCGCGGCACCGACAACCCCCGCCGCATCCCCGACAAGCATCTGCCCCACAGCTACATCTTCGCTCTCCGTGAACGCGCAGCCCGCCGGAGTCGTCGTGGATTGGTTCACCGGCTCGTGTGGCGGCACACTCGTCGGCACCGGCAATCCTCTCAACGTCTCGCCCGTCGCGACCACAACCTACTTCGCCCGCGCTCGCCGCACGGCCGACGGTGCCGTTTCCGCGACCTGCGCATCCACGAGTGTGACCCTCAATCCAAGTCCGGTGGCGCCCACGCTCGCATCCGTCAACCGCGACAACATCTGCAAGTACGACGCCGGCAACATTGCGCTCTCCGTCACCGGAGGTTCGGGCACCACGCTCCGCTGGTTCTCCGGCTCCTGCGGCGGCACGCTTGTCGGCACCGGCAACAATCTCTCGATCGCTTCGCCCACCACGAACACAACCTACTTCGCACGGTGGGAAACGTCCTGCGGCGTTTCGACCTGCGCCAGCGTGACCTTCCACATCCGCGCCTGCCCGGCCGACCTCAATTGCGATGCGCAAGTTGACGACGGCGACTTTGTCCTCTTCCTCGCCGCGTACAACATCCTGGCCTGTAACGCGCCCGGAATGCCCGCTGGCTGCCCCGCCGACTTGAACGGCGACGGAGTCGTGGACGATTCGGACTTTGTGATCTTCCTGGCCGGCTACAACGTGCTGGTGTGCCCGTAAGACGAGCATGTCGTGGTGGATCTAGTTCGGCGCGGTTGCGCGATTTGCCCGATCCCGCACCGCCCTCCAGATCGGATCCGCCTTCTCATCCGGAGGCATCACGATCACAATCAGCTCCGGATGCATCGCATCCGCCTCGCGCAGCGCCGCATAGAACCGCCGCGCATACCCACGAGCGTCCGCCGGCATCTGTATCACATGCCTTTGAAGCCCCTTCCCTGCGGGAAGGGGTTGGGGGAAGGGAGGGTCTTCCCCTCGGGCATGCGTAATCACCACGCACTCCCCGCGCACCTTCTCAACAACCTTCTCCACATCCCCCGCATCCACCAAGATCGCTTTCGCCTTCGGCGCATAGTGCGAGCTCAGCTGCCCCGGCGCTTCCGCCGGTGTCGCGGCGGTCGGCGTCGCGCTCAAATGCCCCGTGTCCGCGCACTCAACCAAGCGTCCCAGCACTTCACCAATCACGCTCGCATCGATGAGCCCGCTGCGCAGCACGCGCGCCTTCCCATCAACAACCGACACAACCGTGCTCTCGATACCGTCCGTACATGCGCCGCCATCCAAAACAAAGACATCGCGCTCGTCGAATGCCTCGCGCACATGCTCCGCAGTCGTGGGGGAGACAAACCCCGATACATTCGCGCTGGGTCCGACCAGCGGCCCGCCAAATGCTTCCAAAAGCGCCAGCGTCAGCGGGTGCGACGGACATCGGACGGCGACATTCGGTCCGCCCCCAGTCACGATCTCAGGAACACTCGCCACCTTCGGCACAACGATCGACAGCGGTCCCGGCCAGAACCGCTCGGCCAATTTATGGGCATCGGCCGGCCAGTCTGCCGCGACACGCCGGGCCATTGCTTCACCCGAAACATGCACGATCAACGGGTTGTGCGCCGGGCGGCCCTTCACCTCAAAGACGCGTCGAACCGCCTCTTCGCGAAGAGCGTCCGCCCCCAAGCCGTAGACCGTTTCGGTCGGAAACGCCACCAAACCGCCGCTCCGGAGCCGCTCAACTGCCTCTGCGATTTGTTCTGGTTGCCCATCCACGGGTCGTAAACACTCCAGTTCCTGCGCAAGTCTTGCCGAAATCAGAACATGCACGGGGATGGTTGGTGACCACAAACCAGCCCGTCCGCCGCGCGTAAAGTATCCCGCGGAGGATCGGAACGCCGATCGTCCGCGCCTGTCCAGCATATTCGAGCAGAACGGAGTCACTCATGCTCTCGCGCTTTGACATCACCCGTGCCGGCATCGTTATGGTCGCCGCCGGTCTTCCCGCCTTTGCGATCGCTCAGGTCAAGGACGTCGCCGCCTATCAGGCTGTGATCGCTGTCCCTTCGGCCGATGTGCATTCGGGCGACACCGCTGCGTTTTATCGCGTCGGCACCATTGATCAGGGCGCGATCGTGCTCGTCGATGGCGAAACCTCGAACTGGTCACGCATCAGCTACCCGGCCGGCTCCTTCGCGATCGTCCGCGCCGAAGATGCGAGCTACGACGCTGCCACCAAAGAGCTCAAGCTCACAAAGGCAAGTCGCCTCTTTGCGGGAAACAAGACTTCTGGCTTCGCCGGAAGTTGGAAGGCGCTCCTTCCGACAACGCTCCCCATCGGCACAACTTTGAAAGTGCTGCAGGTTGAAGACGGCGGGAATGGAACCGGCGTCGTCGCGTATCGCGTGCCAACGCCCGCCGAGGCCCGAGCCTTCACTGAATCAAAGAATCTCCGCAAGGCCACGCCGGCAGAAGTGAGCGCGTTCCGTGCGAAGGGGGGCGTCGTTCACGAAGCCACCAGCGCGCCGGCCACGGCACCGGCCTCAGCGACAGCGCCTTTTGCGGCTGCGCCCGCTTCATCCGCCCCAACCTCGCCAAGCCAGCAAGTCGCCGCCGCGCCAGCGACCACGCCGCCCGCTCCGACTCCGGTGGACAACAGCCTTGTTGCTCCCGTCGTGACCTCGGGCGCCGGTGGCGCTCCGACCGCTCCTGCTGCAACTCGGACGACAGCTGCGCCGTCAACGCCTGTCACCATTGATCAGCGCGCGACCGCAACGCCTTCGACTCCTGCCGCAACTCCTGCGACCCCTCCGACGGCGACTGCTCCGGTTGCGGCGCCAGCGCCGGTCCAAGCCGCTCCGCTCACGGCCAACATGCGTGCTGCGGCACGCATCAAGGAACTCGATCAGGCCTTCGATCGCGTGAATTCGCAGCCCTTGGGCGAAGCCGAGTACGAAACGCTGATTTCCGAATACGAGCGCACCATTCAGCAGCTTTCCGGCCAGCTTAGCCCGCGGCAGAAAGCCCTGCTCGAGCAGCGGCTCAACATCCTCAAGTTCCGCAAGGATCTGCGTCAGCAGCAGCTCGCGCTGCTCAACAACAGCAGCAGCGCTCAGCAGCAGAATCAACAGGTCCTGCAGGGCGTTGCACAGGTTGAAGCGACCCGCGTCTACAGCATCGTCGGCCAGTTGCAGCCGAGCACGGTTTACAACGGCCAGACACTGCCTCTGATGTACCGTATTCAGAGCGTCGGGACCAGCGTGCCCCGCACGCTTGGATACATCAAGCCCGATCCGCAGTTCAACCTCGACAGCAAGCTCGGCCAGATCGTCGGCGTCATCGGCGAAGCGTCGATGGACAAGGATCTGAAGCTGAACGTCATCACGCCGGTGCGCATCGATCTGCTCCAGGGCATCCCGATGCAGCAGACGCAGCAACCTCCGGTGCAGGTGCCTCCGGCTCCGTCGGGTCAGTTGCCCCCGGTGCAGATGCCCGATCAGCAGGTGCCGCCCCGCCAGCCGGTCATCGACGTGACGAAGTAGTCGGTCGGTTGGCCGCCCTCAGCGCCGTCGCCGCGTCGCGAGCATCAACGCGCCCGCGAATCCAAGCACGCCGGGCACCGGAATGACGGTGATGTTGTCGACCGTCGCTTGTCCTCCCGTCGTTGCGTTCGTTCCATATTCGCCGTCGAGCGCGCCGGCGATGTTGTACTGCGCAAATGCCGGGTTCCACCCTGAAATCGTGCGCGTGTCGTTCACGATGAAATTGACCGAGTTCGCAAGGCGCACCTTGGATGAAACCGTTCCGGTCGCGGTGTCGATCTCCAGTGACATGAAGTACCAGGTGCTCGTCGCCGTCAGCGCCGATGTGAGCCGGATGAACTGAAAGTCCGCCGGATTCGCGCTTGTTTGAATATACAGGGACCAGTTCTTGAATGTGCTGTCCGCGTACAGCGTGACCTGAGGCGAGAAATTCGGGTCATTTCCGCTCGTCCACTGGAAGAACCCGAGCGCCATCGGCCAGCCTCCACCGTTCTTGTTGTTCGAGTTGTCAAAGCGGTCGTAGCGAACGTTGGCGCTGATCGAAACAACCGTGCTCGGCGCAATCCCGGTCACGATTCCCTGGCTGGTCCCGACCGCTCGGGTCGTTTGAAAAGCCCTCGTCGTCCCCGTCGGTCCGGCCGTGCTGATCACCGTGCCTGAAGGATCGGGCGAAGTCGCGCCGGGCACAAGGGTCCGCGCGTCCACCCATTTCGCGGATGGAAAGCTACCCAATGCGTACGACTCGAAATTGTCGGTAATCGAGGCGATCGCGCCGCCGCACAAGCATGCCGTGGCAACAGAACCGCAGTACAAGGTCCATCGCATCTCTCTTCTCCTTGTTCCCCGAACGAATACATGCATCACGCACCAAGCCAGATTCCTTGCGTCGATAGGCCGCTCATCCCGCCCGCTCCGTTCGTGAGATAGGCGTGCGCCGCGCTCACGACTTCGGTGATCACGGCGTCGTCACCCTCCGCCGACCACTCGTGCTCGGAGAGCTCGCCGAAAAGCACGCGCTCGCGGCACAGGGTCGTGATCAGGAACAGCGCAAAATCGAGGGCTGCGTCCTGATTGGCGTGGTTTATTTCGGAAGAAAAGTCGCTGAGCAGCCCGCGTGATCTGCGGGCAAAGTCGTTGCGGAGCGATCGATCCGAATCCGTCAGCTGGTTCGCGTCCTGACGGAGGTACACCGCGAGTGCGCGGATTAGCCAGCGCCGGCTCCGAAACGTCCACACCGTCATCCGGGTAATCCACTCGAGCCGCTCCTGCAGCGACATCGATCGCCATCCCGGGCTCGCCATCGCACGGCGCAGGCCACGCTGAGTCACCCGGTAGTGCCGATTGAGCAGCGGCGCGAGCAGGTCGTCCTTGCCGCGGAACCGTCCGTAAAACGCGCCGATCGAACAGCCCGATTCCGTGGCGATTTCCTGCACGCTCAGCGTCGCGAAGGGTCGCTTGCGCAGCAGTTGGTTCGCCGCCGCCAGAATCCGCCTCCGCGTGGCGCGGCTGCGCTCCTGGCGGGGCTCGAGTGCTTCGACCTCATCCGCATTCATCCACATATCAGAATTAGAATATCATTCTAATTCATGCGCGCCAAGTCGATTCTTGAGAAAATATACACGGTCGTTCGTGTAATGATCGGTATGTTGGACGGAATCGGAGGTATTGCCTTGCGAAGGGTTCGGCCGCCTCGGACAAAGCGCATGATTTCGCTCGCGCCGTCGGTGAGCGTCAGCGTTGAGCCGTCAACCTTGAAGTTGCGTACCTTGCCGAGCCCGTCCAGATACTGACGCTCTAGCTTCATCGCGTAGTCCGGGCCCGCCATCATCGTCGAGCCCGCCGGCGCGAGTTTGAAGTCGCCCTTGGAGAGCGCATCGAGATTCAGCGACGACATCATTCTGTTCACGCCGGCGAAACCAGAGACCCTTCCGTCGGCGCTGATGTCGAGCGTCGGTTTTTTTGCCATCGCATCCTGCGGCACCAACTGCGCAAACTGCTTGCCACCGATCGAGTCGAGTGTCCAACTCCCGATCACAGACTGAATCGCCTTCGCTTCCGAGGCGCCGGCTGACGCGGTACCGGATTGGCATGCGGAGAGGCAAGCAAGCGACATGGCGGAGCACGCGGTCAGGATCACGGCTTTCATCGGCACCTCCTCGGTGCCCGCAGTTTACCAATCGATCTGAATCGGCGAGGTCCAGAGTGCAATTGCGCCTAGATCCTGCCCCGGATCATCTGCACGCCTATCGCGATGTACCAGATCGTCGTCGCCAGCATGAACGCACCGAAGCCGTGCACCGTCATCGGCAGTCTGCCGGCGAAGAGCAGCGCCGGTGCGCCGACACCCACGAGCAGGCCGAGCATTCCGATCGTGCGCGTTCCGCCGGTGCGGCGCACAAGGGCGATCGACCAGAGCACGAGCGACGCGGATTGGAACACGATTCCGAGGTGGTCGCAGGCGTGATTTGCTTCGGTTGTCAGCACGAGCAGCGGGCGCAGGGATTCAAGAGTCGGGACGGTCGTGTCGGCGTATTTCAGCACGAGCCGCGAGACGATGATTCCGTTGACCGTGGCGGCAGCCAGCAGCGAAATTGTTCCGAGCGCCGCCATCACGAGGCCCGACCGCGCGAGCATGGTCCCCAGACAGAGTTGTCGAGCGAAGCCCACGAGGCCGAGGAACAGCGTCGCCGTCGCGCCCATCAGCACGCTGTGCACAACCAGGTTGAAGTTTGCGTTCTCGGCGAAGTCCTTCACGAACGCGCCGAGTTCGTGCGAGTGAGGCGACGGATGCATCGCCATGAAAACGATCGCGACGGCCGATGCCATCACGAGGAGCACACCCGAAGCCCGATCGGTGCTGGTAGAAACCGGTGCGTCATTTGTAGGTTCAGTCATCGGAATGCTCCCAATCCAGATCGCGAGTGCCCGCGGCAACAATCATGCGCCGTCGACCTCCAATCAAGCAGTGGGGCGGGGCCACGACCTGATACCGGACGGATTCGCTAAAATGTCCGGCAATGGAGGAGCCGCGCCAGAATGATGCGGCCGCCAAACGCGATCGCGACCAGCGCGTGCAGCAGACCCGGTCTGCCATCGTCGATTCGCTCAACGAACTCGTTTTCGAGCGTCCGTATGACGAGATCAACGTTCCCGACATCCTGAACGAAGCCGGCGTCGGCCGCTCGACGTTTTACGAGCACTTTCGAAATAAGGATCAGGCGATCCTTCATTCAGCCACCGATGTGCTGAGCGTGATGGCCGACTCGATCGTGCCCGGTTCGAGCCGCGACGAATTGATTCACAAGCTTGAGCACTTTCGGGGCAATCGGCGGATGGTGCTCGACCTGCTTTCGGGCCCGATCGGTGCGCAGATGACGCACCGCACGGCGGACTTGATGCAACAGCGACTCGAAGAGATCTGGCCGCGTGAAGCAGAGCCGGCTGCTTATCGCGCCAAAGCTCGCGGGAGCGCAGTGCGCCGGGGCGCTGTTCGGCCTGATCCGAACATGGCTCGAGTCGCTCGATCCGATCGAAACTCCCGCCCTCGCGGACGCGATCTCGATCAGCATGACAGGCACGGCGGGCGCACTGATCGCGCCGAGTTCGACGCATTTGTAATTGTGGCAGAAGCGGTTAGCTCAGCGCCTTCTTGACCGCTTCGATCTCGCGCTTCTCTTCTTTGCTTTCAGTGAGGAACACATTAAAGAGCCCGCCGCTCGCCTGCGCGACTTCGTGCGCATGCTTCAGCAGGTCATCGCGAAACGTCGCGAGTTCCGCCGGTGTGAGCGTCCTTCGCAGTTCTGCGGCATACATCATCCACACCGCGCGTCCGTCGGGCGTCGGGCCCCGATCCAGCCATTCTTTCAATCGCGCCATCACCTCGCTGTCGCGCGGGATGCCGTGCTTCACAGCCGTCGCGATCACCGCTTCTGCTTCCGCCTTGTCGATCGTGCCGTCCGCCCACGCGATCGCCACCAGCGGAAACAGCTTGAACGCCGTCAGCATTTGCCCGCTCACGTTCAGCTTGAGCATCCGTTCGATGACTTCTTCGTTGGAGATTCCCGCGGCCTTGATGAGTTCATCCCGCGCCACCTTGGTCTCGAAGACGTTCTTCAGCTTGGTCACCAGCGTGGCGTCCCGCGTCCGGAAATAACCCTCTTCGAGGCTCTGAGCACGGTCCTGGAACGCGTCGCGCGACTGGGAGAAACTCATCTCAAAACTCCTTCTGGCGCCGAAGCGCGAAAAAGCGATGCGCCCGCCTGATTGGGGAACAGGCCGCGGCGGGGAGGGATTCTACCGGCACCAAAACCGTCCGTCCGCCCGCGCGAATTGATTATGATCGCCTCATGACGTTTCTTCTTTGCAGCATTCTCTTGCTCGCCGCCCCGGACGCGAAAACCGCGTCCGACTTCATCGACGTTGTTCAGGCCAACTTTGCAAGGTGGGATCTCAATCACAACGGCACGCTCTCGCCCGAAGAAATCGACCGACTGGTGGTTGAACAGAGCATCAGGGGCGATGAGGCTGCAGCAATCGGCGCGATCAAAACCATGCTGCGGCTTGGCTACTCCGTCCCGCCGATGACGCTCGACTATTTCAAGTCTGCCGCTGAAAAGCCCAAGAAGACCAAAGACGCCTCCGGCGACCATCGCCCGGAAGTGCGAATGTTCGGGGGCCCGGATTGGAATAAGGGTTTCACTGTCGCACGCAAGCGCATCGCCGATCCGAACCGCGATCTCTTCCGCAATCAGACGGTTGATTTGAAGCAGTTCAAGCAAGGCGCGCTCGGCGATTGCTACTTCGTGTCGATGATCGGCGCGCTGGTGAACAAGCAGCACGACACGGTTCGCAAGATGATCACGGTGCAGCGCAACGGCGATCTGAAAGTGAGCTTCGCGGACAATGAAACGATCGTGGTGCCCCCGATGACCGATGCCGAGATCGCGACCTCTTCGACGACCGGCGAAGAAGGAACCTGGGTTGCGGTGTTCGAAAAGGCATTCGGAACGCTGCGCCAAGCGCAGTTTCCGGAAGTGCATAAGGAGGGCGTCGCATCCGACGCGATCGCATTCGGAGGCACGCTCGAGACGACAATCCGCGTGCTGACGGGCCATGACTCCGAATCGTTTCGGCTCAAGTCTTCGGTGCAGGTGACGGGAGCAACCGACTACAAGTTTCAATTGAAAGCGCAGCCCCAGGATCTGGCCCGGATGACGCGGGACAAGCTCAAGGCCGCCGTGGCAAAGAAGAAGCTTGTTGGAGCATCCACGCTTCCCGAAGATCTGCCCCCCGGCATCCCTGATCGACACGCGTACGCCGTCGTCGGCTACGAGCCTCAGGGCGACATCGTGGTGATCTGGAACCCGCACGGCAACACCTTCAAGCCAAAGGGCGCACCCGGCCTTGAGAACGGGTACCCGACCGAGTTTGGGATGTTCAAAGTCCCGATGAAGGAATTCGTCCAGATCTTCGGCGCCATTGAGATCGAGCTCGATGTCTCCGCAACGACCACGGGCGTACGCAGCGGAAAAACCAGCGGCGGAAAGTGATTCGGCTCGCCCGAATTCGACGAGGCGGTATTCCTTGCCTAGAATGTTAGTGTCAACTAGCAAGGAGTCTTCCATGCGTTTCGCTCGCCTCACGTCCTTGGGTTTGCTTGCAGGTTCGGCGCTGCTCGGCGCCTGCCAGACGCAGCAGCAGGACAACATTCCCACGAAGCAGTCGGCGCTCACGCCCGGCGGCGTCAAGCTGAACCTCGTGAAGGACCAGACCTCGCAGGCGCAGGTGCAGGAAGCATTCGGGCCGCCCGATCTCGTGACCTACAAGGATGGCCAGCAGATCTGGACATACGACAAGACCAACTTCGACTATGAGAAGCGCTCGGACTACGCGACGCTGATCCTGATCGGGCAGGGCGGCGACCGCGTGCGATCGAGCTCGCGCTCGACGCTGCTGATCGTCTACTTCAACGATAAGGACATCGTCACCGACTATCGCCTGAGCGCGATCAAGTATTGAGCGGAGCGATCTCAGATGAAATCGACGTTCTGTGTACTCGCACTCGGGGCGGCATTGGCGACTGGTTTGTTCGTCCCGGCGTGTGCCGTCGACGAGCACTATTCGCAAACCGCGCTCAACGCTCTGCAGACGCGCGAGTTTGACTACGCGTTCGATCCGACGTTCGACGCGACGGTGGGAGCGCTCTTTGATCTTGGCTACACGATCCGCACGTCCGACAAGAGGGGCGGCTTTGTCAGCGCCGGCGGCTTGGGCGGCATGGTGCAGATAAAACTCGATCAGGCCGGGCCCAAGCGCACATCTGTGCGTGTGAGCACCGGCGCGCAGGGCCAGACCCACGTGAACAAGGAACGCACCGACGAGATCCTGAACACAATCGATCGGCGGCTGACCGCATCGAACGTGCAGGGGAGCCGGTGATGTTCGGGCGCGTCGCGATGTCAATCGGCGCGGCGATGGTCTGTTTCGCGTTTGCGGGCTGTGAAACCACTCCGCCGCTGACGCCGACACAATGGGAAGCAATCGAAACGCGGCAGGTCGAGGGAAAACGCGATGATGTGCTGCGTGCCGCGAGCGCGGTGATTCTCGACCAAGGCTACTTCTACACGGCATCCGATCAGGCGGCAGGCACCGTGACCGCAGCCAGAGTCCCGTCGTCGATGCAGGAAGAATTCCAGCGAAACGGCGGCATGACCGGCCCCGCGATGGTGGACACGATTTCGATCTGGGTGCTGCAAACCAGCCCGACGCAATGCAATCTGCGTGTGCAGTATCGCGACTTTGGACGCCACGTTGAGAGCGCCGAGCGCGTCTCGGCATTCTGGACAGAGGTGCAGCGCCGAATGCTGAAGCCCGAACCGAGATCGGCGGTGGGAGGATGAAACCTTTCGGCTTGTTCATGTTGCTCCTCGTTGTCGCGCTGTGCGCCTGTGAGACGACACCCCCCATGACGGCGACACAGATGGATGCGCTTCAGGTTCGTGAAGTCGAGGCTGCCTCAGATCGTGCCTTTGCCGCGGCATCCAGCGCACTATTCGACGCCGGCTACATCATTCATGTCTCCGACGCGGACGCAGGTTTGCTCACCGCCGAGCGTCGCGAAGACCCGGCGGTTGCCGTCAACGCGACGATGGTGATCCTCACCGCGATTCTGACACGCGGCGCCGGCGCACATGAAAAGCCGCCGGATTACTACGCGGTGTGCGTTGAAGTTCTTCCCGAAGGTTCCGATCGATCCAACGTGCGCATCCGCCCATTTTTCAATGGGCAAGTGCAAAGCGCGGACAATCCCGCGACTCGCAAGACAGTTCAGGAACTTTGGACGCTCATGCAGCGGCAGGTGCTGATGAAAGAACCGTCGTCCAACTCAAAGAACGCGGCGCCGAATGTCGTGCCCGCCAAGTAATTACTTCTTTTCCTTCGGTTTCATGCCCGGAATCAGGTCAGTCACTTTCTTCGCGGCGTCATCGACGGCCTTTTTGCCTTGATCGATCGCTTGTGTCGCATTGCCCGCGCCGAGTTTCTCGAGCATCTTCGGATCGGCGAGCACTTTCATCCCGAGTTTGTCGAGCTGGCCGAGATTCGCGAGACTACCCTGCAATTCGCCCAGAAGTTCTGCGGGCAGAATGCCGTTGCCCTTTTGCGCTGCCGCGGCGAGCACGGCCTGCACGATGATCGACGAGAGTTGCTCCATCGTCACGCCCGTCCCGCCGACGCCCGAGCCGGTCTTGCCGACGTTTTCGAGTTTGATCTCGTCGATCGGGATCGTGAGTTTGGTGAGATTGCTGACGGCCGCGGGGCCGCCGATCAGATCCACACCAATCTTGATGTTCTTGAGCGAGAGCTCATTGATCACGAACTTCTTTTCGCTTCCGGACGACTTCGATGAGCCGCCCGACGAGAGCTTCTTGAGGTTGTCGAGAATGACGTTGAAGTTCGAGGCAGCGCCCTTCTTTTCGAGCGAAACATTGAGATTGTCGAGCGTGAGCCGAGGCAATACGACGACAGGCTCGCGCAGCGACGCGAAAGTGACCGCGACGGCGCCGTTTCCGAGCGAGAGGAAAGGGGCCGAGCCGAATCCCGACGGATTCGCGACGTTGAGACCCGACATTGAGAACGTCCCGCCGAGAATGCCGACGCTCGCGGAGTTGAGGGTGGTGGGGACGCCGAGTGCGTATGTGCCGCCGGATTCGATCGCACGCTTGGCGATGGTGTCGATCGAGTAGAAGGCAACGATCACCGCGAAGATGCAAAGTGCGACAAGGATGAAGACGAGGGCAAAGAGTTTCTTTATCATGTTTGTCGCTCTAGAAGAGTCCGGTGATGCGATCGTACCGTGTGTGCCCAACCGTCAGGAGATACTTCGCCATGAACGGCATCTCTTCAATGTATCGGAAGTTCGCGCCCGTCCTGATCATGAGTATCACGGGCATTACGGCTGCGGTACTTTGCCTCTCGGGCTGCAGCGCTCAACCCCGCGTGCTCGACGACGCCACCCTCAAACAGATGGCCGCCGAAGATGATGTGAAATTCCGCGAGGAGTTCCAGGCCGGCGTCAGCCGGCTGATGGAACGCGTTTCCACTCGCCTGGATCAAGAAGGCGGCAAGGACGTGACGATCGACATCCTCGCGATCTCCGGAGGCGGTGACTACGGCGCCTTCGGCACCGGCTTCCTCGTCGGCTGGGGCTCCGCGCCCGGAAGTTTCAAGCGCCCCGACTTCGACTGCGTGACCGGCGTGAGCACCGGCGCGCTTATCTCTCCTTTCGCCTACGTCGGTACCGATGAGTCGTATAAAGCGGTCGAGAATTTCTACCGCAATCCCAAAAGCGATTGGGTCTCGATGCACGAGCCCTTCTTCTTCCTGCCCTGGAATCCGTCCTTCGCCACGATCCCCGGCCTGCACCGCGACCTCCGTGGTGTTATCGATCAGAAGTTTGTGGGTCAGATGGCGACGCAATCCGAGAACGGCAAGCTTCTCCTCGTCGCGGCCTCGAACCTCGATCTCAGCCGCCAGCGCTATTGGCACATGGGCCCCTACGCCGTCGAGGGCGCCAAGACCGGCGACCTCTCTCCCATCCACCAGCGCCTGCTCGCATCTTCCGCCATCCCCGTCGTATTCCCCCCGGTTGAAATCGATGGATTTCTGTACGCCGACGGCGGAGTGACTTCGAACGTGCTCGTCCGCCTGCAGCCCCATTCCCCCGACGGCTTCCTCCAGACCTGGCGCAAGAAGTTCCCGGGAAAGAAGTTCCCGAAAGTGCGCTATTGGGTGATCTTCAACAACTGGATGCAGCCCCCCGCCGGCGCCATCCAGCAAAGGTGGACCGAGGTCATGTCGCCCTCCCTCGCGATGTCGACGCGCTCGGGAACCATGGCGGAAATCCGCTGGCTGGCGGCAGAAGCCATGTACGTCAATTCGCAGTTCGGAGCTGATATCGAAGTGCGGGTCGTCTCCGTTCCCAACGGATGGCGTGCGCCCGTCAAAGGCGACTTCAAGCCGGAGACAATGAACGCACTGGCGGACTTGGGAGAGCGCATGGGAGCCGACCCATCCTCGTGGCAACTGTGGTGCGATCGGGCAATGTCGAACACGACGGCAGCCGAATCGGGGCTTGCGGAAGAAAAGGCGAAGTGAGCCGCCGGCGCTGAAGGTGCGCCAGCGCCGCGGCCCGCAGCGCCTGGTGAATGACGCCGGCGTCGGCCTGCTCTCCAATGGCTTCTGCCGCGGCCACCAGCGCTTCCTCTCGCTCGCGCTGCGCCGCGACTGGGCACTCCAATTCGCGTTTCTGTGCGAGAGGTTCTCCGTCAAGCCGTCGCAACGAAAGCGGGTTGGATTGGGTGATTCTCAGCATGTCGCCATCATACCACTTGCAGAACAGAATAAAAGGTTTTTGTTCGGGTTTGTTTCCAAGTGCCTGACCCAAATGATCTTGCGTGCGAAATTTTTTTCTGCCAGATCGCTCCCTTTCCGCTGAGATTTCTCCCCATCAAGGCTCCCCGCGCGCCGGGTGCTGAATCCCAATTCATCGTCGCCGAATCCAGATTTCAGGGCGGAACGCAACATTACATCGGAGGGATAAGTCACTTTCCACACCGCTTCGTACGAAGCGCAAAGGAGCGCTGATGAATCTGTCCGCCAAGCCATCCGTTGCTCGGCGATTCGCACCGGCTCTTGATCTCAGCCGGGGGAATCCAAAGGAGCATTCAACCGGCGCGATCGCTCGATGGCTCGCTCATCGGTTGTTGAGCGCCGCCAGAAATCCGCCGATTTCGATCGTGCTCTGGAATTCGGAGGAGGTGCCGTCCAAGGCCCCGAGGCCGAGCGTCGGCCGCATCGTGCTCCGCACGCGCCGGGCGCTCTTTCGTCTGCTCATGGATCCCGAGTTCCAGTTTGGCGAGCTCTACAGCAGCGGCGAACTGGAAATCGATGGCGACCTGCTCTCGGTGCTGGAGGCGCTCTATCGCAAGTACGCATCGGGTGACGGCTTTGTGAGCTATCTGCCGCGCTGGCTCGACCGATCCGCGTTCAACTCTCTCGGACGTGCCCGTGAAAACATCCATCATCACTACGACATCGGCAACGAGTTCTACAGGCTCTGGCTTGATGATCGCATGCTCTATACCTGCGCGTACTTCGCCCGCGCCGGGATGACGCTCGAAGATGCGCAGCTCGCGAAGATGGAACATGTCTGCCGGAAGCTGCGTCTGCAGCCGGGTGAAACCGTGGTCGAGGCCGGCTGCGGCTGGGGTTCCCTCGCGCTTTTCATGGCCCGGCAGCACGGCGTGAAAGTTCGGGCGTTCAATATTTCGCGTGAACAGATCGCCTTGGCCCGCGAACGCGCCCAAAAAGAACAACTCGACCACCTCGTCGAGTTTGTCGAAGACGACTATCGCAATATCTCCGGGAAATACGACGCGTTCGTCTCCGTTGGCATGCTCGAGCATGTCGGCCCGAGCCGCTTTGCCGAAGTCGGCGAAGTGATCGATCGCGCGCTGAAACCCCACGGCCGCGGCCTTATCCACACCATCGGTCGGCACGTTCCGATGAAGACCACCTCGTGGATCACTCGACGCATCTTCCCCGGCGCCCGCCCTCCGGCGCTCAGCGAGATGATGCGTATCTTCGAGCCGCGTTCCTTCGCCGTGCAGGATGTCGAAAATCTGCGTCTGCACTATGCGGAGACCCTCGCACACTGGCTCGCGCGATTCGACGCACACCAGGATGACGTGCGCCAGATGTTCGATGAATCCCTTGTACGGGCGTGGCGCCTCTATCTCGCCGGCTCGCTCGCGGCGTTTACCACCGGCTGGATGCAGCTCTATCAAGTCGTTTTCAATCGGGTCACCAGCAACCACGTCACGCGGACGCGCGAACATCTTTATGCGCCCGCCGTCGTCGATGCAGCACCGCGTGAGGAGCCCGCACTTGGAAAAGTGTGAAGTCCTGATCGTCGGTGGGGGCCCTGCAGGTTCGACCTGCGCGCGGAGCTTGTCCAATGCCGGACACGATGTGGTTGTCATGGACAAAGCCACGTTTCCGCGCGACAAGATCTGCGCGGGCTGGGTGACGCCGATTGTCTTCGATGAACTGGAGATCGACCGCGCCGATTACTGCAGGTCGCGTGTGCTCCAGCCGATCACTTCCTTCCGCACCGGGATGATCAGCGGCAAAGCCATCGATACCAACTACGATCATCCGGTGAGCTACGGAATTCGCCGCTGCGAATTCGATGAGTACCTGCTCAATCGCTGCGGTGCGACCTTGCGCCTCGGCGAGAAAGCCGATTCATTCGAAAAAACCGATGACGGCTGGATCGTGAACGGAGCCATTTCCTGCCGCCTGCTGATCGGCGCCGGCGGCCATTTCTGCCCCGTCGCACGCAAGCTCAAGAAAGAGGAATCGCCCGACGAACGCGAGAGCGTCGTCGCGGCACAGGAAATCGAATTCGAATTGACCGCCCAAGAGGCCGCGGAGTGCGATTCCCCCGGCGTTCGTCCCGAGGTCTGGTTCTGCCCCGACCTCGCCGGATACGCCTGGTGCTTCCGAAAAGGAAATTATCTCAACGTCGGCATGGGCCGCGAAGGCGGCGATGGCTTGACGACGCAAGTCAAAGAATTCTGTGAAAGCCTTCGCGCAACCGGCAAGGTGCCGCAGCGAATGCCCCGGACCTTGCACGGGCACGCGTACGTTCTCGGCTCCAGCTCGATGCGACCTCGCGTGCGCGATCAGGTCCTGCTCATTGGCGACTCCGCCGGCCTCGCATACGAGCAAAGCGGCGAAGGCATTCGGCCCGCCGTCGAATCTGGACTATTGG
Source organism: Phycisphaerales bacterium (assembly GCA_050730655.1). GTDB lineage: Bacteria > Planctomycetota > Phycisphaerae > Phycisphaerales > UBA1924 > JAFEBO01. The sequence goes on from JBOHNL010000005.1 coordinate 853,532, forward strand.
CCGCGTCCGCCGTCAGTGCTGCGCACGGGAACTACAGCGAACCCGGCCTGAAGCAGTTCGGAGAACGAATGGAACGGCGATTTGGTTCGGGCAAGAGCCGGCACCGCTCGTTCCTCCCAAGAAAGATCCGCGAATGGGCCGCCGCGAAACTCATCCAAAACCCAGGTTTCGCCAAGCGCGTGCTCATCGAAAAGTGGTTCCTGCGCTCAGAATTGGCGCCGATCTGAGCGAATCTGGGCCACAAATCGTGCTATCGGGCATTCCGCCCATTCAAGCACCCTCGAAACCCATTGACCCATCTTCCCTTTCAAAGTAGATTGGGGTACTTGCGTACGTGATCCCGGGATCGATCACGATAGCGCAGGCTGGCGCGATCAAACAAGAGGGGATGCGATGAAAAGTATGTTGATTTGCTCGCTGTTGCTTGTTGCCAACGGCGCGTACGCACAAATGCAGGCGTTACGCATGCCAGTCGAGCGGCTGCCGGCCGTCGGCTTGGGCGAAGTGATGCAGCTTGGGCGCGTGCGTAGCGCCGGCATCCCCATCCCCTTTGCCAAAGTGACGATGTATATCGCGGGAGGCCAGAAGGCTGCGGGCGAACAGGTGATCGGAACCACGCACGCCGATGCCAACGGAGATTTCGCCATTGCATTCACGCCGCGAGGCAATCGTGGTCTGGTCTACTACGTCATTGCGGAGGGTCCTCTACCGCGCATTCGGCTGGCAACGGTAATCGGAACCGAGCCATTCCGAGGTCCGATCACGATCAACGAGAGAACCACGATCGCGACGGCCTATGCGATGGCGCAGTTCATCCATGGAACAAGCATCGGGGGCAAAGGGCCCGGCTTGCAGAGTGCGAGCGCAACGCTCAGAAACCTGGTCGATGTCCGCTTGGGTGGCGTGGGCTTTGTCCTGGGCACCGCGCCGAACGGCACAGCCAATAGCTCGATGGCGACCTTTAACTCGCTCGCGAACGCGCTCGCCGGCGCCGTCCGCGGACTCGATGCGCCCGCACTCTTTCTCGCCGCCACCCCGCCGGGAGGACCTGTTCCCACCAATACCCTCGACGCTGCAATCAACATCGCCCACAATTCATGGCGTCACGCCCAGGCGCTCTTCGACGTCTCAACCTTTGTCGAGCCCTACACCCCCGCGCTCGAAGAAGCCCCGGTGACGTGGACGATCGCACTCAAATACATCGGCAACGGGCACGAGTTTGACGGACCCGGCGCACCCGCGTTCGATGCGCAGGGCAACGCATGGATCAACAACAACTACGACTTCCGGGAGGATCACTCCGCGCCCACCTGCGGCGGGCGCCTCGTCTCCAAGCTCACGCCCACCGGCGAAGATTTTCCCGGCGCGCCCTACGACGGCACTCCCGCGGGAGTTGATGGCGCCGGCTTTGGCATCTGCCTCGATCCCCAGGGCCGCGTCTGGCTCGGCAACTTCGGCTTCTTTGGAAACTCCTGCCCGTGCGAGTTCGCCCCGCCTGCAAACAGCGCCTCCCTGCTCTCTCAATCCGGCGTCCCCCTGAGCCCGCCAAGCGGCTTCACGCAAGGGTGCATCACCGCGCCCCAAGGCACTGTTTCGGATCAGGTTGGAAACATCTGGTTCGCCAACACCTGTGGCGGCAGCGTGGCCCGCTACGCCAACGGGAATCCCGACACGAACTGGGTGTTCGATCTCTCGACAAACGCGCTCACGACTCCGGGTGATTGCCCTGTCACGACCGCAATAAAACCCTTCGGCGTCGCGATCGATGCCGCGGGAAATGGATGGGTCTCCCTGAATCGAGATGATGCCGCCGTGCTGATTTCGCTAAGCGGGCAACTGCTGGCGCAGTCAGCGTCGGGTTCAAAGATCAAGGCGCCGATGGGCATTGCGGTCGACAGTGTCGGCGACGTCTGGGTCGCGAACTCGGGGATCGTGGATGTCCCCTGCGTCACATGCAGCGACGGTGACGATCTCAGCTATGGCCCGCTGTTGCCCGATCTGACGAAAGCATCGGTGACAAAGCTCAGTTCGACCGGCGCGTTCCTCGGAAATTTCGCCGGCGGAGGCATCTACATCCCCTGGGGGATCTGCGTCGATGGTGACGACAATGTCTGGGTCGCCAACTTCGGTGGCCAGCGTGTTTCTGCCTTCCGGGGCGACACCGGCGAAGCCATCGCCCCGCAGGGCTTCCACAGCGATGCACTCATTCGCAACACGGCCGTCACAATCGATCCATCCGGAAATGTCTGGCTTGCAAACAACTGGCTTACCGAGCCGCCGCAGACCAACCCCGGAGGCGATGGGATGGTCGTGTTCATCGGGATCGCGGCGCCGGTGAAGACGCCGATGCTTGGGCCCGTACGGAAGCCCTAATCAGAAGCCCGAAGCACCTGATCGGCACGTCATTCACGATTCCGTGTCGTGGAAAAACTATCTTTGCGTGCGCTTCTTGTCCGCCATCCGCCCCGCGTTCGGGACACGCACGTTCTTCGCCAGACCGACGAATTGAAGCACGCGAATCAGCGTATAGCTGAGATCAAGTTCCCACCAGCGCAGCCCATGCCGAGCGCTCGTCGGGAATGCGTGGTGGTTGTTGTGCCAGCCTTCGCCCATGGCGAGAACTCCCACGATCGCGTTGTTGCGGCTTTCGTCGTGGCTCTCAAACGGCTGCGTGCCCCAGATGTGACAGATGGAGTTGACGCTCCAAGTGACATGGTGCACGAAGAGCACCCGCACCAGCCCGCCCCAGAGGAAGCCGAGCAACGCTCCGCCCCAGCTCATCGTTAAGACGCCGCCGAGCACGGCGGGGATGATGAGGCCGATGATCACCCAAAACGTGAATTGACGGTCCGCCAGCGCGACGGCGCGATCGGCGCGCAAATCACGGGAATATTTGCCCAAGCCCTTGCTCGGCGCTTCAAAGAGCCAGCCAACGTGCGCGTGATACGCGCCGCGCAGGACCGCGCGCGTGCCGTCGCCCCACGAACCGTGCAAGGTCATGTGAGGTGAATGCGGATCGAGTTCGCTATCGGAATGCTGATGATGTTTGCGATGCTCGGCGCACCAGCGGATGACCGGGCCCTGCACCGCCATCGAACCGGCGACGGCGAAGAGATAACGCATGGCCGCTGGAGTCTGGAATGACTTGTGCGTGCAGAGCCGATGGAACCCGACGGTGATGCCCGCGGCACTGATGCCGTACATCAGCACGAAGATCGAGAGATACCACCAGTTGAACGCGATCCCCCAGAGCAAAATGATCGCGGCCGCGAGGCCCACAAACGGAAGAATCACAGTCAGCAGGTTGATGATGATGAGCTTGCGCGACGCGTGTTCGCGCCGTGCGTGCAAACCGTCCGTGCCGGACGGGACCGCAGGCATTTGGCGTACTGTGGGCGCAGTATGACCGCTGCTTTTTTCGAGAATGGGCATAGGTTGCATCGGCGCTCCGTCAACCAAAGGTTTCGACATGGAGGACGCCCGGAGTCTGCCTTGCCTGGTTGCTGAGAGAGGGTACTGGTCCCGAGTCGCGCCGGTTGTCAAATAGCCGGACTTTGGAACAAACTCAGATGAATTCGGGCGAAATCGGATGGGGTATGCCCGTTTGGGTGGAATCAGTGTGGTGCGTGTCGGCGAAAGGGGGATGCCAACAGGAACGACTCCGAGTGCAACATCGACGGAGTGCCGCGAAATCTTGCCCGCAATTGACGTGCTCGCCCGCATCGTGCGTCACCGTTGACGAGCAGCTTGAGAAATGGCGCGTCCAGAGCGAAGGTTCCAGAGCCCAGAGTCCGTCGCTGCCGCGGCATTCGAAGAGGCGGTTGGCGGTCCGCGAATCGAGCGGAATGCGCAAACCTGTGATTTGCAAGTAGATCCGTCGCCTGCTCCCCCCGGCGATTGCCTGAAAACTTAGAACTTTGATCAAGCGAGTTCTCGGGGAAAAAAGCCGATATTCTGCCGAAGCAATATTGCCGCGAACTTCGCGAGGCGTGTTCGTGGCCGGCAATTGACAGTCGAGTTGAGAATCCGGGAGGTCGGTGTGGCGAGCGAAAATGCGAAGGCGATTCGAGATCAGCAGCCGAGATGCGCGGCGCCCACGGCCGACTTTGGCGAACTGCTGACGAGCCGCGGCTTCGAAGGGTGGGCATTTCTCTGGCGATTCGCGTCAGCGTGCATGCTGGCGTTGTTCGCGCTTCTCTTTGTCGCAGTTGCGATCTGGGCGCCGCCCTCAAAGGGAGCATCGGGCTCTTCGTGGACGAGCGGGGCGTTCATGGCGGTGTTGATGGGCGGTCTTGCCTACTTCTTCCTACGGCGGATCATGATCGCGTGCGACTTTTATGAGAGCGGGGTCGTTCTGCGTGCCTGGAGACGCACGAGTGAGTACCCGTACGCAGACGTCGAGTGGTTTATCTATAACCTCGTGCGCCAATACCACAACGGCATCTACGCGGGCACATCTCTCACGCTCAAAATGAAAATGGACGACAGCCACACGTTTTCGTACAGCGGCACGCACAAGGAGAAGAAAAAGGGAATTCTCTTCAAATCGCGGTTTGAGGGCGAAGACGAAATGGACTTGGTGCGCGAGGCGATCGAGATTCACGTCGCTGAACGGGTGGAGCAGGAACTTGCACAGAACGGCCAAGTCGACTGGTGCGGCTGCGCAAAGTTGAAGTCAGACGGGCTCGTTCCGGCCAGGGGAAAGAAAAAAGGCACCCTGGTTCCGTGGAACGAAATGGGCGCGATGTGGTACAAGAACGGCCAATTCTCGATCTCATCAGCGGCGGAAGAGAAGAAGGGGTTTATCACCATTCCGGTGATGGGCAGAAATTTCTTCGCCTGTCAGCGCGTGTTCGGTCGGCTGGCGGAACCCGCGGTCGGAAAAGAGATGCAGGCGGCGGAGCAACAGGCCGCATCGCAGCCATGATCAACACGGTTGCGACTTACGCCTCGCTGAAGAATCCTCCGCCCATGTCTTTGAGTTTCCCCGAGCGCACCAGCGCCTGCCAGATCGCGTCGGGAAATCCGTCGGGCGGCTGGATCGCATCGATGTTGGAGTGGCGCCCCCCGGAGGTGTATCTCCCACCGAGTCGTGATTCGTCCGCGAGGCGGCTGACCTTGATGCGTTTGTGGAACGCGCGGTGTGCCGCGTCGAGATCGTTCGCTGGAAATTCCTGTACGGGTGCTTCGGCGGCGGCCGTAACAACGCCATCAATCGCGTTGATGAGCGCATCGAGCCCGTCGAGATCCCGACCTTGGATCACCTGCTGAATGCGTGCGCCGTCGTTGGTCAATCGTTCAAGCAGGCGCGAGGCAAGTGCCCACGATTCGGCGGCATTGCCGCGGCCGGCGCGAAGGTCTTTGGCGGTCGCACGGACTTTGTCGAAGACGTTCATGCCCAACAGTAGAAGAGATTTCGAGCGGGCGCACGCCTACGGGCAGAGCAGGTTGTTGTACGCGACGACGAAGATGCTGAAGTCCGAGTCGTCCACGAGTGCATCCCCGTTGAAGTCGGCCGGGCAACCGGCGGACATAGATGGATCCGCGCAGTCGAGAATGTTGTAAGCGAAGACGAACAGTGTGAAGTCGGCGTCTTCCACGATGCCGTCGTGATTCAGATCGGCGGGACAGCCCGCACCGGCGGGAGTATCGAATCGGAGGTCGTCGAACCCGACGGTCGCGCTGCTTGAGTACATGCGGATGCGATGGATACCGGGTGCGGCAATCGCGAGCGGATTGGGAAAACTGTCCTGTTCGGTGACGCGTCTGATCAAATTACCGTTCAGGTCGAACGCCTCGAGTGTTTTCGTTCCCGCGATCGGCTGCAGATCGCCCCGTATCGAGACCGTTGAAACGACATACGGGACTGTGCCCGTTGAATCGAAGAACGCGGCATCGATCGGATTGGAGCTCTGATAGGTCAGCGCGCCTGTAGCAGTTGACCCGCCGATGACCTGGACGCCGCTGGGAGTGTTCCCGCCGTGAATCACGACAGCGACAAAGGGTGAACCGGAAGAAAACCGCACGCCGTGTGATGCGAGATAGAAATCAGAAAGACGAGAAGGGGCGGGGATCGTGGCGCCCGGCGAGTTTCCCATCCCGGGGACCTGCTCGAAGGTGATGAGGAGTGGCTGCGCGAACACCCGCGGCGTGATCAGCACCATCGCCACGCAGAGAATTGACCGCACCGCGTCGATTGCAGAACGAAACAAAGGAGTCGTCATCATGCCCTCACTTTTTCGCCAGCCTATCCATGCAACGTGAAATGGCAAGCGCTTTTCGACCCGGATCCGTACGGAACCGGACCGAGCGGAGCATTTCTGCCGTGAATGTTGCGATCAATTTCCGTACATTCGACAACGCGTAGGTTGTCAGGGGCACAAGAGGTTGTTGTACGCGACAGCGAAGATTGAGAAGTCCGCGTCGTCCACAAGATCATCGGAATTGAGATCGCAGATCGGATTGGCGGGCGGTATCACAAGCGCGTTGTACGACACGATGAAGATTGAAAAGTCCGCGTCGTCCACCAGCCCGTCACCATTGAAATCACCGGGGCAAGTTGCGCCGGCGTATTCGACGATGTAGCCGCTCACCAGATTCGAGCTGTTGGTGACGATGTAATCCCAGAGCGTGCGACTGCTCGTGCGGAAGAACCCGCCCCCTTCGTCACCGGGGCCTTCAAAGTGGTCAACGCTCCACCCGGGGCTTGCGGGTATTGATGAACCATCGATCCATGCCCAAGTGTTGGTTGCAGCGGGAAGAATCGCGCCGGCCCAGTACATGCGTTCGGAAACCACGCCGGGCGCGTAGACATTGTCGAATACGAAATTGAGTTCGGCGCTGTAGTTGGCGGTCTCGAGAATCAGCAAGCGCCCGGGAAGACCGGCAAACGAACGCGCCGCCGCGGCGTTCTTTGCCGCGGCAAATGTGAGATTGATTTGGTCGACGCGCTCGTAGTAGTGGTTGTTCCCCCCGGAACCGGCAGGCCACTGAACGGGCGCGCCAATGGCGTGGGAAGCGAACGAGAGAGCGAGTGCAGAGGCGAACGAGCGCATGGCCGGACTCCGAGCGTGCGAATCGGTGAAAGTCGAACCCGCGCGTGAGTGTACATGGGAGAGGCGGCGGAGCAAAGTGAATTTTGAATGAGAATCAGGGGCAGACGAGCGTGTCGTACGCGCTCGCGAAGATCACGAAATCGCTGTCATCGGTCAGCGAGTCACCGTTGAGATCGCCCCGCGGATCGACCAAGGCGTTGTAGTACTCGGCGAACAGGACAAAGTCGGAGTCGTCCACGACGCCGTCGGAGTTGAAGTCGCCGGCACAGGTCGGGAAGTAATTGACGTTGTATTCGGCCACCGAGCAATTTCCCGAGAGCTCGAACGCGACGAGCGTGATGCGGTTTGGCCCGTTGGTGAGATTGACTGCACGCGAATAGGTGAAGCGATCGCTCTGTGCGCACTGGTTGAACGAGTTGCTCGAACCAACCGGATCGGCGTTGGTCGCCAGATTCTGGATGACGTGCGTGCGAGTGACGGTGCGATCGCCTGCAAGCACCTGAAACGTGTAGCTCGGATTCTGCGAGGGACTGGTCGGCACGTTTGTGATGACGGCGGTGGGGGGCGAACGATCGATGTAGAACACCTGACGAAATTCGCGGAAGAGCGGGGCCTGATTTGAATTGCGATTGCGGAACGCAATCACCGACAAATAGTGGATGCCTTCATCGAGCTGCGTGGCGTCGATCGCCTGTGCGTAGTGACCCTGGGTGACAAATTGACCCTTGCCAGCGAGCGGATTGCTGACGGTACGGAAGTTCTCGTAGCCCGGCACGACCGCGTCGGTGTACGGGAAGTCGACCGCGCCGTTCGCGTTCCAGTCCCTAAAACCCTGATCGATCATGAAAATCGCGTTGCCGTCGGCGTTGTTGTTCGCGCCGGCCTGCCCGATGATGCCCGTGTCGCCGTTCGTTGTGGTGAGTTGGATCTGGAAGTTGTCCGCAGTGATGACCTGAATCGGCGTCATGCGCCGGCGGTACGTCGGGATAAATGCCGTGTCCGCCGCGATCGTGGACGCGACATTGGTAAGCGCAACCGTGCCGCTCGGAATCGCCGGCGCGTAGATCAGGTAGCCCTTGTTGTGCGTCGTTGTGCCGGTTGTGTTTCGCGGGCAGGTAATCGAAACCCAGCCCGGAGTCGTCACGCCGTTCACCGTGTTGTTCGCAGTTGTAAGCACCGTCGGAATCGATGCGCCGCCGTTCACGGTCGGGTTCGCCGCATTGCCCGTGAGTTCGAGCAGCCGCGTGCCGTTGGGAAAACTCGTACGCACGGTGCGCGTGTCGGTCCCGGCGTCGTATCGAGCGTCCGCGGCAACGAGGCAGTTGCCATCCTGCACGCCGCTCCCGATGTCGGACCGCCGCTCGTAGATCAAAAAGTCCGTCTGACTCTGATTGCTCGGATCGGTGCCGTTGATGACGTTGAACTGTCCTCGCGCCACCCAGTTGTGGATCTGCACGAGCGTCGTGAGCGTTGCATCCGGGGCGTTCACCGATGGGTCGGTATTGAAACCCAGCGCCGTCGGCATTCCCTGTCGGGGCCAAATGCCGTTGTGAATCACGCCACGCGCGTTGTGATAGATGTCCGCTGCGCCCGGACGCGTAAGCAGGTACGCGTGCGCGTACATCCCCTGCGCCTGTGCAGATGGATACGCAGGTGGATTGCCGGCCTGGCTTCCGGCCCCCTGGTCGTGGCTGAAGATGTGATTGACGCCCAGCGTGCCGTCATTGAATCCGTCCGCGTTGTCGAGATGTGCCGCGAGCACGGTGCTCCAGTTTCCGACTCCCCCCGCGTTTAAAAGATCGCGCAGCGCGCTCGCGCCGTTGAGGTCGAGGCAGTCGCGATTGCCGAACGTGTCGCCGGCTCGCGTGTTGTTGTTCGCCTTGCGGATGTAGTTCGCGTACGTCGATGTATTCGACCCGAACGACTCTCCGAAGCTGAAGGCCGTGACGTGGCGACCATCCGGAGTCACACGCCGGTTCGACAACACCGAGTCAAAGCTCTGATCCCAGAACGACGGCGGCGTGTTTCCGATCGAATCGAGGCGGAAGCCATCGACCTTGCGAACATCGAGCATCCACTGCGTCCAGCGCCTCAACAGCCCCGCGGCATTCTCCGCAGTCGGCGTCCCGTTCATCCCGTCATACGGATAGAACGTGAAGTTGAGCGCACCCGGCGTTCGAAGAGTGCCCGGGTTGTTGACCGCTGTTCCCGCCAGAGCGCCGTTGGAGTAGAGCTGCGCGTTGCTCGGATTCGGCTGGTTGTACAGCGTCCCGCCCGGGATGTTGTTCGAGTTGCCCGCGGCGACCGGATGTCGAATGAACAGGTTGTTCGATTCCTGCGCGATATCGATCAGGTTGAAGATGTCGCCCTTGTAGACATCAAAGTTCGCGCCGCCCGGATCGAGGCCCTGCAGATAGCCTGAAGCATTTCCGTTGTGAAAGTCGCCCCAGTTGTCGGCTGCCTGCTTGGTTGTGAAGCCCGGATTCGGCGATATCCAGAATCCGGGCCAGCCACCGTTCTGCTGGAAGTTGGAAGACGCGTCCCGGACGCCGCAGTGGTTGTAGACGCCGTCGACATAAACCAGCCCGTTGGCGCGCTGCAATTCGGCGCGATTCGCGTCAAAGTAGCTCACCGTGCCGTAGACAGTGGGGGACGCTGGCGAGCCAAAGTCGAACTTGTCAAACGGGTCGTATCCCGTCGAAGTCGCATCCAAACACCTCGACGGCGGCGGCAGCCAGACCGCGCCGTATCCCGCGACGAACCAGTCCGGGACCTTCTTCTCCATGTCGCTCCACTTGCACTCGAACCACTGGAGCATCACTGGACTGTCAGCAGCGCGGGCACCCGTAGCGGGTGGCATCAGACAGAGAAGCAACCCGGCAATCCCGCCGAGAACGACGATCCGTTCACTTGGATTCAGCAACAAATTATCGCGTTTTGATTGCATTTGGGACCGTTATTCTCGGGCGTGCTTGGCGGCCAATCATTGTCACTTAGTACGCGTATCTCGACGGATGCAACGCGGGAATTGCTCATTCTAGCGGAGATTCGCACTGGTTAAAGACGGGTTTTCACGTGTGAAGCGGACGACAGGGCGGCGTTCGGAATTGAGGAGAGGCGCGTGAAATATCGAACCGCAATGAAAAGCACCCCGGGCCGAAAAGCCGGGGGTGCGAAGATATCGGCGGACAGCAACGATTAGGGACAAGTCAAACCGGTGCACGTCAGTTCCGCGTTGCACCAAATAGCTTTGACGAAATTGTCGTCAGTCGCGTTCACGGCGCCATCCCGATTGACATCGGCGAGCGAGAAAATCGCGGGATGCTCCGTTGCGGCGGCGTAGATGTGTGTCCACAAAGTAACATCGTCACAGTTAACGACGCCGTCCAGGTTCAAATCGCCTGGCAGGAAATCGTCGTCGTCTTCGACAATCACCTGAACCAAATCGTAGTAGTCGTATTTGGTTCCTGTGGACGTTCCGATTTCCTGTGTTGCAGTCCGAATGATCACCTCGCCCATGGTGCCGAAGTTGTCGGAGGTGACTTCGATCGGAGCGCTGACCCGCTTCGTCGGACCTGGGACAGCGGATACTCCGGTATTCGCATTCGTTCCATGGAATATCTGCGCCGCAGTCGTCGTCATTTCGGTTGGATCCAGATTGACCGACTCCCAAGAATTGGTATTAAAGTTCTTGATCCAGACGAGCAAGGTGGCGTCGGTCGTCGAAGCGACTTCGACATTGACGCGCAGACGGCTCGGTGTGGTGACGTGCACTGTCGCGTACGCGTTGAGCAGTGTCGTCTGAACATCGCTTCCGTACGTGCCGGAAGTCGCACGCTGAATCGTGAGGTAATCTCCGACGTCCTCGGCAAGCCGGTGCACTGTGCCGCTGGTGCTTTCCGCCGTTCCCGCTGAAACATGGGCCGAATACACGTTGAAAGCCCAAACTTGATCGATTAGGCTTTGCATTCGCGACCACGAGTAGTTGTGCTGAGGGTGGACTTGGTCGTTGAGGTATGTGACGTCTGTTTTTGCAGGTTCGGAGAAGTCGTTCGGATTAAGCCCAAAATTGTCGTTGTTCCAGATATTGAACTCGCACGAACCGTGCGCACGCACCTGAGCAAGCGTGCGACGCACATCGGCGACACTCGGGTAGTGGTAGATTCCGGCGCCGTGCGTGCCGTAGAAACGGGTAGACTCAACGTACTCTCCGCATCCCACCACCCAAGGATCGGAGCCGCTAAAGAAGCTCCCCTGGCCCGGAAGCTGTACCCACGGAGCCAGAGTGCTCTTGTGCGCGCCGCTCGAAGATCGTGCGATCGCGTCGAGGGTATAGCGATTGATGCGCGATGAAAAAATACCAATTGGTTCGTACGGACACCAATCGAGATTGTTTCCGGTATCGTTGATACGCGCGTAGGGGTCAGGGCAATAGGCCGTGTCGTAGAAATAGGGTCCGGCCTGGGGATAGAGACAGGGCGCTTGAAGGTCGCCGAATCCGTCCCACGCATAGTAAATGCCGTCGGCACCGTTTTGGTTGCCGCTGATGTACTTGTTGGTTCCTACACCGTCGAGTCGTATGGAGCGGTCGTAGTCGGAACACTTGGCGCTGGGGAACTTGTCATGAATAGTGTCGTAAAACGCGGTCTGCATCGCGCCCGCTTCCGCCTGACGCATGAGGTTGCGGAACCAGACCACCCAGCGTGCATTTGCTTCGGTGCCGCCCGGATAGTGTGTGCTGAAATATTCGGGAGGACTCGCGTTCGCGGGCACGTACGGCGGCCCAATCTCAGCAAGCAACGCTAAATCCCAGAGGTCTGCAAGCGTTTGTGTGCCAAATCCCGGCACGGGTTCGCTGTCGAAACGATCATCATCTCTCAGGTTCTGCCAGTAGTCGACGACATTCTGAATTTTGTCTGGCCCAAGGTTCAGGGCGTCGTCAACGGTGCTCGCTTCCGCAAGAATGTCCGAGGGCTCGTCGTCAAAGAGGAAACGATTCGGCGCGGGGATGGTTTCATTGACGACGCTGCAGTGCAGACGATTGACAAACGCCTGCATCCATGCCGTCCCCTCGGCAATTCCATGGATCATCCACGGTGTACGTTTTCTGGCCATTCCGCTGTCTAAAACGTTCGGAAAAAGTCGATCTTCTTCGTGGGCGAAAAGAGCCGGTGTGCGGTCTGAAACGTTGTACGCATCAAAATTGTCAGCATCGAAGAAAATGTTGCCGACGGAGACGTCAATGATCGTCAGCGCAATATTGCCGGCGGTCAGAGAGCGGTGCTGAATTTCATAGATGAAGCCGTCGGCGATTCCCACAGCGCCTCGCGGGTAATACCCGTTGTGAGCGCGGATCGACCATCTCATCGTCTGTTTAAACCGCGGGTCCGACAGTGCGGTTGACAATAGGGGCGCCTGGCTCCAAATTTTGACCGTTGCCATGTCGGTATCCGGCAGGATTCCACCGTACTCCTGCCGGCCAAACGCTTGGCCCGAGGCGAGAAGCATCGCCAGGAAACAGCCCGAAATTGCATGTTGACGCAAGAGGTTCTCCTTCGAAAAGGGGATGAAAATACAAGCCTCCCGGAGCAATCGCTCAGGGCTTTCGAGTTGTTGAACTAGGCACCTCCTCCTCGACCGAATCGCTCGACGTCCAGGTGTGCCCAGTTCAGCGTGTTTGTCAGTGAGCGGATTCCGGCGAATCGATCAATCTCAAGCGTGTGCCGCCATCCCAAAGTTGGTGGTGCGTTGCCCCATCCGAGGTGCGTAGTTGATCGCGCACGACCAACTTTGTCAAGCAGAATGCTTGCTGTAAACAAAAATGTGAATAACTTTTGTTCGATATGCAGAACTCAACATTGAACTTCGGTTGATGCAAGGACTTAAGAGTATTTCGACCGACGTCGACTTTAAATGCGTCCACATCCCCTTGGTGCGGAATTAGTGAAAGTCGAACAACCAGCTCGACGGTGCCGCGAGACACAAGTCAATAAAAAAGTCGGACGTCCGATGCAACGTCAATGGCACGGTCCAAATTTGCCGCGCAGTACTACGAAGACAGAGTTGGAGTGAATGGTTTGTCCATAATGCACAACTATCCGCCCAAGCTTGAAACGCACGGCCGTTCCGGGGAGCTGCGTTGCAAAACCAACCCTACGTTGCTCCGGCATTTCGAGTCAGAGCGCGCGGTTGGATTAAGCATTTGCGAAACGTCTCGCGGAGCGCGTCGGCAACGAATCGGCGTTGTGCAGATGGCAGGAACGCGGAATGTGCACCCCGCAGCGCCACCGCGAGCACCCGACAGAACCACAATGGTGCGGTTGATCGCCGGCGGCACGCGCACGTTTCGTCCCTGCAGTGAGGTGTAGCTTAGATGGAACAAGACACCACGCACGCCTGCGTTTGCTACCAGAATACTGCCGCGTGCGTACGTAGTTTCGTGGGGCTTGGGGCAGTACAGCGATTCGGGCTTGCGCAGAACGGAGATCAGGTTAGTTCGCGGTTTTTTTCATCGGCCCCGCAGAATTTGCGGCCTCTGGCCGCCCAGACGTCGCAGGCCCATTTGGATCGCGCGACTCGGCGTCGAATCTCGCAGAATCCGGCGGCATAGTTCCTGAAAGGCGGCGATCATGCTTCTCATTTCGATTCGCGCGTGTTCCTTGGCGGTAGTGGCGGGGCTCGCGACTGGGGCGGCCGCGCAGTCCTCGTGGAACAACACGAACGGCGGCCATTGGGTGGATGCCACAAACTGGAATCCGCAGTCCGTGCCCAACAGCATCAACACCGATGTGGTCATCGGTGTGCCCGGGGTGTACACCGTTTTTCTCCTTGACGTTTTTTCCGTGCGCAATCTCACGATCTCCAATCCCGATGCGACCGTCTATACCCGGGACGGGCGCATTGTCGCATACGCCAATCTCACGATCGATGGCACTCTGCGGGTTTCCAATCCCATAAGCTTGTATAGCGCGATCGCGCAAATCAGCGGAGACTCGCTCGGTGGTTCGGGTCAGATCGAGCTGGACGGCGCTTCATTCGGTTCGCCGTCGGAAGCTATCGCCCAACTCGCGCTCAACACCGCCGGGGGCACGACCATCGGGCCAAACCTCACCATCCGCGGTAGAGGCTACATCTCGGGTTCATTCAAGAACAACGGCGTCATTACCGCCGACATCCCGGGAAAGAATCTGGAGATGCTGTCGAGCGGCCCGGTCTCCAACGGCGGTCTGATCGAAGCAGCCGGTGGCGACCTGCATTGGAATGTGACTAACACCATTGTGCAAGGCGCGTTTGGTGAGATCCGCGCCGATACGTCCACGCTTGTGCTCGACACCGCCGAGATCACCGGCGGCGCCGTCGGTTCGGAAAACGGAGGCAAGGTCATCTTCGACGGCAACAATTCACTCAATGGCGTCACGCTCTATGGTGATGTACAAACCGGCGATTTCCCCCGCATCACTTTTAACCACGATGGCGTCGTTCGCGCGGCCACTATCGCCGGCCGGCTTTCGGCGTTCCCCAACGGGCGAACCGCAAACATCGGCCTCGGAACCAACACCAGCTTCACGGGTGGAGGCAGCATTCTGCTCGGCGCGGAGATTGGCTCCGAATCGCAGTCCGCACTTTCCGCCGGCGCCGGCATCACCTCCCCGGTCGCCACAATCTCTTCGGGATTTACGCTGCTCGGGACAGGCACGATTTACGTCCCGGTCGTCAATGCGGGCACGTTCCAGGCAGGCACGGAAAACGCGCGCGGCCGCATGCTGATTTACAACACCCGTTCATTCACGAACCAGGCGACCGGCATTGTGAGACTCGACCTCTTTTCACCAGCGAATTCCGGTCAGATTGTCAGCCAGGGCCCGGTCGCTCTCGGCGGCACACTTCGCGTTCGGATTCCCGCAGGCTCCACGATCCCGTCCGGCGCGTCGTTCGATCTAATCAGCGCGCCGTCCATCACGGGAAATTTCACGACGCTTGATCTTCCTTCCGACCGCGCATGGAAGGTCACCAAGATCACGGGCATCGGTGAACAGGTCATCCACCTCGCCAGCGCATGCCCCGCCGATTTCAATCACGACGGTCAGGTTGACGATGCCGATTTTCTAGTCTTCGTCGTTGCGTACAACAATCTCGAGGATACGAACGGCGATCTGAACGAGGACGATGTCACCGACGATGCAGACTTCAGCATTTTCGTGGCTGCGTACGACGCACTGCTCTGCCCGTAAGCCCACGCTCCGATTCGGTCCGCGCGAATAGCACGCCAAAGTCCAGGTTCAATGCACGCCCGGCCTCGCAAGTACGAGACCGGGCGGCGTTTCGTAGACGCTCGTCAATCGCGAGAAACTCGATGAGTTACGGGCAGATCAGCGCGTTGTATGCAATGACAAACAGGGTGAAATCGGCATCATCCACCAGGCCGTCTCCGTTGAAATCCGATGGGCAGCCTGCTGCCATGGTGGGGTCGGTGCAATCAAGGATGTTGTACGCAACCACAAACTGTTGGAAGTCCGTGTCGTCAACGAGTCCGTCGCCGTTGAGATCTCCCGTGCATGCAGCTCCTCGTGTCCAGAGGACCGCCTCGTCGCGGCCGGCGGTCGCGTTAAATGCGTAGCCCGCGACATACGTCTTGGTTCCATCCGTCCAGATTCCCCCGGCTTCCGAACGCGTGTACGGGGCAGGCAGAAACACCGAAAGATCAACCCACGATGTCGCGGTTCCGGTCCAGAGACTTGCGCGTCTTTTGCCGGCGATATCGGCGTAGCCGACGATCACCCCGTTCTGTACATCCGACGCGCGCGAGCTGGTCGCGTTGGCGGGGTGAAGATCAACCCAGGACGCCGC
This sequence comes from Phycisphaerales bacterium, assembly GCA_050730655.1. Lineage (GTDB taxonomy): Bacteria > Planctomycetota > Phycisphaerae > Phycisphaerales > UBA1924 > JAFEBO01. The sequence continues at coordinate 869,434 of JBOHNL010000005.1, forward strand.
GGTGCCGTGCCACAGGCTCGCGTGGGTAGTGGAATCGGCCACGCGTACGACACCAACCTGCGTGTTCCCCTCGACGCCATATGCAATCGAAGACACGTTTCCCGCAGGATGCAGGTTCATAATCGAAGCCGCGCTGCCGCTCCACATCGCGGCGCTGAGCACGCCGCCGACGGCCACGAAATACCCAACCTGCTTTCCCCCCTGGACCGCGTACGCCTCGGAACTGTGGTTGTATCCGTCCGTCGGAGGGGGATTCAGATTGACCCAGGAAGCCGCCGACCCGCTCCAGAGCGCGGCGTTCGCTCCGCCGAGCGAAGTGCTGCCGACCTGCTGACCTCCGCCGACACCAAACGCGCTCGAGGTCGATGGGCCCAGCGGGTGAAGATTGATCCACGATGCCGCGGTTCCGCTCCACAGCGCCGCCCGCGGGAGGCCATCTGTATAAACCTCGCCAACCTGAAAGCCGCCGCTGGCGTTGTATCCGATGGAATACACCGCGCCCGCCGGATGTAGATTGACCCACGACGCTGATGTGCCGTTCCAAAGACTCGCGCGATACGTGCCGACGGTCGCCCCGGTCTGCGTGTATCCCATTTGCTGGCCCACTCCAGCACCGTTGGACCTGGAGGAAATGCCTCCCGCTGGATGCAAGGTGGTGACTGTCCACTGCCCGAGCGCTCCCGGCGCGGCTCCTCCAAGCACGCAAGCCCAGAACGCAAGCCCCAAAGTCCGCGCACGCGTTTGCAGTCTCAACATGTTTCCCCCTCTTCGCACCCGCGAGAGAATCGGATGATCCACGCCAGCCTACTCGCTGCGGCGTCGAATGAAACGGGCCACGCAAAACTTCAGGCAAAATCACCGAAGAATTCGATCTGCCGAACCCCGCCCCGCTCATCCGCGTGACACAAGCCCCTTCAGGTCGATTCTCGCAATCTGAATCCGCGCCTGCACGAAACCCATCGACGTTCACAATCGGTGCATCGATGACTACGAACCTCTAGGGGTCCTGGAGAGTGATCGCAAAATGGCGAGTCGCGTTGATCTTGCGCGCGAGTTCCGCGCGGAAGTCTGGATGCGCGATCGTGAGCAGCGCCTCGCCCCGCTCGCGGAGCGTCTTGCCGAACAGGTTCACCGCGCCATATTCAGTGACCACCCGGTGGACACGAGGTAGTTGTGATGCCACGCCACGCGGCTACTCCGAAAGGTAAATCAACCCCTTCCCATCGAATCGATAAAGCCCGGTGTTCCTGGTGCCCATCCAGATGTTGCCGTTCCGGTCCTGAGTGATGGACCAGCAGCCGTAGCCGCCGAAGCCGTTTCCGATTTTGAAATTTTCGAACGTCTTACCGTCGTATCGCCAGACACCTGACAGGTTGAGGCCGCTGTTGTCTTCTTCACCTCCGAACCAGATGTTGCCGGCGTGATCGACGAGCATGGGGGAACCTGTGCCGCGTTTTTCGGAGAAGGGGGTGAACTCGTTGCCGTCATAGCGCCAAACGCCGCCGCTGCGGGTGCCCATCCAGAGCGTTCCATTGGAATCTTCGACGACGGTGCGGATCCAACGTTGGCCACCAGGGTTGAACTGCGTGAGCGACGCACCGTCAAAGCGGCAGAGCCCTTCCAGCCCGGGCGGCATCCCCGACGCAAACCAGATGTTGCCTTGACGGTCTTCGAGCATCCCATCCACCATCTTCAACTGGAGCTTGCTCGGATTCGCGATGACGGGATCATTCAGAAAAGGAGTGATGGCGCCGCGCTTTGAGACGAACATTCCGTCACCGGTCGCGATCCAGATGATGCCGCGGCTGTCTTGAAGCAGGCTCCAGACGGCCAATCGAGAGGGATTCACGGGCGTGCCCGGCGCTTCGCTCTTGAGCGGCGGCAGCGGAACGAGTTCCATCCGCTCGCCGTTCCAGCGGCAGAGCCCCGCATCCGTCCCGAACCAGAGTTGCCCGTCCGTGTCGGCGAGCGCCGACCACACAATGTTGCTCGGCAGGCCGTCCTGCACGGTGTACTGGATGAAACCTTTACCGTCGTAGCGATGGACGCCCTCGCCGGTCGTGCCAAACCAGAGATCACCGGCGCGATCCTGAGCCGCGCAGCGCACTTCGGATGATTGTGGGTTGCTGTTTTGGGTTCTGGTGAGTTTTTGAGTTTGGGTGTGGGCGGGAGAGCGGGTCGGACCGGGAGCAGAATTCGGAGTTTGCGGCGGGGGCTCAGAGATTGCACGCATCGAAATCAGTGCGAGCGATGCAGCGAGCGAGATGAGTGCAGGAGTCTTGTTCATGAGGCTCTCGGGTGGTGGCGTAGAGCGCGCGCAGGGGCGGGTTTGTTCGGGGCGTGAAACCATTTGATTGTCAAAGAAAGGGAAGAATTGGAAACGATCAATCGGAGGACGAGCGCTGCGTCGACGATGAGGCGGGCGATTCAGAAACTGTTGCGTTCATTCGCTGGCCACTGCGAGAACTGGAGTGTTCAGGCCGGTCGGCCACCGTTGACTGGGACTGAGCGTGATGTGGCGCGATGAGGCGGGTGTGGCGCGGGTTGAAAGCGGACAGGGGCGGAGTTGATGACGCGTTGCTGGAGAGAGTTGGTGCAATGGGGGATTTGGGTCTTCGCGCCTTTTTGAGTCGGTTCGGTGAGTTTTGGCGTGAGCGTGTGTTCGACTTGCCGGACTTTCGTTGCGGGGCAGGAGAGAGAGTTGCGTTCTGGTGATTGGAATCTGCGATTTTGTGCGAAGCCGAATCGGAGTTGTTACCGTTGGCGACGGCGGCATGGCGCTGATCTGCGCCGTCACAAGGAACGCTCAATTGAGCCGCGCCACTTGCAACCTCGAAGTCTTTGGGCGAATCTTTGATTTGGGAAGGGGCTCGGGATTTGCGTGCACTTTTGGGTGCGGGTTCGGCGGTGAGGCGCTGGAGGAAGCCGGCGGCCTTGAGCATGGTTTCGTTGGCGCGGTGGAGATCGGAATCGAAGGCGGCGTCGATGGTTGGTTTTTGGGGTCGCGATTTGTGGGCGTTTATGATGTTGGCGGCGGACTGCGCGGCGGTGGGGAGCGTGAGGCGGCCGATGAATCGCGCGCGGTTCATGGCTGTGGTCTGCATGAGATCGAGGCGGGCGGCGACATCGGGACGTGCCATCCAGAGAGAAAGGGCCTCGAGCGAGATGCCCATTGCGGCGCAGAGGTTTTCGAGTGAGTTTGCGGGATTGGCGAGATCGCAGATGAGGTCGGTTTCCCAGAGTGGGTTGACCTCGTCTTTCTGCTTGGCGATGCGGGGATTGCGATAGGGTTTGGAGAAGTTGTTTTTGTTGTGGGCAACCATGGAGATTAGTTTACCAAACAACTTCCGTACAATTCAAGATGGTTTTGGGTAGGTTGACGGATTTTTTGTAAGTTGAGGTGGAGGAAGGAGATCGGAGGTCGGTGTCCTGAATTCGGGATAGGAGTCCGCACTGGGGTGGCGGCGAGTGTTAAGGCGTCCCCCCAACCTCACCTACACGTCTCACGTCTTTGCTGCCCGCATCGGACGAAGCCTGCTGCAGTTCGCTCTTCTGTTGAGAGAGCAGAAGGCGCACGCCGCATTCCGGGCAAAGTTGGCCGTCGCTGCCGCGCAGGTTGTAGCCGCAGGCGAAGCAGAGTTCGTCGCTATCGGCGAGACGTGATTTCATTGATCCGGCGGAACTCTCGTGCCAGGCACGGGCATACGAAATGAATCGGGTCGCTTCTTCGGGAGATGGGAAGGCGGATTTGGGGATTGCCCAGCCTTCGTTGTGATGGGCGAAGATGAAGATGAAGATGTACGCGGGATCTTCCACGACGCGTGAAATCGCGTCCCACCGAATCAGTTCGCGAATGACGTCGGTCGTGAGTTGCATTCCAACGCGATTAAGCCGGACTGTTCGGTTGCCGAACAGCGGGCGCAGAGTGCCTTGTTTGATTCGTTCGCGAAAAGCCGAGACGTGCAACTCTGTCATCATTCGAGGAGTCTTGACTTGTTTCCAAATCATGTTCGAAATGGCAATAAGCAGGACAATCACGCCAGGGACCAGATACTGGCCAGTCGCTTTTAGGGAAAGCAGTTGCCAAGCGGGGTAGACGAGCAATCCGGCGATCCCGAGCACAAAGAGCGCGAACTTACGAGCCTGCTTGCTCTGCTTGATCAAATTGGAGAGGTGCGCCGGCTCGTTCAGAAACATGTCTCGCACCATCGCGAGATAGTCGTCGGCTGTGTGGTTGAACTCGACGGAGAGTTCGTCGGCAGGTGTGGGGGTGACAGAGTCCATGGTCGAGTTGGCCATTTGAGTCTGCCGGAAGACTACTCGAAAGCGGGCGGAGCGGTCGCACCAAGCGGAGGCGCGGATGCAGAGACAACCCTGGGTTTTTTTTCTGCGGCTCTTTCCGGCGGAGAAAGGCAGACAAAACTCCGGAGAAAGGCACACTGATCTCCGGAGGAACTGGAGATCAGCGGCACGGCGCACCGTGATGTTCAAGGTTAATGCCACCCGCCACCCGCTCCGCGCGCGTCCACTGCAAAAAAAATACACGACTCGCTCTGAGCGGCGAGTCGTGGCGCGGTCGGTTGAATTGGAACGCGCGACTTAGGCGCGGCGACGGCGGGCGGCGGCGAGGCTCGCGAACGCGAATGTTGTGATGCCGGCGGGGCCGGGGACGGATGAGAAGTTGGCGGTGCCGTCGGTCTGGAACCACCAGGTGAGGTTGGCCATTGAACCTTGGACGGCCTGGTTCTGGAAGCCCCACATGTCGTTGAGGCGCACGACGGCGTAGTGACCTGTGTCGACGTTGCGGTGGACGACGAGGCCGGTGGGGACAGCCGGATTGGGATGTGCCGCGGACCAGGCGGCCGCCATGACGTATTCATCGAGCGCAAAGGACGTGAAGGTGAGTTGAGAGACGTCGCCGAGCTGGGACGGATCGAGGACGTTGGGGACGAAGGCGATATCGGTATTCGTCCATTCATCGCCGGGGGATTCCTGGCTGAAGCCCGAGTAGCGTGCGTTGAAGCCGAGAGCGCGATTTGTCGGGTTGTAATAGCCGAAGTTGAGGAAGATCTGGACGTTGTTGACTCCATCGCCGATGGTGCGGATGAAATATCCGTTCATCGGCGCGACGCGTTCTTCGATGGTGCCGGTGACGATTGCTGCGTGGAGCGGGCTCGCGGCAAATGCAATCGCGGCAAGTGAGAGAGTGGCGGCCGAAGAACGGGTGGGGCGAACGGAAAACATGCGGAATCCTCCTGTTGCGTGATTGGAATACGACTTGCGTCGATCAATGTTGGCCCAAGATATCGGGGGATTTCAATTCGTCAAGGAAAATTCCTAGGAATTTTCATTTGAGAGATGGCAATCAAGCACCGATGCCTTATATTGCAGCACCAAATGGCAAAATTGACTATCAGTTTCGAGCAGGATGCTGAGCGGGTTCTTCAGGGGCTTCGCTCGGCGTTCACCGACGTGCTTTTGGCGCTCCCCAGACGCACCGGGCGAAGTGGAGAGGAACCGTTTCTGCCGGGGGGAGACAAGAAATTGGTGTGGCGGATGATGCGGCTGGTTGAGGACGAGGATCTGTATGCCGCGGCTCAGTTACTGCCAGGTGGCGAAGCGCTGAACGGATTGCTTCGCGCGGTCGGGAAGACGGGCGTGCCGGCGAAGACGACGGCGCGGTTGTCGGAAGCGATTGATGACTTCAAGCGGCTGATTGAGGCGCACGCGGGCGATCGCGCGACGCTGGACACGATGCTGGTGGGACGTGCGACGCAGGACTACGAGACGTTTGACTTGAATCAGAGGCGGGCGGCGTTTCGCGCGGCGCGGCATGGGCGAGGTGTGGAACTCGCGGTGCATTACAGCGCGCACTTTCTCGCGCCGGGGAAAGACCCGGCAAACCTGGACATGGCGACGATCGCGGGGTTTTTCAACCTGCGGCAGCTTCGTGAGCGGGCGGTGCTGCCCGTGCACACGATTCGCTGGCAGGACATGAAGGGGAATCCGTCGGACGGGAAGAAGCCGAAGCTGGAAGCGCTCGACTCGAGCAACGCGATGGAGCCGGGATTTGGAATTGTGAGCGAGTTTTCGACCAAGCCGCTGCCGAAGTTGCGGGTGCTGCCATCGCGGCCGGATGAAGTGAAGTACGAAGTGACGAGTTCGGGGCTCGGGCTCAAGCACTCGATCTCGTATGTGCGTGGGCAACTGGCGCGCGGGCGGTTTCCGCGGTACCGCGATGAGGCGAATCCCTATGGCGCGCTGGCGGTGGGGGTGAAGATTCCGACAGAGACGATGATTCTCGATTTGCACATGCACGAGAGCGCGTATGAGAAAGTGTCGCCCCGGGCGTTTGTTTTCTATGACGACATCGCGGCGATGGGATCGATGGAGATGCTGGACGACGAGCGGTATCAGCTGCCGATCAGAGTGAATGTGCAGAATCTTGGTCGAGATCCGGCGCGGGCGCAGACGCTGGAAGTGCCGCAGTATTTGAAAATGGCGGAGTACGTGTGTGAGCGAGCGGGGTGGAAGGCGAAGGAGTTCAACATTTTCAGGTGCCGGGTGGAGTATCCGCCGATGCCGTCGACGCTTTTGATGAGGTATGAGGTGCCGGAAAAATAGAAAGCAGTTGCGGATGCAGAGACAACCTTGCGGGTTTTCTCTGCGGCTCTTTCCGACGGAGAAGAAGCGGGGGAAATTAATTCGAAACTGGATTGATTGCGGCGCGGATGAGCTGTTCGAGGGCGGCGGGGTTGTAGGTTGAGGCGGCGGGGATTCGGAGGAGGGGGATGCCGGCGGCTTGGAGGGCGCGGTTGACGAAGTCGTCGCGTTGCTGGCGGTCTTCGCGGGTGTGGGATTTGTCGTCGAGTTCG